>NZ_AEEB01000015.1 GCF_000179775.1 Ahrensia sp. R2A130
ATAGGAGATCGTCTCCGACCCATCGGTATCGTTAAGCGAACCGCCAAGGGCTGCACCAACGGCAACAGCCGTATCTTCCTCTGTGGGAATGGGTGCGCCGGGAACAACAACGTTCGGCGCATCAGCAACAGCAGTTACCGTGACAGGCACCGTGAAGGTCGTGTCGGCAGTGGCCGTGGTTATCTCACCACCAACAGGGCTTGTCTCGGTCGCAGTCAGCGTGACCGAAAGATTGAAATCAGCATCGGAGTTGTTGGGAGGCGTTGCCGTCATGGCAGCGAGCGCTGCATCGATCTGCGCAGGCGTACCCGTGATCGTCCAGTCCTGACCGGCTTGCACCACAGTTGCACCCGATGGACCAAAGCCACCCAGCACAACACCGGTAGGAGCCGTGACCACAGCCTGTGTGATTGTTTCAGAACCATCAGTATCATTCAGCTGCGTGGTAACAGGAACGGCGATCGCCGTGTCCTCATTACCCGTGCCGGAACCTGAGCCTGATGGTGCATCGGCAACAGCGGCCACGATCAGATCATGGGTATCAGTCGTGCTGGCAGTCGAACCGCCATCATCGGTGGTGGTAACCTCGACCGTCAGCTGCACATTGGTGTCGTCATCATCAGCCGGATCATAGGCAAACGTATCCAGCGTCGCGCGGATATCGGCCTCAGGGCCAGTGATCGTATAACCACCGGCAACAGCGGTTACAGTCGCACCGCCTGCTGGGGTGAACGTAATATCAGCACCGGCAGGAATACCCGTAACAGCAACCTGAGACACAACCTCGGACCCGTCCGTATCAACCAGCGCATAGCTGATGTCCGCGCCGAACACCGTCGTCACATCCTCATCAACCGAACTCGAACCACCCGTAACAACAGGTGCATCAGCAACGGCGGTAATTGTAACGGCATGGGTGCCGTTTACGGTCGTGGTGTCAGTGCCATCGGTCGTCGTTACCGCAATACCGACATTAAAATCGAAAGCGTCGTGGGTGGCAGGCTCCACACCGAATGTCGCCAAAATGGCCGCAACTTCCTGCGGAGTACCTGCAATCGTATAGGTACCAGGCGCTCCGAGTGTAACCGTTCCGGGCAAACCGGTGTTCCAGCTTACGGTTCCCGTGGGAGGCAAACCTGAAAGCTCCAAGCTCATGCTCTCAGAATTATCAGTATCGTTGCCCGCAACAGTGATGTCAGCGCCGAAGGCGATAACACCGTTATCCTCGGTCGCAGTGGTTGTTCCGGTATTCAATGTGGCTGGGTCAGCGACCGGATCTATCGTAATCGTGATCGGAGCAGAAGCGGTGGCTGATCCACCTTCCGCTTCGGTAGATGTCGCGGAAATCGTCAGGTTATAGGTAACCGCCGCTTCATCCACAGGTGGCGTGAATGTAATTCCGGCAGCCAGCTCTGCTGGTGTGAATGACCAATTGCCGCCACCCAGATCGGTACCTGTGGTAAAGCTTGCACCGGTTGGTACGCCGCTGATCGTGTGGACGATGCTTTCTGAACCGTCAGTATCCGTCAGCAAGGCAGCAACGCCGGTCAGTAGAACAGTCGTGTCTTCATCAGTAGTGAACGCACCACCCGTGACATCCGGTGTGTCTACAACAGGTACAACATCGACGTTGTGAGTGGCATTCGTGGTCGCAGTCGAACCATCATCATCCGTTGTGGTAACGGCGACGTTGAGAGCGATATCATCACCAGTATCATCCGGTGCCTGCAGGGTAAGCGTGTCCAGCGTAGCGCGAATTTCCGCTTCGGTACCGGAGATGGAAACACCACCAGCAACAAGCGTTACGACCACTGCGCCCGATGCGGTAAAGCCGAAAACAGTACCTGCAGGCGCGCCATCGACGACGACACCACTGATTACTTCGGAACCATCCGTATCCACCAACCCGTAGGTCATCACGTCACCGATAAGACCGGGGGTGTCTTCGTTGATGGTGGACGAGCCTGGAACCACAGTCGGAGCATCGGCTTGCGCTTCGATGACGACGTCAAATGGCGTGTTCGCCGTTGCGGTATCACCATTGGAGTCCGTCGTTGTTGCAGACAAAACCAGTGGCACAGTACCGGAGAAGTTCGTGGCGGGGTTAAAGGCAACAATGTCCAGCTCTGCGGGGGTCAGCGCCCATACGCCGCCACCTAGATCCGTGCCAACGCTCAACGAAGTTCCAGCCGGAACACCAGAGATTTGGAACGCAATTGTTTCAGAACCATCCATGTCGGGAGTTGTCCCAGCCAAGACAGTCAGCGGGACAGGCGTATCTTCATCACCGTTGATCGTACCGCCGGTAAGAATGGGAGTGTCGGCTACCGGAGTAACGGTAACCGGATGCGTTCCCGTTGTTGTGGCGGTATCAAGACCATCCATCACGGTAACGGCAATCTGCAAGACGAAATCATCGGCAGAGTGGGCTGGAGGCGTAACGGTCAGGCTTGCAACTGTCGCGCGGATGTCTGCTTCAGGGCCTGTGATGGTGAAGCCACCTGGAACGGGTGTGACGACGGCAGCACCGGAGACCGTGAAATCGGTTACCGAACCAGCAGGAATATCCGTGATCGCGACTTCGCTGATGACTTCCGACCCATCGGGGTCAGTAGAGGCATAAGTCAACGAAGCGCCAACGGCAGCCGGTTGATCTTCGTCTATCGCTGAAGCGCCTGTGGTAAGCGTCGGCGCATCGCTAACACTGGCCACTGTTACGATTATATTGGCTGTGTTTGTAGCTGTGTCGCCTTCGTCTTCGGTTGCGGTTGCTTCGAGCACCATGTTGAAGGTGCCGTCGGCCTGTGGCGGTGGGTTGTATGTCAGGCCAGCGTCGAGCTCGGCCTTGGTGAAGGTCCATACCCCGCCACCAGCATCCGTGCCGGTGGTGAAGGATGCAGCAGGATCAACACCCGTCACGCGATAGGTCAGCGTCTCGGAACCGTCAGTATCCGTCAGCGCACCGGTAAGGCCCGTAAGCGCGACCGCTGTATCTTCATCCGTGTTGTAGTTGCCGCCCGT
>NZ_AEEB01000014.1 GCF_000179775.1 Ahrensia sp. R2A130
AGAACCCTTACCGGAGCCCTTGCCGGAGCCTTTACCTGAGCCCTTACCTGAGCCCTTGCCAGAACCTTTGCCTGAGCCCTTGCCGGACCCTTTTTTTCTGGCCGCGTATTCGTCGTTAGCACTGGCTCCGCCATCAAAGGCATACCAATCGAACTGATTATAGAGATTATCTAACATGAAATGATCCTCGAAATATGAAAATCAAATATATCAAAGCGATTCTTGTTTGTGGAAAATTCTAGATATTAACATAACTAAGTAATATGAATATTTACAATTTTAGTTATTAACCATCAACTGTAGATGCTGCGTTCCTGCCCATGCAGGCGGAAATTTAAATTTCTCAATGAAGTGGTCCAATAAAAGGACGGATTAGCCTAGGCCGTAGCGATCGTGTACGGCGCAGAGCCAAGGCGTAAGTGGTGCCCATTCTTCCACACCATCGCTCCATCTTTGCAACCTGTCGATCAGGCGAGAGACCTCTTGGGCCGTCACGCCGACCTTGTCACCGGCAAGGCAATAGTCGCGATCCCACCATTCATCGTCGCGATGGTAATTTTTTGTCGCAAGCCGCAAGCGCAACAACATATGAGTAATACCGAAGTTGCGAAGATAATGGTGCGCTCTGTTGCGATCCATCGAACCGGAAAAAGCGGGTAGATAGCTGTTCAGCAAGCGTTGTTCTGCTTCGACAGTAAGGTTGGACCACTCGTCGCAAATCACAAAGGCGAGATCGTCCAATGCCTTGCTGCGTCCGCAGTCTTCCCAGTCGAACCACACCGAACCAGAAGGGGTGACCATAGCATTACCGGGTCTTGCGTCCCATTTAACGAATTCGTCGCGCTTGACGTTCATGAACTGGACTAACCGGTGACGATCCAGCGCGGGTGCTTCGATGCCTGCAAGTACAGAAATGCGCTTGGCAGCACCTGTGCGGTTCCAAAGCCAGTTATCGGCAACGCCGATACGTGGCACGCGGTGTTGCAAGCCAACAGTGCGTGCAGCCTCATGTAAGGCATGCAAACTGTCCAATGCATCTGCGGTTAGTCGCTCGCGCTCGTCTGCGTTCTCGGTGCGGTCCATGACCACGGGCAACCGCTCGCCGGTGACGAACTGCTGCACCACCCAGTCATCCTCTACCGCTCGCAGTTGAGGCACTTTGCCCGTCGAACCCAGAGCTTTTAATACGATGCCCTCGAGCTGAGCATCGTTGCTGTTTTCACGTCTGGCGAAGACGCAACGCTCATCCCCCATGTCGGCGATGAAGGCCGTTCGGCTTGTTCCGCCTGGAAACGCAACGCGCTCGGGCAAGCGTCCGAAAACCTTGCGGCTTAGCCGCTTTACCTGATCCGACCTTTCCTCACTGAACACTTCGGACGACGATTTTCCTGTTGCGGACATGTGTTTCGTTCCTTGGTGGGTATTCAGATCGTAGGGTAGCTGTCGTTCAACCTAAGACTATGCCTGTTCGATTACGCCGCCTGCATTGAGTGCTGCTAGTTTGCCGGTGAAGAATTCGTTTGCCTTACGCTTAAGACGGGCAACGCCTTTTTCGGACGCGCCAAATCCATGCTTCTCCCAGAAAGGATCATTTCCTTCTACGATCTCTATCGCCACTGTCTCAACGGCTTGTTGGAAAGTTACGCCATTGAGGGCTTTTAACAGTCGCCCTTCCATGAAGCCGACGCGGTAAGCGCAGCCGAGTTTTGGTGCCATAAGGTAACAACGACCTTCGCCGTCAAGAATTTGGTCGAGGCATGTGCGGTTGATCGCATGTGCCATCTTATAGCTTGCAGACGCGCTGAGATGTTCGTGGTTCATCGTCTCCATGATGGGCTGGATCTCTTCGGTGCCCACTAGATCAATTGCGATGTTCACAGCTGCTTGCAAATCAGACGAGGCGGCCTTCTCTATAAACTGTCCGACCGTTTGACTGCCCCGCATCATTTTAGTGCGAAGTGCTGCAACCTCGGAGCTTTGCAGATCAAGCGTACGTCTTCCCAGCGAAGCCGTCTTACGTTTAGGTTCAAGCTGTTTTTTTGCACCCAGCTCATAAGCAGACAGCGCACGGTTACGTTCATCAGGAGTTAGTCGCAGCCCGTCCCGAATATACAAATCACGCCGGAAGAATTCGTTGCGCATCAGACTGCGGCGAGCTTCCGCTTCTGTTTCGTTAGCGGCTGAGTCTGCAAAGGTCTGCAGGTCCGGCGATAACACGTTGTCGATGTCGTTGCGGTGCGTTTTCATTGTGCCTGCAAAGTCCAAGCCCAAGTTCTTCATTCCGTTGGCGACATCTTCAAAATACATCGGTTCAAATATCTGGTTGCAAAATTCATGCGCCACGTAGTTGGGGTCGCGCACCATAAGTCGATCGAGATAGGTCGATGCTGACGGGTTGTCCTTGAAATAACGCGCTCCACCATCACGGACAGCGGCAATTGTCTGCAGAGCTTTTTGTGCCCGCTCCACCGACGTGCCAGATTCTGCATTGGAATAAGACTGCATCATTCGCCACAGAGGAATGAGCTCAGACCAGCCGGGCAAAGTGTTGTAGCAGACATAAACCAGCCCACCCGGCTTCAGCGTCCGGTCGATCAGGTCGCGGATCTGCACACGGACATCCTCGCTCACCCAACTGTAGATACCGTGCAGGGCAAGAAAATCGAACATCGGTGGATCGCCATCGGCGTAGTCGCCAAAGCTGGCATCAATGAATGTGGTGTTGCTCAGCCCGCCTGCGGTCGCCAGTTCATTGGCGTTGACGATGTGTTCGGCGTTGAAATCAACACCGTGAAAATCACCTGTCGGGAACATGGGGGCCAGAAGATTGACGCTCACCCCATTGCCGCAACCAAGATCGCAATAGCTAAAATCATCTATGACAGACGGTGCAGCAAAGCCGTTCAGGTTCGCAATGAAGCTCATTTTCAGCGGATTCTGATACTCGAAATACGACCAGGTGTATGGTGCATCGAGAACGTATTCGCCTTCGGTGTCGGGCATGTTAGTGGTCATGATGTTGTTCATTTCAGGCTAAAGCCAGCTCAAAAGCTTGGCGTGTTCAGGCGAAAGCTTGCTGATATCGAGATCGGCAAGATCGACGGGGCTTTGGTTGTCGTAATTTAGATAGTCGCGGAACCACGGCCGTTGATAGACCATCGAAACGATTGGCCGCGGATGCAGTGAACGATTGGCAAGACCGCGATGCGACAGCCGGAAATCCATCAGGAAAGCCGAACCAATTGTAAGGTGCGGATCTACATGCGGCATCGATTTCGACGCACTTGAACTGATGCGATGGCTTTCAGGCACCAAACGTGTCGTGCCGGTTTCTTCTGTAAGATCGACCAGTGGGACAATCATGGTCATGGCAAACGGCGGCAACGCCATTTCGCCAGCTTCCGGGAAAAGTGCCGAATGGTCTTTGTGCATTCGCTGGTCTTTAGACCCTGGAAGCGATGTCACGCAGGTATAGCTACCAAGGATCGCGTCGTCGGATAACAGCCGTTTTACAACCGGCATTATTGGCTTCGCGGCGAAGAAATCCGGCTCGTCGAAAGGTGCGTTCATCGCAAGCGTCACCATGAAACGCTTGTCGCCTACACGAAGCGTGTCGTCATGATTGGCGGAGGACAGGTAAGAGCCGTATTGTGATAGATAGGCTTCCCGCATCCGTTCGATATGGGCGGTGGAAAAAGCGTTTTCCATGATGAGCGTACCGTTGCGCCCGAACAGTTCTGCGGCCTCGTCAAGCTTTGTGGAAGCGACATCGCCGGACTCACGCTCCGTTTGGGTAAACGTTACCGCGAGCTTCGACCAATGCGATGTTTTCGCGGGTTCTACCTTTGGGGATGTTGGTTGTTTGATAGTGTCGGCTGGCGGTGCAACCGAGGCCTCATACATTTTCAGCACCATCACCAGGTCGTCCAGGCGTCGTGTAATATTACGTGCGATGGTGGACGATCCATCAGGTACCACAGGGGGATAATCTGCAAAGCCGAGTACATAGTGCATGACGCCAGCCACCGCTGCAGATGGCACCGCGCTGCGCAACGCGCGCTCGTCAAGTAAACCCGCTTTCATGAGCGGAGTGGCCCACGCCATCACCTGCGCAAGGTCGCTTGCGATGGGGTTATCTGTGCCTGCCATTGCAGCAGGCGCAGCACGAAGTGCCCTGTACACGCGTGCTGCACCTGAAAACTGTGCGTGGAGCGAATAGCCAGCCGGGGCAAGCAACGCGTCGTCCCAGTCGAAAATGACGGTTGAACCGTCAGCGCAACGCATGGCATTAGAAGTGCGCAAGTCGCAGTGCTCCAAAAGCACTGGAAGGCTGTCACTGCGAGAAACTAATTCCTGCAGCCGATCCCGCTGAGGTCCCAACTTCGCGCGATACCCCTCAGCCTTTTCGCTACCCACCAATTGAGAAAGGTTCGCACTACCATCACCT
The DNA here is from genome assembly GCF_000179775.1 of Ahrensia sp. R2A130. Classification (GTDB taxonomy): domain Bacteria; phylum Pseudomonadota; class Alphaproteobacteria; order Rhizobiales; family Rhizobiaceae; genus Pseudahrensia. The sequence goes on from NZ_AEEB01000014.1 coordinate 4,448, forward strand.
GCAATTTCGATTTCTTCTCCGTTCACGAACATGAAGAAATTTTCGACGAGTTCGTTTGTCGGAAGATATCGCCGGTGACCCATGTTGGGATATTGAGCGTGAATTCCGACTTGGATGGCGGCAAAGCAGCTTAGAATATCGTAGCGGTCCTCCGGTTTTGCATCACGAGCGAATTTGGTGCCGTCAATATCTGCAAATAGGTACCATCCGCGATCTGGACGACTGGCCAAGAGTTCGGGAACCCGTTCAGGAACCGTATTGGACAAGGCCGTGTGAAGCGTCTGCAAGCCAGTATCAACAGTTGGCGAAGTCTTGAGGAAGCACCGGGATTCGCCGCCATCTAGCTGGTAAACACTGGCCCACGCATGATCCGATATCATTTTTGAGTTTTTGTGGCCGGAATAAAGACGTGCCCACCCCAGGCAGCGTTGCTCTTGAATCGACATTTTGAAATATCCACATTTCCCTAATTCCCTGCAGGATCGGATAAGTCGATTACAGTCGGGTTAATGTGGGCAGGCAGAGCATTTTTTAGACATCCGCTAGCGGTGCTGCGTGCTCGAGATCAGTTCTCTTGAACCGCGAGGTGAACTAAATTTCGTGGCCCGTGCACCTATATGACGACGAACATCCCATAGGCTTTTCCGGAATTGCAAATTGTGAATTTTGAGATGATCTGGTGCCTGCCCAATCGTCTGTGAACGAAAATAGCCAGAACTCACCTTCCTGTGGGTCGACGTGATGGCCTACCGTATCGCTTGGGCCAAGGTGTGCGGTCTTAGCTTAGTCAATATCGACGGTGTTGCCAGATCGAGGCCTCTACTCGAACGCGAAAGGATCAAACGAGACACGTTCAAACAACGGCGTTTGCAACACTGCAACCAAGCCGCGTAAAATTGGAAGCGTTGTTCTATCTTGCGATCAACGAAGCGCGCCAGGCAGATAGAGTGCCAGTTGAGGCAGCGCGATGAGCGCTGCGACCATTGCCAACATGGCGAGTACAAACGGCATAGCGCCCAGCATCACTTCGGACATAGAGCCGCCCTTGCGTGCGGCCTGAACCACGTAGAGATTCAAGCCCACAGGTGGTGTAATAAGCGCCATTTCGATGAGAACAATCATCAAGATGCCGAACCAGATCGGATCATAGCCGAGGCTGACAATAATCGGCACGACGATCGGAATAGTGATGACCATCAGCGACAGCGTTTCGATGAAAAATCCGAGTACGATATACATGGCGACGATGACCATGAGCATCCAGAACGGGTCGAGACCGAGACTTGCAAGGAATGCGCTGAGCTCATTCGACAAACCGGCGGCGGATAAGGTGAAGTTCAGGAATGATGCGCCAATGACGACCAGCATGATCATGCACGTGATTTTGACCGTACCGACCAGCGCTTCCGTTATCATTTTGACCGATACTGCGCCGAACATCGCGGCGATAATGAACGCTCCGCCAACTCCGACGGAAGCGGCTTCCGTGGGTGTTGCCCAACCTTTGTAGATTGATCCGATGATCATCGAAAATAGGATGATGATCGGCCCTAGCGAAGCCAGGCCCATGATCATTTCACGCAAGGGAAAAGTTCGTCTCTGGCCGCCCAATTCAGGGCGGATGGAACAGATGACAGCGACCATCGCCATGAACAGAAGCGCCAGCAAAATGCCTGGCACCAGGCCAGCAAGGAAAAGCTGTGGAATGGAAGTCTGGGTTAGGAACCCATAGACGATGAGATTGATCGACGGTGGGATCATGATGCCCAACGTTCCGCCTGCTGCGATAGCACCAGAAAATAGTTTGGGATCGTAGCCCAGCTTTTCAGCTTGTGGCATGGCAACCGTTGCTACAGTTGCTGCCGTGGCTACCGACGAACCGGACGTGGCGGAGAACATGGTTGCGGTTGCGATGTTGGCGTGAACCAGCCCGCCGGGAAGCCACGATACCCAGCGGTCGAGCGCTTCATATGTGCGCGCGGCGATGCCGCTGCGGACCAGCAATTCGCCCAGCAGCACAAAGAAGGGAATGGCGATAAGGGCTGCGTTTTCGGATGTGGACCAGACCATCGACCCAAGCCCACGCAGAAGCGGAAAAGGCGTGAAGAATTGATCGATGCCAATGCCCAGCAGGAAAAGGACAATGCCGACGGGAATGGAGAGTGTGAGCAGACCCAACAGGCCGATAGAAATGAAGCCGAGCATTACGCGCCCTCCACTTCAGGAAAGACTCCGGTGAAGCTCTCGGCTTTCTGGAACTCGCCCTTTGCCACCAGCGCCATTGCCGCAATGAAAGTTAGCCACGCCATAATGGCGAACCAAATCCAGCCCGCAAACCACGGTACCTGAACGAGGGCCAGCGGTGTTTCCAGCGGCGTGTTCGCGTGGGAATTATTCTTCAGCGTTGCGGCAACTACCTGCCAGCACTGGACCGCGATGATCGATACGGTGGAAGCAAGCGTAAACATCGACACCAGATCGAAGACGGCCTTCCATTTTGTCGATGTGTTGCTGCGCAGGAAATCGATCCTGACATGGGAGAGTTCGAGCAGGGCATAAGCCATGCCCCACGCGGTACCGATAGCCATCACGTAGCCGGAAATTTCGTCGGTACCGCCGAGAGAATTGCCCAGACGGCGAAGAACGATGTCGACAAGGACCAACGCAGCGCAGGCGAGGAACATGACGCCGGTGATGATTGCCACGCCCCTGTTCAAGCTGCGCAGTCCTATGAGAATTCGTTCCGCCATCTGGGCGCTCCTTAGTTGTCCCCGTTACTTTTGGGCCTGTTATTGAGTTTTGATCGCCACACCGACGACTTTGCCAACACTGTCGTTCCAGCGTTTTGCCCAATCACCACCGGCGCGTTCTGCCCATTCCGGCAGGACCTGTTCTTCCAGAATACCGCGAGCCTTGGCGATATCCTCATCAGTGGCTTCGACCAACGTCATGGAGCGCTTGTCACCGGAGGTGCAATCGCCTTTACCGGTGAGGCAGCCGATATCATTAGCCAGCGCGTTTTGGGCAGATGCCCATGCTGGTGCTTCGAAATTTTCTGTGACCTGCGTCTGGATCAACGTCTGCGTTTCAGCATCCAGAGTGTTCCATTTGTCTAGATTGATCGCAGTGACCACCGGATCCCATCCACCCAGTGGGATAGTCAGCAGGTGCGTGGATACTTCCCACCAGCCCGCGCTGTAGCCAGAACCTGCACCGGTAACGGCGCAATCGACCACACCCTTTTGCAACGCGCCGGGAACTTCCGAGAAGGAGACGTTCACACCTTCAGCACCGAGCGCTTCAAGAAATTTTGCGGTCATGCGGCCGGACGCGCGGATTTTCAAACCCTTTAGATCATCCAGCTTGGTGACGGCTTTGTTGCAGAACACAACCTGTGGCGGATAGGGCGCGATGGCCAGAACCTGTGAGTTGAAGCGAACCTTGAAAATTTCCTCCACCATCGGGCGGGCAGCTTCTACGGAGGCTTGCGCTTTAGCAGCGGTCATCGCGAGGAGAGGAACGTCCAGACCTTCCAGTTCAGGTGCGTCTGCAACCGCGTAGTCGCCAACCGTCATGCCAACGTCGAACACGCCTTGTCCGAGAAGACGGAAGACTTCGCCGACACCAAGATTCATCTGGTTGTGGGTGGTCACAGATGTGTTGATTTTGCCGCCGGAAGCTTCGGGCAGGGTCTTGCCCCAGAACGGCGCTTCATACTCGTTGTGCAGCGGCAGGCTCGACCAGCTGCCGACGACTGCAAGGTCTTCGGCAAGTGTCGGGGTAACGATTGCTGCGGAAGCTGCGCAGGCGATGAGAAATTTCTTCATTGGGTTCGTCCCTTTCAGGTGTGCTGTGGGTGTTTGAAAAGATGCACGGGCTGTCACAGCGTTGATCCGTACATCGAAGATTGACCTCATGAGGTGGCGCGGCGCGGCTCACTTGTTTGGTCGGTGAAATCTAGGATTGACGGCATAACCACCGGCACATCGGAGGAGTGGATGTCTGTCACCAACATGCAGCCTGGTGCATGGGTGATGCAGAGTTCCGGCTTTGCCCGTTCGATGGCCGCTTGCGGCGTTACTCCGCAGGCCCAAAACACGGGAATTTCGTCGGGGGGGACATCGACTGCATCGCCGTAGTCTGGCGCACCGAAGTCAGTAATTCCGATTTTCTTAGGGTCGCCCCAATAGATCGGTGTGCCATGGGCGTGGGGAAAATTGGCGGATAAATCGAAGATCGCCGGTATCTGATGCTCGGGAAACGAGCGCATCGTGACGACAAGCGGGCCGTGAAAGATACCCCCTGGCATTGTGTCGATATTCGTCTTGAACATCGGTACATTCCTTCCCTGCTCGATGTGACGAACGGGATAGCCGTGAGACATGAGAGCCTCTTCAAACGTGAAGGAACAGCCCAGCACGAAGGTCACCAGATCATCGTTCCACAGGTCGGCGATGTCTGTGACCTCGCGTTCAAGCTTGCCGCTGTTATGAATGCGATAGCGCGGCAAATCGGTTCTGATGTCGAAATTGCCGAGAGTTGGAATCGAGACCTCACCGGGGCGTGTGATGCCGATCAACGGGCATGGCTTTGGATTGTTGGCGCAGTAGAGCAGAAAATCCTGCGCATGTTCGCGCGGTAGAATGACAACGTTGCCCTGCAGGAAATTGGGCGCTTGCCCGGCAGTCTGGCCGCTGAAACGGGCGGCTCTGACTTCTTCACGAAGCTTTGCACCTGTCTTGAATTTCTCAGCAATTTGCATGTTGCAAGCCTCCCGCTGTTAAAAGGCAAGAGACCAAGCTGAAAATCAAATCGAAAAAATTGTTCAGTTTTGATAAATATTTTTTATCAGTTGGGGGTCGAGAAACTTGGCGGCGCTAACGCCTATATCTTGCACAAGGCTGCTGTTGGGTGTGCCGGAAACGTGGCTGGATGTGAAATGAATGGGCGGTAAAGACGGCTCGGCGTTCAATTCGACCAGATCGCCACGCGCAATTTCGGCGCTAATGATTGCACGAGGCAGTGCGCAAATGCCGTAGCCAACCAACGCAAGGCGCACGATCGCGCCGAGTGATGTTGAGCTCGTTATTTTCAATGTGCCGGATGTGTGGGGAGACAGCAATTCGCGCAGATAACGGTAGGGGCGTGTGTTGGCGGAAAATGTTAAAATGCCTTGATCTGCCAACGATGCTGCGTCCCATAAGCTGCTTTGTATTGCGATTTTTGGCGCAGCAGCGAAGACCATATCATATCCGCAAAGGTCGACATTCTCGATGCTTGCCTCGGCAATTGGGCCCATGAGAAATGCGAGATCCAATTCGCGTGCGACCAAGGCATTTCGCAAGTTGTTGGTCGCATCGACGGTTAGATCGAAGCTGAGGTTGGGCCGCATTTGCGCGTAGTTCGATAGGAAATCTGGCAGCCAACTGCCGACCACAGTTTCTGAGGCGCCAAGCCGCACCGACTGCTCTGCTGTCGTGGTGTCGGAGAAGCGGTTGATGACGGACTGGTCCAGCTCCATCATTTTGGTGGCATAGGGCAGCAAATCACGACCGGCTGCTGTCAACTCCGTATTGCGCGTATCGCGCTGAAAGACAGCTGTTCCGAGGTCCTGTTCTAGAACCTGAATACGCGCGGTGATTGCCGGCTGAGTGACGTTTAGATGCTCTGCTGCTGCCCGAAACGAGTTCAGATTTGCGATCCAATAGAAGGTGTCGAGGTTTCTGATTTTCATGGTGAGCGCGTATCACGCCTAAGTTTGAAATCAAAAATGTCTCGCCTCGACCTTCTTCTACTTCCGTGCGCCTTGCACGATACGGTCTAGGATCATGGCGCAGAAGAGGATTGAGAAACCGGCCAGAATACCTTGGCCAACATTGGCGTATTGAAGCGCTTCAAGCACATCTTCACCGAGGCCTTTTGCACCGATCAGCGATGCAACCACGACCATGGCGAGGGACAACATGATCGTCTGGTTTATGCCTGCTCGGATTGATGGAGCAGCCAGAGGCAGATCGACCCGTGTCAGCAAATACCATTTCGATGCGCCAAAGGATATTGCAGCTTCGCGCACGGCTTCAGGCACACCTCGTAAGCCAAGCACGGTTAGGCGCACGACAGGAGTGCCACCGAAGATCATGGTTGTTACGACTGCTGCCGGTTTGCCGGTGCCGAAAAACGCGATGACCGGGATCATGAATACGAAGGCGGGCATGGTCTGCATGAAGTCCATGATAGGCTGGATCACCGCATAAAGCCGGTGACGGCGCGCGCATAACATACCCAGCGGAATGCCGATGAGGATGGACAGGCACGCGGCTGTGCCAAGAAGCGCGAGCGTCGTCATCGCTTTTTCCCAAAAGCCCAGCAGCCCCATGTAGAGCAGAAACGCGCCTGACCAAAGGGCAGGGCGGACGCCCGCAGACAACCATGTGAGCAGGATGATGAAGCTCGCCACAACGATCCACGGTGTCTGAACGAACACCGTTTCCAGCGCGTCCAAAAGCAGACGGATGCACCACGTGATGAAGTCGAACAATGCGTCGCCGCTGGATACGGCCCATGCAAAGAAAGCCTCCACGCCGGAGATGGCCTCCAGTCGTAAGGAGGGGTCCGTTGGGAATTCTGATAGCGCGGGCAACGTGCCCGGAAAGCTATAATGTAACACGGCTGCAGCAACGATGAAGATGCAGAAGACCGCGCTGAAAATGATCTGCTGTACTGGCATACCTGAAGGCACATCCGGGTCGGATAGCCAGTCGGAAAAACGGGCTTCCAACACGCTGTTGGCAACGAGTCCTTGGCCGATTTTGGCAATGAGCAAAATAGCGAAGCCGGCAAGGGCGATCCAGATGCCCTGATCTGCAATCTGCTCGGCCTCCAACCGTATGCCGCCGATTGCGCTTTCAAGCGACTCCACCGTTCGGCGATAGACATCAATCTTGTCTGAACCGGACTCTTCAGCTGCTGCAAGCTGGCTGCGCCGCAGTTCCAGTGTGCCTTCGATGGAGGCAATGCGTTCGCGGGCAGCGATTGCGAGATCGCCGAAAAGGCCGCGGGCGATTTGAACGAAGGCAATCGTTTCAACGATCAGGAACCCCACCGCCCATTTCCACAAACCGCGACCGCCAAACCAGATGGGGCCGAACAGGGCTGCGAAAAAATTAAAAGTGGCGGTGAAACCGGACTGACTGCCGATCTTCTGGAATTCGGTGGCGTAGCGCTCTGGATTGGTACGAACAAATTCGGCGACCTTTTCGCGTCGTTCCGCTGCAATCGCGTCCAGCTTTTCTGCCGATACGATGATTGCATCATCCATCGTGGTTTCAGCTTTTAAATCGGGAGCCAAGTCGGTCACGCTCATGATACTTCCGTTCCGTCGATGACGACTTGAAGGATGTCGCGGCGGGTGATGATCCCGACAGATTGTCCCTCATCCATGACGACAATGGGTGCGTCGTCGGCGATGGCCATGTGGATGATTTTGGACAGGGCTTCGCTTTCTGCAACTTGCGGTGCGTCAGCTGGAACGGGTCCGACCTCGGCCTCATGCTGCGCGACAGGCCGCATCACAGCATGGGCGCGAACAACCTTCAGGCGCGAGATACCGGCAACGAATTCGGCGACGTAATCGTCTGCGGGGTTCATCACCACTTCTTCAGCGGTGCCGATTTGCACAACCCGGCCATCGCGCATGATCGCGATACGGTCGCCAACGCGGACGGCCTCGTCGAGGTCGTGGGTGATGAAGATAGTGGTCTTTTTCAGAATCTTAGACAGGCGAATGAACTCATCCTGCAGTTGACGCCTAATCAACGGGTCGAGAGCGCTAAAGGGCTCATCCATCAGCAGCACGTCGGGGTCGGCTGCTAGTGCGCGGGCCAAGCCCACGCGCTGTTGCATGCCGCCCGATAGTTCATGGGCGAATTTGTTGCCCCAAGCGCCGAGGTCCACGATGTCGAGAATTTCGCGTGCGCGGCGCATTCGGTCATTCTTGTTTAGCTGGCGGATTTCCAACGGCATGGCGACATTATCGAGAACCGAGCGGTGGGGCAGCAACGCGAAGTTCTGGAACACCATCCCGATCTTGCGATTACGAAATTCCCGCAGCGGGGCTGGAGCAAGGGACGTAACGTCGGTGCCCTCAATAGAGATTGTGCCTGACGTGGGGTCCAGAAGGCGGTTGAAATGGCGCACCAGCGTGGATTTCCCACTGCCGGATAATCCCATGACGCAGAAGATTTCGCCGCGGTTGACCGACAGGCTGACATCGGCGACGCCGACGACCGCGCCATAGCGCTCAAGAACCTCGGCCTTGCCGATGCCCTCTTCTTTAACAGCCTTCATGGCGATGTCGGCATTGGCGCCGAAGATCTTCCATACCTTGGAAACTTCAACTACCGGAGCTGTCTGATCTGCCTGCATATCGCTCACCGGCTGGCCACTCCATGGTTTGCTATCTTGGGATTTGAACGGTGGCGGATGGTAAAGGCATCCGCCACCGAAAAGGTTATTGCAGGACTAGAGGCCCAACCAACCGTCAACACGATCGGAGTTAGCGGCGACCCATTCCTTCGCTACTTCGCCCGGCTCGCGGCCTTTACCGGAAATTTCGTAGGCAAAGCTGGATACATCATCGGCGCTCAGCTTGAAGCGGTCGAAAAATTCGGCGATGGCCGGCGAACGTTCTGCCAGAGATTTGGACCAAGCGATCTGTACGTTCTTCAACGCATCCTTGGTGGCGACCTTTGAATCGGTGAACCAGTCAGGTGAGTCTGAAGGCTGCACCATTTTGTAGTTAGCTGGGTCGAATGTAGGCTCGGTGAGCATTTCTACGTCGAACATGTACCAGATAGCGTGGGGCTTGTAGCAATAGAAAGCGTAACCTTCGCCTTTGGCAATTGAATCTTTCACGCGGGCAGTTTTGACAGCTTCTTCTGCTCGGATAGGCTCGATGAAGTCACCCAAACCATAGTCGCGCACTTTGACTTCGTTGACGTTGGCCGAAGCCCAACCCGGTGCGCCAATCCACATTTCGCCTTTGCCGTTGCCATCGCTGTCCATTTTGGCAGCAACGTCTGGGCGGCCAAGATCAGCGATGTCAGTCACTTTGTTTTCAGCAGCGAAGTTTTTGGAAACGCAGAAGCCCTGATTGCCTTCGTATGGATTGGAGGAGAGCTGAACGGTGCCTGCTCCATCGACATATTTCTTCGTGAAGCTTTCCTGGTTGGGAAGCCACACATCCGGGTGCACGTCGATGTCGCCTTTGCCCTGATCCATCGCTTGGAAAATCGTGGCATTGTTGCCCGGTACAAGTTCTGCCTCACCGCCGATGCGGCTGGTGACCACTTCAGCCAGCAGATGCGCAACGGCCTGCGCGCCGGTCCAAGACGGTACGCCGATGGATACTTTTTCAGCTGCGAAAGCTGTGGTGCTGAGTAGGGACAGCGTTATGGCTGCAGTGAGCGTTCTCATGGAAGTTTTCATGATGTTTCTCCGGTTGGTTTTAGATTTTCAGTCCTGGACCCCGACCAAACGGCCGGGTTCAATTCGCAAGCGTTCAGCCGGTGCGGCTCAACAGAGTTTCTTCATAAGCGGGCAGCGCTGACGAGCCGCCTGTGTGCAGAAATAGAACATTGTCAGTGGGCTTGAAAAACCCATCGCGCACAAGCCCGATAAGACCAGCCATTCCTTTTGCCGAATAGACAGGGTCAAGCAGCAAGCCTTCCTGACGGGCCGATAGGTGGATTGCTTCGATAGTACTGCCGGCGGGTATGCCGTAGCCCTCGCCAACGTAACCATCATCGACGATGACCTTGTCTTCGCTTATTTCGGTGCCGCCGAGCTTGGCAAGCGTGCGCTGCGTTAGGCCGTGAACAGCAGCGATCTGTTTTTCGCGCGGCTGACGTACGCTGATCCCCATAATAGGAAGATCGCGGTTCAGCATCTGGAAACCCGCCAACAGACCCGCATGAGTACCGGTGCTACCGGTGGCCATGACGAGCCAATCGAAGGGTTTGTCGAGATCGTTTTCTTGCGCCACGATTTCCTCAGCGCAAACAGCATAACCCAGCGCGCCGGTGGGGTTGGAGCCACCACCGGGAATGAAATAGGGCTTATGTCCTTCGCTACGCAGCTTTTCGGTCACGGCCATTGCTTCGGCATTCATATCAAGACCGGCTGGACGATGTTCTAGGGTCGCACCGAACAGCTTATCGAGAAATACGTTGCCGGAGCTTTCGTAATTATCGTCGTGCTTAGGCACCCGCCGTTCCAAAAGGGCATGGCATTTCATGCCCACTTTACAGGCAGCTGCCGCTGTCTGGCGAACGTGGTTGGACTGAACCGCGCCTTGCGTGACCAGCATGTCTGCGCCTTCAGCTACAGCTTCACCTACAAGAAATTCCAGCTTACGGGTTTTATTACCGCCGGTTGCAAGGCCGGTGCAGTCGTCTCGCTTGATGAACAAATTTGGTCCGCCGAGATGCGCCGACAGACGGGGCATGGCTTCTATCTCTGTCATGAGATGGCCGAGCGAGACGCGTTCGAACCTATCTATGTTCAAACCATCAGCCGATGCTGAAGTTGGGGCGGTGGTGTTCATCGTAAATCCGTGTCGCGCTTTTCTGATGTGAAGACTAGTCACGGGTGCCAAGCTAGGTCCAATGTCATGTTCACCTAACATCATGCAAGAAACGCATAACTATGCAATTCGACTGGCTCCGCGATCTCGACCATCTTGCCGAAACGGGCAATTTCTCTCGTGCTGCAAAACTGAGTCACCTCAGCCAGTCAGCCTTCAGCCGGCGCATCAAGGCGCTGGAAGAATGGGTGGGTGCTGCGTTGGTTGATCGCTCCCGCCAGCCTGTTCATCTGCTGCCAGCAGGCGAGCAAATTTTGCATGCAGGCAGGCGTGCTCGCGAGCATCTGGACAACGAGCGCAATACAATTCGTGAGGCGCTTGGCGTGACTGACAAACAGGTGGTGACGTTTGCTGTTCCTCATTCAATCGGCTGGCGGTTTTTTCCTGATTGGTTGAACGGACTTGAGGACGGTTTCGGTGCTTTTCCATCCAGCCTGCGGGTAGATGATCTTCCGCGTTGTCTGGAAGCTTTGGAGAACGGGCAGGCTGATTTTATTCTCAGCTATGAGAGCGCAAACTCGCGAGGACTTGCAGACAATGAAGGGCTGCAATCACTGGATATCGGGCGGGACGAGTTGCTGCCGGTGTCGAAACCATCGCCTGATGGAACTCCTGTTTTTTCACTTGATAAGGAAGCGGATGAAAATGTCCCGTGGCTACGTTTTGATACGCATGCGCCAATGGCAGGGCACTTAGCTCCGATTGTCAGCGAGCTGGAAAATTCCGGTCGCCTCAAGGTTGTTTATGAAAACAGCATGGCTGGGGCTCTACGCATTCGTGCGCGTGATGGCGCAGGCATTGCCTGGTTGCCTCGAAGTCTCGTTGCTCCAGATCTGGCAGCAGGTGTCTTGGTGGTGGCTGGATCGTGGGCCTTGCAGGTTCCAATGGCAATCAAGCTCTACCGCGATGTCGATGGCGCAAGAGACCAAGCGGTGAAGCTTTGGACTTTTCTACAAAGCAAACTCTAGCAGTTGAGTTTCACCAAAGTCGTGCTGCTGACGGCAGACAGTTCTCAGTCGCTCAACTAGAATGCGTCGGCTGCCTTGAATGCTTCCAACCCCTTGTCTTCTTCGTCGTCGAATATGTCGTCAGACGCTTCCAATTTACCTATACGGTCCAGCCGAAAGTTGCGAAAATCGCGGCGCGTTTCGCACCAACTGGCCAGCACCCAAACCGGCGTTGCGAAAATGAGGGCCAGCGGGCGCAAAGTTCGTGCTGACTCCCTGCCGCGCTCATCTGTATAAGTGATACCAATTTTTCGATGCTCGCGGATGCATTCCCGCAAGTGCGAGAAACTCACGGTCCATGGCACTAGGTTTGCATCGGGAATGGAGTAGGTCGTGATCTGCTGCATCTCACTTTGGATTTCTGCGGGAAGAACAGTTTGTATTTTGTCGAAGGCGTTCATGGCCTTCTGCGCGAACTCGTCATCCGTCCATTGCCGAACCATAGCGATGCCCAGACCAATTGCTTCCAATTCGTCCATGTCGAAGGCGACTGGTGGCATGTAGTAACGCTTGTCGATCACATACCCCACGCCTGCTTCACCGCTGATTGGGATATGCGAGTCCATCAGCGCCTGCATGTCGCGATAGACGGTACGGGTGCAGATGCCGAACTCATCGGCAATCTGCTGGCCCGTTACCGCGCGACTGCGAGAACGTAGAAATTGGACGATACGGATTAATCTGTCCGCTCTTCTCATGGGGCTACTTCCGGCTTGGTTAAATTTTGTCGCTGCAAAGACTACTGACACTATGCTGTCAGTAGGGTGTCTTTAGGAAGAGCTTATTCGCCAATCAGGCGATCGCACTTTTGATGAGGAATAGTCCTATGAACAGAACACCAGTGAACCCTTGGCCTTGGTCTTTGCACGTTGGCTACAATCAGGCGGAGATCGTTGAGGGCAACAAGCGACAGTTGATATGCGCTGGCCAGACTTCGGTGGATGCTGAAGGCAAGCCGCAACATGCCGGTGACATGCGTCAGCAGATTGCGCTTGCGTTGGACAATCTGGAAGCGGTTCTGGAAGCCGCTGGCATGAGTTTGGCAAACGTCATCCGTCTGAACATCGCTACCACTGACGTGGATGAAGCACTGAAGAACTTCGATTTGATGGGTATGTGCTTTGGGCCAGCGGGTGTTGCCCCGCCGCAAACATTGCTCGGTGTTACGCGGTTGGCGCTTCCCGAATTGATGTTCGAGATTGAGGCTACTGCGGCAGACTAGATCGGCCTAATGAATGGGGCGGCTGGGCGTTCAGTCACCCCATTTTGTTCAGGCTCAATCTGCTGAAGGCGCATCCTGCGTCTTGCTGCGCATTTTCGCGATCACCGGCGACAGCATCGGCACGAACAGGCACGCTGCTGCGATTAGCAGGATGGAAAGCGTCAGCGGGCGCTCCCACAGGAATGACCACGAGTCATCGCTGATAAGAAGTGCGCGGCGCAGGTTCTCTTCCATCATGCCACCGAGAATGAAGCCGAGGATCATTGGTGCCATGGGGAACGATAGAAGCCGCAGGATCGTGGCCGCCAGTCCAAACAGCACCATGAGTTGAATGTCGAAAGTGTTGAAGGACACGAAATAGACGCCGATGAGTGAGAAGAACAGAATGAGCGGCAGCAGAAAGCGGGCGGGGATCGCAAGAACGCGGGCGATGTGCGGGATCAGCGGCAGGTTCAAAACCAGCAGAATGATGTTGCCCAGCCACATGGAAATGATGACCGACCAAAAGACGTCCGGCTGGTCGATATAAAGGCGCGGTCCAGGTTGGATGCCGTAGCCGATAAGTGCGCCCAACATTATGGCGGTTGTGCCTGAGCCTGGAATGCCCAAGGTCAGAAGAGGAACGAAGGAACCTGTTGCAGCTGCGTTGTTTGCGGTTTCAGGAGCGGCCAACCCGCGAACGGAACCCTTGCCGAATTCCTTCCCCTTCACCGGACCAGCAATGCGCTGTTCCGTGCCGTAGGCGAGGAAACTGGCAATGGTTGCACCAGCGCCGGGCAACACACCGATGATGAAGCCGAGGACGGACGAACGCCCGATCACCGGCACCATTTCCTTCACCTCTTCTTTGGTGATTTTCATTGAGCCGAGTTCGGAGGCGGCCTTACGTTCGGCTTCGCGTTTGGATTCGTCCACCTTCTTGATGATAGCCATCAAAGCTTCCGACAGTGCGAATGTTGCCATGACCAGCAGTAGGAATGATATGCCATCAACGAGGTCGATCATGCCCAAAGTGAAGCGGGGCACGCCGACGGTCTGGTCAGTGCCCACGGTAGATAGCATGAGGCCGACCACCGTCATTAGTAGCGCCTTCAGCACTTCGCCTTTGCCCGCAAATGCGGCGACTGCGGAGAGGCCGAGCACCATAAGCGCAAAATAGTCGGTCGATTGAAACGAGAGCGATACGGATGCCAGATACGGCGCGGCGATCAGCAGCAAGAGCGCTGCAATTACACCGCCGGAAAATGACGAATAGGCGGCGATAGCGAGCGCTTTGCCCGCCTTCCCTTGTTTCGCCATCGGGTAGCCGTCGAAGGATGTCGCAACCGTGGAGGCCACACCCGGCGCGTTGATGAGAATGGAAGACGTCGAACCGCCGAAGATTGCGCCGTAATAGACTGCAGCCATAAGGATTATACCGGCCGAGGGCTCTAAACTGGCAGCGACAGGGATCATCAATGCAATCGCCGACATTGGTCCGAGGCCCGGCAACATGCCGATGAATGTGCCAACGAGGCAGCCCATGACGACGAAGATGATGTTTTGAAATGTGAAGGCCGTGGATAGGCCGATGAGGATGCCATCAATCATCGGTTCAGCCTCTCAGAAACGCAGGAAGCGGTTCGATGAAGACGCTCAGGCCATAGTTCATCAAAACCCAGAAAGAGACCACCAGCGGCACCGCAACCAGCAGCAGCTTTGCGATGCTGCGCTCGCCCAACATGGCGAAGCCGATCGTCAGGAACAGCGATGTCGATAGCAGGAAACCGGCGGGGCGAACGGCCAGCCCGTAGGCTGACATAAGTGCCAGAAAGGCTAGGCCGAGACCAAGCTTCTGACCCGTCAGTGTGAAGCGTTCCTTATCGCTTGGAAAAGCGATCACAAGCACAGAAAGACCGACGCCTAGCACGGCCAAAACTTCTGGCATTGTGCGGGCGTGGAAGGAGGAGTTCAACTGGAACGGCAACAGTTTGATGTTCTGGCTTTGCCAAGCGTAGATCAGACAAAACGTTAGCATCAGCAAGCCGCCGATACGGTCTTTGGACAAAGCCATCCGTCCATCCTCCCAAATGGTTTGTTGTAAAAAGAAGGCCGGGCCATAGGGACCCGGCCTTCTTCGTTTTCGTCAGTTCAGAGTAGCGTCCTAGAGGAAGCCGAGCTCTTTCATCAGTCCACCGATCTGCTCTTCCTGACCTTCCAGGAATTTCACGAAATCAGCGTCTGCATTGAAGATGTCGACCCAGCCGTTGCGATCACGAACGGTGGCCCATTCTTCAGTGTCGTACATTTCCTTGAGAGCGGCGATATATGCTGCCTTCTTCTCGTCGGAGATGCCGGGCGCTGCAAAGAAACCACGCCAGTTGACGAAGTTCGTGCCTTTGGAACCAGCTTCATCGCAGGTCGGGGTGTCCTTGGATGCTGCAACACGCTCCGGAGATGTGACGCAAAGGATGTTCACTTCACCCTGACGGGCGAGTTCAATTGCTTCACCGAAACCGGTGGTCAGAGCCTGAATTTCGCCGGACAAAAGGCCGGCCATCGCTTTGCCGCCAGCGTCATACGGGATGTACTTCACTTTTGTAGCGTCCTGACCGGCGTTCTTCATGACCAGTGCCGCGATCAGGTGGTCCATGCCGCCTGCAACGGAACCACCACCAACTGCGACAGTTTTCGGGTCGGCTTTGTATGCTTCAACCAAACCGTTCAAATCGGCGATCTTGGAGTTTTTGCCAACGACGATTGCGCCGTAGTCACCAATGGTACCCGCAATTGGTGTCAGATCGCGGAACGACTGCGGGAAAACCTTGGTCAACGAACGGATGACGATAGGCGTGGAATTCACCATCAAAGTGCCTTCGTCCTTGGTCTCGATGATGTGGGCGATGGCCTTGCCGCCGCCGCCGCCGGACATGTTTTCGTAGGTAGCAGCGCCCACTAGACCGGACTTGGTCAGGGCTTCACCTGTTCCGCGTGCGGTACCGTCCCAGCCACCACCGGCGCCGCCGGGGATGAGGAATTTAACGGCATCGACTTTCTGGTGACCATCGGCATGAGCGACTGAAGCGCCAGCCACGAGTACGCTGGCAGCCAGTGCCAGCTTGAGCATTTTCAACATATGTTCCTCCCAGGAATATTTTCGACGCGCTGTTAGCCGCGCGCTGCCGTGACGCTAACACCGCATTTTGGTTAGGCCAATGGAAGATATTGGAAGGTTTATGAATTTACGGATGTCGCTGTATTTTGACATTCAGCGGCCGTGCAGCAGGCCGTTCGAGCATTAGCCAATATAGCCGAGCTTCGCTTTGTTAGTGCGACCTATTACGCGTCCGCAACAGAGCTTAGGAAATTTGAATTTTAGTTGGATTGGCCGCTAACCGCTGCCTCGTACCACTCCACGATCAACACGCGTTCGTCATCCGTGATCTCTGACAGGTTGCCGGGCGGCATGGCGATGGAACGACCGGCTTGCAGATAAATTTCCCGAGCGTGACGGGCGACGTCTTGGTCGCTTTGCAGAACCACACCTTTGGGCGGCACGATCATACCTTCCCATGTGGGTTCATCTGCATGGCACATGGCGCAGCGGCCTTGCACGGCGATAGCCGCCTTTTGGAAACCCGGAGCAGCCATGAATTGCTCGACCCGCGCTGAGGTCGCAGCTTGCGCTTCTCCGGTGGAGAACTTTGGATTAGTGGACAGCCAAGCTGCAACAACGAACAGGATCGCAGTTGCGAGCCATGTCCAGCTCGGCCCTTTGCCGGTAGCATGCATGGTGTTGAAGTAGTGGCGGATGGTGACGCCCATTAGGAACACCTGCGCTGCGATGATCCAATTGTACTCGGTGCCAAATGCCAGCGGATAATGGTTCGACAGCATCAGGAACAGCACTGGCAACGTCAGGTAGTTGTTGTGCATCGAGCGTTGCTTGGCGATTTTGCCGTATTTGGGGTCGGGTTTTCGTCCCGCCTTCAAATCGGCCACCACGATGCGCTGGTTGGGCATAATGATGACGAAGACGTTGGCCGTCATGATGGTCGCCGTGAAGGCGCCAAGATGTAGAAATGCGGCACGGCCCGTGAAGATTTGCGTGTAACCCCAACCCATGATGACCAGCAGTACGAACAGCAGAACCATGAGGCCGTTGGTGTTCGCGCCGATGGGCGACTTGCACAGGAAGTCGTAGATGATCCACCCAATGGCGAGGGAGCCTGCCGAAAGCGCGATGGCCTGCCATACGGCGAGGTCAGCCACGTTGCGGTCGATCAGATAGAGTTCCGCACCGGCCCAATAGACGATGGCGAGCAGCGCGACCCCCGAGACCCACGTTATGTAGCTCTGCCATTTATGCCATGTCAGATGTTCGGGAAGGCGTGCCGGTGCCACGAGGTATTTGGTGGTGTGATAAAAGCCGCCACCGTGGACTTCCCATTCCTCACCGGATGCGCCTTCCGGCATGTCGTCAGCCGGTTTCAACATCAGGTCGAGCGCGATGAAGTAGAAGCTTGCACCAATCCAGGCCATGGCTGTGATGACGTGCAACCAGCGCACCCCAAAGGATAGCCAGTCCCACATGACTGCGTAATCGTAATACATCGTTGCCTCCAAACGGTGCAGACGGTTGGCCTGCAGACCCTGCGTAAGGTCATGCCCAAGCTTGTCTTTGCATTGAAGGGTTGTAAATCTCCAGCACTTTCAAATTTCATTTGGAAATGGTGAGATTGGTCATGTCCTACGTACCCAATATCAAAACATTCGTGCGGGTTTACGACCTTGGCTCCATGTCAGCGGCGGGGCGCGATTTACGTATTTCGGCGGCGGTTACTAGCAGTCGCATTGCAGATTTGGAGCGCCATTTGGGAGTGCGGTTGTTCAACCGCACCACGCGCAGCCTAAGTCCGACCGAGCAGGGTGAGCTATTTTACAAGGGGGCAATCCGCATTCTCGATATGATTGAGGAGGTGGAGGGTTCGATTGCCGATGTGACGGACAGCCCGAAGGGCACGGTATTTGTTGCGGCTCCGTTGGGGCTTGGTAAAAAACTGATCGCGCCTTTGGTGCCAAGCTTCAAAGAGAACTATCCAGACGTAAATGTTCGCTTGCGCCTATCTGATCGCAAGGTCGATTTCACGGCAGAAGGCTTGGACGCGGCATTCGTGCTGGGTGAGTTGAAAGATTCTGAAATGCGGGTTCGGCCAGTCCATGAGTTCAAGCGGGTTTTGTGCGCCTCACCCGCCTATCTCGAACGACAAGGTGCGCCAACATCGCCAGAAGATTTGCCAAACCATCATTGTTTGTTGCTCCGCTTTCCCGGAGCTGAAGAATTCTTCTGGACTTTACAGGTGAATGGCCGCCGCCAACGCTATGACTTTTCAAGCCCGATGGAGTCGGACGATGGCGACGTGTTAACCGGTTGGGCTGTCGACGGCTGTGGTATTGTTAGCAAGACCCGCTTCGAGGTGAGCGAGCAGTTGGAGGACGGTCGATTGGTCGAAGTTCTGCCCGATACACCGCCGACATCAATCCCGTTTTCATGCGTCTTTCCGCACAAGCGATTGCAGGACCCGAAGACCCGATTGCTTATCGATCATATGATTGAAGGTTGCCAAAAACAGTTGGGTTAGCTGCCGCGGTAGGTGGAAAAGCTGAAAGGAGAGGCGAGCAGCGGCACATGATAATGGCTTGTCTCGTCGTCTATACCGAAGCGGATTGGCACCACATCGATGAAGGGGTGTTCGCTTTTGGGGGCTGATCCTTGGAAAAATGCGCCAATTTGGAAAACTAGCTCGTAATTTCCGCAAATAAGGTCGCCTTTTGCGATGAGTGGACTGTCGGTACGGCCGTCATCATTGGTGGTTTTGGTGACGATGTGCTCACGGGTCTCGCCATCCAATCGGTAGAGATCAATCGTGACATTGTGCGCAGGACAGCCGTTTGCCGTGTCTAGAATATGTGTCGTCAGAAAGCCTTGTTCGGCCATGGATGTCTCAATCGTCGATCGGGTGGTGCTGGTGCGTAATTTATAGGGCAAGAATGCCATGCGTGTCAGGCTTACAGTTCTTCAATAAATATTTGAAAGCGCTGACTGTTTTCTTCCTATAGGATGCATGAACTTTGATGCACGAGCAGGGAGAGCTCAGGTGCACTATCCACGAGATTTGCAGGGCTACGGTCCCAACCCGCCATCTGCGAATTGGCCCAATGGTGCCAAGATCGCTGTTCAGTTCGTGGTCAACTACGAAGAGGGCGGCGAGAACTGCACGCTTCACGGCGATGCTGGGTCTGAAGCGTTTCTATCAGAAATCGTTGGTGCCGCATCATGGCCGGGTCAGCGGCATTGGAACATGGAATCGATCTACGAATACGGCGCGCGCGCAGGTTTCTGGCGGCTGCATCGACTGTTCACAAGTTCCGCAATTCCTGTGACTGTATATGGTGTAGCGACGGCGCTGCACCGCTCACCCGCGCAAGTTGCAGCGATGCAAGAAGCTGGCTGGGAGATTGCGTCCCACGGCCTGAAATGGATCGAATACAAAGACTTTTCCCGCGAGCAAGAGCGCGAGTGGCTGGATGCAACGGTCAAGCTACATGAGGCGGTGACCGGCGAGCGGCCACGCGGCTGGTATCTGGGGCGTGCGAGCGAGAATACGGTTGATCTCGTGACCGAAGAAGGTGGCTTCGACTACATCTCGGACACCTATGATGACGACCTTCCATACTGGCGACGTCATGCAGATCGTTACCAGTTGATCATTCCCTACACGCTTGACTGTAACGATATGCGGTTCGCCACACCGCAAGGTTTCAACTCGGGCGACCAGTTCGAAGCCTATCTGCGCGATACGTTCGATACGCTTTATGCGGAAGGCGAGGCGGGTGCGCCTAAGATGATGTCGATCGGTTTGCATTGCCGTTTGGTAGGACGTCCGGGCAGGCTCGCGGCACTCAAGCGGTTTATCGATTACGCCAAGTCCCACTCTGATGTGTGGTTTGCTCGTCGTGTAGATATCGCAGAACATTGGGCTGTTGTTCATCCGCCGCAGCATCAGGCGGACCGTCCTTCTTTGATGGAGCGAGACGCTTTCGTTTCCACATTTGGCAGCGTGTTCGAACATTCTCCATGGATTGCTGAACGCGCTTGCGATGCTGGTCTGGGCGCTGCCAATGATACGGCTCAAGGGCTACATGCCGCCATGTCTGTGCAGTTCCGTTTGGCATCAGAAGACGAGCGGTTGGGTGTGTTGAACGCGCACCCTGATCTTGCCGGAAAGCTTGCTGCTGCAAACCGGTTGACCGAAGAAAGCACCAGCGAGCAGGCAAGCGCTGGTCTCGATTCTTTGACCGATGACGAGCGCGGTACCTTCACCGAATTGAACACGCGCTACACCGACGAGTTTGGCTTTCCCTTCATCATCGCGGTGAAGGGGCTGAGCAAGACCGACATTCTGCAAGCCTTCAACACCCGCATCAGTAATGACCGCCCGACCGAGTTCGCTACCGCCTGCAAACAGGTAGAGAAAATCGCCCGATTGCGGTTAGGAGATATGCTGCCATGACCCGCCACTACCACGTTCCACGTGGCGGTTTGCCACCGCAAACGGCGCTGATGGACGAGCGTGCGGTCTTTACAGATGCTTATGCGGTGCTGCCAGCATCAACGATGAGCGACATTACAACAAGCTTCCTTCCCAATTGGGAGAAGACGCGGCTGTGGGTTATCGCGCGCCCGATGTCCGGTTTTGCCGAAACGTTCTCGCACTACGTTATGGATGTTGCGCCCAGCGGTGGCAGTGAGCACCCGGAACCGGATACAGGTGCGGAAGCGGTCATCTTCGTCGTTGATGGAGAGTTGCGTCTCACTATTGATGGCGATACCCACATTATGCGCCCGGGCGGCTATGCGTTCATTCCGCCAGCCAGCGACTGGACTGCACAGAATCTGAGTTCGGAACCTGTTCGGTTCCACTGGATTCGCAAGCGATATGACGCTGTCGGCGGGCTAGATGTTCCCGAAGCATTTGTCGTCAACGAGAACGACATCGAACCAATAGCAATGCCGAATACTGAAGGCCGTTGGGCTACGACCCGTTTCGTAGATGCAGCCGACATGCGCCACGACATGCACGTCACTATCGTCACGTTCCAGCCGGGCGGGGTCATTCCGTTTCCTGAAACGCACGTGATGGAGCACGGGCTTTTCGTGCTGGAAGGCAAGGCTGCCTACAAACTCAATCAAGACTGGGTGGAAGTGGAGGCCGGTGACTTCATGTGGCTTCGCGCTTTTTGCCCGCAGGCTTGTTACGCGGGAGGCTCCGGCCCCTTCCGCTACCTTCTCTACAAAGACGTCAATCGCCATGCGCAGCTTGGAAGCTTCGTAAGGTAAAAACCAAAAACTGGGGGAATTCCAATGACTGCCAATTCATCACTCGGGACACCAGCGCAGCTGCGTGACCCGAACTACACGCCGCCGATGGCGCAAGCCATTCCGTTGGGCATCCAGCATGTGCTGGCGATGTTCGTTTCCAATGTCACGCCTGCGATTATCATTGCAGGTGCGGCTGGTTTCGGCTTCGGTTCCAATTCGCCGGACTTCCCGAACCTGATCTATATGATCCAGATGTCCATGCTGTTTGCCGGTGTCGCCACGTTGATGCAGACCATCGGTTTTGGCCCTGTCGGTGCCCGCCTGCCAATCGTGCAAGGCACATCGTTTGCTTTCATTCCCATCATGATCCCGCTCGTCGCGGGCAAGGGTGTCGATGCTATGGGCGCGCTGATGTGCGGCGTTATCGTGGGTGGTATTTTCCACGCGTTCCTTGGCCTGTTCATCGGTAAAATCCGCTTTGCGCTTCCGCCGCTCGTTACTGGCCTCGTTGTCACGATGATTGGTCTGGCTCTGGTGAAAGTCGGCATTCAATATGCGGCAGGCGGCGTGCCCGCGATGGTCTCGCTCAACAAAGCGATTGCTGCCGGTGGTGATTTGTCCGGTCAGGAATACGGTTCGCTGCTCAACTGGGGCATCGCGCTTCTGGTGGTCGTCGTGACGCTTGCCATCAAGTTCTTCACTCGCGGTATCCTGTCGGTTGCTGCAGTTTTGATCGGCCTGATCGTCGGCTACATCGTTGCTTACATGCTGGGCATGGTGTCCTTCGTAAATGTTGGTCGCGCTGCAGTTTTCGCTTTGCCTAACCCATTCCACTTTGGGTTTGAGTTCTCGGTCGCTGCCATCATCGGCTTCTGCCTGATGTCTTTCATCTCGGCTGTGGAAACTGTTGGCGATGTCTCCGGCATCACCAAGGGTGGCGCTGGTCGCGAAGCGACTTCTGAAGAAATTCAGGGCGCAACCTTTGCAGACGGCATCGGTACTTTCATCTCTGGTCTGTTCGGCGCGCTGCCCAACACATCGTTCTCTCAGAACGTTGGCCTGATCGCGATGACCGGTGTTATGTCCCGCACGGTTGTTACAATCGGTGCACTGTTCCTGATCGCTGCGGGCTTCTTCCCGAAAGTTGGCGCGGTCATCTCTTCGGTGCCAATCGAAGTGTTGGGCGGTGGCGTTATCGTCATGTTCGGCATGGTGGTTGCAGCCGGCATCTCGATGTTGTCCGACGTGGTTTGGAACCGCCGCAACATGGTGATCTTTGCGATTTCCATCTCGGTCGGTCTCGGCTTGCAATTGGAGCCTAACGCACTGTTCTTCGTGCCTGGTACGGCCAAAGTTCTGCTGACATCAGGTCTGCTGCCAGCTGCTTTCCTAGCTATCGTTTTGAACCTCATCTTGCCGGAAGATTTGGCTGATGAATCCACGGAAGAAGTATCCGGTGGCATGTCCGGTCAGGGAACCGGTTTGAAAAGCTAAGACTTCCCCACAAGAGAAACACACTTAAAAATGCAAAAGGCCCCGTCGCTTGCGGCGGGGCCTTTTGTCATAGCGGAAGGCCATCGCGTATCTGGAGATTTGGAGCTAAAAGCGTTGAACGCGCTGCAATGAACCAAGGACACAGCCATGACCATTTCCAGCATCGACCCGAACGGATTGTCCGAGTTTTCGGTCGTCTTTACCGAGCGCTCGCTCAACCATATGTCAAAGCGTTTTCAGGGCGCCATGAATGATATTTCTGCTGCACTGAAAGAGGTCTATCACGCTGATGGTGTAGCGCTGGTTCCCGGCGGGGGCACCTTTGGAATGGAAGCTGTGGCCCGACAGTTTGCTGGTAACCGCGATGTGCTGGTGGTCCGCAATGGCTGGTTCTCTTACCGCTGGTCGCAAATCATGGAGGCTGGCGATATCGCGTCGAAGGTCACTGTGCTGAAAGCGCAGCAGGTTGATAACGAGCAGCCACGTTCCTTTGCTCCACACCCCATCGAAGACGTGACGGCCCGCATTGCCGAAGAACGGCCAGCGGTCGTTTTCGCGCCCCACGTTGAAACCTCTGCAGGCGTCATGCTGCCGGACGAGTACATCACAGCGTTGGCCGATGCGGCACATGCTGTGGGCGGTTTGATGATTTTAGATTGTGTGGCGTCCGGTACGATCTGGATCGACATGGAGTCACTGGGTGTGGATGTGGTTATCAGTGCACCGCAAAAGGGCTGGAGCGCCTCGCCTTGCGCCGGTCTCGTGATGATGAGCCAGCGCGCTTTGGACACGATGGCGGACACAACAAGTTCCAGCTTCGCGGTCGACCTGAAGAAGTGGCACGACATCATGAAAGCCTACGAAAACGGTGGCCATGCTTATCATTCGACTATGCCCACCGATGCGCTTATCGCCTTTCGTGACGCCATAAATGAGACCCGTGCGTTTGGCTTTGATGTCGCTAAGCAACGTCAACTTGAGCTCGGTACGAAGGTGCGGGAGTTGCTTGCGGACCGCGGTTTTAAAAGTGTTGCCGCGCGTGGATACGAAGCGCCTGGCGTTGTCGTTTGCTACACTGGCGACCCATCAATGCAGAATGGATCGAAATTTGCAGCCAAGGGTATGCAGATCGCCGCCGGCGTTCCGCTGCAATGTGATGAACCTGAAGATTTCAGCACGTTCCGTCTCGGCCTGTTCGGGCTCGACAAACTCAAGGACGTCGATGGTACGGTCGCACGCCTAACTGCCACGCTTGATGCGGTGGTTGCAGAAACTGGAGAAGCAGCATGAGCAATATCGAACGCATCCACACGGGAGAGCGCAGCTCGAAGATCGTGAAGCATAATGGCACGGTATATCTGACAGGTCAGGTCGGCGGCACCGAGGGCGACATCACCGTGCAGACGCACGAAGTTTTTTCGCGGGTGGAAGCGTTGTTGAAAGAAGCCGGTTCATCAAAAGAGCAGATGCTCCAAGTCGAAATCTGGCTGGCCGACATGGCTGATTTCGCCGCGATGAATTTGGTGTGGAATGCCTGGGTGCCCGAAGGCCATGCTCCGGCACGCGCCTGCGGTCAGGTGCCAATGGCGCGGGCAGCGCTGAAGATCGAAGTGATCGTCACCGCTGCCTACGACTAGGCTTCTACCGCTTATAGTTCGACTTCGATCGCTTTGCCCTGCGCCTTGGCCAAGACAACGGCTGCTGATGCCACTGCGAGATCTTGAAGGCCGACGCCTGTGCCGTCGAACAATGTGATCTCATCATCCGACATACGGCCGGTATGGGTGCCGTTGATGACAGCGCCGATTGGAGTGATATCCGCTTCCTTGATCGAACCGTCTGCAATGGCGTGCTGGCATTCACCTATGGAGATGGACTGTGCGATCTCATCGGCAAACAGGGTTGCCTTGGCGATCAGATCGACGCCGACCTCCTGCTTACCTTTTGTATCTGTGCCCATGCAGGCAACGTGCGTGCCGGGGGCGACATGATCGCCCATCATTGTGGCGTCAAAGGATGAGGTGATCGTGATGATGACGTCCGCTTCCGTCATGCCGGAAAGCTCGACCGCCTCGAAAGGCAGGCCGGCCTCGGCAGCCACCTCTTCCAGATTTGGAAGCATTTCAGGGTGCAGGTTCCAGCCGATAACTTTTTCGAAATCGCGATGTTCAAGCGCTGTGCGGAGTTGGAACTTGGCCTGATGGCCAGCACCAATCATGCCCAATACCTTTGCGTCTTTTCTGGCCAAATGTTTGATTGAGACCGAAGATGCCGCAGCCGTTCGAAGGGCAGTTAGCAGATTGCCGCCGACCATTGCTGATACCTGACCGGTGTCCGGATCGAACAGGAACACCGTCGACTGATGGTTGATGATGCCCTTGGTATCAAGGTTGTTGGGCCAGTAGCCACCGGCTTTCAAACCCAATGACATGCCTGCCTTATCGAAGCCGCCCTTGAAGCCATAGAGCGCATCGACGTGGCCGATTGCTTCGCGGATAACCGGGAAGTTGTAGGCATCGCCTGATGCCATAGCGGCAAAGACGCTTTCGACCGCATCGAAGGCAGCCTCGCGTGTAACGAGACCACCGATTTCTTTTTCAGGCACGATAATCATTTGGCAGTCTCCATTCGGGAAGTTGAGGCAGGCTTAGTAGGCTTTGCCGCGTGCGGAGACGGGCCAGACGGTTTCCACCTTGCCGTTGCGCACGCCGACATACCAGTCGTGAACGTTGCAGGTCGGGTCGCAGTGACCGGGAACCAGCTTGAGTTTATCATTGACCTTCAAAACGCCATCGGGGTCTGCAACCACGCCATGCTCATCGGAGCATTTGACGTATTCGACGTCATCGCGCCCGAATATGAACGGCAGACCGGAGTCGACCGACTGTGCTTTCAGACCGGCATCAACGATAGCCTTGTCTGCCTTGGCGTGGCTCATCACTGATGTGAGAATGAACAGTGCGTTTTCCCATTCGCCTTTGTCGATGCGGTTGCCGTTTTCGTCGAGGATACGGCCGTAGTCAGCGTCCATAAAGGCGTAAGAGCCGCATTGTAGCTCGTTATAGACGCCGGAATTGCTTTCGAAATAGTAGGAACCTGTTCCACCGCCACCAACAATATCGCACTCGATGCCTTCGGCTTTTAGCGCGTCTACAGCGTCCTTTACCTGCGCGACTGCAACGGCGAGTTTCGCTTTGCGGTCCTCGAAGGAGTCCATGTGCTGCATGGCGCCCTGATAGGCCTGAATGCCTGCGAATTTTACGTTGTCCGCCGCCTCCAAAGCCTTGGCGATTTCAACGACGGCTTCCGTAGTGGTCACGCCGCAACGGCCTGCGCCACAATCGATTTCTACGAGACACTCGATCTGCGTGCCGTGCTTTTTGGCGGCTGCTGAAAGGTCGGCAACATTGTCGATATCATCAACGCAGCAAATGGCGCGTGCACCGAGTTTTGGCAGGCGGGCGAGGCGGTCGATTTTGTCGGGCTGACGCACCTGATTGGAGACCAGCACATCCTTGATCCCGCCGCGTGCAAAGACCTCGGCTTCCGAAACCTTCTGGCAGCAAACGCCGCAGGAGCCGCCGAGTTCTTCCTGCAACTTTTGGACGTCGACCGATTTGTGCATCTTGCCGTGGGACCGGTGGCGCATGCCGTGGGCTTTTGCGTAGTCGCCCATCTTCTTCACGTTGCGCTCCAGGGCGTCGAGGTCGAGTACAAGGCAAGGTGTGGCGATATCTTTTTCATCCATACCGACATGGGCTGGAACGTCGTAACCGACTTCAAAATCTGCTGCGTTGACGATGGCGTTCATAATTATGTTCCTTCTGATCGAATTGGGTGGGGCGTGCAGGGCGGACCTACATCCAAGGCAATTTCTTGAGATCGACGTTACCGCCCGTGATGACGACTCCGACGCGCTGACCTGCAAACAATTCGCGGTTCTTGATGATAGTGGCTAGTGGCACAGCGCAGCTTGGTTCGATGACGATCTTCATGCGCTGCCAAGTGAGGTACATCGCATCGATGATCTCCTGTTCCGACGCGAGCAGAATGTCGGTCACGTGGTTGCTGACAAAATGCCATGTGAGGTCTTTCAGTGGAACTTTCAGACCATCGGCAACTGTAACCGGCGCATCGTCTGCGATTATGTGACCTGCCTTGAACGAGCGATAGGCATCGTCCGCCTGCTCTGGTTCAGCAGCGTAAATCTTCGTACTAGGCGAGATATTGGACAGCGTCAGGCAGGTGCCAGAAATCATGCCCCCACCACCAATTGGGGCGATCACAGCATCAAGATCTTCAACCTGTTCATGGAGTTCTTTTGAACATGTTGCCTGCCCGGCAATGACGCGCGGGTCGTTGTAGGGGTGGACGAAATCTGCACCTGACTGTGCGACCACATCGGCAAACACCTTTTCGCGCGATGTTGTGCTGGGTTCGCATTCGACGACTGTCGCGCCGTAACCGCGCATTGCCTCTTTTTTCGCTTCCGGTGCGGTGCGCGGCACGACTACGGAGACGGGAATTCCGCGGCGCCCGGCAGCATAGCTGAGGCACAAGCCGTGATTGCCTGAAGAGTGGGTTGCTACACCTTTCGCAGCTTGAGCGTCTGACAGGCCGAAGACAGCGTTTGATGCGCCCCGTGCCTTGAAGGCACCTGCTTTTTGCAGGTTTTCGCATTTGAAGAACAGTTGGGCGCCCGTTAGCTCATTCATGAATTCGCTGGTCAAAACCGGCGTACGGTGAATGTGTGGCGCGATGCGTTCGTGGGCTGCAACGACGTCATCATAGGTTGGAATGATGTCAGGCGTGGTCATGCTGCTTTGTCCATAGGCTGTGCGGTGGCTACCGGGTTGTTGCGGTAATATTCCTGCGCGGCCGTTACCCCGGACCCGGCTTTGATGGGAAAGCCTAAGTCGAGCATCGTCATTTCTGCCGTGGAAAGTCCGGCGCACATCATGACATCAGTCAGCATGCCCAGATGGCCGATGCGGAAAAGCTTGCCTGAGACCTCACCGAGGCCGACACCAAAAGCGACGCCGTATTTTTCTGCGGCATGGGTAACGACTTTTGTGCCGTCGAAACCATCCGGCACCAACACAGCGCTGACCGTGTCCGAGTAGAGGTCAGGAGACGTTGCGCAGAGCTTCAAGCACCATGCGTTGACGGCTTCCCGCACGCCCTGCGCCAAACGTGCATGACGGGCGAAAACAGCGTCAAGTCCTTCTGACTCCAGCATGGCGATCGCATGATCGAGACCACGGATAAGCTGCACCGGCGGCGTGTAGGGAAAACTGCCATTTCCGTTTGCTGTCAACATGTCTCGGAAGTCGAAGAAGGTGCGAGGCAGCTTTGCGGTTTCCATCGCTGCAATAGCTTTTTGGCTGATGCCAAGAATTGCGAGGCCCGGAGGCAACATGAAACCCTTCTGCGAGCCGGCGATGGCGAGGTCGACCCCCCATTCATCCATTCGGAAGTCCATGGACGCGATGGAACTAACGCCATCGACCATCAGAAGGGCTGGGTGTTTGGCCTTGTTCATCACAGCGCGCACCGCACTGATGTCTGACTTTACGCCCGTTGCTGTTTCATTGTGTGTGGCTAGCACTGCTTTGATTGCATGGCCCGTGTCACCTTCAAGGGCAGCAGCGTAAGCATTCAGCGGAACGCCATCGCCCCAGTTGGCTTCCGCTACGATGACATTGAGGCCGTGGCGTTCACACATGTCGATCCAGCGGTGGGAGAACATGCCCCAACAGCCGACAAGCACTTTGTCCCCCGGCGACAATGTGTTGCTGATCGCTGCTTCCCAAGCACCTGTTCCGGTCGATGGGAAGACCAGTGCCTCGCCGTCTGTCGTTTTCAAAATGCGCTTCACACCGGCAATTGCGGGCGCAAGCATTTCATCAAACACGCTGGAGCGGTGGTCGATGGTGCCAAAATCAATGACACGCCGCAGCTCGTCAGGGATATTTGTAGGGCCTGGAATGAACACCGGGTTCTGCATGGACATGGACACCACCTAAAATATGAAATATATTTTCAAAACGAGAATGAACTGAACTTAGGCGTTGCGCAATTTTTTCGTTTGCTGTGTTCATAACTTGAATGACTTCTATAAAATATCTAAAAATCAATGGCTTGTTGTTTTTCAATCGAGCGAGCTGTGTTTCATTTTTCGTAAAAAATGTTTGCGGAACAGCTTGGAAGCAATTTCTCAGGGAATGAAAATGGATATTGAGGCACGCAAGCGTGGGCGTCCGCGGTTGTTTGAAGGACGCGATGAAGACAAGGTCGTACGTGCTTTGGACAAGGGCTTGGTGGTGCTTCGGGTAATTTCTGAAAGCGACGGCTTGTCTCTTTCAGAAATTGCCGAAACCAGCGAGGTGTCGGCTCCAACAGCCTATCGGTCGCTCATCACCATGCAGATGCACGGTCTTGTCGCCTTTGATGATCACACGCAGTTGTGGCGCATCGACGTTGAAGCGTTTCGTGTTGGAAGCGCCTTTCTTTCCAATAGCGCCGTTTCAGAACAGGCGCGTCCCGTCATGCAGCGATTGATGGAAAGTACCGGTGAGACGTCTAATTTGGGCATTTTGTCCGATAGGGAAGTGGTGTTCCTCAGTCAGGCTGAGACTCACGAACCCATTCGAGCCTTTTTCCGCCCCGGAACACGCAGTCCTGTTCATACGTCCGGTATCGGTAAGGCTCTTTTGGCCTTTCGTCCCCGTGAAGAAGCGCAGCGGCTGGCCGAGCAGCTGGATATGAAGCCCTTTACCGACAACACTATTTGCAGCGCGGATGACCTGATGAAGGCTGTCGATGAGATGGTGGCGCAGGGTTTTGCGGTTGATGATGAGGAGCGGACGCTGGGCATGCGTTGTGTGGCTGCTCCCATCTTCAATAGTTTTGGCGAAGCGGTTGCGGCCATCTCGACATCAGGCCCCAGCGTTCGTGTGACGAAGGATCGGGTATTGGCTTTGGGCAAGCAGGTGCGTGCTGCTGCAGATGAGATCAGCCGCAACATTGCGGGGCGGATTGTAGATTTCTCCTGAGTGGGCGTTCTACCGACTGGATTCAGATCGTTGCTGTTAGTGGGGCTGCGTCAATAAAGTTTGACAATTTTCTGTATTGAACGCCTGACAACGCCTTTACTTTTCCAGATGCCTCGTGCCACATTTTTGAAACTGGATTTATATGATCCAGTATTTTAATGTGCTGGTGCACGTGAGAATCCGCGTGCGTCTGGATAACAGGGTTATGATGAATTCTGCTTCAGCCGAACGGACCAAACCTGCCGCTTTGTCAGTGCCTGCGGAGCTTACAAATGTCGTCGTTCGTCCCGCCTGCTTTTCTCATGTCGTTCAAAAAACTACTGAGCACTTTCAGCCAACAGAACAGCAGCTTGTGACGATTGACCGGCTGCGCTGGTTGGCAATGCGGGCTTGTCTGCGCGGGCACGAGGACTTGGAACGCGCCTGCTTCTTGCTCGTTGGCAGTAAAAGCGAAAGCTTTGAGCGGTTCGGCCTTTTGTTCTTTGGCGCGTTGCGACGGCATTCCCGTCACGGTCTTGCTTTCCACCGGCCAGGTGCAAAGAGCCTGGGGCCAGACGAAGTGTGGGTTTTGCGGTTGTTAGAACAAGCACATGACACTGCCATGTTGTCGCGGATGGTGGCTTGGCACGTTGAAAAGCCAGCCCAACGCTGGTTCCGCTTTCTTGCTGCTGGTCTCGCGCGTCTGGCGTGAAGCGTGATTTCCCGATCGTCGGGCTGGTATTCCCGCGATCGTTGATTTATCTAATCTAGAAGAATTCTAAACTAGGAGATTCCCCCATGAGCCTTGTTGCTGCAAAAATGGAACCGGCTGCTAAAGCTGCAATCATCGAAGGCCTGACACAGGCGCTGGCGGAAACCGCTGTAACAACTGTAAAGGCGCAGAATTTCCACTGGAACGTGACCGGTATGGGCTTTGGTCCGCTGCACGCGCTGTTTCAGGAAATCTACGAAGATCACTTCATCGGTCAGGACACATTGGCCGAGCGCATTAAAGCTCTGGACGGCCATGCCGAGGGCCGTATGGCGAAATGGCTGGAGCGTTCCGCTGTTGAAGAGCATGATGGATACGCCACGGCTGAAGAGATGATTGCCGATATGGTAGCTGCACAGGAAACGCTGTCTTCTACGATGTCGGCTCTGTGCTCCGTTTCCGATGAGCATAGCGACTGGGCGACAAACGATCTGGCTACAAGCCGTGTGGACACCCACGACAAGTTTGCATGGATACTGCGCGTACACCTGCGCGGAAATCCGGTAGACAATTCCGGTAAATAAGTTTCGGTTCGGCTGCTCGTTCTACGGGCCGCTCAAGTGACTTCAGGTCTTTTCGCTGCCCGGACCGTCCAACGGTTCGGGCAGTTTTAGTTTCTCCAACGGATTGGGAACATCTTTCTTGGCGCATTTGCGCGAATAGATCCGCACCCATCGTTCCAGCCTGTTGCTATCGTTCTTGCTGTCTTGCTCCTTCAAGCGGCTGATCAAGGCTTCAAGGAATGGTCTGCGCTCTTCTTTGCCAGACAGTTTTTTGAAACGCTTCTTCTCTTTTTTCAGCATTCCGCAGCCTTTGCAGAACCCGCCATCAGGATATTTGCACACGTCGATGCACGGACTTGGCGCGTCGCGCCATCTGCGCTTGGTGCGATCTTTTTTGACGCTCATGTTGCAGGTTGCCCAATTCTTAATGGGATTTTTAGGTCTAACCTGATCTGGCAACAGGCGGCTCTCAGCACAAGCGCAGATTGGAAATTTTCTAAAATTGGATTATTGAACTCCTATAAAAAACTGAATAGGAGTTTTCTTGTCCATTTTAACGGAGAATGCTCCCTATGACCTCCAAAGCCCTACGTAATGCCACGCTTGCCGCACTTGTTGGCGCTGCATCTTTCGCCACTCCGTCCTACGCTGAAGGCGAGTTGAACCTCTATTCCTCGCGTCACTACGACACTGATGAGCGTCTGTATTCTGACTTCACTGCCCAGACGGGCATCACAATCAACCGTATCGAAGGCAAGGCCGACGAGCTGATAGAGCGCATGAAAGCGGAAGGCGCCAACAGCCCTGCTGATGTGCTTTTGACGGTCGACACGACACGTCTGGAGCGGGCTAAAACGGCTGGTGTTCTTCAGTCGACAGAGTCAGCTGTTCTTGAAGAGCGTATTCCTGCAAACCTGCAGGATGCTGATAACCAGTGGTTCGGCTTCTCCCAGCGCGCCCGTATCTTCTTCTATGACAAAGCTGATGTGACAGAGCCACCGCAGACCTACGTCGCGCTGGCTGACCCGAAGTATAAAGGCCAGGTTTGCCATCGTTCTTCGACCAACGTGTACACCCAGACGCTTCTGTCTGCTGTGATCGAAAACCACGGCGCGGAGGCTGCAAAGGCATGGGCACAGGGGGTTGTCGACAATTTCGCCCGTGAACCACAGGGCGGTGATACCGACCAGCTTCGCGGTCTTGTGTCAGGCGAGTGCGATATCTCGGTCTCCAACACATACTACTTTGCCCGTTCGATCCGTAAGGATGTGAAAGGCTTGCCTGCCGATGCGCGCGAAAACATCGGTTTCGTGTTTCCCAAGATGACTGAGACCGCCGGTGCACACGTCAATCTGTCTGGTGGTGGTGTTGCCAAGAATTCGCCGAACAAGGCCAATGCGGTGAAATTTCTTGAATATCTCGCATCCGATAGCGCCCAGCAGTATTTCTCCGCTGGTAACGATGAGTACCCGGCTGTGAGCACGGTCGCATTGAGCGACTCCGTCAAACAGCTTGGTACCTTGGAAGCAGACCCCGTCGATCTGTCCAAGGTAGCTCAGAACCTCGAAGAGGCTCAGAAAATCTTTGCGGCTGTTGGCTGGAAGTAGTCGCTTCCAAAGCTGAATTGATTAAGGGCGCGGCTATTGTCGCGTCCTTTTTCGTAGTCGTTTACGTTTGGTGCGGGGCGGTGGATGTCCTTGCAATCAGTGTCACTTCCGCCTCCGTAGAACGCGGTTTTGGCGGTCCGCCAGTTTCGCTCATTCGTACCAGCGTTTGCGCGCCCAGCTGACCGATCCGGCGCGCTGGAAGTCGAACGGTTGAAAGGGCAGGTTCCATATCTGCAGCTCCACGGAAGTCACCGATACCAACAACCGATATGTCGTGAGGCACCGACAGGCCTGAAGCGATACAAGCGTAAATAACGCCCTGTGCGATTACGTCATTGGCACAGATCACTGCGCTGGGGCGGTCTTTTACAAAGAGCTTCGTTGCTAGTTTCTTTGCCTCGCCCACATCGTAGGGGCATTCGAAAATGCGTTTCTCACCAAACTCAAGGCCTCGTTTTGCAGCTGCTGTCATAGCGCCTGCAAGCCGGTCGCGGGCGCGGTCGTTTCGACCGGTTTTCGGGAAAAGGAGGATCGGGTCGGTATGGCCTAAATCGAGGATATGCTCAGCGACGAGGGAACCGGCTTTGAAGTTATCAGCACCGATACAGGGTATGGTACTGTCTGCACGATAGTTCCAAAGCGACAGAACGGGTATCTGTCGCTGTGCGAGAAATTCCAGTGGCACGTCATCATGATCGAAACCGACCAGCGCAATGCCGTCGATACGACGCTCCACCAATGCGTGAACGATGGCGACCTCTTTCGACAGATCGTAGTCATGCGTGGCGATGAGCATGGTGCGGCCCTGCGCCTGCAATGCCGTTGAAAAAGCATCAGCAAGCTCTGCAAAAATCGCGTTATCGATGGTCGGCAACACCAACCCAATAGTCCCGGAAAATCGGTTGCGCATAGTGCCGGACGATCGTTCGCGCACGTAGCCGATTTCGCCAGCGGCTTTCAAAATGCTTTGCCTTGTCTCCGGACGCAGCATGTCCGGTGTCATAAAGGCACGGGACACTGTGGCGGGGGACACGCCTGCGCGGATCGCCACATCCACCACACCCGGCGCGCCCTTGCGTGATCTGTATCGCTTCATGGACGCAACATGAACTGTAATGAAAACATTTGCATCACTATTTTCATTGCATAGTCTGGCCCAAATCGTTGTTGCTTGGGAGGGTGCTTCGGGTTTGGAATTTCTGGGTTACTTTGGCGGTGTGTTTGAGCCGATCGCATTCATGTTGCTGATTGGCGGCACGATTGGCGGTTTGATTTTAGGTGCGACGCCCGGTCTGTCGCCGACTATGGCCGTAGCTTTGCTGATCCCGTTCACGTTCCAACTTACCCCCACGCAGGGCCTTATTTTGCTAGGCGCAGCCTATACCTCGACCGTGGCGGGTGGTGCCGTTTCCGCGATCCTTTTAAAAATCCCCGGTGCTCCGGCAAACATTGCAACTGCACTCGATGGCAACGCCATGGCGGTGAAGGGAGAGGGAGCGAGAGCGCTGCATCTGTCTTTTCTGTCGTCAGGTATCGGTGGTGTGATCGGGGTGTTGCTTCTGATCTTCCTGACGCCGGTTCTCGCGAAGTGGGCATTGGCTTTCGGGCCGAGCCACCTCTTTTGGATTGCAATTTTGGGTGTCACCGTCATCGGTTCACTCGATTCAAAAAGTTTCGTGAAAGGGCTGCTGTCCGGTTGTATTGGTCTGTGGCTCTCGACAATCGGCTATGACGATATTCAGGGGGCTGAACGCTTCATCTTCTTCGATGCGCTTGAGGGCGGTATTCATATTATCCCCGCATTGATCGGCCTGTTCGCCATTCCGCAGGTGATGGAGATGCTGGCCAAGGGCCGCAATCAAACGCTGATCGAACAGATCGACGTGCCGCCACACGCTTTTTCAGACAGCGCACGTGAGATCGGTAAATCCGGAAAGGCGCTTACGATTGGTACCGTGATTGGCTCAATCGTTGGCCTTATTCCTGGTGTCGGTGGACAGATTGCCGGCCTCGTCGCTTATGACCAGAGCCGCAAGATGTCGAAGACGCCGGAGAAGTTTGGTACTGGTCATGCGGAAGGTGTGATTGCTGCTGAAAGCGCGAACAACGCGATGGTTGGACCATCACTGGTTCCACTGCTGACATTGTCCATTCCCGGTTCACCTACGGCAGCAGTACTTCTCGGCGGGTTACTGATCCATGGCATTTTCCCGGGGTCAGACATTTTCACCAAACACCCTGAAGTTGTTTGGACCTTCATCAACTCCATGTTGCTGGGTCAGATTTTGATGGTTGTCTTCGGCATTGCTACTGCGGCCTACGCTGCGAAGATTGCCCGTGCTCCGGTGCCTATCATGGCCGCGGGGGTCACGGTGCTTGCGGTCTTCGGTGCGTACTCAGTTCAACAATCCATGGGTGATGTGCACATCATGTTTGCGCTGGGTGTCGGCATGTATGTCTTACAGAAATTTGGTTTCTCTGCCGCCCCTCTGGTGCTGGGCCTTATTCTCGGACCGCTTGCGGGTGACTACTTCGTAAACGGCTCAATGATCGCTGCCGCGCAGGATGGACCTTGGGTCTATTTCTTCACCGGTGCTCTCAACATTGTGCTGATCATGCTCGTGTTGGCATCTGTCGCTTATTCGTTCTGGTCCAACATGCTGCAGGGACGGTCTGCCCCGGAACAGTTGAAGTCAGAGGCCGCAGAATGACCTCATCACGCGCTCAACATGTCGTTCCGGCAGGCGTCGTTTTAGCTCTGGCCATACTCGTGGCGTGGCTATCGTTCACGCAGGAGCCAGCGGATTCGTTCTTGTTCCCGCGGATCATTTCAGTCTTTTTCGTAGCGCTCGCTATCTGGAACTTTGCCCGCGCAGCACTTGGCATGGCAAAGGTCGGTGGCGGTATTGATATGGGTACGGCTGGCCGCATTTTTCCCGGCCTGATCATCATGTCCGTCACGGTTTTTTGGGCGGCCAAAGCGTTAGGCTTCTACGTTGCTTGCACGCTCGCGTTTTTCCTTATTTTTTCGCTCTACGACCCTGCGCCGCACAGCCAGCTTGGCTCATGGTTGCGTCGTATTGTTGTGACGGTTGCTTTTATGGCCGTCATTTATGCTCTCTTTGCCATGCTGCTTCAGGTGCAAACGCCACGCGGCATTTTTCTGTGATTCAACCGGGAGACTAGACACATGAAACACATCCTCACCACTGCGCTTTTGAGCGCTGCAATGCTGGCAAGCCCTGCGCTTGCCGAAGGCTATCCGGACCGACCAATTGGTGTCGGCGTATCTTACGGCGCTGGCGGCGCGACGGACTTTCAGGCCCGTATCGTCACCATGACGGCAGGCAATGAAGATGCGCTGGGCCAGCCCATGTACATCATCAACAAACCGGGTGCCGGTGGTCGCAAGGGCTGGAACTGGTTTGCTACGGAAGCTGAAGCCGACGGCTACATGACATCCGCCTACAACGTGCCTCACTTCATCGCGCAATCGATCAAGGGCGGCGTAAAATATTCGGTCGATAGCTTTGAGCCCATCGCCAACTGGGGTGCTGACCCTGCCGTTGTGATTGTCGGTAAGGACTCCGAGTTCAACAGCGTCGGTGACATGATTACGTTTGCCAAGGCGAACCCGGGTAAGGTTACCACGTCCGGTGCAGGCTTGTTTGTCGGCCATCACATTGCTGCGCTGCAGATTGAAAGAGCGTGCGAGTGCAAGCTGGCTTACATCCCCACAAAGGGCGGCGGTGCGGCAGCTATGAAGGCTGTGATCGCTGGTGAAACAATGGCCGGGATCAACAACCTGTCCGACGCCTATCGTGCTGCACAGGCCGGCAACGTGAAAATTCTTGGCGTTGCTGACCTTGAGCGCAATGCGGAATTCTTGCCGGATGTGCCGACGCTCAAGGAAGCAGGCCTCGACGTCGATAACGCATCGGTCAATTTCCGCGGCCTGATGGTGCCTAAAGGCACGCCGCAGGATGTGATCGACAAGCTGGCGGCTGCGGTGCCGGCAATGTTCCAGAACAAACGGGTCATGGGGCGCATGAAAGCGGGTGGTTCGCCCATGAAGGTTATGTCTCGCGAGGAGGTCCAGAAAATGTGGGCTGCTCGCCAGGAAAGCCTGAAAGAACTGCTCGCGGGGCTTTAGTGAGCCTTATTGGGCGGGGCGTACTGTTCCGCCCATCTTTTCCGGAGAAATTTGATGGCTGTCGCCGTATTGCGTGAAAAACTCAACGACGAAGAACGCGAGATTGACGCACTCGTCGTTCGCGCACGCGCTGCTCAGGAACGTTACGTCGATGGCGCTACCCAAGAGCACTACGACCGTGCAGCTTTCGCTGCCGCATGGGCTCTTATGGAGCCTGCCCGCAATTCAGAACTTGCTGAAATGGCAGTCGCAACCACGGGTCTTGGCAATGTTACCGACAAGATTACCAAGAACCACCGCAAGACACTCGGCCTGCTGCGCGATATTCGCCATGCCAAAACATGTGGCATTATCGAAGAGGCCCGAGGTATCACGCGCATTGCGCGGCCCGCTGGCGTGGTTGGCGCAGTCGTGCCTTCGACCAATCCGGTCGCGACCCCTACCAACAATGTCATCAACGCACTGAAAACCGGCAACGCTGTCATCCTGTCGCCAAGCCCCAAGGGTGTGCAGGTTTGCGAGAAGCTGGTGGGGTATATCCACGACGAACTTCGCAAAGTCGGTGCCGATCCTGATCTCGTTCAAATGGTGCCAGCGCCGGTGTCCAAGGCAAAGGCACAGCGGCTCATGGAGGCCGTTGATATTCTCGTTGTTACCGGTTCGCGCAACAATGTGCAGCGTGCCTACGCATCTGGCACGCCAGCTATTGGCGTGGGTGTCGGCAATGTGCCAGTTATCGTCGATGAGACCGCTGATCTCACTGATGCAGCAGCAAAGATTACCGCGTCAAAGACCTTTGATAATTCGACATCGTGCTCGTCTGAAAACGCACTGGTGGTGGTTGACGCAATCTACGATGATTTCGTTTTGGCGCTCGATGCTGCTGGTGGACGACTTCTGGCTGGCGACAGTGAGCATATGCTACGCGAGGCACTTTTCAGGCCTGAGGGCTTGAACCGCACCATGATTGCGGCGGACATATCGATGGTTCTGAAGCAGGCAGATTTGCCTGCAGATCCAGACGCGCGTTTCTTGCTCATCGAAGGGCAGGGCATCGGCGCAGAGCATCCGGAGTCAGGCGAGAAACTATCTCTTGTTTCAGGCATCTATCGTGCGCGTGATTTCGGTCATGCTTGCGAGGTTGCAACTGAAATTCTCAAGTATGAAGGTGCTGGCCATTCGATCGGCATCCACACAAGTGATGACTCCCGTGCTGTTGCGTTGGGCCACAGCATGCCGACCTGCCGGGTGATTGTGAACCAGGCGCACTGCTTTGCGACAGGTGGAGCTTTTGATAATGATATGCCGTTCTCGCTGTCAATGGGCTGCGGTACATGGGGCGGGAACTCCATCGACGACAATTTCAATCACACTCACCTCATGAACATCACTAAGGTGGTGCGAACAATTGAGCCAAATGAACCCGCGCTTGATGATATTTTTGCCGATCACTGGTCAGTCGCTGGAAAATGAGAACCGTTCGCGACGTCATAGACGCGCAGGCGGCGCGGCAGGGTGCTGCCGTTTTTCTAAAAACGCCTGATGGTGACGAGCTTACATTTCTGGAATTGCAGCGGTCGTGCCGGTCGTTTGCAGCGCGCCTTCTGGGACATGGAATTGGAGCCGGTGACAGTGTTGCTTTCGCCATGCCCAACGGTCTCGATACGGTCCGCGTCATTTTGGGCAGTCTCTATGCTGGCTGCCTTACCACGGCGGTCAATCTTGTCGCGGGTGCAACCACGATCAGCTACGTTTTGGAGCACTCTGGCGCTAAGGTTGTGTTCGTTAGTGAGGCGTCTCGCCATCTCATCGAGGGTGATGCAATTGTTGCGACCGGCGATTGGTTCGATGGCGATGACGACGAACTAACGCCTCTTTGGCCTACCGATGACGCCTTGCTAATGTACACATCGGGTACAACCGGTCGCCCAAAGGGTGTGGTCCATACGCATGCAAGTTTGCTGGCTGGCGGGGACAATGCGGTCTTGGCTCATGAACTTTCACCTGAAGACTTCGGTCTTTGCGTCTTGCCGCTCTACCATATCAATGGGCTATGCGTGTCTTTGATGGGAGCGCTCGTTTCGGGCGGTTCACTTGTCATGCCCCCGCGCTTTTCCGTGTCGACCTTCTGGTCGGATGCGCGCGATTGCACTTGGTTTTCCATCGTTCCCACGCAGGTGTCCTATTTGCTGCACGATGAAGTGGATCGTGAAATGCCAAAGCGCCTGCGCTTCGGCCGTTCCGCGTCTGCTCCTTTGTCACCTGAAATTCAGGAGGCGTTCGAGGCCCGCTTCAAGGTGCCGATTATTGAAACAATGGGCCTGACTGAAACGGCGGCTCAAATTCTATCCAACCCTATGCATGGTTTGCGAAAGATCGGCTCGCCAGGCATCCCATACGGCAATGAGGTCATAATTGCCGATCCATTGCAGATGGAGTTACCGTGCGGGGAAGAAGGCGAGATTTGTGTTCGAGGCTCCAACGTTCTGCGTGAATACCGTCAAAACCCCCAAGCTACGGCTGACGCGATCACACCTGTCGGCTGGCTGCGTACCGGTGATCTTGGGCGGATGGACGAGGATGGCTTTGTCTTCGTGACCGGTCGGTTGAAGGAACTTATTATAAAAGGTGGCGAAAACATCGCCCCACGGGAAGTGGATGATGCGCTTTACACCCATCCCGATGTTATCGAAGCGGGTGCTTTCGCTAGAGCCTGCGCTGACTACGGTCAGCGCGTAGAAGCTGCGGTGAAACTAACCGAAGGTTCTACGTTGACCTCGGATGCGCTGGTGAAGTTGTGTCGTGAGCGTATTGGCAATTTCAAAGCGCCTGACCACGTTCATATTCTATCAGAGCTGCCCAAAGGGCCATCCGGCAAGATACAACGGCTTACGTTGGCAGAGCTGACATCGGTGTAGCGCGTCTTTGTCCAAGCGCGTTTGAATTATCCTTACAGTCTCCTACTGACGTGCTATCTCTTTGCGAAGAGTTTGGATAAGGAGCGCCCGTTGTGAGAGTTGCCCTGGGTTTTGCGATTATGATGATGACAACAGCGAATGCTGTTGCCGATGTAGAGGTTTCCTTCCGCGAGGGTGCGCCTAAAGATCGCTTTGAGATCGTGAACACATCGAAATGCAAACTGGCAAATGCAGAACTGGTGATTGATCTTAATGGATCTGCCGGTGGTCTTATCTTTGATGTCACTGCGACTGGCGCTGGTGTTGAAGTTTTCCAACGGTTTGAAGTCGTAGCAGGCAACGAATTCCTGACAAACGAACCTCAAGTTAAAGACGGTGATCGTAGCCTTGCGCTATCGATTGGAACTCTGCCTGCAGGTGGAAAAATCGGTTTCACAATAGATGTCGATGACACGGCTAACAGCCGCGAAATCACTGTCACCGATAGCGAATTGAGCGGCGCAAAGGTTGTGCTTCGCGGGGCAAACGGGACCGTGGAAAAAGCGTTTGGTTCCCGGCCGAGCCTGAAGCTCGATGGTTCAATCTGTTAGTCGGGACAGAACTCTAGACCGTTAGGAATGCTCTGACACGCTCTTGGTCAAGGCTTTCCGGCGCGCCTGCGTGCACAATCTGGCCGCGATCCATAATAGTAATATGA
Organism: Ahrensia sp. R2A130; assembly: GCF_000179775.1. Taxonomy (GTDB): domain Bacteria; phylum Pseudomonadota; class Alphaproteobacteria; order Rhizobiales; family Rhizobiaceae; genus Pseudahrensia. The sequence goes on from NZ_AEEB01000014.1 coordinate 44,859, forward strand.
TCGCCAATTTCGCGGCAGAAATCCAGATATTGCTCCACCAACAGAATGGTGATGCCTTGATCGCGCAGAGAGACGAGCGCCCGTCCAATGTCTTTGATGATGGAAGGTTGAATCCCTTCGGTCGGCTCGTCGAGCACCAGCAGTTTGGGCCGCAACACTAGCGCGCGACCAATGGCGAGTTGCTGTTGTTGGCCGCCTGATAGATCACCACCGCGCCGCGACAGCATTTCTTTGAGTACGGGAAAGAGTTTAAAGATCGTGTCTGGGATGGAACGCTGCGCCCTTGGCAGGGCTGAGAATCCGGTTTGCAGATTTTCTTTTACCGTCAGCAGCGGGAAAATTTCCCGGCCTTGTGGCACAAAGCCAATGCCTGCACGGGCGCGGTCATGGACGTGCTTCTTAGTGAAAATGGAACCGTCGAACTGAACGTCTCCATGCGACAGCGGATGCTGGCCAATGACCGCGCGCAGAAGGCTCGTTTTACCCACGCCATTGCGACCCAGAACGCAGGTGATTTTTTGTTCAGTAATATCCAAGGATACGCCGCGTAGTGCTTGCGATGCGCCGTATTGAAGGTGAGCATCTGATACGGTGAGCATGATCTAACGTCCTAGATACACGTCGATGACGCGCTGATCGGCGCTTACGCTATCAAGCTGGCCCTCGGCCAAAACTGCGCCCTCGTGCAGGCAGGTTACCTTCACGTCTAAATCTCGAATGAAATCCATATCGTGCTCCACAACTACGACCGTGTGATCTCGCGCGATCTCGCGAAGCAGTCTGGCTGTCTCTTCGGTCTCGGCATCGGTCATGCCTGCGACTGGCTCATCGACCAGCAACAGTTTTGGATCTTGAGCCAGCAACATGCCGATCTCCAACCATTGCTTTTGACCGTGTGACAGATCGGCGGCGAAGTCCTTGCGACGCTCACCGAGGCGGATTGTGTCGAAGATTTCGTTCATGCGCTGGGCTTCTGCTTTGCCGCCGGGGTCCAGCAGCATTGTCTTGATAGAGCGGCGTCCGGACATAGCGAGTAGCAGGTTGTCCTCCAACGTGTGGCTTTCGAAGACTGTGGGCTTCTGAAATTTTCGACCTATTCCCATGGTGGCAATCGCGGACTCATCATAGGTGATGAGGTCGTGTTTCCCATCGAACCATACGTCACCTTCGTCGGGTGCGGTTTTGCCGGTGATGATGTCCATCATCGTGGTTTTACCCGCCCCGTTGGGGCCGATAATGGCGCGCATTTCGCCTGGCTCTAAAATCATCGATAGACCGTTGATTGCTTTGAAGCCGTCGAAGGCGACGTGGACGTTATCGAGATATAGCATTGATGATGTAACGCGGTTGGACATGATTACTCCGCCGCCTGAGGCTGAGGTTTCGGTAATGCTAGTTCACCGTCCTCCAGATGTTTGCTGGTCCTGATGCCACGTTTTGCAATCCAGCCCTCGCGCAATGTGCCTATGACGCCCTTAGGCAGGAACAGTGTTGTCAGCACGAAGAGCGCGCCCAAGACGAAGAGCCAGACCTCAGGGAACAAACCTGTGAACCAGCTCTTCCCGCCATTCACGAGGAAGGCTCCGATCACGGGACCGATGATGGTTCCGCGTCCGCCGACGGCGGTCCAGATAACGACCTCAATGGAGTTCGCTGGTGCAAATTCACCTGGGTTGATGATGCCGACCTGTGGCACGTAAAGCGCACCTGCAATGCCTGCCATGACTGCGGAAAGTGTCCAGACGAACAGCTTCACTTTCTCTGGCCTGTAGCCGAGGAAGCGTGTGCGGCTTTCAGCATCACGAGTTGCAATCATCAACTTGCCGAAGCGGGAGCGCGTGACCAACGCGGTGATGACGAGGAAGAGGCAAAGGAAAATTGCGCTCGTTGCAAACAAGGCTGCCCGCGTCTCTCTGGTCTGGATATCGAAGCCCAGAATGTCCTTGAAGTCGGTCAGGCCGTTGTTACCGCCGAAGCCCATATCGTTGCGGAAGAAGGCCAACAACAAAGCGTAGGTCATGGCCTGCGTGATGATTGACAGATAGACACCCGATACGCGTGAGCGGAAGGCGAGCCAACCGAAAACGAAGGCTAGTAGACCCGGTACGAACATCGCCATAAGTGCTGCGAACCAGAACTGGTCGAAGCCATACCAGAACCACGGTAGTTCCTTGTAGTTCAGGAAGACCATGAAGTCTGGCAGGACCGGGTTGCCATACACCCCGCGGGTGCCGATCTGGCGCATGAGATACATGCCCATTGCGTAGCCACCCAGCGCAAAGAAAGCGCTATGGCCCAGCGACAGAATTCCGCAATACCCCCAGACGAGATTCAGCGATACTGCAAGCATGGCATAGCAGAGAAATTTGCCTAGCAACGCCACTGCATAGTCTGGAACATGCAGCGCGCTGTCGGGCGGGAAGCCGAGATTGGCAATGGCGATGGCAATTGCCAATAGTGTGATCGTGGCGACTGAAATCCACGTGCCGCGTCCCGGCCCGGTCGCCGTGTTGAACGACGTCACGATTCCACCGCCCGGCCCTTTAGAGCGAACAGACCGCGTGGGCGCTTCTGGATGAACAGGATGATGGCGATCAGCACGATAACCTTACCCAGAACTGCGCCAGCATAGGGTTCGAGGAACTTGTTGATGATGCCGAGCGACATCGCGCCCACCAAAGTACCCCAAAGATTACCCACGCCGCCGAACACGACGACCAGAAAGCTGTCGATGATGTAGGATTGGCCGAGATTGGGGGACACGTTGCCGATCTGGGAAAGCGCAACGCCCGCGATACCCGCGATGCCGGACCCCAATGCAAATGTCATTGCATCGACCCATGATGTGCGAATGCCCATCGCGCCAGCCATGCGCCGGTTCTGGGTAACAGCCCGCATGTCGAGCCCGAAAGAAGTGCGATTAATGATAAAGAAGAGCGCGGCGAAGACGGCCATAGCGAAGACGAATATCCAAAGCCGGTTCCAAGTGATGGAGAGTTGACCGAGTTCGAATGCACCCGACATCCAGTCCGGATTTCCGACCTCACGATTTGTGGGGCCAAAGATACTGCGTACTGTTTGTTGCAAGATGAGCGACACACCCCATGTCGCCAGAAGTGTTTCCAACGGGCGACCGTAAAGAAAACGGATCAGGCCGCGTTCCATGATGAGACCTACCGTCCCGGAAACGAGAAACGCCAAAGGCAAAGCGATGGCTAGCGACCAGCCAAAGAGTTCAGGCGCGGTGGCGCGGATGAATTCCTGCACGGCAAAGGTGGTGTAGGCACCCAACATGACCATTTCGCCATGAGCCATGTTGATGACGCCCATCACTCCGAAAGTGATCGCGAGACCGATAGCGGCGAGCAACAGGACCGAACCGAGCGAAATGCCGTACCAGATGTTCTGTGCATTCGCCCAAATGGCGAGGCTGCTTTCGATCTTCGCTATCTCGTTCGCAATGGCTGATTTCAATTCGCCTTCGCTTTGACCTTCAAAGCGCGACAGTAGTGAAAGTGCCTCACGGTCGCCGCGTGCAGCGATATGTTTTACGGCGGTGATTTTATCCGCATCGTCGCGACCACTGGCTAGCGTGGCGCTGGCGCGAGCGTCTTCGAAGGCCGCTTTTACATCCTGATTTTGCTCATCTTTAATTGCCACTTCGAGCGCTTCTAAAGCCGAGGCGTCGGCTGTTTCAAAAATCGTGGAGGCGGCGCGTAACCGTCGGTCGATAGACGGGGACATTAATGTAAGACCGGAAAGCGCAGCTGAGATTTTACGGCGGATCGAATTTTTTACCCGGACTTTTTTGAATTTTTCAGGATCATCCGTGCCAACATCAACTGTCTCACGGGTGATGGGGTCAAGCGCCTGGCCGGACGTTACAATGAAAACTGCTCCATCGCTGCGGCGAAAGCGCAGATTGCCGGCAGATAAGGCGCGCAAAGCATTTCCGACTTCCGGATCACCCGTGGCGGCCAGCTTGTCGATGACTACCTCAACGCCCTTGAAGCCTTTGGCGGTGGCGAATTCTGATATGATTGGGCCCAGTGTTGCGCGGTCTGCAAAAGCTGGTGTTGTGATCAGGGCAAACAGCAGCCCGATCAGAGCAAGAATACGCGTCATAGAAGTCCCGTCGGCGGCTTGCTGGAATAAAAAGTTCGCAGCGACCTCATCTTGCTAGAAACCATCGGGAGGATGAATTTTGCACTTTGGGCAAGGAAAGGTCGCTGCGACAGTAAACGATCCGGACTGTCTGGGAGGAGCTTATGTCCGGACCGAGGGCGTTAAGGCTAAGCGTCAGCTACCGACGCAGGCCTTTGTCTCGGTGTTGTAGTTGCCGCAATTCAGCTCGACCCAATCAGATTTGAGGGGGGCTGATTCAGGCAGATAATCGGACCAAGCATCGCCAGGAACGAGATCATCGGTCTGGGAGACCACCTCGAACTGACCGTCTGCCTGTATCTCGCCGATAAGAACCGGCTTGGTGATATGATGGTTTGCCAACATTGTGGACATGCCACCGGTCAGGTTCGGGACCGTGATGCCGGGCAACGCTGCGATAACGGCATCGGAATCGGTGGTTCCAGCAGCTTCAACTGCCTTCACCCACATATTGAAACCGATGTAATGCGCTTCCATTGGGTCGTTGGTCACCCGCTCAGGGTTTTTGGTGAACTCTCTCCATTTGGCGATGAATTCGGCGTTTTCTGGAGCTTCGACGGACTGGAAATAATTCCACGCGGCGAGGTGACCAACGAGAGGTGCGGTGTCAAAGCCTGCAAGCTCTTCTTCACCGACTGAAAATGCGACAACGGGAATATCAGAGGCTTTGACGCCTTGGTTGCCGAGTTCCTTGTAGAAAGGAACGTTGGCATCGCCGTTGACCGTGGAGACCACGGCGGTCTTCTTCCCGGCCGAACCGAAGCCTTTTATGTCCGACACAATCGTTTGCCAATCGGAGTGACCGAAGGGTGTGTAGTTGATCATGATGTCTTCGGCCGCAACGCCTTTAGACTTCAGGTAGGCTTCGAGAATTTTGTTGGTGGTGCGCGGGTAAACGTAGTCGGTACCTGCCAGAACCCACCGCTCCACGCCTTCTTCTTCCAGCAGGTAATCGACGGCAGGAATAGCCTGCTGGTTCGGCGATGCACCCGTGTAGAACACGTTGCGTTCGCTCTCTTCGCCTTCGTACTGAACTGGATAGAAGAGGATGGAATTCAGTTCCTTGAACACCGGCAAAACGGACTTGCGGGATACAGAGGTCCAGCAACCGAAAACAACGGACGAACCGCTTGCTGAGATCAGTTCGCGTGCCTTTTCAGCAAAGAGCGGCCAGTCTGATGCGGGATCAACAACGACAGCTTCCAGCTTCTTGCCCAACAGACCGCCCTTGGCGTTTTGCTGCTCAATGAGCATCAGCATCACGTCTTTAAGAGTCGTTTCAGAGATTGCCATGGTGCCGGACAGCGAGTGCAGGATGCCGACTTTGATCGTTTCATCAGCGGCCAAAGCGATGTGCGAGACGCTGGTCATCAGCATGGAAGCAGCGGCGGCACTGACTAGGAATTTTCTTCTGTTCATGGGTCGTCCTATCGGTCGGATCCGGTGTGCAAATGTCACCGGTCAACAATTCCACGGCCGTCTGTTGTGCCGATGACCAGAAGCTAAATGATGCGTAGTGCTTGCGTCGTCTGCTGAATCTGAAGCAGGGTGTTGCCGAAAATGCACCACCTGAGGCCGCGCCAATGCGACATCAGACGACCCTTAAATTCATTGACGCAATCGCGCGCGCGGGTTCCATTAGGCGCGCTGCCGAGCGCATGGCGATCACTCCATCAGCTCTCAACCGGCGTTTATTGGCTGTGGAAGAAGAAATTGACGCCCCGCTTTTCGAGCGGTTGGCGACCGGTGTGCGGTTGTCTGCTGCAGGCGAATTGTTCCTCGCTCATGCTCGCCGACAGATGGCGGACATGGAGCGTATCCGTTCGCAGATAGAAGACATGAAGGGCGCGCGGCGCGGCCATGTGAGCTTTGGCTTCGATGCAGGACTGCAAATGCGTGGCTTCTCTGAAGCGATTGGCATGTACCGAGGGAATTATCCCGATGTTACGTTCGAGGTTGAACGCATCGACCGCGATGATGTGCAGCGCAGCCTGAGCGACTACCGCATCGATCTGGCAGGGGTTGTGCAGCCGGAGTCATTTCCGAACATGACGACTTTGGCCGTCGCGCCATTGTTGATCTCGGCGGTGGTGCACGAAAGCCATCCACTGGCTTCGAAAGAGCAAGTGACCTTCAACGACCTTCTACCGTGCCCGCTTGTGATGCCACCTAGAGGTTCGTTGCGTGATCTTCTTGACGTGGCGGCCCGAAGGCAGGACTTCGAACTGCGCCCGGTTCTTGAAGGTGAATTGCCCTTCGCACAATATGAAATGGAAAGCGGTGAGGCAGTGGGTTTTGCCGCTAATGTCTCGACGCGAAGAGAGGTTGTGTGGCCCGGAATGGTCAACATTCCTCTGTCACCCCGGGATATGGCGACACCGAACTTGCACCTCGTGCAGTTACGCGGAAGAGCGCTTTCGGTAGCTGCAAGCCGGTTCGCTGATATGCTGGTACAGCGCTTTGCAAAATATCGTGGCGATGACTGAATGTAGTCCCCCGACCTGCTAAGGCCGGGGGCATTTAAAGTTAGCGGTGCAGATCGAAGCGGTCCAAATTCATGACCTTGGCCCAAGCGGCTGCAAAGTCGGCGACGAATTTCTTCTCGCCATCGGCAGAGGCATAGACCTCGCCAAGCCCGCGCAGGATCGAGTTGGAACCAAACAGCAGATCAATGCTGGTGCCGGTCCATTTCGTTTCGCCTGTCGCGCGATCAGCACCTTCGTAGCTGTTCTTCGACGTGGCTTTCCATTCCGTGCCCATGTCCAGCAGGTTGACGAAGAAGTCGTTCGTCAGAGTTCCAGGACGATCGGTGAAGACGCCGTTGGATGAGCCGTCTGCGTTGGCACCAAGAACGCGCATGCCGCCAACGAGAACGGTCATTTCCGGACCGGTCAGCGTCATGAGATGAGCTTTGTCGATCAGCAATTCTGCTGGTGTCCGGCCAAGGCCATCCCAGTAGAAATTGCGGAAACCATCAGCGCGGGGTTCGAGAATTTCGAAGGATTCGACATCCGTCATTTCTTGTGTCGCGTCTGTGCGGCCCGGTGTGAATGGCACGGACACATCGTTTCCACCATCTTTCGCAGCTTTTTCGATTGCTGCTACGCCGCCCAACACGATGGTGTCGGCCAGCGAGATAGCTTTGCCGTCGGTCTGCGCATCGTTGAAGGACGAACGGACACCCTCCAGCACAGCCAGCACATCCGTAAGTTCACCGGGATTGTTCACTTCCCACTCGTTTTGCGGAGCAAGGCGCAGGCGCGCACCATTGGCACCACCGCGCTTGTCTGAATCACGATAGGTGGCCGCTGAAGCCCACGCTGTGGTGACCAGTTGCGTGACTGTCAGACCGCTATCAAGCAATGTTGCTTTCAGCGCGGTGATGTCAGCATCGTTGACCAATTCGTGGTCCACCGCTGGAATTGGGTCCTGCCAAAGTTCTGGCTTAGCTGGCACGAGTGGGCCGAGGCAGCGCTCGTAAGGGCCCATGTCACGATGGGTAAGCTTGTACCAAGCCTTTGCAAAAGCTTTCGCGAACTCATCCGGGTTCTCGTGGAAACGTTTCGAGATTTTCGCGTAGGCCGGGTCTTCTTTCAACGCGATATCAGCGGTGAACATGATGGGCTGGTGGGTTTTGCCTTCGATATGTGCGTCGGGCACCATGTCGGCCGCTGCACCATCTTTCGGCACCCACTGAATTGCGCCGGCAGGGCTGCGTGTCTGTTCCCAGTCGAAACCGAACAGGTTGTCGAAATATCCGTTGTCCCATTTGGTCGGATGGGCAGTCCATGCCCCTTCGAGACCCGATGTGATCGTGTCTGCGCCGTGGCCTTTACCGAACGTGTTGCGCCATCCGGTTGCCTGCTCTTCGAGGCCTGCGCCTTCCGGTTCTGAACCGACATATTCGCCCGGGTCTGCAGCGCCGTGGCCCTTGCCGAATGTGTGGCCACCGGCGGCGAGTGCGACTGTTTCCTCATCGTTCATCGCCATACGGCCAAAGGTTTCGCGAATGTCTGCAGCGGATGCCAGCGGATCAGGGTTGCCGTTAGGGCCTTCCGGATTCACGTAGATGAGACCCATCTGCACTGCGCCAAGTGGATTTTCCAACTCGCGCTCGCCAGTGTAGCGCTGATCGTCCAGCCACTCGGTTTCAGGGCCCCAGTATATGTCTTCCTCTGGCTCCCAGATGTCTTCGCGACCACCTGCGAAGCCATGAGTTTCCAAGCCCATGGATTCCAGCGCAACGTTGCCGGTGAGGATCATCAGGTCGGCCCATGAAATTTTGCGACCGTATTTCTGTTTGATCGGCCACAACAGGCGACGGGCCTTGTCGAGGTTGCCATTGTCCGGCCAGCTGTTCAGTGGTGCGAAGCGCAGGTTGCCAGCACCAGCGCCACCGCGACCATCACCGATGCGGTATGTGCCAGCTGAGTGCCAAGCCATGCGGATGAAGAACGGGCCGTAATGGCCATAATCTGCCGGCCACCAGTCCTGCGAGTCCGTCATCAAAGCGTGAAGGTCGGTCTTCACAGCTTCAAGATCGAGGCTCTCGAATTCGGCTGCGTAGTCGAAATCGTCCTCCATCGGATTCGACCTGGCGGTGTTCTGATGCAGCACCTTGAGGTTGAGCGAGTTCGGCCACCAATGCTGATTAGCCGTCGTGCCTTTGGCCGAGTGACGATCTGCGCCGCCCAGAACTGGGCATTTGCTGATGCCCTGATCATTTGTGTCTTCGAAAGCTTCGCTCATATCTATCCCTATCTGTTGGTTCCCGGAGCGTTGCGTTTGAATAGCAACAACACCGTTTTGGTGTTCGCTTGGAATCATCTGACTGTATTTTAGCTGACGCACAACGATCAGGTAAAATCATCTTTTATATAGTCATCAATAATCTATGGCTATGGCACGACGTGTTAATGATCACCGATCAAATGCTAGAATATCTGCAAGAGTAACGCTGAAACGCTCGAATTGCTCTGAGCGTGGATCGGTCTTCCGGTGAGCCAAAACGATGCGACGGGACGGCTGGGGTTCTGAAAATGGTTCGATGTTGATGCGCGTTGCTTCCTTAGGGCGCATTCGTGTCAGCAGTTCTGGCAGCAGCGTCGTGCATGCTCCGCTGGCGACCATTTCCAGCAGTGTGGCGAGGCTCGTTACGCCGGGTTCCGATGGAGGTGCCTTTAGATCGCAAGCGATAATAGCTTGTTCCCGCAGACAGTGCCCTTCTTCCAAGAGCACCAACGGTAGATCTCGTTCTTGGGCACTGCCGTGAGGAGAGGCTCTAAAGAAGCGATCCTGCCCCAAATCCCACTTCACTATACCGTCACGGCTCAACGGTGGGCTGGCGAGCACGAGATCAATCTCGCCTGCTTCCAGCTCGTTCATCAGCCGCTCAGTGATCGTTTCGCGAATGATGGGGCGTATATTGGTTTTCGACAAACCATCGTAGATGCGCCTTACTACGAATGGCGCGATGGATGGGATGATACCCAGCCGCACTGGCCCTGTCAGATCACCGGCATACGCACCCGCCATTCCCTCAACTTCGGATGATGCAGCAAGGATAGCGATAGCCCGTTCAGCCAACTCATGACCGGCATCGGTGATACGGGCGCCACGGGCATGACGTTCCGCTAGCTGCAACCCGGTGATTGTTTCGAGTTCTGCAATACGAGCCGATAAGGCGGGTTGTGATACGCCGACGGCGGCTGCCGCGCGGCCAAAATGTTCAGCTTCGACCAAGGCACGGAAATATCGCAGGTGGCGCAGTGTTAATTGCATGGCTGCAAAGTGGTAGACACCACTATCATTCGCAAGAGTGTGCCGTGGCTTTATAGGCCCGAAGCGGTGGCATGGGCCACGCGAATGACGATAGAGTAATTCTTCACCGCAATACGGGTTCGTCCTTGGCTTCCGATTTTCCATCTCCTCGCCGCGGCGTTCTCTTAACTGTTGTCTCTGTCACGCTGGCGACTGTTCTGCTTCTGCTTTTGGCGTCGCAATCTTACTTCCGCAGCATCGAGGTGAGCGATGCGCGCAACCGTTTATCGCTCTATGCACGAGGGTTTGACGACGCTGTGAAGCGGTTCGACGACATGCCGTTCGTGTTGGCCAACGATGTGCGTGTGGTGTCTACGTTGGCGGGCGATGGTGTCGGTGAAATGAACGATCTTTTGGAACGGTTTGCAGATCGCTCCGGTCTCGAGGCGATCTACATCATGGACCCGACAGGACTGGTGATCGCAGCTTCGAATCATAGAAAACCGCGAACATTCCTTGGTCAGAATTATGGTTTCAGGCCTTATTTTCAGACAGCAATGGCAGGTGAGCGTGGCACCTTCTTCGGTGTTGGTGCGACCACAGGCCGTCCAGGTTATTTTGTGTCTGAGCCTGTGGTGTCGCCGACCGGTGTGCCGGGTGTAGTGGCCATCAAGATCGACCTCAGTGAGTTACAGAAGACACTCGAAGCCGAGGATGAGCGCCTTCTCGTAGAGAATAGCGATGGCATAGTAGTCCTCGCATCAGACCCCTCTTGGCTCTACGGATCGTTGAGATCCATGGATGATGAGAGGCGGTCAAGAATTCAGGCAGCACAACAGTTTGGCGGCAAACTAGGTGCTCCGCTTGATTGGCGCGAAGATGAAGGCAACGCGGTTTCATTTGGTGGAGAAAAATTGATCCATGTGTCTGGCCCAACGGGCCGTGACGGCTGGACTTTGCATTACCTTCGTAACGATGCTCGTGTGAATGAACGATCCGCTCTTGCTACTTTCTTGCTTGGCCTACTGGTTACCGCTTTGGTCGCGTTCTCGTTCTTCTTGCGATCCAAACGTATCGAGGCAGCTTTTAAAGCATCGCAGGCCGACCGAGACGAACTGCGTGCGGCCAATAGCGAATTGGAACGCGCACAGGGGCGGTTAGCAGAGGCCAGCAAGCTTGCTGCGCTCGGGCAATTATCGGCATCGGTCACTCACGAACTGGTGCAGCCCATCTCCGCATTGCGCAATCACGTTGCTGCTGCGGAAATTAGTGGAGAGTTTTCGTCGCCTGAAACGCCCCGTCGGTTCGAGCTTATTATCGGGCGTATGGAAGAGGTGACGCGGCAGTTGCGTTTCTTCTCGCGCCCGCATGACATCGCCCATGAGGCGCTTGATCTGTGCGACGTAATTCGCACGGCTTGGGACCTTCTTTTGCATGATCTTGATGAGGCAGATGTGCAGACAGAGATGAATTTGCCGGATGATCCCGTGATGATATCCGGTCATGCCCTGCGGCTAGAACGGGTGGTTATCAACCTTGTTCGAAATGCCGCCGGTGCCATGGTGGATTCATCATTGCAGCATCTTACGCTAACCGTAGCCAATGAGAACGGGCATGCGGTTTTAAGTGTTCGGGATACTGGAAAAGGCTTGGAAGGGGCATCTTTAGATGATCTCACTGAACCCTTTCATACCACAAAGGCCTCCGGTGACGGTATGGGATTGGGCCTTGCGATTGTGAACTCTATCGTTGCTGAACACGGTGGAACTATCGCAACGACAGACACTCAGCCGGGGGCTTGCTTCATCATCAGGTTTCCGATCTTGGCTGCTGCTGACAATGCCATTGGGACCATTGAGCAAGGAACAAGTGGGCTGAAATGACACAACATCGGATCATGATTGTTGATGATGACCGTGAGATGCGGACCTCGCTTTCGCATTTGTTAGAAAGCGGAGGCTTTGAAGCTGAAGCGTTTTCTCAAGGCGCTGAAGCGCTTGTCGCGCTAGCAGAGCGTGAGTTCGACGCTGTGCTGAGCGACGTGCGAATGCCCGGCATGGACGGACTTGAATTTCAGCAGGAAATGAAGGGACGCTTTGACGTTCCTTTCGTCTTGATGTCCGCTCACGGTGATATTGATATGGCGGTCGCTGCAATTCAGGAGGGCGCTTACACGTTCCTTGAAAAACCGTTTGATCCACGTCGATTGCTGACAATTATCGGCAACGCCGCCGAACTTCATCGCCTTACCAAGCAGGCAGAACTCGTAAACCGCAGGCTGTCAGAATTACAGGATGCCGGTTCTGCGGCGTTGGTTCGCAGCAGTTTGAGTGGTCTAAATGAACGAATAGACGGATGGCTTTTTGACACTCCGGCCAATATTCAACCGACATTCGATGCCAACGACAAACAGTCAAACGATACAGAAGGCGCGCTCCCTCTAAGACATGCAGTGGCCGCTTTTGAGAAGCGTGTCATCGCGCGCGTTCTGAAACAGCAAGACGGGCGCATGGACGATGCGGCGGCTGCGTTGGGCATTGGGCGACGGACCTTGAATGAGAAGATCGTCAAACTGGGGCTCGACAAAGACGAGCTTCTGGATAACCGCGAATAGTTCAGCCATGCACCCTGCGGAAATCCGCAGGAAAGAATGAGAGGCTGGCGGTTTTCTTCAGGCCAAGTGTCTGGTCAGCCTGTGCTGCAATCTTTATTGATGTGCGACCACCGTGGGAGCGGTGTCATCATGGAGGATTAGATGATCAAATTTACCAGACGCGCAGCGACACTTTCTGTTGCCGCATTCGCCCTTTCCGCATCGCTCGGCACCGCCGTTGCACAGGAAGCAAAAGACTATGTGCTTAACACTGCCTCAACCGGCGGCACATATCACCCGGTAGGCACTGCCATTTCTACGCTGTCGAAAGTGAAGCTGCTGCCTAAGCAGAAATTCTCGTTGACTGCTGTCAATTCTGCCGGTTCCGGTGCGAACGTGCAGGCCATGGGTTCCGGCGCCGCCGACTTCGCCATTTTGCAAGGCCTGTTCGGTTCCTACGCTGCTACCGGTACCGGCCCTGTCAGTGCACCACAGACCAACATGCGCTCCGTCACCATGCTTTGGCAGAACGTGGAGCAGTTTGTTATCGCCAACGATATGGTCAAAACTGGTACCGTCGAAGACCTGAAGGCGACCAAAGGTAAGACAGTCGGCATGGGCCGCAAGAACTCGGGCACCATTGGCTCCAACACGGTGCTTCTATCCGGCCTCGGTTTAGATGTTGCTGCTGACTTTGAATTGGTCGATGCCGGTTACGGCCCGACTGCTGATGCTCTGGCCAACGGTCAGGCAGTTGCTGCAGGCATTCCATCCGGTCCGCCCACTGGTGCGATTACCAAGCTTATGGCGTCTAACGCGGGCAAGTTCACCATTCTTGATGTGACTGCTGAACAGCTGGCGGCAATGGATGGTGGCCGTGATTTGTGGACGCCTTACACCATCGCTGCTGGCACGTATCCCGGTCAGGAAAAAGACATCAGCACGATCGCACAGCCTAACTTCTTGGCTGTGAATGCAAACGTTGATGAAGAGCATGTCTATCAGCTCACCAAGACGATGTATGAAAACCTGGGTTTCCTCACTGCGATCCACCCCGCAACAAAAGCCATGAAGATCGAAGCTGCAATGGCTGGTCTTCCGCTTCCGCTGCACCCCGGTGCTGCAAGGTACTACAAGGAAGTCGGCCTCGACATTCCTGAGCGCCTGATGGCCAAATAAACAGACGATAGAGCGGCGTTCGGGTAATGACCCGGACGCCGTTTTCCCTAATGCGGGAACCTTGGGAGGGGAAGCCGATGTCTGCATCCGAACCGATGCGCGATGGTGCGCGTTCCGCAATAGGAGCCGTTGATCTTCCCGACCAACAGATCACCCGCGACGATATTTTTGCAATCGATGAAGCGTCATCGCACGATGATGTGCCTCGTGTTTTACGCTGGTCCATCGTTGCGATGGCCGTTATTTTTGGTCTTTGGCACGTCGCTACCAATGTCTGGCTGACCGAGCCTATCCGCTGGCAAAATGCTATTCACTTTGCAGGCTTCGCGTTTCTTGCAGCCGTCATTTACCCGGCGTTTCAAAGCGCCGTCCGAAGCCGACGCGCATTCTATTTCGATCTCGCATATGGCCTGGTTGTTGCCGCATCCGCTCTATGGATTGCTGCCGCCGAAACCGGCTTATACGAGCGTTCGCTAGCCGAAACCGGCCTGTCTTGGCAATTTGGCCCGCTAGACTGGGCCGCTGGTGGGATACTGATTTTTGCCGCGCTGGACCTTTCCCGTCGCGTGGCTGGATGGGTCATTCCGATCCTCATCATTCTGTCTTTGGCCTACATCTTGGGCATTGGTACCATGTTGCCCGGCGTATTCCGCGCAGCCGCATTACCAGTTGATGACGTGCTTTTCCGCACTCTCTACAATGACGAGGGTATGTTCGGCATTTTGGCGACGATCTCGTCAGCAAACATCACACTCTTCATGATCTTTGGTGGCTTTCTGGTAGCCTCCGGTGCCAGCGGCTTCGTCATCGAATTATCGAAAATTGTGGCTGGTCGTATCAAGGGTGGCGCGGCTTTCGTTGCTGTCATTTCTTCTGCGCTCACCGGCACTATTTCTGGATCCGCTATCGCCAACACGGCCTCGACCGGTGTGATCACCATTCCGCTGATGAAATCGAATGGGTTCCGCCCGAAATTTGCAGCCGGTGTCGAAGCTGCGGCCTCTACCGGCGGACAACTCATGCCGCCAATCATGGGGGCAGGGGCCTTCGTGATGGCAAGCTACACGTCCATTCCTTATTCCACGATTGTAACGGTCTCCATCGTTCCTGCGATCCTGTACTTCCTGTCTGTCGCGTTCATCGTGCGCATTGAAGCGGTGAAGCATGATGCCGGTTCCGACATTGATCTGACGGTGGATATGGGGCGCCTCATCTCTGGTGCTTTGGTTTTTGTCATCCCGCTCACGGTAATGATCTGGCTGCTTATGTCTGGCGTCACGCCGAGCTATGCGGCCTCGTGGGCTATCGGTTCCTTGGTGCTTGTATCGTGGGGAACCAGCTTGCTTGCACTGGTCACGGCAGGAAGGTTGAAACCGGTTACTATGGGGCCGAAGACGATCACCAACGCAATTTTGATCGGTGTTCGAAGCTCAATCATGACCGGCGTGTTGCTGGTGGCCATCGGCATCATGAACAATGCTATCGTCACGAGTGGTATTGGTAACGGCTTTTCGTTGATGATCGCCCAATGGTCGCAAGGCTCTGTCGTCTTGGCCATCGCGCTCATCGCGCTGGCATCGCTTGTGCTTGGTATGGGCCTGCCCGTGACGGCTGCTTACATCATTCTAGCGATCCTTACTGCACCGGCACTTGCTGGAATTCTGGCCGATGGCATTATCGTCGAGCAGTTGGTGGCGGGCATTTCCGATCCTGCGAAGTCGGCGATGTTCATGCTGATAGACAGTCCGCTTGTGGCAAAGGTTGCGACAGGGATGAGTTTGGAAGAAGCGCAGACGCTTGTTTCCACCATGCCGTTTGAGCTTGCCGTCACCATCAGGCCTTTGCTGGTGGACCCGACCGTGCAGGCGACATTTCTGCTGACCGCGCATCTGATCATCTTCTGGTTGAGCCAGGATTCAAACGTTACTCCGCCTGTCTGCCTCGCAGCGTTTGCGGCCGCAGGTATCGCGGGTTCCAGGCCTATGGAGACGGGATTCCAATCATGGAAGATCGCCAAAGGTCTCTACATCGTACCTTTGATGTTTGCCTACACTCCGTTGATTTCAGGCGAATGGTTCGAGGTTCTTCAGATTGGTTTCTTCGCGCTGTTTGGCATCTATGCCACCAACGCGCTGATCCAGTTTTACGCGGAAGGTCCGTTGGGAGTTATATCGGTGCCGCTGCTGATCGCTGGTTCTGCGGCTAGCTATTATCCGCTCAACTGGCCGATAAATATTGCTGGTGCGATAATGGTAGTGGCTGCAGTCGTACTGTCTGTTCGGGCAGGGCGCTCCGGTTTGAAACAACCAGTGGAAGTCGCAGCGGTAGGCTGACTAGTCGCGGCTCGTTTCTGCCAAATGGCAAGCGACTCTCGTTTTCCCCACACCACGTAATTCTGGTGGATCGACCTTGCAACGTTCCACTGCAATCGGGCAGCGCGGGTGAAACACGCAGCCTGATGGCGGGTTGATCGGGTCAGGAATTTCGCCTTCCGGCGGTGTCGCCTCGCGCCCAAATCCATCTAGTTTCGGTGCGGCCTCGAGCAGCATCTGCGTGTAGGGGTGCAACGGTGCGTCGAACAGTGTGTCGCGGTCAGCCTCTTCCACCAATTGCCCGAGATACAGCACGCCAACCTTGTCAGCCATGTGGCGAACGACGGTGAGGTCGTGGCTGATGAAAAGGTAGGTGAGGCCAAACTCGTCCTGTAGATCGCTCATGAGATTGAGCACTTGTGCCTGCACTGAAACGTCCAACGCAGACGTGGGTTCATCGCAAACGATCAACCGTGGTTCCGATGCAAGTGCGCGTGCGATGCAAATGCGCTGCCGTTGGCCGCCTGAAAACTCGTGCGGGTATTTGCCAGCATCACGAGCGGACAGGCCGACTTGTTCCAACAATTTTTCCGCCATGTCAGTCGTGTCGCCACCGCGTGCAGCAACCGGTTCGGTTATGATGGACGCAACCTTCCAGCGCGGGTTAAGGCTGGCATAGGGGTCTTGGAAAATCATCTGAATGTCGGAGCGCACCGCATCCACTTTGGCATCGTCTTCCTCGCGATAGAGGTCCACTCCTTCGATTTCTACTGCGCCAGCCGAAGGCGGTAAAAGACCGACGATGATCTTGCCGATGGTGGATTTACCCGATCCGCTTTCGCCCACAAGTCCATAAACTGTGCGTTCTTCAATCTCGAAATCTACCTTGTTCACCGCCGTAAGCAGCGCCTTGTCACGACGTTCGATCAGCCTGTTCAACCATGGCTTCGACACGTCGAAAATACGGGTGAGATTGCGGACTGCAACGAGGATACTCACAGGTACAAATCCTCGACGAACCAGCAAGCTGCACGGTTTTGATAGGCTTCGAGGCGCGGTTCCGGGTTCTGGCGGCAGCGTTCACGCGCATGTTCGCATCGTGGATGGAAGGCGCAGCCATCCGGCAGCGAGTCCAATCGCGGCATGGCACCTTCAATCTGGGTAAGGCGTTCTTTGCCCGCGGAAGCTAATGGCGTCGAACCCATGAGACCGATGGAGTAAGGGTGTTTCGGATCGGTCAGCACGTCCTTTGTTGGGCCGAGTTCTGCCAGACGTCCGGCGTACATCACGGCGACTCGGTCTGTCGCTTCTGCAATTACACCCATGTCGTGGGTGATGAGCATGACAGCTGTTTGGCGCTCGCGGCACAGACGGCGCAACAGCGCGATGATTTGTGCTTGCACCGAAACATCGAGCGCTGTGGTCGGCTCATCGGCAATGATGAAAGAGGGTTCCGCGCACAGTGCCAAAGCGATAACGACGCGCTGGCGCATGCCGCCGGAAAACTGGTGCGGGTATGCGTCGATGCGCTCTTCTGCAGCTGGAATGCCAACCTCTTTTAACCCGTCGATGGCGCGTTGATGCGCTTCATCTTTTGACACATCAAGATGTTCGAGAATGGTTTCGCGCAACTGATCACCTATGGTGAGCAAGGGGTTCAGCGAGGTTAGAGGGTCTTGGAAGACCATGCCGATTTGCTTGCCTCGCAGGCGACGCATCGGTTCGCCTTGCAGATGATCGATACGATCTCCGTTCAACCAAATCTCACCGCTGGCGATGTGGGCAGGCCGTGTCAGCAAACCTATGACGGCGTTGCCTGTCATGGATTTCCCAGCGCCTGACTCGCCCACTACGCCAAGAATTTCGCCGGGCGCGATGTCGAAACTCACACGGTCGACTGGACGGAGTACGGAATGGCGGGTTGGGATGTCGACGATCAAGTCGCGGACGGACAGAGTAGCTTCGCTGTTTCGGTTCATCTGGTGATCGCCTAGCGCAGCTTGGGGTTAAGCGCATCGCGCAGCCAGTCGCCCAGCAAATTCACGGAGAGTGCGAGAACAAGCAGCGTGACCGCAGGGAAGAGAATGATCCACCACTCGCCGGAAAACAGAAAGCCCTGACCGATGCGAATAAGCGTGCCGAGCGATGGCTGCGTGGGCGGTGCGCCGACGCCAAGGAAGGACAGCGTTGCTTCTGCGATGATGGCCAGCGCGAGTGAAATTGTAGCAATTACGAGGACGGGTGACAGCACGTTGGGCAGGATGTGACGCAGCATTATCGCGCCGGGTTTCCGGCCGATCAGTTTCGCTGCCATCACGTATTCCTTGTTGCGTTCTACCAGTGTCGCGCCCCGCACGACGCGGGCAAATTGTACCCAGTCCGACAAGCCGATGGCGATGATAAGCACCCAGATCGCCACTTCATCACGGTGTTCTACTGGCGTTACGCCTTTGGCGATGCCGAAGATAAGCATGGCGACGAGGATGGCGGGGAAGGTCAACTGCACATCGGCGATGCGCATGATGATGGTCTCGGTCCAACCACCGACATAGCCCGCCACCAAGCCCAACGTAACGCCTAGAACGAGCGCGAATAGAACGGCCGTGAACCCGACAAAAAGCGAAATCCGCATGCCGTAGAGAATGGTGGAGAAGACATCGCGGCCCTGATCGTCTGTGCCGAGCCAGAACGTGTCGCCGGTGAAAGCGTTGGGTTCCATCGGCTTGGAGAAGCCATTCATCAGATTGAGAGATGCAGGATCGAACGGATTATAAGGCGCAATCAGCGGAGCGAATACCGCAGCCAGAACCAGAATGAGAACGACCATCAGCGACACCACTGCCACCGGGGAGCGGCGGAATGACCATGCAACGTCAGAATGCCAGGCGAGGATGAGCGCGCTCATGGCTTCAACCTTCAGCTGATGAGCGGTCGACGCGCAGGCGCGGATCGATGTTGAAATAGAGGATGTCGACGATGAGGTTGATACCGACGAACATGACGGAGATCAGCATCAGATACGCAGCCATGACGGGGATATCGACGAACTGGATCGCGTTAATGAACAATAGGCCGACACCAGGCCACTGGAACACCGTTTCAGTGATGATTGCGAAGGCAATAATTGCGCCAAGCTGAAGGCCGGTAACTGTAATGACGGGCACGAGTGTGTTCTTCAGCGCGTGCCGGAAATTGACGGTTTTTTCTTTCAGGCCGCGTGCGCGTGCGAAGCGAATATAGTCCGCCCGTAGCACCTCAAGCATCTCAGACCGCACCAGCCGCATGATGAGTGTCATCTGGTAGAGACCCAGCGTGATGGACGGTAATATGAGTGCCTGCAGGCCGGACCATGTGAGGAAGCCAGTGGTCCAGCCGCCGATTTTGACTGTGTCGCCGCGCCCGAAACTGGGCAACCAGCCGAGTTCCACAGCAAACAGATAGATAAGCAAAATGCCGATGAGGAAGGTGGGCAGTGATACGCCTATCAGCGAGGTCGCCAGCACTATATTGGCCGCAACACCGTCTCGCCTGATGGCTGTGAAAACTCCGAGAACGACGCCGAAGAAGATGGCTAGAAAGCCGGAAACTGCCGCTAGTTCAAGTGTTGCGGGAGCGCGTTCCTTGAGAATCGAAGAGACCGGTCGGCCCTGTCGGTAAGATACACCGAAGTCCCCCTGCACGGCTTTGCCGAGAAACTTCGCGTATTGAATGACGAAAGGTTGGTCGAGGCCGAGTTCGCCGCGAAGGCGTTCGATATCGGCGTCAGTGCGTTCCTGTCCCAACATGTTGTCGATCGGGTCGCCAACGAAGCGGAACATGGAAAATGCCACCAGACCCACCACAAGCAGGACCACGATGGACTGGAACACACGTTGGATGGTGAAGGCGAGCATGGCATTGGCTTGCGCCACAGTTTCCTGTGGCGCAAGCCCTGATCACAGTTGGCTGCCGTTAGTTCACAGTCACCCAACGAAGCAGAAAGAAGTCGTCCGGTCGCTGTGTCAGGTCGATATTCTTGCGCGCACCCCAAACGAGAGGTTGAACGTAGAGCGGCACGTAGGCCACTTCGTCCTGCAAGATTTTCGCGCTCTCATCCAACATTGCCTGACGTTTCGTATCGTCGAGTTCAGATTGGATCTGCGGCAGTAGCTCATCAATGCGAGTGTTGGAAAAATCGCCAAAGTTCCAGGAACCAAGCTTCTTTTCAGCGTTCGGCGTGGCGGCCAAAAAGCGGATGGGGTGTTCGGCATCGAACGTACCCGGTGACCAGCCCAACAGGTACATATCGAAATTGTCTGCCCGCAGCTCCGGCCAGTAATTGCGCACCGGCATGGCATCGAGTTCGGCCTTGATGCCGATCTGAGCGAGCATCGAAACGATGGCCTGACAGACAGCTTCGTCGTTGAGATAGCGGTCGTTGGAACATTTCAGACCGAACGAGAAACCATCTGGGTAGCCCGCTTCGGTCAGCAATGTCTTGGCTGTTGCCACATCAGTTGCCGGACGTGCGGCGAGGCTTGGGGAGTAGCCGCGCATTGCGGGGCTGACGAGTTGGGACGCAGCTTCAGCCGAGCCGCGCATAATCGTCGTTAGGATAGCATCTACATTGACGGCCTGTGCCACGGCCTGACGCACCTTCACGTCTTTGAACGGGTTGGGCTTTTCAGCATCCGCGCCATATTTCAAAGTCTCCGCCTGATGGGGAAAGCCCAGCATGATGACGCGGGCTTCGATGCCCTTGATGATCTTCACGTCAGCGGTTTGTTCAAGTCGTGCAGCGTCTTGGATAGGCACCGGATTGATGAGGTCGACGTCGCCAGACAGCAGAGCAGCAACTGAAGTCGCGGGGTTCTGGATTGGCGTGAACTCGGCGCGGGTGATGTTGTGTTCCGCCGTGTCCCACCAATTGGCGAAGGGCGTTAGCACCGTTTTCAAGCCCGGCTGACGTTCGGTCAAAACGAAGGGGCCGGTGCCGTTTGCGTTTAGCGTGGCGTGGGTTTCGGTGTCTTTGGCAGGCACGGTTGAATCGTTAGCTTCGGCCCAACCCTTGTCCATAATCATGAAGTTGGCGATGGAATCTGGGAAAATTGGATTAGGTGCGGTTGTCATGAAATCGATGGTGTAGTCATCAACGATTTTCACTTCAGATACCGGCGCGAACCATGACCGTGTGTCAGCCGCTTCGCTCGAAGCGCGCTCGTATGAGAACAATACGTCTTCGGCGTTGAATTCTGCGCCATCGTGGAACGTCACGCCCTGCCGTAAGGTGAAGCGCCAACCCTTGTCGCCCAGCGGTTCCCAGCCCTCGGCCAATGCGCCTTCGATGACCATATCTTTGTCGCGGCGGACAAGGCCTTCATAGACATTGTTGAGAAACGAAAAAACCGGCGCTGAGTTGGATGCGTGGGGATCCATCGTGTCAGGGTCGGTTTTCGATGCCCATTTGAATGTTTCAGCCTGGGCCGTTGTCGCCAACAATGTTGTGGCCAGCAGGGCGGTCGCGAGGTGCTTTAGCAAGGGGAACTCACTTTCGTGGTGGTTGAAACAAATCGGCCGGGCACGAGGCCCGGCCGATAGGTATTTTAACGTTATGCCTGACTACTTCGACATTTTGAAGTATTTGAACTTTGCAGTGTCTTCTGGATCGACAACCGTGTCGACCTTGGAGGACAGACCCCAGTTCAACACTTGGTGATGAATCGGGATGTAGAGCTGCTCGTCCTGCACCACTTTCCAGATGTCAGCGATCATGCCGTTGCGCTTCTCGAGATCTGTTTCAGACGCAAGCGCCTGAATTTTGGTGTCGAGATCTGCGTTGGAGAAGCGGGTGCCGTTCCACGATCCGTATTTCTCGCCTTTGGTATGGGCGAGGAAGTTGAAGATGTATTCTGAGTCGTAAGTCGGAACACCCCAACCGAGCATGTAGAAATCTGTTTCAAGGTTGTTGATGAGCGGGAAATGCTGCGCTTTTGGCTTGGCATCCAACTGCACATCCACGCCGATCTGCGCCAGCATACCAACGGCTGCCTGACAGATACCTTCATCGTTGACGTATCGGTCGTTAGGGCAATCGAGACGGATGGAGAAGCCTTCGCCGTAGCCAGCTTCGCTCATCAGAGCTTTGGCTTTTTCCACGTCGGTGGTCGGCACAGCATCAAGCGTTTCCGTCCAGCCGTTGACAAATGGCGGTGCAATCATGCCAGCGGGGATCGATTGCTCGCGCATGACGACTTTTTTGATAGCTTCGCGGTTGATGGCCATGTTCATGGCTTGGCGAACGCGAACATCGGCCAGCGGGTTCTTGCCTTCGACGTTGTCGGAAGTCAGATCGGCATCGCCAGAGTTCATGCCGAAGAAGATAACGCGGTTCTGTGGTGCGGTCTTCACGGTCAAACCTTCAGTGCTGTTCACACGTTCGAGATCCTGCACCGGCACGTCCTGAATGAAGTCCACTTCACCTGACAGCATGGCGGCGACGCGGGTCGCAGCATTCTGGATAGGTGTGTAGATGATCTCCGTCACTTCCATGGGGAATTCGTCTTTGCCCCAGTAGTCCGTGTTCATTGTCAGAACGGTTTTGGTGTCCGGCTCGCGGGAAACCAGTTTGTAGGGGCCGGTGCCGTTGGCGTTGCGTGCCGCGAAAGTTTCTTCGCCACCTTCGTAGTCCTGGACTTTCACAGCGTTGTTAGTCTCAGCCCATGTCTTGTCGAGAATGAACATGTTGGTGAGGTTGCTGGGCATGATGGGATTGGGGCCGGTGGTTTCAATATCGACACCGTATTTTCCGTCTGCGCGGACTTCCTTCACGGAGGCCAACAGTTCCTTGAAGTCGGAATCCTTGGTCATGGCGCGGTTGAGTGAGAAGACCACGTCTTCGGAGTCAAACTCGGAACCGTCGTGGAATTTTACGCCTTCGCGTAATTTGAACTTCCAGACGTTCGGGTTGTCGGCGCTGACACCCCATTCGGTGGCGAGAGCAGGCACGATCTTACCTGTCATGTCGCGAATGATGAGCGGCTCCATGATCTGGTGCGCCAGTGAAGACGTGGGGCCTTCGTTTTGCGCATGGGGATCAAGTGTTAGCGCATCACCTGCGCGTGCCCAGCGCAGGGTTTCAGCCGATGCGGTGGTTGCCGTAAACGCGATGGCTGCGGCGAGAAGAATCTTGGTATGTTTCATAAGGGAACTCCCAGGTTGGATCGCCCAGATGCTGCCAAGATTTTTGCCTGCGGTCTATAGAAACCGAACGCAGGTTCGTGCGTTACTTCAGTTGGTCATCAGCGCGAAGCTGGATGACTGGTCGCTCTTGTTCTCGACAACGATGGTGAAATTACCAGTAAACGCAGGTGTCCAGCCGCATTGGCTGACGTTGCTCGGGTCTGTTCGCGAACATATCAAGTGGCCATCGGCGTCGTAAATATACATGTCTAGATTAGCCTCGTTGTGCCCCTCAGCATAAACTTCTGCGAACTTCCCACCTTCGAATGACAGGTTTCGGTAGTGCCGCTTCCCACGTGGTTTGATGCGGGCCTTCGAATAGACGGCGCCGTTGACCACGCCTTTACTACGGGCGGCTCGAACGTCTTCTGCCAAGCTGGCGACGGTTTCATTGCCGTTCGACATCTTAACCGCCAGTCCAAGCATTTCTTCCCATGACATAACGAGGGCAGAGCCATCGCTGGTATGGGCTGCGCCTCCTTCTTCTTCAGATGGTAGTGGCACTTCGCGCAGACCTGCCTTCCGGCGCAATTTAGCGGCTGTAATCATCGTGTAGGGATCATTGTCCGCACGCGCTATTTCGAAGAGCTTGTGAGATGTCACTGCCATCGAGATGCCGCCTGTGACAGGCAGCGTATCTGAAAAGTTGATGTTTGGCTTGGCAAACGTTGTTGCTGGTAGCGCCAGTGCTGCTGCGATGGTGATGAATAGCACGCGGTAGATCGGGTTCGACATTTCGATAACTCCATGAACGTCGCGAAAAGTTAGCAAAGGGGCGCGCAGGTTAGAACCGGAAAGACGGTTCAAAATATGCATGACTGAATTTGTCATAGGAACGACGCCCCTAATTCCCCTAGACTGTGTTCATGTTCACACGCACAACGCTAAGCCCATGACAATTCTCATCGTGGAAGACGACAGCGTAACCGCGCAGGCAATGGCAGAAATGGCAGAAGAGTTGGGCCATGAAGCTGTTGTGGTCGATAGTTTCGAAGCTTGTATTTCAGCGGTCGAACAGCACGCGCCGGAACTCATCCTGCTCGACAGGATGCTACCGAGTGGTGATGGTTTGGATGCGATTGCCAAGCTGCGCTTGAAGGGCGCCGGATGCTTGGTAATGGTCGTCAGCGCGCTGGGCCGTGCTAGCAACCGCGTTGAAGGATTGGAGAAGGGTGCTGATGATTATCTTGCCAAACCGTTCGATCCGCTGGAATTGCGTGCGCGCATGAAGGCGCTTCTTCGGCGCAATGCAGTGCAGAGCACGGACAACGACTTAATAGTCTTTCACGATCTGGAAATTCGCCTCAAAGCCCGCACCGTTCACAGGGCTGGTTGCCATATAGCAGTTTCGCCGAAAGAGTTTGAGCTCATCTGCTATTTCGCCAGCAACGCCAATGAGGCAGTTACCCGCAAAATGTTGCTGGAACACGTGTGGAAGCTGAACTTCGATCCACAAACCAATGTCGTCGATGTTCATGTAGGCCGTTTGCGGCGTAAGCTGGAGTTCGATGGTCTGCCGCCGCTGATCCACACCATAAGGGGTGAGGGCTATCTCTTTACGTCGGACCCTGTGGGCACTTGACCCGTTCACCAGCTTTGTTGCGGCTTGTTACGATGATCGCAATCAGCACGACGCTGTTGGCAGCGCTTTCCGCCTTCGCGATTTATCGCGCCGTGGAAAAGGAAGCACAGGCGCAACTGCAGGCTGTTTTGGATGCTGACCTAGAGGGATTTGCTGACCTTTACGCCCAACGTCGAACGATTTCTGTGCGGGAGGGAATGGAGCGTCGTATCGCCAATGGTACAAAGCCCGAAGAACAGATTTTTCTGCTGAAAGATCAGAATGCCGACAAGCTTGGTGGCAATGTTGATGACATGCCGAACGCTTTGACCGTGCAAGACCGTTGGGTAGAATTCTCGCTCACCGATGCTGAAGGCATTGCAACAGCCTATCGCGGGTCGGCTACAGAACTTCCAGGCGGTTTCGCGTTGATGAATGCGCGCGCGACCACGGCCCGGGATGCGTTGCTGGCCTCAGTTTCCCAAATTTCTTTCGTTTCTTTACCTTTAATTGCCTGCATTGCTGCTTTGGTTGGCTGGATGATCTGCGGCCCTATTCTACGCCGAATTGATCATCTTAACGCTGTTCTCAGCGACGTCGAAACTGGCCAGTTGGATCGTCGCGCAGCGCAATCGCACTGTGATGATGAATTCGGTCGACTTGGCGAGAACATCAACCGAATGCTGGACCGTGTTCAAGATTTGAACCGACAAACGTTATCGCTCGCGGACCACATTGCTCACGAACTTCGGACACCGTTCAACCGGCTGAAACTTGCACTTGCGCAGTTGAGCAAGGATGCTGCTGATCCTAAGGCCAATCTCCTAGTATCAGTTGAAACGATCAATTCTGAAATTGATCAGACTGTTTCGGTCTTCGAGGCACTGCTCGACATTTCCCAAACCGAAGCCGACGCGCAAAGTCTCTCCGGCTTCGTCATTTGTGATCTCCACCAGATCGTTGATGATGTTGTGGAACTTTACTCAGCGGTTGCAGAAGACCGCGGCGTCGAACTGGAAGTTCCTGAAGTTGGGGTTTTTAAGGTTTTGGGTGACGGGACCCTGCTTATGCGCTTGATTGCGAACCTGTTGGATAACGCGATAAAATTCACACCCGAAGATGGTCGGGTGACGGTTGGACTTTCGACTTTTGAGGACAGGGTTGTGTTGACGATTTCCGATACAGGGCCGGGTGTGAAAGCAAACATGCGTGATGACATGTTCCGCCGTTTTGTGCGCGGGACCGACACGCAGAGCGTGCCCGGCCACGGGCTTGGGTTGGCGTTGGTGAAGGCGATTGCTGTGCGTCACGGGGCGCGGGTTTCGCTTCCTGAAGTCGAACAAGGTTTTGCAATTGAACTTCGTTTTCCGGCGCAAAGGGCAAGTACTGGGTCGTGACGACCCAACCAATTCTCGTGCATTCTATCGCAGTTGCGGTCTTGATTGCGGGCTGCACGACGACAAACGTACCTTCGAACTGGCTCGAACCGTCGTTGGCACATGTCAGCAATGTGTTTGTTGATACATAGACCCGACCCGATGGCGAGATAGTCGACAGCAATTTTATGAATTTGGCATTTTCCGGCGGAGCTACCCGCGCGGCTGTCTTCGCCTATTGAATGCTGTCACAGATGTAAGCGAACACCCACCAGGCAGTAATCGACAGGTGACAGGCTACGTTTGCTTCCTATTCGTTGACGTCGAAATATGCTTCGATTCCTTCCGCTCAACCAGGCGCAACTAGCAGCAGGATCTCATCAACTACCGCTGCGCCCTATCCAAAGCGAAGGTGGATTGGTTGT
The DNA here is from genome assembly GCF_000179775.1 of Ahrensia sp. R2A130. Taxonomy (GTDB): domain Bacteria; phylum Pseudomonadota; class Alphaproteobacteria; order Rhizobiales; family Rhizobiaceae; genus Pseudahrensia. The sequence continues at coordinate 71,447 of NZ_AEEB01000014.1, forward strand.
GGGGAAATCTCACAGGGTGGAACTGCCGCGATCTCAAAATCCTCGTTGATCAAATGCGCTTGGACCAGTCGGATGCTTCGATCGAGGATAATTGAACTATGTGCCAATGCTGTTGAATCTGTCGGTCGAGCAAGTCGACCTAAAGATGAAACCGGTTGCCATGCGCTGGAGTTAAGCCTCGTCTTCCAAGGCTACCTTACCAGCACTCGCGGGTTTTCTCAGGCGGGGAAACTAACCATTTTCGCTCCAGGTGTCGATGCGCCGAAGTTCATCGTGCCTTAGTGGCGTGGCTTAATAGGCTGCTGAAATTTCATCTGTCGAATTGCCTTGATGGCTACTTTCATCGCTTGTGGATTTGCGTGGCAGCGTAACAAACAGCGGTCGATCATTTCCGCGACGCATAAGCACCGGCAGAGCTTCTGCAGTGGCCTCGCTCCACAAGCGTTCTATGTCATCGTTTGTCGGCCCATGATGCATGGCAAACATCTCAACGGTGTCACCGGGCACAATCCCACCCAACTCAGCTGCTGAGCTTTTTGCGACTGTCGTAACTATGGATGTTTTGTCAGCTTGCTTCTCGACGATGAGGCCGTGTGGCAAGCTTCGCTCGCTCCTAGACGGGCGCTCTTTAGCGGAAACCTTGGTCTGGATTTTCTGCTCTCCAATGGTGAGCTGTTTAATGAAATGGGCTTCTTTTTGCAGCTTGCCAGAGCTAAGCCGGTGCACCTTTAGCCCTTTCAATTTTTGACCGGGCAACTTGTCCAAAAGTAGTTTTCCCAAATCTCGCAAGCTGTTGAAGCGGGTTCCATCTGCTTCCGCCAAGACGTCTCCGACTTTGATCCCTACTGCCCCAGCTGGGCTGCTGTAGTCCACTGCCGATACCAGCAAGCCTGCGCGGTTCGTCCAGCCGATAGTTGCGCCCAGTGAGGGCGAAATTTGCTGGAGTTGCAGACCCAGTGACGGCGCAGTTTGCTGTCCGTTGTGAAAACGAAACAGCGCGCGTTCAATGTGGCTGACCGGTGTTGCGAGGCCGATGCCGGCGAAGCTCGAAGTCTCGTCTGGAATTGCTGTGTTCATGCTGACAACTTCACCGTTTGCGTCCACCAACGGTCCGCCGGAACTGCCGTGATTGATCGCGGCATCATGCTGGATGTAGTCGACTGGGTCATCGTCACGGAAGGCTACATCAATGTTGCTGATGAAACCGCGCGTAACGGTACTAGCGTAGCCCAGTGGAGCGCCAATGGCTGCGATTGGGTCACCGAATTTTGGTTTGGATTTTGACAATTTTAGTGTCGAAACCCCAGTCTGGATGTGTGGATCAAGAATGGCAACGTCGCTTGCACGATCATCAATCTGCACTGTCGCCTCTAAAACCTGCCCCTCGAAGGTGCGCACCCAAACAGTTTCTGCTCCAGCAACCACGTGGCTGTTCGTGATGATGATCAAGCCCGGTGTGTAGCGGGCGGCATTTATGATGTTGTCGATCGCGTAAAAGAACCCCGAGCCGTAACCTCCAAGGCTCGCAGGATGCGATACACCTCTTGGATCGTTCGGAAAAACTTCGACCACGGCTGCCCGCGCCTGTTCCAATTCTTTGAGTTCGAAATTGAGAACCGTTTCAGGAAACAACGCATCTGGCGAACGTTCCGGCAAGTATTTCGGCGGCCGTGGCGCTGACATGGCAGGTGCGACGAGTGCCGCGCTTCCGGCCAGTACGCCGCCGGTTAGGAAACCTCTTCTGTTGGACGGCATGGTGCGCTCCTTAAGTGCAGACGTGTGTCATTGATCGCGTGGGCAGGCCAAGCGCGATGTGTGGTTTGATTTTCGGCAGTGACGTAGTCGAAGTGCTCCGCCCGAGCTATGGAGACAGGCGGCGCTGATCTTCGTTTAGTTTGTCAGCAGCACATAGGTGTTGCGGATGCGACCCTGATTGCGGATGCCGATGGAGAAAGTGCCCGTCCAACGCGGATACCAGCTGCAACGCAGTTTGTCTGAGTAGGAACGGTCCTTGCAGACCGTGTTGCCGTTCTGATCCAGCACAACCATGTCTAGATTGGTGTCGCCATCGCCGATTAAAGTGACCTGCGCCAGACTACCGCCCTCGAACGTGTCGCGGATAATGTGGGTGCGACCGGCAAGTAAGCCCTTCACGAGGCGACCGGGACCGCGCAGACGACCGCGTGGTTGTTCTGCCTTCACATCTTCGATCAGTCCCTTGTAAGTCTCGTTGTCACCGGCAAGTTTGCTCGCGGTGGCCAGCATATCTTCCAGTGTTGTGGGAGCGGTTGTCTTGTCGGCCTCTTCCGTGGTGTCAGCACCGTCTTCGACTTTTTCTTCGACCTCGATTTCTGAGTCGCTCACCGGTGTCGTTGCGATAATTTTGGCAGCTGCAATGACGGCCAGCGCGTCGTTGTTTTCTGTGCCGTAGGCATAGAGGTCATAAGCGGTGGAGATCGCGTTTTGACCTGTGTCGACCATTTTGCCGGTCTGAACTTGGTTCAGCCCAGTCTGGTCCTGCGCGAACGATAGCGTGGGAGTTGCTACAGATACCGCAACAATGGCGGCTGTTGCGAAAAAAGTGCTCTTCAATTTCGTCATTCCAGTTAGTCTCCATCACTTGTGCGTATCCCGGGGCGGGGTCGCTGTAGTGAATATCTACCAGTCGGAAATGTGGGCCGACATTCGTTATAGATGACAAATTCCGTTATGCGCCTAAGCCAACACAGATGGCCGCACGAGATGAGGCCATCTGTGTTGATACTTATCTTTGTAACGTGTTCAGCACCCAATCGCCGTAGTTGCCTGCGCGAGTGTAGGCGGAAAATTGCGCTTTCACATCGCAGCCTTTGCCATTGCGCGCGGCCATTCCCCACGACACAACGCCCGCCTGGATGTAGCTACCGTTGTTCAATTTCACGACCAATGGTCCGCCGCTATCGCCTGAGCATGCGCCCTTTGGGCCTTGCGGTGAGCCGGAGCAGATCATGTTTTCGCTCATAGGGCGTGGGGCCTTGGAGACAATCTCCAGCCATGCAGCTTGCGCATTCTTGCCGCTCAGACCCAGCTGTTGTGCGGCCAATGAAAAGGCTTTCACGGCACCGCGGGCGCGTTGGTTCACGATGGCGCGGTTGCACACCTGCCGGTCGATCATCTGGATGGTCGCCTCACGCAGATCGCTTGATGGTTTGCCGCTTTCCGTCAGGCCCCAACCTGTGACTATTGTCGGGATGCCCGGGCGCTCGAGCACGTCGGCGAATTCACCGGAGGGAATGGAGATGGTGCTGTACTTCGTCTGCGGTCTGCGGGCGAGTTTTATGAGCGCAATATCATTGTCGAAGCCGTTGGGGTTGTAACCCTCGTGAGAATAGATCGCTTCGATAGGAACGAGGTCGCCTTGTCCGTTGGCAATCTTGTTGGTACCGGCGAGGATGCGAACTGTGTCTTTATCAACGAGCTTCGGCCCTTCCTTCGTCATCGAGATAACGCAGTGTGCTGCGGTTAGAACCCACGTGTCCTGAATGAGAGATCCGCCGCAGAATTGGCCCAAACGGGTGCGGTCTTTGTTGGTTTTCATCAACGCGACCTGCCAAGGCCATGCACCATTTTCTGCAATCTGGCCGTTAACGACGCGGCTTGTTTCTTCTTCGGTCTCGGAGTCGATGAAGGCCTGTTTCTCTGCGCTGCCTGCGCGATCGTACGGCATTATTATGTCGCTGGCTTCCGCGTCATAATTGAAGGCGGATTGTGCATATGCCGGCTGGTAAAGTGTTAGAGCTGTGGCGGCGAGGCAGGTTTTTGCAAGTGTCTTCAACATGATTGGTCCTTTGATTTGTAAGCGATGAGACGGTTGAATTTAACTCATGGATTTGCCCACGAGCAGGAAAGGGAATGTTGCGATTAACCCCGCAAATGCGATGGCGAATAGCGTTGTGTATTTTCGAAAAAACTTGGTCTGCCCGCTGTCCTTGATTTTTTGCATCATGGTCTGATTGCTTGGCAGAGCGGTATCCTCGAACTTCCGTATCAATGGCACGATAATGCGTAATATGTTGATGGCTGCGAAGACGCCGAGCAGCATCCATCCGACCAAAATAACGATGACGATGTTCAGGATCATTGAGTGCCAACCAATACGAATGGTGCCCAAGCTGCGGGGTGCGCATATGCGGGCTTCGACTTGTCATCCATAAGTTTGAGCATAGCTTTCTGCAGTGCTTTTGCGCGAGATAGGCTATTGTTCTGCCGCTGCGCTTGCAACGTGTTTATGGTGAGGTCTGCAGCGGCATCGTCCAACACTGGCCAGTGCGAAACCAGCAATGACCGTGCGCCTGCATAAAGCGCTGCACTGGCTAATCCAGACAGTCCCTCGGCGCCGTTCGATCCATCTCCCGCAGCCGTATTGCATGCTGAAAAAATCACCCACTCGGCATCAAGATCAAGCAGTGCCAGTTCCGAAGCGGTGAGCAATCCGTCGTCTTCTTCGCTGGCTTTCTTTGGTGGAGTGAACACAAGGGCTGGTTCCGTTAGGCCCGATAGTTCTCCTGCGACAAGGCCATGAGTTGCGAAAATGACCACATCAGCACCTATGAACGCGGTGGTTTTAACTGCAGTTTCGCTTGCTTCCTCAGCCAATTTCAATGTGGATGATGGTGCATCCAGTGCCTTGGCTATGCTTTCCAGTTCGCGTTTTGTGTTGGGCAACGGAGCGAGCGCGCGAACCGCTTCGACATTGGCAAGTTCGCCATCGAAAAGCGCCGTTGCATTTCCTAGCGCCCTCGTAGCTCCTGCTATTCCGCCCAACACAGGTGCGCCAAACGCTACGAGTTGCGGACCATCGCTTTTCGTAGTGTCGGCTCCGTTCGATTGAGCTTCCGGTCCAGCGATATAACTGATGGATGGAAGTGTAACGAAGGCGTGGTCGCGGATGAGCCAAGCCGAAGAACGTAACGCTTCCGCGTCAGTATCTTCGCCTAAAGGCGGTTGCGATATTAAGAGCGACAAAGGAAGAGATGAAAGCGCGCCGTTGGCTTGATGCAGGATGACGCCGCGTCCTTTGGTGATTTTAGAAAACGGCTCCATTAATTGCTTGTAAAGAGCGTATGCCAAAGCACGGTCATAGCCCTTTGCGGCGTTGCTTACTCCTTCATCAAGGGAGTCTGCGCCGCGAACAGTGGCGCTGGTTTCAATAGAGGCCCGCAGCGTCTTGATGGAGGCTGCCAGTTCTACGGTGGAAGGTGTGAGCTTGCGAAATGCAAACCCGTTTGTGCTGATTGCCCAGCCGAAAACTCTGCTCTCGGTCTGGAAATACGACAGCACAACATTCTCTTCGCCCAGTCTGCTTTGGATCTCTTTTATCGAAACCGTGTCGATGCTCGCGCGCTCCTGAAAATCAGGGAAGCGCTTGCGTAGCTCCGCCTCGACCTGTGAGACTTTCAAGAGGATGTTTCGCGATTGGCCGTCCAGCGCAACCAATTCCGGATTGGCTTCCATTTTCCCTTGCGCGCGCATTGTATCGATGCGCTTCGCAACCTTCATAAGGCCTGTGTTGAGGTCCTGTTGTTTGCGCAACAGATCGCGCAACCCTTCGTCTTCGACACCGTTACGTTGGTTGACGCGAAACAAGACGTCTTCGACGCGGCTGCCATTGGCCCATTGTGAAGCCTGAAAAGCCTCGTCCGCCACAGCTAATGACTGCGGAAGGTCGACCAAAAGAGCCATGAGGCGTGAGAACAGGGGTTTGTTGCCATTGCGGAAAACCCGCATTCGGCGGTTTGCTTCCGGGTCGAATTGCTGCAGACCCAAGATGCTTTTTTCCTGCGCGACAATTTCCTGAAGTCTGGCGATTGCGGTGCGTGATACGGTTAGCGCGTCTTCCCGCTCATCTTGCTCAAGCAGCAGATTGGCATAGCCATTAATGATAGGCAGGTCCGCCACGCCCCGTATGGCAGCGTTTTCCATTTCTTTGATAGCCAAACGGTACAAAGATAGCGCTTGATCTCCTTTACCGATGCGCTGAGCGGTTGCCGCTAGGCTGGCGATTTTGGAGGCTTTAACACCGGAGGTTGTCTGCGAATTCATCACTCGTTTTTCATTTTCTACAAGCAGTTCGCCTGCCTGAATATTTAATCCTATGGCGCTGTAGATGGTTGCCAGATCAAGCTGGCGGATGGAGTAAAGCTCGGTATTTGTTGAACCCAATCTGCCACTCATATCGACGGATGCTTCTGCAAGTTCCCGTGCAGCATCGGGCTCGCCATTGATCGCCAGCGTGCGCGCCAGCTCCATGAAAACGTCGGCCATCATGATAGACTCAGCTGCGCCGCCAGCGCGCATTGTGTTCATGACTGCCAGATAGCGGTTGAAGGATTCCTTGGTCTTGCCAATCGTGTCATCGGCGAAGGCAAGGGACATTTGGCCGTTGAGAACTACCGGGTGTTGAGGTGATAGCTCTGCTTTTTGTATCAAGCGCCACGCCATGTTTGCGGTGTGGGAAGCGGCCTGTTCACCCATCAGATAGGGACCGAACTCATGAACCGACTGTACGGTCAGCAAGGGGCGGGTGGCGTTCTTGCCGATGAACATATTCAGGAAAGTGGACATCGCAGCAGATGTTTGCGGATCGGATAGGAGCGACATCGCATTGGTGCGCCTCAGATGGGCGATCAGTAAATTGGGCCGCGAAGCGGGGTCGTCTGCAGTCTCACCCAATAACTCTAACGCTTCTTCAGCTCGCTCCAAGGCAGTTGCCGCCTCCAGCATAAGTAGGCTGGCGGCGCTCGCAGCACTTGTCGCAAGAGCTGCCAGCTCTGGGTCCGCAGCTTTTAAATCATCCCAATCGAAGATCGGATTCGCGAGGATCGATACCCAGTTTGGCCGAAGCTCGGCTGATATTCTCAACAGGTAGTCTATAGCTTCACGCGGCCGACCGTAGAGAACATCAAGCTCTGCGCGCTCGACGACTAAACGGGCTTCGAGCAGGTCTGCTAATGCTTGATCTTTGATTTGAGATAGAAATGCCACGCCGTTGTTGAACGATTTCTCGGCGTTCTCTCGATCACCGAGCAATCGGAAGAAGCGCACTGATAAGCCGTAGAAATGCAGAACGCGAGCGATTTCAAAATCGTTTGTTGGCGTTTCCTGAACCTTGGTTTGGTGGTGCTGATAACGTTCGATCAACACGTCAGATTCGTTGCGAAAATAGGCGTCCTGCACTTCGTCTAGCATCGTGTAGTAAACACGAGCATGGCCCAGATCATCGTCGTCTACTGCGGCTTGCGCTATGCCAACCTGTCCTGCGATCAAACAAATCAACAACGCCAACTGAATAAGAGCGAAACATATATTCTCGCGAGGATGAGGCAGGAAACGCATGGTCAGTTTGCCGGCGCTGTTTGAATTTCGATCTGGGCGATATTGCCGGTGCCGCCCTCTTTTTCATCATCCAGTGGCGCGGCACCGCGTGTGGTGGTGCCGAAGCCGGATTGGCGGAGCAGGCCGTTGAAGCTGTTAATTTCTGTGTCAGCTGCCCGCGTGCGCTCTAGGGCGCCTTGCGTCAGCCAGCTGAGGTCCGCGACCGTGCTTTGTGGTGTGGCTTGCGTGGTGATGAGCAGCAGTTTCTCGCGGCCGAAAGATTTATCATTGATACGCAACAGCCCTTTTTTAAGCGTCTCGCCAGGTTTGATGCGACCATTCCACATGAAGCTGATCGAGTAGTCGGAGCCGACGTACAGCACGTTAAGATCGAGAGGGCTGGTTGAGGCGTTTTGCGCTTCGAAATGCACCTCGTCGCCAGGTACGAGCGCAGCAACGGCAGCAGGGTCGAGGTTGCTGAACGGTTGTCCCTTGCCCTTACGGGTCTTCAATTTGACAACGAGATCAAGCTCACCCGGTGCAGTCACATCGCCGAGTTTCAGTAGGTTGTTGGTGCGCGCTATGCGGGCAAGGCTGTCGGACAAGATCGCAGCAACATCATCAGTGGATCGTATCAGACCGTCGTTCGTTTTGGGGTCTCGAAGGGCAATTGAGAATGTTTTCGTATGTCCTTCCACTGTGATCGCACCGCTTGGTGGTAGCAACCAGATATGTTCTGTACCGCCGGGAAGTGCGATCGGCGCTCCGGCCAGCGTTTCTAGTTCCGACAGACTAGGAGCAGCAAGACGCAAATCGGCAGGTTCGCCAGCAGCTACCAGCTCGAGCCGCAGACCGGACTCTTGATTAGCTGCAATCGTTTCGATGGCAGCTTCGACAATAGCGCGCTTGTCGTCGGCTAAGGTGCCGAGGTCAGGACGAGCCACCTTAAGTGCGAAGTCAAGCGATCTGGTAGTTTGGCGAGCGTGGGCGAATTCGGGGAGGTCGATAAATGCTTCTCCTGCCAGTTCTACTGTGGAGGATAGTGATGTTGTCTCCAAGACCGTTAGCTTGGCCACCGCAGCATCGTCTGCGTCCGCTGGGCTGTTCATCAACAGCAGTTCGTCGCCAACGGAAAGGCCATGAATTTGCCCTGCTGGGATGGTGAGTGTTGGGCCGCCTTGCGTGAGTTGCCACTGGCGAACAGCCTCCGCGCCATCCTGTCCGAAGACGCCACCATCAAGGTCGCCTTCGAAAAGTGGGGTTGGCTGAACGCGGTAGGTTGTGGAGTAGCGGCGCAAGATTTCTTGGCCCAGCTGACGGTAAGTGATGCCGGGGGATTGGGCGAGTGTTTCGAAGAGTGTGTAGGTGAACAGACCGTGGGACTGGCGGCCCTTTTTACCTGCGGGCAACCGCATTTCCGGTGTCGTTTCATTGGTCTGTGCTGCATAAAAAGCGACAAATTTACCCTCTGCCGAACCGCTAATGCCTTCCACCAATGCTGAGGTTTCCAACTTCTTCGTGCTGGTGCCGCGCGTGGTGGCTTGGTCCGCTTCAACCATACGGTTGTCGGGAATGGCGAGAGCATCAGCGGTGAGTTTTCGCGAGACTTCGCGGTCTTCCCCTGAGCCGGACGGTGTGCCGCGAGTGACTGTGCCGGAGTGGCAAGAGTCAAAAACTGCCCAAACCGTGACCCCCTTTTTTCGCAGGGAATCGATCATCGTTCCGATTTCATCATCCACCAGCGCGTTTTCTACGGTGCCGACGGTGTCGTTCCATGGGCCGATATCGGCGGGTAGAAAAAGTTCGTCCAGCCCATCCAATTCACTGTCGGGGTTGATTGCCGGTGCCTGCGAGCCATGGCCGGAGAAGTGGAGATAGACGAAGTCACCAGGTTCCAGTTCACCTTCAATGCGCTTCATTGCATCACGAATGCCTTGCAATGTTGGCGCGCCTGCACCCTCGACACCGTCTGCCAGCGTGATGACGTTGCTGGGTTCGAATTTGGTGAAGTTGTTGGTCAGCAAAAAGCTACGAACAAGCTGGGCATCATTGCGCGGTCCGGTGAGCCAGAACTGTTTGTCGAGATTGGGGTAGTCGGACACTGCAACCAAAAGGGCATGGTTCGTGCGCGCCCACGCGCTGTCGTTCGTACCAGTTATAAGTACGGAAAGTGCCATCGTTCCACCAACGACAAACTTCTTTAGGGTCGCCATGTTCTAATTCCCCATGCCTAAAAGCTCTGCCCGAGCCGGATTGTTCTTGGTCTCAATTGGAATGCTACAAAGCGTTGTTGACACTATCAACTGACAAACGCTGTCATGTTTAGTTAGGCTTCGTGTATCCAGCCCCTATGAAAGTGCGGTTGGCATCGCTATCAGTTGCCGTCTGCGCGGTGCATTCCTGACGTTCGTTTCGTGGATGTTTTGTCCCACACCTCTTCCGCTCTGCGCCCGACCTTTCGAAAGACCGACCAATGACCGAATTTACGGGTATTGCCCGACCCCTCGCACGGGCGCTTGCAGCGCGTGGCTATGAAACCCTAACACCCGTCCAACAATCTGTTTCCAACACCGAGTTGGACGGCGCAGATCTGCTGGTTTCAGCGCAAACGGGGTCTGGTAAAACTGTCGCCTTTGGTATCGCCATTGCGCCGACACTGTTGGATGGCGAAGAACGTTTCGGACCAGCTGATAAGCCACTGGCATTGGTGATTGCACCAACGCGGGAACTGGCACTTCAGGTTTGTCGCGAGTTGGAATGGCTCTATGCAGATGCTGGTGCTGTCATCACGTCTTGTGTCGGTGGCATGGATATCCGCACCGAACGGCGGGCGCTTGAGCGGGGCGTTCATATTGTCGTCGGTACGCCCGGCCGTCTTCGCGACCATATTTCACGACGTGCGATGGACTGCCGCCAGTTGCAGGCTGTTGTGCTGGATGAAGCTGACGAGATGCTTGATCTCGGCTTCAAGGAAGATCTGGAATTCATTCTCGAAGCGGCACCTGAAGAACGTCGGACGCTGATGTTCTCGGCCACCGTGCCGAACGCGATTGCAGGCCTTGCCAAAAGTTACCAGCGCGATGCGGTTCGCATCACCACGGAAGCAGAGCGCGACCAGCACGCAGACATTGAATACCGCGCCTTGGTTGTCGCACCGCGTGAGCGCGAAAACGCCATTGTTAACGTGCTGCGTTATTACGATCCTGAAAACGCATTGGTGTTCTGCAACACACGCGCTTCGGTCAATCATATGGTTGCGCGCTTTACCAATCGTGGCTTTTCCGTTGTCGCGCTGTCCGGTGAGTTGAGCCAGAACGAGCGCAGCCATGCGCTACAAGCTTTGCGTGATGGACGTGCCAAAGTCTGTATTGCCACCGACGTTGCCGCGCGCGGCATCGATTTGCCCAAGCTTGAACTCGTGATCCATGCGGATTTGCCATCTAATCCTGAAACGCTGCTGCACCGCAGTGGCCGTACAGGGCGGGCAGGGCGCAAGGGTATTAGTGCCTTGATGGTTGATGTGAAGGGCCGCAACCGTGCGGAGCGTTTGCTGCGCTTTGCCAAGCTTGATGCAACATGGGCCAACCCGCCATCGGCTGATGATGTGTATGGTCGCGATGAAGAGCGTATGCTGGCCAGCCCGGCCTTGTCCGAACCGCCAAAGGCTGATGAGCAAGCTACGATCGCCAAACTACTGGAACAGTTCTCGCCGGAACAGATTGCAGCGGCTTATCTTCGGCAGGTCCGTGCCGATCACTCCGCGCCGGAAGATATCGAAATCGTATCCGTTCACCAGCCCAACAAACCTAAATACGAGCGCAGTGAGGGCAAGCAGAAGACGTTTGAAAAGAAGCCGCGCCGCGACTTCGAAAATTCGGTCTGGGTCTCGCTTTCCGTTGGCCGCAAGCAAAATGCAGAGCCTCGCTGGCTCATTCCGCTTATCTGTAACGCTGGCGGTTTAACCAAAAGCGATATCGGGTCGATTCGAATGCAGCCTGCTGAAACCTTTGTGGAACTTGATGCGGACCGCGCCGATGATTTTATGAATGCACTCGGTGCCAATGCGACGTTGGAAAAAAACATTCGGGTTACGCCTGTTGACGGGGTGCCAGACATTGCGCCGCAGAAACCATTTGCGAAAAAACCGTACGAGAAGAAGCCGTTTAAAAAAGGCCGGTCTGCCGACGGCGACGCGCCTTTCAAAAAGCAGGGTGATTTCAAAAAACGCGGCGCAGAAGCGGGTGCCAAACCCTTCAAGAAAAAGCCGAAGGCTTCAGGGGGCGCTGCTGATGCTGCAGGCGAAGGTAAACCAAAGCCGTTCAAGAAGCCGAAATGGAAAACCAAGGGTGCTGGCAAGCCAAAACCCAAAGCCAAGTAGTTCCAAACCCGAGTTTGCCCGCAAACGATAGGGGCCACTTTCTGCAACAAGGTTTCCACGCCTTTAACCGTGAATCGTGCTTTTGTTTCGAGTTAAGGGTCTCGTTCGTCTTTCTCCTCCACCTTGCCGCCAGGGACACGGCAGCCGGGTAGAGAGATGCACCAAAAGGGCAAGACAACATCAACGAATGATCAGGTAGGCGATGATATCGTTGCGCGCGCAATCACTTCAGTTGATGAACTGGAGGCAATTGCCGACGAGTGGCGTGATCTTGCCCATCGGCAGACCGACCCTCTTAGCTATTTCCAGTCCGCTGACTGGTGCTTGTCTTGGTGCCGTGCTGCTGTGAACGCCACGGGCGAAGAGCCTGAACTTCACACCCAGACATTGTGGCAAGGCGATCGGCTCGTTTGTATCGTTCCGCTGATGAGCCAGCGAAAATATGGTCTCAATAATCTGGTCGCGCTCGGCGCGCCTGAAGGCCAATATTCAGGTTGTATGATCGACCAGGCTATGATGGATCGAACCGTCGTGGAAGAGTGGATGGCCGGGCTGCGCAAGCAGAGCCGTTTCGACTGTGTGCTTTTCGATGATCTGCCTGCCAGTTCTGCGCTGGTTCCTCAAACGCAATCGTCCGGCATCACGTTCAATCCAGAAAACGCGACCATGGTGATGGACCTTAGCGGCTTTGAAAAGCCCGAGGATGTTGACGCTGCGATGACGGCCAAGTCGCGCAAGAACCAGAAAACCAAGATGAAGCGTCTTGCCCGGCACGGTGAGGTCGAGTTGGAAGTTCTTCACGGTGGCGAGACGCAATATAAGAACGCTCTGCGCCTTGCGATGGAATGGAAGCGAAGCTGGCTGGAAGATAAGGGCCAACCACTTGCGGCAGACCGCGACGAGCGATTGCACGCCCAACTTGCTGATTTACCAATGGAACGAGGCGCCGCTGATCAGCCTGTGCAAGGCGCGATAATGTTTGTTCTACGCGTTGGTGGACAGTCCGTCGCCAAAGAGGTCGGCTTCGTTCAAGGGCGGCACTACTATTCTTATCTCGGTGCTTATGACCCCGAATGGGCGGCCCGCTCTGTCGGAACGATCCAGATCGGCCTGACGCGGAAATGGGCTGTCGAGCAGGGCATTCATACCTACGATTTTCTAGGTTCGTCCGAATATAAATCGCATCAGACGAACCATGAAATTCCGCTGGTTTCCGTAGCCGTGCCGCTTTCGATGAAAGGGCATATTTATGCTGCGCTTTGGCTTCGGCAGCTCCGCCCGTCATTCTACCGCGTTTTTCAGAACATGGGGCCGGGCCTGAAGCGACCCATCGTGCGCCTGCGTGAGCTCATCCATAGCCTGCGCGGTTCGGACCAAAACAAACCCTCATTTCAAACAGGCCAAGGAGGCTAAAATGACAAAACCACTTCTCGCAGATTGGAATGCGCAGTTTTCCAAACAGTTCGGTGAACAAACGTCTCTGTTTCAGCACCGGCTTCACTCGTCGGGCCTGTTTGATAAGGCGGCGCTTGCGAAACTCATCGATAAGACGCCGCAAGAACACTACGGCCTCAACACAATGGGGCGTGATCCATCGAATCCGGTCTGGCGCTACGGTCTGATCGGGGAAAACAGCGGCAAGACCGTTATCGACACCATTGAGAAAGGCCGAATGTGGCTGAACATTCAACGCATTCAGGACTATGCGCCTGAATATAGCGAGTTGCTTGACGATCTCTACAGCGAATTCAGCCGCGAGATGCCTGAGTTCAAACCGTTCAAGAAATCGCTCGGCGTGCTGATCTCGTCGCCGGAAGTGCAAGTGTTCTACCACGCTGATGTGCCCGGTCAGTCGCTGTGGCAGCTCCATGGCGAGAAGCAGGTTTACATCTACCCTAACCGCGAACCCTTCCTCCCGCAGCGCGCACTGGAGGGCATCATCCTCGGCGATACTGAAGAGGAGATCAAATACGACCCGAGCTTTGATGATCACGCTGATAAATTCCTGCTCAAAGCAGGCGAGGCGCTGAATTGGGGGTTGAACGGACCGCATCGTGTCGTCAACGAGAACTGCCTGAATATTTCAGCCACCACCGAACATTGGACCAGCGATGTGCGCAACAGCTACGCGGTGAATTATGCCAACGGTGTGCTGCGCAAGAGATTCGGTGCGACGCAGCTTTCACAGAAAAGCGATGGTCTGTCGGTCTACCCGAAAGCTGCACTCGCGCTGGCGTGGAAGAAACTTAACCTGAACAAGGCCGATGAATTCGTCCGTGTGCCGAGTTTCTGGCTCGACCCGAAGGGCGTCGACGGGATGACGCCGATGGAAGAGGATATGAAAAAGAGCGCTTGATTTGTGCTTACGCTGTAAGCTCTTCGGGCTTTCGCTCGGTATAGGACTGTGCAGCTAACACCAAACGGCTTTTTGCCGCCTCGCTTGGCACTTAGTGTGCCAAGCGCTTTCCATCACGAAGATCATCGCTAGTTCGACAGTTGGTCTGCCGCTTCCAGCGCTGACCAATCGAATGTGACGCCTGTTCCTGGCACATCCGGTGCTAAGGCACGGGCGTTTTCAACGAGGAGCGGGCGTGTTGTGTAACGGTCGATAGGGAACGAGTGGACCTCTAGCCAGCCTGAATCCACGATGCCGGACAGCAGGCTGACATGGAGTTCTTGCATACCGTGGCTGCACACGGGAATGCCTGCACCTTTGGCGCGCTCGGCCACTTGCAGAAAGCCTGTGATGCCGCCGCAGTTGGAACCGTCGGGCTGTATGAAGGCAAGCTTAGACTGTTCCAGTGCCATTTCGAACTCGTGGATCGTGTGCAGGTTTTCGCCCATTGCGAGCGGCATGCCTGTGACTTCGGTTATGGTGGCAAAGCCGTGATAGTCGTCAGGGATTATCGGCTCTTCGAACCACAGCAAGTTATAGGGCTTGAAGGCGTTTGCCGCTTCAATGGCTTGCTCAACGGTTAGCGCATAATTTGCATCTACCATGAATTTTCGGTTCGGTCCGAGTAACTCGCGCACCGCGGCAACCCGTTCAATGTCCGTTGCCAGCTGCGGCTGGCCGACCTTTATTTTTACCGCCTCGAAGCCACGGTCGAGATAGGATTGGATGCTTGCGAGAAGCTTGGGAAGTGGGAAGTTGAGGTCGATACCACCGCAATAGGCCTTGCACGACGTATCCGCACCGCCTGCCATTTGCCGCAAGGACTGCCCTATCCGTTTGCCTCGCAGATCCCACAGCGCGATGTCCACTGCAGAGATGGCAAAGGACGCGATGCCGCCACGCGCAACATAGTGGACATGCCACTGCATCGCTTCGTAGAGCGTTTCCACGTCATCAGCATCTTGGCCTATCAGAAACGGAGCGAGATCGTACTCGATCATCGCCGCTATGGCATGCCCGCCCTTGCCGCCTGTATATGTGTAACCCGTGCCTTCGCTGCCATCTTTAAGTGTGATCGTCGTCGTGATGAGTTCGAAATGCGTGTGGTCGCCGTGTTTGGCGTCTGTCAGCACCTCGTCCAGCGGGATATGGAACAGCCGCACAGCGATATTTGTGATCTTGGTCATGGTGCTTTCCTGCAACGTTTTGTCGGCTTAGCGGCTCCGCTCACAAAGTGTTGTAGTGGTCGTTGAGACTTGTCGAGGGGAAAGGCGTTATGTCTGCATCATGTTTCGCATTGTGCTCCTCCTTGCTCTGACCGCCATGGTCTTCGCGTCTTCCGGCGCGAAGAAGCTTATGGCTGCCCAGATGGATGGCTCTGCGAAACAAATCGTCGTCTCGATGCATGTTGCCGATCAAAGCGCGGTCTCCACTGGTGACGGTCCAGGTGATCACGATGTGCTGGGTGACAAATGTCATCAGGTCGTCGCTGTTCTTGCCTCACCGCCGATGGTCAAAGATCGCTGGGCGAAGAGCCAGCCAATGTCGGTTGATATCGACCGGTTGACGGGGATTGCTCTCAAACTTTTGAAGCGGCCACCAAGACACATCTCCTAGATTTCAAAAGTATGTCGCTGGGTCTCTGGCGGCAAATGTATGAATTTTCAGGAGTATTTCGTCATGTTGACAAGACGATCCCTATTGTCCGGTCTCGCAACAGCGCTTGCCGGTACCGCCGTTGCAGCAAGCCCTGCGCTTGCCCATCACACCAAACCGTTCAAACTCGCCCGCCGTTTCGAACCGAAACGCGTGCGTTTCCGTGGCTATGCCCGCGGCACCATCGTTGTTGATCCGAGCAACCACTATCTATATTTGGTGGACCGTCGTTTCTCGGCGATCCGCTACGGTGTTGGCGTCGGTAAGGCAGGCCTCGCGTTCAAGGGCAGTGCCCGCATTCGCCGCAAAGCGAAGTGGCCAAGCTGGACGCCGACACAAAACATGATCCGTCGCGAGCCCGGTAAATACAAAAAATATGCCGGTGGTGTTCCCGGTGGTCCGGGCAACCCGCTGGGCGCTCGCGCATTGTACCTATATAAAGGTAAGCGCGACACGATGTTCCGCATCCATGGCACAACGCAGCCGCGTTCAATCGGTCGCTCAGTGTCTAATGGATGTATTCGGATGCTCAACGAGCATGTGAAGGATCTCTACGAGCGCGTGCCTATGGGCGCTAAGGTCGTGGTTCTGTGAGCATGAATTCTAAAAAAACAACTGGTTTGAACAGGCGTAAGCTTTTGCTGGCTGGAGCGGGAGCGATTGCGCTCCCGCTTGCGGGCTGCGTGCAACGCGACCCTCAGGTTCAGGCCCGCATTCAAAAGCGCAAAGCGCAGAACGAGGCTTGGGCTTTTTACGAACGCCTTTACGGCCCAGTGCCCGACGAACAATTTCCTCTGCCTGCGATCAACCTGCGGCAGGTGAAACCCCAATTCTTCCGTCGCGAGGTCGACAACCCCACCGGTCAGGGGCCGGGTACGCTGGTGGTTGATACCAAGAATTTCTATCTCTATTGGCCACAAGCTAATGGTAGAGCCATGCGTTATGGCGTTGGTCTTGGCCGCGCTGGTTTCGATTGGAGCGGTAACGGTGTGATCCAGTGGAAACAGCGTTGGCCCAAATGGACACCGCCTGCGGAAATGATTGCCCGCGAGCCTGATCTGGAAAAATGGAGTGCTGCCAATGGCGGGATGCCGCCAGGATTGGAAAACCCGCTAGGCGCTCGCGCGCTGTATATTTTCCAAGACGGCAAGGACACGCTTTACCGCGTCCACGGCTCGCCGGAAGCTTTCAGCATCGGCAAAGCCGTATCAAGCGGCTGCGTGCGTTTGCTCAATCAGGATATTATCGACCTCTACGAGCGTGTTCCATCCGGCTCGCGCATTCTCGTGATCTGACGGCTTCTGGACAAAAAGAGAGCCGCAAGTCGGGGGGACTTGCGGCTCTAGTAAACCGAAGGCTGCTCGAGAGGGGGAAGAAGCGGCCTTGGTGTATTCTGTTGTCTTCAGTCGATAACTAGGCGGCCAAACCACCCGGGCGAAATGTTCCACGCGCAGTTAAATCTCGCAGACGATCCTTCATCCGCAATCTCGCGCGCTTCATCGCCTGCAAGCGTAGGCTGTCGGGGCGAAGCGTACCTTGTTCGTGGGTGATGGCGTTGCGTAGCTTGCGGCGGGTCTCGCGCAGGCGTTCTACGGCGTGGGAATGTTTGCGACCGTCTGTCATCGGCGTTTTCTCCAAAAATCTCAGGCAGCGACCATCGTTGCCTGTGCCGCTAACTTGGATGTTGATTATGTCGACGGCCAATAGAACTATGCCGTGCGAACGATTGATAAATGCAATCTGATAAAATCTTTGCTATCGATAGATACAGGCAATCACACGCTCATGTCTTTTCGATTGGTTTTGGCGATGAATAATGGCCATTTCGATAGTGTAAGAAAACACGCTAAGAGCTATTTCATGACCCTCGCCGAATTCGCAGTCGTTCTCGCTGTTGCCCCGTTGATCGCAACCTTGGCATACGGGACATGGCGCTTCAGCCAAGAGACCTAAGCTAAACCGAAGCGCTGCGCCGAAACCCGGCGCAGCTCGGACTTCGCCCGTTTGCCTTGTGGTGATGCGGGCAGCACAATGATGCAGACCAAGACAGTGAGATAGCCAAGACCGCCATGCCTACCCTTCGTCAGTTTAGCTATCTCGTGGCTCTTGAAGAAGAGCTGCATTTTCGACGCGCAGCCGAAAAAGTCCATGTCACGCAACCCACCTTGAGCGCGCAATTGCAGCAGCTTGAAAAGCGGCTTGGCGCTGGCCTCATCGAACGCGGTGGCACGCAAGTCATGCTTACGCCTTTGGGTCGTGAGGTAGCTGCGCGTGCACGGTTGATCCTTAGTGAGGTTGAAGAGATCAAGACGTTAACAGCGTCGTCTCAGCACGGTTTTACCGGTACAATTCGGATCGGTGTGCCCCCGACGCTGGGTCCGTACTTGTTGCCACACATCGTGCCGGATCTTCATGCCGCCTATCCGCAGCTTAAGCTGTATGTTCGCGAGAACAAACCGGCTGAATTGCAGTCGCGCTTGTTGAGTGGCGAGTACGACCTCATCGTCTCGCCACTGCCGGTCGTTCAGGCCGACCTTACTGTTGAGCGGCTTTTCCGTGAACCGCTACAGGTTGTGGCAGCACCCGATCACCCCTTGGCCGGTCGAAAAAATATCGGGCGCTCGGACCTGCAGAACGAGGCTGTTCTGGCGATTGAGCCGGGTCATCATCTGCACGAGCAGGTGAGCCATATTTGCGATGACTTCGGTGCACGCCTGTTGCGCGATTACGAAGGCACGAGCCTTGATACCCTGCGTCTTATGGTGGGTATGGGGGTTGGTATCGCCTTCCTGCCGTCGCTTTATGTGCGTTCGGAAATCGGTGCGCGGGGCGAGGTGGCGGTGCTGGATCTCAATGCCAATGTCTATCGTCAAGTGGGCATCGCATGGCGCAACCGCTCTGTGCATACTCAACTGTTCACGGATATTTCCGCGCTTATTCGCAAGATTGCCGCTGAGCGCCTGCCTGAAGTTTCGGTGATTGCCGACTGAGACTGAGATTCTGGCCTCTTCTATCGCCAAGTATTTGGAAATCTATTGGCTTCAGCTCCTGACGCACACCATCTCTTAGCTACAAAGGTTGATGTCTCAGCCTCGAACGGGAGGATCCGTCATGACGTTTCTAAAGACTTCTCTAATCGCTGGCGGGTTGTTCGCCGCTACCATCGGTACGGCATTCGCGGCAGATGCCGACAGGAATGCTGCGACTATACCGGAAGTGGCTTTTGAAACTGAAACAGCTCCAACCGGACTGCTTTGGAAAGAGGGCAGGGTGCCCTTCGTGCTTGAGCGATTTCTGAAGGATGGCCACCTTCAGGCGTAGCTTGCATTCGTCGAAATTTACGAAGACGCCCCTGAATACCCATTCCGGGTCTGGGGCGTCTTCATGTCCAGCAAGTGGCTGGCAACCTGTGTTTTGAGTATCTGCGCCGTGCCGCCGCCGATGGTGAACATACGCACGTCGCGATACATACGCTCCAGGGGTTCGCGGTCGCTGTAACCGCGCGCACCGAACATTTGCAGCGCATCATCTACAACTCGGATCGCCGTTTGCGAGGCAAAGGCTTTTGCACGCGCCGCCATCATCATGTCGGGGAAAGTGGAACCGTTGGGGCCACGTGAACGGGCGGCCTCTTGCAGCATCAAGCGCGAGGCGTGAACGCCTGCATCCATATCAGCAAGCATCCATTGTAGTCCTTGGAATTCTGCGATGGGCCTGCCGAATTGCTGGCGTTCCTTCATATATTTGGTCGCTCGTTCCGTAGCGCCTGCCGCAACACCCATGGCTATCGTACCAGCGCCGACGCGCTGGGAGTTATAGGCGTTCATGAGATCAGCGAAACCTCGTTTGAGGCCGGATGGCGGGCGCAGTGCGTAGCGTTCCTCAATGAACAGATTATCGAAAACGAGTTCGGCTTCTGGCATTCCGCAAAGACCCATTGTGTTTTCGCGACCGGCGATGATGAATCCATCAGGTTCGATGCCATTGTCTGGATCGCGCAGCACGATGAAAGCACCGATACCCTCTTCCCCACTTTCGTCGCCCAGCACTCGGGCGAATATGACGTGAAGTTTCGATACGCCTCCACCAGTGATCCAGTGCTTGCGCCCGTTCAAAACGTAGCCACTCGGAACGCGCTTTGCGGTGGTTGTCATTTCCGTGGCAGCGCTACCGGCATCCGGTTCGGTGATGCAGATGGCCGGCTTGTCTCCGGCTAACACATGTTGCGCTGTAAATTCACGCTGTTCGTCCGTACCATAGGCCATGATGGCGCTGATGCCGCCCATGTTGGCTTCCACTACAATACGGGCGGTGAGCGTACAGGCTTTGGCGATTTCTTCGATGACAACAACTGTGTCGTAAAAACTTGCGCCGCGCCCGCCGAAGCGCTTGGGAATGGTCATTCCCATCAAGCCCGCATCGGTCAGGGCCTTCACGTTTGACCAACAATACGTCCGCTCGCGATCCCATCTAGCGGCAAGCGGTGCAAACTTGTCCGCTAACTCTTTGGCTATGGTTCGGTAGGCGTCTGTGCTGGTAAAATGTTCCATAGTTCACGGTCGCGTGATTGCAGTTTCAGAGCAATAGATTTTGATTTTACTCAAAGTTCAGATAAATTGAATTTATGCAAACGCGTGTTTTTCAAACCCTGGCTCATGTGGCCCGCACCGGTTCCTTTACCACTGCGGCGAAGGCATCGAACATGACGCTCTCGGCCCTGTCCATGCAGATGAAGGGATTGGAAACCGAGCTAGGCGTTGATTTGTTTGACCGCTCCGTTCGTCCGCCCAAATTGACACCGTTGGGGCAGGCGGTCGCAAAGCAGGCCGAGGCAGTTTTAGCGCAGCAACGTGTGCTGCTCGATTTGTGCCAAAGCGATGACGAATTAGTGGGTCATTTCCGCATTGGCTTTATTTCGTCTGCATATGTCCGTGTGCTGCCGCGTCTTCTCGCTCTTGCTGCCGAGCACGCGCCAAAGGCACGGTTTGAACCACGATCTGGCCTGACCGAAAACCTTTGCGAATTGGTGGAAGCTGGTCAGTTGGACGGCGCTGTGGTGTCTCATATGTTGGGTTCAACGCGACAATTGCAGTTTGATACATTGGCGTTGGAAGAGATGGCGGCGGCCGTTCCGGTTGATCTTAAAGACTGTTCTATCGCTGAACTGACCGTCGCATGTACCTTTCTACAATTCACGCCAGAGACAGGCGTCGGGCGTTTGATTGCATCCATCGTATCCGAATGGGATCGCCTGCCAAAACATGTGATCGTGCTGGATAGTATCGAAGCGACTATGGAGGCTGTGCGTTCAGGCATCGGTTTCGCGCTGCTGCCGATGCCGGATATTGACCGCTATCTTGGAACAGGAATTGTCGTTTTGGAACTCGATCAACCGGTTGAGCGCACTTTGGCATTTGCAAGTAGGCCTGATGTCTTGAACGACCGATGGCGCTCGAAGCTAAACGATCTGCTGAAACGCTGTATTGGCGATAGCGTTTAGCCGTTTTGCCTTGCGATACAGACCTTTTGAGTTATCTGGTTTCTCTAAAATCATAAGCGCAAATATGTGATGAAAGCTGTCAACGATATGATGTAAAGGCGCTACGCTACATCACGCCACTAAACGATAGGGCGGCCTAAGTAAGACCGCCCTTCAAATGCTAACCGTCTATAAAGGTGACGGTGGTTTCACCTGCTGTCAGCATTTTGGCCAATCGTGTAGCGTCCCAATTGGTTAGACGTACGCAACCATGGCTTGCTGTGCGGTTGATATCGGCAGGATAGGGGGTGCCGTGGATGCCGTAGGTCGGTTTATCCAGATCGATCCACATGGTGCCGACAGGACCATTTGCGCCTGCGGGTATGGTCAGTTTCTCGTCCGTGCCAGCGTCGTCACCAAAGTTTTTGGGATCGTAGCTGTAGGTCGGATTGGCCGCCACCGCACGGACCTTCATCGAACCACTGGGCGATGGGGTCTCGTCGGAGCCCACCGATGCAGGCGCTGCAAACACCAGCTTTCCCTCAGCATTGAGAGCCCGCAATTCACCACTTGATTTCAAGACTTCGATCTTGGCAATTGTCACATCGAGTACCTTACCCGGCACCGTGACAATGATTTCGGTTCCCGCCTTGGTGAAATCTGCGTCGGGGTTCAATTCCTTCAACAAGTCCTCATCCATGTGAAATTTCTCGGCAAGCATTTCCGAATGAGTGTGGTAGCCGAGCTTATCCATCTTCGCCATTTCAGTGTATTTTTCAGGCGTTGGCGGGGTCGGCTCCATGGCCGCGTCGTCTTCGGTAATGGTGTATGTCTGTGCGGTTGCATCGGCGTCTTTTGACATTGCCTGCCAGACCTCGTCGTCCATTTCACCATCGACATTCATGCCCTGCATTGCCTCATAGGCTGCGATGGCGGCGGAGGTGGATTTACCCATCAATCCATCGATCACACCTGGCGAAGAGCCTGCACGGTCGAGCAGGGTTTGCAGACGGATCATCGCTGCTTTATCTTTGCTTTCCAGCGGTTTGGACTCGTTGATATTCTCGACGCTTTGTCCGAAAGTTGGCGCGATGAAGGTCGTGGCTGCCAGCATGGCTGCGGCTGCAAAAGAGATTTTCATGAAAGAGTCTGCCCGGTTTGCTGTAGTCGATTTTAGATACCAACTGAACGCGGGTGGAGCCTGAAAGGTTCAGCGGTCGGTCACGATAGCCTGCCGTAGAACGTCATGCGGGCGCTTTCAGAAAGACTGACACCGGCCTCTGCATTATAGGCCAGAACGGCCAGCATGCGGGTCTTGTCGCTTTCGTTTGGCGATACGCGGTGGATCGCGTTGCGGCCACGGAACAATACCAGCGTACCGGGTTCCATTTCCAAAACGTCCGGTGCGGCTCGACCATCTAGCAAATCTGCCAAGCGGGCGTGGGTTTCAGCGTCACCCTCTTTCTGGCGCGAGGCGTCTCGGGTGTCTTTCATATATTCAAAGCGACTTCCGCCATCTGGCTTTTCGATTAACAGCGTGATGGCGAACGAGGAATTGTCGAAATGCCATCCGAGTTCCTGTCCGCGATTGGCGTAGTGAATGTTGATGGAGGAAAGCGGGTCAGCGTACGGGTGCAGTTCCTGCTCGCCGGTCACAGCCATCACGAAATCGCGGAAACGCTGGGCGTCGTAAAGGCCGCGCAGAGGAGAGTCTGCTGCAACATCATCGTCGCAAATACAGCCCTTTGACGAGACAACTTCGCGGTTGCGCGGGTGGTTGGCATCGAAGGCGGGGTCTGCATCGGTGAGGTAAACATTATGATTTTGGGCGCAGAAATAAGCCTTGTCCTGCCCGTCACGCGCCTCTTGTTGAAGTTCGCTCAGCGCATGTGCCGTTAGAAATCCGGGCAGCACGAGAACCCCGTTATCATCCAGAACCTTACGGCAAGCGTTTTGAAACGCCTGATCATCCAGCGGATGCGTTGCAATGTTGATGATCTGATCGAAATTCATTTCGTTTGTCCGTCGCTTTTCTTTTGCGGCCTATGAAACGCCACGGGTGCCAACGGTTCAAGTCTATTCACCCAGCATTGCATTGTTGCTGATGAAAATGCGGGCAAACCGACCTATATCCTGATGATGAGTTTCGCCGACCGCATCTTCCATCCCTTTGAACGCCGCATTGCACCGCTTGATCTGCCAGTCCGACCCATGCCGGAAGGCGAGGGCGCAAAAGGCGCGTTGGCGCTGGTCTGGCATTTTGCGTCCATGTTCAAAACGGAACTGGTGCTGGTTGGAATCCTGTCGATCATATCCGCCTTGATTTCGCTTCTCCTGGTGTGGGCACTGGCCTTTATCGTCGACGGTGTGACGCAAAACGGCGGTGCTGATTTCGTTGCCGACAACTCGGGTGCGTTAATTGCGCTACTCGTGGTGTTCGCGTTGGTTGACCCTGCGATCTCGTTCATCCGTCAGACGTTCCTTTCACAAACTGTGCAAACGCTCATGCCCGCTGCGATGCGCTGGCAGGCGCATAAGGCCGTGGAGCGTCAGGACGTTGCTTTCTTTGAAGGCATGTTTGCGGGGCAGGTTGCGTCAAAAATCGCGCAGGTAACCAGTTCCGTGCAGCGCCAGATGATGGTGGCGATGCAGACTATTCCGCGTGTGACAATTCAGTTCGGTGGCTCGTTCATTCTGTTGGCCGTGTTGGCATGGCCACTAGCGGTGCCCGTGTTGGTGTGGATCATCTTGAACGGTCTCCTCGCTTGGAAAGTCGTGCCGCTTTATATGGCGCGATCCTCGAAAGTTGCGGCCGCAACCGCCCGCGCTACGGGTGCGATGACGGATGTGTATTCCAATATCGCGATGGTTAAACTGTTCGCTGCTGAAGACAGCGAGGCCGGAGCCATCCGCAAGGTGATTGGCCAGACGATAGACACGCAGCATCATGAAAACCGCACCTATATCATTTCCGACAACGCGGTCGGTTTGCTCAACATCGCTCTGGTGATTGCTATTTTCTCCACCGGTCTTTGGGGAATAGCTGGTGGATGGATAACTGTCGGTGAGTTTGTTGCTGCTGCCACCGTGTCTCGTTCGCTGGGCACGTCGTCTTACGCCTTTATCGGTCTTGGCCAGTCGGTCACCCGAACATTGGGCACTATTCGAGATGCGATGCCGGTCATTACTGCGGCTGCTAAAGTGGTGGACCGCGAAGATGCGCCGGAGCTGAAAGTAGGTACGGGGGCGATTCATTTTGATGAAATCGGTTTCAGTTATGGCCCGAAGAGCGAGAAAGTGCTGGACGGTTTTGATCTTGCCATCGCGCCGGGCGAACGGGTGGGACTGGTGGGGCTTTCGGGCGCTGGTAAATCCACACTTGTTCAACTGTTGCTGCGGTTGCGCGACGTAGACGACGGTGCAGTCCATATCGACGGACAAGATGTGCGCCACGTCCAACAGACCAGTCTGCGCGACAATATCGGTGTTGTGATGCAGGACGTATCGCTGCTTCATCGCTCTATCCGCGATAACATTCGTTACGGACGGCCCGATGCTACCGACGACGACATTCGTGCCGCTGCCGATGCTGCGCAGGCGACCGAATTCATCGAGTCGCTTGTGGATGCCAAGGGGCGCCGTGGACTAGACGCGCATGTGGGCGAACGTGGTGTGAAGCTTTCCGGCGGCCAGCGCCAGCGCATCACTATCGCGCGTGTTTTGCTGAAAAATGCGCCAATTCTTGTGCTGGATGAAGCGACATCGGCGCTGGATTCTGAAGCGGAGGCCGCCATCCAAACGAGCCTTGATAGTTTGATGACCGGCAAGACCACGCTGGCGATCGCCCACCGTCTTTCGACCATCGCGGCGATGGATCGACTGGTCGTGATCGACAAAGGCGTGATTGTGGAAGAGGGCCGCCACGAGGAACTGATTTTGGCTGGCGGTCTCTACGCTCAACTTTGGGAACGTCAGTCTGGTGGCTTCATAGCGCAGGCCGCCGCTTTGGATGATGCCGTGAATGAAGCGGCCTGAGATCAGCCGACCTTTCCGCGATAGCGTAGGCTTTGACGGTTGAGTTCCGAGATGTCCATCTCGCCGTTCAGCACATTCTCTGCCAAATCAACCGCACGGTTCAATAAATCATCAGGCGCTGCGCGATAGGCGGGGCGCGACGTTATAACATCGTACCAAACCGTGCTGCAGGCGGCATCCAGCAGTACGCGCTGAAAGCAGTGGTCGAGATGTATTGGCCAGCCCCGTTGTGCTGCGACGGATGGAAGCTCTTGCCGTGTAAGCGCTAACCAGCGTTGCTCAAGTGCTGCGCGCACGTCATGGTCTTGAAAGAGACTGGCAGTCGGTTTTGAGGGCACGTCGTGCGCTCCCGCTGTGGGGTTTATATTTGGAGTACGAGACATGGAAAAACCCGATCCCGGCACGATGTGGCTGTTGAAACTGTTTGGATACGCAACGCCGGTCGTAATCATTCTGGCAATCGCGGCGGGCTTCTGGCTGAACTAGAAGTCCCCTTACCTTAGGGCGTTTTGAAGGGAATCGTAGAGTTCAACTCTGCGATCTGTTCGGGTTCGAAACGCGGCATTCCGAAGTCGTTGTTCTTCTCGCGCTCTTTCACATTTTCAGCTTTTGCCTCTGCTATCTTTTCATCGAGACCACTGTCCTTGCCCATGTAAAGCGTCTGGGACGGGAAGGCGAAGTCGGAGCCGCTTTCCTTCACGATTTCCATGATGCGGAGGAGCAAGTCTTCCTGCACTTCGAAAAAGACGTGAACGTCGGATGTGTCGATATAGGCAAAAATAGTCACATCAAGGCTGTGCGCACCAAGGCCTGTAAACCGCACGCGTGCAGGGTGGTTGTTGACCATCTGGTGCGCGTAGAGAAGCGCCCGCAGTTCGACGAGTAACCAGCGCATCTGGTCAGTGGTTGTTTCGTAGCGCAGCCCCAAAACCGTCTCGAATTTGAAGCGGTCGCGCTGGGAGTAATTTTCGATTTCCGTTGATGCGAAAGCGCCGTTGGGGATCGTCACCAATGTGCGGTCCAGCGTGCGCAGGCGAGTGGAACGAATGCCGATCTCTTCGACCGTGCCCATTGTGGCGCCAAAGGCGCAAAAGTCTCCGACGTTGACGGGCTTGTCGGCTACAACGGTGATAGAGCCCACGAGATTCTCGACCGTTTTTTGCGCACCTAGAGCCAGCGCAAGACCACCTATGCCCAATGCAGCCAAACCGGTGGTTACGTCCACACCGAACAGGTCAAGGATTACGATTGCTGCTATGGCAAAGATGGCAGCCTTAACTATGCGCCGAGCCAACATTACAACAGCAACTGAGGTTGTCCGGCTGCTGCGTTCGATGGTGTAGCGGCTGGCATTGGCAACGGCGTCGATGATCCTGCCGGCAAGCCATGCAAATGACGCTACGGTGGCCACGACAATGATCCAATTGATCGCTTCGCGCGCCACCACCTGAATGCCTACCGATAGTACTACCGCACGGTAAATCCACACGCCGAAAACAACGCCCAGCGGAATGCTGATGGATCTCAGAAAACCATGACCGATAATTTCGAAGCGCTTGTAGAGGACCCGGTAAAGCAAGGCGACCACGAGACGCGACAACAATTGACCGACTGCCAGTGCTGCAAACACCAGAAGGCCGATGGCCAACCAATGACCGGCGGAAACGGACGCAACCGTCCAGTCCTTCAGGTTTTCGGGCAGTATTTGGTCCAGCAGACTTTCATCCGTCACGGCCAGAAGAAATGTCACTCGGGACAGCGTGTCTGGCGAAACCTGCCATATACGTACGCCTTCAGGTGTTTCAATTCGCTGAAGAAGGAGAGGTACCTGTCGGTGGCCAGAGCTCAAGAGGCCTACACGGTCAAGATTTGGTCCAAGATCGTCGCCTGCTGCGCCTTCCGGTCGGTTTGAAATCTGCAGCGTTTCAGAAAAACTGCCGTCGCGGTCCAGCAGGTCCTTTAGCTCCCGCGCTAGTTTGCGGGCCTCGCTATCGCGCCGATTTTCTTGTTCTTCCGATACAAACAGATAGCGACCGGCACGTTGGAAATCGTTGCGGGCGATGGATGCGAGATAACCTTCAACCGTGCCGCGCGGTGTGCCTCGTCCAAGTGGGTCCGGTGCTGGTGCTGCGTCGTCGGCTGCTGGTGTTGCTGGTAAAAACTGGGCTTGCGCTGGTGCGATGACTGTAAATGCGATGACCAATAGAGCCAGCCTGAAAAACGCAGCGACTGGCGTAAGCTTCGTCACGATGTCTGTCATGCTTTTAGTCACGAGCACGGTCTCTAATTGCGGTGATTTGCCAATATTGGACGCAGTGTTCACGCCACCGTGGCGAATGCAAGGTTTGTTTGCTGTACCATACCAAATGTGGACCGCGACACGCCGTCCGACACCAGCGCTTTGCAGCGGCTTGATTTCAGTTCATATCTCACCGGTAAGACTACGGGGGAGCTGGGCATGACCGACGACACAAACGCGATAAGCGCGATTGATGAGCCAACCGCACGGATCGTTATTGTTGACGACCATCCTTTATTTCGAGGTGCAATGCGACAGGCGCTTAGCTCTGGACTAGACCTTGGAATGGGGACGGCTGGTCCTGTTGCTATTCTGGAAGCTGGAAATTTTCGCGAGTTGCAGAAGCTGCTCAGTGAAGAGACCGATATCGATCTTGTGCTGCTCGATCTCGCCATGCCCGGTGTCAGCGGTTTTTCCGGCCTGATGACTTTGCGATCCGAATACGCGGCCATCCCTGTGGTCATCGTGTCGGCCAGTGATGACTCGGTCACTGTAGCGCGGGCACTCGATTTGGGCGCATCCGGTTTCGTGCCGAAATCTGCGCCGATGGAAACAATCCGCGAAGCCATAACTGCAGTGATGGAAGGCGATGTGTGGAAGCCTGCCGATCTTGATCTGGCTGCTGAAGGTGATCCAGAAATTGCTGACCTGATGACTCGCTTGCAGACTTTGACGCCGCAGCAATCACGGGTTTTGTCGATGATATCGCAAGGGCTGCTCAACAAGCAGATCGCTTATGAATTGTCCGTGTCTGAAGCTACGGTAAAGGCGCATGTCTCTGCTGTGCTGTCGAAGCTGAATGTCGATAGTCGCACGCAAGCTGTAATCCAGATTTCAAAACTGGGTGCTGGCGCGATTTCGACCGAATAACACTACTTTCGGGCCTTATTGGGCGGCCTGCATGTCGCGTGCGGCATCCTTTGTCATCTTGGAATGATGGCGTGCCAGCAATGCGCGTAGAGCCGCAGGCTTCAAAGGCTTGTTCAACAGCGCGATGTCCAAATCGCGCGTGGTTTGCTTGATGTCTGCGCTACGGTCGGCGGTGACGAGAACGGTTGGAAACCCTTCCCCCAACCTTTCTCGCACAGCAGAAATCACGCTGAGGCCGTCCTCATTGTTGAGGTGATAATCTGCCAACAAAACTTGCGGATCAATCCCATCCAACGACGCTAATAAGGGGCCTGATCCTTCGAATGTGTGGACCTGACAGCCCCAACCGCTGAGCAGAGTTCGCATTCCATCAAGCAGGGCGGGCTCGTTATCGATGCATATGACGCTTAATCCGGTTAGGGATTTGCGCGATTTGGACTGCCCTTGCGTTTGAGCAACCGGCAGATCGAGTGGTTCCGCGCGGGGCACGGCAACAGTGAAGACCGAGCCCTCACCGGGCGCTGATGTCAGATAGAGTTTATGGTCCAATGTGGTGGCAAGGCGCTGCACGATGGACAGACCTAGGCCGAGGCCGGAAGCGGCCCGCTTGCCGCCTTCAAGCCTACGAAACTCCTGAAAAATGGCTTCGCGGCTTTCCAAGTCGATACCCTGACCGGTGTCGTGAACCTCAAATATGATGTTGTCCGCATCGCGTCTAACCTGAAGTTCCACGTCGCCAACGGATGTATATTTGATTGCGTTGGAGACTAGGTTTTGAAGCATCCGGTTGAGCAATGAGAAGTCCGAAGTGATGAACTCGTCAGACTTACGAACATCGAAGTGCAGGTCTTTCGCATCCGCGATCGGGCGGAATTCTGTTTCCAAACGGTCCAACACCCGCTTCACCGGAAAGGTAGAATAAGTGGGGGCGAGCACACCGGCGTCTAACCGCGAAATGGCTAGAACTGCGCCCAAAATGTCTTCAACAGATTCCAGAGCGGAATCGACGTTGCCCGCCATCTCACGTTCGGGCGTATCTGCCATTCGCTCGACCAGACTTGATGTGTAGAGCCTTGCTGCGTTCAGCGGTTGGAGAATGTCGTGGCCAACCGCTGCAAGGAATTTCGTCTTTGAAATATCTGCAGCTTCAGCGGCTTCGCGCGCCGCATCGAGATCGACGTTCAACCGCGTCAGTTCTTCGGTGCGTTGCTGAACGCGATTTTCAAGCGTTTCGTTGGCGGTCTGCAACGCTTCTGCTGCTGCAACACGCTCGGTCGTGTCGCTCCACGATATGATGAGGCCGCCTGCAGGAACCGGGTTCGCGACGCTTTCCAAAATACGGCCGTCTTGGGCAAGTTTCAGTACGGCGGTGCTGCTCGTTTCGCTTAGCGCTTCGGTCAACTCGTCGTCTGATAGCGTATCACCGCAACGGCTGTTGATGATTGCGGCCATCGTATCAAGCGGCAATCCGGATACGATCTCATCTTCATGCAAATCTAGAAGACGCAGGAACTGACGGTTCCAACTCGCCAACCGCAGGTCGCTGTCGAACACGCATAGGCCTTGTTGAACCTGATCGAGTGCGGTGCGCAAAAGATCGTGGTTTTGCTGCAAGGCTTGAGAGGCGTCATTGAGCAATTGTCGAGTGCTGTCGCCTTGTGCAGCGTTCCGTTCTAGCAGCAGTGACATAACCAGACGTGCGGATGCTGCTCCAATTGCAGACGCCAAGAGCTGTTCCGCGTGGGCTATGAGATTGCTGTCTGCTTGCTCGCGATTTCCGGGTCGTTCTCCACGGCTCTCATGAAAGGACGCCATCGCGTGTTCCGTCATTTCTGGACCAAGATAACTGGCAACCGCATGGCGCAGATCAGCGATTGTAATGCCGTGTTCGTTGCTGGGTTCGCGCCGCGTGGCTATCTGGCCTGAAATTGCGAAACGTTCAGCCTGCACTTGTTCCAGCGGGTACGCTTCGCGCCACAGGGTCGCGATTACCAAGGCGACCGTGTTGCATAGTAAACTGAAGAAGACGCCGTGGTTCAAAGGTGCGGCATCCACACCGAACAATGCCTGTGGGCGCAAGGCTTCGATACCGAATGGTCCGTTCAGCATCAGCGATGCTTCGGGCGGCAACAGCGTTGGAACGAAGAGTGTGTAGCTCCAGACCGAAAAACCTGCGAGCATTCCGGCCAGTGCAGATAACGCAGTTGCACGCCGCCAGACGAGACCGATGAAGAAAGCGGGCGCAAACTGCGCGACGGCGGCAAATGAGAGCAAGCCGATTGAAATCAGCGCCGCGCTGTCATCTGCAACTCTGTAATAGATCCATGCGAGGGCTAGGGTTGCGAAGATTGCGATCCGGCGAATGCGCAGCAGATTGGCGGCCATGCCAGACCGCGCTTTTGCAGGGTCACCATTTTCCATCCGCGGGCGATTTTTCAGCAATAATGGTAAGACAAGGTTGTTGGAGATCATGATTGCCAGCGCGACGCATGCGACGATCACCATCGCTGTGGCTGCAGAAAGTCCACCGATGAAAACCAGCAAGGAAAGACCAACCGAGCCGTTCAGCAAGGGCAGGGCCAGCAGATAACCATCAGCGTTCACGCTGTCGCCAAAGATCAAAAGGCCGCCTATTGCAACCGGGACAACGAACAGGTTGATGGCGATGAGATAGAGTGGGAACAGCCAACGGGCCGTGCGCAACTCAGCCATAGAATGGTTTTCAACGACACTGACATGGAACTGGCGCGGCAGCAGCACGAAGGCGCAAAACGAGAGCAGGGTGAAAACCGAAAGTGTGGCGATATCAACCCGCATGGGCGAGCGCGATTGCACATAGGCGCTCTCTGTAGCCTGCGTTACCAGGTCGCCGAAGCCATCAAAAATCGCGAATGTGATGAAGAGGCCTGCCGCTAGAAACGCAACCAGTTTCACAATTGACTCCATGGCCACTGCCATCATCAATCCGCCCTGGTGCTCCGTAGCGTCTGCGTGTCTTGTGCCGAAGGCGATGGCGAAGACCGCGAGCAGGACCGTAATGGCCACCGAGGTGTCGACCGGTGCGCCCTGAATAGCCAGAATGCTGGGCTGGGTGCCCGCCAGCAGAATGTCGACCGAACTGGAGATCGCTTTCAACTGCAGCGCGATATATGGGACCGTGCCCAAGACCGCGATGATTGTCGCCACCACACCAACGGTGGTGTTCTTGCCGTATCGTGCAGCGAGAAAATCTGCGACCGACGTGATGCGTTCAGCCTTCGCCACGCGCACGATGTGGCGCATGAGGGGAAAGCCAAGCGTCAGCATAAGCACTGGGCCAAGATAGATGCCGATAAAGTCTAGCCCCGAAGTGGCTGCGTAACCGACTGAGCCGAAGAAGGTCCACGATGTGCAATAGACCGCCAGTGACAGAGCATAGATTGCCGAGCGGAAAACTGGGCTGCGAGATTTTCTGCGGTCGCGGTCGCCGATGCTGGCGACGACGAAAAGCAAGAGCAGATAGCCGAGCGCGGCGAATAAAATGCCCCAACTGTCCATCATCTGCTCCCCGCAACTTCATTGCTGCGCCGATTGGGAAAACACCATGCCGGACTGGTTGCTGTCCAGTTTTACAAGCGCATCATCGGCATCGCGGCGCATGTGTAAGGTAAATTGGACGCGCTGTTTGTAAGTTCAATATCTCAAAACATCATGTTACCCGTTTGCTTCAGGTCAGATAGGCCTTGGTTTTAAGTGCGATGGGGCGAAATTGTCTGTCGCGGTTTCGAGGGACGAAATTTCAAATGTTGAATGAATTCAAAGAGTTTATTGCCAAGGGCAATGTCATGGATCTCGCCGTAGGTGTGATCATCGGTGGTGCATTCGCGCTGATCACCAAGTCGCTCATTGACGATCTGATCATGCCGGTTGTCGGTGCGATTTTCGGCGGCCTCGACTTTTCCAACTATTTTGCTCCGCTTTCCGAAAGCGTGACTGCTACAACACTGGATGCTGCCCGCGAACAGGGTGCCGTTCTTGCATACGGCAACTTCGTCACTGTGTTGGTCAACTTCCTGATCCTCGCCTTCATCCTTTTCATGATGGTGCGCTACGTGAACAAGCTGCGCGCGAACATGGAAGAGCCTGCAGCTGAAGAAGCCCCGGCTGAAACTCCTGCTGACATCATGCTGCTCACGGAAATTCGTGACGCACTGAAGAAGTAACACAGATATCTGCCCGTCCGGTGCGCCGCCCACGATAGGCAGCCGGACAATGATGGCGGGTAGGTTCCTCAGGTGAACCTTGGAAAGGCTTCGGGAGTGATGATCCCGGAGCCTTTCTTTTTTTGTTTTTTGGCGGGCAGGGCGACCGATTTTGATCGGTGGACAGATGCAACCTGTCGGCTAATGTTGCGGCAAAGCCCCACAATTCGCGATACGCCATGACCCTTCTGCAAACCCTGCGTCCTGCCACACGTGACCTTGACCAGAGCGACATTGTCGCCGTTATCAATGGTGCGCGGAACAAACCCGGCATCGTGCCTTTGTGGGTGGGTGAGGGGGATCTGCCGACACCTGCTTTCATTATCCGTGCTGCAAAAACTGCGATGGATGCGGGCGAGACGTTTTACACGTGGCAGCGCGGTATTCCCGAATTGCGGGAAGCGCTGGCTGATTATCACACCCGCCATTACGGCATTGAAAATGACCGCGAGCGGTTCTTCGTTACCGGTTCCGGAATGCAGGCAATTCAACTGTCGCTACAGGCGCTTTCCGGTGTTGGAGACGAGGTGATCATGACCACGCCCTGTTGGCCCAACATCCACGCCGCAACACAGGTGGGCGGTGGAGTGCCAGTCCATGTTGAGCTCGATTTTTCTCAAAACGGTTGGTCGTTGGACATCGACAAGCTGTTTGGTGCCGTGACTGACCGCACGCGGGCGATGTTCATCAACAGTCCGGCTAACCCGACCGGTTGGGTTGCTCCGCTGGAAACCTTGCGCGCCATTCTGGAGTTCGCCCGCGAACGGGGCATCTGGATCATTGCCGACGAGGTGTATCATCGTTTCGTTTATGACAGCGATCTTGCACCATCATTCTATGAGTTGATCGAGCCGGAAGACCGGGTGATTTTCGTCAATACATTTTCGAAGAACTGGGCGATGACCGGCTGGCGGGCAGGTTGGATTTCTGCGCCACCTGAAATCGGTCAGGTGTTGGAAAATCTCATTCAATATTCGACATCGGGCGTAGCACCCTTCACGCAGAAAGCTGCGGTCACTGGCCTGAATGACGGCGAACCGTTTATCGCGATGCAAAAGGAACGAGCGCAGCGCAACCGAGATGTTATGTGCGATGCACTGACAGCAACGGGTCGTGTGGAACTGGCGAAACCGGCGGGCGCATTCTATCTGTTCTTCAAGGTGCCGGGTTATCCCGATAGCAAGGAACTCGCGCTACGAATAATCGAAGAGGCCAATGTTGGCCTTGCGCCGGGAAGTGGTTTTTACTCGGGCGGGTCGGAATTCCTGCGGATGTGCTACCTTCGTGATCCAGCGCAGATCGATGAAGGTGCCGCACGTTTGGTGAAGTTTCTGGAAGCTTTGTAAGGCGCACCGGATTTGCCGCAATCGTTAGCTAACGCACAGTTAGCTGCTGCGGGATGTGGTAGAAGATTGAACGAATGAAAGCGCAGCGGCAGTACCATGGCCTTGCTGCAACAGGGGAACGGATATGAGTGACGGGCAGGAACTGGGCAGGATCGCCACCAAAAAAGTGCCAGCCGATCAGGCTAAACCGGGAAACCCCGAACACGCTGCGATGATCGCACAAGCGCTTGGTGGTGCAGCCGGTGGCGGTGCCGGCAACCTGCCCGGTGAACGGGCCAAACCACCCCATTGGGGCCTTACGGTGCCAACATCTGTGAAGTCTTTCACAATTTTTGGTATCGCTATCGTCATCCTCTTTTTCGGCGTTTTCGGCGGTTGGGCAACAACCGCGCCGATCTCCGGTGCCGCTGTTGCGCCCGGTACCGTTGTTGCCAGCGGGCAGAATTTCCGCCTGCAGCATTTTGAAGGTGGTATCATCAAAGAAATCATGGTTCGCGAGGGCGACCGTGTTGAACCGGGTCAACCTATCCTAAGCCTAGACCCCACGCAGGCGCAGGCCACGCGGGACATGGTATCAAATCAGCTTCTTGCCTATCAGGCTCGCGTTCAACGGCTGCGGGCAGAACGTGACAATGTTGATATGGGTGTCACGGCTGAAGCTGCGGAGAAATTCCGCGCAGCTGGCATGGCGGGTGATTTGGAAGAGCAGGAGCGTGAATTCGACAAGCGAGTGGCGCGTTACGAGTCAGAAGCGAAGATTTACGACCAGCAAATGCTGGCACTCGAAGAGCAGATATCCGGTCTGGAAATCCAGCGAATTTCCGTCAAAGAGCAGATGGAAAACCTGACGCAGGAGCTGACCGCCAAGAAACGTTTGGTGGATCGCAAGCTGACGCCACGTTCGGAGTATCTGCGTCTGAAGCGCAACTATTCCGAGCTTGAGGGTCGTCTTGGCGCACTGACATCGGATGTGGGCCGTGCAAAATCCTCAATCGCCGAGGCACTTGAACAGAAAAGCCGCCTCACAGCAGCCCGTTCCGAGCAAGCTGTCGCGGAGTTGAACAATGTGCGTACCGAAATCAGCTCACTGGTCGAACGTCGCCGTGCCGCCGAGGAAGTTCTTAGCCGTGTAATCCTGCGCGCACCTGCCGCCGGTACGGTGGTGAGCCTGAACAAAAACACTCCCGGTGCTGTTGTTCGTGCCGGTGAGGATATTGCGGTAATTTTGCCCGCTGGTGGTGAGTTGATAGTCGAGGCGCGCATGTCGCCCCGCGATGGTTCTATCATCTCGGTCGGACAGGCAGCCAAATTGCGGTTTGCGTCCCTGAACACGCGCACGACGCCGGAAGTCGACAGCGAAGTGACCTACATATCCGCTGACAGCGTTGTCGATGAGCGGACGCAGGAGCCGTATATCGTCGTGCGTTTGAAAATTCCCGAGACGTTGCCATCGCAGATTGATGTTTCGGAAATCTACGCCGGCATGCCGGTGGAGTCTTATGTGGTGACCGGCGATCGGACGTTTGCAGAATACGTCATCCGACCGCTGGTGGACTCGTTCAATCAGGGCCTGCGGGAGCGCTAGGGTTCTAGCTGACCGTACCCGTGCCCAGCACCATCGGTGCGATAGTGGTGTTGACGAAAATCTGCAGGAACGTGATGCCGAGTAAAAGCACGATTGGCGAGATGTCCACCGCGCCGAGGTTCGGCATGACGCCTCGAATTTTCGACAGAACAGGTTCCGTCATATCACCGACGAAACGTGCAATCGTATCGACCACAGGGTTGCCGCGATTGACGATGTTGAAGGCGAACAGCCACGACAGCACGACCGAAATGATGACAATCCACCAATAAAGGTTCAGCACCGCGTTGATGAGCCAAAGTACCGCGATCATGGTGCGTCTCTTTCAAAATTATCATGGGGCAAGATCGCCCGTCTGTTGGGAGTGACTTAGGTTGTGGGGCTGTGAACCTCAAGCCTAGAACTTCCGGTCAGATTTCGACCAGCAGGTCGTCCAACTCGTTGCGGCCTTCCGGCTGCGGCGGGAAATGCGGTGCAAGAACAGCACCTGCTTCCCCGATAACCTGAATGAAACCGTCTGCGACTTCGCCCTTCGCCGCGTGGTCTATCAGATGCTCCACCATGGTATTCCAGACGGATTGATCGACATGTTCGTCGATCCCTTCGTCGGCGACGATCTCTGCATAACGCTCTGCCAGCGAGACGAAGAGCAGCACGCCGGAGCGTGCCTGCGTGGTATGGATGCCGTGGGCGAGGAATTGTTTTACCGCATTGGCGGATGCGCGGCGGTAGGCGACGGAGCGTGGCACGAACAGCAATCGCCATTGCGGGCGCAGTTGGAACATGACCAGCGATAAGACGAAGGCTGCCATTTGCGCCGAGACGATAATGCCACCGCCGATATCATACCCGAATGCCAGCGCGCCAAGCCAAACCAACGCGCCGGAAAGCAGCGACCACAGGCCCGCCATAAAGCCTGCCACATAGAAATAATCGTCGCTGGCATGGGCTACGACGGCAAAGATTTCACCGCTTGTCGTGCTTTCAGCTGCGCGA
This sequence comes from Ahrensia sp. R2A130, assembly GCF_000179775.1. Classification (GTDB taxonomy): domain Bacteria; phylum Pseudomonadota; class Alphaproteobacteria; order Rhizobiales; family Rhizobiaceae; genus Pseudahrensia. The sequence goes on from NZ_AEEB01000014.1 coordinate 108,080, forward strand.
ATGGCGCAGGTGATGCGTTCGTGGTCGGCCTGCGTGATGGTGTTATTGCTCATGTCGAAATCCTCACCAGCCACCGGAGGCGCCGCCGCCTCCACCGCCGCCGCCACCGCCGGAAAAACCACCGCCGCCGAAGCCGCCGCTGCTTCCGCCCCAGCCACCACCACCGCCGACTATTACGCCGCCGGATGATCTACGGCGCTTGCGGCGTTTCTTGGCAGCGGGCGAGTTCTTGCCCGCTTCCATGCCGAGCCATTCGTAGTGATCGGGTTTGATTTTCTTTCCGAAAGTGCGGACCAGAAAGCTCATCAGGATGGGGCCGAAGAAGATCAATCCCCAGACGATGATGAAGATGATACCGACGGGATCGCTTGCCCAATCGGACGTCGGTTTTGGCTTTGCGCGGGTTTTCCACTCTTCGAGGGCTGCTTCATCCGCCTCCAACACCTCCACCATCCGGTTCACACCATTGGCGATACCCAATTCGAAATTGCCCTGCTTGAACGCAGGCGTGACAGTGTTCCGAATGATGAGCGAGGCGATTGCGTCCGTCAGCGTGCCTTCGACGCCATAGCCGGTTTCGATGCGCATCTTGCGGTCGTCTTTGGCGATTATGAACAACACGCCGTTGTTCAATTCGGCTTGCCCCAAGCCCCAACCGCGCAACAGTTTTAAGGCTTCGCCTTCGATGGTCCGCCCGCGGAGATCGGTCACTGTATAGACGACGACTTGGTTGCCGCTCTTGGCCTCATGCGCTGCCAGTTTTGCTGTGATCTGCTGCTCGACGCTTGGGCTGAGAATGCCTGCGCTATCGATCACCCGTCCGCTGAGAGGCGGTAGCGCCTGTGATAATGCCGATGTCACCATCAGCACCAGCAGCATCATGCTGGCAGCAAATAATTTGAGCGGGCGCACGATCATATTGCGGCGATCAATTTCCGAAATCGACCTTTGGCGTCGTCGTTTCACTTGCGGCCACTTCGAAGGTCGCGAATGGGTCGTTGTCGGAATACATCAATGAGCGCCACCAGCGGCCGGGGATGGTTTTCAGCTCGGTGTTATAGACGCGCACAGCCTCGATATAGTCGCGGCGGGCCACTGCGATGCGGTTCTCAGTGCCTTCCAATTGCGATTGCAGGGTCAGAAAATTCTGGCCGGATTTGATTTCGGGATAGCGCTCAACCGTCACCAGCAAACGCGAGAGCGCGCCGGATAGTTGCTGCTGGCTTTCCAGGAATTGTTGGATCACCGCAGGGTCGGAAAGCTGGCTGGCATCGACGTTGATGCTCGTCGCCTTGGCACGGGCTTCCACCACGGATGTGAGCACGTCTTTTTCCTGTTCGGCAAAGCCCTTCACGGTTTCCACCAGATTGGGGATGAGGTCGGCGCGGCGTTTGTACTGGTTCAGCACCTGCGACCACTGCGCTTTGGCCTGCTCTTCATAAGTCGGGATATTGTTGACGCCGCACCCGGTGAGCCACAGGGCGGCAAATGCAATGGCGAGAAAGCGCAGGACAGATTTCGAATGGGGCATGGTGGCCTCCGGTACGGGCGAACAAGATTTGCAAGATCTTATAGATGGCTGCGGCAGCATTCGATAGGCTTGTTGAATTGCTGCAAGGGGATGACGTCATGACGGGTGCAACACAGGGAGCCGTGATCGTGATTTCCAGCCACGTGGTGCGGGGTACTGTGGGCAATCGTGCTGCGGTTTTTGCGCTGGAGACGTTGGGTTTTCCCGTCTGGGCCATGCCGACGGTTACGTTGCCCTGGCATCCCGGCCACGGGCCTGCGTCGCGTATCATCGCTGATGATGCCGAGTTTGCAGCGCTGCTTGCGGACCTTGCGAAGCACCCGAAACTGGGTGAGGTCGCTGGCATCGTAACGGGCTATTTCGGCTCTGCCGGTCAGGTGGCTGCGGTGGCTGAATTGGTGGATGCGGTCAAAGCCGCCAATCCGCAGGCGATCTATCTTTGTGATCCGGTGATGGGTGACGTGGTGGATGGTGAGGGCAGGCTTTACGTTCCGCAAGCGCAGGCAGACGCTATCGTGCGAGACTTGCTACCGCGCGCCGACTGGGTGACGCCCAACCCGTTCGAACTGTCGATCTTGTCCGGTGACGAGATCGCAACCGCCCCTGAAACCATTGCTGTCAGTGCCAAGAAACTCGCGCGTGACACCGTTGTGGTGACGTCTGTTCCTGCTTTGCGGCGCGGCCATATCGGTAATCTGCTGCTGCGCGATGGTCAGTCCACGGTGGTGGAACATCGCGCGGTGGAAACGCATGGACGTCCGCTGAACGGGTTGGGTGACCTCGCTTCAGCGCTGCTGCTGGGGCGAAGCCTTTCAGGCGTGGATGCAAAGCAGGCGTTGGGTCTTACCTGTGCTTCTTTGCACGAGGTCATGGCCATTTCTGCGCAAGCAGGAAGCGACGAACTTCTCTTAGAGAGCGCAGCGCAAAGCCTGCTGCGGCCGCGCAGTCCTGTGGAGACGCGAAGCCTTTCGGTCGTGCGAAAAGCGCCTAAGCGGAAACCGGCTTAGTCTGCCCTCTTAATCACCCGATACCCGTTCGATGTCTGCACCGACACCGGACAGTTTTTCTTCCAGTAGTTCGAAACCACGATCTAGATGATAGACGCGGTTCACCTGCGTTTCACCGTCAGCGACCAGTCCGGCGATCACCAAGCTCATGGAAGCGCGGAGGTCGGTCGCCATCACTTGTGCGCCCGACATGCGTTTGACGCCGGTAACGGTCGCAGTCTGGCCGTCGATAGAAATATCTGCGCCAAGGCGCGCCAGTTCCTGCACGTGCATGAAGCGGTTTTCAAAGATCGTTTCTTTCACCGTGCTCACGCCATCGGCGCGGGTGGCGAGCGCCATGAATTGCGCCTGAAGGTCTGTGGGAAAGCCGGGAAAGGGTTCGGTGGTGAAGTCGATAGGGGCGATGCGGTCGCCGGAGCGAGAAATACGCAGGCCGTCACTTTCGTAGCCGACCTGCGTGCCTGTGGCTTCCAGCACGTCCAACGCATTTCGGAGCAATTCGGGACGTGCGCCTGCCAGCAGAACGTCACCACCGGTCATCGCAACACAGGCGGCAAATGTGCCGGTTTCGATGCGGTCTGGCAGCACGGAATGTGTGGTGCCGTGGAGTGAAGAAACGCCGTCGATGGTGAGTGTCGATGTGCCGATGCCGGAAATTTTTGCGCCCATGGACACGAGGCATTCCGCAACATCCGTCACTTCCGGCTCGCGGGCAGCGTTCTCGATAACGGTCTGGCCGTTTGCCAGTGATGCCGCCATCAGCATGACATGCGTCGCGCCGACCGAGACTTTTGGGAAGGTGAAGTGACCGCCTTTCAAACCGCCTGCAGGCGCCTTCGCATTCACATAGCCCGCGTCGATATCGATCTCGACACCGAGAGCTTCGAGCCCGTCGATGAACAGATCGATGGGTCGTGTGCCAATGGCGCAACCGCCGGGCAGCGAAACCTTTGCCACGCCGCAACGGGCCAGAAGCGGACCGATGACCCAGAAGCTGGCGCGCATTTTACGAACGAGTTCGTAGGGTGCGGTCGTGTCCACTATGGTCTTGGCACGAAATTCCAGACGACGACCCGTCGTGGTGCTGTCGCCTTCGCGTTTGCCGCGCACCTGAACATCGACGCCGTGGTTCGACAGAATCGCGGTCAGCGCTTCGACATCGGCCAGACGCGGCATGTTTTCCAACAGCACCGGTTCGTCGGTGAGCATGGATGCGATCATCAAAGGAAGGGCTGCGTTCTTCGCGCCGGAAATAGGGATCGTGCCGGAAAGAGGTCCGGCAGCGCGAATGAGAATGCTGTCCATCGCGGGAGGCTCCGAAATATGAGGAGGGCCGCGTTTTATCACGCGACAAGTTTGAGTGCGGGCTTAGATCAGCACGGTGAAACCGGCAAGACTTTGGCACGGCGTAGTTTTATCGTGGCTAATCGTCGTTGGAAGGTGGTGGGGTGCTTTTCACCGCCCGCGCCTTGCCTTTGCGGCGCATGAGATTGTCTCTCAGCGCCTGTTTCAAACGGGCCTCGCGCCGCAGCACTTCTTCATTAGGCTTTTTGGCTGGCTTCTGGTCGCCATTATCGTTGTCTTGATCATGTTCTGGGGGTGTCGACATGTTAGCTTTCGGCAAAGAACTTTCCGGTACAGGTGAGAAGTGGCGGTTTTCATATTGACCCGGGCTTTCGCCCCACTATAAGCCCTTGCGCAGGCAGGCAACCATTGGTGGCCGTCCAACGACGCTGTTGTAGCTCAGTGGTAGAGCACCTCATTGGTAATGAGGAGGTCGGGAGTTCGAACCTCCCCAACAGCACCATTTCCCGATTTATATTTGCTTTCGCGCTCCAATCATCGGCCCGTTTTGCGAAGGCTGCGCACGCTATTGCGGTGTTTGTGAAATATTTCGTGATTATTGGCGTCGGAAATTTGCCGGAACCATCATCAACTACGTCCGTTATGAGCACACTATCGACGCATTCGAACCTGTTCGTTGTGATCGGTCAAAAAGGATTCATAGGAGAACTTCATGTTGAACATTCCATTTTTTCGCGTCACCGCTGCAATCGTCGGCCTGTTGATGCTGGCCGGTTGTAACGCCACGCAACGTGGCGCGGCTGTAGGCGCTGGTGTCGGCGCAACCGTTGGCGCAGTGGCAACTGGCAGCGCCGGTGGTGCTGCCGTTGGTGCGGCGGCAGGTGGTCTGGCTGGTGCTCTTATCGGGCGCGCTTCTGAAGACGGCAAATGCCGCTACCGCGACCGCCGCGGTCGTACATATATCGCCAACTGCTAGTTAATTCGGCGATTTTGATCTGGAGGGCCAGCCCGTGCATTGCACGAGCTGGCCTTTTTGCTTTGTGGTTCGAGCCAAGTCTTTCATTCGCCGCAAAATCGCATTTGAATGACCTCGACAGGGCGGATGCCCGTATTGGAAAGGGCATCGCATGTCGCGTGATCTTCGCAAGGCGCAATCAGGGCTGGACACGATAACCGGAGCGACGCTGGCCATCTTGGCTCTGGCGTCCGGCGTTTATACCTATTTGGGCGTGCGCGATCTGCTCAATGGATCGCCAACAGTCGTTTTTCTGGGTGCGATTATCTATTCGGTCGCGGTTTCCGTCGGGATATTCGGCTTCTGGTCCTATCTCATGCGGTTCATGCCCCATATCCGAACCCCCAGCGCGCGGCGTTGGCTGTATCTTGCCATGGCGCTGGGTTCGGCGATGATTATCGCCATGTCGTCGTGGCTCAACGCGGCAGCGCTGGCTGGCGGTGCTGCGCTGGAGCAGCATCTGGCGAACACGACCGAGCAATATCAGCAAAAGCTGGAACAAGCCCACGACAACGCGTTGGCCGCGCAAAGCCTGCTGCCGGATATCGAACTGGCTTCACAGCGTTTCGAGCGATTGAGCGCAGAAGAGGCATCGACCGGCGCACTGACAGGAACATCCGGCTCAGGCACCGTGGTGCAGTTGCTGTCGCAGATGTCTCGTCAGCTGCAGGGTTTGAGTGCGGAGATCGTGCAATCCCGGGTGCCCACGAAAGAACTGTTTGAAGAAGGCGGAAAGCGCCTTGCCGCAATGCGTAAACTGGTGTCGCAGCCCGGTCCGGTGGACATTCGCGCAAATGCTTTTGCAGAAGAAGCGGTTGCGCTTTCCGGCACGATTGCCGCTTTGCAACAGACGTCCATAGCACCGGCAGTGCGCCGTGCTGCCGATGATCTGGGACGTTCCTTCATCGCGCCGGTTGCAGATGGTTCCACTGCCGATCTTGCAAGCCGTCAGACCGATGTTGTTAGCCGTGTCGAACAATCGGTCAAAGATCAAAGCGCTGCGTTGAGCGCAGCAGCGGATGAGATTTTGCAGCGCCCACCCGTGGTGCAGGTGCGTTTCGTGCCACTGTCTTCGCCGGAAGCCGTGCTGCGATACGCAAAGGACTTTTTGCCGTCGTGGGCGGGCGCAATTTCCATCGATCTGCTGCCTGCGGTGATGATTTTCATCCTGTGCATCGTCCAAGGCGCTATCCGCTCCGAAGAGGGCGCTGATCTTGGCGGCGATGAGGTTACCGCGTCTGAAATGATGCGCGCCGTGCGCCTTTATAAGGAGTTGAACGCACTCGATGCGCCAACGTCTTCGCCAGCAGCACCACCCCCAGATGATGGGCCTGCGCCTAATGTTGCGCCTGATAGTGACGGGTCGAACGTGACGCCGCTGTCTCACAAGGCTTGAGCGGATGGATACTGGTGGCATCGGTGGAGCAGGAACTCCACCGGCACGAAATGATCGTATCGATCGCGTGCAATCGGCGGCCAAACGTCCGCTGACCTCGTTGGTCGGCACCATTCAGGATGGTCGTTTCCTGCGCGTTATCTTTCTTGGCATGCTGGCGCTGACTGTAGGTACCGTCGCTCAGGACTATTCCGCGATGCTGGCTGCTGCGCCCGAGGGGCAGCCGGGCCTTCAGCGCATCGAACCCACGCCGATGGACCTGCCGAAACCAGGCGACCAAACACGCCCCTATCTGCCGCGCACGATGCCGCTTGGGCCTAGTCGTGATCGACCGGATTTGCCCGGTTATCGAGGCCCGCTCGACGGTCCTGCCATGACTCAGCCTATGGAATTTGCGTTGACTGTCGATGGCCGCGCGAGCGCTGTTGGCACTATTGATCCCGGTTCAGCAAAGCGGTTTGCGGACTTTCTGAGCGACAACGACAAGCAGATCGGCGAACTCACGCTGCATTCTCCCGGCGGGTCTGTGGCCGATGCGCTGGCGATGTCGCGTGCTATCCGCGAAGCTGGGATTTCCACCCGCGTGTCCGCCAATGGCTATTGCGCCTCATCATGCCCGTTGCTGCTCGCAGGGGGCTTGTATCGCAGCGCGGGCACGGGGGCTTATATCGGCGTGCACCAGATCTATGCCGCGCCCACCGCGAACGGCACCTTACAACGGGGGATGGCAGACGCGCAGACGGTATCAGCGTTATGCCAGCAGTTGCTGGTGGATATGGGCGTGGATTTGCAGGTCTGGGTGCGCGCGATGGAAACGCCAGCTGCTCAATTATACCTCTTCACGCCCGACGAGCTTTCCCGCTATGCACTTGCCAACGGTCGGCGCGCAACAACCCGTCCGGAACTGCGGGAGCCAATCCGCGGTGATCTCAACAATGATGCGGGGTGACAAGGCCGACCGCTGGACGCTAGTATTTGTGTGAAGGTTTGGGGCCTTAGCTTCAAACGAGGTCAGATTTCGGAACGCTTGCACCATGGAAAGTTTGAAAGCTTTTCCCGTTTTTGCGGGGTTGAGCGACGAGGAATGCGCGCGCATCGACAGCCAATGCAGCTGGCGCACCTATGAGCCGCGCGCGATTATTCTAGATCATAACGAGCCATCCACCGATGTGAGGTTCATTCTGTTCGGTTCAGTGCGCATCGTGGTGCGAATGATGGAAGGCCGTGAGGTCATCTTCAATGATTTTGGCGAGGGGCGCTTTTTTGGTGAACTGTCGGCCATCGATGACGGTGCCCGTTCTGCCAATGTCACGGCCGTTACCCGCGCGCGCATCTGCATAATGCCACAAAGCGTTTTCAGGCAGGTGTGTACCGATCATTCACTGGTCTCGATGGAGGTGATGAAGCACCTTGCCGGTATGGTACGAATGTTGTCGGAGCGGCTGTCTGAGTTCAGCTTTCTAAAAGCCAAGCACCGTTTGTTTGCTGAACTGTTGCGGCTTTCCCGCGAGCGCAAAGGCGCTGTTGCCGAAGGCGTTCAACAGCGAATTATAAGTCCCGCACCGGTGCAGAGCGATATTGCCGACCGCATTTCATCGCGTCGCGAGATCGTTTCCCGTGAGATGAAAGAGCTTGAGCGTCAGGCAATTCTGGAGCGCACTAGAGGCGGTCTTGTTATCCTTGATCCCGATAAGCTTGGCCGGTTGGCTGCCGAGGGCTGGTTCTCCTAGCGCTAACGCTAGTTGACGGTGCGGAAACGCACCCCTTCCGATGAGCGAAAGCGGTTTGGTCCGAGTTTTTCAAATGACACGCATGATGTGCCTTTCGCTGGGCCCGATGGGAATGTGGTGCAGATGCGGTTGCCTCGTGCGCGCCATGTGCCGTTGAGTGTGCCTGCGATGGACTTTGCCGATACAGTGCCGTTACTCGCGTAGCGCATGGTGATTGCAAAGCCGAAGCGCCGTGTCTTGATGGTCTTGCCAAGCATTTCGCTGCGCACTTCAGCTGCGGACAGCGTGTTGGCTGATGCGGGGGTCACGCCAAATGGGATCGTTGCGAGAATGCCAAGTACTAAAGCTGTGATGCCAGCGGTAAGTGAAGCGCGGGATTTGGATAAGAACATTTTCTTGCTCCTGAAATGTTGTGCACAGACCTGCGCTTTCGCCGCGGCAAGTGCCGAGCTTCACAATAAGAACGATGCGATGAACCATACGGTTTCACGAGAAGCGCAAAATCATGCGATCTCAGGCGTGCCGATGGTAAATCTTGCGTTGGAGAGAAAATCTCGCCTGTAGCGGTCTAGTTCCAGCAGTAAGCGATCTTCGGTAGCGTTTTGCCGTTGAAAGTCTCGTTGCCTTCGGCCACGTCATCGCCACCAGCATTGCTGTAGAAGTTCATGGCAGGCGCATTGTCCTCAAGCACCCACACGACACAACCGCTCATGCCTAGGCGCAAAAGCTCCTCACGCGCAGCAAGGAAAAGACGTTTGCCTAATCCTACGCCTTGGTATTCGGGCAGCAGGTACAGCTCGTACACTTCGCCTTCTTGTGGAAGCGCAGCAACGCGGTTCGCGCCCAATGTGGCGTAGCCGATGATCTGGCTTTCATTGCGCAGCACGACGATGCGGGTGGAATTGCGGATCGCACGGGCCCACCAACGCGGGTCGCGACGGCGGATCATGGTTTCCAGCGCCTGATGTGGAATGAGACCACGATAGGCAGCGCGCCAGGACTGTTCGTGCACAGCGGAGATGCCGAAAGCATCGTCCATGGTCGCCATGCGGGTTTGAAGCGTGAGCGTGGTCATGTCAGCAAGCCTAGTTAACAGTTTCTTAAGCAACAAGGCCGTGTTGGAATGAGTTTGGTAAAAAGGTTACCGGCGACGCGGTTTTCCCCAGCGTGGTGTCGGCGACTTTGAAAGCTGTTTCATAGTGATACAGCTTTGGTCGAACGCCTCTTGCGCGAATGTCGATGGTCGGTGAATTCTGGCGTCGACAACCGAATCCGCGCCGATCAAAAGGTAGAACTATGCAGCTTCGTGACATCGAAACGTTTGTTGTGGGCAATCCCCCGCCGTCGTTCGGAGGGCGCTATTTCCTGTTCGTCAAAGTCACGAGCGCTGACGGTATCGTCGGCTGGGGCGAGATGTACGGCGCGACGGTTGGGCCAAAGGTTCAGTGCGCGGTGGCCGAAGATATTTTCCATCGGCACTGCGCTGGGCTGTCTGCACATGATGTCGAGCGTATGTTCCGGCGTGTGCATTCGTCCGGCTTTTCGCAACGGCCCGACCCGACCGTGATGGCTGCGTTCTCGGCCATCGAAATGGCGTGCTGGGACATCGCGGGCAAGGCGGCTGACAAGCCAGTGCATCAGTTGATCGGTGGGCTCGTGAATCCTCGGTTGCGGTCCTACACCTATCTTTATCCGACCGACGATCAGGACCCAGCGACGTTCTATGCAGACCCCGAAGCCAGTGCAGAGGCTGCCATACGTTACGTCGAGCAAGGTTTCACGGCGCTGAAATTCGACCCTGCCGGCCCCTATACGGTCAACGACCCGCACCAGCCTGCTGTGATCGATATCGACCGCTCTGTGCGGTTCTGCAAGGCGATCCGGGAGGCTGTCGGCACCAAGGCAGACCTGCTGTTCGGCACCCATGGGCAGTTCACACCTTCCGGTGCGGTGCGTATGGCGCGGGCTATCACGCCCTATGACCCACTGTGGTTCGAGGAGCCGGTGCCGCCGGAAATGCCGGAAGCGATGGCGCATGTGGCGCAGCATTCCACCGTGCCCATCGCTACCGGCGAACGGTTGACGACGAAATATGAGTTTGCCCGCGTGTTGGCCTGCGGTGCTGCTAATATCTTGCAGCCTGCGCTGGGGCGTTCGGGTGGCATCTGGGAGGCCAAAAAAATCGCGGCGATTGCCGAGGTCTATGGCGCGCAGATTGCGCCGCATCTCTATTGTGGGCCTATCGAGGCGGCGGCCAATGTGCAGTTCGGCGCTTCGATACCGAACTTCCTCATTTTGGAATCGATCAAGCAGTTCGACGGTTTTCACGCGGAATTGCTCGACCATCCGATCAAATGGGAAGACGGCCACGTTATCCCGTCAAACCGCCCTGGGCTGGGGCACAATGTCAGGGAAGACGTCGCGCGAGCAAACCCCTATACGGGCGACAGACTGCACCTTGAGATGCAGGACGAGACCTACAATTACAGCGGTGAGAACCGGTTTGCCGGTGGATAGAAAGTAGCACGATGAGCCACGGGGAAAGCGCACTCGAATTCGTTCAGGAAGCGGATTTTGTCATTATCGGTTCCGGTTCTGCCGGGTCGGTTGCTGCTGCGCGTCTATCGGAAGACGGCAAGCATTCCGTGCTGGTTTTGGAATATGGCGGCACCGATATCGGACCGTTCATCCAGATGCCTGCGGCGCTCTCCTACCCCATGAACATGGCACGCTATGATTGGGGTTTCGGAACCCAGCCGGAGCCGAACCTGAACAACCGCGTCATGGCGACACCGCGTGGCAAGGTGATCGGCGGGTCGTCTTCGATCAACGGCATGGTCTATGTGCGTGGCCATGCGAAGGATTTCGACCATTGGGACGAGAACGGCGCAAAAGGCTGGAGCTACGCCGATGTACAGCCTTATTTCCAGCGTGCCGAAACCAGCCATGGCGGTGCTTCCGGCGAGGGCAGGGGCACAGATGGTCCGCTGCATGTCGGGCGGGGACCGCGCGATAACCCGCTGTTCGATGCTTTTGTTGAGGCGGGCCGTCAGGCGGGGTTTGAGACCACGGACGACTATAATGGGCTGAAGCAAGAGGGCTTCGGCGCGATGGAGCAGACGGTCTATAATGGTCGCCGTTGGTCTGCTGCGAATGCTTACCTGAAACCTGCCCTGAAGCGTGAAAATCTGCGGATGATGAGTTGCTTCGTTCGCCGCGTGGTCTTCGAAGGAAAGCGCGCGATTGGCGTAGAAGTGCAGCACGGCGACCGCGTGGAATACGTGCGCGCCCACCGTGAAGTTGTGATGGCTGCATCGTCCATAAACTCGCCCAAACTGCTGATGTTATCCGGCATCGGACCAGCAGCTCACCTGAAAGAACACGGTATCGAAGTGCTGGCGGATCGTCCTGGTGTCGGCGGAAATCTGCAAGACCATTTGGAACTCTACATCCAGCAGGCATGTCTGCAGCCGATCACGCTTTATTCGAAGCTGAATCTGTTCTCCAAAGCCGTTATCGGCGCGCAGTGGCTGTTCCTGAAGAAGGGGCTCGGCACGTCGAACCAGTTTGAAAGTGCGGCTTTTGTGCGGTCAGCGGCGGGCGTCGATTATCCCGATATTCAATATCATTTCCTGCCGGTTGCCATTCGTTATGACGGCAAGGCACCTGCGGAGGGACACGGTTTTCAGGCGCATGTTGGGCCGATGCGGTCGAAATCTCGCGGAAGTATACGCCTTTCTTCTGCAGATCCGCTGGATTCTCCGGAAATTCGCTTCAATTACATGAGCCATGAGGATGATTTTCCAGAATTTCGGCACTGTATCCGCCTGACGCGGGAGATTTTCCAGCAACCGGCCTTCGCTCCTTATGCGGGTAAAGAAATCGCTCCGGGCGATGCGGTGCAAAGCGATGATGAACTTGACGCCTACATTCGAGAGCACGTCGAGAGCGCATATCATCCGTGCGGTACGGTTAAGATGGGCGCGGCGGATGCAATGGACAGCGTGGTCGATCCGGAGTGTCGCGTGATCGGTGTCGAAGGGCTTCGTGTGATCGACACGTCTATCTTCCCACGCATTCCAAACGGTAACCTCAACGGTCCTGCGATCATGGCCGCTGAAAAAGCGTCCGATCACATTTTGGGTCGAGATATGTTGCCGCGCTCCAACATGGAGCCTTGGATCAATCCGAACTGGCAGGTGTCGGACCGTTAATCGGGCAGCTAATCGCCTTGGCCTTTCCGGCTGGCTTCTCGTTGGGCTTCCCGTTCGGCACTTCTCCGTTTTCGTGCGGCTCCAATGTCGAAGGCGACGTGGGTTTCTCCGCGTTGTTCTGCTAGTTTCACCTGTTTTTGGCGTTCTCGTAACGCTGCCACGCGGGCTTCATCATGGGTGCCGTGGCAGCGCGGGCATGACACGCCTTCTTCGTAATGAGCGTGTGCAGCTTCTTCCGGCGTGACGGGCATTCGGCAGGCGTGGCACAGAACGTTGTCGCCAGGCACAAGGCCGTGTCGCACCGAGACCCGTTCATCGAAAACGAAACATTCGCCTTCCCAGAGGCTCTCGTCGGCAGAGACTTCTTCGAGATATTTCAAAATGCCGCCTTTCAGATGAAAGACGTTATCAAAGCCGCGTTGTTTCATCAGCGCCGTGGACTTTTCGCAGCGAATACCTCCGGTGCAGAACATGGCGACAGGCGTGTCTTTGGGCAAATCGAGCGTTTGGTCTACCCAATCTGGCAATTCCCCGAAGCTGGCTGTCTTCGGGTCGACAGCGCCTTTGAACGTGCCCAGTTCGACCTCGTATGTGTTGCGGGTGTCGATCACCACTACATCGTCGCGGGCAATCAAGTTGTTCCAATCGGAAGCGTTGATGTGTGTGCCCGCATCCCGCGCTGCATCGATTCCGTCGACACCCAGAGTCACGATCTCTTTTTTCAGCCGCACTTTCATGCGGTTGAAGGGTTGAGTGGCGGTGTGTGAGTACTTCACATCCAGCGCGCCGATTTCGTTGCGCGCTTCCAGCCATGCGATGAGATTTGCAATGGATGCCTGCGATCCGGCCACCGTGCCGTTGATACCCTCATTGGCCAAAAGCACGGTTCCAAACACCGAAAGCTCGTTGCAACGTTTCAACAGCACCGGCTGAAGCATAGTCGGGTCTGCCAGCGACACGAACTTATAAAGCGCGGCTATCGTCCAATCGGTCGGCATTTTGGTTATTTCAGGTTTGGTCAAAGGTTAAGGCCCTGTTGGCAGCCAAGCCGCAAATCGAACTGCAATTTAGCGTAAGTGATTCAGTTTGGGCCAGTCTTTGCTCACCGCAATGGCAATCAGACACCAAAAATTAACACGTCGTTAACCATCTCACCCCAAAGGTTAACGCGGGGTGGAGTCCGTTCGGGCTTCGCCAACAAATACGTTGTGACCAACGCCCGGGCGGGATGCGGTCAAGCAGGGGTTGGGCGAATGTTGTCACGTTTCGGGGATATCTTCCGTAAATCGGGTGGAGAGAAGGTTGAGGCGCCCAAAGCGCACAAGCCTTTGATGCGCGTATTGGAGCCTCGTGTGCTCCTCGATGCTGCCGGTGTCGAAACCGCGCGCGATATGGCCGACCAGACCATCCATTCCGATATGGCTGACGCTGCTGTTGCCGAGATGAGTGAGAACCTTCCCGCCGAGGCTCACGTTCCTGGCCCGCAACGCGATCTGTCCCGCGATATCGTTTTTATCGACGGCAGCGTCGAAGACATCGGTGAATTGCTGATGGACATCGACCCTGACGTTGAAGTCCACGTTCTTGATTTACAAAGCGATGGTGTGGAGCAGATCGCTGATATTCTCGATATGCGCGAGGATATTTCTGCGGTTCATATCTTCTCCCACGGCGGAGAAGGCTTTCTGAATCTAGGTTCCAGCCAGCTAACAAGTGGCACTATCGGAACGTCCCACGTTGAAGCGTTGACCCGTATCGGGGCTGCTTTGTCTGAAGATGGTGACATCTTGCTCTACGGTTGTGACTTTGGTTCCGGCGTCGAAGGGCGCGCTGCCGCTGCTCAACTGGCTGCTGCAACCGGTGCTGATATTGCTGCATCCAATGATTTGACCGGCTCGGAAGAGCAGGGCGGTGATTGGGACCTAGAAGTCGTTGAAGGACAGGTCGAAGCCAAAGGTTACGAACTGGAAGGCTATAAAGGGCTGCTCGCTGCCTTTGAACTTGGCGCGCTTACCGAACCTGTTGTCGATTACGAAGATCCCAACGGTACCCCCGGAAACACAGATTTTCAGGTCACTATCGACGGTCGTACGGTCGGTACCACAGGCACGGTTGCAACTTGGGAAAATGCAGGCACCTTCGAAGGGCCGAACGGGCCTGTGGCGGTCGATCTTGTGGCAACTGTCGTCGCGGTTTCTGACCCGGCCACCATGGGTGCTGGATTTGGCACCCGTTCGTTCGATGCGAACCAAGACGGTGATGCGACACTGGACGATTTCCGTATCCAGATCGTCAACGACAACCCGCCCACAGGCGTGACGCTGTTCACTAACAATGGCGGCAGCTTCCCACAGTTGGGGTTTGGCTTTGTCGATATCGAATGGACAATCGTAGATGCAACGACCGGCCTCATCATGCCGGTCGGCGATATTGATTTCACATTGTCAGATATTGACGGTAGCCAGGGTAATCCGAATTCCCGTGAAGAAATTACCGTCGGATTGGATTCGCTCGCATCCTATACATTCGAAGCGACCTCAAATCTTGAAGCAGTTAATACCGGCACAGGTATCAATGTGTCGGGTACAGAAGACCAAGGCGATGAACAGACCAGTTGGGTCACGTTCTCTTGGGAAAGCACCAACGCGCTTGAAGTCCGCTACGGCAGCTATACGGGCAACTCGTTTTATAACCATGATGGTGACGGCGAGCTGACCATCGATAATCCGGTTACTTACTATGCCTCTGATATCGATTTGGATACGGACGATTCTTCCGGCGCAACCGGTGCAGATTTCGCACAGACCTATCTGCTGCAGGATACGAGTGCAGGGTTCCCAGTTTCTGTCGTTGATGGCGACGTGGATATCGTCAATTTTGGTGAGAACGCCACCGATGCCCGCATTGTTCTTACCAATACGCAGGCTGGCGATCAGCTGACATGGGACCAGTCGGTTTTTGACGCTCTTGGTCTGACCATATCCTCATCGGTTGGCGGCGGCGGTGAGATCATTGTCGAAATCACCGGACGCAGCTCTACCGAAGACTACGAGTCGGCCTTTCAAGCGCTACGTTTTTCCAACACACAGTCTGGCCTTGCCGGCACACCGGGCGCGCCCAGCACAGTAGATCGCGTGTTGGACTTTCAAGTCTTCGACGACGCTTTCGCCAGCCAGACCGTGCAGACCACCATTACGATGCAAGACGGGCAGGGCGAGCCGAACGGCGTCCAAGATGTCTTCGTAACAGATCAGGGCAACGCGGTATCACGTTCGTCCGGCACCGGCTTGTTGGCCAATGATGTGGACCCGAATGGCCTTCCGTTGACGATAGCTTCTGCCGTCGATCGCGATGGCAACGCAATCACCGTCAACACACCGGGGGCTGCCTCGCCAATTTCGGCGATTCTGCCGTCCGGATCCACGGTCACACTCTATGCAGATGGTTCGTTTGACTATGTCCCGGCGGCGAATTTCCTCGGCACCGAATATTTCGACTACACGCTGTCCAACGGTACAACGAGTGCCGAAACTTATGCGGCATTCAACGTTCAGGGCACAGGCTGGATTCTGACCGGTAGCTCACAGGTCAATGAAGGCCAGTCGGCCGGCTACACCATCGAGTTCACCGAACCACTGGCACCCGGCAGCAGCGTATCGGTCGATATCGGCACGTTGAATATCACTACCGCAGATGCGGACTTCAACACATCGTTGAACGCCGATGTGTTGGCTGCCATTCAAACCGCAATCGCCTCGCAAGCTGAATACACTCTCGTGGGCAACACACTAACCTACACAGCGGCCAATCCGATCGTCGTTACGCAAGACAACACTGCAAGCGGCTTCGTTGATATTTCCGGAAACGCTACAGCGACGGCGCTGGGTCTCGGGGATGACGCTGCTTCCGGTGCGCAGGCCATTCCGTTCGGCTTTGATTTTTACGGCACGACCTACAATGAAGTCTTCGTTCAGGCTAACGGTGTCGTGTCATTTGCCGCCATCGGCAATGGCAGTGCTGGCAATCAGGATTTGAGTTCCGGTGTTCAATTTGGTGGCATCCCGGCAATCGCTGCTTTGTGGGACGATTTGAACCCGGCGTTGGGCGGTGAAATCTATGTCGAGACCGTTGGACCGGTCGGCAATCGCGAAGTCATCATCCAATGGGAAGACGTCCCGCATTACAACACGGCAGGGTCCGAGGTCACCTTCCAGGTCGTATTGCAGGAAGCAACCGGCGCCGTCGTTTTGCGGTATCAAGACGTCGATTTCAACAACCAAACTTGGAATGATGGGGCCAGCGCTTCTGTCGGCATTCAGTCTGGTACCGGCTTCTTTGAGTCCTTCTCGTTCAACGCTGCAAATCTGTCCAACGATTCATCAATCACTTTTGCCGCATCGACCGATCCGGTGGTTCCAGAGATTCTGAGCTTTGGCCTTACCAACGTCGATGATGCGCTGAATGAAGGCAATGAGTCCTATCAGCTTACCTTGTCCAATGCGGTCAACAGCACGGTTTCTGTGGCCGATAGCGTTACGACAACAATTGCAGATGACGAGAATTCGGTTCCGCTCGCTGCCGATGACACTTTCGCCGTTCAGGGCGGCACTGCCACGACCATCGACCCGCGTGTCAACGACGATGATCCGGACAACGACACCCTTGTCATCTTGAACATCACCGACCCTGCTGCACCGGGCTCGCCAATCACTTTGACTACTGGTGTCGCGGTCACGCTTGCATCCGGCACGACCGTTGAACGGCAAACCGATGGTACCCTCCTTGTTCTGCGCCCGGTTGGATCTTCCGAAACCGAAACATTCGCCTATCAAGTGAGCGATCAGGTCGGTGGTTTCGACGATGCGACTGTAACTTTGGCGCGTGATACCGATGGCGATGGCGTCATCGACTCCATCGACATCGATGATGATAATGACGGCATCACCGATCTTAACGAGCGCGGCCCCGTTGCATTTACGACAGCCGATACGTTCAACGCGCCAGCCTACCCCACTGCCAACAGCACCGACAATCCAGGTAGCTACGACAATCTCGC
Organism: Ahrensia sp. R2A130; assembly: GCF_000179775.1. Classification (GTDB taxonomy): domain Bacteria; phylum Pseudomonadota; class Alphaproteobacteria; order Rhizobiales; family Rhizobiaceae; genus Pseudahrensia. The sequence continues at coordinate 125,334 of NZ_AEEB01000014.1, forward strand.
ACCAGCGGGTGATACGGTTGTAGACTTCGACTACGCACTGAACGGCGGCGCGACCTGGCAGCAGGGCGTTTCTCTGAGCGCCGACACAAATGGTGTGACCGGCGAATTCGTCCGCACCCAGGTTCGCAATACCGATTTTGATGCGGGTGATACCGCGACCTATACGTTGGACTTCTCCACCGAAGCGACCAATGTCAGCTTCGATATCGGTGGCCTCGTGTCACAAACCGCTGTTCGCGTGCAGGCTGTGATCAATGGTGTGCTGACGGACCTTCCAGCTTCCGCTTTCACGATCAACGATCCCGACCTCACCAACTATGGTGGCTCACCCAATACCTTCGTCAGCAGTGCTGGTAATTCGAGTAATTTGTCGACCAACAATCTGACTGTGAATGTGGCAGGACCTGTCGATGCTATCGTCGTTACCGCTGGTCGGGCTAACGGTAATGCTGGCAATGTAACGCTTGGTTTCAGCCAGTTCGAGTATGAAGGCCTGGCCACGCTGGATAGCGATAATGATGGCCTCATTGATTCCCGCGATCTCGATTCCGACAATGATGGTATCACCGATAACGTCGAAGGTCAGACCACAGCGGCCTACATCGCACCAACCGGTGCAGACGTAGATGGCGACGGTCTGCTCGACGTTTACGATGCTGATACAGGCAGCACGGATGAAACACTCTCGGTAGGCCTAGGTTTCGTCGATACCGACGGTGACGGCCGCGCAGACCGCCTTGATGCCGACTCCGATAATGATGGTACTGACGACATTGCAGAACGCGGCGATGGTGGCCCAACGTCGGTCACCTCCGCCGCTGACACCGACAATGATGGCCTCCTCGACATCTTCGAAGGTGCAAACGCCTCTGATGGATACGATGCTAACGACGAAAACCTTGATCCCACCGATACGACATTCAACCTCTCAGGTGTTCCGGCTCTAGCTCCAGACGGTAGCAACGCAGCGCCGCTAGACACTGACCTAGATTTCCGCGACGTCCCCAACGCACCGACGGCTGCTGATGATGCGGTAACGACGAATGAGGACGCGGCTGTCTCCGGTGCGGTCATTCTGAACGATATTGATGGTGATGCGCTGACGGCGACGCTCGGTACCGCTCCGACG
>NZ_AEEB01000013.1 GCF_000179775.1 Ahrensia sp. R2A130
CGTATAAGCGATGATGATGTCGCCCAAACGCTGCTGCAAATCTTCCAGATCGTTGGACAGGCACAGGATCGCCATGACTTCGGACGCTACCGTGATGTCGAAACCGGCCTGACGGGGGAAGCCGTTGGGAACGCCGCCAAGCGATGTCACGATATCGCGCAACGCCCGGTCGTTCATGTCGATGACGCGCTTCCAGGCCACGCGGCGGTTATCGATACGCAGCGCGTTGCCCCAATAGATGTGGTTGTCGATCATCGCCGACAGCAGGTTGTGAGCGGATGTGATGGCGTGGAAATCACCGGTAAAGTGGAGGTTCATCTCCTCCATCGGCACCACCTGCGCGTAGCCACCGCCGGCAGCGCCCCCCTTCATGCCGAAGCATGGGCCGAGGGACGCTTCGCGGATGCAGATTGCTGCGTTCTTGCCAATCGCATTCAGACCATCGCCGAGACCAACCGTCGTCGTCGTCTTGCCTTCACCGGCGGGCGTCGGGTTGATGGCGGTCACGAGGATCAGCTTGCCGTCTTTTTTACCGGCCTGCGCCTTGATGAATTCGGCCGAGATCTTCGCCTTGTCATGGCCGTAGGGAACCAGATCGGCAGCATCAATGCCGAGCTTTGCACCAATCTCCTGAATAGGCTTCTTCTTCGCTTCGCGCGCAATCTCAATGTCAGTTTTGAAAGCCATGGTCAGATCCTCTCCGACGGTTGCAAGACGGAGATTTTGGTTCTCCGCGTCCATTTCCCGTGTGGCACGCCGCCGCACTTTGGGGAAGTCATATACGCTCACAAGCTGTTCCGTTTGCGACCAGTTTTACCGGAAGCATCCCTCTACATTTTTATGTAGTTGGTTCGCGTCCTTTGCTTGTTGAATTTGCCGCACGGTACCGAGAGGAATTCCGGTAATTGTGCTCGCAATCATGGGTTCCAGCATCTTCCACAAGTGTGATAGGGAACCATACATCGCGCGGACCAATGATCTTGTGCCGCAAGCGTGATCGACTGAAAACAGGATTCGATAGTTTGAGCAATTTCACCGATCGCGAGTTTCGTGACGCTTTATCGACCTTTGGCACCGGCGTGACTATCGTCACTGCGCGCGATGGCGATGGCGCGCCGGTTGGCATGACGGCATCATCCTTCAGCTCGGTTTCCATGAACCCGCCGTTGGTGTTGTGGAGCGCTGCGAAAAAAGCATTGTCCGGAGAAGCGTTTCGCGATGCGCAGCATTTTGCAGTGCATGTTTTGCACACTGAACAATCCGATTTATCGAACCGCTTTGCCAAAACCGGAACCGATAAATTTTCCGGTCTCGACTGGAATGGTGATGCTAACTCCGTTCCTGAACTGCCCGATGTGCTGGCCCGTTTTGAGTGCTCGCAATATGCGGTTTACGAAGGTGGCGACCACTGGATTATCGTAGGCGAAGTTACGTCTTTCGAGCACATGTCGGGCAAGGGTCTTCTTCATGTTGCCGGAGGATACGCTTCCGCCAGAACCTTGCGCCCGTCGTCCAGCGAGGCCGCAGAGTAGCGCTACTCCAGAAGGGCCACATCCTTCACCGCTTCCATTGCGACATATGTCGAGGTCTGCGCAACACCTGGCAGGGCAGATAGTGTTTCGCCGAGAAAATGCCGATAGGTGGTGATGTCCCTCGTTCGCACTTTCAGCAGGTAGTCGAAGCCGCCCGCGATCATGTGGCACTGCTCGATTTCCTGAAGTGACTGCACCGCTCGACCAAAGGCGTTGAGAGCGCTAGCTCTCGTGTCAGACAATTTCACTTCTACGAATGCGATGTGATCGAGACCCAGTTTCACAGGGTCCACCACCGCGCGGTAGCCGGTGATGATGCCATCATCTTCCAACCGTTTGACCCTTGCTGAACATGGTGTTTTGGACAGGCCGATCTGATCGGCAAGGTCGGTGATGGAGATACGGGCGTTGTTGGACAGGGCGGCCAGAATTTTCCGGTCCAGATTGTCCAACTGCTTGTGTTCTGTTGCCATTTTAGTCCTGCTCACGGGCCTCTAAACAGAGAATTGTCTGCGTATGAAAAAGCAATACAGGTGAAATGCCTATTGGAGCAAATGTATGATGGCAGAAGAGGAGACCCATCATGCCTATTCCAGCCGCCCCGAAATCAGAAGAAGCCGCCCTGCGCCGCTTGCTCGATCATGCAGATATTCAACACGATTTGCGCGCTCGCATTGCGGAACGTGCCGTTGGTCTGGTGAAGGCGATCCGCACCGATAGTGAACCGGGCATGATGGAGCTGTTTCTTGCTGAATACGGGCTGTCGTCGGACGAAGGTGTTGCACTCATGTGCCTTGCCGAAGCGCTGCTGCGGGTGCCGGACGAGGAAACGATGGACGCGTTGATCGAAGACAAGATCGCGCCCAGCCAGTGGGGCCGCCATCTTGGCCACAGCCACTCGCCGCTCATTAACGCCTCCACATGGGCGCTTTATATAACCGGTAAAGTGCTGGACGATTCCGACGAGAACAAGCGGTCGGTTTCCAGCGTATTGCACGGGGCGATAAAACGCCTGGGCGAACCTGTCATCCGTCAGGCGGTGTCGCGGGCGATGAAGGAAATGGGTCGTCAATTCGTGTTGGGCGAAAGTATCGAAGCCGCTGTTAAGCGCGCGAAGGTGCAGGAAAAGAAAGGCTTCACCTACAGCTACGATATGCTGGGTGAGGCGGCCAAAACCGAGCGCGATGCGCGCCGCTACCACCTGTCCTACAGCGAAGCGATTTCTGAAATCGCCCACCATGCCAAGAGCGAAGACATTCGCGAGAACCCCGGCATTTCGATCAAGCTCTCCGCGCTGCATCCACGCTACGAAACGGCGAAAGCTGCCCGCGTCATGGACGAACTTGTGCCGCGCGTATTGGCGCTTGCGGCGTTAGCGAAGTCTGCCGGTATCGGCCTGAACATCGATGCGGAAGAAGCGGCCCGGCTCGATCTTTCGATTGCGGTGATCGAAGAGGTTCTCTCACGTCCTGCGCTCAAAGGCTGGGACGGGTTCGGTGTCGTGGTGCAGGCCTATGGTCGTCGTGCGCCGGACGCTATCGACTGGCTCCACGATCTCGCCACGCGGCTTGACCGCCGCATCATGGTGCGGCTGGTAAAGGGTGCCTATTGGGACACGGAAATCAAACACGCGCAGGTGGAAGGTCACGATGCGTTTCCTGTTTTCACGCGCAAGCCTTCGACCGATGTCAGCTACATCTGCTGCGCGCAAAAACTGCTGGGTATGAGCGACCGCATCTATCCCCAGTTCGCCACACACAACGCGCACACCGTTGCTGCCATTTTGGAAATGGCCGCTCATATGGGCAAGGGCAAAGAGACCTACGAATTCCAACGGCTTCACGGCATGGGCGAAGCGCTGCACGGCACGGTGCGGGAGCGCCACGACACCCGCTGCCGCATCTATGCACCAGTGGGCGCGCACAAAGACTTGCTGGCCTATCTGGTCCGTCGTTTGCTGGAAAACGGTGCAAACTCCTCCTTCGTAAACCAGATCGTCGATGAGGACGTGCCGCCGGAAGATGTGGCGGCTGATCCGTTCGAGCGGGTGGAGACTTATCTTTACGACCCGGCCAGCCCGGCGATTTTGCGTCCTGCTGATCTCTTCGGCGAGCGGAAGAATTCCAACGGTGAAGACCTGTCCGACCCTAAAGTGCTCGAGCGTTTGGACGATGCAATCTCGAAGTTCGACGATCACCACTGGTCGGTTGGCTCTGGACGTGGACAGGTGGTGCCAGTCACAAATCCTGCAACGGGCGCATCTGTCGGCGAGGTGACGTGGTGCAATGAAGATGATGTCGCGAAGGCGGTGTCTGTTTTATCGCTTTGGAGTGCGCCGGTTGCAGAACGCGCCGCAGCCCTTCGTCGCGCTGCCGATCTTTACGAGGCGAATGCGCCAGAACTTTTCGCGCTGCTGATCCGCGAAGCGGGCAAGACATTGAACGACTGCGTCGGCGAGCTGCGCGAGGCGGTCGATTTCCTACGTTTTTATGCCGACGAGGCCGAAGGTCTCGATCCAGTTGCTGCCGGTCGGTTCGTGTGTATTTCGCCGTGGAATTTCCCGCTGGCGATTTTCAGCGGTCAGATTGCAGCGGCGTTGGCTGCTGGCAATGCCGTGCTGGCCAAGCCTGCGGAATCCACGTCTATCATCGCGCATCGTGCGGTCGATCTGCTGCACGAAGCCGGTGTTCCAAAAGCCGCGCTGCAGTTATTGCCCGGCTCCGGTCGTGAGGTTGGTTCAGCGCTGGTTTCGAACCCTGCCATCGACGGTGTGTGCTTTACCGGCTCTACGGCGACGGCGAAACTTATCGACCGCTCCATGGCCGAACATCTCGCTCCACGCGCACCGTTGATTGCGGAGACCGGCGGTTTGAACGCCATGATCGTCGATTCCACTGCGCTGCCGGAACAGGCGATTACCGACATCGTAGCGTCCGCCTTCCAATCCGCCGGCCAACGATGCAGCGCGTTGCGCGTGCTTTATGTCCAGGCTGATGTTGCCGAAGGCATGATGAAAATGTTGCGCGGCGCGATGGATGAATTGGCCGTTGGTGACCCACGCGATTTCGCGACCGATGTTGGTCCGGTTATCGACGAAGCGGCGCGTAAGAAGATTGCCGATCATATCGAAATCGCCCGTGCCGAAGGGCGGTTGATCGCAGAGGGCGCGGTTCCTGCTGATGGCACATTTATCGCACCGACGATTTTGAAGGTGAACAGCATTGCTGATCTGGAAGAGGAAATCTTCGGGCCGGTGCTGCATGTGGCAACCTTCGAAGCCGAAGAGATCAACGCCGTTGTCGCCGCGATCAATGCGACGGGGTACGGCCTGACTTTTGGTCTGCACACCCGCATCGATGATCGCGTTCAGCACATCGCTGGCTCGGTTGAAGCAGGCAACATTTACGTCAATCGCAACCAGATCGGCGCTGTTGTCGGTTCGCAGCCGTTCGGTGGCGAAGGGCTTTCGGGCACGGGTCCGAAAGCCGGTGGCCCGCTTTATCTGCCGCGCTTTACAAAACAGGAGTTGGTTTCATCGCCGAACCCTGAAGGTGGTGAGGTGTCGTTGGAAGCTATCGAGGACGCTTTTGCTGCAGTTTCCGTATCTGCGAAACCGATAGAAGAGCGCACACTTCCCGGACCAACCGGCGAGGCCAACCGCTGGAGCCTGCTTCCGCGTGGGCGTGTTTTGTGCCTTGGGCCATCGGCCCACGAAGCGCAGCAACAGGTGAAGCGCGCCGCTGCGCTCGGTTGCGCTGCTATTGCAGTTGCACCGGGTGTGGGTGGTTTGCTTGATGGTCGCGTGTCTGCGGAAACGCTGGCTGCGCTGGAAGACATTGGCGCGGTGATCGATTGGTCAGACGATGCTCGCGATGTTCGTCGTGCGCTCGCATCTCGCACCGGCGCGATTGTGCCACTGGTCACATCCCGCGACGTCGAACCGTATCTGGTTCAGGAGCGCCATATCTGCATCAACACAACGGCAGCCGGTGGTAATGCCGAACTGCTGGGTGGCGAGGTTCCTGCGGTTGCGGAAGCAGAGGCGGCATAAGCCGCCTCATCAGGCCTAACCGACGGACACCAGTTTTGGAGAAGGCGTAAGGTCCGGCTCAATGAGCGGACGACCCATTGACGCGTAATGGATTCCTGCGGCTGCCATGGTGTGTGGGTCGTAGAGATTGCGCATATCGACCACCACGGGTGATGCGAGTTTGTGCTTGGCACGGTTCCAATCCACGTCGCGGATGACTTGCCATTCCGTCAGCACAACGACTGCATCTGCGCCATCAAGCGCCTCGTCCATATTCTTGGTCGTCTGCAAGAAGGGCACCTGTTCGGCAGCGGCTTCAGCGGCCTGCGGGTCGTAGCCGATAACCTCGGCGCCCTGTTTGATGAGCAGTGGAATAATCACGGTGGAGGCGGCGGAGCGGATGTCGTCGGTCTCCGCCTTGAAGGCGAGGCCCAGCACCGCGATGCGCTTGCCCAACAACGGCAGCTTACGATCGACGCCCCAACTGTCGGCGCAGAAGTCTGCGATTTTCTTACCGAGGCGGCGGATGTGATGGGAGTTCGACAAGACGACTGACTCCACAACCCGTGTCGGTGTGTCCGCCTCCTGCGCCTGGATGGTGAGCGCCAGCGTGTCCTTGGGAAAGCACGAGCCGCCATAGCCCGGACCTGGTTGCAGGAAGTGCTTGCCGATGCGCTCATCAAGACCGATGCCGCGGGCCAGTTCAGTTACATCCGCGCCTGTTGCATCGCACAGGTTCGCCATCTCATTGATGAAGGCGACTTTGGTGGCGAGGAAAGCGTTGGCTGCATATTTTGTAAGCTCGGACGTCTCCAAACTCGTCATGACGAAGGGCAGGGTGCCATTGTCGAATGGCGCGTAAATCGCCCGCATGGTTTTAGCGCCAGCTTCTGTCTGTGTGCCGATGACGATGCGGTCAGGGTGCATGAAGTCTTCAATGGCTGCACCTTCGCGAAGGAACTCCGGATTGGATGCGACTTCGAATTCATGGTCGTCGCCGTGTTTGCCCAAAATTCTACCAACGCGGCGGCCTGTGCCCACCGGAACCGTGGACTTCACTACAATCGTTTTTGACCCGTTGGCGGCCTTAGCGATCTGTTTTGCTGCACCTTCGACTTGCGTGAGGTCGGAGCGGCCATCATCAGCCTGAGGCGTACCAACCGCGATGAATATAACATCGGCTGCCTGCACTGCCTCAGCTAGATCGGTGGTGAATTCCAGTTTCCCCTTGGCAACGCTCTTGGTCACCAGTTCGGACAGGCCGGGTTCGTAAATGGGAATTTCGCCGCGCTTCAGGGTTTCGATTTTCGCATTGTCGCGGTCCACGCATATGATGCGGTGGCCGATTTTGGCGAGGCAGGCCCCGGTGACAAGGCCGACATAGCCTGTGCCGATCATGGCAATCTTCATGGGGAACCTCGATGTTTGGGCTAAGCGTTCAGCCAGTCAGTCTATTGAATATGTAAGGTTTCCGGGAGTTATCTAAAAATTCCCGGATACTGCAAAATGAGTCCATCCGCTTTGCCGTAACAAGACACATTTCGCAAATCGTGCCTGTTCACATCTTCACATGGCATTGAAACCCTCCGTCGCAGGGGAAGATTGAGACTGTTGATTAAAGTGCCAAAGCGCTTGAACGGATTAGCAGCTGCTTTTCCAGAGAATTTTAAGAGAGATTTATCGACATTGGTTAACAGCTGAACATACCGCCAAATTCGGGTCAGTCATATTTGGGTCATCAATCGAAGATGTTGATTCAGTTCATTTTTCAGTTCAATTCCAAGTTGTAATATTCGCTTAGTTCTATGATCAATAGATTTTGCTTATCGATGCCTAGCTAAGAATAACTTTGAAATTCCATGTTTTGGCGTGTGTCCGGTTGCAAAACGTTAATATAATGTTCACGTTTGCTTTGGGTAGTTTTAGTTGGATATGGGACAGGCAGGCGCAGTAAACTGGGTAAGGGCGCGAAATTTGGCGATTGAAAAATCGCAGTTACCCGGACGTTGTATTTTTAGGCAGTAAAAACAGGCGCTTGATGATTTTGATCATTGTGGCTGATATTTTTGCCGACTTCCTATCTTCATAGCTTTCTGCGCTGGCCAACTGCCATGCCTTGCTTAGTTGCTTGGTGTGGCAGCGAAAATAATCGCAGCCTGAGGAAGCAGTAGTATGACGTGTGGCCAGCCCCGCCCCGTTTTGTTCGGTAGCAGTTTCAGAGATGAACGCCCTATACAAACACTAGACCGCGCTCGAATTCGCATTGAGCGTTGTGTGTCGATGCTCATGAGATGCACCGCGTTCTTCCACTTACGGAACAGCACGCGAACAAGATTGTGCTCAGCCACTGCTCTTGTAAGAGCCGCGCGGCCGCCAACGGTGAGCGCCGACTTCTGCCGCTAGGCAACACGATAATTCCGAAGACCAAAGCTCCCATTTTCCAGACTTTTCAGCAGAGCGCACTTGCAAGGCAGGCGGCTCGCGAAACCAAGGACCGACCCGATGACCATTACAGTTTCTTCCACAGGTACAACGACATACGCGACGATCCAAACGGCGATTGATGCGGCTACTGCTGGCGATACGATCAATCTGTCCAACAGCGGCAGCCCGTATATTCTGACAAGCACGTTGAATGTTAATATCGGTGTAGCGATCGTCGGTGAAAGCGAGGGCGGTGTCGTAATCAATGCCAGCGCAATTGATGGGTATGGCGTCAAAATTGATGCCGATGGAGCATCCATGGCCAGCCTCACCGTTCAGGGGCCAGCTGCGGGTGGAAGCGGTGGTAACTACGGCATTAAGATCCAGCCAGCTTCGGGTCTTCTTGCAACGGGCCGTATCGAAAATGTTTCGCTGACCGATGTAACGGTAAAAGGGTCGACCACTACCGAGATTGATGTGAACGGCGGCAATAACATCTCCTTCACGCGGGTTACTGCGGACGGTGAAAATACCGGCGGTAACGGTTTTGCATTGACCGACACAGCCAACGTTACGCTCACCGATATCGAAACGCTTGACAACAATTGGGGCTCGGTTGCGCTCTACAGCGCCAATGGATTCTATGATCAGACAACTGGCGACATAACTTTTGCAGGCATTTACACCGCAAGCGAGCCGGTCAAGATTTACGCTCAGGACAGTTCGGCGACCACCAACCTCGGCACAGTAGATCTGCCTGGGTCGTTTCCCGTTAACGGGGCAGGAATACCTACCGGCTTTCAAATCAAATTTGCCGTAGGATCAGATACTCCAGCGAGCTTCTTCTTTGAGACAAAGGTTGACGCCGACACAGCACTTGCGGCTTTCGAAGCTGGTGCACCCGGCACCTCACAAGTCGCTGCCATCACAGCTCCCGACGGCTCATTCATCGTGAACTCCGGCATGTCTCTTCAGGCTGCAATTGACGCGGCTCAGCCGGGCGATACGATCACAGTGGCGGCTGGTACCTTTGCCGGTGATATCGTTGTCGACAAAGCGCTGACGATCAACGGCGCCAATGTAGGTACTGAAGGAGCCGACGGCGCTCGTGTTGCGGAATCCATCATCACAGGCACCATCACACTCGTGTCAGACGATGTGACGATCGACGGATTTGAGTTCGATACTGTGAACACGTCGATCCGCGATGGTGCGACGGGTACCGACAGCTACAGCAATATCACAATCCAAAATAACGATTTCGTCGGCCTTGACGCCGATGGCAACCAGTTCATCGCCAATGGTTTCGGTCTTGGTGGCAGCTCAACGGCTGTCGCTTCCAATTGGACGATTACGCAGAACAATTTCACCGGTTTGAACGGTAATGATGCGACAGCTGTGACGCTGTTCAATATTGATGGTGTGACCTTCACGGACAATGTGATCGACCACGATGATGCAGGCGCAGGCGGGCGTCGTGGCGTCAATCTGGATGGCACAACAGACGTAACATTTTCTGGCAACAACATTTCGCTTGGGTTGGTCGATCCAAAGGGAACTCAGGCAGACTTCGATGCCGGTGCGTATGGCTTGCAGGTGTCCATGTCCGAGCGTGGTTCATCGGATATTTCGGTAACTGGCAACATTTTCGATGGCGGCTATGACGGCATCGTGACGCTTGGTAACGGCGATCTTTCAAATCTTGTCATCGACAACAATGACTTCACAAACAGCTTCTTCGCGATCCGTCCGCAAGCGGGCACTAATGGTCCGGCAGGCTCCATCAACGGCCTGACGATCACCAACAACACATTCGACGATCAGGAGGCGTTGCTCGGTGCCGTGCGGCTCACCGGAGCCGATGCGTATACCGGCGTCGACATTTCGTCCAACACCTTTATCGGCGCAGGTTCCAACATTCTCCTTGCTGCGGATTCCATCGAACTCGCTGGACCGTTGGTTGGCAGCCAGAACGCGGATCGCTTGCAGGGCGGCGCGGGCAACGATTTTATCGATGGCGGTGATGGTGACGACCGTATCACCCTTGGCGACGGCAATGATGTCGGTCTCGGCGGCAACGGTGACGACACGATTATTGCCGGTATGGGCGGCGGTAACGACTACATCGACGGCGGCAACAACGGCGCGCTGGGCGATACGGTGACCTATCCGTCCATCACCGCTGCAACCGATATGGTCGTTGATCTACGCGGTGAAAACCGTTCAGGCACGACAATCAACGGTGTCGATGTTGATACAGCGTTCGCTGGTCAAGACATCAATGGCGTTGGCTACGCCACGAATTTGCCTGCCAGTTCGACAGAAGCCAGCCTTTTGAGCGGCATCTTGCCAGGCGGGGCGGCTGATCCGGTTATCGGTGTTGATATTCTCAAAGATATTGAAAACGCGACCAGCGGTGCGGGCGACGATATTCTTATCGGCAACAGCGGCAACAATATTCTTGACGGGGGCGAAGGCGATGACACGCTGATCGGCCTTGAAGGCGCTGATACGCTTCTTGGCGGCGATGGCAACGATACGTTCAAACTGGGTTCGACCGCCATCAACAATCAAGGTAATGGCGCAGACCACATCGATGGTGGTGATGGTATCGATACGGTTGATTACAGCGACCAGACCGACCCGGGCCAAGCTGTAAACGTTGATTTTCAGGGCATCGGCTCTGTTACCAGTTCCACCGGTGCAGATGGCGTTAGCCGCCAGATCGATGGTTCCAGTAACTCCGGTGGTTTCGACAGTTTCGACAACATCGAGAACATCATCGGTTCCGCCGGTGGTGATACGCTTTCCGGTGATGGCGGCGAAAACCGCATTGAAGGCGGCAGCGGTTCCGACATAATTTCAGGCCGTGCGGGCGATGACGTGTTTGTGGGTGGCTCCGGCAACGACACCATAGACGGCGGCATCGGCAACGATGAGGTTGTGTACGAAACCGGCACTGCGGTCGACGGCATGGCTGTCCAGACCGGGGCAACACTTACGGTGAACAGTGCTTTTGGCACAGCAGGTGGCACCGAAGGCACCGACACGATTTCACAGGCGGAAACCATTCGTTTTCAGGCCACGGGTGATGACGCATTCGAGGTCGATGCAAGCGATATCGTTATCGATATCGACGCTAATGGTAACGCGCTCGTGTTCGCCCAAAACGATGATGACAATGCTGTCTCTGAATTGGGTAGCGATGATGACGGATCCGGTACGGCCAACGATTTCCTGCCCGGCACCACGAGCAATATTGCAACCGGCAATGTGCTCGACAACGACATCAACATCGATGACGATGGCGGGTCGATTGTTACCGACGATATCGAACGCGTTACGCTCATCGAGTTCAATGGCACCATTACTGCGGTCGCTTTCGGCGACATAGAAGTCTCGGTTGGTACCTACGGTGACCTGTCCATCAGCTCCTCGGGTGGCTTCACCTACACTCTCGACACCGCAAAAACCGAAGCGCTGGACGAGAATGACAGCCTGACGGAATCCTTCATCTACACCGTTGACGATGGCAGCGGTAACCCGCGCACGGCGACCGTAAGCTTTGACATCACCGGCACGAATGACGCCCCTGTCATCGCGTTTGCAGCTGGTGAAAATTCCGGCAGCGTTACCGAACAGGCACTGGATGGCGATGGTGTTGAAGATAGCGCCGGCACACCGACTGCGACCGGCACGCTGACCGTTTCCGACGTTGATGCGGATGATAATACCGGCAATGACAACTGGTCCGTGCAGGTAGGTACAGGCCAGACTGCGGGCGCAAACGAGAACGAAGTTCTCGGTGATTACGGCACATTTGTAATCGATGAGAATGGGGGCTGGACCTACACGATTGATCAGACAAAAGCCGACCAGCTTGATGATCTAGACGTGCCAACGGAAAGCTTCACCGTGCGTGTGACCGACGGACAAGGCGGCTACGACGAGCAGGATGTCGTGATCACCGTTAACGGTTCCAACGATGCGCCGCGCGCAGAAGATGCCACAGGTGCGACCGATCAGGACTCCACAGTTGTGATTGCGCCGACTGTCGTCGACCCGGAAGGCGATACGCTCGGCTATAATTGGGATCTCGTCGGAACGAATGGCGGGACCTTAATTGCGGGTTCGGGCTCAAACGGTGCCAACTTCGGCGAATTCCTGTTTGACGCCAATGGTGAATTCGATGACCTAGCCGCAGGCGAAATCCGCGACACGACCTTCACCTACACCGCGATCGATGATCTGGGTGCACGCGATACGCAGACGGTGACGGTGACCGTGACCGGGACAAACGATGCGCCGGTGATTTCGGTTGATGCGGGCAGCACGTTTGGTTCCGGCACCGGCATCGTCACGACCAATCTTCCATCTAGCACTGCGGAGAGTGTGGCGCTTCTTTCCGACGGTAGTTTCTTGGCCGCAGGCTTAAGCAATTCGGGCAACAACAATTTCGCGCTGGTGAAGTATGATTCAAGTGGCGAGCCTGATACCAATTTTGGCACCGGTGGCGTTGTCATCACGGATCTTGGTGGCAATGATATCGGCAAGGCTGTCGATACGTTGGCGGATGGCTCGATCTTCGTCGGTGGATACCGTGCTAGCACTTCCCGCGATTTCTATGTTGCCAAGTACGACGCTGATGGTTCGCCTGATTTGAACTATGGCAGTGCCGGAACTGGCATTGCGAGCATTGGAATCGTTAATCACGAAGATGTTTTCGACATTATCGCTCTACCTGACGGCTCCGTTCTGGCTGCAGGCCGCAGCTATAACGGAAGTCAGTGGGACTTTGGCCTAGCCAAGTTCGATCCAGATGGCGACCCAGATACAGGCTTTGGTGGAGGCGATGGTATCGTTACCGCTGATGTCGGGGCTTCTGTCGACTTCGGAATAAGCCTGACAGTGCTTCCGGATGGTTCGATAGTCGTTGGTGGCCGTACCGGCGGATCGCCCCAGGACTCCGGTTTAGTCAAGTTCACTCCCGCAGGTGTGCTGGACACGAGCTTCGGCACTGCTGGTGTCGTCGTGACCGATACCACGGGCACTGGCGCTAACGATGCCATAGAGACACTGATTTCCTTGTCAGACGGTTCGATCGTTGCGGTCAGTCAAACAGGTGCGAACTTCACTCTTTCGAAATACGATTCCGACGGCAATCCTTTCTCAGGCTTTGGCACTGGCGGGATCGCGACGTCGGATATTTCAGGTAATGAATACTCCAAAAGCGTCATCGAGTTGGCAGATGGTTCTCTGCTTGTTGCAGGCCGTGCAGTTGGTGGCAGCAGCAACGATTTTGGTATCGCAAAGTATGATGGCGTTACCGGAGCGCTGGATACGAGTTTCGGCACTGGCGGTTATGCCTTGGTCGATATCGGATCGAACACCAATGATGAGGCCAATGATCTCGTAGAATTGCCTGACGGCTCCATCATTGTTGTCGGTAAAGGAGGCAACAGCTTCGCCACTATAAAACTCAATCCTGATGGGTCTTTGGCAACCGGTCTGTCCGGGGCAAACTCCATTGCTGCAACCGTCAACGAAGATGACGATGCAGACGCAGGCTCTGGCACAGCCGATCTGGCGGCCACGGGTACACTCACTGTTTCTGATGCCGACACGAGTGATGTTGTCACAGCGGCAGTTACCGCTGTTACAGCATCTACCGGCGCAGGAACGATCAGCATCACAGGTACTGGCGCCGCGCAAACAGTCGATAGCGTCAACATTTCAAACGCGGACCTGCTGGCGCTGCTGACGGTTGATCCCACCAATGTGTTGGACGGCACCGAAACAACCGACCAACTGACCTGGAATTTCGAGGACGAGCAGGGCCGCTTCGACTTCCTCGACCTTAACGACAGTCTGACGCTGACCTACACCATCACCGTTACCGATGACGCAACGCCTGCTGCCTCCGACACGCAAGAGGTCACCATCACCGTTACCGGCACCAATGACGGGCCGGTGGCCAATGCTGACACGAACAGCGTTACCGAGCTCGGTACAATTGTCACTCTTGACACTGGTGCATTCGCCACCCAGGCCAGCAACGGCGCAACGCCGACTGTCACCGGTGAGGTCATTATTGGCGATTCCGACGGCAGCACTGCCGATACTGATGCCGACGCTGACGATACAATCGTGGTCAACGGTGCCGAAACCGGCACCGAAACCGATCCGACACAGGTCGACGCGGCAACCTTCGCTGTAAACGCGCAGACGACCCAGACCAATGCTGCAGGTGAGGCCGATGGCGGCCGCTTCAACGCAACGGTGGGCGAGTTCGCGGTTGATGGAACCTATGGAGTATTGTTTATCTCCGATGATGGGTCCTACCGCTACGAATTGGACAACACCCGTGCGTCCACGGATGCACTGGACACCGGTGTCACGGTGGATGAGGTGTTCACCTATCGCATAACCGATGGCCAAGGGGCGGAATCCGTCTCCACCTTGAGCGTCAACGTAACGGGTACGAACGATGCGCCCGTGGCCGGTAATGATGCCTTGGGCAGTGCAGGCTTTACTGGAATTGTAATCGACGCTGACGGTGAGCCGAACGACAATATCTTCACTGCACAGAACATCGATAGTGCCTTTGTTCTGCTTGCTGACCCGAATGTACAGGATTCTGCGACGGAGCCGCATGTGTCTATCGTCGGTACAGGCGACAACACTCAGGATGTGTTCGAGTTCACGGTAGCTAATCCGGGCACGCGGTTTGTATTCGACATCGACTTCGGTGACGAGGCTGGTGCAAATTCAACCGACGTTGATTTGTCTTTGAGGGTTTTGGACTCAAACGGCATCGAATTGGGTGCTTCCAACGATTCGATATCGCCCGTTGATGCGGGCTCTGCAGACAGCAGAGACCCGAACATTGATTTGGTAATTGCCAACGCTGGAACTTATTTTGTTCGAGTGTATGACGACTTCGGAGTGGTGCCGGCAGGGACTACCTACACACTTCACATCACACAATATGGCGCGACAGCTCCCATCGGGGGCGGCGGTGCCTATTCCGACGAAGACGAGGTTGCCACCATTACGGCAGCCGAGCTTCTGGCCAACGACACGGACGTCGATGCAGCACCCGAAGCACTTACTATCGTCGCGCTGGGTGAAGAGACGCAAACCGATCTTGCAACCTCAACGCTGTCGATAACGACGCAGCAGGGCGCCACGGCAACCTTGAATGCCGGCACGCAGGAAATCGCCTACGACCCCACAGCGTCCACGACCGTGCAGGCACTCGCCAACGACGAAACCATCACGGACAGCTTCACCTACATCATTGAGGATGATGATGGCGCCCGCTCCATCGCGACCGTCGAAGTGGTTGTGCAGGGCCGCAACGATCAACCCACCATCGTGTCTGCCGACACGGTTGATGATGGTGATGCCGCGACCAATGAAAGCGGTGACAATGTTGAAAACGCCAGTTTCGAAGAAACCAACGCATCGGTTTCCGCTGACGGTTCGTTTGCCATTGCCGACGTCGATACGTCCGATGAGGTAACGGCCAGCGTCACTCAGGTTGTCGTCAACAATGACGGTACCATGTCCACAGTGTCTGCCGGTTCCACGACAGGCGTACTGGTTGCCAATAACATCACCGATGCACAGGCTCTGGCCATGCTTTCGCTGTTACCAGCAGCTGCGGTGATTGGCGGTAGCGCCACCGCTGGCACGCTCGATTGGACTTTCGACAGTGCAGTTACCGGTCTGGATTCATCACTGGCCGCGTTCGATTTCCTCGACGATGGTGATGTGCTGACGCTGACCTACACCGTGCAGGTTGATGACGGAAACGGCTTCTCCGGCGATGCCGATAATGAGGATTCCACCGCCACCGAAACGGTGACCATCACGATAACAGGCAGCAATGACGCTCCGGTTCTGGAAGCTGATGGCAACACAACCGTTGTGGATGGCGTCACCATCGGTACGGCCAAGTTGACCGGCACCGTTGGTGAGCCGGGCGATATTTCCGGCATCGAAGCAGCCGGTATCAACGGTGCGGCTGGTCAGGTCAGCCTTGAACCGGCAGCCGGCCTCGTAACCCCTGAAATGGAAGCAGATGTACAATCTATTTTGGCAAATCCGGGCCAAATGAGCTTTGACACGAGCTTTGGAGAACTCACCGCTGAACTTGGTGGCAATGTAGAACAAGCTTTTGCAGTGGCTTGGGACATCCTCGACGAAGCCTATGTGAACGCTGCTCCGACATCAGTGCCGGCTATCGATGAAGCCTTTGTCCGTTTGGGAATTGAGTACGCTGAATATCTTGACAATGGCGGCACGGCATTCACCGATGTCACCGCAAAATATACCGAAGATAACGGCGATGCTGACTCCACTCCCCAGCGTGACCAGAGCCTGCATGACAATCTGCTCGGCAATCTTGCAGATGCGTCAATTAATGCCCGCTTTAGCGGTACTATTAGCTCTGAACTCAAAGGTCTCCGCGATGCGGTGAATGTCGATCTGGCCACTCGTGCGGTCTACAGCGGCAACCAAGGTGACACTCGTTTGTCGGATGCCCGTGATGTGGATGCCGACAGTGGCTACCTGACATCTGCTTCCGGTACGATTGTCTTCACCGATCTGGATGCAGACGACACGCCTGCCATTTCGATCGACAACACGCCAACCAACATCGTTGCTGTTTATAGTGCAGGTACGTTGACCCCCGCACAGGAAACCGCGCTGAAGACTATGATCGTCATCGATCCTGTTGGCGGCGAACCTGGCGCAAACAATGGTGCGGTGGGATGGACCTATTCGGTTGATCCGGGCGATATCGATTTTCTTGCCCACGGCGAGAGCGTGACACTGACCTACAACGTCACTGCCACCGATGACGCGGCAGCTACTGCCAACCAAACACTTACGGTCACAATCGCAGGCAGCAACGACGCGCCTATCGTCTATGCCGATGGAGATGCTGTCTCCGTCAACGGGACAGAAGTCACTGCCGATCTCACTGGTAGCGTTACAGAGATTGTGGATCTCGCTGCTAGCGAAGGCAGCGTTCAGACGACCGATGGCATAGTGATCTTTACCGATGTCGATCTGAGCGATGCACCAACCGTTTCAATTGGTGATCCCGCAATCACCTATTTGCCCAACGACGGCATATCCACTTTGGATGGAACACAGGTCACTGCACTAACCGCAGACCTAACTCTCGTACCGTCAGGCGGCCAGCCAGGCACCAATGATGGTTCAGTGGGTTGGACATACACGATTGGTGACGATGATCTGGACTTCCTGGCAGCCGGAGAGGTGGTGACAGTTACTTATCCTGTCACCGTTTCTGACGGGAATGGTGGTGTAGATACCCAAGAAATTACGGTCACCATCACTGGTACCAACGACGCGCCGACATTTACGTCGCTCGATCAGATAAGTGCAGTTACCGAAGATATCGGCGTTATGTCGGGTGATTTGGTTGCTGAAGATGCTCTGGACTTCACCGATGTGGACTTCACCGATACGCATACAGCCTCGGTTGACGCAGTAGCTGCGGTTTCAGCGTCGGCTACGGTCGATACATCGGACCCTGCTTACACTGCACTGGTTGGAACTCTCCAAAACGCGCTTATCGCTGTGGTTTCAACTGCAGACGGCGCAGGTGGTACGGGTACGGTCGGGACGACCTTTACCGTCAGCAATTCTGCGGTGCAGTTCCTCGATCAGGATCAGACGGTAACTGCTGTCTATACGATTGATATCACGGACTCGCAGAATGCCGGTGCTGTAGCCACCCGCACCGTCACAATCACAATCAACGGTGCCAACGAGATCGTCATCGGTACGGGTGACGACGACTTTATCACAGCTAACGGTTCGTACGCGAATACCCCTGGTGGGACCGCAGCTAGCCGCGCAGGTTACAACCTTGGTGAAGAAATCGATGGTCTTGCCGGAGATGACATTATCTATGCCGGTGGTGGCGACGATGATGTCACCGGCGGTGCCGGAGATGACTTCATCTATGGTGGCTCCGGCGATGATGAGATCGAACTGCTGATCGGCGATGGTGCTGCCGACGTTGATCCTGGTGCTGCTGCTACAACCATTCCAGACGATACCGGTAATGACTTCATCTTCGCAGGTTCCGGTGACGATACGATCGCGGCAGGTGCCGGCAACGATGAAATTGACGGCGGCACCGGTGTTGATGTTGTCATATTCTCCGGAGAACGCAGCGAATACACCATTGAGCTTGATGGCGAAGATATTCTGGTGTCCGGCCCGAACGGAAACGATGTCATCTCGAATGTCGAAACATTCCGCTTCTCGGACGGAATGACCGGAACGGTCGACCTGTCGACGGCTGATCTGTTTGGTCCAGAATTCTCCGGTAATGTGCCGCAGATTTCCACCAGTGAGGATGCTGGTGTGACCGGCGTCATCCCTGTGGCTGTGGATGCTGATGGTGATGTGGTCACGTACAGCTTGGCCACTGCCGATGGCGGCGCCTTGAACGGCGATGTAACGCTAGACCTGAATGCTGGCACCTACACCTACACCCCAGATGCAAATTTCAACGGTTCAGATAGCTTCACGATCACAGCTACGAGCACTGGTGCGAGCGGCGTTCCAACAGTTTCTACAATGACTGTCGGTATAACGGTTGATCCTGAGAACGATGTGCCGGTGATTGCAGACTTTGCAGGCACCATTACGCTTGTTGAAGGCAATGGTCCGACAACGGCGGTTGCAACGGCTGACGGTAATGACACCGCCGATGGTGGCGCCGTCTCCTACGCGATCCTTGAAGGCAACGACGACGGGTTGTTCGAGATTGATGATGCCACCGGTGTGATCACGCTGACGCGTGTCATCAATGACGCCGAAGTTGGCGATCGGACATTGTCCATCGCGGTCATTGACGAGGACGGCGCAATCAACGGCACCGATCTTGTGGTCACGATCAATAATGGAAATGACAATCCAACGGTGTCCATTGCCGTGCAATCTGCTGGTGCGACGGAAGACGATGCGTTCGTTTACACGCTACCAGACGGACTGTTCTCGGACGCCGATGGCGATACGCTGAGCTATTCGATTGATGCCGCAGCGATTGATGCAGGTGTTGTGATCGACACTGTGACGGGTGCAATTACATGGACGCCGGATAATGACGATGTCGGTTCACTGCCGGTGGTCATCACGGCAAGTGATGGCATTACAGGCTCCACGCCTGCAACAGCCACACTGACCATCAATGTCGCAAACACCAACGACGCGCCTGTTGCAGTCGATGATACGGCGAGCGGTGCAGAAGATACGCAGATCACTATCGACGTTTTGTCCAACGACACCGATCCTGACATGGATGCACTCTTCATAACTTCTGCAGAGAGTGCTGACGGGACTGTGGGCATTGTCGGTGGCCAGTTGGTCTTCAACCCCAATCCTGATTTTTTCGGTACAGCAACTGTGACCTACACCATCTCTGATGGAGATATGACAACGACGGCTCAGGCAATCGTGACCGTAAACTCCACGAACGATGCGCCAGTGGCTGCAATTGATGGGCCGTTTGGTCTCAACGAGAACGTGGCTGCGACTCTGGCTGTTACAGCCAACGACCTGGACGCCGATGGCGACACTCTGGTTGTCTCTTCAATCGCAGGTCTTACGATTGCTGATGTATCAGGTCTGAAAAACCTCACCGCTGCCGATCTAACGGAGCTTGATAGCTATCTCACCGCATCTGCTGGCGATATTCTGTTTGATCCTGGTGCTGGTATCCCAAGCGGGGTGGAGTCTGTTTTTGACAGGCTCGATCCAGGTGATACAGCCGAATTGCGGGTCACGTATACCGTCTCTGATGGTGAAGGTGGAACAGACGAAGCGGTGGCGACCATTATCGTCAACGGTCTGCGCGAGCAGATCTTGGGCACGCCAGACCCTGACCTGCTGGTCGGAACCGACTATCAAGACCAACTCACTGGTCTTGCATCCAATGATACGCTCGTCGGAGCCGATGGGAACGATATCCTCGACGGTGGTACGGGCGCGGACACTATGTCGGGCGGCACCGGTAACGATATTTACATTGTCGATGATATTGGTGACACCATCACCGAGGATGTCGGTGCAGGCTACGATGTGGTTTACACGTCAGCGACGACAACTCTGGGCGACAATGTCGAAGCTGCTATCGTGACGACAGGCGGCGCAGTTGATGTCACTGCAAATGACCTCGACAACATCATGTTCGGTAACAGTGGCGACAACGTACTTAGAGGGCTCGCCGGTAACGACGGCATAGCTGCCGGCGCTGGTAACGATGTCATTGATGGTGGTACCGGCATCGACGCGATGCGGGGTGGCGATGGCGATGATGTCTACATCGTCGACAATATTGCCGACGTCGTTTCTGAATCTGCTAACGAAGGTATCGACAGAGTTGAATCGAGCGTGGATTACACGCTCAGCACCGATGTCGAAAATCTGACATTGACCGGGACCGATAATCTTAATGCACGGGGCAACGCCTTGGACAACACGATTATCGGCAATGATGGTGACAACATGCTGGTTGGTGTCGGTGGTAACGACACGATCCAGGGCGGTGCCGGTAACGATATTCTCGGCGCAGACGGAGCCTCGACCCTCTTGGGCGGTACAGGCAATGACACCTACGGCGTCACCGATGCCGCAACCATCGTGACCGAGCTTGCAGGTGAGGGAGACGATACGGTTTATGCCAGCATCGACTACGTGCTCGGCGACAATCTCGAAGTGCTCATCATGCAGATGGGGGCCACCTCCGCTACGGGTAATGAGTTGAACAACCAGATCTACGGTACTGCTGGTGATGACATCATTAACGGTGGCGATGGACAGGACTTCCTGGAAGGTTCCGGCGGCAATGACGTCTTCGTCTTCACGCAGGGCGAAATGGATCTGGACTACATCTCGGCCAGCTTCGACGGTAATGGTGCTGGTCTTGGCGACTCCATCGAGTTTACCGGATACGCTGCTGGTGCAACGGTAACGCAGGTTGCTGCGAGTGCTGGTGGTTCGGTTTACGAAGTCGATGATGGTGTGAATGCTGCCGAGCAGTTCATCATTCAGGGCACTTATATCCTCACAGCCGATGACTACACCTTCAGCTAAGGCAGCCATTGTCTTCAACGAACCGAAGGCACCCTGCGTAAGCGGGGTGCCTTTTTCTTTGTGCTTTTACGATTGAAGCCGAAGCTTTACGAAGATTGGCCGTGCTAGACAGGGCGTCTAGCGACAGATGAAGGGTGAGAATATGTTGGATTGTCTGGCCATTGGTGAGGTGATGGCGGAACTCCGGCGCGACGTTAATGGCGACTTTAGCGTTGGTTTTGCAGGCGATACATTTAACACCGCCGTCTATTGCAGGCGTGCGCTGGGCGCTTCCGGATCAGTTGCTTACATGACGCGGCTGGGTTTGGACCCGCTGTCGTATAGCGCAGAAGCTTTGGCACGCTCCGAAGATCTCAACACCGAATTTATCGAGCGGACTGAACAGGCGCAGATCGGGATTTATAGCGTTGCGACGGATGATCAGGGGGAACGCAGCTTCTCTTACTGGCGTGACCGGTCAGCCGCTCGTGGTTTGTTTGCTGATGCCTCGTCTCACGTCTTACTTCCGAAAGCCCGGATAGTTTATCTGTCGGGTATCACACTGGCGATTATGCCGTCTGATGCCCGGCAACGGTTGATGGACGCTCTTGAAGGTTTGTCGAAGTCAGGAAGCGCGCTGGTGGCATTCGACTCCAACTACCGTCCGGCATTGTGGGAGGACGTCGAAACCGCCCGCGCCGTGATGCGCCATATGTGGGACATCGCCGATATCGCCTTGCCATCGCTCGACGACGAGTTGGCCCTGTTTGGTGAGTCTGACGAAGCAGCGGTTTTTGAAAGGTTCAGTCGGGGAAGTTGGACGGCCTGCGCGATCAAACGAGGTGAAAAGGGGCCTGTCTCGCCAAACCTGAATTCGGATGCGCTTCCAGAGTTCAGACCTGCCTCGAAAGTTCATGACACAACGGCTGCCGGAGACAGTTTCAACGGCGGGTATCTGGCGGCCTTTTTGCGTGGTGAAGGCGAGGCTACCTGTCTGCTTGCCGGTCACGATCTCGCATCTCAGGTGGTGCAATATCCCGGTGCGATTGTCTGCGCCGATGCCATCGCGAAAGGCTGATTGCCGGTGAAGATCGACTTCTAGCTTCAACGAAAGTTGCGCGACGATCCGACCCAAAAGGATGCTTGAGCTTACGGAAAAGCAGGCGCAGGTTCATTTCATATTGATGCGTCGGAGAATGTCGTGGAATTTTTGTCCAGTTTGGATGCTGTGCTTTTGGCCCGTATCCAGTTTGCTTTTACAGTGTCTTTTCACTTTCTCTTTCCGGCCTTCACAATAGGTCTGGCCAGCTTTCTGGCCGTTCTGAATGCACTCTACCTTTGGAAAGGTGATCATAAATATCTGGAATTGTTCAGATATTGGGTGAAGATCTTTGCACTTGCCTTTGCCATGGGCGTCGTGTCCGGCATCGTCATGAGCTATCAGTTTGGGACCAATTGGTCAGTTTTCTCAGACAAGGCGGGACCGGTCATTGGCGCACCGATGGCCTATGAGGTGCTGTCGGCATTCTTCCTCGAAGCCGGCTTTTTGGGAATCATGCTGTTTGGCCGTGAACGGGTTGGGCCGAGGTTGCACATGTTCGCCACTGCGCTGGTCGCTTTCGGCACATTTTTTTCGGCCTTTTGGATTCTTTCCGTCAACTCATGGATGCATACGCCTGCAGGCTTCGAGATCGACGCGGTGACGGGGCAATTCTTGCCAACAGATTTTTGGCAGGTCGTCTTCAACCCATCTTTCCCGTATCGCCTGCTGCACACGGTAACGGCGGCTTATCTGACCACGGCGTTTATCGTTGGCGGCGTGGGAGCATTCCATTTGCTTCGCAGCTGGCGTGCTGGCCAATCGCCATCAGAGGCGACGAAGACCATGTTCTCCATGGCCATGTGGATGGCGGCAATCGTTGCACCGATCCAGATCGTGTTGGGCGACCTCCACGGACTGAACACGCTGGAGCATCAGCCGGCCAAGGTCATGGCGATGGAAGGGCACTATAAGTCTTATCCCGAAGGTGGGCCGCTATATCTGTTTGGCATTCCCAATGATGAGACGCAGACGCTGGATTACGCTTTCGGTATCCCGAAGCTCTCGTCGCTCATTTTGAAGCACGACCTGAATGCACCACTGGATGGCCTCGACACAATCGATGACGATAAGCAGCCACCGGTCGGCATCGTGTTCTGGTCCTTCCGCATCATGATTGCGATTGGGATGGGTATGCTTGGCATAGGCTTGTGGTCGCTGTGGGCTAGGTTCAGGGGCACGCTGTTCGAGTCGCCCTGGCTACATCGCTCTGCGGTATTGATGGCGCCTTCCGGACTAGTCGCGGTTCTTGCTGGTTGGGTAACGACCGAAGTGGGCCGACAGCCCTATACGGTCTACGGTTATCTCACGACTGCAGATTCAGTTGCTCCACTGGCAGCACCTGCGGTCGCAACATCATTGGTTGCCTTCATCGTGGTCTATTTTGCGCTCTTCGGTGCAGGCACATTCTACATTCTTCGCCTCATGTCCAAGGCTCCGAAATACGACGAGCCATCTATGGAGGATGTGGTGGAAGGGCCAACCAGAACTGCTGGTATTACGCCTGTTCAAGAGGAGCTCGCCCGTCGTGATGCTGCTCCTGTGGCGGGGGAATAGACATGCAGATCACGGAAGGATTTTCCCTCGACCTCACCACCACATGGGCGTTCATAATTGCCTTTGCGGTTTATGTGTATGTCATCCTCGATGGCTTCGATCTTGGCCTTGGTATGCTGTTTGCAATCGAGCCGGATCGCAAGAATCGTGACGTGATGATGAACTCTGTCGCGCCGGTTTGGGATGGCAACGAAACATGGTTGGTTCTTGGGGGCGGCGGCTTGTTCGCGGCTTTTCCGTTGGCCTATGCGCTAATTTTACCGGCGCTTTACGTGCCCATTACCGCAATGTTGCTGGCGCTTATTTTCCGTGGAGTGGCCTTTGAATTCCGCTGGCGGACCGAGCGCTGGCGGGGTGTGTGGGACATCTCGTTTATTGCCGGTTCAACGGTTGCATCCTTCTCGCAGGGCGTAGCGCTAGGTGCCTTCCTGCAAGGCATCAACGTCGATGAGGCCGCTCGAGCATATGGCGGCGGCTGGTATGATTGGCTCACACCATTTTCTCTCACCGTCGGTGCTGCTGTAGTCGTTGGTTACATGTTGTTGGGCGCGACATGGTTGGTCATGAAAACTGAAGGGCCATTGCAGGAACGCATGCGTTCGCGGGCTTGGGCATTTGGCCTCATCACGATGGCGTTCATCGGGGTGGTATCGCTTTGGACGCCATTCCTGCAGGACGGCTATTTCGCCCGCTGGTTTGAGGGCTGGGGCGTCGCACTTTCTATCGCGGTTGCTGCTGTGGTCGTTGTGATTGCAGTGCTTATGTTTTTGTCGCTGCGGGTTCATCACCACGAGTACCGGCCGTTCGTGCTTGCACTTGCGCTGTTTGCCGTGTGTTTCGTTGGTCTTGGTATCTGCGTGTTTCCTTACATCGTACCAACGCAGATCACGATTTATGAGGCAGCAGCACCTGCTGCGAGCCAAATATTCATGCTGGTGGGCGCGTCCGTCCTCATCCCACTGATCTTGATCTACACCGCTTATGCCTATTGGGTGTTTCGCGGCAAAATCGACCCGAATGAGGGCTATCACTGATGGCGCAACCGCGTTCACCGCAAACCACATCTACCGCGCGTCGGCTGGCCTGGTTTGCGGCACTGTGGTTGGCATCGGTCGTGGTGCTGGGCGTGGTGGCTTTCATCATCAAGGCGTGGCTTGGCGTTTGAGCCATGTTTTTCGTTCGGGCTTGTCCTGATCGAACGTGATGCAGATGATACCGGCTCCCGCTTGGAGACCGAACATGATGCCTATCACTGAGACTGCCTTTGCAGGCAAAACCGTCGTCATAACTGGTGCGGGTCGTGGCATCGGCCATGCGGTCGCCGGTGCATTTTCGCAAGCTGGTGCGCGTGTGTTGGCCCATTCGGGACGGGCCGGAACGGCTGGCCTTTTGGACGGTTTATGCGCCGATTGTTTCGAGGCAGATTTCACGCAGTCCGAAGACGTGCAGGCCTTCATCGATTGGACGCTCGGTCAGACGGAACAGGTCGATGTTCTTATCAATAATGCAGGCACGATGATGGGGCGGTTTCCTGCGGATAGTTTATCGGATGATGACTACGACGCGTTGGTCGCTCTCAATCAGACTGCTGTGGTGAAGGTGACGCGAGGCTTGATACCTGCGCTTCGGAAATCCGATGCGGGCGCGATCATCAACACGGTATCGATTTCTGCGCTCACCGGCGGAAGCCCGGGATCATCCATCTACAGCGCGACAAAGGCCTTTGTCGGCACCTACACACGGGCGCTGGCACGAGAACTCGCGCCGGATGGTATCCGCGCGAATGCTGTGTCACCCGGTACCATCGAAACTGATTTTCACGAGCGCTATTCGTCTGCTGAGAAGCTTGCCGCGACCGCGAAAGCGGTGCCGCTTCAACGGCTGGGAACGCCGGAAGATTGTGCGCCAGCCTATCTGTTTCTCGCGCACCCGAAACTGTCTGGTTACATCACCGGCCAGACTATCGAGATCAATGGCGGACAACTGATCGTATGAACAAAAAAGGCCCGCATCGCTGCGGGCCTTCTCGTTTGTCAGACCGTCAGTTGGGCGCTTATTGCGTCCAGCTTTTGATCAGCTCGTCGTAGGAAACCGTTTCACCCATAGGCTTCTCGTTTTCCAGTTTGGCCTTCGGTGCGCCGGGTTGAGCAAGCCAGTGTTCGGCACCCTTTTCTTCGTTCAGCTTGGGACCGAGATCGCCCTGCACGCCTGCGCGCTCAAGACGTGCTAGCACGCTTTCCTGCGCTTCGCAAAGCGCATCTAGTGCGCCTTGTGCAGTCTTTGCGCCGGACATCGCATCACCGATATTCTGCCACCAGAGCTGCGCCAGTTTCGGATAATCCGGAACATTGGTGCCGGTTGGCGACCATTGAACGCGGGCTGGTGAACGGTAGAATTCCACCAGACCGCCAAGCTTGTCGGCACGCTGTGTGAAGTGGTCCGCATTGATGGTGGATTCACGAATGAACGTGAGGCCGACATCGGACTTCTTCAGGTCGACCGTCTTCGACGTGACGAACTGCGCGTAGAGCCAAGCGGCCTTTGCACGATCCACCGGAGTGGATTTCATCAGCGTCCATGAACCGGCGTCTTGGTAACCGATCTTGGTGCCTTCGCTCCAGTAAACGCCGTGCGGTGAGGGGGCCATGCGCCACTTGGGCGTGCCGTCCTCGTTCATCACCGGCAGATCCGGTTTTACCGTGGCTGCGGTAAACGCCGTGTACCAAAACATCTGCTGTGCGACGTTGCCCTGTGCAGGGATCGGGCCGGCTTCACCGAAGGTCATGCCCGCAGCTTCCGGCGGTGAGTATTTCTTCAGCCAGTCGATGGCTTTTTCGACAGCGTAAACGGCTGCTGGCGAGTTGGTGGCACCGCCACGCGCGACGCAAGACCCGGTTGGCTGCGAACCTTCGTTGACACGAATGCCCCATTCATCCACGGGCAGGCCGTTCGGCTCACCCTTGTCGCCCATACCGGCCATGGACATCCATGCGTCGGTGTAGCGCCAGCCGAGTGACGGGTCTTTCTTGCCGTAGTCCATGTTGCCGAAGACCTTTCCTTCGACACCGAGGCGGGAAAGATCACGACCGGTGAAGAACTCGGCGATGTCTTCGTAGGCGGACCAGTTGACCGGCACGCCGAGGTCGTAGCCGTATTTGGCTTTGAAATCGGTCTTGTTCTGTTCGTCGTTGAACCAATCGTAGCGGAACCAATACAGGTTCGCGAACTGCTGGGTGGGCAGCTGGTAGAGCTTGCCGTCAGGCGCGGTGGTGAACGATGTGCCGATGAAATCTGCCACGTCGAGCGTTGGCGACGTCACGTCTTTGCCTTCGCCTGCCATCCAGTCGGTCAGGTTGCGGACCTGCTGATAGCGCCAGTGGGTGCCGATGAGATCGGAATCGTTGACGTAGCCGTCATAGATGTTCTCGCCGGACTGCATCTGCGTCTGCAGCTTTTCCACCACATCGCCTTCGCCGATCAGGTCGTGGGTGACCTTGATACCGGTGATCGCGGTGAAGGCCGGGGCCAGAACCTTGGACTCATATTCGTGGGTCGCGATGGTTTCCGACACGACCTTGATTTCAAGCTCGGTGAAGGGCTTCGCCGCGTCGATGAAGAACTGCATCTCTGCTTTTTGTTCATCAGCGGAGATGACGGACAGGCCGTTGATCTCTTCAGCCAGGAACTTCTCGGCCGCTGCCATGTCGGCGCGCGCGGCCATGGTGCCGCCAAGCACCACCGCGACTGCGGTCGTTGCCATAAGTAGATTTCGCATAATTTTCCTCCCTAGGAATGCGTCGTCGGTTGAAGCGGTGGCATTTTCGCCGCCGCAGTTTTGAACCGGGTCAGACCGTTTTGAACACGAATATCGCGTACAGAACGGAAAGCCCCATGGCCCACCACAGGCTAGGGCCGACAAGCCCCAACCATGCGAGATGAATGAATGCGCTGCCCAGCAGCGAGATGAAAAGTCGGTCGCCGCGCGTGGTCTCGAAGCGCAAAATGCCCACACGAGGATTGCCGCCGGGCGAATAATATTCCCAAACGCACATGGCGATTAGGGAGGATGCGATGCCGAGCCAGAAGAGAGCGGTCGGCGTGGTCCACGCCATCCAGGAGAGGTCGATCATTGTTGCTCTCCTCTAGACCCGTCCAAGGGCGAAGCCCTTGGCGATGTAGTTTCTGACGAAATAGATCACGAGTGCGCCGGGGATGATGGTGAGCATTCCGGCGGCGGCCAGCACGCCCCAATCTACGCCTGATGCACCGACGGTTCGGGTCATGATCGCGGCGATGGGTTTGGCGTCTGTTGTCGTCAGCGTTCTGGCGATGAGCAGTTCGACCCAGCTGAACATGAAGCAGAAGAAGGCGGCGACGCCGATTCCGCTGGCGATGAGGGGGATGAAGATCTTGCCGAAGAATTTCGGGAAGCTGTAGCCGTCGATATAGGCGGTTTCGTCGATCTCTCGCGGCACGCCGGACATGAAACCTTCCAGAATCCACACGGCCAGCGGCACGTTGAACAGGCAGTGGGCGAGTGCGACTGCGATGTGCGTGTCGATCAGACCAAAGGCGGAATAGAGCTGGAAGAAGGGCAACACGAAGACGGCTGCGGGGGCCATGCGGTTGGACAGCAGCCAGAAGAACATATGCTTGTCGCCGAGGAACCGGTAACGCGAAAAAGCGTAGGCGGCGGGCAGGGCGACGGCGATGGAGATCGTGGTGTTGAGCACCACATAGGTGATCGAATTGACGTAACCCATATACCACGAGGCATCCGTTAGGATGGTGCGATAATTGTCCAGCGTCGGGTTCGCGGGAATGAGGCTGAACGAGGACAGGATTTCCTGATTGGTCTTCAGGCTCATGTTCAGCAGCCAGTAGATCGGCAGCATGAGGAAGGCGATGTAAAGCGTCGGCACGAGCCACGCCCAGCTGCGCTCTTTCTTGATCTTGTTGCGCGGTGCTGCGGCCAGGTCGTCTTCGATGCCTTTAGCGGGCGTCGGTGTGGCGATGGTGTCTGAAACGGTCATCAGTCCTCCACCTCCACCGGTTTGTCTTTGCCCACGTTGCTCATGAGCGTGAAGAACACGTAGCAGATGAGCAAAATGATGAGCTGATAGATCAGCGACATGGCGGCTGCCGGGCCAAGGTCGAACTGGCCGATGGCCTGTTTCACGAGATCGATGGACAGGAAGGTGGTGGAGTTGCCCGGCCCGCCGCCGGTCAGCACGAAGGGTTCGGTGTAGATCATGAACGAGTCCATGAAACGCAGCAGGAAGGCGATGATGAGCACGCCCTGCAGCTTCGGCAGTTGGATGTAACGGAACACCGACCAGCGCGATGCGCCATCGATGCGGGCAGCCTGATAATAAGCTTCGGGGATCGACACGAGACCCGCGTAGCACAACAGCACCACGAGGCTGGTCCAGTGCCACACATCCATGATGATGATGGTCGCCCAGGCGTCGAAAATGTTCGATGTGTAATTGTAGTCGATGCCCAGCTGCGTCATCGAATAGCCGAGCAGGCCGATGTCGGAGCGGCCGAAAATCTGCCAGATCGTGCCCACGACATTCCATGGAATGAGCAGCGGCAGGGCCATCAACACGAGACAGACGGGCACCCATATGCCCTTGCGCGGCATGGCCAGCGCGATGGCGATGCCCAGCGGAATTTCGATGGCGAGGATGATGGCCGAGAACAGGAAGTTACGCCCAAGCGCGTTGTGGAAGCGTTCCGATTGCAGCGTCTGCGTGAACCATTCCGTGCCGGCCCAGAAGAATTTGTTGCCGCCAAATGTGTCCTGAACGGAGTAGTTCACCACCGTCATGATAGGGATGATGGCCGACAGTGCCACCAGCACGAAGACGGGAATGACCAGCAGCCACGCGCGGTTGTTGAAGGGCTTATCCATCAGGCGGCCTTTCTTTTCGTCGGGCTTTTGACCGGTGTCTTTTTCACAGGTGCTTGCGGGCGCACCAGATGGTCGTTGTGATAGATGTTGATGCGCGTGGGATCGAAGGTCAGCTTCGCGTCAGCAGGTATAGGTTCACCTTCTTCCAGCACCACGTTGATCGCGTGGTCCTCGACCCGCGCGCGCAGAATGCGGAAACGACCGATGTCTTCCACAGCGTCGATGGTGGCGGGCAGACCGGTCTTGCCGGATTTCAGCGCGATGAATTCCGGGCGGATACCGAGTTCGGTCTTGCCGTCTAATGGGGCGTAGTCGCCGCCGAGTTTCACTTCGTGGGCGCCGATTTGGGCGGTCTTTCCAGACACCGCTGCGGGGATGATGTTCATGCCCGGCGAGCCGATGAAATAGCCGACGAAAGTGTGGGCCGGTTCATCGAAGAGTTCTTCGGGCGTGCCGATCTGCACGACTTCGCCCTCATACATAACCACCACCTTGTCTGCGAAGGTGAGTGCCTCGGTCTGGTCGTGGGTGACGTAGATCATGGTGTGGCCGAGCTGGCGGTGGAGTTCCTTCAGCTTGGTCCGCAACTGCCATTTCATGTGCGGGTCGATGACGGTGAGCGGCTCGTCGAAGAGGATCGCGTTCACGTCCTGCCGCACGAGGCCACGGCCCAGTGAGATTTTCTGTTTTTCATCAGCCGTAAGCCCACGGGCTTTGCGGTTGGCCTTTTCCCGCAGGTCGAGAACGTCGATCATTTCCTCCACGCGCGCGGTGATTTCATCCGGCGCGACTCGGCGGTTTTTCAGCGGGAAGGCGAGGTTCTGCGCCACGGTCATGGTGTCGTAGATAACGGGAAACTGGAACACCTGCGCGATGTTGCGGTGTTCGGGTTTCGCCTCCGTCACGTCTTCACCATCGAACAGAATACGCCCGCGTGAGGGCGTCAGCAGTCCGGAGATGATGTTGAGAAGCGTGGTCTTGCCGCAACCGGATGGGCCGAGCAGGGCGTAGGCACCGCCATCGCTCCAGACGTGGTCGATCTCTTTCAGCGCAAAGTCGTCGCGGGATTTCGGGTTGGCGTCGTAAGAATGCGCCAGCCGGTCTAGGGTGATCTGCGCCATTATGCGGCCTCCCCATTTTCAGCCGAGGCAGGTGCGAGGACCAGATCGCCTTCTGGGGAAAAGACGAAAAATCGCGATGGGTTGAGATAGTAAGGAATGCGGTCGCCACTGTTCACGCGGTGCACACCGTGGGTGAGGACGACCAGCCGGTCGTCGCCGGTGCCGAGATGCACGAAGGTTTCCGACCCTGCGATCTCGCTGGTGGAGACGTTCCCCTCCATTTTTACGGGCGCGGTGGGGTCGGCATGAAGGCGAATGTGATGGGGGCGGACGCCGATGCGATAAGCGCCGTCGGAGAGGCTATCGAGGTTTTTGGGCAGAGACGTTTCGCCCTGCGCATGGACCAGTTTCTTGCCGCGCTTTTCCATAGCGACCACGTTCATCGGCGGGTCGGAAAACGTTTGCGCTGTGACGAGATCGGCAGGGCGGTTGTGGACGTCGATGGTCTTGCCGAACTGCGTCACGCGGCCTTCGTGCAGCGTGGCCGTGTCACCGCCGAGCAGCAGCGCTTCGTGCGGTTCGGTGGTGGCATAAACGAAGATCGCGCCGGTTTCGGCAAAGATGCGCGGCAGCTCGATGCGAAGTTCTTCGCGCAATTTGTAGTCGAGGTTGGCAAGCGGTTCATCGAGCAACACAAGCTCGGCACCTTTCACCAAAGCGCGCGCCAAGGCCGTGCGTTGCTGTTGTCCGCCGGACAGGTTCAGCACGGTGCGATCAAGATAGGGTGTGAGTTTCAGAAGGTCCGCCGCCTCGCGCACCTTCTTGTCTATCGTGGCCTTGTCGACACCTGCGACCCGCAGGGGGGAAGCGATGTTTTCGTACACATTGAAGGCGGGATAATTGATGAACTGCTGATAGACCATCGCCACATTGCGCTTCTGCACGGGCGTTTTGGCGACGCTTTTGCCGTCCATCAAAATGTCGCCATGGGTTGGACGATCAAGGCCCGCCATAAGGCGCATGAGGGAGGTCTTGCCGGAAAGCGTTGGTCCCAAAAGGACATTCAGCGAGCCTTTCTCAAGGCTCAGGTTCACATCGGTAATGTGGAACTGGTTCCCCACTTTCTTGCCAACGCTTTTCAATTCCAGCAACTCGACTGCCCTCCCAAGCAGGATTGATCTCAAGCTTCGGCGCAGTCGCGAAAGATAGCAAGCCGCGTTGTGCGGGTTTCTTGGGATTGGTTGTTTGGGAAGGGCGAAACGGGGTGCCGGTCAGCCTTATGAAACTTCATGTTTAGAATGCGCGGCATCAACACTTCGCGTTTGCAAAGAATTTTTGCCCGTGCATATCTGACGAACCCCGGCCAAATTTACGTGCTGGATGAATTGAGCTTTCCGCATTTGATGCGGGGCGAACAGGGAAGGAATTAACATGCGATTTTCAAAATTGCTCGGCCTGGCAGCAGCTGCTGCCATTTCGGTCGGCGCCTTTGCGGGCGTGACGCAAGCGCAGGATCTGAAATTTTTCACCATCGGTACCGGTGGCACCGCCTATACCTATTATCCTGTTGGTGGTGTGATTGCGAACGCCATCTCCAAACCGCCGGGGTCACGTGAATGCGGTGAGGGCGGTTCTTGTGGTGTCGACGGGTTGATCGCGTCTGCGGTTTCCTCACGCGGTTCAGTGGATAACGTCAACGCTATCCTGTCCGGCCTGCGCAATTCCGGTTTCGCACAGTCCGATGTTGCTTACTGGGCTTACACCGGCACCGGCACGATGGAAGGTAAAGAGCCTGCTAAGGATCTTCGCACTATTGCGGCGCTTTTCGAAGAGCACATTCACCTCGTGACGACTGCCGATTCCGGCATCAACTCGGTTGCCGATCTCAAAGGTAAGCGCGTTTCGCTCGATGAGCCGGGTTCAGGTACCTATGTCGATGCCAAGCTGATCCTCGAAGCCAATGGCCTATCCACTGATGATGTGACGGCTGAAGCCTTGAAAGGTGGCGCTGCATCCGAAGCACTGCGCAACGGCAAGATTGACGCGTTCTTTGTGGTTGCTGGTTACCCAACCGGTTCGCTGGTGGAACTGGCGTCGGCTGCGAAAATCAAGCTCGTCCCGATTGATGGAGATGGCGCAAAAGCTTTGACCGACAAGTACGGTTTCTTTGCTTCTTCCGACATTCCAGCTGGTACCTACGAAGGTGTGGAAGCAACGACTACGGTCGCTGTTGGCGCACAATGGTACACGTCTGCGAAAGAAGACGAAGAGCTGATCTACAACATCACGAAAGCACTGTGGAACGAAGAGTCCCGCAAGCTACTTGATGTCGGTCACGCCAAGGGCAAAACGATCACGCCAGCAACCGCGCTTACCGGTGTCGGGGTGCCGCTGCATGCTGGTGCAGAGCGCTTTTACAAAGAAGCGGGCCTGCTGAAGTAAGGCTGGTTGCATAAACGATAAGACAACAAACCCGGGCACGCAGTCGCGTGTCCGGGTTTTTATTTTGAAGTGGGGACAAGACGATGGCTGAACAGGAACTGGACGCAAAAGCGCTTGCTGAGATCGAACGTAAATACGATCCCGAAACCGCGTTTCGCCCGCCCGGCCAGATCATTGCTGGCGCCGTGTCCGTGGCGCTGGTCGCCATGTCTATCTACCATTTTTACGCTTCCGGTTTTGGGTTGATCCGTGAGCTGCTCCACCGGGGTATTCATCTCTCATTCGCGCTTGGTCTGGTGTTTTTGTTGTTCGGCTGGATGCGCGCAAAAAGCACCACGCCTGCGCCGCCAGCGCTGTGGCGGTTCAACGGGGTTCCGCTTCTCGATATTTTCTTTGCGATAGCTGCAGTTGTTGCATCGCTCTACCTGCCACTCCTGCCGCCGGAGATTGTGGCGGAACGGGTGGGTAATCCATCGCAATTCGACGTCTTCATGGGCACGGTTTTGTTGGTGCTAACACTGGAAGCTGCACGTCGTTCGGTTGGGCCGACGCTACCGCTGATCGCGCTCGTCTTCATCGCGTTTGCACTCTTCGGACCCTATGCGCCGGGTGCGCTGAAACATGGTGGTACGTCTTGGCTGGGGCTGATCAACCACCTCTACATGACGAACCAGGGCATCTACGGCATCGCCATCGGAGTGATGGCGCAATACGTGTTCCTGTTCATTTTGTTTGGTGTGCTGGCAACGCGCATCGGGTTGGGACAACTGTTTATCGATCTTGCCATGGCATTGGCCGGACGTTTCGCTGGTGGTCCCGCAAAGGTCGCGATTTTCTCGTCCGCCTTCATGGGCACGATTTCAGGCTCGTCCATCGCCAACACGGTGACCACCGGTGCGCTGACGATCCCCGCAATGAAGAAGGTTGGCTACCCGCCGCATTTTGCAGGCGCAGTCGAGGCTACGGCATCCACCGGCGGGCAGATTACGCCGCCTATTCTGGGCGCTGCTGCCTTCATCATGGTTGAGTACCTTGAGATACCACTGCGCGATATTCTGGCGGCTGCGCTGTTTCCCGCGCTGCTGCATTACTTCGGTATTTTCGTGATGGTGCATCTGGAAGCGAAGAAGCTGGGGCTGCGCGGTTTGCGCGCTGAAGAGTTGCCGAAAGCTGCGCTGGTTTTGAAGCAGCATTGGCTGTCGATCATTCCGCTTATCATTCTCGTCTATCTAATCCTTACAGGTCGCACGCCGGACTTTGCTGCGGTCTATGGCATTATCGCCTGCGTGGTGGTTGGGTTCCTTAATCCCGTGAACCGGCTGACGCCTCGTGATCTTTGGAACGCGCTGGCAGATGGTGCCCGCAATACACTTGCGGTGGGTGCTGCCGCTGCCACAGTCGGCGTGGTTGTCGGAGTTGTGACGCTGACCGGCGTTGGCTTCCGCCTTGGTTATGTGGTCGTACAAACGGCGACCGATATGGGGTCTTCCATCTCTACCATTTGGCCGTTCGCACTGTTTTCGCTGGAGCAGTGGAAGCTGTTCTTCTGCCTGGTGCTGATCGCTATCGCCTGCATCATTATGGGGGCGGGCATCCCGACAACGGCGACCTACATCATTCTCGTCGCCGTTGCCGCACCGGCCTTGCAGGTGTTGCAGGTAGAGCCGCTCGTCGCGCATTTCTTTGTCTTCTACTACGGGGTGCTGGCGGACATTACGCCGCCCGTTGCGCTGGCCGCTTATGCGGCGGCTGGTATAGCCGGGTCGAACCCGTTCCAGACGGGCAACACGGCCTTCCGCCTCGGTATCGCCAAGGCGCTGGTGCCGTTTGTGTTCGTTTATTCACCCGCATTGCTGCTGGTGGCCAACGGCTTTACGTGGATGGCCTTCACCGTGACATTGCTCGGCGCTATGGCCGGTATCGGGCTTCTGGGCGTCGCGTTTTCAGGTTGGATGGTAGCGCCCCTGTCGCGGTTGGAGCGTTGGTGGACGGGGATTGCAGCGCTGTTCTTCGTCGCCCCCGGTGTCGGCAGTGCTGCGGTCGGGGTGTTGCTGATGGTGCCTATCGTGGTGTTGCAACTGAAACGACGCGCCGCATCTTCCCCCGCTTAGACGCTGCAGAAATGCGTGGCTGAATCCTCCGTTTGTGCCTCGTTGAAATCAGCGGCATCGGGAATTCTGCCGAAAGCTATTTTTGCACCAAGGTAGCCACCCGGTACATCGTCCTTCGGCCCTAGCGATATGGCTGACGGGCCGTGTTTGGACCGCAATCCGTCGAGTGTATCGCTCAAGCGTTCCCACTTCGCTGTCGCGGTGCAGGGGAACCTGTCCGTTTGCGGGATCTCCACTGCGAACAGGTCCGACTGCACAGCCTGGGCTTCCTCAAGGCCATGCAACGTTACGCTGACGGAACGTGGGCTGAAGCGAGCTTCGCGTGTTGACCGTGCAATTCCTTCGCTGAGTGCGTGCAGAAAGGTACGGTCATCGCGCGCTGGCCTGAACGTTATTTCGCAACCCCATCGCGGTTGGTTTTTGCCCTTGCCGGAATTGCTGAAACTACGACCGCCGCGCATGCCAAAGGTCAGTTTCGTTGCGCGAACGTCACCGCGTCTCAACCGGCGAGCAGCGCTCAGGGCCAACTGTCTGGCGCAGGCGTGGACTTTGTCCGTGCTGCGCCAATCGACGGGCAGCATTCTGCTGTGGCCGAACATCCGTTTGATGGTTTCCGGTCGTTCAAAATGGTGCCCATGTAGCCCGTTCCAGAACCTTTCGCCTTCTATATTGCCCCAGATTGCGCGGGCGTGTTTTGGTCCGATGCCCCACAAGGCTTCGAAATTGGTAACGCCTGCATTGGCTAGGCGCGCGCCCATGCCTTTGGATATGCCGGGCAGATCGTTCAATTCCAGATGCGCCAGCCGTTGAGGAAGATCGGTAGAAGACAGGATTGCCAAACCGTCGGGCTTGTTCATTTCCGCTGCAATTTTCGCCAGAAGCTCTGTCTTTGCGATCCCGATTGAGCATGTCAGCATGGGATTGAACCGGTCTGCCAAGGCCTGTTTTATGCGTCGCCCGAGAATTTCCGGCTGTGCCGCTTCTGACGGCAGCAGATGACAGACGAGTTCGTCGATTGAGCGAACATTTGCGATGGGAAGGCACGTTTCGATGGCTTCCAGAATACGGTTGTGCAGGCGGACGTATGCGTCCGGTCGGGCGATCACCAAGATGATGTCCGGCGCGTGCTGGCGTGCAACTGCAACCGACGCCATGGCCGGTACGCCCATTCGTTTGGCCTCCCGGCTGACGGCGATGCAGCCGGAATGGGGGGAATCGATTGGCATCACACCCACCGGACGCCCACGCAGAGCCGGATTGAAATATTGCTCTGCGGTGGCAAAGAAGCTGTCGAAATCGAGATAGAGGCGTTCTGCGATTTCAGTTGGCTGTGTTGGGATGTTGGCGGTCAGGTTCATTTCCTACGACTGGAACAAAATAGGAACATTTACCAGTGACGTTTTGCATTGAATAGGAACTCATCCCCAGAAATGGATGCAGACTTGCTAGTGGGATGACGGCCCGTTAACGCCACGCAGGCGGAAGCGCCTTTTTGTAAGTCACCCAGAACATTGTGGAGCAATATCTTGGCAATCGACACTCTCGTCACCCATTCCGGTGGCTTCCATGCAGACGAGTTGATGTCCTCGGTCATCCTGACAAAATTGTTTCCAGATGCGGAACTGGTCCGTAGCCGGGATGCGCGGTGGATTACGCCTGCAGATGACCGGATCATTTACGATGTTGGTGGCGCTTATGATGCCACCGCGCAGATTTTTGATCATCACCAGCGGCCCGGCCCTCTACGGCAGGATGGCCAACCCTACAGTTCCTTTGGCTTGATCTGGCTGCACTACGGCAAAGACTATTTGGCGGCTTTGGCCGTTCCTGCCCACGACATCGATGCCATTCACAGTGCGTTTGATACCAAATACGTGCTTCCGATCGATCTACTCGACAACGGCGCAATCGAACCATCGGTGGCTGGTCCTCTTTCGGTTCTAACGCTGCCGGCGCTTCTGGACGGTTTAAAGCCTGTCTTTGATGACACCTCACCAACCGCAAATGATGATGCGTTCTTCTCCGCCTTGCCCATCGTGCGCAGTTTTATCGAGGCTTTGGTTCGCGATCTTACGGCGACAGCGCGGGCGAGGGGTATCGCTCAGAGCGCAATTGCGAGTGCCGGCGATTCAGCAATTCTTGAGCTGCCTATGGGCATGCCATACCGTGCGGCCCTGAAAGATGCGCAGGCCGAGCACATGCTTTTCATGGTTGCGCCGCGCGGTGAGGACTGGACGTTGAACGGCATTAAATTATCCGACGATACTTTCGACCAACGCGCAGATTTACCCGCCGCTTGGGCGGGTCTGACGGATGCTGCATTAGAAGTTGCAAGCGGGGTGTCTGGCGCAAAATTTTGTCACAACGCGCGCTTCATCGCTGTTGCCGGTTCACGCGAAGCCATCATGCAAATGGCGCAGATCGCGGTGAGAGAAGCCTTGAACGAGGCGAATGCGTAACGGCTGAATTGACCCGCAGGCCTAGCGATGGGCTATCGTTGGATATGACAAACCATCCGATCCTGTGGACGTTCCGACGTTGCCCCTATGCGATGAGAGCACGGCTTGCCGTTCGCAGTGCTGGCGTGACCGTAGAGCTGCGCGAAATTCTGCTGAAGGATAAACCGCAGGCGTTCTTGGAGGCGTCACCTTCGGCCACCGTGCCAGCGCTTCAATTGTCCAATCGCGTGATTGACGAGAGTCTCGATGTTATGGTCTGGGCGTTAAAGCAGAGCGATCCGCAACGATTGCTCGACATGCCTGAGGATGGCTGGGAGTTAATCGTCGCCAACGATGGCCCGTTCAAAACGGCGCTGGATCATACGAAATATGCAATCCGATTTCCGGACTTGGATGTTGAAGCTGAACGCGGCAAGGCCGCAGCGTTTCTGATGAACTTGAATGAACGGCTAGACGGGCAGGCATATCTATGTGGTGACATTGAAACCATAGCCGACTTGGCTATCGCGCCGTTCGTAAGGCAATTCGCGAATACCGATAGCAATTGGTTTGTCGCGCAACCGTGGTCCGATCTCGTCGCTTGGCTCAATCGGTTCACGCAAGGGTCAGCGTTTGCCGCCATCATGACGAAATATGTGCCTTGGTCTGATGGCGACGATCCGGTCTGGTTTGGCGGTACTAACCAAGGCTGATTTAGGGACGTTCTGGTTTGCCATGGCTACCCCTGCCAGAGTGTCGTTGCCGGATGAAACTGCGACCACGCGAACCAGAAGGCTTGATGGCTGCCCAAATTCGAACCATCTGCGTCGATGGCACGAACGCCGCCTGCATCCAGTTTCAGACGAATATTTTCGAAGGCTACTTCATCGCCTTTCGTCAGAGCTGCAATGGCCTTGGTACGCTGGAACGCTACCGATTTGCCCGATGCTGTGACCACGCCGATAATGTCTTCGTGGACCGGCAGGCGGGGATCGACATCGCCGACCGGAAAGATTGGGCCGCCCGCATCGCGGCCGTTTCGGAAATCAAAATCGCGACCGAGGGCGAGGGCTTCCACCAACACTGTGGTTGCCGGGTGCGCTTTTTTCCAAGCGCCCCAAGTGGTGGTGACAACGCCAGCTTGTTCGAGCGTCAGACCCTTTTTGGCCAGTGGTCCCGTCACCGCTTTGCCGAGGAAAGTATCGAAGACGGAATAGGTGTTGACGTCGAACATAACCTTGTTGGAGCGGATTAGCAGGCCCGATGTGCGCAGGACTGGACGTTCGATACCGTCGGGTAATCTGTCGGTGAAGTAGGCCTGCGCTGCGCCGCATAACGTGCAGTAGGGAATGCCGAGCTGGCGTCCGCCCAATGTGTCGTTGACCATCTCGCGCACTTCCATGATGCGGCGCGGGTAGGCGCGGTATTCGCCGTTTACCGCAACGCCGAAGACTACCGTATCGTCCTCCAGCCAGGTTGCTTCTTCGGCGCTACTGACTTCCGGATCATCGGCGGCAGGAATACAATTGCATTCCTCATCCGTCTTGCCGAAAGGGCGATCATCGATCAGGACACCGCCCCATGAGAGATGCCGCCAGTCGATATCACCTTCTACGAAAAGCGGTTCCCATTGGGGCACGATGCTGGTGAAGATCGCGCGTTTCGCTTTCAGATAATCCGGCGGTGCCGGTATGTCCCATGCAATCAACTGGTCGGTGATCTTGCCCCATTGATTTTGCGTCGGCGTCTCGATGCCGAGCAAGTTGGAAGCAGCGACAGCGAGGGCATTGTTGAGTTGCCGACCCGGTGCAAAGCGCATCAAATCGGCGATGATCCAGGCTATCCGGGCATCCTTGGATTCCGAAATAACGGAAAGTGCCGCCGTCTGCTTTTCGCCCCAAGCGGATCGTTCCACACTATCGATGAACGCTGTTTGCACGGCGGCCTGAACCGGCTGCGACAGCTGTCCATTAGGTATCACCGGAGGTTTGCCGAATTGCTCAATCACGTAACCGGGCAGGGCGGGCTCATTTTCTGCCGCCGCTCCGCCATGCAAGGCTGGCAACAAAAATAGCGCGCCGGCGAAAAGAAACGTCAAGCGCAAGGCGCTCAACATGGAGCCTGATGATTTGCGAGCCATATGGTTTTGCCTTCGAGCGACTGGCCGGGTGTGGTGGCCAAAAAGGTGAAGCATCAGCGCTTATGGTGAGTTCAATGCACTCTCAGCACCAGTCACAATAGGCGGAGCGTGCCGTGAGCAGCCTTCGAACAAGGTCTGCAGTCAGTGGCTTGTGGCTGCTCTTGCGCATCTGCAATTGATTGGAATTTCTCCATCGTGTCGTGAATCTGTCACGTCTAACGTGCCAGTGGACAGAAGGCAGACTGCGTTTGCACGCTGGCCCGCCCGCCGATAGGCTCCCTCGACCTAATCCCATCAGGAGACAACCATGCCCCTTAAGAACATGCTGCTTGGCAGTGTTGCAGCGCTTGCATTCGCCACTTTCTCATCCGCACCTGCGCAGGCGCAAGACTGCGAGCGCGGTACGCTCGACGCCGCCTATTGTGATGTCGATGGCGACCTGCTGGCTGATACGCCCACCGACGCCTCCAAACAGGTCGATCCTGACACGTTGATCTTTGCCTATACACCCGTCGAAGACCCGGCCGTTTATAAAGAAGCGTGGAGCGATTTCCTCACCTATCTGGAAGAGAAAACGGGCAAGGACGTCGTGTTCTTCCCCGTGCAGAACAACGCGGCCCAGATCGAAGCCATGCGCTCCGGACGTTTGCACATTGCCGGGTTCAACACCGGCTCCAA
This sequence comes from Ahrensia sp. R2A130, assembly GCF_000179775.1. GTDB lineage: Bacteria > Pseudomonadota > Alphaproteobacteria > Rhizobiales > Rhizobiaceae > Pseudahrensia. Next base: position 40,555 of record NZ_AEEB01000013.1, read on the forward strand.
CCCGCTGGCCGTCAACTGTGCCGGTTTCAACCCGTTTACCATCATGGCGTCGAAGGACGGCAATTTCGGCTACGAGATGGAAATCATCACTTATCCGGGTTCTGGCATCGAGAAGGTGGAAGACATCAAGGGCAAGAAGCTGGCCTTCACGTCGCCCACTTCGAACTCCGGCTTCAAGGCACCATCTGCCATCCTGAAAGCCGACTTCAACATGGTGCCCGAAACCGACTTCGAAGCCGTTTATTCCGGCAAGCACGACAACTCGATTCTTGGTGTCGCCAACAAGGACTATCCGGCAGCGTCTATCGCCAACTCTGTGCTGAAGCGCATGATTTCGCGTGATGTGGTGAAGGAAGATCAGGTCATCTCGATCTACAAGTCGCAGACTTTCCCGACGACAGGCTTCGGCACAGCCCACAATCTGACGCCGGACCTCAAGGCCAAAATTCAGGATGCTTTCTTCAGCTTCAACTGGGAAGGTTCCAGCTTGCAGAAAGAGTTCGAGAAATCGAACGAAGGCCAGTTCCTGAAAATGGACTATAAAGGGTTCTGGGACGTGATCCGTAAAATCGATACGGCCAACGGCGTCTCTTACGCCTGCGAGTAAAACGACGAATACTGCTTGTGAATGAAGCGGCTGCGGGCATGGTGCCTGCAGCCGTTTTGCTACAGGCTGATGCGAGACGCTGTGGCGGGAGGGGCGAATGCTCGAACTTAAGAAGCTGACGAAAACCTATGCCACCGGTGACCAGGCATTGAAGGCCGTTGAGGTTGAAATTCCTGCTGGTCAGGTGCTGGCGCTTATTGGTCCGTCTGGTGCCGGTAAATCTACGCTCATTCGCTGCATCAACCGGCTTGTTGAGCCGACCTCTGGTTCAGTCATTTTGAATGGCGAGAACATCACGAAATTGTCCAGCTCGGGCCTGCGCCGTGCGCGGCGAACTATGGGTATGATCTTTCAGGAATACGCACTCGTAGAACGCTTGACCGTGATGGAAAATGTGCTGTCCGGACGCCTTGGCTACGTTGGCTTCTGGCGTGCTTTCCTTCGCAAATATCCACAATCCGACATTGATGAAGCCTACCGGCTGCTGGACCGTGTCGGTCTGCTCGCCATGGCCGACAAACGCGCCGATGAATTGTCCGGCGGTCAGCGCCAACGTGTCGGCATCGCCCGTGCGCTTATTCAAGATCCGAAACTGCTGCTGGTGGACGAACCCACCGCATCCCTCGACCCCAAGACGTCGCGCCAGATCATGCGATTGATCTGCGAACTGTGCGCCGAGCGTGGTTTGGCGGCGATCATCAACATTCACGATGTGGCGTTGGCACAGATGTTCGTGCAGCGAGTTATCGGTCTTCAACTCGGTGCCGTTCAATTCGACGGACCGCCGGACGGTCTGACGCCCGAAGTGTTGACCGCAATTTACGGTGAAGAAGATTGGCAGGCGACAATCGAAGAGGTCGATGAAGACGATCTCGAAAACGAATCCGCCGCAGCATGAGCACCGCTACATTGAGCGATGTGGGGCTGGACGACCGGCTTGGTCGGGCGTGGAAGAAACCGCACTTCATTACGAACCCGGTGCTGCGTTATGCGCTGCTTGGGGTAACGATCATCTATCTCTACCTTGCGGTGAATTCCATTGAGGTGAACTGGGCGCGCGTGTCGGAAGGGCTGGTGCGCGGTTGGGAATTCGTGAAGGCGTTCGGCAACCCGGATTTCACCTCGCGATGGACCGATATTCGTGAAGGGATGATCGAGAGCATCATCATCACCATCGCATCCACCGTGGTGGGTATCGCGATTTCCATTCCCATCGGGCTGGGCGCTGCCCGTAACATCGCGCCGCTACCTGTCTATATCATCTGCCGCGCCATCGTGGCTATCAGCCGTGCGCTGAACGAAATCATCGTTGCAATTTTGATGGTGGCGATATTCGGGTTCGGTCCACTGGCCGGTTTCATCACGCTTTCTTTCGCTACCATCGGTTTCCTGTCGAAGCTGCTGGCGGAAGAGATCGAAGACATGAGCCGCGTGCAAGCCGAAGCCATTCAGGCAACCGGTTCGTCATGGTTGCAGTGGATCAATTACGGTGTGCAACCACAGGTCATGCCGCGTTTGATCGGGCTTTCGATCTACCGTCTCGACATCAACTTCCGCGAGTCCGCTGTGCTCGGCCTTGTGGGCGCTGGTGGTATAGGCGCGACGTTGAACACGGCGTTCGACCGCTACGAATTCGATACGGCAGCGGCCATTCTCATCATCATCATCGTGATCGTCATGGCGCTGGAATATCTGTCTGGCGTTATCAGAGCCCGAGTCCAATGAAGGTGGTTCAGTAAATGCCCGTTGTTCAAAACCATGGCGGCCCCAACGGTTGGAAGCTTCACACAACGCGCCAATCCATGGTGCGGTGGTTCTGCTGGCTGCTTGGCGTCGCGATTTTTCTCTACTGCTGGAACGTCATTTCGGAGGCCACGACGTGGTTCTTTGTGTGGGATTCTCCGCGTATCGCCGGTGACATCGGCGGGCGCGCCATGCCGCCGAAATGGGAATATATCGACAAACTTTGGGAGCCGATCTGGGACACTCTCAACATGGCGACGCTGGGCACGATTTTGGCACTCATTATGGCCGTGCCGGTTGCGTTTCTGGCGGCCCGCAATACAACGCCGAATGCCTATATTATTCGCCCCATCGCTTTGTTCATCATTGTGGCGACGCGGTCCATCAACTCGCTCATCTGGGCGCTATTGCTGGTGGCGATCATCGGCCCCGGCGTGTTGGCGGGTACGGTTGCTATCGCCATCCGCTCCATCGGGTTCTGCGCCAAGCTGCTTTATGAAGCGATCGAAGAGATCGACGTGAAGCAGGTGGAAGCCGTGACGGCCACCGGCGCGTCGCGCTGGCAGGTCATGGCCTACGCCATCGTGCCGCAAATCGCGCCCGCCTTTGCCGGTATTTCGGTGTTCCGCTGGGATATCAACATCCGCGAATCCACCGTGCTCGGCCTCGTCGGCGCGGGCGGTATCGGGCTGCAGTTGCAGGGTTCGCTCAACACGCTGGCCTGGAATCAGGTCGCGCTCATTCTTCTCGTCATTCTGGTGGCGGTCGTCATCAGCGAATGGGTTTCTGCAAAGGTTCGTGGTGCCATCATCTGATCCGATCTATTCGCGCGAGCCCTTCTTCGAAGGTTTCGACACGCAGTCCGCGTTCGATTTCTACGAAGCGTCGCGTCACCGATTGCCCGCTGCCAGCTACCCTGAACAGGCGCGCCATGCGTCCGGTCTGGTGGAAATGGCGGAGCATTGCGACGTGTTCTGTTTCGATGCGTTCGGCGTGTTGAACGTCGGCGGCACGCCCATTCCCGGAGCCGTCGATACGGTGAAAGCGTTGCGCGGGCTTGGCAAACAGCTTTTCGTCATCACCAACGCAGCAACCTTGCCGAAGGCGCAGGCCGTTGCGAAATTCGAACGGTTGGGTTTCGATTTTTCTACCGATGAAATCGTCACCAGCCGAATGGCTGCGGAAGAGGCGCTAGCGGCACATCCGGACCATCTCTGGGGCGTCATGGCCCGCTCCGACTTCAAGCCGGATGACGTACCGGTGCGGTCGATTCTGCTGACTCATGATATTGCGACTTACGACGCGGCGGACGCTTTTCTGTTTCTCAGCACGTGGGAATGGACGAGTGAGCAAACGCGGTTGCTGGAGGTCTCACTGGCGCAAAACATGCGGCCCATCATGGTAGCCAACCCCGATGTCATCGCGCCGTTGGAAGAAGCGTTTTCAACGGAAAGCGGCTTCGTCGCGCACCGTATTGCGGACCTGTTGGGTGTGAGAATAGAATTTCACGGCAAGCCTTTTCCATCCGTCTTCGATCTGGTGCAGCGCGTGCTGCCTGCCGAACAGAACCGCCGCCGCATCTGCATGATCGGCGACACATTGCACACGGATGTGTTGGGCGGTGCGCAGGCAGGATGGTCCACGGTTCTCGTAGCCGACCACGGCCTGTTTCGAGGACACGACCCGGCTCAATTCATTAACGAGAGCGGCATCGTGCCGAACTGGATCGTGCCGTCGATCTAACAACCAGTCGTTCGCTGCAAACGGTAAGGCGTTACGCCATAAGCCCAGTCTTAGAGGCGATGTCTCTGCGCAGTTCACCCCCGCAAGATGTCACCAAGCCGTTCCTTCTCACCCGATGAGTCCTGCTTCGGCAACAGCCGGGTCTACGCAACGATATCCTTTGCGGTTTTGAAAGCAGTCGGGTCGGAAATGCTGGCAACAAACGCGCTGGGGATCAGCGGATCTATTCCGGATATCTCCATCAACCTTCGCCTCGCTTCCCCCGCGGTACGCGCTTGTCTGGATCTTACGATCATTCTCCAGAACTTGCTGTTTCACATCGTTCAGTTTCGCGCATTCACTGGCAAACGCTCGTCTTCCGGGGTGGCGATAATGGGGAGAAGCTCTTCCAGACCAAACCTGCGCACGCGCATGATGATGCTGAAATCCGACATTTGTGCCCAGATTGCGTTCTACATCTACGTGTGTTGTCGGTTCAGCATCAGGCGCACGCGATGCATAACCTCGCTCTGTTGCTCGGTACTCTTCTGCGGCACGTACCGGATCGTTGGTCTTGCAACCGCCTCGCTGATCGCCTTGGTATCGGCTGCATCGTTCTGCCCGTACTTGAGATACTGTTTCACTTATTGGGCTGGCATCAGTTTGGCCTCCCGGCTTATCGCCGAAATTTCTTGCGCCAAGTAGCGCGAGTTGCTGCACGGCCTCTAGGCCGATCAGATGCAGCGCCAATTTTCCGAAGAACCGCGTGATTCTTGAACGCCGATGAAGGACGACTTTGCTTGCTGGATCGATTCCGCCCTCGGCATCTTTACGCTTTCTAATTATGGATAATGCTACCTTTTTGTTAGTTTGAAACTTCGTTTCCAGAGTTCGACGATTTTTACAGTCTGTCTGCTGGATATGCGTGCAGGTTTTGATTGTCGTGTTGTTTGACGTCGTAATAGCCGCAGAGCGAGCATCGTGCGGTTCAACCGCGTCAGTCTTCACGTAGTTCAAAACACGCAACCTCATTGCGATCACGCGTTCGACAGTGCAAATCCTTCCAGCATCGACATTCCTGCAGCTTGTCATTCGACTCACACACTTCCACGATGGGATATCTTGGGAGGGAGTTTCTGCAATGTTATCGGTCAGAACCATCTGCATATTCGGAATTTTATGCATCGGCGCCAGCGCAACGCCTGCTTTTGCCGAATCCTGCAAAGAGCGTTTCATCAAAGCTGCGACTGAAGGAAATGGTGAAGGCGAGTACCGTCAGATTGTCACCCAAAAGATTGAGGGCGCGCCTGTGGATACGGTTCATGAGTTCATCATGACCAGTCACCAGCATTGGTTGGTCAAACCCATTCAGCCCAGCGGTATCGGGTGGACGCTGCTGTATGATGGGGCGATGTATTCATCATTGGATGAAGGTGGTTCGTGGAAAGAAATTACCAAATTCGACGAGCAAGCTGCAGAAGCTGCGCGCGCCCAGCAGAAGAGCGATGTTGAGGCCGTTATCGAACTTGATTGCGGACAAGACACAATTGAAGGACAGGTTCTGGATCGAGTTCACGGCCAATACGAAGTGACCGTCGGCTTCCAATCCACACAGGTGCATACGTATTGGATCGACCCCGAGAATAAGTTGATCGTGCGCAGCGAATATCAAACTATATCGCCCGGCTTCAAAAGCTCGGTTTCGCAGAAGATGATTGCCTTTGAAGACGCTGTGGTGCCGGTTCCGTAAGGGTGTATTCAGTGCTGGACCGTAATCACTCGCCCATAGAGGTGCCATGTTGCGTGGCCCAGAACCGGCAGCACGAACAGCAATCCTAAAAATGCGGGCAACATTGACAGCAACACCGTTACGATGACGAAAACGCCCCAGATGATCATGACAAACGGGGAAGCTAGAACGGCCCTGACGCTGGTTATCATCGCGGTGACGAAATCGACGTCGCGGTCCAGCAACAGCGGACAAGAGATGACTGTCAGCGTGTAAAGCACCAGCGAAATAACCGCTCCGACGGCGTGCCCGACAAGCAGAAACCACCAACCTGTTTCTGTGCTGAATACGGCTGCTACAAAGCCATCCAATGTCGCAAATCCCTTCGACCCGAAGAACACCACGAAGATTGTTCGCGCCTGATACATCCACACCCAAAAAACGAACAAAGTGACGAACGCCATCCAGCCCAACTCGCGACGGTGTTGGTCGACCATGACGAACAAAACGGTTGGCCAGCTAAGCGGCTGAGCGGACTGCAATCGTCGGCTCACCTCATACAGGCCTGTGGCGATGAACGGGCCGATCAGCGCGAAGCCGATCGTCAAAGGATACGTGACCCACACCACGTCTAAAATAAAGGCGAGCCAAACCAGAAGTGCGCCGCCAAGTGCGAAAAAGACGCCAAAGAAAATACCGTATTGAGGCGCTGCGCTGAAATCCTTCCAGCCTGCTTTGAGGGCGAGTTTCAGGTCTTCAACGGTCGCTGCATTTATAGCGATGGTCACCTGTTTCTGTTGCGGCACCTCTGTCATTGCACTTCGTTCTCATCGGTCAAAATGCGCTGGGCTGCGCCATCAAGATCGTCGAACTGTCCGCTTTTCAGGCTCCACACGAAGGCACAAAGGCCAAGGAACCCGAGTCCAAGTGCGATGGGAATGAGAAAGATAAGATGACTCATACTGGTGCCTCCGCCGGGTTTTGAGACGTCACGCCGGACGATATTTCGGTGGCCTGCGGAGCGGCGCTTCGAAAACCACCAAATGCTGCAAGTCGCATGCTGTTGGAGACCACAACTATGGAGGACAGCGACATAGCCAGCGCTGCCACCAAAGGCGTGACATGGCCAGCGACAGCGAGCGGCACAGCAATGCAATTGTAGATGAGAGCGATGGCAAAGTTTTGCCGCACAACGCGGCTTGAGGCTTTGGCCAGCCGCAATGCAAAAGGCACGGCGGATAAAGATGGGCGGGTGAAAATGAAGTCTGCGCTAGCTCGGCTGACGTCGATCGCACTGGCTGGTGCCATAGACACGTGGGCAGCCGCGAGCGACGGCGCATCGTTCAATCCATCACCCACCATCAACACTTTGGATGGCGCTTTTACACCTGCAATCTCGTCGATCTTGCCTTTGGGCGTGAGGCGCGCGAACCAACGATCAATGCCTGTTCGTGCAGCAATGTCGGCGACATTGGTCTTGTGATCGCCGGATAGAATCGCAGCGGCATAGCCGTGACCTTTGATAGCTTCCACCGCGTCGACTGCACCGGGCTTGAGATCGCTTTGCAGATCGAAAGCGATGAACTGGCCGTTTTCGATGGCAAATGCGGTTGCGCCCTCACCGGTATCTGGACCCGTGTTGTCGAGTTCCATGACCCATTCACGTCGCCCAAGCCTAACGCGTTTTTCGTTCCATACAGCGGTGATACCGATACCGGGAATTTCTTCTATCTCACTCAAATTTACCGCACCATTGTCTTCTAGTGACATGGCAACAGCGTTGGCGACCGGATGGCGTGATTGTGCTGCAAGGGCAAACAGAACGGTTTTTGAATCGCTTTCAAGATCAAGCGGACGGTCTAGGCGCAATCCTTCTTCGGTAAGCGTTCCTGTTTTATCGAAGAACACGGTATCGACTTCGGCCAAGCGCTCCAAAGCCGAACCATCGCGCATTAAAATGCCTTCGGAGAAGAGACGATTGGCAGCAACGACATGCGTGACTGGCACTGCCAAACCAAGCGCACAGGGGCATGTGATGATGAGCACCGCGATTGCGGCGACGAGAGATGACTTAACGTCGCCTGTTACCACCAACCAGCCAACGAATGTTATAAGCGCCAGCAGGTGAACCGCCGGTGCGTAGATGGTCGCCATACGATCAGCGACGCGCCGATAGCGGCCCTTGCTCGTCTCCGCTGCTTTCATCATTTCCATCACTTCGGCGATGAAGGAGGTGCGCGCAGTGCTGACGGCTTCGATCTCGATCATGGCTGACAGGTTCATCGTTCCGGCCTCGAACGTGTCACCAACCATCATGGAAACCGCGCCTGTTTCTCCTGTCACGATAGAGCGGTCTGCAGTCGATCTGCCGTCGAGAATTTTTGCATCCACGGGGAAGCGTTCGCCGGGGTAAAGACGCAACCGCATGCCCAGTTCCACAGCGTCCAATGGCATGTTGGTCGCGGTACCGTCTTTGCCAATCGCAAGGATCGAATTGGGAATGAGCCTCGCAAGACTTGCCACTCCGCTGGCTGCCCGTTGGCGCACGAGATGATCCAACGTCCTACCGACCAAGAGGAAAAACAGCAGCATGACGCCTGCGTCAAAGAAGGTTTCGCCACCACCGAACAGGGCCTCATAGAGGCTCATGAACAGCGACAGGAGCACCGCAAGAGAGATGGGTACATCCATGTTGAGCTGACGAGCAGCAAGCGCCTTACCTGCGGATGAGAAGAATGGTGAGCCGGCGTAAAAAATCGCTGGCACCGCAATCAGGCCCGACAAAAGCGCGAATAGTTTTGCAGTCTCGGCATCCGCACCGGACCAGACCGAGACCGACAACAGCATAATGTTTGCAGCTGCAAAACCCGCCACTGCAAGGCAAAGCAGCAAGTGCCTTCCTTGATCACGCATGGCTTTGTCAGCTTCGTTGTCTTCTACTGCCAGATGCCAATCGAAGCCGAGTTCCGTAACGCAGCGACCAGCTTCATCGCGGGCTTCGTCTCCCGCATCGCAGATGATTTCGAGCTGGCGTGTGGAGAGGTTGGCGCGCACCTGCTGGACTGATGACAGTTCCAACACGCCACTTTCCAACTTTCGGATACACCCCGCGCAATGCATGGCGGGTATGTGGAAGGTTACAAACTGCTGGGCAGATTGACCGGTGGAGGCGCTTCCGGCGGGCGTGTGTTCCAAAATTGGGGCAGCAGAACCGCAACAGGTCATGGCTCTATTCCACCCGGACCGAACCATCGTCTTTCACGAGCAAGCGAGCGTCACGGCGATAGCTTCCAGCGGCGGTTACCGCCTCGACCCGCAATGCCCAAAGACCTGCCGCAAGCTGGGCGGGCGCGGTGCACACACCTGTCGGGGCGCACGCGGCTTCTACCGTGCGGTCCTGTTGCTCAAAGACAGGACGACCAAGCCAGAGCACGAGTTTTTTCGGCATAACAGCATCACCACCGGCATCTTCAATCGCGATGCTGACGTTGCCGTCTGCAAACGTGAGTTGTGACCGGATACCCGTGTCAGCTTGCAGTTTTGCATCGGTCAACTGCGCGTTGAAATGCTGGCTGGCGACATAGGAATTCTTGACCACCAGCCCGGTCCAACTGCCTACGGCAAAGACTGCCATGGTGATGTTAACCGCGATGATGGTGCCGAAGAACGCAGCCAACGTGGCGAACATGTGCCAACCGGTGAAACGGGGGCGGGTATGCGTGTCGCTTGCCATACTCATTGAACTGCTTCCTTCATTTGAGGGCCTGTTGGGGCGCAACGAATTGGGTACCGGTTAGCGTCGCTTCCGCGCCGCGCATGGCGGTAATGCGAAATACGAATTCGCTGCGTTCGTCTTCAAGCTGGCCCGGTGGCACCGCGACGAAAACCTTCACGCCACGGATGCTGTCGGCATCGACTTCGACCAGCAAGCTTGCCTTCGGTTTGTTACCGCTGGAAGCCACCGTAAGCTGCGCCCCGGGAAGCCCTTCCGTCTCGACCCAGAACAAGCGGGTTTCGCCGCGCTTGTTCAAGATCTTGATCTCATAACCATTGCGTGTGGAGCCATCGCTTAACGTCACAAACAGCGGGTTGCGGTCGTGCAGGATATTGACATCCAGCGTGTCGCGCAGAGCCAACACGGTAAGCAGAGCAAGGCCAATAGAACCGAAGATCAGCGCATAGATGAAGGTGCGTGGACGCAGAATCGAATGCCAGCCGGTTAGCTTCACCGCATCGATCAATCGGCCTGTTGGCCCTCTCACCTTCTGCGGCTCGACACGCGGGTAGCCCTGCGCGCTGGTCAGTTCCTCAATGGTGCCATATGCCCCGGCGATCTGCATATTGTGAGTGTAATCTTCCAGGGTGCTGTAGGCGATCAAACCTTTTTCCAGCCCAAGTTTGTCCATCACGTTGTCGCAAGCATCGATGCACAGGGCGCAGGTGATGCACTCCATCTGCTGTCCGTCACGAATATCGATACCCATGGGGCAAACGGCAACGCAGGCGTTGCAATCGACACAATCACCGACCGGTACGCCTTCACGGCGTTGCCGCTTCATGTGCAGGGACCGGGGCTCACCGCGCCACGCATTGTAAGTAACAGTAAGAGAATGCTCGTCGAGCATGGCGGCCTGAATACGCGGCCACGGGCACATGTATGTGCAGACCTGTTCGCGCATGAGGCCGCCAAACACGTAGGTCGTGGCGGTCAGGATCGCGACAGTGATGTAGGCAATTGGCGGGGCCTGAAGCGTGAAGAGGTCAATCGCCAAGGTGGGCGCATCGGCAAAGTAGAAAATCCATGCACCGCCAGTAGCGATGCCGATCAAAAGCCAGACAGCATGTTTAGCCGTGCGTTTGGTGACTTTATCAGCGTTCCAAGGCGCGGCATCCAACTTGATACGTGCGTTACGGTCGCCTTCGAAAAAGCGCTCCACGACCAGGAATAGATCAACCCAAACCGTTTGCGGGCATGTGTAACCACACCAAGCGCGCCCCAAGATCGACGTGACGAGAAACAGTCCGATGCCTGCCATCACCAACAGGCCCGCAACATAGAAAAACTCGTGGGGCCATATTTCGATGAACAGAAAATAGAATCGACGGTTGGCCATATCGATCAGCACAGCCTGGTCAGGCGTGCCGGGGCCGCGATCCCAGCGCAACCAAGGCGTGACGTAATAAATGCCCAGCGTAACCAGCATGATCCACCACTTCAGCTTCCGGTAGAAACCTTCAGCCCGTTTCGGGTGGATCTTCTTGCGCGCCACATACAGCGACTGGTTGGCTTTCGAATTAACGGGTTCCGCATCGAAATTTTCGACGTCAGTGTCCGCAATCTTTCGGTCGTCGGGATGATCGACGGTGTCTAACATCTAGTCGGCAGGCGCTTCTTCGCCACCACCAAGGCTATGCACATAGATGGCGAGTTGCTTCACGTTTGCTTCACGCAGGCGGTCTATCCACGGCGGCATTGCACCGTGTTTTGGCTGCTGGATTTGTGCGCGTATGGTGGTGCGTGTGTTGCCGTAGAGCGAGATCGCATCAGTAAGATTAGGCGCACCGAGGTCACGATTGCCTTTGCCGTTTTCCTGATGGCAGGCCGTGCAGTTCTCGGCGAATATCACCGCGCCTTCCTCGGCCAGTGTTGCATCATGTTCCTGTCCGGACATGTTCAATACATATTCCGTGACCGCATTGATTTGCGGGCGGTCCAGAATTCCATCGGCACCGAAAGCCGGCATTTGCGAGAAACGGGCATCATCGTCTTCGTCATTGCGAACGCCATGGGCGATTGTTGTGTAGATCGCTTCCAGATCGCCGCCCCATAGCCAATCATCATCGTTGAGGTTCGGGTAGCCTGGGCCACCCTGTGCACCGGAGCCATGGCACTGCGAGCAATTCACTTTGTAGAGGGATGCACCGCCAGCAACTGCAAACCGAACAAGGTCCTGATTTTTGGCGATCTCTTCGATGTCCTGCTCGGCCAGCATCGCAACACGGTCACGGCGCGAAGCATCCGCTGCCGCCATTTCGATCTGCAATTCAGACCGGTTCGTCTTGCCCGAAATACCCATTGTGGAGCCTTCCAGCAGCGGAATTGCTGGATAATAAATGACGTAGCCGAGGGCGAAAACGCAGGTCGCATAGAACGTCCACAGCCACCAGCGCGGCATCGGATTGTCGAGTTCCTTAATGCCATCCCACTCGTGGCCGGTGGTCTCTACGCCGGTTTCTTCGTCGATATCTTTATTTTGATCAGACATCGTCACGATCCTCTTCAAACGGAATACGGGCGATGCGATCTGCGACCTCTTTTGAACCGGGGCGGAAGGTGAAAAACACCGCACCGATAAAAATGAGGAACAGGTAGATCAGGCCCCAGGAATCTGCGAATTCACGCATGAATGTGTAGTCCATCAGGCGCTCCTCACCGCAGGTTCTCGTTTTGCTTGTAGGCTTCCAGGTCGACGAGCGTGCCGAGCATCTGGAGATAGGCTACCAGTGCATCCATCTCCGTCAGGCGGGTCGGATCGCCGTCGAAATCACGGATGGAAATCTTGGCGTAACGCTCTTCCAGACCGCTGGTGTCGGCATCAGGATTGGCCTGCGCCCTCATGTCGGCGGCTGCGTTTTCGATCATCGCATCATCATAGGGCACGCCAACGCGGCGGTTCGCAACAAGATGTCCTGCGAACTGATCGGGCTTTAAATCAGCCTCTTTCAAAAACGAGTAACGCGGCATTATGCTTTCAGGAACCACCGCTTGCGGGTGGATAAGATGCTGGACGTGCCACTCATCGCTGTAGCGACCACCGACACGGGCAAGGTCCGGTCCGGTGCGCTTGGAACCCCACTGGAACGGATGGTCGTACATAGACTCCGCGGCCAGCGAGTAGTGTCCGTAACGCTCCACTTCGTCGCGGAACGGACGGATCATCTGGCTGTGACAAAGGTAACAACCTTCGCGCACATAGACGTTGCGACCAGCCAGTTCGAGTGGCGTATAGGGACGCATCCCCTCCACCTTTTCGATGGTGTTCTTGACGTAGAACAGCGGAACAATTTCCACGATACCACCCACCAGCACTGCCAGCAGGGAGCCGATGAATAGGAAGGAGACGTTCTTTTCGAGCTTCTTGTGTTTGTCGAAGAGTGCCATGTTCGCCTCCCTCTATTCCGCTGCGACGATTTTAGGCGCGACCGCGAGATTGCCACCCATGGGCACCTCGTCACGGACATCGCCGCGTATCGTGCGCCAGATGTTGTAGGTCATGATCAGAGCGCCAATCAGGTAGATAAGACCGCCGACCATGCGCATGACGTATTCAGGATGGATGGCTGAAACCGTCTCGATGAACGAGTTCACGAGGAAACCCTGATCGTCGTATTCGCGCCACATCAGGCCCTGGGTGATGCCGGCTACCCACATGACAGCAGCGTAAATGACGATGCCAATCGTAGCCAACCACAGATGCCAGTTCACCAGCCGCAGCGAATAAAGCCGTTCACGGTTCCACAGCTTCGGCACCAGATAGTAGAGCGCGCCGAAAGTGATCATTCCATTCCAGCCGAGTGCGCCGGAATGAACGTGACCGATGGTCCAGTCGGTGTAGTGCGACAGCGAGTTGATGGTTTTGATGGACATCATCGGACCTTCGAAGGTCGACATGCCGTAGAAGGCCAATGAGATCACGAACATACGGAGCACGGGGTCCGTGCGAAGCTTGTCCCAAGCGCCTTGCAGCGTCATCAGACCGTTTATCATGCCGCCCCATGAGGGCATCCACAGCATGATCGAGAACACCATGCCCAGCGTCTGCGCCCAGTCGGGCAACGCCGTGTAATGCAGGTGGTGAGGGCCAGCCCAGATGTAGAGGAAGATCAGCGACCAGAAGTGAACGATGGACAGTCGGTATGAGTAGATCGGGCGGTCAGCCTGCTTCGGCACGAAATAATACATCATGCCGAGGAAGCCTGCTGTAAGGAAGAAACCCACGGCATTGTGGCCGTACCACCATTGGGTCAGCGCATCCTGCACACCGGCAAAGGCAGAGTAACTTTTGGAGCCTGTTAACGACACGGGCATCGACAGATTGTTGACCAGATGCAGCATGGCCACGGTGATGATGAAGGCGAGAAAGAACCAGTTCGCAACATAGATATGCGGCTCCTTGCGCTTCACGATCGTGCCGAGAAAAACGACAAGATATGCAACCCACACAACGGTAAGCCAGATGTCGACATACCATTCGGGCTCAGCATATTCTTTCGACTGGGTGATACCCAACAGGTATCCGGTGGCCGCCATGACGATGAACAACTGGTAGCCCCAGAACACGAACCAGGCCGTGTTGCCGCCAAAAAGACGTGCCCGGCAGGTGCGCTGGACGATGTAGAACGAGGTGCAGATCAGCGCGTTGCCACCGAAGGCGAAGATGACCGCAGACGTGTGCAGAGGACGCAGCCGACCGAAGTTGAACCAGGGTTCAATGTTCAGCCACGGCCACGCGAGTTGCGAAGCAATGATGACACCGACAAGCAAACCCACAACGCCCCAAAATGTGGTGGCGAGCACACCGTAACGGATGACATCGTCCATGTAGCCGGAGGTGTCTTTTTGTACGGGCACCTGCCCGGCGGGCACGACTTCCATGCGTCGCATCATGATAATTGTCGACGCAGCCAGTACGAAAACCAGAACCCAGGCATGAGCCCTGAATAAATCGTCGGATGCAAAGCCTGCGCCTAATAGTGCGACAAACGTCGCCCCCCCTAGAAGGGCGGCTTCTTTTCCATTCTTCATCGATTTCCCTCTCAACGATGAGCCTGCCGGTGCGTCGACAGATTCATCAGTGAACCAGACGCTAGTGCGTTTTGTTGACGTAGATCAATAAAAACTTCTGCAACTGCGGTCATTATCTATTGGCGCAGCCCGATTCATACCGGGCCACCAATTTTGAAATGACGAGGAAGTTCAGATGCCTGACAGCAAAATCTCGATGGAAACTATGGCCCATCATGAGAGGCAAAAGAAATTATGTTTGCGCTTAGAAGCGGTCGCTGATGGGCTGCCAGGCGGGGTTAATTTCCAGGAATGTCTCGTATTAGCCCGCGATTTGTATCCAACAGTGAAGCAGGCTCACGAATTTGAAGAGACTCAATTCTTCCCACTTCTGGAACAGCGCGCTGGCCGCGAAAGTGTGGCAGAGGGCATTGAACGGTTGCGTTACGAACATTGGGAAGACGAAGATTACGCTGAAGAAATCAGCCAGACACTAGGCCTGCTTGGGCGTGGCGAACCTGTTGGAAGTGTTGACAAAGTTTCTTGGTTGCTGCGCGGATTCTTCAGTGGTGTACGTCGGCACATCGCCTATGAAACGGATCACTTTCTGCCGATGCTTGATGCAGAAGCAATGTCACAGGCACCGGCTTGATCGGCTAACCTGTTTCGACACAAGATGCCTTACGTAAATCGTTTATGCGGTAAATATGGGTCGTGTTGCGGTCCCGTACATTGGTTGATGCCGTGGCAGTCCGGCATTGGCGCAATTAGCCAGCACTTGCTGATCTTCTAACTGAGTGGTCTGGCTCATCATCACCCACGAGAAGTGATCGATGAGAGAAGACAGAACGGTCGCTACCGCACCAATGTCTGGCAGTATCGCGGTGTGAACACGCTGAAGGCTGGTCGTATGGACGAGCTCGCACCTCATCCCATTGTGAGGTGCCTGCCTATAGCGGGTTAACGTAACAATCTCACTGAAGGGATTGGATTGGGCCATGGAGCACGGTTCTCGTCGGATACAAAAATCATCAATTTGCTCTAGTGCTGCCAGACTGACGAGTTTTCTAACAGAGCTAACGAACGCTGGTTCTTGGGCTAAGTCCGAGTTGCGTTCGAAAATTTGGTCGGTTTTGTGCTCAAGAAAAATCACGCAAGCCGTGAAGGCTCGCGTGATTCAATGTCAGGTGAGACGTACGTCTTAACGCTCTAGCGCACCAATGCCGGAGAAACGGAACGCTTCTTTTTGCAGAGCGTCGAGTTCCTCTTTGGACATCTGATCATGAGCAACCGTAATGCGACCCAAGAAGACGAGCGGTAGATCTTTTTCACGACCTTCCAAATGCGCCTTGATCGCTTCTGCTGTAGCAGCGCCCACATCGTCACCCATTCTCATAGGCGTTGCATCAAGCTCGCCGCGACGGATCGCATCCAACTCAAGGCCTGTGCCACCCCAACCGGTTGAAAAGACCTCTTTGTGCTTGTCGACGGCAATCTGCGCCTCAACCGAACCCATGGACATTGCCGTGTTGGCGTTGTGGATCACCTTCGCTTCCGGATAGGCTTGCAGCATGAGCTGAGTGCCTTCGAAGCCGCCTTCGCGCTGGTACTCGCCGTAGTGTTCATAGACGACGTTCCAGTTGCCCTTTTCCTTCACGCAATCTTTGAAATCGCCCGAACGCTGATTGTCCGTAATGCCGGGGATACCGCGGTTCATGGCATAGGTTACGTCCTTGCCAAGACGTTCGACCATGTAGTCGCAGATTTTGATCGCACCATAAGCGGATGAGAAGTCGAACCAACCATCCGGCTGAGTTTTCAGATATTTGAGCGGCGTGTGAAACGCCCAGACAAATGTCTTGAGGTTCGGGTTGCTCGCCAGCTTGTCGATATTGTCAGCCTGCGTCGCAAGCTCGGATGGACCGAAGATGACAAAATCGTAGAGGTCTGCATCTTGATCTACTTGGCTGGCATATGTTGCCTGCAGTGAGTGTTCGACCTGACGTGAAGCGAACTCACGGGTCTCAAATTTGATGCCCAACTGCTCAAGTCGTTTTGTCATAGCGAGGTAGTTACGCGCCCAAAAATCGGACGTGTCAGCCGATGGATAGATCAACGCGATCTGCAACGGCTTTTCTTGCGTGCCCGTATATTTCGCAGCAGTGTCGCCTGTCGCATTTTGCAATGCTTCGAGCGCACCTTCCTTGTTCACTTCGCCCGGCAGAAAATGGTCACGATCGGCGAGGCCGGGCATTTCGCGCAACGGTAGTTCCTGTGCGTTTGTGGTGGCGAACGACGTAGCGGCAAGCGCTGTCGCGGCCAGCAGTAGAGTGAGTTTCTTCATGGTTTCCTCCCAGTTTGAAACGGCATTATTGCCATTGAAGTGATTGGCGGCTTTAGCCGCTCGGATTTGCATCGCCCCCCAACAGGAGGCTGATGATGGACAAGATAATCGCGGCACCTGCGATCAACGCGGTCATTTTTGCCAGCTTCTGATTGTCTGGATTTTTGAAAGTCGCGGAGAGACTTGCCGCACCGTCGCGATCTTTTTTCTGCAGCCATGTGTAGAGCGCCACAGAGAAAATGATGACGACGCCGGACGCGACTGATTGCCAGAAGAACTCGATACGCAACGTGACTAGCGCGTTGATCATCATGGAAAGCAACAGAACGCCTGCAAGCGACCCGACTATGGACGCGCGACCACCAAACAGCGATGTGCCACCGACGACGACCGCAGCGATAACGTGCAGATTGAAATACGGGGCGGACGTCGCCTGAATTGCGTTCAGCTTACCGGTCAGCATGATGCCTGCCAGTGCAGCCATCGCTCCCATCAAGACATAGGCATAGACGCGGTGACGATCGACCGCGATGCCGGTCATTTCGGAAGCTTCGGGATTGGAACCAATAGCAATCGTGTAGCGGCCAAAGTAGGTCGACTTGAGAAGCACGTAGCCGCCAACCAGCGTTATCAAGCCAATGACAACCGGTGTGGGCAGGAAGATGAGGGACTGCCCCCGGCCAATCTCCGTGATCATGTCTGGAAAACGCGCCAGCACGAGACCCTTAGCAATGACCAGTGCGAAACCGCGATACACAAGATCCATAGCTAGCGTGCCAATCAGATCCGGTACTTTAAACTTTGTGATGACAAGGCCGTTTATGAGCCCCATCAACGCACCAAGACACAAGGCGATCAGCGCAGCGGACCACGCTGGAAATCCATATTGCTTGATCAAAAATGCCATGATGATCGAGGAGAGCGCCGCGACCGAACCGATAGACAAATCAATCCCACGTTGGGTGATGACGAATGTCATGGCCATCGCCATGGGCATATAAAGTGCCGCATCCAGCAGAATTTGATTGAGGTTCGACAGGCGGAAATATCGGGCAGGTTCGACCACACCCATGAAAAGCAAAATCGCGAGGATCATGGCCATGGGGCCAAGAAAACTCACATAGGGGGCTGCCCGTTCAGACAGCGTTTGGGAGGAGGTATTTGTCGTGTTCATGGTGTCGTCCTCAAGCCGCTGTTTTAGTGCCGACAATCATGCCCAACACTTCTTCGTTGGTGGTTTCCGCTGTCTTCACGACACCGGCACACTGCCCACGCCGTTGAACGTGAATGCGGTCTGAAATTTCAAAGACATCATCGAGCGAATGGGAGATGACGATCACGGCCAATCCTTGCGTCTTGAGTGTCTTGATAAGATCCAGCGTGCGCGCTGTTTCCTGCGGACCAAGTGCGGCGGTGGGTTCGTCCATCACGAGAACGCGCAAATCGTCATGGCGAACGGCGCGGGCAATTGCCACGGCCTGCCGTTGACCGCCGGATAGGCTCTCAGTCGGCACATCCATGCTTTTCAGTTGAACGCCCAAACGGTCTTTCAAGACGCGAATGGCCTGTTCCTTCATCGTCTTGTTATCCAGCAGCTCGATGCCAGCGAAACTCTTTGTCAGTTCCGCTCCGAGAAAGAGATTTTCAGCTGGAGTGAGATGGTCGGCAATCGCAAGGTTTTGATAAACGGCGTCGATGCCGTTTTCGATGGCGTCGGAATGATTGCTCATTTCGAAGGGCTTTTGGTCGAGTTCAATCCGACCTTCGGTGGGCTGATAGACGCCGGTCAGGATCTTTATGAGCGTGGACTTGCCTGCGCCATTATCCCCGACAATCGCGAGCACTTCGCCTGGATAGGCCGCCAGATCGACGTCGTTGAGGGCGACTACACCGCCGAATTTCTTGACGATGCCATGCATCGAAATGATCGGATTTCCGTCACCCATATTCATGCCTCCAGTGTTCTCGAGAGAGATCAGCGGGCCGTCTTTGGCCCGCTGAGATTTCCAGTCGTGGCTTATTTGCCCCAGATTTTCGCATAGGCTTCGCGATAGCCGTTTTGCGGATCGAACTGGTTGCTGTCGCCAGAGGCTTTCAGGCCTTCTGCCGTCACCAGTGCTGGCGCTGTGATGTAGCCGGAGCAAGCCTCACCGGAGACGGCGCGGTTCAACTCGTCGACCAGCTGCCAGCCCTGAAGGTTAAGGGGCTCGGCCACCGTGATGGCCTGATACTGCGAACCCCGAATGCGCTGAAATGCGGCTTCGGAACCATCACCAGCAGAACCAGCTTTCGGTGCGCCTTCTCCGGGAATGCCCGCAGCGGCGAGGGCAGGGCCCATGAAGTCGAAATAGAGGTCGTTGATCGCAAGCGAATGCGTCCATGAAGCTCCGTATTTCTGCAAGAGTGACGTCGTAAGTGGACCCATACGAGTGGATGTGTCGGCGATAGGCGTGTCGACATATTCCAGCACCTTGCCGCCCATCTTCTCGATGGTTTCTTTGATGCGGTCGGCCTTGTCGATGGCGATCTGATATGTGGAGTCGGTGAAGATGATTGCACCAACATTGTCGCCCCCGTCCTTCATTGCCCATTCGGCAGCGGTTTCCGAAACTGCCATCGCATCGGTGGAGACATTGGCGAAAATACCACCGGGTGCGTCGCAACCGATTTTCGGACCGGAGTGCCAAGACACCATTGGGATTTTTGCAGTAACTACCGTTTCGAGGGCGGCTTGCTGCTCAAGAGCGTCGAAGCCGTTGATGATGATGCCGTCCGGTTGCAGCGCCATAGCTTGACCAAATGCGCCTGTGC
Source organism: Ahrensia sp. R2A130 (assembly GCF_000179775.1). Classification (GTDB taxonomy): domain Bacteria; phylum Pseudomonadota; class Alphaproteobacteria; order Rhizobiales; family Rhizobiaceae; genus Pseudahrensia. The sequence continues at coordinate 60,296 of NZ_AEEB01000013.1, forward strand.
GACCTTGAACGGAACCTGCGCCATCCAGGACACGGACGGTCCAGCCGATCTTAGCAGCGGCTTCTTCAACGCCATTGGTAACGCCCAGGATGCCACCGTTTTTCAGATCGGCTGCTAGCACGACAATGGTTTTGCCCTCCGCTGCCTTAGGACCGGATGTTGGACCATCGAATGCGACGTCCTGTGCCAGCGAGGGTGCTAGCCCCAGACCTACGATGGCCGAGGTGGCGAGTAAGGTCTTTATAAATGTACGTTTCAGCATGGTTTCCTCCCGAAGTGCTGCGTTACTTTTTGACAGCGCCTTTGCGGCGCTGTGCGTAGCCTGCAATGCCAATCGCTATGAGAAGCGTGACACCGTTGAACATCGGCTCGACCCAGAACGAGCCGCCGAATTGCTGAATTCCTGAAATGCCGATTGCGAGAATGGCGACGCCAATGATCGTGCCCCAGACATTCACCCGACCGGGTTTGATGGTGGTTGATCCGAGAAAAGCACCCACAAGCGCGGGCAACAGAAACTCAAGTCCGACGCTGGCCTGTCCGATGCGCAGTTTCGAAGCCAGGATCACGCCCGCCAGAGCGGTCAACAGACCAGACGTGACGAATGCGCCGATGACATATTTGCGTGTTGGAATGCCGTTCAGTTCTGCGGCGCGCTGGTTTGCACCGATCGAATAGAGGTAACGGCCGATTGGCGTGTATTCGAGGACCAGCCACATGGTTACGGTTATCGCCAACACATAGAAGCCTGTGATCGGTAGCCCGAAAACGAAGGTGCCATTGATGTCGTAGAAACCTTGCGGCAGCACTCCAACCATCTGGCGGCCACCGGTATGGGCCAATGCCAACGCGTAGAGAGCTGTGCCTGTGCCGAGCGTTGCGATGAATGAGTCGATCTTGGCAATTTCGACCAAGAGGCCGTTTAGGAAGCCGACTATACCGCCAAGAACCATGACGATCAGAACGGCCATTGGCCAAGGTATGCCGTATAAAGTCTGCAACGAAATCGCGAGAATGTGCCACAGCACGATGCCGTAGCCGACGGTCAGATCGATACGGCCCGCGGCCATGGGGACCATCGCTGCCAGGCTCAACATGGCGATGATCGCCTTATCGGAAATGATCGCGCGCAGGTTCAACATCGTTGGGAACGTGTTGGGCAGCAGAACGGAAAACAAAATCAGAAGAATGGCCGTTAAGATAACCAACCCGTAGGTCGGTGCGAGGCGGATAAGCTTACGCCCTAGCGAGAGTTCTCTCAGTTCGGCCTTGGTGGGCTCCAGTGCGTTGGACTCAATGGATTGCATGGTGATCTTCTTTTTGAGGCGACTGAGTTGTTTCGCTTGCAGAGGCTGCTTGAATCAGCGTCTCCGTCGAGAGGCTGACACCCTGAATTTCGTCGACGACCTGACCGCGGCTGAACACGATGGCGCGGTGGCAAATGTTGGCGACTTCTTCAAAATCGGTAGACACGACAAGCACGCCCATACCGCGAGACAGTGCTTCAAACAGTAGGGTGTAGATCTCTGCTTTCGCGCCAACATCAACGCCCGCCGTCGGGTCTTCGGCAATCAGTAGTTTACGGTCGGTAGCCAGCCATCTGCCCACGACAACTTTTTGCTGGTTGCCGCCTGATAGGGCTTCGATTGCCAAGGTAGGATCGTTTGGTGACAGCCCAAGTTCCCGCCCCATCTTGATTGCAGAACGATCTTCGGCACCCACAGACATGAAGGAAAGAGGCGAACGCCCCGTGGCTTCAGGATTGATGTAAGCGTTCTCGCGAATGCTCAGGGCAGGCGCGATGGACTCGACAACCCTATCGCGGGCCACAAGCCCGATACCGGACTTCATAGCCGCTCTTGGCGACGAAAGATCGGGACACTTACCGTCCAGCGTCACTTGGCCTGTATGGGGGCGCTCGCCGAAAAGGCATCTGCCAACCTCTTCGTGTCCGGCGCCCCGTAAACCGACAAGCCCAACAACTTCACCCTGCTTGATATCGAAATCGACAGGGCCCACATCGCCAGATTGCAAATAGGAGACCGAAAGCATCGTTTTGCCTTCATCGGCATTGGGTCGAGCAATTTCGCGTGTCTTACGCCCAACAATCAGACTAACAAGTTCTTCGGGGGTGGTGTGCTCCACATCACGAACACCGACCAACATACCGTCACGCAGAACCGACACACGGTCTGCAATCTTGAAAATTTCATCCAGTCGATGGCTGACATAGATCATGCCGACACCCTTTTCGCGCAACGGGCGCAAGGCGGCAAAAAGCTTCTCGACCTCGTTTGCCGGAAGGCTTGCAGTGGGCTCGTCGAGAACAAGATAATCGCAATCTACGGCTAAGGCGCGGGCAATGGCGACGAGTGATTTTTCGGTGCGCGAAAGATCAGAAACGCGAGTGGTGGGGTCGAAGTCGCATGACACCCGAGCGAGTGCTTCTTCGGCGCGCCGGTTGACCTCTGCCCAGTTGATCAGTCCAAATTTACGGGGGAAGCCCTGCGCTAGAGCCATGTTTTCAGCAACGCTCATCCATTCGATGAGGCCCAGATCCTGGTGGATGAAAGCAACCGCCTGGCTGTGGCTAACGCTGCCTGGTTTGTGTGTGTAGGCGACGCCGTCAATTTTCACTTGGCCAGAATCTGGCGTGTGAATGCCACCGAGTACTTTGATGAGGGTGGATTTCCCCGCGCCATTCTCGCCAAGCAAGGCAACAATCTCACCGCGCGCCACATGCATGGAAACACCACCCAGAGCCTGAGTGCCGCCAAAGGTCTTGACGATATTGTCGAAGAACAATCCTGTTTGACCCGGATTCATTCTTGCCCCTCCCAAAGCAAACCGGTTGCGCAGATGCACGTTACCGGTAACGCAATAGGTTCTTTGTTTTGCATAGAGTCAAGAGAAATGTTACCGGTAACGTATCAACCGCAAGGGCAAGCGTATGACTGCAAAGCACGATAAACGTTCAAACGTGAACCTTGCGGAGGTCGCCGAAGCGGCTGGCGTTTCTAAAATGACGGCCTCACGTGTTATGAGAAATGTGTCAGGCTTTTCGGAAGACACCCGTGAGAAAGTTCTGCGCGAGGCCTCGCGATTGGGCTACGTGCCGAACCGTATTGCCGCAGCTTTTGGTTCGGAACAAACGTCGAGCATTATCGGTGTGAGCGTCCCATACCTCTCAAGCAATCTCTTTGGCGCGGTGCTGGACAGCACCAATGACGCTCTGGCGAAACTTGGGTATCAAACGATGATCGGCGCCCATGAGAATTCTGCGCAGACGGAAGAAGTCTGGATTCGAAACATTCTGTCATGGCGTCCGGCCGGTCTCATATTGAGCGGGCATACACACACCAAAAATACGCGAGAGTTGTTGAAGGCGCATGGTGTTCCCGTCGCTGAAATCTGGAACCTGAACACCAGTCCAATAGATATGTCCGTGGGCTTCAACCACTTCGATAGTGGTCAGGAGATGGGCCTCTATATTCTTAGTAAGGGTTATAGGCGGATCGGCTATGTCGGTGCGGAAGCTGCGGCTCCTGGCCTGGGTACATTGCGCCGCAAGGGATTCCTCTCGGCCCTTGCTGGCGCTGGCATTCAATGTGCGAGCGAGGAAATTCTCAATGATCGGGCGGGTTTCTACGCTGGTTTCTATGGCACGGAGAATATCCTTGCCCGCGATCAGAACCTCGACGCGATCTATTATCAGGATGATGCGATGGCAATCGGTGGAATTTTCTATTGCCAAGCCCAAGGTATGAATGTGCCCGGAGACATCGGAATTGCAGGTTGGGGCAGTATGGAAGCGGCGTCGATATTACCTCAACGCCTGACCACCACGGTTGTTAGTACGCAGGCACTTGGGAAAACTGCAGCAGAAGCTTTGATAGCCCGCATTCGGGGGGAGGCTGTAGAAGATGTTACGATCACACCAACGCGCCTTGTTCCTGGAAACACCATATGAAATTTGGCGAACTCGTTCCAATGAGCGGAACCCGCTTGTAGGAATGTCGGTACTCGCGGGACACTCTCTGTTTAACCGCCAATCCCGAAGTAGCATGCCAATCGCACGCCGATCGAGATCGAGGAGAAGGTTCTTCACCTGCGCAAGACGTATCATCTCGGCCCGATGCGGATCGTTTGGTACCTGGCACGCCACCACGATATCAAGATCTCGGACGCGACCGTGTCGCGCATTCTCAAGCGTCACGGCGTCAATCGACTACCTCGCGGTACCCGTCTTCGAAAGGTCCACACCAAGCGCTACAACCAGCAGATTCCTGAATGCTCCAAGGGGCCACCATATCTAAATGGACGTGAAGGCTCTCGCGTTTAGAGATGATGAGGGAAAGAAGGTTCGGCGCTTCCAGTTCACTGCCATCGACTTCGTCGATCACATCATTGAGAAGTTTCCGTTCCGCATCAAAGAAATTAGAACCGAGCACTAGGGATCAATTCCCCTGAAGGGCGGGCATGAGTTCTAGGCAAAGTTCCCCGATATCAAGGGAGGCACGTCGAGGATCAGGGTATTCGTCACGCCCACATCCGACGCGGTACGCAACAGTTGAACGGCAAGGTCGAGCGATCCACCGATCAGACGAGCAGGAGTTCCACCAGCTCCTCAGCTACAAAGGCGACGTCTATCTGGAGGCCAAACTCGAAGAGTGGGAGCGCTTCTCCATCGGGAGACCACACGGCGCACTCAATGGAAAAACGCCTTACGAAGCGCTCCGAGTGAAGCTATCATAAACGCAGAAAACGTACCCACGAGTGCCTACAGCTTACAAGTCCATCAATCGGGCGCACAAGCGCGGATCGGGTAGTGTGCACATCTGCTTGCGCCCGATTATGCCGTAATGATTGCGGGCAACATGCGCCTTGACTTCATTTTGTGCTATTTGCAGACCGTGACGTATTGGAGTCGGTTCACACGTGCACCGGTTTTGTAGATCGATTTTATCGATTTCAACGCTGGCATTAATCGCCCCAACTTTTTGAACGGACCGTAATTTTTGGGTGCACAGATATTGGCAGCTGCATGGTCTGGTTATTGTACATTTATCAAAACAAGCCGTAACGAATTGCCATAGCCTTTTCGAGAGACGAGTACATTGGCAGAGAAGGACCCACACTCTCGCAGTCTATTGCTGCTGCTTACGTCTGCCTTTGCGCTGAACCACCTCGACCGGCATATTTTGAATATTACGCTCAATGACATTGGGCTTGAGTTCCAACTGTCCGACTTGCAGTTGGGCACTCTGTCCGGATTTGCCTTTGCAATAGTGTACGTGGTTCTGGGGTTTCCGGTGGCAAAGCTCTCTCGGCCCGGGCGTCGAAAGCTAATAGTCACGTCTGCTTTGGGCATTTGGAGTGTGATGACGTTGCTGGTGGGTGCCAGCGCAAATTACCTACAGATTTTCCTTGCCCGTGTGGGCGTTGGCATCGGAGAAGCCGGTTTCGTGCCGCCATCACATTCTATGATTGCGGATGCCTACGAGAAAGACAGGCGCGCATCGGCAATTGCCTTTTTCTCTGCTGGTGCAAATGTCGGGATATTTCTTTCCTTCATAATTGGAGGGTTTGTCGCCGGGCATTATGGTTGGCGGGCCGCGTTTTTAGTGGCGGGCTTACCCGGTCTGTTCTTAATGGTGGTGATGCTCCTAAAACTCAAAGAGCCCAAGACTGCGATCAATGCAGAAAACAGGAAATTCGACCAGACGGAAATTGACAGCTACCGGATCGTTTTGAAAAAGCTGCTTGAATTGCGTAGCACCCGTCATGTGCTCGTCGCGGCGACACTGACTTCCGTTGTTGGGTATGGGGCAATTGCTTGGATTGCCGTATTTCTAACTAGAATACACGAACTGCCTTTGCCGCAAACCGGACTTTACCTTGCGATAGTAGTGGGTTTGGCGGGAGCGATTGGCACATGGCTGGGCGGAAAATTCTCAGACAAACTTGGGAAAACACGATCAGATTGGCGGTTGAAGTTCGTTGCGATAACGATATTGATTGCGAAGCCTTTGGCCATTCTGTTCTATCTCAACGAACATTTAGCTATGGCGCTCACATTGTTTGTCATACCCGCAGCGACAGGGTCGATCTTTATTGGCCCAACATTTGCTCATGCCTACGCCCGCGTTTTGCCCCACCAGCGGGCGCAGGTTACGGCTCTGTTGATGTTTACGTTAAATCTCGTGGGGTTGGGGGTTGGTCCAATTTTGATTGGCTTTATCAGTGACACTCTATCTGCGTCTTACGGGGCAGATTCGTTGCGTTATGCGCTTATTGCCATCCAGCTTGCTGGGCTTTGGGCCGCCGTTCACTTTTGGCTCGCCGGGCGGGCGGTGTTGGTGGAAGAAGACAAATCGGTCTCAGAAACCAAAGAAGCCTGAAGAACTAATCTTCCTGTCTGCTAAACTCGGATCTTATTGTGTCCCGCAGCCAGATATCGCCCTTATCTAGCGTGGTACGTTGGTGCCATACCAGTTGGAACTGTTGGTTGCTGAGCGGTGAGGGAAAATCAACAATCCGCAAATTGAGCTGAGTGGCCAGATGCTCGGCGTAGAGCCTCGGCACCAATCCAACCAAATCAGTTGATGCGACAATTGAAGGAATGGAGCTTACTTTGTGTACTCTACAAGCCGCTTTTTGTTGCAACCGTTGCCATAGAGTTATCTTTTCCGAATTAGCCAGTTTGCCTGGCTCCACATTGAGTGTCACGAAACGCTCGCCGGCGATTTCTTGAGGCGTAAGTTTGTCGCCAACGATCCGTGGATGCCCAACACGAACAATCAGAACGAGATCGACCAAGGTAAGAGCCTCGCAAACCAGTTCAGGCCGTCGAGCAGGCAGCAAAAATACAGCAAGGTCTGCTTTATCCGATTGCAAGGCATCTTCAATGTTCATGAATTGAGGCGGCAACAGCTCGAATGAGATGTTTGAACCGCGAGGCAGGCTGTTCAAAAGGGCAGGCATCACCTTTTGTTCCAACGGGTCGGCAACAATTAGTCTAAATTGCCGTTTGGAAGTTGCCGGATCGAAATCGTCCTGATTGCCGATGCTCCGCGTAATTGCCTGAAGCGCTTCCCGGATTGGGTCGATCATTGTCACCGCGCGGGACGTGGGTACAACACCATTCCCCTCGCGTACAAATAACGGATCATCAATCTGTTTTCTTAGGCGGGTAAGGGCGTTTGAAACTGCAGGTTGGCTAAGTTCCAACTGTCGGGCGGCGTGCGAAATATTACCAGTCGAATAGATCGCTTCAAAGACGAACAAGAGATTTAGATCAAGATCACGGATATTCACGACACCACCTCAAGTTATTCATTTTATGAATTACCTCGGCGCAAAGCCGGATAAACCCCGAATAGAGATAGCGCCTCTAAACAGAAATTTACAATTGGATAAATCTTGATGTTAAAAAAAACTGAATAGCCAGTTGTGTTTAGGCTATTTTATAAGAATTTCTTTCTGCCAACGAATGCCTATTCATACAATCAATAACTGCCATTCATAGTGCTGGCTATCCGCTGCGCTGTTTCGCTGCTTGTTACGAGTCACAAAAGGTGACGCGCAATTCTTGCCACAAGATTGGTGAGAGAAAACGCGCAGCAGTCGGGATTGTTGGTGATGGTTTTGCGTTTTATGGGTTGGAGCCGGGTGAAGCACCCTGGATCGTTTGCAGCGCTAATGCTCCTACTTGTGTCACTTGTAAGCGTGTTGGCTGGAACGCAGCAATCTCAAGCACAGACATTTTCGTGTCCCGATTTTACGATTAGCTCCGGCGCAAAGTACATTAGCTTTACGCCGCAAAGTTGTAATGCATCTGGAGCGCCAAATCTTTCATTCCGTCTAACCACATTCAGTACAGCCTTGGGCATGACCCAAAGGCATTTAAACTCTATTAGAACAGCATCACTAAGCGGTCCATGTACTACTAATTCACTGGGTGTGCGCTACGATGGCACGCCCGGCAGCGGCGTCTTTTGCTCAGGCGCATTTTTCTTCAATGCAGATAATGTTCGTTATTCGATGTCGTTGGATTTCACCGCTTTGGTTGGCGGCGGGTACGACGTTCGCAATATCGAGCTACACTCTCTGTTCTCCACCGTCACTGCACCCGTAAGTTATGCGCCAGCGACGCCATTTACGGTCAGTTTTGATTTTGAACATGCTGTTACCGGTTTTTCGTCAACCGACGTAAGTGTCACGAATGGAACGATCAGCGGACTTTCCGGTTCGGGTTCGTCTTATTCCGCGACGATAACACCAAATAGCACAAACAATACGATCGCCGTTCAAATTCAGGCAAATAGCGTTACAGACCCGTTCGGTGGACAAAACGCAAAATCAGCGATCAAGTATGTTCAGGCTCCCATGCCAGGTGAAATTGAGGTGCGTGGAAACGGCACCGTCATTGTTGATGGTGACACGTCGCCCAACAGTTCCGATCATACCGACTTTGGCAATGTTGATATCGGTTCCGGGCTGGTTACACGCATCTATACGATCCGCAATATAGGCAGCGGCAACCTATTTTTGGGGCCTAACGCTGTTACGACCGTAAAAAACTATGCTGGCATACCCGTCCATCGGATTACCCAACAGCCTGCAGAAACAGTACCATCAGGCGGCTCAACTCAATTCGCTATCAGGTATGATCCATTCACGGCTGGCGCCCATAATTTTTCGGTTTCCATCAAAAACGATGACCCCGATGAGACCCCCTATAACTTTGCACTAAGAGGCACCGGAGTTAAAACCCCGAGGATGGATGTACTCGGAAACGGTGTTTCGATCTCGAACAACGACCTTAGCCCACAAGTCGCCGACGGCACAGATTTTGAGAGGGTTCAGTTCGGAGGTGGTTCAAAGAACCATACATTTACAGTTACCAATACGGGTACGGGTTCGCTCGACCTCAGGTACTCTTCGCAAAACCCTGTTATTTCCGGCCCCAATGCCAGCGAGTTTTCGGTAACCGGTCTGTCGGGCACAGGTAGAATTCTTAGTCCTAACGAGACAACAACAATTACCGCCTCATTTACTCCCGCCTCGGCTGGGTTAAAAAGGGCGACAATTACATTTAACAGCGACTTTCCGACAAATGGAGAGACTCCATATGCTTTCGCGATCCGAGGTATCGGAGCCAATCTGTCGGAAATTGATGTCACAGGCGCCGGGCAAGGTATTCCCGATGGCAGTGCCTCTGTAAGTGTAGGAAATCACACAGACTTTGGGTCTATTGCTGCTGCTTCTGGCATAGTTACCCGTACCTTCACAATCGAAAATATAGGTGCAGCAACTCTGAGGCTTGGTGCCAATGCAGCCTCGCTTTCGGGCGCAAATTCAAGCGATTATTCAATAATCACACAGCCATCATCAATCATTGCAGCCGGAGCCAGTTCAACTGTTGTGGTTCAGTTTGATCCGTCTACCGTAGGGACTAAGGCAGCAACGCTTAACATCAATTCCGATGACGCGGACGAGTCTCCCTACGACTTTGCGATTGCTGGCACAGCCACGAACACAGTCGCGACTGCGAATGCCGGTCCTGATGCATCGGTTGCTTCTGCAGC
>NZ_AEEB01000012.1 GCF_000179775.1 Ahrensia sp. R2A130
TTCACGGCAGCAATCGTCATCGTAACGGTCGCCGTCTCGTCAGATCCGTTATTGTCCACTGTGTAGGTGAACGTGTCCGTGCCCGAGAAGCCCGCAGGCGGCGTATACGTAATCGCGCCGGAAGCCGTAAACGCAACCGTTCCGCCATTGCTGGTCGCAGATACACCCGTGATCGTGGCAGGACCGCCAAACGTATCAGCCGTTGCACCGTCCGGGGAGCCCGCCGTGATACCCGACAGCACGTTGAACGTGGCTGCAACATCCTCATCCGTCGTGATCGCATCGTCCAAAGCATCAGCAACAGGATCGACAGTGATCGTAACCGT
>NZ_AEEB01000011.1 GCF_000179775.1 Ahrensia sp. R2A130
CACAACGACCGTGCCATTCGCTGGTGCAGTGCCGAGGCTGGCCGTCAGTGCATCACCATCGATATCGTTCAGAATGACCGCACCAGAGACCGGGCTGTCTTCGTTGGTGGTAACTGCATTATCAGCAGCC
>NZ_AEEB01000010.1 GCF_000179775.1 Ahrensia sp. R2A130
GGCGGAGACAGAACCGGCTTCCACGAAAAGAGCGTCGCCATCCACGTCGCTAGCGGCTGATAAAACATCGATTGAAATGACCGTCTGGTCTTCGTCGGTGGTGCGCGCAATCGTAGGGGCCGCAATCGGTGCATCGTTCACGCTGCGCACGGTCACAGAAATAGTACCGCTGACCGAACCGCCCTGCCCGTCTACAATCGTGTAGCTAATCGTATCGGTGCCATTGAAGTTTGCATTGGGCTGATAATCGATCCGCCCGGTGCCATCCAATGAAACGACACCGTTGAGAGCCGCCACAGACCCCGGATCTACAGATACGGGATCACCATCGGGATCACTGGCGAAGCTCGCCACATCAATGCCGAACAGAGAGATATCTTCATCCGTGGTCACCGGTGACGGTGAGCCGGAAAGTGGCGCGTCGTTGATAGCGGTAACGGTAATGTCGATCTGGCTGACGAATGCGCCGCCGTTTCCATCGCTAATCGTATAGCTTACGGTGTCGACACCATTGAAATTTGCAAACGGCGTGTAGTCGATATTGCCATTTGCGTTGACCACGGCGATCCCGTTGATGGCGCTGGTTTGCGAAACCAATAATGTATCGCCTTCGGTATCTGTAGCTCCTGCCAGCACATCGAAGTTGCTGAGACTGTCATCTTCCACGATTGTCTGGGCAGCCGACGTGATGCCTACCGGGGCATCGTTGATAGGCAAGACGTTGAGGATAACCGTTGCAGTATCGGTGCCACCACGACCGTCGCTCACCGTATAGGTGATGGTGTCTTCGCCATTGAAATTTGGCGGCGGCACATAGTCGACCGTACCGTTAGATTGAATTATGACCGTGCCAAATTCTGCCTGTACGGATTGCAATGAAAGCACATCACCATCGGCATCAAAGGCATTGGCCAGCAAATTTAACCCGGTGCGGGGAATATCTTCAGCGACTGTGAGAGCATTGCCTGAACCTGCAAAAGGCAAGGAATTTTTGTTAGAACCCGGTCCACCAACGGCAACAGGTAGTTGGGGTGTCTGATCGGATTCGATCTTGCTGGCTGCAGCTTCCGCCTCATCATCAGCAAGAGCCCGCGCCGCGCTGGTACCGCCGCTCGCAGCGACCTGAACATCAATGCCGCTGTCCCCTTCAGAATCATCTTCACCAGCAGCCGTGCCAGCCGCAGTTGCAGCCGTTAATGAAAACCCGTTTTCCTGACCGCTTGCACTGACCGAGCCTGTGCTGACAGGGTCTATGGGGAAAAGCCCGCTTGAAGCGGCTGCACTTCCAGCCGGTGCAGCAGTGCTACTTGAGCTATTGAGACGTTCAAGACCAAACGCCGAGGACACCCGTAGCGACTGTCCCGCAATCGCAAACAAAATACCCGCTGACACGCCGTCGTCACGCTGCGCCAACATCGGGACAACGGAAGAACCGGTCTCGGACTGGTCGATCGCCTGCGTGTCACGAATGGTCCAGCTAAAATTACTGGTAAGCTTTGCACCAGTGGCAAGCTGTATCGTCAGCCCGACGGTATAGGGAACACCGGTCATTACGTCATCGGCAATACGGCCCTCAACACGCATACGGGCAGCGTTGTAGCCGAGGCCTGAAGGAAGGCCTTGAAGGTGAACGGTCGCTTCGCCCTTCAGCATGTTCTCCTGAAGGAACGTACCAATATCGAAGCTTACCTCAGCACCGATTTCATCCAGCTGCGGAGGAATAAGATTAGGCGGAAGCTCAAACTTCTCTTCGCTGATCCGAACGGGACGGGCATTATTTGCCGGATCGTGACCAAAGCCCAGGCTCTGCTCTGAGATCGCAGCTGCAATATCGCGTTGCAGGTCGTGCGGATGAGAGGCAACAGGTGCGGGAGCATCTTCGAACATCGCCATTTCAGGCGATTCTACAGCGGCACGCGCTTGCATTTCGGACGGCGAGACATCGCGGTCATCAAAGCTCAGACCAACGCAGTTTTCCAACACGAAATAGCTGCCATCCGTCCATACGAGACCGGAACCGCCCTGTTGTAACTTCCAGCCAAAATCTGCTGAGGAGCCAGGAATTTTGTAGACGAAGCCACCTTCGGTCGCTGTCTGCACAAGACCTTTAATCTCGCCAAGCGTAGCCCCCTCTTGGAATCCATCTGTCTCGCCATGGCCTTTTGCCGGTGTGGTGAGATCATCGCTCATGAGGTGCGTCCTTCAGGCTATGCTGAAGTCACCCATGTCACGACACGGCAAAATCAGCTGGTTGCAGCCATTTTTGCCCATATATCCTTAATTTCGCGTTCAATTTTGCCCGGACTTTGCGAGCCTTCGAAGCGACGGATTACCCGTGGTGAAAGCCAATTCATAGGCTGACAACATGCGTTCATGGCGCACGGATTCCAGCGTCAACTGGGCACGCGCCAATTGCACTTGGTCATTGAGCACGTCTGTGATCGGGCGGAACCCGGCTCTAAATTCGCGACGCGCGCCTTCAACCGATTTTTTAAGTGCCGTTACCTGCTTTTGGACGATACCGACTCGGCGTGTAGCAGAGCGATATGCGGTCCATTGGCGGTCGATCTGGCGCTTGATGAGACGCCCCTGATCCAGCGCACGATACCGGGCTTCGACAGCCTCGAAACGTGCGGCGTTGACCGTGGGCGCAATCGTTGCGTCGAATAGCGGCACACGCAGTCGAACGCCCATGCTCCAGTTTTCATCACCCTCACCGGTGGGTGATGTCTCTACGCTGCGACCGGCAATATCGCGTTGGAAACTGCCGAACAGGTTCACCTGCGGCCCAAAGCGACCCATGGCTGCTTTTGCGGCATAGTCACTCGCATCAGCGGTCTCGAAGGCGGCAACCAAGCGTGGATTATTGGCGAGTGCACTTTCTATCGCGGCTTCTTTCGTCTCCGGAACGAAACGTTGATAGTTGCCGACCAGCAAATCTTTAGGAGCTTTGTGGCCCGTAATGCTCTCGTAATCACCGCGCTGCTCTTCACGCGACTTGGTAGCAAGATCGAGCTCGGCCCTAGCGCTAGCAACGTTGGCATCGGCAATCGCAATGTCGGTCCGGCTGGCATCACCTGCAGCAAACAAGCGACGGGCAATTGTCGCGATCTTCTGAGTGGCCAGCACATTGCCCTTCAATGTGCGTTCCAGACGGCGGTTCAGGCGCAGGTTGATATGAGCTGCAACCGCCTCCAACGCCACGCGGTTTTCTTCTGCCAGATAGCTGTAATCAGATGCGCGGCTGGCATGTCTGGCCTGTCGGTATGTGTTGAAATTCACACCGCTGGTGAAGACCGGCATAGTGAATTCAGCGCCAACGCTGACAGCATCATTATCACGATAGTTGAGTGTTGTGGCATCGCCGGAATAGCTCGCCTCCGCCGTACCTGTAATGCGTGGCAGGAAGGCTGTGAGAGCAGAACGCAACTGCGCGCGATCCACCTCGGCACGGGCCAAGCGGGCCTTTGCGACATAACTGCCGCGCAATGCTGATGATACGGTATCAGCAACAGCCACTCTGCTACCGCGAAGGCCGATATTGTCATGGACATCATGGTTCATCGACCGCCGCATAACGGGACGTGATGGCAGACGGGCAACTTTCGTTCTGTCGCCATCAGCTTTGATCGTATTCCGCAGAGCCACAAGCGGCGCAGGGTTGGTCGCCACTTCAACAATGGTTTCGCCAACCTCTTCCATCACCCAAGACTGCTTTGCCGGACCATCGGTCAAATCGACCTGCTGGCGAGCAGAGCGATGCGAACTGCTATGGGTTGTGCGGATGGAACCGGTCGCAATTGGATCGACATCACGTTTCTTAGAACCAGACGAACGGCGCAACAGACCGGAAATCACGTTGGCAGCTTTTGCAAACAACGATGGAGAGTTTGCCGGTCGAACTGCAGCAGACTGCGGCGCACCTGGCTCAAATGGGTCAGCACCCAATTCGGACGCACCATTATAAGCTCCCATATGTTCTGGAGCTACCATTTGCTGGCCAGTCTCAGCCCGTTTGGCAACGACTTGAGCGGGCTTGGCGGATGCGTGTTTAACGACCTTGCGTGAGGAAGTCGTTTTCGACGCTGAGCGTGCACCGCTCAGAGTCTGCAACGAAGGCTTGAGCCGCAAGGGTGCTAGTGCTTCGGGTTGTTTGGTTGTCGTTCCCCGCAAAGCTGGCTGCGCTACCGCAGGGTCAGCATTGGAACCACGCAAAGCCAAACTTTCAGCAAATGAAGTAGTGGTGAAACTGGTGCAAAGAGCGGTGGAGGCGAAAGCAACAAGGAGCAACGATGGCACCGCGGCGCGGGACGGCCTTACAGCCTTCGTCATGTCCAACGGGTTATTCATCAATACCAACTCACTCAAACGCTCCCAACATGGTAGCGCTACGCAACTTAACTCGCGGACCAACTTGTCCGCCTTCATTGTCTCACCGCAGCCTGCACAAACCGTTAACCACAACGGTAATTGACCACGACTCTTCTTTTACGTCCCTAAGTCTCCCGGAAAGCCCGGCGGAAACTGTCGATCATCGGCTTGACCAGATAGGTCATGAACGTACGGCTGCCGGTGTGAATATAAATCTCACCCTGCATACCAGCCTGAATATCCATCATTCGTTTTTCACTGCCTGCACGGTCAATCTGGCCTGGCGAAATTGCTAAACGAACCGAGAAGAAAGGATCGCCCGTCTTCTCGTCGCGTTGTGAGTCGGCAGCTTTATAGATGACGCTACCCGTCAAACTGTCATCGATACGGCGGTTGAACGCGGTGACAACAATGTCAGCCTCCTGCCCGATTTTCACATAGTCGATATCGCCGGGCTGCACCCGTGCCTCAACGATCAGCGGTGAACCCTTAGGCACGATTTCGCCGATCACATCGCCTGCACCGACAACACCGCCAACAGTGGTCACCGCGAGCTTGATCACGTGCCCTGCATTCGGTGCACGGACAAGCGATCCAGCAACAGCAGACTGTGCAGCAAGGCGCGAGTCACTCAGCTCAGCAAGTTCCCCGATAATCTTTGAATATTCCTGTGAGGCGGAATCCACATTTTCGAGCCGCAGCTTGTTCATTTCAATGGCAATTTCCTCAAGCTGCGTATCAAGCGCTGCTTGTTCCGATTCCAGATCGGTGATGACACCTTCCAGTTCCAGCAATGCCCGTGCCTTGCCGTCGAGGCGGCTGCGAGCAATGTAGCCATCTCTTGCCAGAGGTTTCAGGCGACGCAACTCATCCTGCGTCATCGCCTGCAACGCCGATTGTGAACGAACGCGGGCGTCTAAACCAACCCTACGGTCGGTCAAAGCTTCGGCTTTGCGTTCCAGAGCTTCAAGCCTGTTCTTCAACAACGCACGGCCGCTAAAATAAGCGTCACGCTGGCTTTGCAGCATCGCGTTATCAGCAGGAGCAACCTCAAGTGGTGCCGGCGCTGTGGCAGCCAGTTCAACAAGATCACCGTCGCTAGATCGCAGGCGCAACCCTCCAAGATTACCGTCACCCAAAGCGCTCGTGGTCAAAGGCGATGTGCCGGCAGGCACGCCATCTGCAGTAAGTGGAGCAGAGCGCAAGCCGCCAGAGCGTTCAGCGTCGAGTCGTAACTTCAACGCGTTTAACATGGCGTATCGCGCTTCGAGCTTTGTCAGGTCAGCCTGCGCAGATGTTGTATCGAGCGCGATCACCGGCTGCCCCTCCAACACGAAGTCGCCATCGCGCACGAAAATCTGCGCGATGCGGCCACCGCTTTGGTGCTGCACGAGTTTGTTCTTGCCTTGCGACACGAAGCTGCCAGGCGTGATGACCGCCGATGCAAGCGGAAACAACATGGCCCACAACAGGAACACCACCATGATGACACAGACCGACCAAAAGCCAAACCGAATGATCGGTTTGCTGTCGGTGCGGGCATCACCGTGCCAGCGGATATCCGATGAATCTTTGGTAGTAGCCACGACTAGGTCTCAGCCTCCACACGCACTTGCCCACTGCGACCCGGAGCGGTCGCATTGAGCTGACGAACGGTAACTTCCGGCTTGCTGCCACCAGCCATTGCCGGTGCGTTCACTTGCTCACGATCATCACTGTGACGGGCGCGCCACTGGCCGTGGTTTTCCTTGAAGGAAACGATCTCACCATCATTCATGGTGAGCACAAAGTCTGCCACTTTGAGAATGGAACGGCGCTGCGACACAACGATAGAAGACACGCCTTCATCGCGCGCCAACGACAATGAACGCATCAGCGCATCTTCAGATGTCTGATCAAGGTGGGCATTTGGCTCATCTAGCACCAGCACACGAGGGCTGGCGTAAAAGGCACGTGCCAGCGCGACCTGTTGTTGCTGGCCACCGGACAAAGCGTTGTTATCGCCCGTCACAATGGTTGCGTAAGCATCCGGCATCTTGGCGATCTGGCTGTGAATACCGGCACGACGAGCCGCTTCAATGACACGGTCTTCATCAGGATAAGTCTCATAGCGTGAAATATTTTCGGCAATCGAACCGGGAAATACCCGTGCATCCTGTGGGACGTAACCGATTGATGAACCACGACGGCTGTCCGGCCACATGGACAGATCGAAATCGTCCAGCCGGATAGAGCCAAATGTCGGTTGCGTCGCCCCGGCCAACAGCTTTGCAAGCGTTGATTTTCCAGCGCCCGTCGGACCGATAATAGCCAGTACATTGCCGGATTTCAGAGAGAAATTGATGTTGCGCAAAATGGAAAGCGAACGCTTGCCACTATCGACTTCGTAATGGAGGCCCTCGACATCAACATCACCAACCGTCATTTGCGGCACGATAGCGGATGGGCGCACGGGCGTGGAATCCACGAAATCCGAAAGGTTGTGCCAAGCCCCCCAAGCGTGAACCACCCGATCCCATGATCCGATTACCTGCTCCACTGGTACGAAAGCACGGCTGGAGATCAACGAAGCAGCAAAGATAACACCGCCGGACAAACTGCCTTCAAGCACCAGAAATGCGCCCCAAGCCATAATTAGGATCTGCAAGCCTTGGCGAAAGAAGCGCGAAAGACCAAAGAAGAAGGCCTCAACCGAGGCCGCATCATCAGCATGGTTCAGCGCGCCTTCCATTTTCTTGCCCCAACGCTGCAAAAAAGTTGGAAACAGACCCATAGCGCGGATGTCTTCATCGCGACTGAGGACAGCTTGCGAAAATGCCACCGCGTCGGAATTGGAACGGGTAGCCTGTTGGCTGGATTCTGCAGACAGCTTGCGGTTCGCAAAAGCGAGCCCTGCCAAAATGACGATACCGCCCAGCGTCAGAAATCCCAGATGGATATGGAGCGTGAACAGCAGAACCAGAAACAGCGGGGTGAAGGGAAGGTCGAAAAGAGCCACCATGGCTCGCCCGGAGAGAAACGTACGCAGTGCGTAGAAATCCCGCATCAACTGCGACTTCTCGCGGCCAGCTTCTTCGTCGTGAATGAGACCTGAGAAGAGCGCACCTGCAGTACCAGTGACATAGCGGGCGGCCATACGCTGCGCGATCATCATACGAACGGCTTCGGTCACACCCAGCAAAACGAGTGCGGCCAGTGCGATAGCCGTTATGTATAAAAGCGTCTCACGGCTGCCCGACACCAACACACGATCGTAAACGGCGATCATGTGAATCGGCATAGCAAGCATCAAAACATTGGCAGCAACGGAAAAGACAAAAAGCCATTTCACGTTACGCAACAACGAGTTACGCAATTCTTGCTTATCTGTTACCGATTTGTCTTCCAAAGGCCTGCACGAAAATACTGTTCGACAGCTTTGGACTTTATAGAAGTATGGCTAACAAACGGTTTCCAAATCGCTCCAAGTGCATTGGATTGCAAGAATCTGAATATTCATAAAGGAGAGGCCGCGTTCGAAGCTAAACCTAGTTGGAAATTACGTTTTTCCGGCTTGGAACAACCTGCTTTAAATAGGCTGCAATCGCCTCCCGATCACTTGCAGGCAGACGCGCCATGTTGGCGACCACATCAGCCATTGAAGACCCCAATGAATCAAAATCGGGCGTGAATCCGCTCTCCAGCGCGTAGTCAATATCACTCTCGCTCCAGGATTCGATACCATCCGCGTGAGGCGTGATGTTGGGTATGATCTCCGGTCCCTCTTCGCGGGGTTCCGCCCCAATCGCACCGGCAAACCACTCTTGGCGGTTCCAACCGCCAAGAGCGTTGCGCGGCGTGTGGCATTCACCGCAGTGGCCAAGAGTTTCAGTAAGGTATCGTCCGCGCAGCAGCACGGGATCATCTCCGGCAACCTCAATCACCGGCCCCTGTTTCAAGTACAGCAATTTCCAAAGCCCCATACCGCGGGAGATTGAGAATGGAAAACCCAACTCATGAGGCTTCGATTTCTCAGTGCTCGCAGGTAGCGTCTTAAGAAACGCAAACAGATCGGCCACATCCCGCTCTGTCATGTTCGTGTAGGACGTATAGGGAAATGCCGGATAATAGTGCCGCCCGCTGGGCGATACGCCCTTAACCATTGCAGTTGCAAATTGCGAAGCGGTCCAACTACCCAAGCCTGAATCCACGTCGGAAGAGATATTGGGCGCAACGAACGTTCCAAACTGAGTTTCCAGCCCCAAACCGCCCGCCAAAACAGGCGGGCCAGATTTCTCGGTTGTAACGGGTTTCTCAGAACCAGTCGGTTGAGCTTTGTGGCAAGAAGCGCAGCCACCAGCCCAAAAAACCAACTCTCCATTGGCAAGGTCAGGTTGGGCAAACGCAGCTTCGACAGACATTATGTAACTGGCCGAAGCCTGTTTGGGCGAGGACAGCCACCAGCCGGTGGCAGCTGCCGATACTCCCAAAATTCCCACGACAACAAACAGCTTCTTCATATCGTTTGCCATCGCTGGAAAGCATGTCTCACCACAGGTTCAGCGCCATCAATTCTTGACGCGATACGCCTTGTGGCAGGTGCCGCAATTGGATGCGGCTGCTCCAAACGCTTCCTTCAAAGAAGCCAAATCAGTCACTTTGCCGCTTGTGTCGGCTGCGAACTTGGCGACCAATTTCTGAAAGCCTTCATTGTCAGACCAGATTTTCGGTGACGCTTCGGTTTTGGCTCCGGTCTCGGAGCCCTCTGGGAACATGTAACCGAAACCAAGGGCTGCAGAATTCATGGTCGCCATCGCCATCTGCGCAGCAGCCAATTCGAAGGCCACCTCGCCTTTCACCATGCCTGCTGCGACCTTGGTGGCAGCGCCGACATTCTTCATCAAAGCCTGCCGTTCGGCAGCAGCACCGCCTGATGAATGGCCGTCCGCCCAAGCTGTTTGAAGGGCGATCGCTGAGAGCGATGCAATGGAAGCTGCAAGAATGATTTTGATGGAAGCATGTTTCATAGATCGGGTCTTTCGCCTGAGTATTTCGCAAGTTGACAGACTGCAGCCACATCACCACCTCCAGGCTCCCACAGAGAGGTTCGCAACCACAGTGCAGTGGCACATAAGCAGGCTGCCACAAGCTTTCAGACTTGTCACATCACGTATTTTCGAGCAGCGCTCTGTACGGCCTTACAAGACGAGCCATCTAAAAACGAAAGCTACGACAGCGGTACGTCGATTGAAGGTTGAATCCCCAAGCCGCCCCCGCTAAACGAGCCCTTGGCCAACAGCCTATCTCGCGGAGAGGTGACGGAGTGGTCGAACGTGGCGGTCTCGAAAACCGTTGTGCCTTCACGGGTACCCAGGGTTCGAATCCCTGTCTCTCCGCCACTTTCTTTTTACCGTCTGAAATGCCCCTTAACGCACTGAAAATACTGGTGGTTTTGGCGGTTCGAAACCCCTAGTTTCGTCTGTATGGTAATGGAGCCGCAAACACCAGCTTAATGAGTGTTTGACGATGTATAGGGTTGTTAGAAACCCATAGTTTCCAAGGATTTGCGAGAAAATTCATTGCGGTTCGAAAACCTTCATCAAAGTCCTTGCGCGCATCGGGTCTATTCGCGAGATTCTCTGTGATTAGCGCTTTTTCTGTCTCTAATTGCTCTAATTTTGCCTCATAAACTTTGATCACCGATGCGCTGGTTGTTTCAATCAGACGGTCAGTTAGCTTGCTCATCTTAGTTTTAAGACCTGTGAGCGCCTTCTTTTGCTCCATGCGCTTCATTTCAAAGCCAGACAGGCGCGTGTTCCATAGATCGCGGAACATCGCCGAAACCGTTACCATCATGCTTGTCTGCGGACGCATGGATTTTACGAGTGTTTCAAACTCGCTCTCAATCTGATTTTTGCGAATGGATTTGCGACGTTCATCACATTGCTTGTTGAAGCATTCATAGTACGGGTAACGTTTGTTCCTGCCCTTGGCATAATAGGCGGTCAGTGGTTTTTCGCAGCACCAACAGGTTACAAAGCCCTTTAATGGGAATTCACTTTCAGCGTCCCGTTTACTGCGAATTACAGCGCCTTCCTGTAAACGTGTTTGAATGCGCTGGAAAGTTTCCCAAGAAATGAGCGCTTCATGTTTTCCGTTGGTCAAAGGGACATTCCAAGGCTTGTACTCATAATATCCCGCATAGATTTTATTGGCTAGAAGATTGGCAATTCGCTGCGGGTGAATTTCACCGTTCTTGTCTCGTGCAAAAATAGAATGAGGTTCAAGAAAGCGTTTGACTTCAATCTGTGTTTGAAAACGGCCTGTTGCAAAGCCCTCTAGAGCTTCTTGAATGAGGGCGGCGTGTGGTTCATCGCGCACGATCATTTTACCGCTATGGCCTTTTACGCGCTCATAGCGATAACCTGTTGGCACCCAGAATGGGAAATAGCCATTAAGCAATCGTGCCTTCATTCGGTTGACAACTTGCTCACCGTTTTTCTGGCGTTGATGCTGTGAAACAGAAACCAGCATATTCTCGACAAGTTGACTGTCGCTATCATCGCCAAACTCTATTGAGGGGCTTTCGAGTTTTGCACCCACTGAACCAATGGCGGCGCGGAGCTTCCAGTGCGCTTCTATGCTTCTGGCAATCCGTGAAATGTCATCAATGAGAACGACAGGCTCTTGCACTCGGTTCTGGCGCAACCATTTCAGCATGGCTTTGATCGCTGGACGGTTAGCAATGCCGCCTGACACGCCCTCATCGCGAAACACTTCGACAACATCATAACCCTTGTATGATGCAAACTCTCGGCAACGCTGTTCTTGCGACGCCAATCCATCGCCTTTCTTAAGCTGAGCTTTGCTGGAAACGCGGGTATAAATAACGGCGATGCTCATGGCTTCTCCTGTGTGCTTGGTGTTGGCTTAAGGTGTTCAGCTTTCTCCGATTCTATCGCAACCGCATCATCGATGCGCACGAAACGCTTGCGCTGCAATGGCAAATTGCTGCGGATAAGTCGGGGCAATAAAAGATTGATCAAGCAGTGTTTGAGTGATCGCCCATAGATCGCGAAGCAATGCATCTTCTTGCTCACGCGATAAATTAAGGGGTGCGACATGGGCGCGGTAGCGTGCGTAGTCTAACGCAAGCTGCTGCGAAGGGCTTTGTTTGGACATGACAATATCTTTCTGGCGCGGTCTCGTCCGCGCTGGCAAGATAGGATTGCCGAATACTGTCAGAGACCACGCCCTAAATGGTTTAGGGGCAATGGCATAAAAAACGCCCGCTCTCGCTTTCATGGGATCATTTGCGGTCAAACAAAGATCAAACCAAAAGCCAAAATACAGGCGCAGATGTGGATTTATTGCCCAAGAATCTCGCGTATTTTGAAAACAATCAAGAAAAATCAAATAAATCGCGCTGCGTATACAGCCCCTCCAAGAGATGCAGATGTGCAAAAACGTTGATCATATGAGAGAATTTCAATCCCACGGAAACATGAATATCAGCGCATGAGGTTGGGTTCTCTTGATCTACTCCCGCCTTCCTCCACGCGTTAAGAATACGGACGCATTCGCGGTATCTTGAAATGTCTCGTTTTAGATCGGCTTTGAATTTATCTTTGTATGCATTCAATGCCGCAGTACGTTGCGGCTCTGCTTTGTTGGCGGCCTTGGCGATATCCTCTGCGGCATAGCCGCCGTAGTTCATGGCTTTCGCATGGGCTTGAATAGCTTTGAGCGTGGGTATTTTACCGCCAAGCATATAATACCAAGGATGCCCCGCGCCATAGCCACGATGGCTAGGAATAAATTGCTGAGGGTGATGTTCCATTGCATCCTCCCTAAGCGCAACGATAAATGACGCTTTCGCCATTTATCTCGGTTGCGGTGTAGTCAAACGTCAAGTCATGCGCGATAGCATCAATGTCGATGTAATTGGCAAGGTGTTCGGGGATTTTACCGAATAGGCCTTCATCAATAAATTGCTCCGCCAGCTCGCGCATAGTGGCAACGGGATAGATATCGATCTCAATTTGTAGCGGATCATCTTTTACGGCAGCATGATCGAAACCGCATTCACCAACGGCAATAATATAACGGATTTTTTGATCATCGTTCCATGAGGTTGCTTTTCCGAGGAACGCACCAAAGTTGCTTTGATAAAAGCCCCAGGCCTGTGCCAGTTCGCAATCAATTTGTTCCCCGTCTATGAATTGGATTTCGTATTCTTCAACGGGATCACCATAGTCGTTTCGATTGTTTCTCGCCTTGGCCTGATATTCGTTGGCAGACGTGAAATAAAAGCCGTTGGCAGAAATATCATAAGGCTGTGCGTGTAATTGGATGGTCATAATGTCCTCACTTGCTGGTTAGAGTTACAAGCGCGGCGAAGCCGTAATACTCCCCTGCGCATGAACCA
>NZ_AEEB01000009.1 GCF_000179775.1 Ahrensia sp. R2A130
TGGGCCGCGAACTCGACCGCATCAGCGAGCATCGCGGACGGCCCTGCATGGTGGTCTCTGACAACGGAACAGAGCTGACCTCAAACGCCATTTTGTCCTGGCAGCAGG
>NZ_AEEB01000008.1 GCF_000179775.1 Ahrensia sp. R2A130
AACGCAGCGTCGAGTGGCACTACATCGCGCCCGGCAAACCAATGCAGAACGGCTTCGTCGAGAGCTTCAACGGTCGACTACGTGACGAGTGCCTCAATGAGCATCTGTTCTCGAACCTACGGTACGCACGCGATCTGATCGAAGACTGGCGCATCGACTACAACCACGAACGACCCCATACGAGCCTCGACGGCATGACGCCGATCGAATACGCAACCCGGTCCATTCAGGACCAAAACCGGAACAGAGCTAACTCATAATCGAGGACAATCCGGGGAGCAGGTCA
>NZ_AEEB01000007.1 GCF_000179775.1 Ahrensia sp. R2A130
CGCGACCGCAAAGCCATCACCTGCCGCGATATCAAGGCAGATGGTGCCATGACGGTTCTGTTGAAAGACGCGATGCAGCCAAACCTCGTACAAACGCTGGAAAACAACCCGGCCTTCGTTCACGGCGGCCCCTTCGCCAACATCGCCCACGGTTGCAACTCGGTTGTCGCCACAAAAACAGCGCTGAAACTGGCTGACTATGTGGTGACGGAAGCAGGCTTCGGTGCTGATCTGGGTGCCGAGAAGTTCATGAATATCAAATGCCGCAAGGCGGGCATCGCACCATCTGCCGTCGTCATCGTTGCTACCATCCGCGCGATGAAGATGAACGGCGGTGTGTTGAAGGCCGATCTGGCAGCCGAGAACGTCGATGCGGTCAAAGAAGGCTGCGCCAACCTCGGTCGTCACATCGAAAACGTGAAGGGCTTCGGTGTTCCAGCCGTGGTCGCCATCAACCATTTCCACGGCGACAGCGAAGCGGAAATCGCAGCCTGCAAAGCCTATGTGGAAAGCCTCGGTTCCGAAGCGATCCTGTGCAAGCACTGGGC
>NZ_AEEB01000006.1 GCF_000179775.1 Ahrensia sp. R2A130
GGCCCGAATAGTCCTGCGAACACGTATCGTGTTGAAATTGTTATTTAAAATTTTAATGCGATTGAGGACTACGTAAAAATTCAGGTATAGTCAGGCGGTTTTTCGCGTTCTTGTTTTGTTTTATCGGTCATTCCTTTCGGTTGATGACGAGCGGATTCACTTCATTAAAAAATCAGTCCTCGCTGTTCCATTGGTGCTTACGCCGGACACGGCCTTTAGTCTCCGATCGAGTTCATAAAATTGATCGGCCAACCCAACCAGCCGATCCAATCATAACCCCAGAAAGCCCGCAGCAGGCGGCTCAGCGTTCGGGGAGCAGAGCACATACAGCACACTAAACGACGAATTTTCCTAGGGGCTGGAACAACGTATGGTCACAGAGGGTTTGCGACCAGCGTATCGAACCCTGCGATCGACCTAAAGGTAGTATCTGTCTGGCATAAATTGCGATGAGTTCCGCGGTGCCGTCCGCATCCATATCGGCTGCGTTTATCAAAAGAGTTGCTGTCACATCTTTGCATCGAGCTCGATCATTCGCCTTACCTTGCTGGAATGAGGGTTTTAAGTGCTGACATAGCGCAATGGTGCTAAACTCGACGTTCAGCGGGCTCGCTTCATTCTGCAAACCGGACTGCCAGTTTTCTAAACGAACCCGCGACAGGTCCAGGACAATTCTCATGAACACACAGATGCAAAATCTAGCTGCCTTCGAGCAGCTCACCCATTCACACGATCCCGACGAACACCACGTCGCCTCATCCACGCATCACGCCATCGAGGCCATGAAGCTCCACGGCCTTCGGCAAGAGTGCGGCGAACGCGACTGGCGCGATCTTCCCGAGACCGAGCAGATCGAGCATGCGGCCCACTCCATCTAGGACACGCTCCTGGAAACCTTCGACGGCACTCCTCTCTAGGATGATCTGCAAGAGATGCTCTGAGGTGTGGTCAACGTTTTTCACCGCCGCCTCGAGTTCATCGACAAATGCCCTCAGACCAACGAGGACGAGCAACGCCAGATGGTAAGTGATCAGGACGGTTCAGAAATTCGATCCGTCGAGTTGGAAGGCAAGCTCATCGAGGGCGAATTGCTTCTGGAAAAGCGCGCAGCCTTCGAGCTACTGCGCGATGCAGCAGCCAACCATTTCAGCACGCAGACAGGTTCGACGTGGCTCCCTCGCTCCGGCTCACGGACATCACATGCAGCCCTGACGAGCGCGGTGATCGATAGCCGCAACTACCAGTCGGCCAAGCGCAGCAAGAAAAACGAGATCCACTGTCCTGACGGCACCCGTATCGGCTTTACAGGCGGAAGAGACTTCAACGACCACAACGCAGTCATCGCAGCCCTCGATAAGACGAAAGCTAAATATCCCGACATGATCCTCCTGCACGGCGGCACCAAGGAGGGTGCGGAAATGATCGCTGCCAAATGGTGCGAGTGCAATAAGATCGCTCAGGTCATCTTCAGCCCCGAATGGACCGAACACGCAAAGGCAGCACCGTTCCGGCGCAATGATGCACTGCTGAAAGAGATGCCAATCGGTCTCATCGCATTCTCAGGTTCGGGTGTGAACGAAAACATAGTCGACAAAGCCAAGGGACTGGGCATTACTGTCATGCGTCATCGAGCGTAACATAAAACAGATTTGAAGCACCGTCGGCTTTTGCTGGCGGTGCGACATCTTTGGCTAGGCCAATGGCATTTAGTGCCTTGCGAAAGTGGTCCGACAAACGTCCGTTAGCTGGACAAGTCGCCACAATGTCCGGTAAAGCCACATAGCGTGATTTATAGGACAGTTTGATTGTTGGACGAGTTTGCGGACTATTGGCGATAGTGAAATGCTGCTTCAGCATCTGCGAAGGGAACAATAGCGATGTCCTTGATTGGATACGCACGGGTATCGACCGCCGAACAGGACGTCGCCCTTCAACTCGACGCTCTGAATGCTGCCGGCGTGTTACGCACCTTTGAAGACCGAGGCGTATCCGGTACGAAGACCGAGCGCCCCGGGCTGATGAAGACACTCGCCTTCCTGCGAGAAGGTGACACACTCGTCGTCTGGAAGCTCGATCGCCTTGGGCGATCAATGACCCATCTTTTGCAAACGGTCGCAGGCTTGGAGGCCGAAGGGATCGGTTTCCGGTCTTTGACCGAGAACATCGATACGACGACACCGACCGGACGCCTCGTGTTTCACATTTTCGGAGCTCTCGGTCAGTTTGAGCGCGACCTGATCCGTGAGCGGACGAATGCCGGTCTCGCTGCTGCTGCTGCGCGTGGGCGAAAAGGTGGTCGTCCGGTGGCAGCCACCCCGGATAAAGTTGCCCGAGCGCGGCAAATGATTGCGGCAGGACTCAATGTCCGGGAAGCTGCTGCTCGCCTGAAAATCGGCAAGTCGGCTCTATACACTGCGCTTTCGGCATCGAACGCTGCCGAAGAAAGTGACAACCGCGCATGACCGGCATCTACCTCGACTTCGCAGCGACAACCCCGATTGATCCTCGAGTTCGCGCGGCTATGGAACCACTCCTCAGCGCTCACTTTGGAAACCCTCACGCAGAGCATTCTGATGCCATCGCTCCCGCCGCGGCTATCGACACCGCAGAAAAGCAAGTCGCGCACCTGATCGGTGCTCAACCTGGAGAAATCGTCTTCACGTCAGGGGCAACAGAAGCAAACAATGCCGCTTTGAAAGGCGTAATGCGGTCAACGCAACGTCGCGGCGATCATCTCATTGTCAGCGCGATCGAACACAGCTGCGTGTTGGAGAGCGCGCGAGCACTCGAACGCAGCGGCTGCACCGTCACCTTCATTCCCGTAGATAGATTAGGGTACGTCACCACCGGTGATGTCCTCGATGCCGTCACGCCGGAAACGGCTTTGATTTCGATCATGCTCGTCAATAACGAACTTGGCACTCGTCAGCCGGTCCGCGAAATTGTGCAGCAAGTCGCAGGCCAGGGAATTGTGACCCACACAGACGCGGCGCAAGCCGTCGCTCGAATTCGCGTCGATGTCCACGACCTTGGCGTCGACCTCCTCAGCCTATCCGGTCACAAACTGTATGGCCCAAAGGGGATTGGTGCTCTTTATTCATCATCGGACTGCCCCGTCCGCTTGGAACCGTTAATTCACGGGGGTGGACAACAGGGTGGACGACGCGGCGGCACAGTTCCCGCCTTCCTCTGTGCCGGGCTCGGTGCCGCCGCCGAGCAAGCGATGGACGCCTTGAACCTTTCCGACACTGCGTTCGCAGCAGCGCGATACTTTATCGAAAGTCTTGATCGGGCGATTGAAGGCGTCGACTTCAACGGTTTCGGGCCCACAGACTACGATGGAATAGTCAGCGTCCGGTTCCACGATGCGAAAGCTATCGATGTCCTGCAGCATCTATACGGACGGGTATCAGCGTCGTTGGGATCAGCCTGTCATGCAGGTTCGATCGAGCCTTCACACGTCTTGCAAGCAATCGGTTTGGATACAGCGCAAATGTCCGAATCCATCCGTTTTAGTTTCGGACGAGATGCGACGGAAATTGAGGTCGATCGTGCGGTTTCTATGATCGCTGACGCCGTTTTAAGAACCCGCGCGTTGAACCTTTAGACTCTTCCTGAAGCTTATCCCCACCGCGTAGGATCTCGCTGCCGCGCTGGACACCGCGTCCAGTTGCTTCGCGGCCGTGTGCGGTCTAGTTTCCACCTCATGCTAAGAGGACCACTCGGCGAACCATCTGCCGTCACACGATTTTCAGGACATGAGACATTTCCGTTGCGTCGCCTATGGCTTCGCAAAGCGTACGAGGCTGTACGCGAGGCCGAGGGTACGGACGCGTCGGAAGTCTTTGATAAAGATGCTGGAATTATCAGGTTCGGCGTCGGCAAGAATATGGTTTTCGCCATTCGCCATTGGGCGAGAATATGCCGAGTCATTGAGGAAGATGCCCAAGGCCACTGCAAAATCGGACCGGTTGGCAATTTGCTCTTTCATTCGGAAACCGGCGTTGATCCTTATCTCGAAAATATCGCATCAACTTGGCTGCTTCATTGGATCATCGCGTCCGACAGCGAGAATGCGACCACATGGTATTACGCGTTCAACCATCTGAACGCCGGTACGTTCGATCGTGAAACAATTGCCTCGCCGCTGCGCGACCTGTGTCTGGAGCTATCGAGGTCACGCGCATCTGCGGCGACCATAAAAAGGGACGTCGAGGTCTTCGTTCGCTCCTACGTTTCCAGGATTGCGGGATCTTCGGTCGACGATCAGGTCGAGACCGTACTTTCAGAATTGAACCTCGTTCGGGAAGTGGCCGGGAAGGCGTTCGAATTTCGCCGTGGACCGAAGCCGTCGCTACCAGATGGCGTCTTCGCCTACGCCCTTCATGACTTTTGGTCACGTAAAGAACGGCTGACCGCTAGTGCCGTAAGCTCGATCTCAGTTGAAGAGATCGCGTTTGAACCTGGCTCGCCCGGCCGTATCTTCAAGATGAACGAAGACGCTGTCATCGATCGCCTTGTTCATATCGATCGAACAACTTCCAAGGCCTTTGTTTGGTCAGATACAGCCGGGGTTCGAAACGTCTCCAAGCGTGACAAAATCGACCCCTATGAGCAGTTGCGCAGCTCATTCTCTCGGTCGCGGAAAGAGGTTGCCGCTTGACCAAATATCTCACTCATCACGCCACTGTGGAACGCCGGTTTCAAAAGTCGATCCGGCTCGATGCAGATCTTGGTTCAATCGATGGTTTGCATGGCTACGTCGTGCACGAGACGGCTCGCGCTGCCCTTGAAACAACTTGTGCGTCGATCGCAAGAGGGCAGGGCGCGTTCACATGGACAGGACCGTATGGAGGAGGAAAGTCGAGCCTCGCACTGTCTCTCGCCTCGTCGGTTCTCCCCGAAGGAGAGGCCAGAGATACCGCTCGGACCTTGCTTGGTGAGTGCATAAAGCCCGCCTTCGATGGAACGCCTGGTGAGTGGTTGCCTGTAGTCCTGACCGGACGTCGCGCCGATCCGGTTGAAGACCTACGTGCAGCGACTGCTGACGCGGTTGCGCAATCGCCTGGTTCCGCTCGAACCAAACGTGGCCATAAGCTGGACGCTTCCGGTCAAGATGTCATTCTCCGTCTCTCTCGCGAGGCCGAGGCACGACCCGATGGGGGCGTCCTCGTCATCATCGACGAAATGGGGAAATACCTAGAAGGGGCTAGCGATCTTTCGATCGACATACACTTCTTCCAAGATCTAGCCGAGACAGCCAATCGATCTGGTGGTCGGCTCATCGTGATCGGCATTCTACATCAAGCATTCGATCGATACGCGGAACGGTTAGGGTCCCGGGTCCAAAATGAATGGGCCAAAATCCAGGGCCGGTTTGTCGACATTCCTATCGTCACTGCAACAGACGAGGTAATTGACCTGATTGGACGCGCGATCACCGTAAGCGTCCAACATTCCACTAGTGCCAGCGTATCGGAACTTGTTGCATCCGACATCGCAGAGCGACGTCCAGGAACACCTGATGATCTCGCAGAAAGGCTGGACGCTTGTTGGCCTCTGCATCCCGTCACAGCTTCGCTTCTTGGCCCGGTAACGAGAAGGCGCTTTGGACAGAACGAGAGAAGCCTATTCGGCTTCCTAAGTTCTGCTGAGCCCAATGGGTTTCAAGAGTTCCTTGACCAGACAAGGTCGGGTTCGAACGTCACGTTCAGTCCATCGGATCTGTGGGATTACCTAAGGATCAATTTGGAACCGGCCATCCAAGCGTCTCCAGATGGCCACCGGTGGTCACTAGCCGCTGATGCTATCGAACGCGCCCAACGGCACGCCGATGCCCTCCACGAGCAGATCGCGAAGACGGTCGCCATCATTGATCTCTTCCGCAACGGGTCCGGCATCGTAGCTTCTCAACGTATCGTCGAGGCCTGTTTGATTGCGCCACGTGCGACCGTTCAAGCTGCGCTTGAAGATCTCGTGCGATCATCTTCATTGGTTTTCCGTCGGCACCTTGGTGCCTATGCGGTTTACGCTGGCAGTGATTTCGATATCGAAGCGGAGATCGTCACTCGGATGGACGAACGCGGCTCACTGGATATCAGAACACTGAACGAGCTAGCGGGTTTGAAGCCAGTCCTCGCAAAGGCCCACTATTTCGACACCGGGACACCACGCTGGTTCGATACGCGTATGACGGAGATCGGTGGAGAGACAGTATCCATTTTTGAATCTGCCGTTTCTTCCGAAGCAGCTGGTCGCTTCATCCTTGGATTTCCCAGTGATCGCCTTTCGCTGGACGAGGCGCATGAAAGTGTGAAGCAGGCTTCTAACGTTCAGAGCGAACTGCCCATTATTGTCGGCCTGCCTCCGAACTACGAAGCGGTGCGGTCACTTGGGCGAGAACTGTCTGCGTTGCGGGACGTGCAGCGGGAAAGTGCAGAACTTGAAGGTGACGCAACCGCTCGACGGGAAGTCGAAGCAAGGATCGCTTTACTGACAGGTCGTTTGGAAGAAGAACTACGATTGGCCTTCGATGGAGCCAAGTGGTTCCAAAATGGTGCTGAGATCACGACCGAAGAAGGGTCAATGTCACGACTGGCGAGTGACCAGGCTGAAATCGTCTTCAAGCATGCCCCTGTCGTTCATTCCGAATTGGCGAACCGTCAAAAACCGTCCAGCAATACCAATGCTGCCATTCGAGCACTGCTGAAAGGAGTGGCTGACGCCACAGGTGAGCATCGGTTTGGTATCAAGGGTTATCCGCCTGAGGTCGGACTTGCCGCGACAACCTTGGAGGCGACCGGTCTTTATCGGGAAGCCGAAGAGGGTTGGGCATTTGTCGAGCCGGCAAATGATGATTTCGTCGAACGCAACCTAGCCCCGTTGTGGAGCGAAACAGACAAGCTTCTCGCCTCCGGTGAACGGATCAGAGTGGCTGATCTCTATGACGAGTGGCGCCGACCACCGTTCGGTGTTCGCAACGGTCTGATGCCGATCCTCCTAGTCGCCTATCTGCGAACACGGCAGGTGAAGACAGCGGTCTATGTAGAGAACATGTTCCAGCCGTCGCTAGACGATCTCGTAATCGACCGATTGCTACAGGACCCCTCCGACATCGCACTACGCCGTGTGCTCACAACCAAGAATGATCGCACCGCCATGAAGATGTATGCGGCAAAAGCGCATGAGCTCACCGGTTGGTCACCACCGGCCGAACCGCTCCCGGTCGCGCAGGCGCTGGTTGAATTCGCTTTCAAGCTGCCAGGTTGGGCCCGTCATGCGCATGGCGCGCTGTCGAGCGCTGCTAAAAGCATCCGCCGTGGTCTCCTTCATGCCGATGATCCGCACGATCTATTCGCAAAGGCGTTCCCTGAAGCTGTTGGCGGTTCCGACGGCAAAACCGGTCAACGGGTCTGCGATGCACTCGAAGAATTGCGAACTGCGCAGCCTCGAATGCTCGACGAGTTGCGCGGCAAGATGCTGGCAGCGTTGAAGCATCAAGGGAGCAACTTCGAACCATTGCAGGCGCGGGCGCACGCAGTCGAAAACACGGCAAGCGACGATCTCAAACTGAGCGGGTTCATCTCTCGCCTTGCAGCCTTCGACGGATCTACCGCACACATGGAGGCGATCTGCGGTCTTGTGACCGGCCAACCCGTATCCGGGTGGCGTGACCTCGAGCCCAAGCGCGCTGCTGTTCAGTTGGCCGATTTCGCTTATCGTTTCCGACGGGTCGAACTGTTCGGAGATACAGGCGAGGCACCTACACAGACAGCCGTGATGATGATGGCGGGTGTCGGCACGGCAGAGCGTAGCGTCGTTCGACGAGCTCAGATTTCGGTCGCAGAACAGGCAACGATCGAACCGATTGCAAGTGAGATCAGAAAGCGTTTGCAGCAGGAAGGTTTGTCGCAAGATCTGCTCCTGGCCGTGCTTGCAGAAGTCTCTCACGACCTTCTCGAAGACGACGGCGAAGCGGACGTCACCGTGCCACTTATCCCCGAAGAGGAAGCTTCCGCATGACCCAAATGAAATCGCCTAACCAGCCGCGGGAAATTCACGTTCTTGGCCTGTCCGGCGGCCGTGACAGCGCTTCACTGGCGGTCTGGATGCGTCAGAACCGACCTGAGATTGATATCAAGTACTTCTTCACGGATACCGGCAAAGAGCTCAAAGAGGTGTATGACTACCTCGGCGAACTCGAAGGGTTCATCGGCAAACCGATCGAAAGACTGAACGCGGATCGCGACTTCGATTTCTGGCTAAAGCAATATGGTCACTTCCTTCCATCGCCACGCACGCGCTGGTGTACGCGTAAACTCAAAATCGAACCGTTTGAGCATTGGCTCAAGCCTGAGTTGGAAGCTGGCACGATCGTTCACAGCTACGTGGCGATCCGTGCAGATGAGCCGGATCGATCGGGGATGATCGCCACCCATCCGAATATGAAGGTCCACTTCCCCCTGCGGGAGGCGGGTCTCGACAAAGCTGCAGTGATCGAACTTTTAGACAGCTCGGGCCTTGGCTTGCCAGCTTACTATCGCTGGCGATCCAGAAGCGGCTGCACGTTCTGCTTCTATCAGCAGAAGATCGAATGGGTTCGCCTGATGAGAGAGCACCCCGACGCGTTCGAGGAGGCTAAGTCCTATGAGAAGTCTGCACTCGAGCACGGATCTCCTTTCACATGGACGCAGAAAGAGTCGCTGGACGAATTGGCACGGCCTGAGCGTGTCGCACAAATCGAGAAAGACTACGATTTGCGCGTTGCTCGCCGGAAGGCCAAACAATTGGCCAACCCTCTTCGGGCTAGACTGAGCGAGATCGACATTGATGAGGTCTATGGAGTTCCCGAGGCCGCGAGCGGTTGCCTGACCTGTCACAAATGAACTTACGGCGCGCCCGGAAGCCAATCCTGAAGTTGATCCCATGCAAGTTCACAGAGCCGTTCCGAGCGGCGTTCGATGAAGGCGGGGTTCCAGTCTTCGACTGCCGACAGTGGGACCAATACGTCGGCGTGTATAGACTGATCGACGATTTCCGTCGCGCGCTCCGACAGATCAACCCCGATATCGGGCAGCTGTCCCACCGCGTCACGAAACTCCTCTTGAGTAGTAGCTCCCAACACTCGGTAGATCGCACGTTTCGCCTTCCAGGGCCGGTTGCTCAAGACGATGTTTTCTAATTTGGGAACGACCGTCAAATTGCCGATGGAATGGGGAAGATCTTTGCTCTCATAGATGGAGTTCTCCCAAGTCCCATCTGACTCATCCGGCGACTTCGGGGCCACATGCTCGATCTCCAAAGCTGATATTCGCTCGAGCTCGCGCACCGTGAGTGTGGGCCGGACATGGGCACGTCCGCGTCTCAGGAGGCCCGGTAAGCTGTCGTCTTCAACCGCATCATGTGCTGACAGGAGCAACAACATGCGCGCAGTCGGCTTCGATTTCTCGTAGATTGGAGTGCCTTTAGCCTCAAGAATCCATTCGGCCTTGGTTCCAATCTTCTCCCGCTTCAACGCTGCCCAAAGCGCTTGCCGATAGACATCGATATCGAGAATGGCAGCGTTTCCCTTTGGTCGCGCGGCGAATGGGTCAGTGTCGATCCCTTCTCGCATCAGGTCCCGGAACCGCGCGTCGATATTGGTCGTGGTACCGAATGCACTGCGCCAAAGAACGGCGAAAGCCCCGGTTGCTGCTAATGCTTGCTCGAACGTTTTGACCGCCGCAGCCTTGTGCGAACTGTCCGCGTGTATCGCCTGTCCGAAGAAACGGGCAAGCGGAGCCAGTGTAATGCTGTGATTAAGCTGCCGCAGATATTCATGAGCAACACGAGCCGCTTCCCACTCAACGGGTAGCCCGCCAAACTTGGCTTTGGTCTCCTTCTTGAGATCCCAACTCGTGTCGATCAGTTCAGCCATGTCACCGAGACGCCTTACGAAGCCCTCACGTTTCGGTTTGTCCTTGGTCGCTTCGATTTCGTCAAATTGACCCCGCAAATAGCGGCGCTGCTCATTGAGTTTACCGGCCAGCCGTGTACCCGTCTCGGCCAAAGCAAAGGGTACAAGCATACTCGCTGTTGCCTTCTGCTTCTCCTCTGCTTTCTCGAACCTGTTGAGATAGCCCTCGACCCGTTGGATTTGACGATGGGATTCAGACCCTTCGTAGTGCTGGATCGATTCCGCCTCGATGATCTTCGGTTTGAAGGTTTCAAAAGCCGTCAGCGGTTCGCCTGTCGTATTCAACGCTTCGAACATATCAAAAGCGTCGTCTTCACCCTTCGCTTCCACAACAGTGAAGGCCATGCGCTTTTGCATATACAATGCTGTGACGATCAAGGTGGCGAGGTCATAGAGGGTCTTGTCCGCGCCCTTCTCTTCGAATTCTCCTTTGAACCGTGCCTGAACATCACCGGGAACATCGTAGCCAAAAAGCTCTAGGCCGAAATCAGCGCTCGCCATCAGTTCCTGGACGTCCAATGCGTTCTCGGCTTCGTCCTTACGGGAGCAGAGGTCTTTCAAATTTCTCTCGATCACACGGTAGATGCTGGCCACCACCTTATGCGTTTCCGGGGGGGCGTCCTTTGGGGTCTCTGGTTTGAATGTCCCGCTTGCCTTATCCATCCAGAACTGGAGATACTGCCAGGTTACGTTTGCGATTGAGCCTTCGTATTTGGCGTCTCGTCCATTCGTGGACCACACATCATGGTAGGCTCGGATCAAGCGGGGATAGTATTGGTAGATCCCTTCTCCATCATTCATATCCAGCCGAACGCTCCCGAGAAGTGTCGGGAGCATGCGACGCGCGCTGGCTGCCAGCCATTTCGCCGTTTCGTCCTCGTCCAGCCTTTCAGCTTTCTCGCGAAGCCGATCGATCCGATGGTGCAATGCGATGAAGATGAGAACGAATGTCGACAGGCGCTGTTGGCCGTCGATGATCGTCATCACCTTTTGCGGCATCTGGTCGGTAAAAGCCGGGCGCACTGACAGGTACTTCGTGTCATGAATGGCGATAATCGTACCGAGGAAACTGATGGTCGTGAGCCTCGTTGGCAAGCTGTTCAAACCACCGCGAGCGTCTTCGAACAGACGGTCTACGTTATCCTTGCTCCATGAATACTCTCGTTGAAACGCCGGGACGTAGCAGCCCTGTCCGTTAGCCTGCAGAAAGCTCAACGTGCTCTGAGGCACAGCTGTGAACGCTGATTTGACTTCTGTTGCCATAGGCTTGTGTCCGGATCTTCGAGTGCGTCAACGATGGCCGCAACGTGAAGTAGAGTCACCCCTGCAAAACAATTTGACTCTGATCTTTGACGCCAAACAAACAGGAAAATTATCGGCTGACGGCCATCATCGTCCAGACACTCCGGTCGTATTGAGTCACATGTATGAGCCTACGGGAAGCGTTGCGAACAGCCTTACAAACGCTGGCCGATGGGTGTCGGTATTGGCTGGGTCGGCCTGCTGCTGCCACATAGGCGGAAATTGAAGGTGGCGTCAGCAGATCTTTGTTGAAGCTAGACGCCGCCCCATGATGAGGCAGAACCAGCACAGAGCAGGCCTTGAGGCGATGGCCGAAGAATGATGTCCATTCTCGCATGGATTTAGTGGTCGAAAGTGGTGCATCTCCCGCTGCGATCCAGCCGGGATGGTCTCCCAGGTCCCTGAGGCGTCGGCTGGTCCCTTGCCATCCAGAGACGGTCCAGGTCCCGGCGGAAAAGGTTACGGGGCCGGAATACAGAGACATCGATACGCCGTTGTGTCTTGCGCCGCCAAGGCCGCGGCCAATATTGGCATATGCGGCTTTCATTTTTGATCGGCAGGTTCTGCATTGCAGCGCAGCTTTCAGGCGGCTGTCCCTCGATGAACCTGAGCGTTTTGGTGAATGAGCCCCTACAATCGTCTTGAACGCATTCTCGAAGTTCGGAAAATCCGCGGTTTTCGTACGGTCGGGCACGAAGGGCAGAAGCGTCCAGTCCAAAGGTTGCTGACCATCAGAAATCAGAACGGAACCGCCAAAACCAAGAATGGATTGCTCTGCGTCGTCGGGTTCAGCATCGCTTAAATCCGCAGTCGCTCTTTCGAGCGGAATGGACGTCATGAGCTTGTAACGCCGATCAACATCCGACGGTCCGAGTTTTGATCCATCTGCGAAGGCGTCGGGATCCAGCGTAGGTGGTTCTCTCGGGGGCTCGTCTTCTGATCCGTCTTCCGCGCCTCGCACACGAACGATTCGATCTACGCCACGCCGGCCAAACCAGGTGGCGGGATTAACGGCGATTTCTCTAAGCGATCCGGAGCTCGTTCCGTCCCCGCCGATGAATACGAGCGCCTGCTGCACTGGGGATAGGTACGGGATGAACACCGTCTCAATCTTGATGTTCTCCAGGAGACGGTCGAGCCCGTCCACATGATCAGCATCGAAGTGTGAGATGAAGAGCGCATCGACGTGCCCACCGCACCAGGCCTTAACATCCGGGATTAGGCGTTCCGTGTTTCTGACAGGGTCCGAACCGCAATCGTAGATGAAGTGGAATTCTTCTTCGTTCGGTGTTGTCAGGCTCATAATGGCAAAACCGCCTTGCCCGACAGGGAGTTGTTGGTGGCAGACGATTGACGGACGGTTGAACGACAAGTGTTTTCCTTTCAGCGGTCGTCGTGATGCGCCTTTTGCTCATACTTACGGGTTGCCGCCGTCTACATCGTTGAGAAGTGGACATGATCGTTGCCCACCGCCGGTGTCGCGCCCAACCAATGTTGGGTCTTGGGCAACGTTCTCGACATACCTTCGAACCATGTCCGGAAAGCCTGCGAGCGCAATAGCGTAATTTTCCAGCGAGATGTTTTCCCCCTCAGGAACTACCCGTTCGACCAGGTTGAAATGGAAAGTCCTGAACCGCTGGAGGCAAGCTTTTAGTTCGATGTCGTCGACAACCGACGCACGCGCAATTGCGCCGTCAGACGTAATGCTTGCGATCCTTACGGCCGGATGAAGGCGATTCCAGGCGGACTTTTGTGCTGCGAGATCCTTCTTCTCGCGAGCGGAGTCCGGGCGATAATGCTGGGTGAAGGCTGCAACGAACTCTATCGTTGCGGTATGTGCCTCCATAGCAAGCTGACCTTTGTAAGCACGATAGTTCGAAGCTGATGTGATCGAAAAAAGGTAAGCTGTAATCAGCAGCCCAGCGACACCAACTAAGGTGCCGAGCACCGTCCAGAATGTGCCGGTTGCCCAAACAGCGGGCGCTTTGCCAAGGTCGTCGTCAGTATGAACCAATTCCCCATCGGGGGCGGTATTAGTCTGTCCATTCATAGATAGATCACCTTTCTGTCGTGAGCAGCTGTCTTATGACACAAGTATCTTTGAGTTGCATGAGCAGTAAGATGATGGACATATCGCTTCGTGACCGCGCTCTCAGTCGCTTTGCTCCTCGAACCATATAGGTTTCGGCCGATGCCGGTTCCGATATTTTGCGCAAGACAAATGGAGTGCGACGGGCGGGCGTACTCGGTTCCGCCGCGAAAGAGCGGCTCCACCAGGTGCGCAGTTCTCCGCCCTCTTACACTGTTCCGGGGACCATCCCGCCTTCAAACGATCGATTACAGCCATGCGGAGCTCGGCATTGCGCACCAGCTTCCAAAGCCGTTTCCGTCGCCTGCCTGCGAGGTCATTGGCAGTCATGGCGTAGTAGCCGTTCAAATCGTTCCATTGCGGATCGGTGAAGCGGTTGCGTCTTAATTCGCGATAGATCGTCGAGCGATGACGCCCCAATGGAGCAGCGATCTCATCAACAGAAATGCTCCACTGCGACATACGATCGATCTGACGACGTTCTTCGATATCGAGCTGAACGTATGATCGATGTGATAAAGATGACTGCGACATGACGGGGGCTCCAAAATACGACTCGTTGATTTTACTCACTCGTCGCACTTGGAAATAGAACACACCCGGCTACACAATTAAGTCGCATAACCTTAATTGTGGAACTTATTTACAGTGCTGTCAGCAGCTAACATACGCTTGTCTAGGAATGATAGACGAGGCATACATTTCGTCTTCACCGATCAATATGGCTCTATCCGACGCTTCAACATGTAATGCCAGTGATAAATCTACTACCGGCGTGCCGCCATTCGGCCAACTCATCAATGTGTTCTGAGCGGTTCTTTGTATTATTGACTGGATGATCATTAAAGCTAAGCGTATTTGTGCTCGAAATATTTCCGTCTGGTAGTCAGCAGTCGTATCTCTGGAGCCCGGTCCCCAATCGATTGGTTCCAACGGGCGTATTTTGCCATGAAGTAGTCCGTTCCTAAACTGCCTTAGATGTTCTGCGGCAATCGCAAGGTAACAACCACTTTGTATCGCTTCGCGGTACGCTGCATGCCGAGTGTCTATCGCAGTACTCGACAGTTTTTGCGCATCCCACACCGCCTCTTTTAATCCCCGCATCGGTCGATAGCCCGCAACGTTTCCAAGCGCGTGCCGCACCGCCTGCGTGGATGGTTGCGTTTCCCACCGAAATAACGCCCCTCCCACAACTTCCAAACAGTTCCATACGCCTTGGAACACAAGTTGGCCTGCTACGAAGCGCTCAGTGACACGCGCATGAGCCTCGTCGCTTTCGAAAGCACTGCTACACATTGCGCTGTCGCCATGCACATCTGGTGACGCCCCAATGCTATTTAGGGAAACTGCTCCATGCAGGTTGAACCAAGCAGCACCCCATTCTGCGTCCATGTCTCCTTCCGAAAGAGACGCAAGAACCCTCAGCAAATTGAGAGCATGTCGGCGGAGCCCCAGAAGGTCACTTCCGGTCTCCAATTTCGTTTTCCCTTCCCAGAGTTTGTCAAAAGGCAATTGCTGCTCGCGGAGAAGCCTGTCGTAATGATCTCTGAGGTCGCTGACGGACGCCTCGCGTGGGCTAACGAGAGGTTCGTCACGCTTTATTCTCTTCTGCTTTCGTGCGAGGTTGAAGGAGTTTAGAAAGCGCGCGAGCTCATGCCGCATCGCTCTGAGTCTGCTAGAAGAAGAAGCGCCTAGGGAGATCATGTTTAAGATTACTGCGCGCACTGTTTTGGAGCTCGGTGCCGAACTTATAAGCTCAGACATCATTGCGTTCTACGAGCTTATCAAGAATGGGTTCGATGCCGGTTCAAAATCTGGTGTCGATATTGAGTTTCACGTTTTCATTCCGCGACGTGAAAGCAAGTTTATCGAGAAGGAAGCGCGCCGCCAAGGGGCGGTTTCGGAACTGAGAAAACTTGCATTAACCACACCCATGCCCCTCGCAGATGCCGGGTTGCGAATAGCTTTCGAGGCAGAAGTCAAGGCTGCATCGACGCGTCAAGACGTTGCCGCCGTTGTCAAGGCATATGAGCTTGAACATAATTATATCGTCGTGGCTGATGCAGGTTCCGGCATGTCTAAGGCTCAGCTGAACGACGCCTTTCTCGTCATTGGAACGACCTCACGAAAAGTCGATGTGGAACGCGCGCTGTCGGCCGGGCAGGACGACGTGCCGTATCTGGGTGAGAAAGGCATCGGTCGGCTATCTACTATGCGCTTGGGCAACCGGCTGACAGTTGAGACTGCGACAGAGGCTGACAGCACTCTCAATCTGTTAGACATCAATTGGCGCGACTTTGGCGACCTAGACGCCATGATGGAAGACATCGCGGTGGCTCCGGTCGATGGTCCGGCTAAACCGACACCGGCCTGGCATGGCACTAGAATTATCATTCGCGATCTTTTGGAAGCATGGACCGAAGAACGTGTTGGGGAGCTGTGCCGCTACGACTTCGCCAGATTGACCGATCCTCATGCGAACAAGCGGAAAAGACCGAAGGTAAGGGTCACCTTCAACGGTGAACCAGCATCTATCCCTTTCATGCCAACTCCCCTTCTCGATGCAGCTCATGCGAAAATTAGTGGGAGCTACGAAATCCACGATGGTGAGCCGATCTTGCGATCCATCACCGAAGTCTTCTCCCTAGGGTTCGACCATCCACATGAGAGTGACACGACCGTCCTCACTACGTCAGAGCTCCAAAGCACCATAATAGATAGCGCGGGGAACGTTGATGATGAAACGCTTGTCGCCCTCGGCGACTTTAAGTTCGAAATATTTTGGTACAATCGTCGACGGCTAAGTCGTGTGGACAGCACGGGCGAAGCGAAGTCCCTTCGCGACCTGCAAAATGCATGGTCAGGCATTATGCTATTTCGAGATGGATTCCGGGTGTTTCCATACGGAGAAGACAAAGACGACTGGCTCGATCTTGATCGGAAGGCTCTTCGAAACAGGGGTTACACCCTCAACAAAACCCAGTTCATCGGCCGGGTGAACATCTCGCGAACGAAGAACCCGCACCTCTTGGATCAGACGAACCGTGAAGGTCTTCGTGTCACTCCCGAGCAGACAGCCTTTCTCGAAATCTTGCGATGGTCGGTTCAAGACGGTCTCGGCGGTTTTATGCGCGACGTGGAGAAACGCTACAAAGATCAAAAGGTCGAACTTGGTGAAGCGCAGACGCGGGTCGACTCCATCGAAAAACGCGCGCGTCAGTCCATCAAACAGCTTCGAAAATTCGTGCCGAAGGAGGGGCGGGAAGATCTCGTAGCATTGGAACAGACCCTCCTCGAACTTTCCGATTTTGCTAATCTGGCGAAAAAACGCATCGAAGAGGCCGAAAAAGAAGGACGGCAGCTGATCGACATGGCCGGCATCGGCTTGATGGTCGAAGTCGTGGCTCATGAGCTTGCAAGGTCGTCAGAAAACACACTCCAAACCCTGTCGAGCCTTCAAACCGCAGATGTTCCCGAGCACGTGCGGGCACAACTTCATACTCTGCAATCGCAAATGAAGACGCTCAGCAAGCGTATCCGAATTCTTGACCCGATGTCTGTGAATGGTCGCCAGACCAAAGATAAATTCGATCTCGCAGCTCTCATCCACGATGTTTTGGACGCGCATGTGAGCCAATTCGAACGACACGGTATTTCGCTGGACCTTGACCTCGGTGACAAACCTGTTCGTGTCCGTGCGGTCAAAGGGATGATGATACAGATTCTGGAAAATCTTGTGTCAAACTCAGTCCACTGGATGGATCTTCGACAGCAGCGGGATGCTACCTATAAACCCACCATTCGAATTGTCCTCGAGAGTGGGCCTCTAACAATCACCTATGAAGATAATGGCATCGGGATTGCGCCAGACAACGCCGAGAAGGTCTTCCGCCCGTTCTTCTCTCTGAAGGAAAAAAAGAAAAGACGCGGTCTTGGTCTGTTCATCGCGCGAGAAATCGCAAACTATCACGACGGCACTCTGCTTCTCAGTGATGTAGTGAACCCTGACACGAAGCGGTGTCACCGGTTCGTTCTCGAATTCCCAAGCAAGATCGAGCTATGAACGTCGAGGAAATTAAGGTCCTGTTTTCGTCGTCAGACATCACTTCCGCAGTGATCATCGACGACGCTAACGACGACCTTCCGACCGCACAGGCTGTGTCGAACAAGATCGCTGAATGGGACCTTTTCGAAGAGGCGCGAACGGACGCTGACGACGTCCTTTTAAAAGCCAGCTATAGCGGCGCTGATGGTGACCCAACAACCGTTCGAAACGACGATGCCTACGTCCAAGCAGTGTATGCACTGCGTGATCAGCTCGAGGCTGACGCTAAGGCAATATTCCAGACCTACGAAGATGGCAGGAGTTCGGACCTCCAGCGGGTAGAGATAATCGAAGCGTATTTGATTGAAGCGGGGCTCAAGGTGAGCCGCCTGGGGACCGAATTCAAGAATGATGTTGGTGATGCAGATTTAGTGGTGATCGATCTGTACCTAGGGTCGTTGCAGGATGATGATGCGAAGAACAAGTCGGAAATGGGATTGCGAGCTGTGATGCATAGCCGACAAGTGGCGCCGCCTCTTGTCCTTCTGATCTCTAACAATGGAGCTCTACCTGACCTCCGCAATTCCTATCGCGATAAGGTCAAACTCCTGGAATCCGGCTTTCGAATTTTGCAAAAATCGGAGCTTGATGATGTGACATCTCTCGGGCGACAGTTAGGCCGACTAGCCGAAAACAAGAACCAAACGCAGGCGTTTGCTGCGTTCCTCACTGCGTTGGACGAGGGCGTCGACAAGGCAAAGACGCGCACGATG
Source organism: Ahrensia sp. R2A130 (assembly GCF_000179775.1). GTDB lineage: Bacteria > Pseudomonadota > Alphaproteobacteria > Rhizobiales > Rhizobiaceae > Pseudahrensia. Next base: position 18,165 of record NZ_AEEB01000006.1, read on the forward strand.
GAGGCAATGCGTCAGCTGAAGCTGTCGGACATCGCTCAGGTGCGCCAGCTGCTGCTCGATCACGAAGAAGAAAAAACCGGAACTTATTTGGTCGATTTGTTTGACCGGTCCTTACAGCACGAGATTGAATGCGAACCAGAGATCATTGAAACTGCGCGTGCGATCAATGACATCGACATACCGCATTATGCCCCTCACGTGTCAGGATCTCCCGACTTACCTCAGATGGTCGCTCGCGCGTTGACCCGCGGCTTCGAACGGTGGAAGCCCTCAGATGAGGGCGCGGTGAGCCTCAAATTCGGCGATGTGCTGCTGATTAAAGGTGAAAAAGCCTCTAAACATGGGAAGCGTCCAAACAACCGAGCGTTCCAGGTCGAACATGGTTCGGCCGTACTCGTGATTACGGCGGCGTGTGATCTCGTAAACGCTGGCTCACGCGAACCCGTAAATAGCGTTCTGTTCTTGGTAGGTGAGATCGTTTCCATTGGGCTAGATAGCTGGAAATATCCCGACGATGGACGAACGTACGCGTTTCAACTCGACGACGGTCTGCGTTGCATCAAGTGGGACACGAAGAACATCCGCACCGTCAATTGGGCGTTGATTGATAAACAGATCGGTTCTAACCGAGCACGTTTTATAGGCCGACTGCGTGAAGATCACGCCACATCGCTCCAGCAGAAAACCCTGTCATCAATCGGCAGAGTTGGAATGGCAGCCACACTGCCGGCATCAATCCCGGTCGATGTCGAGGCATATGTGGTTGGTGTGGATGGAAAGCCACTACAGATAACGGTCGATGGACTGAATGATGGAGGAACGGTCTTTGTCGGCACTAAAGGCAAGCGATCGCTGACGCTTACTGAAAGGGGATGTGATGAGTTGGCACGGGCTTTGGCGGAAGTTCCTCCGGGAAGTGTAGCGCAGAGCTCTCGGGGCCGATTTCGGACGTCTCGTGAACAAAGCGACGCTCGTCTGCGAGCGGGACTTCCTCTGAGTCCAAAGCTGAAAGTTGATGCACCGCAGAAAGTGCCTGATCCTGAGGCAAAGGGTGATCCTTGCATCCATACTTACTGGGGTGATTTAGATCGGGATGAAGTGCTCAGTGCGCAAGATCAGAAGAAATTGGGGCTCATATTGAATCTCATACCAACTGCTGGCCTTTAGCGGACGCAAAACGCGGGGCCGGTTCTTTTGATGATCTCGCGTTTGGTCGGTCAAACCTGCAGACCATCTCGTCTAAAGATACCTCGTATCGCTACCGTGGCTGGGACGGCTGTAGTCAGTGCCCATAGGCCGAGCAGGGACGCGCCAAGCACGACAAAAGCCATCGCGGGCAGAACCGCACGGAGCATTCTATTCTTGAGCTGCTCCCCAATTTAGGACCGCCCGGCTGGAGTATTTCCGGGGGTTTTGCTCAGAGCGCGGTGGCACCTTCAGAGCAGTTTAGCAGTGATATCGGCGGGTTGTTGCCGATGGCACTGTGGGGTCGAACGGTGTTGTAGTCTCTGCGCCAAGCGTCCAGTTTTTGCCGCGCGTCGTCAAGGCTCATGAACCAGTGCGCGTTCAGGCATTCGCTTCGGAAGCTGCCATTGAACCTCTCGATGAAGGCGTTGTCGGTGGGCTTGCCGGGGCGTGAGAAGTCGAGGATGACGTCATTGCTATAGGCCCACAGGTCCATATCCCGGCTAATGAACTCACTGCCATTATCGACACGAATGGTCTGCGGATAGCCGACTTCCCGGCACACCTCTTCAAGTGTCCGGACCACATCCTCACCCTTGTAGCTGAACCGTGGATCAGTGGCTGGCGAATAGCGCGAGAACGTATCGACGATCGTCAGGATGCGCAGTTTGCGCCCTGTCACCAGTTGGTCGTGAACGAAGTCCATCGCCCAGACTTGATTGGTATGCGTGGCTTCACACCGATCATCCCGCAGCTTCGCCTTCACGCGCCGTTTGGGCGTCTTGTTGCGCAGCTGAAGGTCCATCTCGTTGTAAAGACGCCGGATCCGCTTCTGGTTCACTGTCCAGCCTTCCCATTGCAGCATCACATGCACGCGACGGTAGCCAAACCGAACGCGCGTCTCGCAGATCTCTTTGATCCGGTGTTTGAGAGCGGCCTGATCGCCACGCTTCGATTTGTACGTGTAGAGGGATCGGTCGATCCGCAGAGCGGCACACGCCTTGCGCACCGAAACTTTCCAAACCTCACGAACCTCATCGACAAGCGCACGTTTGCGACCAGGCCTCAGAGCTTTTTTGACAGCACGTCCTGGAGCATGGCCGTGTCCAACGACAGATCGGCGACGATCTTCTTCAGTCGACCATTCTCATCTTCAAGCTGGCGCAGCCGCTTCATCTCCGACGGCATCAAACCGGCGTACTTCTTGCGCCAGTTGTAAAACGTCGCAACGCCAATACCGGCCTTGCGGCAAACCTCGGCAACGGTCGCGTCACCCTCGGCCTGCTTCAAAACAAACGCAATCTGCGCTTCGCTGAACTTCGATGCCTTCATTGAACTCTCCTTCTCCCGACAACGGGATCATAAATGGAAAATTCCAGCCTACGGTGGTCTGAATCAATGGGAGCAGGTCAGGGTCTAAATGCTGATGGAACGGCTGTGGCCGGAAGCGGACGCTTCGGTTCGTTGAAGCTACGGCAGTAAGCAGACGTCCATTGTGGATATGTACGCGCTAGCGCTCAGTTGTGAAGACAGTAGTCACACAGCGGCATTCCTCCAGAGATGGATCCCGTACCAAGTGAGAATTTCCGATGGCAATGTACGCATTCCATCTGTTCCGGGGCTCGCGATTTGTCATGCTGTGGAGCGCGGCGCAGTTTATACCAGCGTCGTCTTTCTTCGTCGGTGAAAGCCATCAAGTGTTCCCTTACAGTCTAACGTAGCGAGCCAATTTTCGTGAGGACATCCTAATAAAACGGTACTGTCGCGTTAGCCACGTCCACGTGCGGCGATCGCGTTGAGAACCGATCGCCGCGGTTTTGTCCGGACCAACATCGTCACTGACTAAAAGAGCCGACCTCTTGTCCAACGTCGAAAGGCCTTTAGCAGACGTTCGGCACTTTTCCGCGGTGTCGAAAAGCGCCCACTGGCAGGGCCCACCTGTGGTGTCACTGCTTGTCAAACACAGTGGAACGAGACAGGGTTTCGAACCAATCGCAAATTTGGTTTGGTTCAGGTTCTGCTGAGAGGTCTGGCAGAAAGCTGGTGTTTTCGCGTACGGCGGAACTTTTCGCCAGTTCAGCGTTATCTTTCAGCTTCGCTGTCGCGTATGATTGCCCGTTAGATCTGTGGCAAACGCCAGGTGGGATTAAGACCGCTGCGAGATATGAAAGTATCGGTGTCGAAACCGGCAAACAGGCCATCCGCTGTTACCAGCACCGTTTTCCAACCCCGGCTCGTGGCACCCGAAATATCCGTGTGGAGAGTGTCGCCGCACATAATGATGCGCTCCAGTGCGATGTCGGTCAGCGAAGCCTCCGCCAATTCATAAACTTCCGGAAAGGGTTTGCCGAAAAACCTGACGTTTTCGACGCCTGCGTCGCACAGCAGATGCCCATAGTGGCCGGGTTCGATCGACAGACTATCGCCCCTCGGGGCCACAAGGTCGGCATTGGCGATCAGCACGGCTCTTGGTTTTTTGGCCAGTGCTGCGGACAATAAGTCCTGCCGACTCTCCGTCCATTCGGCGCTGGACAGAAACAGGAAACAATCCACCGCGTCATAGTCGTTTGCGGCATCCCCCAAGCGCAGCGAGGCCTGTCCAATATCTGCGAGCGCATCATCACCAGCCGCAATGCAACCGATGGTACCGCCGGGCAACGCTGCCAAAGCCGCATCCCTGCTGGTGATGATTTCGTCGGAAAAAACGTCCATTCCAAGCGCTGCGAATTTGGCAATGGCCCCACCACGGTCGTAGCTTGCAGCGTTGGTGAGGATGCGGATTGATACCCCCATCGACCGCAATTCGTTCAACCGCGCGGCAGCACCGTCTATCGGCGTCTCCCCAACATTCAAAACGCCGAACGCGTCGAAGACGAAAGCGTCACCCTGTCGCGCGATTTCTATCAGCGAGGCAATGTCCTGCGTTGCAGGTTCCGGGTTGGCGACCGGCACGCGGTGGCGAACATCTTCATAGCGCTGAAAAACGGCTTCGACGTTGTCGAGCATGATTGTCCGATCCCGGTTCCACGGTCGCGTCAGCCGGAGGCCGAAACGATGATTTCGAAACCTACAAAACGACAAGAATGATCGTTTCGCAAGTGCTGCAATCCTTGAGCGGTTGCAGAAACACCGAAAAACACTGCGAAATTCTAATCACGTGCCCCACAGACCCGCGCGCAGTGGAGAAATTTCAGTCAAACAAAAACAAAAGTGTTGTTTTGTTGCTTTCACTGGTCAACACTCTGACAACAGAGCAGGGCGAACATGTCATCAAAGAAGCACAAACGGCGCAACATGATCCAACAGATCGTACATGAGCGGGGCGGCCTCACCGTCGGTGCGCTGGCGGAAATGCTGGATGTCTCGACGCAGACCATCCGCCGTGACCTTGATAAATTGTGCGACGGTGATGTGCTGCGTCGCCGCCATGGCCGTATCGAACTGGCCGAAGACCGGCTCAATACGCCATTCGACCAACGCGCGGGCACCAATCTGGTCGGTAAGCGGGCGATAGCCGAGCATGTGGCGCGGCAAATTCCTGACGGCTCCAGCCTGTTCCTGTCTATCGGCTCCACCGCGCTCAGCGTGGCGCGGGCGCTCGGACGCCATAAGCAGCTCACCGTCATCACCAACAATCTAAGCGCAGCCATGACGTTGAGCGAAGAGGTATCCAACCGCATCATCCTGCCAGGTGGCGAACTGCGCCTGCCGGACCGCGATATGATCGGCGAAGAGGTTGTGACCTTCCTCGACCGGTTTCGTGCCGAATTTGCTGTCTTCGGCGTGGCCGGAATTGCCGAAGATGGCGGATTACTGGAATTTCACCCCGCCGAAGTGCGGGTTTGTGCGCGCATGCGTGACAACGCTGCCATGTCTATACTGGCGGTCGACCGCACGAAATTCGGGCGGTCCGCGCCAGCCTATGGCGGTAATATCGACACAGTCGATCTCGTGGTCAGCGACCGCATTCCCGATGCACTATATCTGCCCATCGTCGAGACACTCGATGACCGGATCGTCTTTGCCGAAGGGGTGATGGAACGATGAGTGAGCCATTCGTACGTATCGAAGGCGTCGCAAAACGCTGGAACGGGCAGCTGGGTGTGGAGAATGTTTCACTTGATATCGAGCGCGGTTCATTCGTCGCTCTGCTCGGCCCTTCCGGTTGCGGCAAGTCCACGACACTTCGCCTGCTATCCGGCCTAGAGTTGCCGGACGAAGGCAACATCCGTATCGACGGCAATGATGTGACGCTGGCGGCACCGTCGGAGCGAAATCTGTCGATGGTGTTCCAGTCCTACGCCCTGTTTCCCCATCTTACGGTTGCCGAAAACGTGGTCTTCGGCCTGAAAGTACGGCGCGTGGGCAAGGTGGAGCGGGCCGAAAAACTACATCGTGCGCTCGAAATCACCGGCCTGCTCGGCTACGAGCAACGCAAGCCCGGCGAACTATCCGGCGGTCAGCGGCAGCGTGTGGCACTAGCCCGCGCCATTGTTGCGGGGCAACCGCTATGCCTGATGGACGAACCGCTTTCGAACCTAGATGCCAAACTTCGGGCCTCCGTGCGCCGTGATATCAAGAAGCTGCAAACCGACCTCGGCATCACCGTCATCTACGTGACGCACGACCAGACCGAGGCCATGAGCATGGCCGACAAAGTGGTGCTGATGAAGGATGGTCACATCCAGCAGGTCGGTCCACCGCAGGATCTGTATTACGAACCCGCCAACACCTTCGTTGCCGAATTTGTGGGTGCGCCACCCATGGCGTTGATCGAGGCGGCAGCTTTAACGGGCTTCGACAATGCAACCCGTATCGGCATTCGTGCAGAGGATGTTCGGGTCGCAGCAGATGGTCAGGGCCGGTTGAATTGCACGGTCGCTGATTGCGAGTTTCTCGGCTCAGAGACCTTCATCGTGCTCGACTGCCCGCACACCACGGGCCTGACAGTGTCCATGCCGGGGCTGCAACACATACCGCAGGGCGAAGCCATGTCGATCACCTTCGATGATGGCGCGCTGCACTTCTTCGACGCTTCGGGAGAACGCATCGAGACGGACAGCGTGGCGTCGGCCGCCTGAAAGAAACGGACGATAACGAACGACCAATAAAACAAGTGGAGGACTGCAAATGAGCATTTTCAAGAAAACCGGACTGGCCCTGGCGGCAGCCGCGATGATGGCTGCACCCGCATGGGCGCAAACCAAACTGACCATGTATTACCCCATCGCCGTGGGCGGCGCGCTGACAGAAGTGGTGGACGGCATCGTCGCAGACTTCGAAAAAGCCAACCCCGATATTGATGTCGAGGCGATCTATTCCGGCAACTACGACGACACGCGCGTGCGTGCTTTGTCGGCACTCGCTTCTGGCGAGCCAGCGCAGTTGGCCGTTATGTTTTCCATCGATGCCTACGACCTAATCGAGCAGGACCTCATCGTGCCTTTCGACAGCGTGCCCGGTGTGGAAGCGGACTGGTTGAACTCGTTCTACCCTGCCCTGACCGCCAACGGTAAAGTCGAAGGCCAGACATGGGGCATTCCCTTCCAGCGCTCCACCATCGTGGCCTACTACAACAAAGACATGTTCAAGGCCGCCGGTCTTGATCCTGAAAGCCCGCCAAAGTCTTGGGACGAGTTGGTCTCCATGGGCAAAAAGTTGACCAAGGAAGGAACGTCCGGACTGATGATCCCGTCGACCGGATATCCCTATTGGATGTTCCAGGCGCTAGCGATTCAAAACGGCAAGGAGCTGATGTCGAACGATGGCAAGACCACATATTTCGATGATCCCGCCGTGGTCGACACGCTGAAATTCTGGAAATCGCTGTCTGCCGAACACGGTATCATGCCCACCGGTACCGTGGAATGGGGCACACTGCGTCAGGCATTCCTTGAAGGTCAGACGGCAATGATGTGGCACTCGACCGGCAACCTCACCGCTGTGAAAAAGAACGCTTCGTTCAATTTCGGCGTGGCGGAACTGCCCGGTAAGGAACGTCTGGGTTCGCCTACGGGCGGCGGCAACTTCTACATCTTCAAGAAGACGTCGGATGAAGAAAAAGCGGCTGCGCTGAAGCTCATTACCTACATGACTGACCCTGAGCAGGCCGCCAAATGGTCCATCGCAACCGGCTATATGGGTGTTTCGCCCGCGGCCTATGAAACGGAAGCGCTGAAAGCCTACACCAAGGACTTTCCGCCAGCGCTTGTCGCTCGCAACCAGTTGCAGAATGCCGTGGCCGAGTTCTCCACGTTCGAGACCGCCCGCGTGCGTGAAGGTTTGAACAACGCGATTCAGGCCGCGCTGACTGACACCAAGTCACCGGAAGATGCACTGGCAGAAGCGCAAGCCAAGGCCGTGCGCCTGCTACGCGACTACCAGTAGCTCCATCTGACAGGGCGTCGGGCTTTGGCCCGGCGTCCTTTTTTCTTCAAGCGCAGGCGTAAAACACATGGCCAAGCACATCGATGCAGAGAAGCGGCGTCAGGCCATCTACGGATGGTTGTTGCTTTCGCCTGCTGCCGTGCTGCTGACCACCTTCGCCTTCTACCCGACTATGGCCACGCTGTGGTCCAGCCTGTTCAGCCGCGGAACCCGCAGGCGACCGACGGAATGGGTGGGAGGCGAGAACTATGCCGATCTATTTGCCGACCCCACCTTCTGGCTCGTGGTGAAGAACAACCTGCTCTACGCGGGCATCACCATTCCCGTTTCCATTTTCATCGCGCTGTCGATGGCGCTTTGGGCTAATTCCAAACTGCCTGCGAAAGGCTTCCTCCGCACCGCCTATTTTACCCCCACCGTGCTGCCGATGATTGCCGCAGCAAACCTGTGGCTGTTCTTCTACACACCGGGGCTTGGTGTGCTCGACCAGATCGGCGGCCTGTTCGGCCTGCCCACGGTCAACTGGCTGGGACAGCCGGAGACCGCGCTTTGGGCCATCATCATCGTGACGATCTGGAAGGAGGCCGGCTTCTTCATGATTTTTTATCTGGCAGCCTTGCAGACCATTCCCGCTGACCTGAAGGAAGCGGCCGACATCGAAGGCGCTAGCCGCTGGACTTATACGCGGCGCATCGTGCTGCCGCTGCTCATGCCCACAACGCTGTTCATCGCAGTGAACGCACTCATCAATTCGGTTAAGCTGATCGACCACCTCTTCATCCTCACAAAGGGCGGGCCGAACGATGCGTCCAAGCTGATCCTCTACTACATCTATGAGATGGCCTTCGCCTTCTTCGATGCACCCCACGCCGCCGCGATGACCATGATGGTGTTGCTCGTGCTCGGTATAGTGGCCGCCTTCCAGTTCACAGTGCTCGACCGTCGGACGCATTACCAATGAACGATTTTCTCCGCCGCTTCGAAACGCTGGGCGCATTCGCCCTCGCCATCATCTGGATATCGCCGTTGGTGTTCGCAGTCTGGGCTGCGTTCCATACCACGTCAGATGCAGTGAATTTCAATCTCGGCGCGGCATGGACGTTGGACAACTTCCGCACCGCTTGGGCGGGCGCGCCTTGGTTTCGCTATTTCATCAACACGTTCCTGCTCGTTACCATCGTGCTCATCGGGCAATTCTTCGTTACCACGCTGGCCGGTTTCGCCTTCGCTAAAGTGCAATTCCCCGGCAAGGACGTCGTGTTCATTTTGGTGCTCATGCAACTGTTCATCTTGCCGGAAGTGCTGATCGTGGAGAACTACGCGATGGTTTCGCGGTTGGGCCTGTTCGATACGATCCTGGGCGTTGGAATGCCCTATATGGCATCCGCTTTCGGCATCTTCCTTATGCGCCAAGCCTTCAAAGGCGTGCCCATCGAGCTGCACGAGGCAGCGCGCGTGGAGGGTTGCAGCTGGCTGGGCATCCTATGGCGCGTCTATGTTCCACTCGCCCGCCCCACCTATCTGGCCTATGCATTGGTGTCGGTCTCCACCCACTGGAACAACTTCCTGTGGCCCCTCATCGTCACCAACTCGCCCGACACGCGCCCGCTGACCGTCGGTCTGTCGATCTTCGGCGCTCCCGAAAATGGCGTCGATATCTCCATTATTTCGGCAGCGACCATCATGTCCGTCGCACCGCTTTTGCTGGCCTTCCTCATCTTCCAACGGCAGTTTGTTCAGGCCTTCCTGCGCGCCGGAATCAAGTGACCTGATGGCGCGTCTTCTGCACCTGACTGACCTGCACGTTGTCGCGCCCGGCACCCTGGCGTCTGGTATTCTCGACACCCCGCGCCTGGTGAAAGACGCGGTCGACCGTGTGCTGGAACGCGAGAACGAGATTGGCCCGCTCGACGCCGTTTTGGTGACCGGCGACATCAGCGATGACGGTTCGGCAGGAAGCTACCGCTTTGCCCGTGAGCAGTTGGACCGGCTCCGCCTGCCTCTGCTTCCGATACCGGGCAATCACGATGCGCGCGAGGCCATGCGAGATGCTTTTTCCGATCTGCCGGTCATACCCGCCGGTGACCAGATAGATTGGACGTTTGACCTCGGAACGACACGCATCATCGGTCTCGATACACTTGTCGAAGGACAAGGGGCAGGGCGCTTGTTACCGTCGAGCCTCGCCCATCTGCGCCATGCAATTTCGGGGTTCGAAGGCACCACTATCATCGTCGCCCTGCATCACCCACCCCTGAAAACCGGCATCGCCTTCATGGATGCAATCAGCCTTGTAAACACCGAGGAGCTGGCACCCATTCTGGCGTCATTTGAAGGTGATTTACGCGTTTTGGCCGGGCATGTTCACGGGGTCCACATCGGCAATATCGGTAGACATCCAGTGATGACGGCACCGTCCATCTGCAGCGCATTTCCGCTCGATCGTCGTCGTGATGCGCCGGTCGGGTTCAGCACTGGGCAGACGGGATACGCTGTCATCGACACCGCGGCAGATGGGCTGTGGTCGACGATATCTCTTGCGCCCTCTGACGGCCCGCATCCATTTTGAGCCAGTCGCCACTCCTCTTTGTGCTCAACATGGCAGCGGCTGCTGCGCTTCTCATTTGGGCGGTGCGGCTTGTGCGCACCGGGTTCGAACGCGCCTTCGGTGGCCAGTTGCGGCTGTGGCTGCGGCGTTCCACAGGCAACCGCGTATCGGCTGCACTAACCGGCGTGCTGACGGCGGTGTTGATGCAAAGCTCCACCGCCGTTGCCATACTGATGGCGGGCTTCGTGTCGGCGGGCACCATCGTTGCAGGGTCCGGTATCGCCATCATGCTAGGAGCCGACGTTGGCTCGGCCATCGTGGCGCTGGTCCTCAACTCCCGCGTCGAGGCGTTGACGCCGCTGCTGATGTTAGCAGGCGTGTTGATCTTCCTGCGGAGCGCGAAGCGACGGCATCGTCAAATCGGGCGCATTCTTATCGGCCTTGCGCTTGTTTTCGTGTCCCTTGATCTTATCGCATCCGCGAGCCTGCCGCTGGTGGGAAGCGACGCCACAAACGCCGTGCTAACACAGCTGGCGAAACTGCCGCTGACCGCCTTCATTCTGGCCGCGCTCTTCGCTTGGCTGGTGCATTCCAGCGTGGCTGCTGTTCTGCTCTTTGCTACCCTGTTTGCCCAAGGCCTGCTGCCCCTCAACACGGCATTTGCCATGGTGCTGGGTGCAAATCTTGGCGGCTCGCTTATCGCACTTGTGCTAACATGGGCGGCAGATGTGGACGTTCGCCGCATCATCGCCGCCAACTTCGTTCTGCGCGGTGGCGGTGCCCTTGCAGCGCTTTTTGTGGTTACGGGCAACGATGCCATCTCGGCGTGGCTATCACTTGGGCCAATCCAACCGCCGCTTCTGCTTCACCTCGTATTCAATGTTGCCTTGCTGCTGGTTTGCCTGCCCCTCGCGCGCGCCCTCATCCGGGTTGCAGAGATATTGATACCCGATAGCCGTGCGGCCAACGGAGACGATGGTACGCCCTCCATGCTCGATCCATCGCTGCAGGACCAACCCGCCCGCGCCTTCGCCTGCGTGAACCGCGAGTTGGTTCAGATGGGCAACAGCATCGAGGTCATGCTTCGCCAATCCATCGGGCTTTTCGATAAATATGATGAGGACATGGCGCGCAGCGTGCGCACGCGCTTCAAGGATATCGAGCGAACATCGCTTGATCTTAAAATCTATCTGGCTGGCATAACCGGTCGCAAGGATGGCGAGGGCATTGGCCGTGAGGCTTTCGACCTGTCCGGCATTGCGGTCAATCTGGAAGCCGGTGCCGACATCATCGCCACAAAAATGGTGGGGCTGGCCAAGCAAAAATCTGCTGAACATCTGACATTCTCCGAAGAAGGCTGGCGTGAGCTTTCAGATTTTCACGACACGGTTTTACGCAACGTGCAGCACGCTATCGCCGTTTTGATGTCCGACGATACGGGGCTGGCGCGAGAGTTGGTGGAGCAAAAGGATAAGGTGCGCGAGATCGCGACAAGGCTGGAACGAAACCATCTGGAGCGGATCAGGCAGGGCCTGTCGCACTCCATCGAAACCAGCGCGATCCACCTCGATCTCATGCGTTCTCTCAAAGCTTTGAACACTGCCTTCGCCATGATTGCCTATCCGCCATTGAGGCAGTCCGGCGATCTTCTCGAAAGTCGTTTGTCTGCCACAAGTTGAGAATTAAAAGTGCTTTCTCGTCTGGAACTGGCCGACGCTGTGTGGAAACGCGTATGGCGTGAGGTTTTTGCCGGTATCGCACGGGATCGGTTTGAGCGCTTCTGAGCCGCTCTGTATGCTTTGGTAGGTCCGCTTTGGGGCGCATAGCGGACCTAGGTATTCAGTAAAATTGGATGGGATTCTGTCGGCAAGAATTAACGATATTTACCGGATTAGCATTACGAATTCGAAATTCGTGCTATCCATCGATTTCGCAATCGCGAAAGACGGCCTCAGCCGGATGCTTGTAACATCCAACCGAAGCCTGACCCTGAAACCTGTATCAGAGGAATCAAGGCTATGGATAGCTTTACACCCTTTGGATTCTTTGCGGAATCCCCGACGTCCGAATGCCGCGCTCTATGTGTGTCGGTAAAATCTCGCGTGATGAACTTCTCGTTGCCAGTATCGACGTCCCACCTTCCCACAACAATCTCGTAACAGCAGCACCGACACGTCGGTGAGTGCAAACGCTGCCCGCGTCTGCTTGCCTTTTGGCATGCACTTTTCGGGCTAGAGTTTTCGATAGGTGTCTCTGTTGAACCCATGCAGGCCAACGCCTGCGTGAATGAGTGCCCGTATCTGCTGTTTACCGATTTGTCGGTGATGCCCTTCTCTTTTTTGAAAGGTCATCATCATGACAAACCTCAACACGACTGCTCGCCAGCCCTCACTTTCGCTAGTCGCAAAGAACGATGGCTCGTCCATCTCGTTTCCCAGCAAAAAGCTGGAAAAGAAGATCAGGAACCTCGTTGCTCGACTGGGCAGGAAGGCTCTGAAGGGCGCTTCAAAAGTTGACCCGATCCTGGGCCGCAATTCTGGCCATGTCTCAGTCGGAGCTTCTTTCCAACGCCAGCACGGTTTGCACCTTCCCAACGTACTTGCCGCACTGCTTAAGCACTACGGCTTGGTGGTTTTCACCGATCACAAGATTCCGGTATTCCAAACCGCCAGATCTCTGGTGGAAGGAAACACGCCGGATGCCCTGCGTGACGTCCGTATCCAAGCATCCGGCGACGTCGCCTTTCACTATAAGGCCGATCTTGTCGTGTTCTGCCCTACTTCCGGCTGGCTGGGGGTATTTGACGGCAAGCGTGGTCTTGGCAACTCGGATTCGTCATCAAAGTTGGCGCTGGAGCCGAAACTGCGAGCAGTTCATCTCTCGGTGAGCTGCTACATGCGCATGCAAGGCTACAACGTAGTCTCAAACGATACGCGTGTGATCGATTTCTATGGCCAGACTGGCTACCCCACCGATCTCAAGGTCGATGGTTGCGAATTGGATGACTATTTCGGCATTCCTGTTCAGCAGGCGCTTGCTGCGTTCAACAACGCGATGGCCGTCGAGCGTGCCAAGGCTTTCAATCTGATGGCACCAGCGTCGGGAGACCAGACTGGCGACGTGATGGCACAGCCCGTCAGCGATTTCCTGTTTCCGCAGGTTCATCAAAATGCGGTGGCTGACCTGCTTGATGACACAGGCGCCGATACCATGAGCCTGTCGACGATGCGCAAAATGCTCGCTGCCGCATCCTTGCCACTCGCGGCTTAATCATACCAATCAGAAAGAGGAATATCCCATGACTGATTTGGTCAATGAGGAAGTGCGCCCTGTTGTTGGAGCGCGTGAGTGTCATTGTGAATATGGTCGAGACAAGGCATCTCCACGAAGCGTCCGATCCATAGTCGACGATCCCGCAGCCGCGATTGCATTGGCGATGGCGTTTGCGAGAATCTGCCGGCAACGCGGGACAGAAATCCCGGCTCCCGCCGTCGATCTGCTGCGGAGCCACGTCGACGAAGGTAATGCGGCCTGTACGATGGTGTTCGCCCATCTGCATGCGCGCGGTCTTATCGCCGTCGTAAGGCCAACTTCGCTTGGAGGTGGCACTCATGACCGAGCGTAAAAACAGCAAGGCAAACGAAACGCCGGAGCAATCAGGATTGCCTGACCTCGGCCATGTGCTGCCCGAGATCGATAACGCTGAGTATGTAGAACTGGCCAAATTGCTGGACGCCTTGTTGATCGACGAGTTCGTTCACAGCGACCGGCACGAGGATGCGCCATTCAACGGTACCATGATGGCAATCGACAACGACCTTTTGAAAGTTCCGACGTTGATCGCGTCGCTCGCCGATCTGCCGGTGAGCGGAGGACTTGAGGAACGTCAGAAACTCATCCCGCTGGTTCGGGCCATGCTTCCAAACATGGGCTTCGACATACCAAATATCCTGTCCGGAGGTGGGCGCAAGCCTGAGCTCGAATTGATCGATGCGCTCTTCCGTGTGGCCGTCTTGAATGACAGCCAAGCAGGAATGGAGATTGCCGACCGCGTTCTGTACCGGCTGGCTGTGCTGAAGGACAACCCTGAGCTTCTGCCGCGGCTCGTCGCCCGATTTCATGAGATTTACCTTCAAGATGACGCCAAACGCAATTCCTTACGCCACTGCGTGTTGGAACATGCTCATGCGCGCCTGAAGCTGATGCGCCTGAAGGACGGTGCGCCGGCAGGACGTGTTCTGCAGGCGCCATTGAACAACGCAAACCGCGGTGACGTGACGTTGGCAGATGAACTGCTGGCTCTCGCAACCGATGGCAGTCAGACATTTCTCCAAAAGGTACAGTCGTGGATCACATTCAAGAAGCAGACGGTCGCTGTATTCTGGCCTGCTATCTTTGAAGAATGGGAGGATGAGGATACGGCCGCGTCTGCGAGCAAGCCTACTGGCAGAGTGTTGCCGCACAGCAATGAACTGGAAGGCGTGCTCATTGAACTGCGACGCTTCCACAACCATCAGACTGCCGTGAACGGTGGCACCGGCAGCGGTGATACCGCTTCCAAAATTCGATCCGCCCTTCGCCGCTCTGGGGGTTTGGATTTAAACGATCCGGACCTTTTCGAAAAGATGGATGCGCTCAACAACGCTGTAGAAGACGATGCGACGACCGAGACAGGCGTACAGCAAGACGCAGGAACACAGTCGATCGTCGTTTTTCCCAAAATCGCCAAGACGGGCAATCATGATCTAGACCAGCGCCTTAAACTTCTTCGGGAGGAATTCTCAGAGCAGCCACTTCCGCTCGTTCGCACTCCCGACCTCGCACCCGTCAGAACTCACTTGATAACGTTACTGCCCCATTTGAAGACTGTCATCGATCGCATCCTCAATGCGATGGTGCCGCATCAAAGCATCAAGATTCCTCCGATTTTGCTTGTTGGTGCCCCCGGCTCCGGAAAGACGACCTTGGCACAGGAATTAGCACTTGCATTGGCGCTACCATCAGTAAGGTTCGATGCAGCCGGAGTGAGCGATGCGAATTTTATGGGTATCGATATACGCTGGGCCACAGGTGCCCCAGGTTTGCACCTCGACCTGATTACCACCCATGAGATCGCCAATCCGCTGGTCATCATGGACGAAATCGAAAAAATGGGCGGCTCGATCCGCAACGGTGACCCGCGCAAGGTTCTGATGGGTTTGATGGAGCCTCGAAGCGCGGTGGCTTTTTATGACCCGTTTCTCAACAAACCTATCAACCTGTCTGCGCTCAATTGGATATTCACGGCCAACACCGTCAAAGGCATTCCTGATGCTTTGCAAAATCGGCTGGAGATCATTCGTTGCCCATCGCCCACGCGGACGCACCTCGATCAATTGGCTCCACAATTGCTTGAAGCAGAATACCGCAACCGTGGCCTTGGGCCAGAATGGTCTCATTCACTCACAGAAGATGAGTTGGCAACATTGCGTCGACATTGGCCTGGAGGCTCAATCAGAAATCTGAAACGCCTCATTGACGTGGTTGTCGACGCCCGTGAGAAATTCATGCCTCGTGCGTAAAACGCTTGCTGCTTCAATCGGCGTGAAGCTGGTCTCCAGACAATTCGGCGTCACGTTCGGATTTGGCTACGAGGATCGGTCTGGGTCAAAAACGGACCAAATAGACTGAGGTCGGACACGCACCGCCTTTCGGAGCATTCGGAGTGGGTCGAACAAATAAGTCTCATTGAAGGGGTCGTGATCTGCAAATCCTAAGGCTTGTGCGTAATGGCCTCTTCAACATTATCGATAAGCTCGATTTCGTTGTCCGGAATTTCCAATGGATGGCGCCGCACAAGCTCGACCTCCGCCCGCCGTGCTTTCGGGACGACTGCCCTCGCCGAGCCCTTGTTGCTTCGAGCATAGTGCATGGTTGCGGTTAGATCGCTGGAGTGCCCCATCAGGGCTGCAACGATTGCCCGGCAATCTGCGTGGTCCTCGTAGGCGAGTTTCATATCTGCTGCGAATTGATGGCGGCCCGAATACAGACCGTATCGTCTGCCTTTGTTCTTGGGCCATAGCTTTTCGCACGCTCTGCGGATCAGCTTCTGGATTGCCTTGCACTCAGCAGCCCACTCGGCTTTCGTTGCAAATTGAGAAGCGTAGGCTTTCACGAAGGCGAGCTTTCTCCTGCCCTCGTATCCGAGCCAGCGATAGGTCAGGTGCCGGAACTGACCGTTTGCACGATCGCCCGCGGTGTCGAACTTGGCGTTCTCGATTTGGACGATCCAGAAGGTGGTGCGCGGATCGCGCCACCACCTCAAATTATGGACTTCGATCGGCCTGTGGCCGAACCCCTTTATGATATCAAGCATCGCCACTGCAATGTCGGCACGCTCGCTACGGCTTTGGAAGAGCTGTTTGGAAACGGCCGCAAAATCATCTTTAGGAAAATAGCTGCGGGTCGCCTTTGTTCTGCTGTTTGCCTTGTTTCTTTCATTCGCCGCTGTCGACTTCTTTGCATCGATATTGCCGTCCTGGTCGCAGGCTGCATCCAGCAAGAGATAACCGACGAGCACCTTCACGATATCATCGCGAGTTGACTGTAGGCTGAGAAGATCGACTATTTTGACCGCCGCAGAAGAGCGGTACTGGCGCCGGGTCGAGGCCGCGCAATTACGTGTTTTAAGTTGGATCCAGTAGGCGTAGTTGCGAGCGTCCTCCGCAGAGATGACGTCGAGGTGCGCGCTACGGAGTTGGCCCGCCGCGCGCTCACGATATTTACGTCCAGTGTCCTTCTTCAGGCTATCACGCCAATTGAGCAATCGTTCTATGGCAATCGGTGGATCGTCATCGAAGACGATTGGTCGGCTTCCATTGTTGACAGGTCCGGATGCCTCCACACCAAACTCGCGCAGTACCCAACCGGTCTTCAATTGCGCTTTCGCAAGGGACTGAATTTCGTCGACACCTACGTTACAGACCATCTGCTGTAACGCTTCGAGAGGCACTTGCTGTAACGGGGGTAAAGAGCCTGCCGAGCGGTCTGTCAGAGCTGAACGTGTAACCATTCTTCATCTCCCCATTCTGGTTATGGTGGAAGCAGAGTTGCAGCGCGACCACGGCGGAACGTGCTTGAGTATGGGTCATGAGCGCGTGCGAAAGCGCCGGTTGCACATCACCAAGCGAGCGACTTTCTTCTCAGCGAAGGTAGTGCTGACGTTTCGCGAGAAAGCTCGGATTGACCACGAAATCGAGCGGCGTTGGCCCAGATGCGTTAGATGCACGGGCGCGCTGCCTGACGATGTTTGCCTGCTCCAGAACGGTCAAAGCGTTGCGCATCGGTTTGGCGTCACGCACTAGGCCGGACAACTCGTGGCGCTTCTTGCGAGCATTAAACGTCTCGATGTTCTCAATGAGCAAATGGTAGGCGAGAAACGTCGCTGCCTTGATTTCAGGCAGCACCGAACTCTCCGACAGCACGCGTTTCGCGACGGGGAGATAGTACGTCTCCATAAGATCGAGCGCACATGTCATCAGCTCGCTCGAAATCGGCGCGATTCCAGAGCTGCTGTCCGTGACATGATCAAGCACCGCCAGGCTCATCGCGAGACGAAGCGCATTAGAATGCGCACGCTCATATGCAGAGGAGAGGGGGGCAGGCATGCGCATGGCCTGCCGCCGCCAAGCTTCGGTGCGGTCGGCCAAGTTAGCCAACGCCTCATCAGTCAGGTTAATCGATCCCGCAAGCTCGGACGAACGAACTGAGCTTATTACCTGCGACAGAACCTTGAATGGTTGGCCGTCGGAGCCTGCATTGAAGGTATGATCTGGCTTTGGAAGACAAAAAAGAAACCGTCCCGCCACGCCGTCGTCGCGGTCAAGCTTCAAGTCGCCGACTGCATCCGGCTGAATACCGGCAAGGATAGAGATAGCAACATCGTCGATCCGGACGTCGCCGTGAGCTCGCGTCGAGACGCGGGCAGAACCTCCTGAGTATCCGTTTAGATACATTTGACGCAGCCCACCACTTCCCATGGCAGTAAAAATCTGACCGGCCTCGCCATTGATAATGCCGATGCCGCACTTGGATGTGCTCGCTATATCGAAGGTGCGTGCGAAGGAGCCAGCTCCGACAAGTATTGTTGGAGCTGGTTCGTTGTCTTCGATGACCTGACGCAAAACCGCCGACATTTCGGGTGGAGGACCACCCGCATCGACCGCGGCCCTCACGTCACGCTTGTGTTGTGCCAGCAGAGCATCCCGATAGATCTCGTTCTGCCGATAAGCGGTGGCAATCGTTCCCGAACGCGGGGGTGTTTCATCGCGCTCGATTTCGCCGATTATGGCGACAAGCTGACTTAGTAGAGCTGACTTCAAGTTACCGGGTCGGCCGATCAAAAGCGACCAGATCGAGGCCGACTCGATCCAGCTCGGACCAATCCGCGCTTTAAGACGATTTCCAATTAGGATTGCGACACAGGTCACAAGAGCCGTGAAGATGTAGTCTGCACAAATCCCTGTTGATTCTGCCACAAGCCGGATCAGCTTGGCCCATTTCGCGGGCAGCGCGTGAAGTGGAAACTCGACCGCAGCAAGATTGGGATCAATGATCGTAAAGTCGACTTCGCCCCAATCGATATCGTTGTCATCCGCACGTGATGCGGGGTCGGTGAGGTTCTGATAATTGGTGTCGGTTTTCATTCTTAGCTCCGGTTGTCGCCCGGTGAGAGCGGTTGCCGGCTTGTCATGCGAAACGCTTGTCACGAATAATTCGAGCCAAGTCGGTATAATGACTTCAAGCGGTTCGAATTCTCTCCCATTAACTACAATTCGGGTCTCCCCCAACCTGATCTTGAACTGGATTTCCGATAGCGCACCTAAGGAGGACTATGCCCTTTTGTGGGGCGCACCAGAAAAGAATTGCGAAGTTTCCTTGCCATCCAAAGTCACCACATCCTCCATGACGCCTTTGCCTTTGGAACTGTTCATTAAACCCGACGGGCATAATCAGGTGCCAAATTTTGACCAGAACGTCCTCAACGCCAGTCTATTCGACGATAAAACATGGTTCTTTCAAAGTCGCTTGGCAGCAATCTTGAACGATGAACAAGCTTACAGAGCGTGGGAGATCATTCGCACTGCTCAAGCGATCGGGTCGGTCTATCTCAGCGACGAAGTCATCGTAACTGTTGATGGTTTTCCAGATGACGCTTTCCGCCTCTTATCGCAGCACGAAACTGGTCCTTGGCACCTCGGACTACCCGTTTGGTTCGAGCCCTACGCCGAGCGGGACCGCAAAGTACGTAACATAGCCGGAAAAGCGGATGGCTCCGATCGCCGGTTGGAAGGAATGCGTGCGGAAGTTCAACATGGCATCAGAGTTCAAGTAAGCCGCATCGTCCACATGACTCGCGAACGCGAGAGGCACATTCTCAGAGCCTTTGGCGCTGGAGACGAGACACTAGAAATTCTGATCGACAAAGCGCTCGCCCCGATAGCTGGCGCCTTCAACGCCAATACGGCTGAGGCAGAGAAACGCGACACACCAGTGTACGATGCTGTCTACGCAAACTCGAAGGAAGCGCTTAGGTTCTTGTACGGAGATATATCTGCGTGGGTGGTTCGAAAAGAGATGGAGCAAGAAGCCAGAAGCTTATCAGTGAGAGAGATCACGCGAGCGTTCGAAATTGAGTTCAGACAACTGACGACGCTTGTCCACCTATGGGAAGCCGTTGACGCACAGCGACGAGTGATGGCGCAACGGGTCGCCAACAATGAAAAATACATCGCCCGAAAGAGCGATCTTGATGCGAGACCTAATATTCGGCAGCCGACAGTTCTCGGATTGCTGAACGATACCGCCCGCATCCAGCGAACTCGACCTTCTGTAAACGATATGGCCCGAGCAGCATTTAGTCTTGGTATCACGGAAGCGTGGTGGGCGTATCCATCGCTTCAGTTCCTACAGCCTCTTCTTCGGGCAGCTGCCTTCGCTGGACAGGTCACCCGCCACGCAGGGAGCGATTTGCTGGATGACTATCGCGTTGCCGGTGGCCTGCTTGCCCTGGGATGGAATACTCGATTTCCTGAGGTCGTTAGCGGAATCGATCCTGAGCTTATCGCGGTTCAAAATGACATCCGAAAATGGATTTCAAGTGATGGCTTCAAAGTGATTGACCTAGCCAACAACGCTTTGCAATGCCTCGTCGAGAACTGCGAAATGCGGATCGATAATCGCGAGTTCAAACGCCGCTATCTGCTGCAAGAGCCATAAACCGACTTGGCTCGAATTATTCGAGTGAGCGCCCTGACATCTGACACTCCACTTCCACGTGGATTGTCAAAATGTCAGAAATCTCAAACGGCTACGGCAGAAAACCAGACGCCAGCACCGAGCTTGAATATGTAGCGAAACAAGCTTCCTGTACGGCTCTCAGGTCGTGGATTCCAGAACCTGATCGCTTCGAAATCGACTACCTGTTTGTCCACCTGCGCGAGCACTTGAGCAATACGAATTCAAACCACGAAGAGGACTGAATGCCATGACCGAAACAACGAAAATTGCGTATCTCTACGCTCGCGTTTCTACTGGCAAACAGGCGGCGGCAGACTTATCACTGCCCGACCAACTCTCCCAGATGCAAACGTGGTGCGATGCCGAAGGCATCGACACAGTCCAAACTTTCTCCGATGCCAAATCCGGACGGACGGGCAATCGCGTCGACTTCGAGGAGATGATCGATCTCGCCCTCTATTCCGAGCCTCGTCCCTATGTGATTGTCGTCCACTCTTACTCGCGGTTCTTTCGCGATGCCATCGAGCTTGAACTTCTCTATCGCAAGCTCGCCAAACGCGGAATCAAGCTCCACTCCCTGACGCAGCCTTCCGACGACGATAATCCGAACGCTAAACTCATGCGGCGTCTCATTGCGATGTTTGACGAGTATCAGAGCGAAGAAACGGCCAAACACGTGCGTCGCACGATGCGTCAGAACGCGAAGAACGGCTACTGGAATGGTTCGGCGCCGCCTTATGGCTACCGCGCGGCAGAAGCGGAAACCAAGGGTGTCCGTATCAAGAAGGTGCTGGAAATCGATCCAGTCGAAGCCGAAATCGTCCGGCTCATCTATGCGCTGTATACCGAGGGTTTGCCCGATCAGGATCTCAGCCCCATGGGCGTGAAGGCGGTCTGCAATTTCCTCAATGAGAACGGCTACCGTGTCCGGTCCGGCGGACCGTTTGGCGTGTCCTACGTCCATAAGATCTTGTCGCAGGCCACCTATATCGGGCGTCACATCTACAATCGAAGAAACAGCCGTACCGGAGAAGACCGTCCAAAGCAGGACCACGTCGTCATGAAGTGCCCGGCGATCGTGTCCGACATCATTTTCGAGCGAGCCCGTCGCCGCGCCAAGGCCGCCAATCCGAAGACAGGGCGCCCCGCCGCTGTTGCAGGTCCCGTTTTGCTGTCCGAGCTTGCGAAATGCGGTCAATGCGGGTGTTCCATGACCGCAACGACGGGCACTTCAAGCACTGGTAAGGTGTACGAGTACTATAAGTGCAACGGTAAGGTGCGGATCGGGAACGCGAAGTGCACCGGCGTGACCGTGCCGCGAGCCAAGTTGAACGATGCAGTCATGCAGGCAATCGCAGATCAGGTCCTCGAACCGGATCGTGTCCGCACTCTCTTGGCTGGTCTTCTTACCAAGCAGAAAGAGCAGGCGTCACAAGTCGCAGGGCGGACGCTTCGCCTTGCTAACGAGATGGAGCAGGCTGACGCGTCGCTCAAACGCCTCTACGGCGCTATCGCGAAGGGAATGATCTCAGACGACGACGAAACCTTGAAAGAAGAGATCGCAGCTCTTGTGGCGACGCGCGACGCAGCGAAGTCGGCACTTGATCGCATGGGCGATCATAAAGCAGTCGCGTCAACGATCCGAGAGGATCAGATCGTTCGGTTCTCAGAGCAGCTTGCCGAGAAACTTCGTGATGGGAAGGTCGAATTCCAGAAGGGGTACCTCCGCACACTGCTGAGTGAAATCATCGTTCACAAGATGAGCGCGACGCTGATCGGCCGCACTGACAGGCTCGTCGAAGCGGTTTCGATCAGCACAAATGACAACGCTGAAAACGTTCGCAGGCATGTACTGAAATGGTGCACCC
>NZ_AEEB01000005.1 GCF_000179775.1 Ahrensia sp. R2A130
CCCAGCAAGATCAGCGTTACCCACCGTGCCATCAGCAATCTCGTCAGTGCCAACCGCGCCGCTAGCGATCTCATCTGAATTGACCGAGTCAGTGCCCAGATCAGCTGCGTCGACGGTACCGTCGACGATATCGTCACCACCGGCAATCGGCGTGCCGTTGCCGTCCACTGGGCCTGTATTCGCAACGTCACCAGCAAATGCAGGCATCGTGAAAGCGCCCATAGATGCTGTGCTGAGAGCAAAAGCGCTGGCCCCCGCGATCAATAGCTTTTTGATTTTAAGATCGTGCATGTCTTGTTCTCCAGTTATTCTGACTGTGATTTTTCTTCGGGAGCGCCCAGCAGGACGACAGCCACGCAGAAACAGATTGTTTGCTTTCCCAGAACTCAGTGGATCACTTCAGCAATAATTCGCAAGCAATAGATCAAAATAATATCAAAAAACCCAAAATCTCAAATATTAATGTTGCATTCCAGAAACATCGCCATTCACATTCAGAATTGTAAGAATAAACAGATATGCGTTTTTTATAAATGTATATAATAATATACGTAATTTAAAAATATATATGAATTTTTTTATTATATTATATTTTATATTCGAGGACATGTATTTTGCTATTGCGAACACAATATTTGGTGCGCCAGAAAGCCATCAGCGACATCGGGCCGATTGGTGGACACAAGACATGGCACAAAACAACAGTGAGACATTGACCAGCTTGGTGGAACGAGTGGTCCCCGAAGGTGCACAATTCACGCCCGAAAAATTTCAAGAACTGGAAGACGCACTACAAGGTGCAGTTGCACGCTCATGCGATGCCGCCGGTTTGGAGCCGGCCCTTCGCGATCAGCGCATCGCGTCCCTTAAGGCATTACTGGAAACAAAACGGCCAGTGACTGATATTGATGCAGAGTGTGAGACAACGGCCTCAAACACTACCGCGGACTTCCTGTTCGCACCGGAAATACATCGCGGCGGACAGCCGGTTCAGGCACCAACGCATGACGCTCCACCTCTGACCGTAGACACCACAGCATACCGTAATCCCTCTGAAATTTCTGGCGGCGGTAAGGGCAAGACAGGGATTTGGTTAACGCTTGGCGCACTGGCGATTGGCTTAGCAGGTGCCGGTGGCTATTTTTACTATGATGAGCTGTCAGCGAACATAACTCCAGCACCTGCCCAACAGCAGGTGGCGCAGGTCTCGACGGCACCACCCAACAAAACAGCGAATGCAGAAACGCCATCCACGCCCGTACTGACCACTAACGAACGTGCCGTTTTACAAAAACGCTTTGCAACAATAGCCACAATTCAAAACACGTTAAAAACCCATGCTGAGCGGGTGAAGCGGTATCCCGCAACCGGAGGAAATTTTGTAGCAGCACCTCGTTTGTTGAAAACGCTGCAAACCCAAGGCACTGCATTGCCAGAACTCGATCTGAAGGTAGCGCAGGACTTGCGGTACAAATCTGATGGCAAGTCCTTCAAGCTAACTTACTTGGCAACAGGTGACTGCCATCAGGTCATGAAGGTTGCACCCGACCGGGTGGACCCCAAACGACGTTTTGGAGGGGACTGCTACTCATACGGCCGTTGGACACCGGGCGGTAAAAATTTCTAAAGAGCCCGCTTGTAGCAGGCATTCAAACTCGCCGCAGCTTACCGTTTGCAACCAGCCTTCAGTTAACGAAAACAACGATACGGCCACTATTGGGTGACGGATCCAGTGCTAGCCGTACGTTGGAATCTATGGAGAAATTCCCCAATTCAGACGTCATAATATCGCGTAATGCCGCCGTCTCAAGGGTCAACAATTCTGTCCTGATCTCATCTAATGGACGTGTGAATTTCACCGCCACTGCTTCTGCAACAGTGGAGGCTTCCAAGACTCTTTTGCGCTGTTCCAACAACTGGACGTATCCGCTGTTAAAATCCTCGACGCTACCCTCTTCACCCAAAACAATGGCTGGAGTTGCACATGATGCGAGGAGAGAGCGAAGTCTACGACGGCTGTTTTCTTCGGCATTCGCCTCATACTGCTGAACGAACCAAGACAGACATGCGACCCGCAATTTCGATGTCAGATTACCATCTTCTCGACCATGTTTGAGAGCTTCGCGCACGAACCAGTTTTTGTCTTGTCCGTAGCGAGAACCGATTTCGCGGATGGCTTCCCAAAACCCTGTTTCCAAACGAACGCCATAGCGCTGGCCCTCAACCGTCACGCCACGGAATTCGGGCTTCTCGTCACCCAAAAGATCAACAAACGTGGTGTCTGCCTCTTGGTCTTGCACTATGCTCATTCCAGTTTTCCAAACTTACACAAAAGATCGAATGAACGCATGTAATTGCAGTTCACTCTCATGCCCGGAGATATTTTAACGTATAAGTTGTTTTATACAACCCATGAGAGTATCTTACGAAGTGCGTAGATCGTAATGCCCAATGGTATCATCCAGCCTCTAACGACACCGGCTTTGCACAAGGTAAGCTGTTCAATCTTTTGATTCCAAAACAGCGCAGGCCAAACTGACCAAGATCATGCAGCAAGCAAAAACAGCAATAAGCTTGGCCGCAGGGCTCTGGTCTGGCGCTTTAGCCCTGACTATCATGATGCAGCCATGGGTTACGGACAATAATTCGGAGTTGGAGACACATCAGGCGGTCGGCGGCAGCATCAACGCCGATTCCATCGTCGTACCCTATCCGAATGCACACGGAACTCGCCCAGGGCAATCTGATCGGCATTTGCTGGTAGACATGACTGTAAATCTCGAAGACAGCAAAGATTGGCCGCTAGCTATATCACTAGATACTGTGCTTCGTGATTTTCTGTTGCACGTTGTTCAAGATGCACAGATGCAAAAGCAAATTGCGCCCGATCAACCACAGCTTTCCGCGATGATGAATGCTAAAGCCAGGTCGGAAAAATGGTGGCCACAAAACGCACTTATCTCAATCAAAAGGATAGAGATCGTCATTCCGCGATAACCAAATAAGTCTCGCTCAACTAAGAGCCACCGCTGGCTAACGCACGGCTTCCAGCTTTCGGACATTCAACTGGTCGATAAGGATACGAGTGCCGTCACTCAGGTGTGGCTTCAACGCAGCCATTAGGGCTTGTCGCAATGGTTCAGCTTCGATGGTGTCGCCATCCGTTATCTCAATCTGCCTGCCCATCACGATATGATAGGCTGAGTCCGTCAGTAAATTTGTAACGATATTGTCAGGAAGAGAAGAGGAATTTTGCGGAAAGAACAGCGCAATACGCAGAAACAAAATGGCATCCAAACGACCTGAGCGCAGAATTGGTATCGGCAGCAGAGGCGTCAAAATTGAACGAGACGCGAGATCACCACTAGTACCTGTTTGAGATTTCGCTGAGACACCAGAGAGCAACGTGTCCCCAAAGGTCATCATGCCGGTGACTGCTGCAGCGCAGCAGCAGCCCAATAGCGACGCGCGGATCAACTGGAAATTTTCCCGCAGAGCATCAAGAAGGGTCCGCCGTCAAAATCATTATACCCCAAACGCGCGGCCATAGCCGGTCGTTTGAGAACTTGGCTTGGGTCTGTTGCTGTATGTCGTATCCGATTGCTGCTCGCGCAGCGCATTTGTGACCATATCGGATACGGTGCGCGCCGCAGATAACTGGGCGGCAAGCGCACGCTCATTACGCTCCAACGAACGCTTCAATCCAACAATCTCCGCACGCGTTGGAACTGCTTGATCGTTACCAGAATTACCGTGGTCGTTGTGTCCCGTCGACAACCGATTGATTTCCAATAGCATACGGCTTTTGGCCAAGGTGGTGTCGGCCAAACCACCGGTCTCCCCGGCTTCGATCAACGCGCTCTCGGCATCGAGCAGGGCAACCAATCTGTCCACAACTGATAGTGCCAATTTGGGGGCAACGGGATCAATCAATGTTTCCACTGCTGTATTACTCATGAAGACGCACTGCTTCGAGCCTGTGCATCACGCACGACCTGCTCACCCAGACCCAGTAAATTTGATTGTGCGAGTTGCATCGCAATACCGCTGGAAAGCTGCGACCGCCACATGTCACCTGCCATGCCACCACCATACATGCTGTCACTTTTCGGAAGCATAGCTTCTACAAATGTGCCGAGAAATACAGCCTCGAATTCAACAGCCGTTTTATTGGCTTCAATGTTGCTCGCCGTCGGGGAAATAGCGAGCATCTCGACTTCGCTCTTCAGCTTCATCGTAAGCTGCGAATTCACGCCATCCAATGCTGGTGTGGGCAAATGATAATCCTCCTGAAAACCGGGAATTTCCGACTGCTGGCCGTCATCTTGTTCTGCAAACCTTGTGGGAGACTTGTTCTGAACTCAGGGCAGAATCGGCAGTTGAAAAAACGCATCCACGAAACGGCGTAACAGCTCCGGCAACGCTAGATACGCCAGCATCAATCCGCCCATGATGAGCACAGGCAGTGACACGAAAAAGATGGGAATCTGCGGCGTAAGCTTGTTCAACACACCGATCGCAGTGTTGAAAATCAAACCATAAACGAGGAAAGGTCCAGCCAGCCCCAGCACGATAAAGAATGCAGATGACAAGATGCGAGTGATGTTCACCAGCAGCATCTGCGGTTCCGGCACTGCGCCTTGCGGGAATATTTCATAGGAGCGATGCAGGGAAGCGATGACAGCGTGATGGAAGTCCATCTGGAACAACAACACCAGCGCAGAAAATGTGATCAGCGTCGTCAACGCAGCTTGGCTCTCACTGTCTTCGACGCCCTGGCCAAATAGGTTGTTGAAACCGATCACCATGCCGATGGATGTACCTGCAAATGACAACGCCAACATCATCATTCGAGCGGCCAAACCGATAAAGAGTCCCACCAAAGATTCAGCGAAAATCAAACGCAACAAACCGGACCCGTAGATGACAGCTTGCCCTTCGCCACCCCGTGCAAAAGCAATAGAAAGCGCGACGGCCAACGTGAGATAAATGCGCGCCGGACCGGGGATACGTCCACTCGAAAGCCCGGGCAAAACGATAAAACACCCACCTACACGGCAAAAAGTAGCGATCAAAATCGCGAATTCTCCAGTCGCTATCATACCGCCGGTTCAGGCATCGCGTTAGTCGCAGCTTCAGGCGGTGGCGCAGGCGCAACTGGCACTGCGCCAGACAATTCTGCGATGACGGAAATATCGAAACCACGCGCGATTTCGAGATTGGAAAGCACGGCCACATTAGGCTGCAACCGTTCAAGGATCATACGGACATAGGACCGCACCGCTGGTGGCGTGACCACGGCAAAACGCGTACCGGCATCAACATGGGTTTGCAAAACTGCATCGGCTTCACGGCCAAAGGCTTCCAGATTAGCCGGCGCCATATCGAAATCCATCACCTCACCTGCAGCGTTCTGCTTGCAAGCTTTCAGGAACGCACTTTCATACGCTGGTCCCAAGCGCACAACGGACAGTCGACCATCCTCGGCCAAATCCCCGCAAAGCTGCTGTGCGATCCGCATTCGAACGTGTTCAACAATACGCTCAGGCCGCTGAATGTGGGGTGCGATTTCAGAAACAGCTTCAAGCACTAGAGTAAGATTTCTGATCGACACCCGCTCCGCCAACAACAATCGCAAAACGGCTTGAAGTCCGGGATAGCTGATGTGGGTGGAACACAATTCATCGGCCAGTTTCCGATATTCCGGAGCAAGAGAATCGAACAACGTTCTTGTGTCTTTGTAAGACAGCAATTGTGCGAGATTATTGCCCACAACTTCCGAAAGATGCGTGAGAATGACTGAGACATTGTCCGCAGCAGGAAGTCCTAAAGCTTCCACTTCGCCCTCAAACCCTTCCGGTACCGAAAGAGCGCGAATACCGAAAGCTGGCTCAACGGTTTCGACGCCGGGAAGACTCGGCATTGCACCGTCACCCACCAAAGCCAGAACCTCACCCAGCCGCAATTCATGGCCCGCAGCAACCGTACCGTGAATGCGAATACGGTAAGCCTTGGGCGGCAGCGAGAGGTCTTCTTCCAATGCAACGTCGGGCACGACGAAGCCGTAGTGTTGAGCGAATTTTCGACGCATCTTCGTCATGCGTTGGGCGATGTCATCGCGCTGGTTCAACAGATGTGATGAAAGCTGGTGACCAAAAACCAGTTCGATGTCAGCACGTGCCAACGATTGAGCAACGGAGTTTTTCTGCTCTAACAGAACGTTCTCTTCCGCCATCATCGTTTCCATTTTCACAGTCTGCTTCTCTTCTTCCTGATTGCGCTTCACCACCACAGAGAAGAAGAAGGATGCCGCCGCCAGTGAAAGGAATGGCAACATTGGAAGACCGGGAGCAAGCGCCAAACAAGTGAGCAAAACGCCAACCACTTGAAGCGCCCGAGGGTGCGCGCCCAACTGACCGAACACCGCCTGATCTGCTGATCCGCGCGTGCCGCCCTTAGACACCAGAAGACCGGCAGCGAGTGAGATAATGAGAGCAGGAATCTGGCTGACCAAACCATCACCAACAGAAAGTTGGGTGAACACATCAGCCGCTTCCGCCAGCTCCATATTGTGGCGGGTCGTGCCAATGATAATGCCGCCAACAATATTGATCGCGGTAATGATGAGGCCAGCAACAGCGTCACCACGCACAAATTTTGAAGCACCATCCATAGAACCAAAAAACGAAGATTCTTCCTCCAATTCAGCACGGCGTTTCTGTGCCTGACGATCATCTATGATACCCGCTGAAAGGTCAGCATCAATTGACATTTGCTTGCCGGGAATAGCGTCCAACGTGAACCGCGCACCCACTTCTGCGATACGGGTGGACCCCTTTGTGATGACCACGAAATTCACCACCACAAGGATGAGGAACACCGTTAGGCCAATGACGAAATCTCCACCCATAACGAAACGCGAAAAGCCACCGATCACATAGCCAGCTGCATTGATACCTTCATGACCGTCAGCCAGAATCGAGCGCGTCGTGGCGATGTTCATGGACAGCCGCAACATAGTTGCGACCAGCAAAATCGTCGGGAAAGACGAAAAATCGAGAGGCCGTTCGATCCAGAGCGCAACCATCAAAATGATGATGGAAAGCGCGATGGATAGTGCCAAGCCGATATCAATGAGAAAGGTAGGGATCGGCAGAAACAGGATTGCCAGAATGAAGACGATACCACCTGCAAAAACGAGATCCCGCTTGCTGGCCGGAACGTCTGATGCCCCGCTATTATTGGATGATTCGATGCTCATGCATCGCTGTTAACAATCGAGGCTTGCCCAAGCCTTGAACAAAACCGCTAGAAGCCGCGTTCGATGGAGTCGAAGATCGTCGTCGTCAACGATCCCAACTGTGCACCCATGAATGTCGCCCCCAGAAGAAGCGCCAACATGATCGCCATGATCTTGGGAACAAAGGTCAACGTCACCTCCTGAACTTGAGTCAGCGCCTGCAACAAAGCGATGGCAATACCGACAACCATCGCGGCGGTAACAGCAGGAGCTGAAGCCACTATAATGGCCCAGATCGCTTGCTGCACCAGTTGAAGAGCATCGGCCTCATTCATGGGTACGCTGGGTCACGAGACTCCGGAAACCGCCGATAACGCCACGCGGCGACCATCATCCAAGACCAGCGATGCGGAACCGCTTTCGATAGCAACACTGTCCACCAACCCGGTCACGTCACCGGCAGTAACTGTGCGGCCAATCATGGTGCCAGCTTGGCCCAAAACATTTCCAGCCAGCAATGCATCAAGTTTGGTATTGGTCTGGATCGATTGTTCGACACCTGAGAATGTCGCCAGTTGTGCCACAAATTCCGAACTTTCCATCGGCTTCGTGGGGTCCTGATTTTCCAGTTCGGCAACCAATAATTTCAAAAAGGAATCATAGTCTACCTGTGCCTTTTGTGCAGCCTGTGCCGTGCCGGTAGATGTCGTTGATGTTGCTGAGATAGCGTCGATTGTGCTCATTGGTCAGGCTCCGGTTCAAACATCTTTCGAAGAATTTTGAGTGCCTCGTGGCGACGTCCACGCGAAACGAGACCATCGACACGATCAACGCCCTCATGGGTATCTAGGTCAGCGCAACGCTTGCGAATATCAGCTAGCTGACTTTCGTAATTGTGCACCCAAGATGTATCATTATGCGGCTCCATCATACGACACTGAACGAGATAATAGAGTTTTCGCAGCGGCGTGGTCGCTTGCTCAAACTGTATAACGTGGGCTTCCATAAGGAACTGCACATCGTTCAGAAATTCGAGTGACGTCTTCCGGTCGAACCGCAGCACGGCACCGTTCACATAGATTCGCTCGTTGGGCTTAAGCGTCAGGTGCAGGCTCAACGCAGGCCGTCCAGAATGATGCCAGACACTTCTACGATTTCGTCGATGGCCGTTTCGTCACCTTCGCGAATGCGACCAGTAGAACGCAAAATGGAAATACCAATCGAGATCAAGTTCGCGCGCAAAGTAGGTTCCAACCGGTTCTCTTCGCCACCCAGATCTTCAATGAAGGCGGTCCACAAACGGTTGGTAAAATAGACAGCTTCCACAGCCGCCTTCGACTGCGTGCCTTGCTCTTTGGCGAGCTTCAGCAGGTCGATGGACTGACGCAACAGCGCGCGCTCTCCAGCTCGGGCTGCCTTGCCCGAATTCGCGTTAGTTTCGGCATAGCCGAACTGACCCATGATCATACTCGATACTCCATTTGTCATGTTGTCGTTTGTCGTCATTATCTCGCTCCCTAGAGGAACCGCAGTAGGCTGAGGCCCTGTAAACGGCCCGTTAGTGCATAGGCAGTTTCAAGCTGCGTAACCTGCGCGTTGAACCGCGATGCAGCCTCGAAAGGATCAACCCTCACCATGTCTTCGCTCACAGTCTCCAGCCCAGCGCGGCGGGCATTGTCAGCAGCCGTCGCATTATCGATCTGACCGGTGGTCAGACCTATGCGGGTTTGCAGGACATTCGTATCTGCCAGACCTTGTGCGAGGATATCCGTCGAGGTGCGGGCCAACGCTGCCACAGAATCCGCGTTAAGATAGGGCGCGAGTTCGGCGGTCATCAGAGCTGCTGCCATCACACCACGCATCGCGCTTTCGTTAGCCGAGATCGAAATATCCACCGTGTCACCTGTGCCGGTGCGTAGCTTCACAGCCTCATCGCTCGCGCCAGACACAAGGCTGGTCCACGCAGTACCCGTAAGGCGGGGCTGCAGATCGTTCTGAAGAAAATCGACAACAAGGTCCGGCGCAAGGTTTTGAGACGCAGGGTCGCCAGGTGGAAAACCGAAACGCGCGGTGAAAGTGGCGACAATATCGGAGCGGATGGCAGACAAGTCACCAATAGGCGCAGAGCCAGAATCGATACCGGCAAACAAGTGATCCCCGCCAGCACTCGTGTTCATAGCGGAGCGAAAGCCTTGCAAAGTAGCCTCTGCAGTAGCCGCTATGAAGTTTCCATCGGTAACACCGCCAACAGCGGTAATCAGGGATTGTGAGAACTGCTCGCCCTGCTGTTTTATAGCCGTAAGCGCCGATTGCGTAACGGACAGACGTACGGTTGCCAGATCGTAAGCCTGAACCCGGGATTCCAAGACCTGAACCTCACCTTCAAGTCTTAGCCGTAAGCCATTTTGCTGGCCAAGTTCCAGCGCAGGATTAGCCATGCGGTTGGTGGCCGCTTCAGTTTGCGACTTTTCAATCTCAGCTTGGAGGCGGCGTATATCGCTAGCTGGGCCACCGACCAAAATGCGGGTCGATACGTGGGGCGTGGAATATATCGCGGTCATCTCAACTCCTAACGGATCGACGCGAGCAGCGTATCAAAGAGGCGATCCACCGTGGACACGATACGGGCAGACGCTTCATAGGCACGTTCGAGTTGCAGCAGCCGTGTCATTTCCTCATCAATGTTGACGCCACCTTCGTTCGACAGGTTTTCCGAAAGCCGGGTTGCCAGTGCTGATTTTTCATCCGCTGCACGACTGGCAGTCGATCTCGCACCATCAAGCCAACCAATCGACTGACTGGCGAATTGCGAGATGGTCAATGTACCAGAAATTTGTGTCGCCGACCCGATGGCTGCTGGCGTTTCAAGCGCATCAATGCGTTGGTTAAGCAAGTCGGAAAATGATGCGCCTCCTGAAGTGTTAGCGACAGTGGATGCACCATTGGCGCCACCGTCGCGCAACAGATTGGGGTTGGCTTCAAACGCCGGATCGATAGCGATACTTCTGGCCGTTCCAATGGCGGTTGCGCCGGGAACAGCGGGCGCACCGCTCCACGTGAACAAACCAACAGCAGGCGGCGCACCCCCACCACTCAAGTCGGTTTCGGCAAATTGGGAAATCAATTGACCAGCTATTGCATCAAGCTGCCGCTCCTGATCAGCCAGCGCACCATCTCGCAATTGCAGATAGCCCGAAAGGCTACCCCGCGCATCCGTATCAGAGCCTTGGGCAGCCGGAAGCGGCACACCGTCAACCAAAACACGGGACTGTTGACTTCCAACAGGCAACGATAGCGACACGGTGCGAGCCGTATCATCGAAGATCGTTGCGCCATTGGATGTGACCAACATGGTAGAACGATCACTTCGGGCAATTGATGTAACAGGCACGATCTGCGCGATTTGGCGAATGAGGTTGTCGCGCTCGTCCATCGCGTCCATGGCTTTTTCTGCCGTTAGAGACGTATCGTCATTGCCCGCAATAGCACGTTCGGTTGCCTTAAAACGCTGCAGCAAACCATTGAGCGAAGCCACGTCATCTTGCGCCAGACGGTCAATGGACAAACGAGCCTCGCCTACCGCCTGTTGCGCCCTATTAAGGCCTCGCACCAAGGTTCGAGCGGAATCAACTGCGGCACCACCAAGCGTCTCGTCACTGGGACGCGCTGCCCAAACCTGTAGGGAGTTCTGAAGGCGGGTGAGACCGGCAAGTGGTGAACTTTCGCCATCAATACCGTTGATTGCGATAGCCATACGATCAAGCTGACCGGCAATAACCTCTTGGCCAGCTGAACGCGACAATGCGTCAATCTGGGTGCGCGTTAGTTGCGCATCCAACTGTGCTCGCGATGTGATTGTCTGCGGTGCACGGTTTGCGCCTGCAATATTCGACAGCTCCCGCCGGACATAATTTGCATCATCTGACCGCGAGATATTTCGCGCGACGGTGGAGGTGCCACGCGAAATATTAAGAAGCGAATTTTGGGCGCTGCCAAGAGCTTGGGTGAGAGACATTTGCTGACCGACCTTACACCGCTACTAGCGACGCAGATTTACGATGACGTCCATCAGATCAGCACCTGTTTGGAAGACTTTGGAGTTGGCCGTGTAGCCGCGTTGGGCCCGGATCATATCGGTCAACTCATCAGCCAGTTCGACATTAGATTGTTCCAGAGCACCGGAGATCAGAACGCCATTCGAGCCGGTTCCCGCAAAGTCCACGCGAATGTCACCAGATTCCGTGTTCGCCAGAAAGACCGTGCCCGTGTCTGAATCCATGCGGTCAGGGCTGACAACTGCAGCCAGCGGAATGCGGTAAAGATCGCGCAACGAACCATCGCTGTAACGGGCAGACAGAACGCCTTCGCCATCAACGACAATACCTTCCATTGAAGCAGGCGGTGCACCATCAAGATCAGCAGTGACGATGGAATAGTCAGCCGCAAGTTGCGTCGTTCCAGCCAATGCCAAATCAACTGGACGCCCGTTCGGAACTGTAAATGTAAGCGTATCAGGCGAACCAGCAGCAAGTTGTCCGTTAGCTGGGTCAAACGTCAAAGTTGATGTGCCAAGCGCAGCGCTCGCATAGGGAAATCCACCTGTTGGGGATGCGGTAGAGGCATCGAATGCCGTCATTTCCCAGGTCAGCGGGCCAGTGGGTGTGCTGTAAATATCGATTACTTTTGCATCGCCCAGATTGTCATATGCAGTCAGTGACGTCTTGTGCGCGAAAGTCGATGCAGCGCTGTTATCCACTGGTGTATCACCAGTTACAGCCACGCTGTTGGCGGGCAGATTGGGAACGAAACGGCCGTTTTGCGTGGGCACCGCAGCCAGCGCTTGTTTGTCTACGGAAACTGGTTCCAGAGCGCTTATCGAACCGATGGAGGCGGGGAAATTGCCTTGATCATCGGCAGCAACGCCTTTTAGCCGTTGACCGCCAGCATTGACCAGGAACCCGCTTGCATCGGCAACGAACGACCCGGCACGGGTCAGCGAGTTTGAACCACCAGAGTCTTCTACAACGAAAAAGCCGTTTCCGTTGATCGCAATATCAGTAGACGACTGGGTGTAGGAAACGTTGCCTTGCTGCGAGATATGCTGGCGCGCATCCGTTAGTACGCCTCCTGATCCCAGACTGCTGTCAACGCCACTCGACGCGCCAGGCCGCACAAGTTGAGCAAACTCGGTCGAGTATTTCTTGTAGCCCGTGGTGTCCACGTTGGCGACGTTGTCAGCCACAGTGGACAGCCGGTTAGACTGCGCCTGCATGCCGGAAACCGAAGTTCGCATCATTCCATACAGGCTCATGGCATCTCTCCAACCAAACTTGAGGCACCGCAACACAAACTGCTACGGGCTATGAGTTCAGTATGGAAAAGCCACCTTGCGTCGGCCTTACGAAATCTGCGCTGATAAAAATCAGACCACCGTTTCCAGGACTGGATCCTTGAAGGGACCTTTTTCAGGCGTATCGCCCGTTTCAATATTAGGCGCATCAAGCGTGAGCCGATAGCCAAGGAAACGCTTGGAATCGATAGGATCGTAGCCAAGTCGTCCACGGAGTTTTTTCCGCAGTTTCGAGATGTGGCTTTCGATCACACACTCCTCAATGTCCGAATTAAAAATACCGTAGATGGCATTGTAAATCTGCGCCTTGCTGGCGCGTCGCTCCTCAATGGACACGAGATATTCCAGTATCCTCTGCTCGCGACGGGGCAACGGAAATGCTTCACCATCAACTTCCGGATCGCGGCCATCAGCAAAGACCTGAACACGGGTCAAGCTTGCCTCAACCGGTTCTGGTTTAGACCGTCGTGAAATGCAGGCAAGTCTCGCCAGTATCTCACGGGCGTGGACCGGTTTGCGAACGACATCATCAACGCCGCCATGGAAGAGAGCGAGAGTTCGCTCCAAAGCGGGCTGTTCCAGCAGCGCCAGAATTGGTTTTCCGAAAGCCACCCCTGCGGCAAGGGTCGATGGTTTGGCGCAGGCATTATCCGCATCGCTGCCATCACCAGTTATGATCGCGGCCGCATCAATTACAAAAGCAGAGATCGCCGCCGTGTCACGCTTGTCTGCGGTAGAAAACCAGTCGTTGAATTCGTCGGGACAAAAGCCGGTGGCCGCGACGCCTTCATGAGCGAACTGCGCAACATATGCCGCTGTCACCAAGTCACGTCTGTCGACCACAACGATCACTAAAACAATCTCCACGAATCAGAGATGTGATTACAAGCAATACAACCATTGATTGCAATATCGCTAGAGACAATTAATTAGACTTGGTCGTCGAACCCAAGATGGATCACACAAGAGTTTGGGAGCCAGATTGCGGCTCTCGGTTCAACTCAGACCCTGAACTAGATTGAACGACAGCTTCATCATAGCTGTTCGAGATCAACCGGGAGCGATCTCGACCTTCGTTTCGCTCACCGGAAAATCCTGAATTGGATCGTGATTGTTCGCCGACTTGATCGTTGCGCGACAGGTTTGCACCGGAACCATCATCACGCAATGAAAGGTCGAGCCGTATTTGCTCCACCGGCAAAGTGCGCAACACCTGTTTCAATGCGTTTTCATCGCTTTGAAGAGCAGCAAGGCCAGACGTCGTTTCGGCTACAATTCGTACCTCCACTACATCACCCACCTGACGCATAGTCATCGCAACCTGACCCAAATGGTGGGGCGCTAGTTGGATCGTGATTGCCGAACGGGTGCCGACAGTCTGGTTGGTAGAGACATCAGATACCTGCAAGACCGACATTGCTTTTGCGATCTGCTCCACAGGTCTAGGGGAATCAATGCCGGACGCCTGTGATGGAGCTGACATCATCTGCGCGACGGCGCTGCCTTCGTTGCCCAATTGCACCGCACTGCGTGCAATCATCTCAACCGGCTTGGCATCCACACGCGGGGGAACCGTCAAAAGACCGGGTTCCATGTCTCGGGCATTTGGCGCGGGTTGAACGGAAAGCGATGTCTCTACACTTAGCGCAAGATCAACTTCTATAACTTCCACAGTCGGGTCTGCTGAGGTTGACCGCATCAATATATCAGTATCGGGCTGCCGCTCTTGAGAAATTTTCAGCGAGATAAATGGATCGATTGGCGAGCCGGGCAACGACAATGCTGGGTGAGCCACAACATTCGCAGATGAAGTTTGTTCGTTATTTTCTGGACCCATCCCGATTGCAACTGCCATTTTGGAAACAGGCTGAGAGACCTTCGGCATTCCCTGTACATGAGAATTAACAACTGGCCTTCCATGCTCCGGCTTTGCCATGAGCTTTCCAAATGGAACAATCAAAGTTGCGTCTTTGGCAGCGTCTTTCCCGCTAGAGTTCGTCTCTGCAGTTGTACCAGCCCGCAGCGACGGGCTTTCGCCACTCGGCAATTTTTGCATTGGCTCACGCGGAACTGTGGCCTGATTACCTGCTGGTAATTTCTGCATCATGGTTTGGCTCCATCGCTCTCACTTAGCAGTGCATCGACTGCAGCAAGGGTTTCGTTGGCTAGGCCGACAACCGGCAAGCGGTCTGTTGTAGATTGTTTTTGCGTACCTGCCGCCCGCGAAACCGGCGAGACAATTGTATCGGCAATCGCCACCGCCACATCGACAAGTTTCTTGTCTTCGGCATTTAGAAAGCGTCGGTCCAGACTGACCAGAATCTTGCGTTGCTCCTTCACATCTTTACCGGCAAGCCGCGAGACGGCCTCCACAAAAAGAGACTGGGTACGACGTGCAACTTCCCCGACCTGCCCCTCGATATCCACCCGTTGCACCATCTTACGGGCAAGGCCATCCTGCCCTGCCAGTAGTGCCATTCGGGCGATGCGCACCTGCATTGGCGAGCGCAGATTTTCGGGCATAAGAGCCAAGACCGCATCTAGGTCGTCGCCATGTTCAGGAAATTCGACCGCAGCCTTTTGCAGCGCCTGTGCGAAGGAAGCCCGGTAAGGTGAGCCAATGAAGCGATAGGTGTATTGGCGCGCTGCCGCGTAAAATCGGGCTGCCATTTTCCCACGCAGGGCCAGTTGAAGCTTACGGCGCAGGGCCGCTTCTTCTAACAAAGTCCCGGGGGCAAGCTGCCCCACAATTGATAGAAGCACGATCCCAGCATCGGGTTCGGACTGTGCCAACAATTGCCCCTTAGCCAAGGCAACATAGGGAACGAGCGATACTGGCAGCGACGTCATTTCGATCTTCAGAAAGCGCCGCAGAGCGCGGACACGTCGCCCTCCAATGTTATCAGCAACAGCATGGGCGAGTGCGCGCAACGGCTCGTCATGATCAATAACCGCCAAAGCGCCCCGCGCTGTATCTGCAGCACCACCTGATAAGGCATATAAAATAAACGCGGTGTTGCGCTCTTCCAGCAGCGCATCCGGCGTTTTGACTTTCGCGAGTCCGGCAATGCTGGGCGCGATGAGTTCCAACAGATGCTTTTGTAGAGGCAGAGAAGCCGCGTCTCCTGTAGCGATGCGGTCCTGCACCGCGTGAAGCGTTCGCAGCATAGTAGTTGCTGGAAGCGGATCGCTAATCTCGATCTTGGGAGTCTCGCCTTTTGCAGGCGCAATTAAAAAGACGAGAAGCGTGAACGTAAAAATTACCCGCATCATCACACCGGCTCCAGCAACAGCTCAATGCGCCTGTTCGAGGCCGCATCTGGTTCGTCGACAAGTTTCAGACGACGGTCTGCAAAGCCAGAGATTTCAACGATACGCTTTTCACCGAACCCACCACGCAGAAGCATGTAGCGTGCAGAGTGAGCTCGGGCTGAGGACAAGGTCCAGTTGTCGCGCTCACCACCACGAAAAGGACGTGCATCCGTATGACCATGAATATGAAGTTTACCCGGACGCTCTGACAGCACTTGCGCAACAGCATCCATGGCTAACACGAGTCTGCCGGAAGGCACGGACGAGCCGGTTTCAAACATGGCAAAATCAAAATCATCCGTGATCGAAATCAACAGGCCATCCGGTGTCGGCGTAACATCAAGGCGAGGGCCATCATCAACCGCTTTAGCAACAGCAGCTTTGAGTTC
Organism: Ahrensia sp. R2A130; assembly: GCF_000179775.1. Lineage (GTDB taxonomy): Bacteria > Pseudomonadota > Alphaproteobacteria > Rhizobiales > Rhizobiaceae > Pseudahrensia. Next base: position 16,292 of record NZ_AEEB01000005.1, read on the forward strand.
TTTTAAAACATCGCTTGCACCGGCATCATCCGTTTCTTCTCTAGCGGCTTCGTCGTCCGCGCTTACTTCAGAAGTGATTTCTGGTTGAGGCTTTTCCTCTTCCGCTCTTATTGGCGTGATTTCATCTGTTGGAGTTTCGGGTTCTGGCTTCCAATAAACCGGCGAAAACGGATCGCGAATTGCGTCGCTTTCCTCGTCTCCCGCCATCCCCACTGCTGCAGTTTTTGCAGCCATATTCTCGCGTTCCGCGCTGGCGATTTCTTCAAGCTCCGAAAAAGGGTCTGCAATAAATTCAGCTTCCCGCTTACTGCCATCTGCACCAGCTCCTGAAGATGCCGGACCGCTGGTGCTGTCCTTATCTTCCGGCTGGGTATCGGTACCAGCCTCAGTTTCTTCTCCGGTTTCGATAGATGGACCTGCAGACTTCCAGATGCCTTTTTTGGAACGGTTACGATCCACCAGTTTCACCGGATTGAAATAGCTGGCGACCGACTTCTTAGTTTCTTCATTGGCTGCATTGATGAGCCAGAGAACAAGAAAAAGCGCCATCATAGCCGTCATAAAATCGGCAAATGCGATTTTCCACGCGCCGCCGTGATGACCGTCTTCGGCTATACGGTTACGCCGTACAATGATGATGGGTTGTTCGTTATCTGCGGTGTTCATCAGGCGGCTTCCCGCTTGGCCAACCGCTCTTCACCGGCCCGAACCCAACTGCGCAAAACCTCGGCCGCACGTTCGCTATCCTGATCGACAAGGGCTGCCAAACGATCCGCCGCAGAAGGTGGCGGCCCCATCGGACCAGCGAGGCGCGTGTTGTTAGAAGGCCCAGCTATAGCCCCCTCGCCTTCAACTGATTGAGGTGGAGAAAGCGCCGAAGCGGCAGCAGCAACGAGCGGCTTGATTGCAAAGCGCAAGACAAGAACCAACGCGATGAGAAAAGCCAACGCTTTCACCACCGAACCCAACTGAGCGGTGGCTTGCAGCAGCAATGGCGATGAAGTCGTTGCAGCAAGATCAGCAGCGGTTACGAACTCAACAGCGCTAACGTCAATCACATCGCCGCGCCCGGCATCAACACCAGCTGCGGCCTGAGTCGACGCTCGTAAGGCTTCAAGTCGTACGGCAGGTTCTGCGCCCAATGCGGAAGCGTTCACCACAACTGATGCGGTGAGTTTGGAAACCGAATAACCATTGCGAACTGAAGAAATACGTTTGGACGACATTTCATAATTTGTGGTCTCTTCGCGACGCTCGCTTTCACGATTGGAGCTTGGTCCAGCATTGGCCTGCGCCGGTTGCTCTTCAGGAATATCCTGCTCGACGGTCGTTGTCTGGCCACCCTGACTAGAGGTGTCAGTATCCTGCGTCCGCACAACCTTAATCGACCGCTCAACTCGGGATTCCGGATCGTAGATCGTTTCGCTGGTGGTACGTTGATCAGTGTCGAGTACGGCATGCACGGCCACGCGAAAGTTTGAAGCGCCAAGCTGTGGTGTCAGCACACGAGCGATGTTTTCCGACAGCCGGTTTTCCACCAAACGCTGCATACCCAAGGCACCATCAGCGGTTGAAGATGCAGGTTCATCGCCAGAGGCCAGCACCTGGCCGGACGAGTCCAGCACCGTCACATTGCCAACCGCCAATTGCGGAACTGCAGCGGCGACGAGATGGCGAACAGCCTTCGCGACACGATCAATATCGCGTCCATTGGATTGGATGAGAACGGAAGCGGAAGCTTGCCGGTTACGTGCTGAAAACGACGAACGATCTGGCTGAACGATATGAACGCGGGCGCCCTGAATACCTTCGATAGACCGCACCGAACGAGCGATCTCGCCCTCCAGTGCTCGTACCCGCGTCACCTCTTGCATGAATGAGGTAAGGCCAAGCGAACCCAGATTATCGAACAGTTCGTATCCCGAGCCTGAAGAACGCGGCAGCCCCCTTTCTGCCAGAATGGAACGGGCGCGCGCAGCTTGTCCCGCCTGCACCAGAACAGATGTCCCATCCGACGACACGTCATAACCAATGCCCGCTTCCGACAAGGCCGGACCGATGCGGTTGATGTCGTCACGCGCCAACCCGACGTAAAGCGTTTCGAATGTCGGTTGCGCCAAAAACCAGGCTGACAGTCCCACGGTTCCCATGGTGGCCATCGCAGCAATCGCCATAATAGCAAGGCGACGACCGCCGAGTTGTAGCAAGTTGGCCCAGATCCTGTTGGCAGCTTGTGACACGGTTTTGGTTCCGGACGTGTGGCGTTGATTCACCACTGTTTTAGCCACCCAAACTTGCGCGGACTTGGTGCTGCGCTGCGATCAACAGCAGTTTAAAAAGAAAAGGGCCAGCGGTTTCCCGCCAGCCCTTCGCTAGAGATCTTGATTGGAGATCGCTGGCCCTATCGGAAGAGCGACAGGATGGACTGCGCACCCTGATTGGCAATCGACAATGACTGGATGCCTAGCTGTTGCTGGGTCTGCAAAGCGGACAGGCGGGTGGATTCTGCCGTCATGTCTGCATCCACCAACGCGGAAACACCGCGGTCGATAGCGTCCATGAGATTACCGACAAAATCGTTCTGCATCTCAATACGCGAAGAGGTTGCACCAAGGTTCGCAGCAGCCGATGTCATTGAAGACACCGCAGCATCGACGCCGGAAATCATCGCATCAATGTCAGCGTCGGTGATTGTGGCCAATGAAATGTCGAGGTTGGCAACGGACACCTGATCCTTCGTACCAGCCACGGTTTCCGTGTCGATGTCGAAGTCCACATCGAGAAGACCATCACTTGCAGCATTTGCATTGAAGAGTGCGACATTCGTGACGTTCACCTCCAAAGTGCCAACGCTAACGCTACCGGACGCATCGCGGTTGAATGAAGAAACGATCTCTTTGGTCAGATCTGTATCGGTGACTGTATCGCTGTCGTGGTCAATGGAGAGCCAGTTTTCGCCGGAGAAGCTGGAAGAGGTCGCAATGGAGGTCAGCTGACCCTGTAGTTCTTTGAGTTCTGCCTGAATCTTCGATTTGTCGACGCCAGGCTCACGGGCCGCGACCAGTTTAGTTTTGATCTGGTCGACCACGTCGATGGCTGCATTCAGGCCAGTATAAGCGATGTCGGATTTTGCAGCACCCAGACCAAGCGCGTCCTGCACGGTGGACAGGGCTTTATTGTCCGAACGCATAGTTGTGGCGATAGACCAATATGCAGCGTTGTCCGAAGCATCTTGAACTTTGAGGCCGGTGGAAATGCGCGACTGCGTTGTCTCAAGAGCATTGTTGGTGGCCTGAAGTGTTTTCAAGGCGGTCATGGAGGCGGTGTTGGTGAGGATGGAGGACATTGTGTCATCACTTTCAAAACTAGGAACTGGGGACATACCGGCCCGTCCGGTTCACAAGGATGGCTTCATGCCAACGCCAAAGTTGTGACGAGCCCTTACGAGGTTGCACAACCTTAGATTGCAATTTCCTACCGAATAGTTAACGCCACCCAACCATAATTGCGGATGCAAACATCCGGCGATTGTTAACTATAGAGGTCAGGCAAAACTGCGCAGCAATGAGCCAACAAGCAGGTTCCAACCATCAATCAAGACAAAGAAAAGTATCTTGAACGGGAGAGCCACCACAGTGGGCGGCAGCATCATCATACCCATCGCCATGACGATGGTTGCAACGATCAGGTCAATGACAAGGAACGGCAGCAGGATCAGAAAGCCTATCTCAAAACCGCGCCGAATTTCCGATATCATGAAGGCTGGAACGAGTGCGGTGATCGCCACTTCATCAGCTGCTGCAGTTTCTGGAACCGCAACTCCATCTGCTACCGCGCGCTCATTTTGAAGGTCGGTAAACAGGGCTATATCCTCGCCCCGCACATTCGCCAGCATGAAGGTTCGAAATGGCTCGATAATCTGCGTCACGGCCTGCGCTTCCGTAATCTCACCACGCGACAACGGCCCTGCTCCCTTGTCCCATGCCGTCTGAAACGTTGCCGACATCACATGGAATGTCATGAACAGCGACAGCGAAATGAGAATGAGGTTGGCCGGTGTGCTTTGTAGGCCCAGCCCCATACGCAGAATGGAGAATGCGATTATAAAGCGGGTGAAGCTGGTGACCACAATCAAAATACCCGGTGCCAACGACAGCACCGTGACCAGCCCGAACAGTTGTATAATCTGACCCGAAACGCTGGGCGATCCGGTTGCTTCAGTTCCGCTACCCAGTAAGCGAGAAAGATCACCGAGAACATCTGGCGAAGTTTGCGCATATGCTGGCCCGGTCAAAACAAGGGCCAGCAGCAGCCCTGCAATCAAGAAGCCACGACTCTCTACAGCACGCCTCATTCCAACACCAAAGTGCGGAACAAAACCCGCTCCACCATCTCGCCGCCGCGGAATTTTGCTCGCTGGTCGATGGCATGGCGCAACGCGAGAAAACCGCTTGGCCCTTCCATCTGGTCGAGTCTAATCGTCCGCATCAAGGCGAACAGATCCTGTCCAATTTCTTCCGCTAATTTTGCATCAATGGCATCCACAGTGAGCAGCGAAAGCTCCAATCGCACCCAAACGTCTTTGGGGGCGGCAATGTTGGTGAGGATTGGTTGGAGGTCATGAACATGCAGCGTGGCAGGCTCCGGCTTTTCGCCTTTGGCCACAATTTCAGGTTCCACGGCGACCTTCTTCTGTCCCTGAAACCACAAACCACCAAAGCCCATACCGGCACCGATAGCAGTCACCATCACGAACATGATGATGGTCCCCAGCACGCCACCCTTTTTCTTTTCCGCAGCCACTTCACTCAAAACGGCAGCACTTTGTCTAACAGTCGCGCGCCATAAGGCGGCTTCTGCACTTCAGCAATTGGACCGCGACCACCATATGAGATGCGCGCTTCGGCGATACGCTCGGATTGAATGGTGTTGTTGGGACCAATATCCGATGGACGAATGATACCCGTGACTGTCAGGCGGCGCAGTTCGCGATTGACCCGCACTTCCTGCGATCCTTCGACGAGAAGATTACCATTGGGGTAGCGCTGGCGAATGATCGCAGCGACCGAAACACGTATGGTCTCGGCACGTACGGTTGCCCCATCCCCATCAAACCGCGTCTGGCTTTCCAAGCCTGCACTTCCACTGCCTGTACCTACGAGTGAACCGGCAGCGATGGTACCCTGTCCAGAAAGGGTGCGCCCAACCGTGCGCTGTCGTTCGGATTTGTTTTGCAAACTCGCCCGGTCATCAATCGAGACCAACACGGTCACGATGTCACCAGGGTCCAAAGCGATCCGGTCTGTGAACAAGCCGCTGCGGGCAGGACGGTAGAGGGAAGATCGTGTGGCGGATCCCGGCTGGCGAGCATAGGCGTGCTGCGCAACCGGATGTTCCACAGCGCTCATCGGTTTAGGCTGGTCCAGCTTGTCGATCTGCGCACAACCCGAAGCCAGCAACACCAAAATGAGAGCAAGCCTCATGATCTCTTGCCTGTTTTACTCTGGCCGGAAGCTGCTATCACCGCTGTCACAGCCGCAGCCTTTTTCGACTTCATCTCATTGAGGATGGTGCTTGCACCCTTCACTGGCATCTTCATCAGGATTGAGGCAACAAGGCTGTCATTCAGCCGCTCAAGCCTCACCGCAGCAGCGTCGGGCCGCATGTTGGTATAAATGTCCACGAGCGTTTGACTGGCCTGTGCCATGAAATCATCACGCCGCTTTACCCAGCTTTCGTATTCAGCCTGTCGCGCTTTCAATGCCTCGACGCTGACGGCAATTTTCTCACCAAGCTGCTCGAGTTCCTGTTGCTTGATCGAATAACGGCGCTCACGCGCTTCATCGATAATTCCGGCGCAAAACCGCTCAGCCTCGCTGGTAGCCAGCTTAGCCGTTGGAGTTTGCGCTGCCGCTGGCACAACGACGAGAACAGCACTTATTAAAAGTGCGACCCTCACTGGATCACCAACTCGGCTTGCAGCGCACCGGCAGTCTTGATCGCTTGAATAATCGCGATGGTCTGTTGCGGATCGACACCCAATTCGTTCAGACCTTGGATGAGAACATCAAGGCTGGTGCCTTCGATCTTGGACAAAGTACCATCGCGACTGGCGACCTCGATATCGGTGGCCGGTTCCACGGCAGTCACACCATCCGAGAACGCCTCCGGCTGCACGACAACAGGGCGTTCCGTAATGCGCACTGTCAACGCGCCATGGCTGACGGCAACGCGTGAAATACGAACTTCCGCGCCGATCACAACAGTGCCAGTGCGTTCATCTAAAACAACGCGTGCCGCACTTTGAGCTGCCACCGGCAAGTTCTCGATGGACGCTATGAACCGCGCCGAGGACACCGACTTCGGGCGGCTCAATTGAATGGTGCGCGCATCGCGTTCTCGAGCAGTCTTGTACCCGTATAGTGATGCGGTGTGCGCGTTGATGGTATCGGCCATGGCAACGGCGGTAGAAAAATCCGGGTTGCGGAGTTGAAGAATGTAATTTGTTTCATTCGAGAAGCTGGCGGGCAAGGCCTTCTCGACAATCGCGCCATTGGGAACGCGTCCCGTTGTCGGCACGCCTTGCGTCACCTTTTGCGCATCGCCCTCGGCTTGAAAGCCAGACACGATGACATTGCCCTGTGCGGCGGCATAAACTTCGCCATCACCCGCCTGCATCATCGTCATCACCAGCGTACCACCGCGCAGTGAAGTAGCGTCGCCAATAGAGGAAACGGTTGTGTCCAGTCTCGTGCCAGTCTCGACGAAAGCGGGAAGATTGGTGGTGACTATGACAGCAGCCACGTTCTTCGCCGAGACGCGGTCATCACCCGATGCAATGCCAAGACGGGTCAACATGGCCTGAAGAGACTGGCGCGTGAACGGCGCAGAGCGAAGGCCATCACCAGTTCCCTGCAGCCCGACAACCAAGCCGTAGCCAACAAGTTGATTGTCGCGGGTCACCTGCAATTTGGCGATGTCTTTTATGCGGGAAGCGCCGCGTACGAAAGCCGCTTGCGCTGCATTGTCCACACGCAAAGACGTGCCTGACTCACCAGCAAATGCAGGCCCAAAAATGCCAATCAGAAACGCGGCCATTAGCGCCGTGCTGGAAACAACAGGTAGCAAGCGAGTCACGATCCCAACTCCACCATACCCGGTGCTGTAATGACGGCTTGGTAAACCTTCGCATTGCCACGACTGCGCACAGCAATAGCTTTACCGACGGCACCCGATTGTAAGGCCTGTCCCTTTGTCTCGATTGTAAGGCCAGCCCGACGAAACGTCACACGAACGACCTCACCCACCTTCACCGCATGCGGGACGACAAGTGTTCTCGTCACGATGTATCGTCGCGCCAGAAGTGTAGCGGTGGCCACACGACCAATACCATCTTCCCAATTGCGCAAGACACCCTGTCGGCGTTCACGGCCCGCAGCGACTTCGACCAAGCGCAGATCGGACGCGGTGATCGTTTCGCCGGGATAGATGGTCCGCACAGGAACAAGCACTTGATCCTGTGCCAAGGCTCCCGACACCATCAACAAGGCGCAGCAGAGGAGAACGGACCGCATCATCAGCGCAAGTTACGCGACACGATGGAAGCCATGTCGTCAGCTGCCTGAATGACCTTCGAATTCATCTCGTAGCCGCGTTGGGCTGCGATGAGCTGGGTGATTTCCTTCACCGACTCCACGTTGGAGGATTCCAGATAGCCTTGCCGAATCGTGGCGTAACCGGGATCGCCCGGCGTACCCACTTGCGGTTCGCCGGACGCATCACTTTGGGCAAACAAGTTATCTCCCAATGGCGTCAGGCCTACATCATTTGCAAAAGTCGCCAGCGAAAGCTGACCGATTTCCTGCTGCTCAGCGGCACCACCAACGCGGGCAAACACAGCACCCGATGCGTTGATGAAAATATCGGTCGTGTTATCGGGAACCGTGATGCCCGGTTGCACCCGCAGACCGTCTTGCGTCACCAACTCACCGGCACCGTTTGTGTTGAATGCACCTGATCGCTGATAGACGGTTTCACCCGCAGCATTCTCGATCTGGAACCAGCCATTACCTGTAAGCGCAAGATCGAAGCGGTTGCCCGTTTGCGCAACTTGTCCTTGCAAATGCACGTTGCGAACGGACGCAGTTCGCACCCCCAAGCCGAAATGCGCGCCCTCGGGGACGTTGGCTGAATTGGCGCGATTGGGGATGCCGTTAAGACGTTCAGTATCGTAGATCAGGTCTGTAAATTCCACCCGCCCGCGCTTGAAGCCGGTCGTATTGATATTGGCAATATTGTGCGCAATCACATCGAGATTCTTCTGCTGCGCCTGCATGCCAGTGGCGGCGATAGATAAAGCTCTCATAAGAAAATTCCTTTCGGGTCAGATGGCCATGCGGGAAATATCGAGCCAGGCAGCCACGATCTTGTCGCGCACGACGACAGCGGCCTGCATGGAACGCTCTGCTTCCATCACTGCATCTGCCACCTGCCGGATACCGGTTTCACCAGTCATGCCTTGAGCGGCAATTGCTTCGGCGCCGTGTAAGCCGTTTGAAAGATTTTGCGCTTGAGAGCCCAACATCTCGGCAAACGATATGCCTGTCGGCGCGTTCGTGACTGGCGGTTTAGCTAGGGCTGTCGCAGCAGTCTGTCCGGCGCTGGAAGCTGCTGTTGCCGAAATTGGATCGATCATCACATCAGCCTCCACGCATCAGATCGATGGTGGCGGTCACCATGTCTTGCACCTGTTTCATGACTTGCAAGTTGGATTCGTAAGCACGGTTGGCGTCCCGCATGTCAGCCATTTCCACCAACACGTTGACGTTGGGCATCTTCACCATGCCCTTCGCATCTGCACCGGGGCTGGACGGGTCGAACTTGGCAGAAAAGCTGGACGGGTCGCGACCGATCTTATCGACATCGACCATCTGCGCGGCATTCGCCTGATCCAATGCCGAAGTGAATGTGATCGTTTTGCGTTGATAGGGCTCACCACCTGCCACCCGTGACGTCGATTGCGCGTTGGCAATGTTTTGCGAGACGACTTCAAGTCGCTGAGACTGGGCAGCAAGACCGGAGCTGGCGACCTTCATTGCGGCAGAAAGAGCATCCATAATCTAACCCCTGATCGATGTGAGATAGAGACGGTGGAAGCTTTTCACGATTGCCGTGTTCAGCCCGTGCTCGCGGCGCACCGCGCTGATTTCAGCCATCTCGCTTTCCAGCGAAATACCTGTGCTATCGCGTGCCACAACACCAATTTTTGCGTCACTGCCATCGGCTACCATGTGGCCTGCATGCGTCGTCGCCATGCCAACAGGCTTGGCGTCTGCACTCATCAAAGAGGCAAATGGCGCAACATCAGAACCACGAAAACCGGGCGTATCAGCATGAGCGATATTTGCGGCAACAACCTTCTGGCGCGCCTCAACCCAATTGGAATGCTGCTGTGCCAAGGAGAACAAATCGTTCGTTCGTGGCGAAGCCGATGAGGCCGAAAGAGGTGAAATCGTTTCCATAGATCATGGTTAACCCGCGCCACTTGCGCGAGCCTTGCGCTTTACGTCAGCTTCCAGAAGCAGTCTTTTCAAACACACGTCCACCGCGAGTGGTTACCGTATTGATGCCGACATGTTGAATGATGTCGCCATCAGGCAATCGCGTGCCGGGCGCAGCGATAATCATTCGTCCACTCACAGAGAGCAGGGCGCGCCCTTTGGCGGAAAACAGCAAGAGGCTTTCACCTTTTGGCCCTGCACCAATGGTGGTGTCGTCATTATCCAACGCATCGGAAACGGCGATGCTGCCCGTAACCGTTCTATCAATGCCCACATTGTTGGTAGCGATAGTCCGCTCACCTGCTGGCAAACGAAGTTGCGCGAGCCCTGCCCGTTCGCGATCCATCTTGCCGAGAGATTCAGCCACTTGATCAAGGCGCTCGAACTTCATCACAGGCGGACCGTAGCGCTGCGGTTGCGTCGCGGTATCGAATGCGAAGGTCATGCTAAGGCCAGCCAACGCAACCCCCGATGCCTTGAAGGCGATGTCACCCAGGGTGAATTTGAAGCGGTGCACCATCAGCGATTGCCGCCAAGAATCTGCATCATTTTTTCAAGCGCCGCGTCGGACTTCCGCACCATCGCTGCGACATTATCAAAGGTGCGATGGATGGTTATAAGGTTCGTCATCTCGCGCACCGGATCGACATTAGCCTGCTCGACATAGCCCTGCAGCACAGAAGGTGCATCGCCATCAACAAGCGCTACAGGCGCGCCTTGAGCAAGAATGCCAGATGTGCCAATGCGCACCGGGTCGGTGCCGGGGTCAAAAGCGTACAAACCTATTGCGCCGACCTGCTGGCCGTTTTGAACAATGGATCCGTCTGACCCGATGGTAGGCGGGCCAGCAGCGACATTCAACGCCAATGGCGCACCACCGGGATCGAGCACCTCATCGCCATTGACCGAACGAAGCTGGCCTTCCGCATCCATTTGAAAGCGCCCGTCACGGGTCATGATTTTGCCCGCTGCGCCCTGTAGTGCGAACCAGCCCTCCCCCTTGATAGCAACATCCAACCGCGCACCGGTCTCCACCAAAGTACCCGCTGTCGGTGACAACACACTTCGGCCGCGTGATGCGAATGATGTGGTCTGCGACTCATCTCCACCAGTGACTCGCTGTTCGATTTCTGCAAAACGCACATGCGTCGCGCGGAACCCTACCGTGCCGGAATTGGCGACATTATCGGCCAGCGTTCCCAACCGTCGCTCCAGCGCAAGCTGTGAGGACAAAGAGACGGACAGGCCGGTTTCAATTCCGGTTGTGGGCATAACAAAATCCCGTGCGGTGGTGACGTTTCGTTCACCATACGGCGTGCGCCTTGCGCCTGCCTTGCCACCGCTACTGGCCGCGCAAACAGCACCGCGAAAGCCCCGCACAAGCCAACACGGTCAAACTGGGTTCATCATCCTTCAGCCAACCGGAATTTGCTGCCTATGGGCATTATCATCGGCCTTATCATTACGCTGGGTTGCGTGCTTGGAGGCTACATGGCGATGGGCGGTAAGCTCATGGTGCTCGCCCAGCCGTGGGAATTTGTCATCATCGGCGGTGCTGCCATCGGCACATTCCTTATCGCCAACCCGATGCCGGTGGTAAAGGATACCGGTAAGGGTTTGGTCGAAGCATTAAAGGCCAAGGTTCCCGGCCCCGATGACTACCTTCAAATCCTAGGGCTTCTTCATGCGCTGTTGCGCGAGATGCGCACCAAACCGTCCAGCGAAGTCGAGGGCCATATCGATGCGCCGGAAGACAGTGAGATCTTCAAAAATTACCCAGTGGTTCTTGGCAACAAGGATCTGACTTTTTTCATCTGTGATTATTGCCGGCTGATCCTCGTCGGCAATGCCCGTTCCCACGAAGTGGAAGCGTTGATGGAAGAGGAAATTCACACCATCCGGCACGAGCGTATGGAAAGCGTTCACGCGCTCACTGTCATAGGCGATGGTCTTCCAGCGTTGGGCATCGTTGCGGCCGTTCTGGGCGTGGTGAAAGCGATGGGTGCGATTGATTCATCGCCGGAGATTCTCGGCGGCCTCATCGGCGCTGCACTTGTTGGTACCTTCGTTGGCATCTTCCTCTCTTACGCCGTCGTCGCGCCAATCGCCGGAAAATTGAAAGCTGTTCGCGAGGCTCATCTGCGCGTCTATTTTGTAGCCAAACAAACACTCATCGCATCGATGAACGGTGCCGTACCGCAGATTGCTTTGGAGTTCGGCCGCAAGGCAATTTCCGGTCATGACCGGCCAAGCATTGACCAGATGGAAGAACAGCTGGCTGGCGGTCCTGTGGCGGCAGCAGCATGAACCTTGTGGAACAAACTTTGGAAGACAGACTCCCAGCACGTCTGCGAGACCAGATGCTTGCAACGCGAAATGCCAACTCATCTAACGTAGAGGCAACAGATGACGTTCAGGCGGACAACACGGTCTTCAAGAACGCAGTGCGGGACATGGTTTCGGGGCGCGACGATAACCTGCTCGAGCTAGAGGAATTGGGGTGCCGCCTCGCAGTGACGTTGGAAGGTAGTGCCGCTGAGGAACGCCAGTCCTCGCAGCAGCTCATTCTAGCGACAGAACCTGATTGTGGTCTGACATTCACTCTCGATGCGACAGCGCAGGCGATATGTCTGGCGACATTGACGGGCACTAAAACTGTAGGCTCATCACACAATATCGACGGTCCACTCACCCGCGAGTTGATCATCGCAATTGCGAAATCAGTCGTCGGGGCTTTTGCGTTAGCAAGTAAGATCACTCTGCCGCAGTCTCCTGTCTGGAAATCTCAAGACACTGATAGCGCAAAGTCCGGCAGTCAGAGCGTCGTGCTGGGCATAGCAATTCCACAGAAACGAAGCGCCGCATTGCTCAAACAAGAGTTCGAAACCGTCCTCGGTCGCATCACATTGAACATCGATGCAAGACTGATGAAGGTTGAAACGCCAAGCGCGTTCATAGCTAAAGCAACGACACAAGACGCGGTGCTAACATCCGAGATCGATCTGCGTGTCACTGCAACGGCCCGCCGGATGTCGCTGCTTTCAATCGGCGAGTTGCAAGTGGGTGATGTCATCGGGCTGCCTGACGACAAACTGTCAGTGCGTGCATCCACCAAAGATGGTCCGTTGCTTGAAGGCACCATGGTTCAGGTCAACGGCCAAGACGTTTTCTGCATCGGCGACATTCTCGCCAGACCCAATTCAGCGCCCACTTCCGACAAGGAGACGCACCAATGACCAGCGAGCTAGATGGGCCTGCAGAAGAAGTAACGCAGACAACATCACCAGAGATCGAAGGCGCACCGGCAACACCACGCTACGATTTCGACAAGGTCGCAGACGCATTGGCGGATGTGTCACCAGCCGCCTCCAGATCACCTGTCAGTCCTAAGCGTGACGCGACAAATTCCCTTTGGTCGATCCCACTGGATGTCGATGTGGTCTTGGGTCATGCCCGCCTTCCCGTATCCGACCTGATGAACCTGAGCATCGGCGACACCCTGTCGCTTGATCGCCGCATCGGCGACCCGGTGGAGATCGTCGCCAATGGCACAACCATCGCTTGGGGCCAGCTCTGTGCTGTGGACGAGAGCGGTGAACGGTTTGGCGTGCGCCTCACCAAACTTTCCGGCGCGGCAAAAGCAGCACCATCGGCAAGGAAAGCATCGGCGGCTGAAACTTCGACCAACAAAAACACAGCAGAAAACGAAGCACCCGCATCTGATGTGAGCGATCAACGTGTCGCCTGACAAAACAACATCCAAACCCGTTACACCTGTGGTGCCGGAAGAAGTGGCAGCTCTGCTTGTTGCAATGGGGCGTGAACGCGCCGCGAAACTGCTGTCTCATTTCTCACCTGAGGAAACCCGGAGTCTTCGTAATGCAGGTGGTTCGATCCAGGATCTCCCGCAAGACCGCTTTGATGCTCTGGTGGATGAGATGGAAAACACATGGTTGGCAGGCGCAGGCATCGTGGACGCCAACCGTCGCTTTGCCGATCTGCTGGAGCCTGCTCCTGAGCCCGAACCAGAGACGGGAGAGATCCCGCAGCTGGAAGAGACCGTTGCTCCTCTGGATACATGGCAGGCATTGAGCACCATGAAACGCGATGATCTGGTAGCGTTTCTAAAGACTGAAAACCCCGGTGTGACAGCGTTCATTTTGCTCCAAATAGATTCAGCAATCGCTGCTGAAATTCTCGCTTCTCTTGATGATGAAAACCGTGACTTGATCGCTTCGGCAATGGTTGAACAAGCCGGACCTCCCGAACCTTTCAGAGAAATAGCTGCTGACTGGTTATCGACCACATTCGAACTAACGGGGACAGTCGAGAAGCAAGCCGGTGAACCCGGTCGCGTCGCTGATATCGTTAACCGTATGTCGGCAGAAAAGGGCGATGCGCTGCTCGCTTCACTGCGTGGCTCGACAGCTGCAGACCGCTTCGCGGAAGTCGAAACGCGCGTCTTCCGCTTCGGCGATATTGTACGCCTGTCACAAACTGCACGCGCCACAATTTTCGATAAATGCCCTGCTGACCGCACAGTACTGGCGCTTACAGGCGTAGAACCAGAAGTTCGCGAAGCCGCACTTTCATCCCTGGGTCAACGCGCACGTCGGATGATCGAAAGCGAGTTGGAAGGTGGCGCACCCATCAAACAGGAAGCTATAGATGATGCGCGACGGATGATCGCCGGTATGGTATTGTCGCTGGTTGCAGAAGGCGCAATCGAGCTCCCCAAGCAGGATGAGACCGAGGCGCAAAGCTAGGCCATGTCCGATGAAGATGATGGCTCAAAAAGCGAAGAGCCATCTGAGAAAAAAATCAAAGACGCGCTCGACAAGGGGCAGACTGCGGTGTCCCGAGAGGTGGCCATCGTCGCATCACTCATCGTGCTCACAGTTTTCGTTTCAACTTTTGCACGCGACATGGCGGTTGGTCTGTCCGACAAACTGGGCGGCCTTTGGGAACATGCGGGCACGATCAGAATTCTTTCAGGCAGCGACGCAGCAACCTTGAGCGGAAGCATAGCAGCTGAAGCTTCACTAGCACTGGCAGCATTTCTCATCATGGTCATTATAGGTGCGCTGATATCGGCATTCATTCAAGCAGAACCGCGCATGGTCGCAGACCGTATCACCCCAAAATACGAGCGCATCTCACCGGCAAAAGGCGCCAAACGGTTGTTCGGCCAACAGGGCCTATTCGACTTTGCAAAGCAGTTGGCGAAACTATCTGTCGCCACCACAGCCGTGGTCAGCGTGTTAGCAGGCGCACCAGAAAAAATGATGCAGGCCATGCCGCTGGGGCCTTATTACATCGGCGATACCGTCCGTGATTTACTGGGCGGAATGTTGACCGCCATTTTGCTCGCCATGGTGTTCGTAGCGGTCGTCGATGTGGTGTGGACACGCTTTTCCTGGCGCAAAGGTCTTCGTATGTCGCTGAAGGAAGTGAAAGACGAGGTGAAGCAATCCGATGGCGATCCGATCGTAAAAGCACGCCAGCAATCGGTCGCCCGCGACCGTGCCAGAAATCGCATGATGGAAGCCGTACCCAACGCGACACTTGTTGTGGCCAATCCCATCCACGTTGCGGTCGCGCTGCGTTATGATCCCACAAAGGACGTGGCACCGGTGGTAGTGGCAAAGGGGCAAGAACGCCTGTGCTGGCGCATTCGGGAGATCGCCGAAGAAGCTGGTGTGCCGGTGGTAGAAAACATCCCTGTCGCCCGCGGCCTGCACAAATCTGTACCGCTAGGCGCGTTGATTCCGGAAAGTTTCTACGTGGTGGTGGCAGAACTCATCAAACAGTTAGAAACCGCGCACCGCTCCTGAACGAACTCCCATATTACGAGGGCATGGGCCGTGCGTGAAACGCTATCATGAAGGTTGACACTTGGACGCGCCATGTGCCGCGCTACAGAATACACCACAACGTCTCGCCAGCACTCATTCTTCGGGTTAGACAACAGTCGATGATCAAAACCAATCGCCCCTTCCTGCTCGATATGCTGCGCGAATTGCGGCAGCCGCTGGCGACGCTTGCCTGCCTTCTGGTGGTCGTCAATCTGGCAATGACCACGGCAGCTGCCGCGCCCGGCACAGCATGGTCGAGCCTGTGTATTGGCACGACTGCAATAGCGCCCGATGGCGACACGAAACCCACGGCAACAACCTGCAAGCACTGTTGTCTGAGCGTCTGGTCAGGATTGATACCGCAAACGGCAAATGGTTTGACGGTCGCCTTTGGCAGCGCTCATATCTTGAAAGCTGCGAAAGCATTCGCGCTTCACCTACGACCAGCAACAAATCTCCACGGCCCTAGGGCTCCGCCTGCACTGATCTGAATTTACGCGAGTTTTTCGCACCAATTTCAGTTCACTCAGGAGACAGATATGTCCAAAACAACCTCGCGCCTCATCATCGCAGCCGCCGTCGTAGTGGCCGTTGCAGGCACCGCATATGCAGCCATGACGATGATGCACCACGACATGAGCCACGGCGATCACGACCAACTGCAAAACGCATCCATGAAAATGGGGGAAACGGTCAAGGTCGGCGACCTTGAAATTGTTGGCGCATGGACCCGCCAGACGCCACCCAATGCGAAGGTCGGCGGCGGCTATTTAACCGTTACAAACAACGGCACGACAGCAGACAGGCTAATTGGCGGTTCAGCTAATTTCGCAGGCCGCGTGGAGGTGCACGAAATGTCCGTGACCGACGGCATCATGAAAATGGCAGAGTTGAAAGACGGTCTCACCATCGAGCCCGGTGCAACTGTTCAGCTCAAACCCGGTAGCTTCCATCTCATGTTTATGGAAATGAAAGCGTCGCCGAAAGAAGGTGATACAGTTCCCGTCACCCTAACCTTCGCTAATGCCGGAGAGGTAACAGTTCAGATGCCTGTTGCCGCAATCGGCGCGGGCGCACCCGCTAACCATTCAGGCCACTGAAAACGTTACCTCAGCGAAATGTCATAATGCAGATCGTCCGTCACGTATCGGCTCGAACGGACCTCCACCACACGGTCCATGATATCGATGGCGCGGCGGTCGACCTGCAACAGGGGTGATCCCTGCGGAACATCCAAAGCTGCGGCGTCCGCAACATTTGCGGCTGCCGCCTTCAACCGTTCCCTCGCACCCACAACAGCGATACCGTAGGAGCGCTGGAACAAGGCATAGAGCGCGTTGGGCAATTCGCCCCGCTCGTGCAGGCCTGGAAACAGCGAGACCGGAAACACGATGGTCTCCCGCACGACAGGTTTGCCAGCCACCGCGCGCACCCGCACTAACTCATAAACCTTGTCGCCTGATGAGGTAAGCACAGCTCGTTCTGCCGCACGAATGTTTCGCTTTTTTATTTTCTCGGTCAGCAAATGCGGTTGCACCTGTGCGCCGTCCTCGTCCCGCAAACGAAAGAAATGAAACAGCGCACTTTCCGGTGTCGTGGTAGCAACGAACGTTCCCAAACCCTGCCGCCGTTGCAAAATGCCTTTGCTTTCCAGCAGCGAAAGACCCTTCCGCGCAGTGCCTTGGCTGACACCCAGTTCAACACCCAAATCTTTCTCACTCGGCAATATCGCGCCCGGCCCCAGTTCACCGCTGACCACACGGTTGGTGATGGCCTCGACGACCGATTGATAAAGAGGAGTGGCCAAACGAGATTCCTGAAACTTTTTTTTAGCGCTCAATCGACGCGACAAAGGGTTGCAACTACTCTTATATAAGAGTTATAGAACCATCACAACACTCAATCCTACTTCGTAACCGCTGGAGAAACCCCTTGAGCAATATTCCACAACTTCTGGTCCATGACCACGAGGACAATGTCGGCGTCGTCGTCGTCGAAGGCCTGACCGCTGGCACCGAAATGCTGTGCGTCGTCACCCACGACAACTCTTCCTTCAAACTCACCGCAAACGACGATGTGCCGATCGGCCACAAGATCGCGCTCAAGGACATCGCCGAAGGCGACACCGCCACCAAATATGGCGAAGATATCGGCAAGTTCGTCGGCGCTGTGAAAAAAGGCTGCCACGTCCACACGCAGAATCTGAAAACCAAACGCTGGTAAGAGGCATTCGCCTCCCGCTCTTTTAAAATTACGCAGCCTGATTGGCTGACAAGGAGACAACAATGTCCGATAAAATCATGGCCTACCGCCGCGACAATGGCCGCGTGGGCGTTCGCAACCACGTTATCATTCTGCCCGTGGACGATATTTCAAACGCTGCTTGTGAAGCCGTTTGCAACAACATCAAAGGCACTATGGCGATCCCACACGCCTATGGTCGTCTGCAGTTCGGTGAAGATCTTGACGTACATTTCCGCACCATCATCGGCACCGGCGCCAACCCGAACGTTGCCGCTGTCGTGGTAATCGGCATCGAGCCAGGCTGGACCGACAAGATCGTCAAAGGCATCGAAGCCACCGGCAAGCCCGTCTTCGGCATCTCCATCGAGCAGAAGGGTGATCTCGAAACCATCCGTCAGGCATCGTGGAAAGCGAAAGAGTTCGTCCACTACGCATCCGAGCTTCAGCGCGAAGAGTGTGATATGTCGGAACTGTGGGTTTCCACCAAATGCGGCGAGTCCGACACAACCACCGGCCTCGGCTCCTGCCCGACCGTCGGCAACATGTACGACAAGCTTCTGCCAAAAGGCATCACGGGTTTCTTCGGTGAAACATCAGAGATCACCGGTGCAGAACATATCTGCGTCAAGAAAGCGGCTAACGAAGAAGTCGGCCAGCGCTGGTACAAGATGTGGGAAGCCTATCAGAACGACGTCATCTTCGCCCACCAGACCGATGATCTGTCCGACAGCCAGCCCACCAAGGGCAACATCGAAGGCGGCCTGACCACCATCGAAGAAAAAGCCCTCGGCAACCTTGAGAAAATCGGTCGCACCAGCACCTATATCGACATTCTCGAGCCCGCCGAGGCGCCTGCCAAAGGCAACGGCCTCTACTTCATGGATTCATCGTCTGCCGCTGCAGAATGTGTGACACTGATGGCCGCCGGTGGCGCTGTCATTCATACGTTCCCAACAGGACAGGGCAACGTTGTTGGTAACCCAATCGTGCCGGTCATCAAGATCACTGCCAACCCGCGCACCGTTCGCACCATGTCCGAGCACGTGGACGTCGACGTGACGGGCATCCTGACCCGCGAAAAAACCATCGACGAAGCCGGTGATGACCTGATCGAAATGATCCGCCGCACCGCCAATGGTCGCAACACTGCAGCCGAAGCGCTGGGCCATCGCGAGTTCTCCATGACGAAGCTTTACCGCTCCGCATAAGAACTACTCCGAACTTCCAGACGCCCGGTTCTGCCCCAGCAGAGCCGGGCGTTTGCATGTCCGGTGTTGGCAAATCAGCACCAGCATCGCTATGCCAATCTCCATGACCATTACCGGACAAATTTCCAAACCAGACAAACTGCTGACCGCTGTGGTGGTGGCTATGGCCGTCGCTACATGGTTGGGCGTCGCGTTCTGGGCTGCAGGACTAAGCCGCGCCGCCGCAACCGATGCACTGCGTGACAACACGCGTAATTCACTCGCGCTGCAGGTTCAAACGCTTCAAGGCGTGTTGGAAAAGTACCGTTACCTACCCACCCTTTTGGCTCACCGCGGTGATGTGAAAGCGCTGTTTCCGCAGCGAGGCGAAACGGTCGATCAAAAAGCCGCACAAGCCTTCATGGTCGATACAGCCGGTCTTTCCGGTGCTGTTGATATTGGACTACTCAAGACGGATGGCACGATCCTGGGCTCACTCGATACCGTGCTAACGGCGCAAGACGCGTCGACTTTACAAAGCCTAACAGTCACGCCGGTGCAGGGCAGTTTGGGACGAACTTTGCTGCGCTATCGCGGCCGTCCTTACTACGCATTTTCCTACGGCGTTCGCGAAAACAATGTAGGGGCCGTTCAGGGTGTGGTTGCTGTTGTCGTGGATCTCGAAGGTCTCGTCGAAGCCTGGCAATTGGCGCTTGACCCGATCTTTCTTACCGCACCGGATGGTACGCTCATGGTCGGCAATGATCTAGCCGATGCGTCTTTCGAGGGCAGGTTGGATGCACCGATAGAGGTGTCGCGTTACCTTCCTCAAACCGGTTGGACACTGCACGTTCGGCGCTCCGATAAAACCGCGCAGGCGGCGTGGTGGCGCACATTCGGAGCCATCTCACTTGCGTCACTTTTGCTAGCAGTCATCGCATCAACCTTTTGGTGGCGACGACGGACCCAACAAGCCTTGAAACGGCAAGACAAGGCGCAAGCGCTGCGGCTGGAACGTAGGGTGCGGGACCGCACACGCGATCTGGCAGATGCCAACCACGCACTTCGTGCCGCGCAAGACGATTTGGTGGAAACCGCAAAACTGGCAGCACTAGGCCGGATGTCTGCCTCGCTCGCCCATGAATACAATCAGCCTCTGGCAGCAATCCGCGCCTACGCCGACAACGCTCTAAAACTATTGGAACGCGACCAACCGGCAGACGCCACAGAGGCACTGGAACGCATCGGCACGGTCACAAACCGAATGAGTGGCCTGTCGAAAGCCCTACGTTCTTTCGCACGATCACCCGGCCAGACTATCCGGGCCGTTCGGCTGACCGAAGTTGTGGAGGAGGTACGTCTTCTCATCGACCCCATTTCGCAAAAGACGAACGTGACGGTTAGCTGGCCTGGAGTGTCAAGCGACGTGACCGTAGCTGGTGGCACGGTTCGCTTGTCGCAGATTTTGGTCAACCTTCTGTCGAATGCAGTATCGGCAGCCGAAGAGCGGGTTACATTTACAATCGAATGTCTGGACGAGACCGTATCACTCACCGTTAGCGATGATGGATCAGGCGTCAGCGAAGAAGATGCTCCCTATGTGTTCGAACCATTCTTCACCACGCGCCCCGTTGGTGAGGGCCTCGGGCTAGGTCTGTCGATCGCCTACAATATCGCTCACGATTTCGGCGGAACCCTACGGTTGCTGGACAACGATCCGGGAGCAACATTCCAACTGGTATTGAAACGCCACGAAGCCAACGCAGTTTCCAACTCAGACGACGGGGTACTGCTTGATGCTTGAACCCACAGTTTGGCTGGTTGACGATGATGAAGACTTGCGCCCAGCACTCATCCAGTCGCTTCAACTGGCAGGATTTGACGTTCATGGTTTTAGCGACGGCGCGCAGCTACTCGATGCCCTAGCCGGGACAATACCAAGCGTGGTCGTCAGCGATATCCGGATGCCCAGAATGGATGGACTGGAGTTGCTGGAAGCCATCAAAGGCATCGAACCGCGCTTACCAATCATCCTCATGACAGGCCATGGAGATGTGGCACTTGCGGTAAAAGCCATGCAATCCGGTGCGTCCGATTTCGTTGAAAAACCCTTTGAGATGTCACGTCTCTGTAAGGCTATAGAAGCCGTTCTCGACGGACCCGAAGGAAAAGAAAAACAGCTCGCGCCCCTTCCACTTCTAGGACCATCACCTATAGCGACGGATTTACGCAAGCGTTTCGACACTTTGCAATGCGCTTGCGCAGGAGCTTTACTGATTGGGCCCACCGGAAGCGGACACACACATCTGTTGACGCACCTTCTGGCACCATTTGAGACAGATGCGCGACCGGTGATAACGGTCAACTGCGCCAACCTTTCGCCAGACATGGCAGAACTCGAACTTCTGGCAACCAATGGAGCCTTGGTTCGTGCACGTGACGGTGCACTAGTTCTTGAAAGCCTTTCGCTCATTCCCGACGCTGTTCGTACCGCCATCTTCCAGCACGCAACCCGACCTAATGCGCCGGTGCTGTTTGCAACTATTGCAGCAAGCTTCCGTATCGACGCGAACATGAACGGGGCATTTGCTGAGCGACAGCTGGAACTCCCCCCGCTTTCGCGAAGACGGGAGGATATAACAACCTTGTTTCTAGCGTTGGCGCGGCAGGCCAGCGACCGCTTTCGCAGGCCGTTGCCCAACATCGTTGCAGGCATGGAGGATTGGCTGGTCGCACAATCCTGGCAGGGGAATCTTGGAGAACTTCAAGCACTAGCCGAACGGTTCGTTCTGGGGTCTTGGTCCCTGCAGGATAACGCGCCGAATTCCCGTCTGTCGGAACGTGTCGCAGCACACGAGCGTGTGCTCATCGAAGCGGAGTTGGAACGGCAGGACGGAAGCATAAAGGCGACCTACGAGGCTCTCGGCCTCTCACGCAAAGGCCTCTACGACAAGATGAAGCGTTATGGAATTTCGACGGAAGAACGTGGGTAGAATTCTACCCACTGTTCGCCAAAAAATACTCAAGCGTATGATTTATATGGATAATTAATTCTTAGCACAGATCTTTTCCTTCTGCGACAATCTGGCCTGACCTGCAAAGCAGGCAATCGTGCCCAATGGCACCGCGAGAAACGTTCCCGGGAGGACAATCATGAAAAATCTCATCACCGCAGCAGCAGCTGCCGTACTTTTCGCCACCGCAGCACCCGCCGCTTATGCCGCTTGCGACGATGGCGAAGTGGTCATCAAATTCGCCCACGTCACCAACACCGACAAGCACCCGAAGGGCATTGCCGCATCACTTCTGGAAAAGCGAGTGAACGAAGAAATGCAGGGTAAAGCCTGCATGGAAGTATTCCCCAATTCCACGCTCTATAACGATAATGACGTGCTGGAAGCCATGTTGAACGGCGACGTGCAGCTTGCTGCTCCTTCGCTGTCGAAATTCGAGAAGTTCACCAAGAAATTCCGCATTTTCGATCTGCCGTTCCGCTTCAACGACATCGACGCTGTCGACCGGTTCCAGAACTCCGAAGGCGGTCAGGCTTTGCTCGACTCCATGAAACGTCGTGGCCTTCAGGGTCTTGGTTTCTGGCACAATGGCATGAAGCAGTTCTCCGCCAAGGTGCCATTGGTGAACCCGGAAGATGCCAAGGGCCTGAAATTCCGCGTCCAGCCCTCCGACGTTCTCGTCGCGCAGATGGAAGCGCTCGGCGCCAATCCGCAAAAAATGGCCTTTTCCGAAGTCTATGGCGCGTTGCAGAACGGCACCGTCGACGGCCAGGAAAACACATGGTCCAACATCTACGGCAAGAAGTTCTTCGAAGTTCAGGACGGCGTGACCGAATCCAACCACGGCATCATCGACTATCTGGTCGTGACATCGGATGAATGGTGGGCAGGCTTGGACGCTGACATCCGCGATCCGCTGGCAAAGATCCTCAAAGAAGTGACCGAAACCCGCAACGCGGAGTCCACCAAGGTCAACGAAGAGAACAAGCAGCTCATCATCCAGGCAGGCGGCACCGTTCGTCAGCTGACTGATGAGCAGCGCCAGAAATGGGTTGATGCCATGAAGCCCGTTTGGAAAAAATTCGAAGGCGATATCGGTTCCGACCTGATGGACGCAGCATCCGCCGCCAACGGCGCGGGCTAACGGGCACACCGCCAAAATGACGACATAACAGGCGGGCGGGTCGGAAACGGCCCGCCCGTTTTCTTAGCGCACCGAAAATGCGCTGAAGAAGACACGGGGAGGAATGAACATGACCGGCAACGAACCCGCGCGCAGGCGCAACTGGACCGATAGCGTGGAGGAAGGCTTCATCGCGCTGGTGATGTTCGCGATGGTTGCCATAACCTTCGCAGCCGTCGTTGCACGGGAGTCCGACGCAACGATTCTTTGGGCCTACGAAGCAACCAAAATTCTCTTTGCATGGTTGGTGCTCATCGGCGCGTCCTACACCGTAAAGGTGAACGCAAATCTGGGTGTCGATGTGCTGCTGACCATGATGTCGAGCCGCACCAAGCGCACGCTGGCATGGCTAGCAGTCGCCGTTTGCATCGCTTGGTCGCTCATCTTTGTTTGGGCGTCTTTCGAATACTGGTGGCCCTTCGTCACCAAGCGCGCTTGGTACGAAGTCGATGACATTCCCATGCCCGCGATACTCGGATGGATGTCCTATGTCTTCAACGAAGGCGAAGCCTACGAGAAGATGCCCCGCTTTATTCCCTACGCCGTGATGCCCATCGCATCGGTGCTGCTGCTCATTCGTTTTGTGCAGGCAGCTCTGATGGTGGCTCGTGGTCAGCGTGACCAAATCATCGTTTCCCATGAGGTCGAAGAGGAACTGGACGACCTGCAAACCAATCGTGTTCTGGCAGAAAAAGCCAAACAATCCACAAACAATGACGGGGAGCGCTAAACCATGGCTACTCTCTTTCTCTTCTGCATGGTCATCGGTTTTCTCGCCATCGGTGTGCCGATTGCCATTTCACTGGGCATGGCATCGATCACCTTCTTGATGATCTATTCCGACGCCTCGATGGCCTCCATCGCGCAGACCTATTTCAACGCAATGGACGAGCATTACACGCTCACCGCTATTCCCTTTTTCATTCTCGCTTCCGCATTCATGTCCACCGGCGGCGTAGCGCAACGCATCATCCGTTTTGCTATTTCGCTTGTGGGTCACTTCAAGGGCGGCCTCGCCATCGCCTCGGTTTTCGCCTGCATGTTGTTTGCAGCGCTATCAGGTTCATCACCCGCGACCGTGATCGCCATCGGCACCATCGTCATCGCTGGCATGGTGCAGGTCGGTTACACGAAGGACTTTGCAGCAGGCGTGATCTGTAACGCAGGTACGTTGGGCATCCTCATTCCGCCTTCCATCGTCATGGTGGTCTATGCGTCGTCGGTTGATGTGTCCGTGGGTCGTATGTTCCTGGCCGGTGTCATTCCCGGACTGCTGGCAGGCTTCATGTTGATGGTCGGCATCTACGTGGTTGCCCGCGTGAAGGATCTACCCTCGCAGCCCTTCGCAGGGTTTGCAGAAATCTTCGCAGCAGCCCGCGATGCCATGTGGGGCCTATTCCTCATCTTCATCATTCTGGGCGGCATTTATGGCGGCGTGTTCACACCGACAGAAGCTGCGGCTGTGTCAGTTGTTTATGCCTTCTTCGTCGCACAATTCGTTTATCGCGATATGGGCCCGTTGAAAGAGGTGAAGCTGGTCGAAGGCGAAGATCGTTCGGGCCGCAATGGATATTTCGCAGTCATCTACGCCCTCACCTTGTTCGGCTTTATCAAAGTGTTGGACAAGTTCTACGAAGAGAGCATCACCAACTTCGATACTCTTTGGACAGCCGTAATCGCGGCGATCGCAGGCTTAATCTACCTCGTCATTCGAGAAGGTGCAGCAGCACCGCTGGCGCTGGTAAAAGGCGTACCGGTGATGGGTCGGGCTCTGTGGCAAACAGGATCACGCCTACCACTCTCCTTCTTCCATGAAGACACGCGCCGCGTGTTGTTCGAAGCGGGCAAGCTAACTGTGACGCTGCTCTTCATCATCGCCAATGCGTTGGTGTTGAAACATGTGCTGACCGAGGAGCAAATCCCGCAGGCCATCGCCAACTCGATCATCGGCATGGGCTTTGGCCCGATCCTTTTCCTCGTGATGGTCAACATAATCCTATTGATCGGTGGCCAATTCATGGAGCCATCCGGCCTGTTGGTGATTGTAGCACCGCTGGTGTTCCCGATTGCCATGGAGTTGGGCATCGACCCGATCCATCTCGGCATCATCATGGTCGTGAACATGGAGATCGGAATGATTACGCCGCCGGTGGGGTTGAACCTCTTCGTCACGGCAGGCGTAGCAGGCATGTCCATGATGCAGGTGGTGAAAGCCGCCTTGCCGTGGGTCAGCATCCTGTTCGTGTTCCTGATCATGGTGACCTACATCCCGATCATCTCGACCTTCCTGCCAACTCTGTTGATGGGTCCAGAAATCATCACCAGATAAGCGTAGCGGGCCGTCGGCAAATGCTGACGGTCCGTTAATGCAGCCTTCGCAATTCAATCCAATTTCGAAGCCGCATCTTTAAGTCCGTCTGCGATGGTATCCGTGGAAAGCTTCTTCGTCCGGGCGGGCAAAGGGGATGGCCATGCGCCGGTTCATCACGACACTTTTCGCTGTTGCCACATTGGCTTTCGTCCAAGGCTGCACCTCTTCCGCACTCGACACCGCAAGCGATGATCTCGTCACCGGTTCGATCACAGCTGCCGTTCCGGTGGGTGATGAGGATGATCACATCTGGCTGGAAGATTGCCCGGAATGTGATTTCAACGAAATTCTGGCTGATGATCTACCGGACGTTTGAATTTCTCTCTCGTTTAGTGGCACAGCTGCGACACGAGTGGGCTCGCTGCAACTTGCATCTGGACAACCCACGAACACGGTGAAATTAAACGATTTAGAAAACGCCCGTCAAAACGGCGCTTCTTTTCGATCCATCACCGCGATTGTGACTTCAGCCATGCCATCTCTCGACGCCGCGCAACTGCAAGACGAAGTGCTTCGTCATCTGCATCTTTCCCTTGCCACCGACGAGGCCAACGCCTCAGACCGCGACTGGCGGTTGGCGCTTTCGTTGGCCATCCGCGATCAAGCCGTAAAGCCATGGCTGGAAAGCGAAAGTCGAGCGAAGGAAAGTGGTGCAAAGCGCGTCTATTACCTGTCCATGGAGTTCCTCATGGGTCGGTTGATAGAAGACCTCATCACCAACTTGCGGATTGAAGACGCAGCGCGCAACGCAATGGCTGCGCTCGGGCAGGACTACGATAGTCTGGTCAAACGCGAACCAGACGCAGCGCTCGGCAATGGTGGCCTCGGTCGTCTGGCCGCCTGTTTTCTCGACAGTCTATCGACGCTCGGCATCCCCGCTTTCGGTTACGGCATCCGCTATGAACACGGCCTGTTCGAACAAAGCTTCGAAGACGGTCGCCAGATGGAAGAGGCTGAAACTTGGCTGAAAGCCGGTGATGTTTGGGAAATCGAACGCCCTGAACGGCAGATTTCCATAGGATTTGGCGGAAAAGTGAAGGAAATTTCCGGAAAAACCACGTGGATTCCGGCAGAATCCGTACTCGCCGTTACTCATGATACACCGGTCGTCGGCTGGGAGGGCAACTGGACCAACACGCTTCGCCTCTGGGCTGCGCGCCCAGTCACGCCCTTCGATCTCGATGCGTTCAACAAGGGCAAATACAAAAAAGCCGCCAAGGCAGAAATGGACGCACGCAACATTTCGCGCGTTCTGTATCCCGATGACACCACCGACATCGGCAAAGAACTCCGCCTTAAACAGGAGTTCTTCTTCACCGCAGCGTCCCTGCGCGATCTGCTGCAGCGCCACCTCGATGAAGGCAATGATCTAACGTCCCTGCCCAACCACGTCGCGATCCAGTTGAACGACACTCACCCTGCCGTTGCCGGCCCCGAACTTGTTCGCCTGCTGGCAGATGAGCACGGCATGGCAATGGATGAAGCGATCACAACCGCGCGCGCTTGCCTCGCTTACACCAACCACACCCTGTTGCCAGAAGCGCTGGAGCGGTGGTCGGTCAAACTCTTCGGCAAGCTGCTGCCGCGCCATTTGCAAATCGTGAAGATCGTCGAAAAGAGCCACGCCGATTCAACCGGCAGCAAGATTAAAATCATCGAAGACAAGCACGTGAAGATGGGCGAATTGGCTGTCATCATGGCCCATAAGGTCAATGGCGTTTCCGCGCTGCACAGCGAGTTGGTGAAGGAAAATCTGTTCACCGATCTCCACGCCACTTATCCTGACCGTCTCGTCAACCAGACCAATGGCATCACCCCGCGACGCTGGCTTTACGAGTGCAACCCTCAGCTTCGCACTCTGATAAATGACACGATAGGCACCGCTTGGCCCGCCGATCTGGAGCAGTTGAAAGGTCTAGAAGCCCACGCCGACGACGACGCTTTCATCGCCCGCTTTGCAGAAGCCAAAGCCGCCAACAAGCAGCGCATGGCCGAGTGGATTAAACACCGCGACGGCATCACCATCGACCCTGCGATGATGTTCGATATCCAGATCAAGCGCCTGCACGAATACAAACGCCAGTTGATGAACCTGCTGGAGACCGTCGCGCTTTGGAACGACATATCCGACAACCCCACCGCAAACTGGACACCGCGCCTGAAAGTCTTCGGTGGTAAGGCGGCACCCGGATATGTGGTCGCCAAGGAGATCATCCATCTTATCAACGACGTGGCGGTGAAGCTGAACGCGGACCCGAAAACCCGCGACATGCTGCAGGTGCTGTACCCGGCCAATTACAACGTCACCATGGCCGAGATGATGATACCGGCCACCGACCTGTCGGAGCAAATCTCCACCGCAGGCAAGGAAGCATCGGGCACTGGCAACATGAAGTTCGCGCTCAACGGTGCCATGACCATCGGCACGCTGGACGGCGCAAACGTGGAAATACGTGAGCACGTTGGCGCAGAGAATTTCTACCTCTTCGGCCTCACCGCAGCCGAGGTTGAAGAACGCCGCAAGGTGAAGGACTTCGCCCAGAAGGCTATCGACGCCAGCCCGCGCCTCACCCGCGTTGTCGAGCAGATCGAAGCCGGTGTTTTTTCGCCCGGCGACAAGGACCGCTACACATCATTGATGGAGCGCCTTCGCACAGACGACTACTTCCTCGTCACCTGCGATTTCGATGATTATTTCAACGTTCAGAGAACCGTCGATGCAGATTATCGTAACAGCCGCGACTGGACCCGCAAGACCATCCTCAACACCGCGCGCATGGGCTGGTTCTCATCCGACCGTACGATTGCAGGCTACGCGAAAGACATCTGGAACGCCCGTTCGCTGACCAAGGGATGAAAACCACAATCTGCCCCATTGAACCGAAGCCCAGCCTGTGAGTTGATAGGCAAAACAAGGCTTTGGGAGGAGCACACATGGACACGGAATCGCAGCGGCTCGCGCAGCAGACGATGGCATTCGTATTGGCAGGGGGGCGCGGTAGCCGGTTGATGGATCTGACCGATAGACGCGCCAAGCCCGCTGTCTATTTCGGCGGCAAAACCCGCATCATCGATTTTCCACTGTCCAACGCCGTCAATTCCGGCATCAAGCGCCTTGGCGTGGCGACCCAATATAAGGCCCACTCGCTCATTCGCCACCTGCAACGCGGCTGGAGCTTCTTTCGTGCCGAGCGCAATGAAAGCCTCGATATTCTGCCGGCGTCGCAACAAATGGGTGAGGATAACTGGTACAAAGGCACCGCCGATGCCGTGTATCAAAACATCGATATTATCGAAGGCAACGGCTGCAAATACATCATCATTCTGGCCGGCGATCACATCTACAAGCAGGATTATTCCCTGATGATCCAGCACCACGTTCAATCCGGTGCGGATGTAACAGTTGGGTGTGTGGAAGTTCCCCGCGAAGAGGCTTCCGCCTTCGGCGTGATGCATGTCGATGAGAACGACACCATTGTCGAGTTCATGGAAAAACCGGCCGACCCGCCAGCCATGCCCGGTTACCCCGATCTCGCGCTGGCGTCCATGGGTATCTACGTCTTCGAGACGGAATACATGTTCACGCTGTTGAAGAAGGACGCCGCGACCGAAGGGTCCAGCAACGATTTCGGCAAGGATATCATTCCCGATATCGTGAAAAACGGCAAAGCCATCGCCCACCCCCTGTCGCGGTCTTGCGTGATGAGCGGCGAGGAAAAAGAATCCTACTGGCGCGATGTCGGCACGGTGGACGCCTTCTGGCAGGCCAATATCGATCTCACTGATTTTCAGCCAGAGCTCGACCTCTTTCAAAAAGACTGGCCGATCTGGACCTATTCCGAACTCGTGCCACCGGCAAAATTCATCCACAATGAAGAAGGTCGTCGCGGCTTTGCCGTCTCGTCTCTCGTGTCCGGCGGTTGCATTATTTCCGGTTCGGAACTGGAGCGTTGCTTACTCTACACAGGAGTGAAAACGAACTCCTATGCCAAATTACGCGGCGTCATCGCCATGCCCTATGTTACGATAGGGCGCAGCGCGCGGTTGATCAATGTTGTCATCGACAAAGGCGTAACGATTCCCGAAGGACTGGTGGTCGGCGAAGACGCGGAAGCCGACGCTTCACGGTTCTACCGCTCCGAAGGTGGCGTATGTCTCATCACCAAAAAGATGATCGACGCACTGCCGTCGTAAGGAACGTTTGAAGATGGATGTCCTCTACGTTGCCTCCGAGTGCGCGCCTTTCGTCAAGACCGGCGGCTTGGCGGATGTTATCGGCGCGGTGCCAAAAGCGCTCGCGCCACTGGGCGCGGACGTCAAAATTCTACTTCCCGCCTATCCTGCGCTATTGGCAATTTTGAATACCGGCGCGCTTGTTGCCAGCTATGATGATCTGTTCGATGGCCCAGCCAAACTGGTCAGTGTTCAAGCCGAAGGTCTCGACCTACTGCTGCTCGACGCACCACATCTCTACGACCGCGCCGGAAGCATTTATCTCGATGAGACAGGCCAGGATTGGCACGACAACCACTTGCGTTTCGGTGCGCTGTGTCGGGTAGCAACGGATATTGCCCGCGAAGGCGTGGCGGATTGGACACCGCAAATCACCCACGTCCATGACTGGCAGGCGGGCCTCGTTCCACTGCTGATCGAACTGGACGGAATGGCAAAGCCACCGGCCACCATCGTCACCGTTCACAACGTGGCCTTCCAAGGCCTGTTTCAGTGGGAAACGAAGAACCTGTTCAACATCCCCGACGAACACTTCACATCCGAAGGGGCTGAGTATTGGGGGCAGCTTGGTTTCCTGAAAGCTGGACTTGCATACGCCGATGCCATCACCACCGTCAGCCCAACCTACGCGCGTGAACTGCTGACACCGGAATTCGGGATGGGGCTGGAGGGCGTGTTTCAGGCAAGACAGGACGATCTGTCCGGCATCATCAACGGCATCGATCTCGATGCCTGGAACCCAAAGACCGATCCGCATCTTGCAAAAAGCTACACCGCCCGCAGCCTCGGCAGAAAAGACGATAACCGCGCCGTGTTGGCAGGCCGCTTTAGCTTGACGAAAAGCGACGGCCCATTGTTTTGCGTTGTCAGCCGCCTGACCGAACAAAAGGGTCTCGACCTGCTTCTGGAAGTCCTGCCGACGCTGGTGGAGAACGGCGCTCAACTCGCACTCCTCGGCTCCGGTGATCCCGACATGGAAGCCGCGTTCCGCGAAGCGCAGAAACAGCATAAAGGGCAGGTCGGCGTCATCATAGGATATGACGAAAACCTGTCCCATCTCATGCAGGGCGGCAGTGACGCAATTCTGGTGCCTTCCCGCTTCGAGCCATGCGGCCTTACGCAGCTCTACGGCCTGCGCTACGGCACCCTACCCGTCGTCGCCACCACCGGCGGCTTGGCCGATACTGTTACGGACGTTTCGCCTGAAACCATCAAGGCCAAAACCGCAACCGGCTTCCATTGCGAACCAG
Organism: Ahrensia sp. R2A130; assembly: GCF_000179775.1. Lineage (GTDB taxonomy): Bacteria > Pseudomonadota > Alphaproteobacteria > Rhizobiales > Rhizobiaceae > Pseudahrensia. The sequence continues at coordinate 47,189 of NZ_AEEB01000005.1, forward strand.
GCAACGCTGCCTCGCTTCGCCACGCCATCACCCGCACATGCGAAGCCTATGCCGACCGCGATCTTTGGCGCGTACTCCAGCGCAATGCCATGCGCCAGCCTGTTGGTTGGGACGGGTCCGCGCCAACCTATCTCGCGCTCTACAAGAAATTGCTCGAAGCCTGAGACCGCATATAGCGGCAGCTTCCCGCACCTGTCATAAGATCACGAGAAGCCAACAGCGATACGATTACACCATGACCCAATTCGATTTCGACCAGCCCATCGAACGCCGCGGCACCAGTTCCATGAAGTGGGACGCGCTGTCGTCGCGCTATAAAATGGACCCTGAAAACTCCATCGCCATGTGGGTGGCCGACATGGAATTTCGCGCGCCATCATGCGTACGCGAGCGGCTGCAAGGCATGATCGATCATGGGGTCTTCGGATATTATGGCGATGACAGCGGTTACCGCGCGTCGATCGTGAATTGGATGGACCGGCGCCATGGCTGGGCAGTCGATCCTGCCAATATCTACACCACCCACGGCGTTGTTCACGGGCTTTCCATGTGCCTTCAAGCGTTCACCGACCCAGGCGACGGCATCATTGTCTTCTCACCGGCCTATCACATGTTCGCCGGCATCATCCGCTCCAACCAGCGCGACCTCATCGAAAGCCCGCTGGCCGAACGGCAAGACGGTCGCTACGAAATGGACCTCGATACGCTTGAAGGACAGCTGACCGGCAAGGAGAAAATGGTCTTCTTCTGCTCGCCTCACAATCCCGGTGGCAGGGTGTGGGAGCGCTCCGAAATCGAAGCGCTGGCCAAATTTTGCGAGAAGCACGATCTGATTTTGGTCTCCGACGAAATCCACCACGACCTCATCATGCCCGGTCACAAACACCACATCACAGCGACTGTTGCGCCCGACATCGCGCACAAATTGGTGACGCTGTCTTCCGCCAGCAAGACATTCAATCTGGCCGGCGGTCATGTGGGACAGGCCGTCATCACAGACGAAAACCTGCGTGCAAAATTCGACAAGGTCAAAACTGCCGATGCTGTCGGACCGAATTCATTCGGCGTGGTCGTGACCCAAGCAGCTTATGAACTTGGCGAAGAATGGTTGGAGGCGTTGCTCGTCTATCTCGATGAAAATCGAAAACTGTTCGATGCAACGATTGCTGGAATTTCCGGCGCAAAATCCATGCCGCTGGAAGCCACTTACCTATCGTGGGCCGACTTTAGAAATTGCGACCATGATCGCGACGAAGTCATCCGTCGCGTTGAGAAGGAAGCCGGCATCGCCACCAATTACGGTGCGACCTTTGGTGAAGGTGGCGAAGGCCGCTTGCGCTTCAACATCGCATGCCCGCGAGCACAGCTCGAAGAAGCAATGGACCGCGTAAAAGCGGCCTTCGCATAAAACTCTAAATCGACTTGATCGCGCCACCATCGATTCGGATGCGCGAACCGGTGACGTAGGATGCGCGTTCAGACGCAAGAAACGTCACCACGTCTGCAAACTCTTCCGGCTTGCCGTAGCGGCCTGCCGGGATCGTCGCCCGCGACTTGCTCGCGACTTCCGCAACTGGCGTTTCGGTGCGTTTGGATGCAGCAGCGTCCAACTCGTCCACCCGTTCGGTGTGAATACGACCGGGCATGACCACGTTGACGGTGATGCCATCGCCCGCGACTTCATTCGCCAGCGTTTTCGACCAACCAACGACCGCAGCACGGATGCCGTTGGACAACGCCAGATTCGGGATCGGCTGCTCGACACCGGAAGACGTGATGGAGATGACACGGCCCCAGTTGCGCTCTTTCATCTTCGGCAACAGACGGTTCGTCATGTGAAACAGATTGGCCGCCATGGCTTCGAAATGAGAAACCCAGTCACTGCGACCGGCGGACTGCGCCGTGCCGGGAGGCGGGCCGCCACCGTTGTTGATGATGATGTCGACGCCCTCACCTTCCAACAGCATGTCGATAGTTGCATCGACTTGAGCAAGATCACCAAGATCGAGCTGTACAGCATGGACATTGTCCATATCCGCCGACCATGCTTCGATCTTGTCCACGCTGCGGGCAGCAGCAAAAACGGTGACCCCTTCAGCGGCCAAGCCCTTTGCGATAGCCTGACCGAGACCACGACTTGCCCCAAGCACCACAGCGCGTTTGCCGGAAATTTGCAGATCCATCAGTTCAACTCCTCAAGTCGTTTTTCCTGCCGCGCGATCAGATGATCGACTTCGGCGCGTGTGGCAGCAATCAACGATACGCCGGGTTTTCGCAATGCGTCATGGGCGATGATGCCACGCTTGGCCATGGTGTATTTGCGGATCGCGAGACCAAGCCCCGGCTGCTGCTCGAAACGCGCCAGCGGCAAGTAGGCATCGAAAATATCCTGCGCCCGATCCATGTCGCCGGCAGCATGGTGCTTCACCACCTCCACCATCATTTCGGGATAGGCAAAACCGGTCATGGCACCATCGGCACCACGCAACATTTCCTCCGGCAAGAACAGGCCACCATTGCCGCATAAAATGGAAATGCGCCGGTCGAGAACACCCTCGGCACGCAATGCGGAAATTTTCTCGAGTCCGGGCCAATCTTCGTGCTTCAGGCATACACAGGTCGGGATGGTGTTGAAGATACGAGCGATGACCTTGGGGGCAATCTGCACGCCAGTAACCAGCGGAAAATCCTGCAACACGAACGGCACATCGCCGATCAGTTCTGCCACCTGCGTATAGTAGGTGACGATAGCATCATCGGTCTTCAGCGAACCGGGCGGCGCGACCATCACACCGGCAGCACCCAGTTCCATCACCATTTCGGTAAGCGTAGCGATCTGCGCGAAGCCGGGGGCGGAGACTCCGACGACGACGGGCACCGGTCCCTTTGCATGGGCATTTACCCGCTCCAGAATTCGCGCCACCACATCGCGGGATTCTTCCACCGTCAGCTTGGGCGCTTCGCCCATCATGCCCAAGACGGTCAGGCCGGTGGCGCCTGCATCGAGATAGAAATCCACCATCCGATCACAGCTATCGAAGTCGATCGCGCCATCGGGCAGGAAAGGCGTGACGGCGATGACATAAACGCCAGCCGCCTCTTCGTTCAGACGTGTCATATCTTCTCCTCTATAGCGCGCGCTGCAAAGCGACACGGCCAATCGCCATGGCTGTCGCTGCCTGACAGGGCTCGACCACCGGGATGCCGAGTTCCTGTTCCAACCGGCCGCGATAGGCGGTCATTCCAGCGCATCCCAATATCAGCACGTCGGCTACGGCTTCATCCCGCAATTGCGTTCCGACCCTAATCAAACGCTCCCACGTTTGTTCCTCATCGGCCAGCGCAGCAACACCCAGTTCCAACGGTCGGTCGGCGGCCAGCCGGTCCATCACGCCCATGGCACCGACATATCGCATGTGGCGGGGGATGGATGCCGACAGAATAGAGATGATACCGAAGCGCTGCCCCATGGTCATGGCGGTCAGGATCGACGCTTCCGCGATGCCGATAACAGGGCGTGCTGATTGCTCACGCAGCGCCATAAGCCCGGGGTCGGAATAACAAGCCACCACGAAGGCAGAAGCCTTGTCTTCCAGCTTGGCGCAATGGGTCAGCATGGGCGCAACAACACCATCGACATGGGCTTGCGTTTCGATGCCCGGCGGTCCTTCAGACAATGTACGGCATTCGATCGGCACGGGGCTGGCAGCCCGCATCGGTTCCACCGCACGGTCGATACCATCGGTGACGTGCTGGCTGCTGTTAGGGTTCACCACGTAAATCGTCATCAGCCGCCCGCACATATTGGAGTAAATCGAAACAGCATCTTTCCAGCGTCCCGCATCACGATACAATCCCCCACAACGTATCAAAATTGAAGCGGCTACCCCATGACCGATCAACAGCTCGACACCATTATTCGCGGCGGCACCGTCGTCACATCTACAGGCACTAGGGTGGCCGATGTTGGAATTGCCGGCGGCCGTATATCAGCAATCGGCACGAACCTGGCTGACGCTGCAAATATCATAGATGCAACGGGCCTGCTCGTACTTCCCGGCGGGGTCGATACGCACTGCCATATCGAACAGGTGTCCGGTGCGGGGTTGATGAACGCGGATACGTTCGAAACCGCCGCGCGTTCGGCAGCATTTGGCGGCACCACCTGTACCGTGTCGTTCGCCGCCCAGCACCCCGGCAACCGTATGCGCGATGTCGTCGCGGACTATGAAGCGCTGGCGCAAAAAGGTGCTGTGATCGATCACGCGTTCCACATGATCGTGGCGGACACTTCCGGCGAGAACCTCAGCCACGACATCCCAGCGCTCATCGCGCAGGGCCACCGATCCATCAAAATCTTCACCACCTATGATAAAGTGCGGCAGGACGATCACGCTATTCTCGACATTCTCGCAGTCGCCAAGCGCGAAGGTGCGCTGGTGTGTTTCCATGCAGAAAATGACGGGCTGATCCGCCACATGACGGCGAAGTTGCTGGCAGAAGGCAAGACTGCGCCGAAGTATCACGCAGCATCCCACCCGCGAGAGGCGGAAATCGAAGCCATCGACCGCATGTGCCGCTTTGCAGAATTCACCGGTGCGCGGATCATGATCTTCCATGTCTCAACTCGAGAAGGGGTGGAGATCGTGCGCCGTGCGCGGCAACGGGGCGTGCCGGTGGAGGCGGAAACATGTCCGCACTATTTGTTCCAGACGGCCGATATTCTGGAGAGCGACAATCCCGCCCGCTTCATGTGTTCACCGCCGCAGCGCACCGAGGACGATCAGGAGGCGCTTTGGGAAGCCTTCGACGATGGCACGCTGCAACTCGTCACATCAGACCATGCGCCGTACCGCATGGATGAAAGTGGAAAGTTCGCCAACGGCACCGACTCGCCCTTCAACCGCATCGCAAATGGTATGCCCGGGCTGGAAGTACGCCTGCCGCTGATGTTCGATGCCATGGTCAGCAAGGGACGAAGCAGTTTGGAAGAGTTCGTGCAGCTCACCGCCAGCAATCCAGCCCGCGCTTTCGGAATGAGCGACAAGGGCGAAATCGCAGAAGGATACGACGCCGATATTGCACTGTGGGACCCGAAGGCCTCGCACACTTATGGCGCTGACGACCTACACGACAATGTCGGCTACAATCCGTGGGAAGGCACGACGGTGACTGGCCTGCCCGTCACGGTTCTGTCTCGCGGGGAGATGATCATCCAAGATGAACACTTGCTGGCGGAGGCAGGCAGAGGCAGACGCATTCCAATGAAAGCCTTTAGCTAATGGCTCCACGCGATACAGCGTGTTCGCGGTAAACCACATAAAGGCCTGCGCAAATCGTAATGCCAATGCCGATGGCAGCAATGCCGTTGGGAAGATCGCTGAACACCAAATAACCGAGAACCGTAGCCACCGGAATTTCGAGATATTGCATCGGAGCCAGCGTCGCCGACGGCGCAAAACGCAGCGACCATGTCATCAACAAATGCGCGATCGTACCCAACGCACCGATGGCGAGCAGCAGCGCGGTTTGCGTCCCGTCCGGCATCACCAGCAGGCTGCGCCAATCGAAAAAAATCGAGAATACAGCAAGGCCAACAAGCAACATCGGTATTGCCATGAAACCGCTGATCGTTTGCATGGAGATGGGATCGATCTCTTTGGCGATCTTACGGGTCACCAAAATGAACAGCGCAAAATCGACCGCAACGACCAAGGGCAGTAACGCAGGCAAACCGACCTCAGCAAAGCTGGGCTGGATGACCAGAAGTGTTCCGATGAAGCCACCAGCGCAGGCCACAAGCCGATGGACGCCCACCTCTTCATTCAAAACGAAACGCCCAAGAAGCAGCAGGATAAACGGCATGACGAATGCTATGGCGATGGCATCCGCAAGGGGCAGGTACCGCAGCGACAGGAACATCGCGCCCACTCCGATAATGTGCAGCAAGGTCCGCAACGCAGTCAGCTTGTAGAGGCGAGGCGACATACCGAACGTCCGTTCGGTAACCAGAACGACCGGCAGCAGAAATGCAGCCTGCAGCGCGAAGCGAACCAACAGCAACTGCAGAAGCGGTATCGCTGATCCGAGAATCTTCGCGATAGAATCCCCCATCGGAGCCAGCACACAAAACCCCAGCATGAGCAGCATTCCCAAAACGGGGCGATCTTGTGTCATGGCTAGAGAACCAAAGCGAAATCTTCATGTCACATAGACAAGGGATCGCACAGATGTGCAATTCCTACGCGAACCATCTCATCATATCTGTCCTGCAGGATGAGCTTGAACCCTGCGCGTACTAACGCCAGACTTGGCGTTCCCGAAGAAACGCGCGAACGCCATCCATGAACATTGCCTTCTGGCTACACCGCGCCGCGACCCGCTTTGGTGACCGAACAGCTCTCATGGACGGAGCAGAATCCGCTGGTGACTATCGTGAATTTGCCCAACGTGCAGCCAGTTTTTCAGCATGGTTAGGGAAGCAAGACATAGAGCCGGGGGATCGCATAGCAATATTTGCAATCAACTCGCTCGACTATCTCATCGCGCTTTTAGGCATTTGGTGGGCCGGTGCAGCGGCAGTTCCAATCAATGGAAAACTGCACCCGCAGGAGGCCAATTGGATCATCAAAGACTCCGGCGCAAGCATCGTGTTGGTATCTGGCGGTATGGATCATGAGATCGATCACGAACGCATCTTCGATGTCTCCAAAATCGACAAAAATGCGCCCATAATACTAACGCCGGTGTCACGTGAGCAACAGGATTTGGCTTGGCTGTTCTACACATCCGGCACGACTGGTCGGCCCAAAGGGGTGCGCATAACGCACGGCATGTTGGCCGCAATGTCCTTGGGTTATCCCGTCGACGTCGACGAGGTGAAAGCAACAGACATCGCATGTTACGCCGCCCCCATGAGCCATGGCGCTGGTCTCTATATTCCGGTCCATGTGTTGTTCGGTGCAGCCCATATGGTGCCAAAATCGGGCGGCTTTGATGCAACTGAAATACTGTCTCTTGCAGCGCAAGCGAAAGCCCAAAACCGTGACCTTCACATGTTCATGGCGCCCACCATGGTGCAGCGCTTTACCAACGCGGCAAAGCAGGCAGACGACCGGGCCGAGGGACTGCGCACCATCGTCTATGGCGGCGCACCCATGTACGCTGCCGACCTTGAAGCTGCGCTAGATTGGTTCGGACCAGTGCTGGTTCAGATCTACGGACAAGGCGAGTGCCCAATGGCAATCTCTTCTTTGTCTCGCGAAGAAATTGCAGACCGCAACCATCCCGACTGGTCGCGTCGAATCGCATCTGCAGGTCAGGAACAGGCCGCCGTAGAGGTGCGCATCGGTGATGCTGAGGGCAATCCGCTGCCTACAGGCGAGATCGGGGAAATCATGGTGCTTGGATCAACCGTCATGCCCGGCTACTGGAACCGTGATCCATTGCCAGACAGCTGGCTCTGGACCGGCGACCGTGGCGAGTTGAGCGCCGACGGGTATCTGACGCTGAAAGACCGCTCCAAAGACGTCATCATAACCGGCGGCTCCAACGTTTATCCCCGCGAGGTGGAAGAAGCTCTTCTCACACACCCAGCTGTGATTGAGGTATCGGTCGTTGGCAAACAATCGCGCGAATGGGGGGAAGAGGTCACAGCTTTTGTGGTGGCAAGTATGGACATTGATGCCTCAGCACTAGCCGCCCATTGTGACGCCTGTATCGCGAAATTCAAACGTCCAAAAGCATTCTACTTTGTCGGTGCGCTGCCAAAGAACAACTACGGCAAAGTGATGAAAGGCGATCTGCGGGAGCGGCTGAAAAAGATGAGTGACCCGCAGCGCGACTAAGATCGCGTATCAGCCTCACGGGCAGCACGTCGAAGGTTCTCGGTATAGACCTCACGCTCACCGTCTTCAGCAGGAAACCACTCGGCAAAGAAATTGCCTGTGAAAGGGCCGGAGTTCGTTTCAAGAAACGCCACTTCACCTTCAAGCGGAATGATCGTGTGCCAGACCGGTGTCCGCAGTCGCATCATGATTGCTGCATTTTTGCCCGCCGCATCCAAAATCACAGGCGGCAACAGATCGCCCTCATCCGTAAAGCGCATCACAGCAAAACGCCCGGACAACGCCATGAATGACTTGCCGGAGCGAAAGTTGATGTGGGGGTGGTCGCAGGATGTAGGCGGTAGCGCGATGATCATCTCGTGAAGAATATCATCAGCCCCGTGATGCAGGATCAAACGCGCCCGCCCATTGGGAGCAAGCTTGGCCGCAGTGCACACAGCAGCAACTGCCTGAGCAGTCACTGTTACGCCATCACCTTCACCGGTGAACACCGATGGATTGACGGTGGTGAAGCCCTCGATCATTTCGAGCGACCGGTCACGCCGTCTTCTTCAGCTCGTTCACCATCGTGTTCATCTGCGGGTAGAAGTCCGAGCCGCCACCCAACTCATCACCGAAGATGGTCTTGTAAATGCCACGAGCGCGTTCCCACTGATCGTCCGGCACGGTGCGGTAACGACCTAGAAAACGGGCCGCTTTCAGACGAACAACTTGGTAGAGGCGCGTGGCCTGAACATCGTCGCTGTAACCGCCAGCCTCAGCAGTTTCACGCAGCAGATCGACCGCATAGTCCGGTGCGAAATTGTTGAAGCAGAAGGCTGCCAGTTTCAGGCGCGCGATGGTGTTTTCATCGCCGGAGAACAACGCGTCGAGCTGGCTTTCCTTGATAATCCAAACGGCATCCGCATGAACAAGAATGCCATAACGGTGGTTCTCACCCGTCATCGGATCAGGCTTGCGGAACAGGCCGAGGCGCGGAAAGCCGAAACCTTCGTAGTCGAGGTTCAACAGCACGAAACCCTTGGACTGCAGGTATTGGTCGCTATCGGAAAACAGGCGTTGACCGTGAAAGCATGGCTGGAAGTTGGTGGATGACCGAACACCCAAAATGCCTTTTTCCAGCATTGTATCGAAACCCTCGATCACATCCTGCTCGGTGCCTTCCGTGTCGACTTTCAGGAAATCGGGAAAAAGACCAAGGCCGCCAAAAACCGCATCGCCGGTTTCCATGTCGATCTCGAGCGTTTTGTCGATTTCGGCTTGGCCCGGCTTCAGATGGCGAAAACATTCCGAGGTCAAGTCGGGCTTCAGGCAAGACGACAACCCACGGTGGCGGGTGAGATAGAACTCACGTTTGCCAGCTTCCCTGTCGAGCGCCTTTTCCTCCACATCATATTTGAACGATGCCGTCTGCTCGTAAATCTGGCGCAAACGCTCGGCTTCTTCCGGGTCCGGTTCGAACGCGATGTGGTGCACCGGCGCGTCGTAATTGTTCCAGGTCGGATGGATGCCATAGCGTGCGCCGATATCTGCGGCCACCGTCATATCGTTCAGTTTGGCCATGCAAGGCTCCTTAAATACGGCTGTCAGGCCATCGGCTTTTCGTCTTCCGTGCCATCGCGATAAGCGAGGTCCGGCAACGCTCGGTAGAAACGGCCACCAGCGGCCACAAAATCCTGCTGCCCACTGGCAATAGCGGTGGTGTAACGCCAAGCCAGCACACCGACATCACACGGCATTTCATTCTTCAACTGCGCACCGGTGAGAACTGGAATATCGCCATGGGTGGAGCGGATGACGTTGGTAAGCGGCGTATCATCAAAGACGGCATCGATAAGATCACCAAGTTCGAAATAATGGATCAACGCAGCGCAGCCGACAGAAGCGCCGAAAACAAGACCACGAGCGGTTTGCTCGCGTGACGCTTCCAACCGTTTGCGAATTTCAGCACCGGTGTCTGCGATCCGTTTGTTGAACGTGTCGAACATGCGGCCATCATAGAAACCGGCTTTTTCTTCTTCAACAATCAATTCAACGACGCTGGCATCAACCGAACGGGGACCACCCTTTTTCTGCGCAATGAAGCGGATCGAACCGCCCTTCGGCGCGATGCGTTCGGCACGGATCAACTCAAGACCAACAGCTTCGAAAAAGGTCTGCATCGGGCGTGTTGCAAAGTAGGAAACGTGCTCGTGATAGATGACGTCGAGCAACATGCGCTCGATCATATCCAGCCCGTATTGGGTCTCCACCACCACGATACCATCATCTGCCAGAACCGTTCTCATACCACCGAACAAGCTGTGCAGATCATCAATATTGGCGACAGTGTTGTTGGAAATAACAACATCTGCGCGACCGTGTTCAGCGGCAATCGTATCGGCAAGATCGGGAGTGAAGAAATCGCCGATTGTAGGAACACCTCGAGCGGTCGCATCGCGCGCAATTCGCTCGGCCGGGTCAATGCCCAAAACCTTGGACCCGCCGTGGTCCTTAGCAAGCTGCAAGAGCGACCCGTCATTGGAGCCAATGTCGATAACAAAGCTATCGTCCTTCAGGTCTCCACGCTCGACCAACTCACCCATGAAGCGGCCAAAATGCTCACGCAGGCCTAGTGAAATACCGGTTTCGTACTGGAAGTTACGATACTGGAATGCGGGATCGACAATTGTTGCGAGTTGCAGATGACCGCAGTCCTCACACTGCCAGCAATCGGCGGGTGCCACATCTTCCACCAATGTGCTTTGGCCGACATTGGGAGACGCCACGGGTAACGCGGCAAGAGGCACAACCTTGTTCATCCTGCCGCTGTGACAAAGGCGGCATGTGTCACGAAGTGTGTAAAATGATTGGCTCATAAATTCACGCAACCACTGAACGCCACATAGCGTCGATCAGCTTCATATCCTGCAAACAACTCAAAGGCTTATTGCTGGAATCGCTGCCATTTTCCAGACCCGCAACAAAGTTTTGAGCTTGTCTGGCGAAAGCCCAGTGCGTGTCACCCGTCACAACCTCAACCTCTTGCACTCCGTTGTGGTCGCGACATTCGATGCGTGCATACGCATTCACATTCAAGGGCGAGGGAATAATCAACGACAAGCGGCCATTGGCAAATGTCACATCAATCTGCTGATCCCAGACACCGGTCCAGACGTGTGCAACAACCAGATCGATAGGAACATCACCCACCGCAAACGATGCCCGCTGGGTGTTGGCGGGATCAGCAGAAAAGCGTTCCAACGCCAGATCTTCACCGAACAGAAAGCGCAACAGATTCACATCGTGGCTCATCACGTTGAGGCAATAGCGATATCCATCGCCTAGTTCGTCCGGCAACCACTCAGGCGTATCAGCAGCCTCCGGATAACGCACGGCACGACTGCCTTCGCGGCGGAAATGATCGGGCGGATTTACCCCGTAGCGGGCACAAAAATCACGCATGGCGACATGACGAACTTGGCCAAGACGTTGTGCGGTTGCCGGGTCTTGTAGCATTTCGCGAAACTGCTGAACGCCGGGATCGTGACGCTTCATGAACCCGATTGTCCACGATGCTCTAGCCTTATCAGCTACACCCGCAAGTGACTGCGCGGCATCCAAAGTAAGCGCCATCGGCTTTTCGGAAAGCACAGGTTTGCCCTTAGCCAGAGCCTCTCGGACTACCAGTTCCTGCGCCTTCAACGGTAGGCAGACTATGAGCGCATCGAAATCATCCGTATCCAACAGATCGTGGTAGTCGCTGTAGGATTTCTTGAAGCCATGCGCCCGCCCAACTTTTTCCAGTAAGCCTGGGTCAGGTTCTGCCAACGCTGTGAGACGAACATTCGACAGAGCTGCCAGCGGGCCGATATGGGCAAGCTGGGCAATGAAACCGCCGCCGATGATCGCAATGTCAGGCATGGCACCCTCGCTTATGATCCCAACCGACATGCAAGTTCGGATGTTACCCGTTTATCAAGGTAGTAAGTTGGGCCGCTTCGTTGGTGAACATCAAGCCGGGAAACGACAAATAAACGCTTTGCCTCAACATTCCGCTAGCGCCTTAAAGCTCCGCCGACGCACTCCAGTTGCCACACATCAAATAGGCATCTCCTGAACTGGCAGAAGGGAACACAACGTTGAGAACGAAGGCGGTCTGCGTCAGTTCAGCAACGCCCATACTGTTGGCGTTGGCATAACCCGCTTGCGGTCCCAGCAACTGCCATTTGCCCGACTGTATCGGGTTTCCTGAATTTGGCGCGTAATAGCTAACGGTGGGGGGAACGCGCATACGGCGTGGGAACGAAATTCGCTGCGAGGCAATATTTCCACCCGCATAACAGATGCCCATATGGTAGCCTATGGAGCCGCTATAGTCCTGCAACACCTGTCCTTCGCCAAGACTGGTGCAGAAGTACCGTACGCACAACGCAAACTCGATATCTGGATGCCGATCACAAGCCATCCGTGATTGTCCGCCTGCTACAAGGCTGACACGATCAAACAAGACGGCCCCGGACGGTGCAGACAGTTCAACTGATCCAGACACGCCCGGCGTCACACTGAAGGTCGAGAAACCGAAAGGTTGGTCTGGCTGAATGTCGGTTGTCGTTCCCTCAACGGTAACGCGCAAAACACCACCCGTCAGACCGGCAACACCAAAGACCAAACTATCGAAACCAGCCGGGAAGGTTTCAACCGGCTGAACGACAGAGCCAGATGCCAACTCAACGCGACCGGCACCATTGCGCAGAATTGTGCCGCCCGATGCATCACCCTTCCATCGATCGTAGCCAAATGTACCGCCCGCAAGCGCACCTCCACCGAAGGACCGCTGGTTGATCCGCATGTCGCTGTTAATCAGCATGTTGTCCGTGTGAGGCGCCGCTACAATAGTAGCTAACCCTGTCTCTCGATCCACAGTCAGTGCATTGGCCCAATCACCACCTGAAGACCGAACCTTTAGCGCCATATCATCGAGGCCTGTAAGACCAAGTTCGGCATCTGCCTGAAAACCGGTTTGCCAGATCATGCTAGCGGTGCTTGCCGTATCTTCGCGGTTGATCGCCATGCGGTGCGAGCCGTCCACATCGTGTGTGAACAATGAATTGTCTGAACCAACAGCAAGGCGAGTGGTCGTGCTTGCCGCAGCATTGAGACCAAGCTGTCCAGTCACACCGCCGCCGCCATTCCCGCTGCCACTGCCGGATACAAGGTCTTGCCAGCCATTCAATCCAAGAACAATCTGCACGCCTTCGTCAGCGACGTACACGGACCAACCCAGCTTTGGGGTAAGGAACGTAAAAGCCCCATCTTGAAAAACTGCCAGTTCACCACCGTGGCCTGCAAATTCACCTGCCGCTCCCGTGTCGGGCACCAACCAGCATTCACCACCGGCAGGCGTGGTAGGTGGCGAAGCAACGATTCTGCTCGCCACAGCAATTTGCGTTAGTGCATCCAACATTCGCAACGCCTCGTTATGCGTCACGTGCTTCTGGGCCTGGGCGGCGATAATATAGGGGAGTGAGAGAGTGTGTGTCGTTTCCATGTCGGCGTCTCCGGGAACAATCATTGCACCCAGATTAACCCGGTCTCAAATGGCGGGGATTGATTGCAGCCCCTTAATTTGAGGGGGCTGCCCGCAGGTTGCTGCGCCAGTGAAGTTCATGTAAATCTCAATCAATACATGCGTCTAGTTTGGTTGTATAAATAATTATTGCAACTTTTTGTATAATAACGTGAATAGCGTTAGTATCCCGCCAACAGTTCCTGTGTGAATAGAGCCATGAAAATTTTCGTTACCGGTGCATGTGGCTACAAAGGCACGGTGCTTGTGCCAAAACTGTTGGAGCAAGGCTACGAGGTCACCGCCTTCGACATCCAGTGGTTCGGCAACCAGTTGCGCGACCATCCGGCGCTGACCGTGGTGCAGGGCGACATCCGCAACGTGGAAGATTACGATCTGACAGGCCACGACGCCGTCATCCATCTGTCCTCAATCGCCAACGACCCCGCAGGCGATCTTAACCCGAAACTGACGTGGGAAGTGTCCTGCCTTGCCACCGCTTTGCTGGCCGACAAGTGCAAGCGCCATGGCATCGAGCGTTTTATCTATGCCTCCTCCGGTTCCGTTTACGGCATCAAGGACGAAGAGCATGTGACCGAGAACCTGGAGCTGGTTCCCATCACGGAATACAACAAGACCAAGATGTGCGGCGAACGCATTTTGCTGTCCTACAGCGACGACATGGTGGTGCAGATCGTGCGCCCGGCAACCGTGTGCGGGTTTTCACCCACGATGCGAAACGACGTGTCCGTAAACATCCTCACCATGCTCGCGCTGGAAAACGGCAAGATCACCGTCTTCGGCGGCGATCAGGTTCGGCCCAATGTCCATATCGACGACATCACCGATCTCTACATCTTCCTTTTGGAAAATCCCGAACATGACGGCATCTTCAATGCTGGTTTCGAGAACATCTCGATCATGGATATTGCGCGCAAGGTGCAAGAGCACGTGGATGCAGAAATCGTGGTCACACCGTCAAACGACCCTCGCTCCTATCGCGTCAATTCAGATCGCCTGCTCGCCACAGGTTTCCGTCCAAAGAAAACCGTCGATGATGCGATCAAGGAACTCGTCGGCCTGTATCGCCAAGGCGCGTGGACAAACGACGACAGCTTCCATCGCATGAAATTCATGGCATCTGATATCCTCGATCAGGATGCCGCGACATGAGTGAGCAAAAAGGCATGGAGGATGCAGGCGGGGGCGGGCGACCATATCTGTCTAACTCGCTCCCCCTTGCCTCCAATGACCATTTTACCGACTACGCAACACGAATGAACGAAGCCATGATGGGCTTTGACTGGACCCCCGTGTCTCAACTGACCAACGATCTGATGGATCTCGCTCGTGATGGGCGGCAGCTGTTTCTGTGCGGTAATGGCGGCAGCGCTGGCAACGCCAACCACTTGGCCAATGATTTTCTCTATGCTTGGTCGAAGAAAGCCGGGCGCGGCATCCGCGTCCAATCGCTAGCGGCCAATCCTGCGGTGATGGCATGTTTGGCAAACGATGTCGGTTTTGAGGAAGTTTTCGCCAACCAACTGCAGATTCTTGCCCGCGAAGGCGACGTACTTTTATGTTTCTCCGGCTCCGGTAATTCTCCCAATATCTTGCGGGTGCTGGAAGAAGCCAAAGCCATGGGCGTAAAAACCTATTCCGTACTGGCGTTCGATGGTGGCAAGGCCAAAGCCTTGTCCGATGTACCGATCCACCTGGAAATCGACGACATGCAGATAGGCGAAGATTTTCAGACCGTCATCGGCCATGCCATCGTGCAGTACATGTTCAAGCATCGCGACCTGCTCGGCCCCGATCCTGCGCGGGGAGCCTAGCCGTGACCGCATCGAAATTTCTCGTCCTCGGCTCTAATTCATTCTCCGGCGCATCCTTCGTGGATTACCTTGCCGAGCAAGGCCACGATGTCATGGCGACGTCACGCTCCAACGAGCCCCACGACGCCATGCTGCCCTACAAATGGCAGAAACATTCAAGTGACATTCGCTTCCAACGCATCGACATCAACAACGATCTCGACGCGCTCGATGCATTGATGAAGGCCGAGAAATTCACCCATGTCGTGAACTTCGCAGCCCAATCCATGGTGGGCCAAAGCTGGGACCATCCCGACGACTGGATGCGGACCAACGTGGTGTCCACCGTGCGCCTGCACGTGCTGCTGCGGAACCTCGATTTTCTCGACCGCTACGTCCACGTCACCACACCGGAAGTCTATGGCTCCACCGATGGCTGGGTGAAGGAGGACACGCCGTTCAACCCGTCCACCCCCTACGCCGTGTCCCGCGCCGCCGGTGATATGTCGCTGAAGACCTTCGTGGACACGTACGATATGCCCGCCGTCTCCACCCGCGCAGCCAATGTCTATGGCCCCGGCCAGCAGCTCTACCGCATCATTCCCCGCACCGTTTACGCCGCTATGACAGGTGAAAAGCTACGCCTCGATGGCGGCGGAAAATCGGTCCGTGTGTTCATTCACATGCGCGACGTGTCCGACGCCACGCTGAAGATCGCAATGGCTGGCACCAACGGCGACACCTACCACATCTCCGGCTACGAGCTGGTATCGATCCGCCAACTTGTCGAGATGGTGTTGGAAAAACTCGGCAAGAATTTCGATGAGTGTGTCGAACTCGGCCCTGAGCGCCCCGGCAAGGACACGGCCTACACTTTGGACAGTTTCAAACTTCGCACCGAACTCGGCTGGCAGGACCGTATCTCGCTATCGGATGGTATCGACGATGTCATCGAATGGGCGCAGCGCTTCCAAAGCGAGTTGCCGAACCTGCCCTCCACCTACATCCACAAGCCGTGAGGGTGGCACCATGAGCAGAACCGACCTGCAGAAAATCGCCGCCGAAATCCGTGGCCGCATTATCACCATGTGCGCAGCGTCGAAATCCGCGCATCTGGCCTCCAGCCTATCGGTGACGGACATCCTCACCGCCGCCTACTTCTCCGCCGCGAATATCGACCCGAACAACCCGAAAGATCCGGCCCGCGACCGCATCATCTTGTCCAAAGGTCACGCGGCTATGGCGCTCTATGCCACGCTGGCAAAACGCGGCTACTTCGACGCCGCCCTGCTCGACACTTACAATCAGGACGGCGCATTGCTGGCCGAACATCCACCGGCAAATCTGCTGGCTGGTGTGGAAGCCGCTACGGGTTCGCTCGGCCACGGCCTGCCCATCGGCGCGGGCATCGCGCTTGCCAACAAGATCAAAAAATCAGACCCGCACCGCACCATCGTCATCATGTCGGACGGCGAATGTAACGAAGGCTCCGTGTGGGAAGCCGCCATGTTCGCAGGCGGCAACGGTCTCGATAATCTCATGGTCTTTGTCGACTACAACAAATGGCAGGCCACCGCCCGCTCCAACGAAACGCTGGCACTGTCACCACTGCGCGAGAAATGGGAAGCCTTCGGCTGGGACGCCCATCAAGTTGATGGCCACAACCCGGATGCGCTCGCAGACCTGATGACAAACATGCCCAACGGCTCCGGCAAGCCGGTAGCCATCATCTGCGACACGGTGAAGGGCAAGGGCGTCGACTTCATGGAAGATGACAACAACTGGCATTACCGCGTGCCGAAGCACGAGGAGGTCGAGGAAGCCCACAAGCAGCTCGGTCTCATTGAGGGGGTGGCACAATGAGAAACGCCTTCGCCGACGAACTCACCAATCTCGCCAATGAAGACGACCGCATCGTCATGCTGTCCGGCGATATCGGCAACCGACTGTTCGATAAATTCAAGGACGCGCATAGCGACCGCTTCTACAACTGCGGCGTGGCGGAAGCGAACATGACGGGCATGGCAACCGGTCTCGCCATGAACGGCCTGCGCCCCGTCACCTACACGATCACGCCCTTCGTCACGACGCGGTGTCTTGAGCAAATCCGCACGGACATCTGCTACCACGATGTGCCGGTCACTATCGTCGCCGTGGGCGCAGGTCTTTCCTATGCGGGCCTTGGCCCGACCCACCATGCCTGCGAAGACATCGCTTTTTTACGCGCGTTACCCAACATGAAAGTGGTCTGCCCCGGAGACGCCAACGAGGTGCGCGCAGCACTCCGTGCATCCATGAAACAGGACAAGCCCGTCTATATTCGCATGGGAAAAAAGGGCGAGCGCGTCATCCATGATGGTGTTCCGGTCGACTTCGAAATCGGCAAGGCACTTACCATCCGACAAGGCGATGACGTCTGCCTGCTCTCCACCGGCAACATGCTGCCGGAGGCGATGGATGCCGCAGACGCACTCGCTGAAAAGGGCATCTCTGCGGCTGTCGTTTCCTTCCACACGGTCAAGCCATTGGACGAGGCCTTCTTGGCAAACGCCTTCGGAAAATACCGTAAGGTGATAACACTGGAAGAACATTCTCTCATCGGTGGCTTCGGCTCTGCAGTCGCAGAATGGGCTGTAGATAATGGTGCTGACACATCGCGAATGATCCGCGTAGGCGCGCCCGACGCCTTCTTCAAAAAGGGCGGCCATCAGGAATACGCCCGCGAACAATTGGGCCTTAATGCAACCGCTATCTGCAAGCGCGTTGCCGACAGCCTCGCCTAAACCAAAACGAACGCCCTCCCACTCCGAAAGACCGCTCCATGAAAACCAAGGCCGCACTCCTCATCCAGACCGGCCAGCCGCTGGAAGTCCATGAGATCGAAACACCGGAATTAAATCCCGGTCAGGTGCTGGTCGAGGTGGCGTTCTCCGGTGCATGCGGCACGCAGTTGATGGAAGTGGCGGGCGACAAGGGCGAAGACAAATGGGTGCCCCATTGCCTCGGTCACGAAGGCACCGGCACCGTGCTTGAGACCGGCTCCGCCGTCACCAAAGTGAAGGTCGGCGATCAGGTCGTCATGTCCTGGATCAAGGGTGAAGGTCAGGAAGCTGGCGGTGCGAAATACGATTGGGACGGCAAGACCGTGAACTCCGGCGGCGTTACCACATTCCAGAAACACGCTGTCGTTTCCGAAAACCGCCTCACACTTCTGCCTGAAGGCATGGCGATGGACGTCGCCGTGCTGCTCGGTTGCGCCGCCCCTACGGGCATGGGCGCGGTGTTCAACGTGTTGGACGTGAGCGCGGGCGACTCGGTCGCCGTGTTCGGCACCGGCGGCATCGGCCTCAACGCCATAATGGCCGCCGCCATGGCAGGTGCAACACCCGTGATCGGCGTGGACTTGCGTGAAAGCCGCCGCGAGTTAGCGCTCGCCTTCGGCGCAACCCACACCGTGAACCCGGAAGACTGTGATGTGGCCGAGCAGATCAAAGCGATCTCAACGGGCGGCGTCGATCTCGCTGTGGAAGCCACCGGCGTTCCCGGCGTGATGGTGGATGCGGTGCAGATCACGAAACAACAAGGTGGACGCGCCGTCGTGATCGGCAATGCTAAACACGATGCAGAGGTGAAGTTCTCACCGTCGATCTTCAATTCCGGTCGCAGCCTGATGGGCACATGGGGTGGCGACTCCAAGCCCGACCGCGACTACGCGAAATACGCGAAGCTGATCGCAGCCAGCCCCTATCCCGTGCGCGATCTGCTCTCGAAGCCCTACTCGCTGGACCAGATCAACGAAGCGCTGGACGATCTTCGCACCGGCAAGATCGGTCGCCCGCTCATCGATATGAGCCTGTAGAATCTGATGCGGATCGGCATCGACTTCGACAACACGATTGCCAATTACGATGGCGTTTTCCACGCCGCCGCGCTGGAAGCGGGACTGATACCAAGCGGCGTAGCAACGTCGAAGGATGCGGTGCGAGACCACATGAACGCCAATGGCAGCAAAGACGAGTTCACCAAGCTGCAGGGCCACGTTTACGGCGCGCGTATGGATCTTGCCCGTGTTCATGATGGCTTTGCGGATTTCGTCGCGCGAACACTGAACAACGGTCATGAACTGTTCATCGTCAGCCATAAAACCCGCCACCCGATGCTCGGTCCTAACCACGACATGCACACGGCAGCGCGTGGGTTCCTCGAAACCAATAGTCTCGTTGGGAAAGATATGATCGCACCGGAAGACATCTATTTCGAAGAAACGAAAGACGCCAAGAGCGACCGCGCTAAAGCGTTGGGCGTCGCCATGTTCATCGACGACCTGCCTGCCGTTCTCGCCATGCCACAGTATAAAAGCATGGACCGTGTGCTGTTCGACCCTGCCGGAACCCATGAAGGAAAAACCGATCTACCAGGCCGTCGCGTTTCCCGTTGGAACGACATTCACCCGCTGTGAGCGAACAAACCGACCCCGAACCGGCTGACGACTTGGCTCACAGCCTTGCTGCTAGTGCGGGTCTTTCCGCACCTGTTTCGCAAGTTCGGCTGGCAGGTGGTCGCAACAACCGTGTTCACCTCGTCAACCACCAAGGCGGTACGAAAACCATCCTCAAACGCTACCACCACGACCCCGCCGATAAGCGGGACAGGTTGGCGGCGGAGTGGGACTATCTCACCACGCTGCAGCCTTTGAACTTAGGAAAAACGCTCGATCCGCTTGCCGATAATAAAGACGCCCACGCAGCGCTCTACACATTCATTGAAGGACGCAAGCCTGCACGGGATGAGATCGATGAAGCACTTGTCGATCAGGCGGCGCAGTTCATTGTGGACACCAATCGCACGCCGGTTCTTGCCGATACCCGCAGCGCATCTGAAGCCTGTTTCACGCTGAACGAGCATATTGCCTCGGTTGATCGCCGTGTGGCCCGCTTGGCGGCGATCGACCCGGAAGCACCTCTCGCCGATCAAGCAAAAGCCATAGCAAATGACGAGATCGTTCCGGCATGGACGCGCATCCGCAGAGCTATCACCGAAGGCTCGAAAGCCGGCGACAAAACGATCACATCGCAAATTCTATCGCCATCAGACTTCGGCTTCCACAACAGCCTCATCGACGAAACGGGCTGCGCCACCTTCATCGACTTCGAATATGCTGGACGTGACGACGCCTCAAAGCTGATCTGCGACTTCTTCTGCCAGCCGGAAATTCCTGTTTCGCTCGACCACTACCCCCGCTTTCGCGACATTATCTTAAACGCCATCAACGCAGCGGATGCAGACCGCGCGCGCTGCGATGTTCTGCTGCCCGCCTATCGCATCAAGTGGCTGTGCATTATGATGAACGAGTTCCTGACCACCGGCGCACGCCGCCGCGAATTTGCCGAGGATACCGCGCGTGAAACCCGTGCCGCCCGCCAACTTGCAACGATCAACAAAGCTCTTTCCGCCCTTCAAAACTGACAGCAGACCGAGGACCACTCAATGGCCATCCGCGAATTCGTCTCTATGAACCACAAGGCCACCGAGCGCGACTACGTCGCCCGCGTGACCGAACGCGATAAGGCCGAAGTCGCCGACCTCGCCCTGCAGTGGGATTACGACTACTGGGACGGCTCTCGCCAAACCGGCTTTGGCGGCTACAGCTACGATGGTCGCTGGCGCAAGGTCGCCGACAAGATGTCAGAAACCTACGGCCTGAAGGCAGGCATGCGCGTTCTCGATGTAGGTTCCGGCAAGGGGTTTTTGCTGCACGATCTGGCAGAAAGCGTACCGGGTCTGGAAGTTCACGGTTTAGAAATTTCCAAATACGGCATCGAGCACACGATGGAGAGCGTGAAGGATAAAGTCGTTTACGGCCACGCCAAGGAACTGCCGTTTCCGGACGATCATTTCGATCTCGTCATCTCCATCAACACGTTGCACAACCTCTACAATTACGAGCTGTTTGCAGCCTTCCGCGAGATCGAACGGGTCTCGAAAGGCCAAAGCTATATCTGCGTCGAGGCCTATCGCAACGAGCGCGAAAAAATGAATCTGCTATATTGGCAACTCACCTGCCGCGCCTTCCACACACCGGAAGAATGGGCATGGATTTACGAGCAGACAGGCTATTCCGGTGACCACGAATACATCTATTTCGAGTAACGGTGCTTGGTGGGTCTGTTGCAGACAGCCACAAACTGGTAGCAAAATCCATGAGCAGCACCACCGCAACCACCACCGAAAATGTTGCCTATGCGACCCTTCGAAACCCGCGTCCGACGCCCGATGATGATCTGAAACGATGCTGGCAGGACCGCCATATCTGGGGTCTGCTGGCGCTCAACGATATTCGCGCCCAATACCGTCATTCGACTCTGGGAACTCTGTGGATCACAGCATCAACGGCTGTGTTTGCGATCACCATCGGCGTCATTTACGGCCAGTTTTTCGGCACAGAAATTTCAAAGTACCTGCCCTACTTCGCCATCGGATTCATCATCTGGACCTACCTGTCCGGCGCGGTGAACGAGGCGACGCGCACACTGATCGGCCAATCGAGCCTGATCCAAACATCGCGCTTGCCGCTGATCTTTCATGTGCTTCGGATGCTCGCCAAAAACACAATTGTATTTGCTCACAACGCTGTGGTGTTGTTCGCTATATGGCTCTGGTTCCGGTGGGACATCGGGCTGGAAGCGCTCTGGGCAATCCCGGGATTTGTGATGCTTTTCCTCACCATGTTCGGCCTCAGCCTTACGCTCGCGATCGTGTGCGTGCGTTACCGCGATATTCCACCTCTGGTGCAAGCGGTCACCCAGTTCGTCTTCTTCGCCAGCCCCATAATCTGGTATGCGGAACAGGTGAAGGTCGCGCAGGCAATGGTGTGGCTAAACCCGGTCACGCATTTTCTGGCCGTTGTGCGCGACCCGCTTCTCGGCAAACCTGTAGACGTCGGATCATTGGCAGCTGCAACTGCAATCACAGTCGTCTCGCTCGTCATCGCCATATTTATCTACCGTCGTTACCGCGACCGCGTCTCGTTCTGGGTGTAGAACTATGGCACGCATCTTAGCCCAAAACGTATCCCTTGATATTCCCGTTCCTACCGGTCGCAACTGGTCGCTACGTTCGCAAGCCATGCAACATCTGCCTGTGGTCGGCGGCCATATCCGCAAGAAATCCGGCGGCATCGCCGTGGTACGTGCACTGGAAAACGTTTCTCTTGATCTCCAAGACGGTGATCGTCTGGCGGTGATCGGCCATAACGGGGCAGGCAAGACGACACTTCTGCGCGTGTTGGGTGGTCTCCTGTCACCCACAGCAGGCAAAGTCCGAATTGCAGGCAGCCTCATGCCCATGTTCGATTTAGCCTCCGGCTTCGATGAAGAATCCACCGGCTACGAAAACATCCACCTGCGCGGTCTGGTCGAAGGCCTAACCCGCAAGGAGATTGAACGTCGCACACCCGCCATCGTCGAGTTCAGCGAGTTGGGCGATTATCTCGACATGCCACTGCGCACATATTCATCGGGAATGCGGCTGCGCCTGATGTTCTCAATCGCGACCGCCGTTGCTGGCGACATCATCTTGATGGATGAATGGATTTCCGTCGGCGATCAGGCTTTCCAGATGAAGGCTCAAGAGCGGTTGGTCGAGATCACCAGAAACGCAGGCATCCTCGTCATAGCGTCGCATAGTCGACCGACACTTCGCAGCACTTGCAACAAAGCACTTTGGCTTGAAGTCGGGCAGGTAAAAGACTTTGGTGATTTTGATGATGTAGTGGCTCACGAAGAACGTGCGTCCGGCTCTCGCGAATGATCGTAAATGACCTCATCATCGTGGCGGCGATAGCTTGTTGATCTTTGCACACGCGCGTCTCACGACACGTTCACAACTGGCTCAAACCTTCCCAGTCTGACCATCATCAACAGCCATCCGCGCTAACCACCAGCCTTGTTGAAACTCTGGTTCCGGAACTTTTCCAGCGATGCGACACGTTTTGCAAAATCTGTCTTTTGCTGGACTATAGAGTTGCATCGTCGCATATCTCATCAACCTTGATTAGGCCTTCAAACTGAAGCTCTGCAAGGCCGGCAACTGCCAGATACTGGGGATAGACAATTGGATTTGATCACGGCCTATCCCGTCGCTGTCGGTTCGGCAATTGCCACATACACATTGTTGATCGCGATGTGCTGGCCAAGATGGATGGCGTTTGGAACTGGCCGAAAATGGCATGGCGCATCTGTTCGCGCCTTCATCGCACACCCTGTAAAACCTACTCAGCATTACCTGCCTGGGTTCGATTTCATGCGCGGGTTCGCAGCGATGCTCGTCGCAGCGGGGCATCTTTGGCACTTCAATTATTACGCTACCTATCCAGCACAATTGACAGTACCTCAATTGGGTTACGCGGCTAAAGGCGTGCCGATGTTTGTGATGCTCAGCGGGTTTTTGATTTACCGTTCAGTGCTGGGCATCAAAAATATTTCATCGTTAAAGACATATTTCTGGCGCCGATTATTCAGGATCTATCCTGCTTATCTCGTTTCAGTAGCCCTCACCGTTTTCATGGGTCAATTGGACGGCAGCCGTTTCGCCATGGACAGCGTATCATTTTTCTTCTCGGAGCTGTTTGCAATGCGTGCGCTTGGTGCGTCGGGCTTCGCCAATCCAGTGACATGGAGCCTCTATGTCGAAATGATTTTCTACATATTGCTTCCCGCTTTCGTTGCTTTGGTGGGTCGGCGTTGCATGGTACCTGCTGCCATCATTGGCGGTCTGGTTTTCATTCTTGGCGACGGCGGCGTTTCCCGGGAAGTATCTTTGTGGAAATTTTTCTTCTTCGGAATTCTGGTGTCCGAACTGGCACTTCGTGATCGTGAAAAAGTAGATGCAGGGGAAGCAGGCATATTCCACCAATATATATTAATTGGAATGTTACTTTTGGGAACGATCTGGCTCTGGTTCGATTTGCGTGGTCCCGTCTTCGATATCTTTGGCAATGTTCTGGAACCCCTTAAGGACGGCGCAAATTACACAATCGGGCTGGGAGTAGCTTATTCCCTGATCATGCTGAGCCTAGCCCGGCTTCCACAAGTCGGAAGAATTCTGGACATTTTCTTCCTGCGCTACCTTGGCGTCATTTCTTATTCTGTCTTCCTCATTCACCCATTTTATATGGTCGCAAATTTTCCCGGTCTGGACCTCATCAATTTTCAATCCCAAGTTGAAATGTGGAAGGAGTGGCCAACTATGCCGTCATGGTTCTTCTTTTTCGTCTATCTGACTGGCCTTCTCATCTGGTCGACCATGGTGTTTCTGCTTGTCGAAAAGCCTGCATTGAAGTGGGGGAACATATGGATCAAACGACGCGCTCCCATTTGGGCGAGAGAGAATATTGGTGGGATACAGATCAAAGAGCCCGCCAAAGCTAAAGTAGCGATAGAACCTTCAACAAACGGCCCTCCAGAAAGGCCCGCATTTTGATCGATGTCTGATGGCTCCTTCAAACAGTTGATCGACGGTATTGCAGCTTGGGAAGAGCGATCTTCCGATGCAGAATTTCCTCCCTGCTCGCCCGCTCTATTTCTAGACCGCGACGGAGTGTTGATGGAGGAAGCGCATTTCCCAAAATGCGCGGCAGATGTACGCCTGACACAGGGTGCAGGTGAGGCGGTGGCACTGGTGAATCAGGCCGACATTCCCGTGGTGCTGGTCACCAATCAATCAGGTATCGGGCGGGGCTATTTCGATTGGGATGCCTTTGTCGAGGTTCAGAACGAATTGCTACGGCAACTTGCCCTGCACGGTGCTCACCTCGATTTCATCATGGCCTGCGGATATTATGGCAAAGGGGTAGCGCCATTTGATGTGGACAATCACCCATGGCGCAAACCAGCGCCTGGAATGCTGCTGCGTGCCAGTGAAACCTTGTCGATCGATCTTGTCTCATCCCACATCATTGGTGATCGCATGTCCGATCTAAGTGCGGGCCGGGCTGCAGGTCTGAAATCAGGCACAATTGTTCGCACCGGCCACGGGGCGGCAATTACAAACGCACTAACGGCGGATGATATGAAGGATTGGCACGACAAAGGTTTCGATCTTGGTATCGAAGACACAATGGCCAAAGCCATCCATCAGTGGCTGGAAAACCGCTAGGCAATAATCAGCTTTGTAAGCCGAACCAACGTGCCACTTGCAAACGAGCCGAAGCCAGCCTCACACCACTGTTTCGTCTTGCGCGCAAAAGCGTGACGACCGGTAGCGGATAAAGGCGCAGAAATATCCACGCCAGTTGTGCTTTTGTCGAAATGGCCAAAAAACGCAGCACGGCTCTGTCTAGTCCGGTTAATGCACCCAACCGAACAAGATCATCCGCCGGTACGCCATTGCTTTGCAGTTTCAAATGATGCCGAACGAGACTGAAACGAAGCCTTCGATCATGCAGGGTTGCGTATCCCGGAAACGCTGTCTCAACATCGCTTTGTGAGAGCACGGTCTTCGCACGCTTGGAGATGCGAAGACCGTGCTCGATACTTTGAGATGTAGCTGCCGAATAAGTCTCTTCAGTGCTCGTCCACAGCCCAAACAAGTCGTTATGGAAGAAAAATCCATGTTTCACCGCAAGCTTGCGCACCAGATAAGCATCGCAAAACGAGCCAAGAGAAGGATCGAAACCACCGGCGTTGATGAGTACAGACAGACGATAAATGGCGGTGGTATTCAGCACCCAATTGTCCGAGCGGCGCAGTTCGCGCACCACATCATCAGGGCTGAGATAACCGGTTGGCGGCGGCGTATATGGCCGCAGTCCGATGACTGCTCCATCCTGATCTATCAGTGCAACACAGGCACTGGCAAAGGCTGCGTTCTCGTTTTGGGCCAGCAGCTGTAACAAAGTATTTGCCCAGCCAGGCAAAACGCAGTCATCCGCCCCTAAAAACGACACAAAACCTGTCCGAACCTCAGCAAGACCTGTGTTCAACGCAGCCACAACGCCGCGGTTCTCACCGTGTTCAATCAGGCGAACACGAGAATCGTTTGCAGCAATACCACGCACGATTTCCAGATCGTCATCTTCCGAACCATCATCAACGATCACGACTTCTATCGCGCAGCGATCTGAAGCCTGTGCCAATGCACTTGCAACCGCTCGTGCCAGAACGAGGGTGTGACCATAGTGAGGAACAACGACGGTCAGTGAAGCAGGGTTCATGAACTACAAACCATCACGTCTAATATCTGTAAAGTTTGATCCGTGATGTTCGTCACTGCTTCGCACCCGTCTGCAATAATTTTGGCTACATACAATTTCGGACATAAACGCGTCCGCATTGCGGTCTATCGAGGGATAGCTGCTTAGAGCGAATTTAAAGGGCCAACTATGCCAATTACCGCTGCAGAACAATATCTTATCGAGTTGATCAACCGGGCGCGCCTCGATCCACAGGCTGAGGCTGACCGAAATGTCGATCTGGCTGGGGACATCAACAGGTTCAACACCGGCACCGACCTTGGCAATCATAGCCGTGCACCACTCGCAATGAACAACGCACTCAGTAACGCAGCAGCTGATCACTCGCAGCACATGATTGCAGTTGACGCGTTCGCTCACAGCGGCATCGGCGACGGGAACCCTCAATCACGGGCAAACGATGCAGGTTACGATCCGACAGACAACACCCCGTATGTCGGCGAGAACATTTCACGACGTGGCAGCAGCGGAAATATCGATCTCGACAACGCGATCGACAGCCACCACAACGGTCTCGTCAAAAGTTTCGGGCATTGGAACAATATGCTCCGCGACAATTATCGCGAGATTGGTGTTGGTCAGGAAGCAGGCCAATACACGAGCGGCGGGCGCACGTGGAACGGTTCGCATCTGACGGAGAAATTCGGCTCAGACTTCTCCTCCACATTCCTCACCGGCGTTTTCTACAATGACGCGGACGAGAACAATTTCTACGGCATCGGCGAGGCCATTGGCGGTCAATTCATCTCGGTCGCCGGACGTGGTGATGTGGCTGCAGCTGCAGGTGGCTATGATATAACAATCACAGGTTTGTCCGATTGGCAGACGGTGTCTTATGCCAATATGAATGTAAGCGTTCAGCTCCAAGGCGTTAATGTAAAACTGGACATCGTCAACCTAAGCGAAGTCCACACATCAACAAATATTGTGGTGCAATCTGGCGTCGCAGAAGTGCACCTACTTGGTCGTGAAGATCTGTCGGTAACCGGCGGTAATGCCGCCGAATACATTTATGGGAATTCAGGTGCCAACACGATCAACGGTGCAGGAGGCACCGACGTCATGGCAGGCGGGAAAGGTAACGATGTCTATACCGTCGATCATTCCTCCGACAAAGTGATCGAAAAGGCAGGTGAGGGTTACGACAACGTCTATTCCTCTGTCGATTATATCCTAGACCCGGATCAGGAGGTCGAAAGCGTTATCCTTACCGAGAATGCGGTGACATTGCGTGGCGATAACAGCGACAACCAGCTTTTTGGAAATGGATTGACCAATGTTATCGATGGGCGCGGTGGCACAGACTACATGCTGGGTCTCGGCGGTGCCGACATATTTCAAATCGGGCCTGAAAACGGTGCCGTCGACATCATCGGTGATTTTTCAAAAGCCGAAGGTGACCGTATTGCCTTTGCGGGTTTTAACGCTGCCACCACCACTGTCCATCAAGTATCGGTGGTCAGTTTTGAAGTTCGCGATGCCTCTAATGGACTTGTGCAACAATTTCAGTTGTTCGACGCCTACGCTGCGCCGACCTATAGCGGCGGAGCGCTGATTGAAGGCACGGACTACTACTTCGGCTAGTTTATGAGGCCTGTTACTGCGCCTTTGGGTGTTGGAAATTCCCGGTGGGCAGCTGCCAAACTTTCGGGATTACCGATATCGCGGTGATAGCCGGTGGTTTCGACCATTTGAATACGGCCCATAAAGTGTGGAATTACATCGGTGGAGAAATCAACAAAAGATCGCCCCAACGAAGCGGCATAGTTCGCCACTTCAGGCTCAACGATATAAACCGCCGCATTGGCCAGATTGCCCGGCGGTTGAGCCACTTTTTCATGCATCGCCAGCACACGGCTTTCTGCGTCAGTCTCTAAAATTCCGCACGACGACGGATCATCCGTACGAAACGCCAGCATGGTCATGGCAATATCGGGCTCACGGTTTTCGTGACGTTTTTGCATTTGCGGTAGATCGAAGGTCGTCAGATTATCACCGTGGGCCAGCAAAAAAGCGCCATCTCCCAATAGGCGACGCGCAGCAATCATCGTACCAGCTGTGCCGAGCAATTCTTCTTCATAGAGCAGTTCAATCCGGTCGCGGTAGGGTGATGATGCTACGTGATCCACCACCGTGTCGGCGAAATAGTGGGTGTTCACAACAATGCGTTCAACATCAGCGTCTGCAAGCAGATCGAACCATATGTCGATCAAAGGCCGCCCATGGATCGGCACAAGACACTTGGGAATGGTGTCAGTGATCGGCCTTAGGCGGGTGCCAAGACCGGCGGCAAGAAGGAGCGCGCGCATTGGCTCACTTATCCGATGCGTAATTGGCGTGTTTAATTTCGCGCTGCATGTCTTTCCAGGTCAACGGCGTATTACCGATGCGCGAAGCCTGACAAGCGGCTGCCAACGACCCCAGATATGCCGCTTCCCAAATGCTCATGCCAACCCGTAGCGCCATGGCCGTAATGGTGAACAGGCAATCGCCCGCACCCGATACGTCGCGTGGATCGGTGGTGAAGGCGGGTAAACGGTCCGTGCCTTTGTCACCATGAGATTTGGAATAAATCAGCAGGCCTTCTGCGCCCAGTGTGATGATGACGTTACGCGCATCCGCTTTGTCCTGAAGCTTCTGCACGAGGCTAGCGAGCCCGGATTCTGAATCCCCAAGCGCGAGCCTTGCTTCGCGTTCGGTTGGGGTGATCAGGTCCATATGCTGGAAACGCGAAATATCCGACATCTGCGATGATGCCTGACTGTCAGCACCAACAAACACGCCACGTTTGCGCGCTTCAGCAATCACCGGATCGATAACTGACTGCGGCAAGCAACCATAATTGAAATCGGAAAACAGCAGGACATCAACATCGTCCAACCGCGAGATAATCGCGTCCACCATGCGTTGAGCCAGCTTCACATCCACGGCATGTTGGCGAAGATGGCTGACCCGAAGCAGCGTCTTACCGTGGGCGCGAAACCGTTGCTTCAGTGTGGTCGGGCGCGTGGTATCGGTAATGAACATCGCCCGGACATCAAATTCATCAAGCTTCGCTTTTGCCTTTGCTGAGGTCTCGTCCCCGCCGGTTACAGTTATGAATTCTACATCCGCTCCCAGCTTGCGCGCGTGACCAGCCACAATGCCTGCACCACCAAGAAACAAATGACTATCGATAGGTGTGACAACAATCGTCGGATCTTCCTGAGACATGCCCAACGGATCACAGTCGATATATTCGTCCATTATGACATCGCCAACGACCAGCATCCGAAGATCGCGAAACTCCTTCAACCGTTTGCCAAGGGTCACCGGATCCATGTCGTGACGTTCAGGATAATTCTTTGGCAATTCAATTGCCGAATGCATGCGCCCCGCGTACTCGCGCTTCAACAGTTGGACTGAGGAAAACCGCACCTCGCCGGACGCGAATAAAAGCTTGCCCCCGTAGCCATCAACAATGGCTTGTTCATCGTTTTCATCGTCGAGATGTTCACGCCCTTTAATAACGAAATCCGGCTTCAGGACAGATATGAAATCGGCAGCCTCACATGGCAGCTTCACAACCTCGTCCACCATTGCAATGGCATGCAGGCCCTCATAACGAAGATCCATAGGCACGGTTACGCCGGGTGTATCATCGTGCTGCAGACCGACCACCAGCCTGTCGGCGGTCTCTGATGCAAAACGCAGCAGCCGCAAATGGCCGGGGTGTATAATATTGAAATTGCCGGAAACGAAAGCAATCGTCTCGCCGCCATTTCCAGTTGCATCAAAGCTGGTGCGTATGGCCTTTACCAGATCATACAACTTCTCCTGCGCCTCGGGGTTATCACCCATAGGGTCGTCCTCATTCAACATGCGGAACCGTTACTCGTAACGATCCGCCGTCCAGCCCCTTGCTCACTCTTTTAGCGGTAAGTCACTCAATATCCCAACCTTTGGCCAGACTAAATTGAAATGCCAGTTAATGTGTTGTGACTTATCATCTTTGCGGCTGCAGAAAATTCCGCCAAAGCTGCATCTTGGACACCCGTGTTGAATTCTTGCAAAAGATATAACAAGCGTTGAGCGCGACAGCGTGAATAAGAATTTGCCACCGAAGGACCCGCTTCATGATCAAAGCGAAGCAAAGTCCCCGCAGACTACAAACCGGTGACACGCCACCTGCTGTCAGAACTCACAAGTTCCTAGAAGGCATCATAAAGCTACGCCGTGAAGTCGAGCGAACCCTGCCCGACAGAAAGTTACGTAGGGGGCGCTTAAAAGCGCTGCTGCACACGATCACAAGTCCGGTCGTACAACTGGGAAAAGCGCTGCGGCCTGTCGTCTCCACATTTTTTGCTATTCCAAGTTTGCGGAAATCTCTCATTGCTGGTCGCAATCTAGCGGCTGTCGCAGTTGTAAAACCACTGCGTGTTTGCAGTGCATTTGCAGTAAATACGCTCAAGCGCTTCAGTCGGCGTTACCGAAGCAGCATACGTGAATGGATCGGCAAGGCCATCGATCGCTTTGATGACGGCGAACCATCACAGTTCCAGATGACGATTTTCGATATTCTGGCTCACGTGGCGAAAGCGCGTGTTCCGCTTGTGTCACGAGCTGCACTGGGCACCATCCACGTCGCGGTTATGACTTTGACCGGGGCACGACTTGCAGCTGGCAATCTCGATGAAGCGCTGAGGTTGGCACGGGTGCTGAACCTAGCCTTTCGCCCCTATATCCGCCGCCGGCAATTGCCCACCGCCTATGTTTATTTTCAGGTGCTGTTTTACTGCCGTCAATATGCCCGCATGGCGCGGGAAGTTCCCGGCAAAGAAACCATCACGCACCACTATCTCAACCACTGCATAGGCGTGGCGCATCTTTATTGTTGGCATCCGGAACGAGCCGACTTCTATCTGCGGCAGGCGATAAGCATTAACAGTGGCTCATATCCCGACCACCGCATGCTTGGCCGTGCACGTTTGTTGACGGGTGAATTGTCCAAAGCAGCACGACACTTAAGTCGGTCGGTAGATTTCGCACCCAGCACCGTAATGGCTCATCAAAACTACGCCGGGCGCTACGACACCAACACCTATCAGCCACTCGACTGGGAATTGCGCCGGTCGGGCCCGATGCTGATCTACGACAATTACGGACAGTTGGCGGAAGATTTTTTCCTGCTTGGCAATTTCGAAGCATCCTTCCGCTGCTATCAGGCAATGCTGAACTTTCAAAAGCGCTGGAGACGCAAACACCGGTTGCCACAAACGCTGAAAGCTAAACTCGCAGCCAAATATAGTGATTTCGATCCCGACCAGCCCACACGCCTTCTGCCCTACGAGTGGGTCACCCAGTTTGGCCATATCGGCCTGCTGGATATTTACACCAAGATGATGCGCCTCGGACGTTACCCGCAAGGCAACCACGTTCTTCTCGCACCTGCCGATAAGGTGGCCAACGAAGAACTGCTGGCCCTGTGGGGCGAACACTTCACCATCGTGCGCGACGAGACGCTCGTGAACGAGTTGTTCCCGTGGCAACGCGTCATCGGCGATAACTTCATGGCCATTTTGGATGAAAATGGCGACGTCGAACCGTGGACGCTCGCAGGTGCCAAGGCGCAGGTGGAATGGGCAAAACACAAGCGCGCACCGATCCTGACACTCAGCAAGGAAGCACGCAGCGAAGGTGAGAGAACTCTCGCCGAAATGAAGTTGCCGAAAGGCGCGTGGTATGTTGGCTTGCACGTGCGAGAAGGCGGTTTCTACACAGAGTCCAAAGGTTCAATTTCCACCCACCGCAATTCGCGGGTGGAAGACTATTTCTCTTCCATCAAAGCCATCACCGATGCTGGCGGTATCGTCATCAGGCTCGGCGACAAATCAATGACGAAACTGCCAAAGATGGCAGGAGTGATCGACTACGCGCACTCACCGCATAAGTCACAATCGATGGATATTTTCCTCGCGGCCACCTGCCGCTTCGTCATCGGCACCACCTCTGGCCTCACCACAGTTTGCCTCGGTTTTGATACGCCTATGGTGCTGGTGAATTGCATTTCCAACGACTGGCAGCTGTGGTCCGGCAACACAGATTTCATCATCAAGAAAGTGCGCGACACCACCACAGGCAGAATGCTGCCCTTCGCCGAAACCTATCGGCAACCGATGCAGGGTTACCTCATCAACAACCTGGTTATGCAGCGAAAGGGCTACGAAATTCTGCCCAACACGGAAGGCGAGATCGAAGCTGCGGTGCGTGATAAGCTGGACATCATTTTGAGCGGCAAGCGCACATCAACCCGCAATCCACTTCTCAAAGAATGGCGCGCAGCGATGGAGGACAATTCGGCAATGTTCGGCGCCGCAACGCCATGCCTGTCATTTCTTGAGGCCAACCGCGAATTGTTGACGCCGGCAGCAGAGGTCCGGCCGGTTAAACAGGAAGAGAAGATCGGCCCTATTCGCTTCGACACAGCACCCCGCAAGGAAATCGTTCCCTATCGTTTGATGGCAGATCCGCAATGGTTGCCCATCCACGCAAAGGCCAAACCAGCACTGCGCGCCACCACTCCGAAACTGACAAGACAGCGGCCTTCAAGAAAACAAAGCAACTTGTCAGCACGTTGGCAAAAAAACTAGAGCACGACACGTTCTCCAGTATCGGCAGACCACTGAATGGCTTCGATCACCGCAAACGTAGCAAGGCCTTCTGCACCGGAAACGAGAGGCTTTTCATCACCGCGAATAACGGCTGCAAACTGTGCCATCTGCGCGACAAGCGGATCGGCGGACCCACGTGGATGCTGGGTGGCAGAGATTGGATTCCACCAACTGTTGCCGCCCTCATGCTTCCACAGTTTCAAGTCGGGAACCGATAGCGAGCCTTCCGTACCACCCAGCCGGTAACAGCTTTCCTGCGTCACAGGATAAATGGGGTACTCGCCGGAGGTATGTTCCCAACTCCACGGCGAAGCGATGCCATCAGCCACCGAAAGGGTGCCGACCGCACCGTTTGCAAACCGCAACAAAGCGCCTGCCAGTTCTTCATTCTCGCCGCCGCGACGTGACGGCAGAGCTTCGGCATGAACCGAGGTGATCTCGCCGACGAGGTAACGCAGTAGATCGACATCGTGGACCAGATTGACCGAAATCGGCCCTGCTCCTTTTTGCGTACGCCACGGCGCTTCTGCAAAATAATCATCGGGCTTGTGGAACCAGCACTGGGCGTGGACAGCGCGGATATCTCCCAGCACTCCGCTGTCCACCAGTTCCCGCGCTTTTGCGATGAGCGGGTTGTGGCGACGGTGATGGCCGACGACCAGCGGCACATCTTTTTTGGCAGCGTGTTCCACCAGTCGAGACGCCTCCTCGACAGACACGCCTATCGGT
This sequence comes from Ahrensia sp. R2A130, assembly GCF_000179775.1. Lineage (GTDB taxonomy): Bacteria > Pseudomonadota > Alphaproteobacteria > Rhizobiales > Rhizobiaceae > Pseudahrensia. The sequence goes on from NZ_AEEB01000005.1 coordinate 81,028, forward strand.
TTCTCGATCAATGTCGGCAGCCCGAAATTTACACACGCCGTAGCCTGCTCGACATGTTGCGGCGTTGGCGTCGCAAGGATGATACCGTCGAGACCACCTGCAGCCAGACAGTCTTCCAGATCACCGAAATGCGCCGCCCGCAAAGCATTGGCATCCTCGGCAGAGCCGGGTGCAACGTCGATGACAGCTGCAAGCTCCACGCCTTCCAACTGGGTGATGGCCTGCGCGTGGCGTTTCCCCACCAGACCGAGACCGGCAATGGCCAAACGAATGGACTTCATGTTTCGATTTTCCAGCTTCGATAGTTCAACCTGATTTCGCAGGAACATGAACCCCGTCGGCTTGCGCTATGCAAGGTGTCGCGGCACAAACCCGACTATCGAAACTTAGACACCGCTCAACAGGTCATCCGCCATGTCTTCTCGCATCGTCATTCTCAACGGCCCAAACCTCAACCTGCTGGGCCTGCGCCAGCCAGAAATTTACGGTCATGACACGCTGGACGATGTTGCACGCAACTGCTCGGACCTTGCATCAAAACACGGTCTGGAAACCGAACTGTTCCAAACCAACCACGAAGGCGAATTGGTGGAAATGATCCACGCTGCCCGTAATGATGCAGCGGGCATTATCATCAACCCGGGCGCGTTCAGCCACACATCCATCGCAGTGCTGGATGCGCTGATGGCATTCGATGGGCCGGTGCTGGAGGTTCACATTTCCAACATCCACAAACGCGAAACCTTCCGCCATCACTCCTACGTGTCCGGTCGCGCAGAAGGCGTGATCGCAGGCTTCGGGGTGCAAGGGTACGAGTTGGCCGTGCAACGCATGACGACTTTGTTGAAGACCTAGTCACAGATCGCCGAGCAATCATAAGGCGGCGAAGAGCCGCCCGGCCATAGCTGCGCCGCGCCCGCGCAGCGAAGGGCGAAGCCCGACAGCGTGAGCGGACAAATAGCGAGCGCAAACAAATTTACCTCGGCATCACGCTGATCATCGGCCCAAGCGACCGCCAGCTTTCCTGACGAACGCCCGGCGCGCGGACGCCAGAAACCGAACCATCGAGAAACAGCGCGTTCGGCGTTTTCAGGTTTTCACGGAACAACTGGCCGAACTGCCAGAACGTCACTGCTCCCCGCGAGATCGCGAAATGCACCACCGCGCCATCGGCTGAAACCCCAACGCCGTTCCTAATTTTACGGCTGTCAGAATTCTTCAGAAAGCGCGGGTGCAATTTGCCGTCGATCACCAACATCGGCCCGGACTGGGTAGCGAAGTCGACCTTTCGCTTCGCTTTCACGAAAGCCTTGGTTTCGCTCACCCCCACCGTATCGCCGTCCAGCCAGAACACACCGTTGGGCAGCAAATGGAAATTACCCCAACCGCCCTTGGTGGAAATGGCTTTGGTCTCGCGCCCCTGTTCCACATGCAGCCCGACTGCACCGAGGTCACTGTGATACATGCCGCCGTTCATCACCATCAACGGCGGTACTGGAAGGCTCTCCTCTAACCGCCGCAAGATGCCGTAGGGCTGGCCAGCACCGTCTTCCAGATGAACGGCGAGACGGGTTTTTGCGGTGTCGTAGCTGCACACGGTGAAGCGTTCCCCGCCGTGTTCGACCGCCCGACAGCCCTCGCCAGCGCCGCAAGTGCCCAATATCGCGCAGAACATCGAGATCAAAATTTGCCAAAGCACAGCCGCTTACCCTTCTCAATTCTTGACGGTTCGCCCGCGCGGTCGCATATCACCAACAACGCGCATCGTAATGCGTAAGATAGCGATTCAACGGGGGCCGAACCATGGCACGCACACTCTACGACAAGATCTGGGACGATCATCTGGTTCATGAAGCCGAGGACGGCACGGCGCTGCTCTATATCGACCGTCATCTGGTCCACGAAGTGACGTCGCCCCAGGCCTTCGAAGGCCTGCGAATGACCAACCGCAAGGTGCACGCACCGGGCAAGACGCTGGCCGTGGTGGACCACAACGTGCCCACGACCGACCGCTCGCAGGGCATCGCCAACGAAGAGTCCCGCATTCAGGTGGAAGCGCTGGCCAAGAACGCAGCGGAATTCGGTGTCGAATATTATTCCGAGACCGACAAGCGCCAGGGCATCGTCCACATCATCGGCCCTGAGCAGGGCTTTACCCTGCCCGGCATGACGATTGTTTGCGGCGACAGCCACACCTCGACCCACGGCGCATTCGGCGCGCTGGCCCACGGTATAGGCACGTCGGAGGTCGAGCACGTTCTCGCCACGCAAACGCTGATCCAGAAAAAAGCCAAGAATATGAAGGTCGAAGTCACCGGCGGCGAGGGCGGCAAGCTCCCCGACGGCGTGACAGCAAAAGACATCATCCTCGCCATCATCGGTGAAATCGGCACCGCTGGCGGCACCGGCTACGTCATAGAATTCTGCGGCACGGCCATCGAAGCCTTGTCGATGGAAGGCCGAATGACCGTCTGCAACATGACCATCGAAGGCGGCGCGCGCGCTGGCCTTATCGCGCCGGACCAGAAAACTTTCGACTACATCGAAGGCAAACCCAAGGCCCCCACCGGCAAGGCGTGGGACATGGCGCTGGATTATTGGAAAACGCTGTTCACCGAAGACGACGCCCATTTCGACAAAGTCGTCACGCTGGACGCCCGCGATCTGACACCCATCGTGTCTTGGGGTTCGTCGCCGGAAGACGTGGTGGCCGTGACCGGCGAAGTGCCTGACCCCGCCCTCATCGAAGACGAAAACAAGCGCGCCTCCAAACAGCGTGCGCTCGACTATATGGGCCTCACCCCCGGCACCAAGATCACCGACATCACGCTGGACCGCGTGTGGATCGGCTCCTGCACCAACGGTCGTATCGAAGATTTGCGCGAAGTCGCCAAAATCCTCGACGGCAAAAAGATCGCAGACACCGTCTCCGCCATGATCGTTCCCGGTTCCGGCCTCGTGAAGGAACAGGCGGAAGCGGAAGGGTTGCACACGATCTTCCTTGCAGCCGGTGCCGAGTGGCGCGAGCCGGGCTGCTCCATGTGTCTGGCCATGAACGACGACCGGTTGAAGCCGGAAGAGCGCTGCGCCTCCACATCCAACCGCAACTTCGAAGGCCGCCAAGGCTTCAAAGGCCGCACTCACCTCGTCTCGCCAGCCATGGCGGCAGCAGCCGGTGTTGCCGGTCACTTCGTGGACGTGCGCGACCTTTAAGATATCTCTGCGACATTAAGTTTGCGGGTGTGAGTAGGCGATAACTTGCCAGTGGAAATTTGAATGGCGGTGGAGTTGCTCCATCGCCATTTTGTTTCCGTTCAAAGCAATCCAGCAAATGGCAGGATCATTTTATCAATGTCACAAATCCCACGTTAACGCTTGCATCACTTGAAACCTGTATGTCTGCAGGGGTATCGCGCCCGCGATACAGAGCGAAACGAGGGCGAATATGTCGGAGCAAACGCTGCTGCAGCTTTTGCAGCCAATGACCTATGCCATCATGGCGGCAGGTTTCTGCAGCATCTATCTCTATTCCCGTGAGCTGCGCTCGGCCAAGTTCTGGGCCCTGTCCTACATGTTCGGCTCGATCGCTTTCCTGCTCGACTTCTCATTCATTGTGAACATGACTCACCTGTCCTCGTGGACGGCCAATATGTTTTACTTTCTTGCTTCCAGCATGTTTGTGATCGGTCATTTCGTACGTCTGAAACGTCCGGTTCCGATCAAGACAATAACTGCGCTGGGTGCAGGCATCGTCATCTCCATGATTATGTTCCGCCACGTAATGCCTGATACGGCAACGCGCACGATAGCAATGAACCTGTTCAACGCCCTCATCTTCATGTTACCAATTTCGGCACTACTGCGCCCTAACGAAAAGCGCCCGAAAATTCCGTTGGTGGATAAAGTCGCAGGCGTGGTGCTGGTTTTCTTCGTCGCAACCTTCTTCGTCCGTATCGGATTGCTGGCGTCCGGCACAATCGATCAAAACCTTACCGACAGCGGCTACGTAACCTCGTGGATGGCATCGTCGTTCCGCATTGTCACCACCTTCTGTGCCATCGGTTCAGCTGTTGCTCTTTACGTCATGTTGGGCATCGACATGACAGCGCGCCTACAGCGACGGACACAAATAGATTCGATGACCACACTGTTGAACAAACACACCTTCGAGATTCAGGCGAACCTGCTTATATCCCCAGGCAGATCGGCTGAGGGACGCGGCCACAGCCTCGTAGTTTGCGACATCGACAACTTCAAAGCCATCAACGACACACTCGGTCATGCAGCAGGAGATGTTGTTATCGCCTGGATTGGCCGAATTTTGGGCAACACAGTTCGCACATCGGATCTGGCAGGACGTGTGGGCGGCGAAGAATTTGCGCTGCTTCTACGCGATTGTAATGAGCAAGACGCAGCAGCGGTCGCAGAAGCCCTGCGGGATGTGGTTTCAAGCCACGCTATGGATATCGAAGGCCGGAAAATCGCGGTCACAGCAAGCTTCGGTGTAGCCCACGCACATTTCTCGGAGAGCTTTCCAGAACTGTTCGACCGGGCCGACAAGCAGCTTTACCGCGCCAAAGAAAATGGCCGCAACTGCGTCTGCGTCGCTCCGCAAGACTATTCTCGTGCACAACGACAAACGGAAAACATTGTCCGGCCATCAGAATTTCAGCGTCCGCCAGTAGCCCGCGCCGGATAAATCATCCAGCTACAAGGTATCTCTGTGCGAATTAGCGCACTACTGCTCGCCCAGCTTCATGTCCGGCGAATAGTCCTTACCCTTCACCTTTTTCACCACAGCCTGCGCACAAACGGTTTTGCCGGTGGTGGTGTCGAACGTCATGGTCGGTGAACCGTGCAGCGTCCAACCCTTGGCAATCGCCAGCGACACCTTGTGGCAAAAAGCGGAATCATCACCGCCGGTAAGCAATCTGTAGAGTTTCATGGCATCGTCCCGCGTTGACGTTTGGCTTGGCCGTTTGGATTGCCTGCTGTAACAAGGCGGCAACCGCGTGGCCATGGTTGCCGTGCACCAAATGTAAGAGGCGCATTTCATGGAAAAATTCGACACACTCACCGGCGTTGCAGCACCGTTGCCGATCATCAATATCGACACCGATATGATCATCCCCAAAGACTATCTGAAAACAATCAAACGCACCGGTTTGGCAGAAGGCCTGTTCGCCGAAATGCGGTTGAACGAAGATGGTTCGGAGAAGCCCGAATTTGTGCTGAACAAGCCCGCTTACCGCGAGGCGCAAATTCTGGTGGCCGGCGATAATTTCGGCTGCGGATCATCACGCGAACATGCGCCGTGGGCGCTGCTGGACCGTGGCATCCGCTGCATCATCTCGACGTCGTTTGCAGACATTTTCTACAACAACTGTTTCAAAAATGGCGTTTTGCCGGTGGTCGTCTCCGAAGACGATCTTGAAAAACTGATGGACGACGCCTCGCGTGGCGCAAACGCTGTGCTGACCGTGGATCTGGAAACCCAATCCATCACCGGCCCGGATGGCGGCACGATCACCTTCGACATCGACGCCCACAAGAAGCACTGCATGTTGAACGGTCTCGACGATATCGGCCTGACCCTGGAAAAGGCCGACAACATCGTGACCTACGAAAGCAAGCTCGAAGCCAACCGCCCTTGGGTGTAATTGGGTATAATTTAGACGTCTTTCCCTCTGGCAGCGTGGAAATCCATCCGCGCGGCCAAGGCAAAATCGCGCTGCGACAGGCCTTTGATATCGTGGCTGGTCAACGTCACATCAACGGTGCGGTAGTTGTTGGACCAATCGGGATGATGGTCCAGCTTCTCAGCCTCGATGGCGCAAGCGGCCATGAAGGCGAAGGCGCTGGCAAAACTGTCGAAGCGAAAGCTACGATGAATTGCACGGCCATCATCAGCAAGCGTCCAGCCGCTCAACGAGCTTAGAACTTCTGCCACGGCAGCTTCATCAAGACTGTCATCCGGTCGTGCCATGGTGTCCGTTCTCCGGTTACTTCAACCCAGCGGCCACACTTCTTCGGGCACATATGGTCCGCCGCCTGTGGAGTCGCCCGCGGAATAGAGCACGAAGCGCGCAGGCTCCCAAGGCTGGATCACGGTGCCGCCTGCACGTGACAGATATGCTACAACCTGTGGCGGCTGAACGTCACCGGAAAAACGGCCAAGCGTGATGTGCGGCACGAATTGCCGCCCCTCAGCCTTCAACCCCACCCGCTGCATCACCACCTCGTGGCTGCGCTGCAGGGCAACCAGCCCCACATCAGCTTTCACAGACACATGAACGGAGCGCGGTTTTTCCCCGCCGAAGGCGGAAAGCTCACCCGGCACGATGGTGGGTTTCGCCCAGCTTTTCAAACGGACACGATCATCCAACGCTTCGACGATCCGGTCGGCATCTGCATCGGACACATCACCGATGAACCGCAACGTGATGTGCAGATCGGACGGCTCGATCCAACGCGCACCCTTCAGGCCGGATTGCAGCAACGCGATATGCTGGCGAGCGAGTGGCGGAACCTCGATGCCGGTGAAAAGACGCGGCATTCAGCTCCCTTCCCCGATTTCATCCTCTTCACCATCATTTTCATCGGTGACCAACTCGGCCGGCATGATGACGGTCACACGTCCGGCAGCAAGGTCGACGTCCGGAACGTTGGCATGGGTGAAATCCACCATGACGGACCCGGCCCCGCCTGTAATTTCCAGCACGCTACCCGCGCCAAAGTCCGGAGCATCCTTTACCGTACCAATCTGCAAGCCCTCACCATCAACCACCACCATGCCGATCAGATCGGTGACATAAAATTCGTCTTCATCTTCCACAGGTGGCAGGCGGTGGCGTTCGATGAACAGTTCGGTACCGTTCTCTGCCTCCGCCTCTTCGCGCGTGTTCACGCCTTCGAACTTCACGATCAACACGCCCTTGCCCGGCCGCATCCGCTTCACCTTGAAGCGTCTCCCATCGGCGGTCCGCAGCGCGCCATAGTCGTCCAGCGCTTCGGGATTATCCGTAAACGCCTTCACGCGCAGTTCCCCCTTGATGCCCTGCGGCCGCCCGATCTGGGCAAGGAGAATAAGGGAAGACGGATCGGTCATATGCGGTGGGCCTTTTTGAAGTTACCGGTCATTCAAAAGCAAAACGGGGCAGCTTTCGCCACCCCGTTCGTTAGTCACGCAAAAAGCGAAACGCGCCTATTCAGCAGGCTTATCGTCGCTGGACACGGCATCGGCAACAGCTTCAACGGCGTCGCTGGCAGCATCAGCTACGGTTTCAGCAGCGTCGGTAACGGCCTCGGTTGCAGCAGCTGCAGCAGCGGCTGCGGCTTCTTTTGCTTCTTCAGCAGCGGCCTTGGCGGCCTCGATGGCATCCTCTTCCTTCTGCTTCTTCTCGGCCACGCGCTCTTCGGCTTTCTTGCCGGGCTTTGCTTTGTTGGGGTTGTTGCGGGCATCGCGCTTTTTGATACCGGCAGCATCAAGGAAACGGGCAACACGGTCGGTCGGTAATGCGCCGTGGTCGAGCCAATGCTGAATGCGCTCGGCATCCATGGTCACGCGCTCTGGCGAATCTTTGGCGAGCAGCGGGTTATAGGTGCCCAATTTTTCGATGAAACGGCCATCGCGTGGGGAGCGCGTGTCGGCAGCAACGATACGGTAGAACGGGCGCTTTTTGGAGCCGCCACGGGCGAGACGAATTTTGGTAGCCATAGTATTTTCTTTCGTTTGGGAAAATTATGTCCGCGTTATCCGCGGGCTTGTTCGTGGTGTTGAATGACTTCGCGAATGACGAATTCGAGAAATTTTTCGGCAAAGTCGGGATCGAGATCCGCGTCTTTTGCCAGTGATCGCAGCCGCTCTATCTGCCGCGCTTCGCGGTCAGGGTCGGACGGTGGAAAATCGTTTTCAGCCTTCAGATGGCCCACAGCCTTGGTCACACGAAAACGCTCCGCCAGCGTGTGAATGAGCACCGTGTCGAAATTATCGATCGACTTGCGATAGGCTTCGAGCTGTTCTTGTCCGGACATAGTGACGTTCATGCCGTGCGCTCCAGAAATTTTTCGGCAGGCTGATGACGCCAGATGTCAGCGGTAAAATCGGTCACCTGCACATCGCGTGCTTCCAAAATCGCATGCATTTTGCGGGCCACACTTTGGGACGCGGTGTTCTTGCTATCGATCAAGCTGATCGCGGTTTTCCAACCGACAGATTGGTATGCGAACCGCAGTGACGCCTGTACGGCTTCCGGTGCGTAACCTTGCCCCCAAACGCGGGGGGCGAGGCTGTAGCCGATCTCGTTGTCCGGCCAGCCATCAGGTCGCCACATGCCGCACCAGCCGATGCAGTCGCCCTCTTCCTTGCGCTCGACCGCGAAAAAGCCGAATCCGCGCAACTGCCAGTGGCCAATGAATGTGCACACCGCACGAAACGGTTGCCACGATGGCGCAACGCCACCGATGAAGCCTGCTGCCTGCCGGTTCGTCATGATTTCGGAAACGGCACCGACATCATCTTCCGTCCAATCGCGCAGGATGAGACGTTCGGTTTCGATGATAGGAACAAGAGCGCTCACTTCTTCTTACCCCCGAACGGGTTTCCGCCGCCGAGGCCGGGGAGTTTGGGCATTCCGCCCATTCCACCACCGAGACCGCCCATTCCGCGCGCCATATCTTCCAGCGCTTTCGGGTCCATCTGGGGTGCGCCGCCGCCCATACCACGCATGGTGTCGCTCATATCTGCTCCGGGTGCCCCCATTCCGGGCATACCCATGGCACCCGCCATCTTGCCCATCAGGCCAGCGCCGCCCTTGCCGGACATCTTCTTCATCATGTCGGCCATCTGGCGGTGCATTTTCAGCAGCTGGTTGACCTCCTGCACGGAAGAACCGGAACCGGCGGCGATGCGCTTTTTGCGGCTGGCGTTCAGCAGCTTGGGCAGTTTGCGTTCCTTGCGCGTCATGGACGAGATGATCGCCTGCTGACGCTTGAACACGCTGTCGTCGATCCCGGCCTGCTCGATCTGCTTGGCCATCTTGCCGATGCCGGGCATCATTTTCATGATCGAACCCATGCCGCCCATTTTCGACATCTGACCCAACTGCTGGGACAGGTCGTCCATGTCGAAGAGGCCTTTTTGCATCTTCTTCGCCATGGCGGCGGCTTGTTCGGCGTCGATGGTTTCGGACGCTTTTTCGACGAGCGAAACGATATCGCCCATGCCGAGAATACGGTCGGCGATACGCTTGGGATAGAAATCCTCCAGCGCGTCCATTTTCTCGCCGGTGCCCAACAGCTTGATGGGCTTGCCGGTGACGGCGCGCATTGAAAGGGCAGCACCGCCACGGCCATCGCCGTCGATACGGGTAAGCACGAGGCCGGTGATACCGACGCGGGTGTCGAAATTCTGTGCGAGATTGACCGCGTCCTGACCGGTGAGCGAATCCGCCACCAGCAAAATTTCATGCGGGTTAGCGGCAGAACGAATGTCCGCCATCTCGGCCATCAACGGCTCATCGATGGAGGTGCGACCGGCGGTGTCGAGAATGACGACATCGTAGCCGCCCAGCTTACCGGCCTGCATCGCGCGATTGGCGATGGCGACGGGTTCTTGCCCTTCGACGATGGGCAACGTGTCGACTTCGGTCTGTACACCAAGTTGGCGAAGTTGCTCTTGGGCAGCCGGACGGCGTGTGTCGAGCGAGGCCATCAAGACCTTCTTGCGGTCCCGCGTTTTCAACCGCAGCGCAATCTTGCCGGACGTCGTGGTCTTACCGGAACCCTGAAGACCCACCATCATGATGCCGACGGGCGACGGTGCATTCAGGTCGATACGCTCGTCTTCGGTGCCGAGCATGGCGACCAATTCATCATGGACGATCTTGACGACCATCTGGCCCGGCGTGACCGATTTGACGACGGAGGCACCGACGGCCTTCTCGCGCACCTTCTCGGTGAACTCGCGGACAACTTCCAGCGCCACATCGGCTTCGATCAGCGCGCGGCGGATTTCACGAAGCGCGGACGCCACATCCTTTTCAGACAGCGCACCGCGACGGGTGAGGCCATCGAAAATACCGGAAAGGCGGGTTTGTAGGGAATCGAACATGGTGTTTCCTGAGCGGCCTTTCGCGGTTGGTCTCTTAATCTAAGTGGCACCAAGGCGGAGCCGGTCAATGAACAAGCTCCCAAACGCAAATCGCACCCACGGGCGCATCGCGCTGGCGGGTGGTGACCTCCGGCAAGTCTCTATCGAGAGGGCCGGTCGGCGGATTGCGGGCAGAACCTGTCCGTGTGTGAGGCGCTTTCACCGCGAACAGAGCAAAATGTCAAGCTTGCGGTAACCCGCGTTTGGTACCGTCGAGGCAGGATTTCACGAACATCGACCACAGGAGAGTGAGGCTATGCTGAGATGGACGATATCGGTTATGATGCTGTCGAGCTTTCTGCTCGTGGCATCAAGTTTAGCTGGTTATACGAATGTCAGCGCTATCGCCATGTTTCTTATCAAAGCGATGAGCTATCTCATGCCGGTCGCGCTTGTTTTCTTTATATTAGGAAGCTTCTTTCGCCTCATACGCGGGCAGACCTGAAAGCAGGCAATTCCCAAGGCGAAGCGAACTGCAAATCAGCGTCGTGCAACCCCGTCCATATGAGCGCATTGTCAGACTGTCTGGAACGCAGTTTGCGGGAATTCTAAATGGTCAAATACATTCTCATTCTTCTCGTCGTGGCGGCCATCGCGGGCCTGCTGGGCTACAGCCGTGTCGCAGGCGTTGCGCTCACCGGCGCGAAATTGCTCGGTGGGCTGCTGGTTCTCGGCATCTTGCTGCTGATCTTGCTCATCACGCTCTTCGGCGGTTAGCCCGTGGCGTTGAACGAATAGGTTAGAGCGACCAATAAGTGATGTCAGCCCGCAGGGTCATTGGGTCAATCTGCGATTTTACATCGATGAACACACCACCAGTTACGATCATCGCGCTGATGGCGTCGCCATCGAGATCTTTGTAAGCGGCATGGGTGACGGCCCAAACGCAGCAATTCAGATCGCGCATGTCTGCCATATCGGCAGCGGAGAATTTCGCCTTTGGCGGGCGCGCCATCAGGCTTTCCATAAAGGGGTCGTGGGCAAGCGGCTCGATGGCAAAGTCATTCAGTTCGTCGATGATCGCTATGGCCTTGGAGTTTCGGAAATCCGGCACGTTTTCCTTGAACGACAGGCCTAGAATTCCAACTCTGGCTTTTCTTACCGGCTGGTCGGCCTTGGCTAACAGCTTCACGATTTTCTGCGTCAGATGGTAGGGAATGGAGTCGTTGATCGCACGACCGGCCAGAATAAGTTCCGGCTTGTAGCCCACCTCTTCCGCCTTCGACGTGAGATAATAGGGGTCCACCCCGATGCAATGACCGCCGACAAGGCCAGGGGTGTAGCGGTTGAAATTCCACTTGGTCGCCGCTGTTTCGATAACGTCGTGAGAACGGATTCCAAGCTTGTCGCAAAGCAGGGCCATCTCGTTCATCAGCGCGATGTTGACGTCACGCTGGGTGTTTTCAAGCACCTTCGCCGCTTCCGCGACCGCGATGGAGGCAGCGCGGTGGGTGCCAGCTTCGACAACGGTGTCATAGAGCGCCTGCACCGCATCCAGCGTTTCTTCGTCCTGCGCGGCTACCACTTTCACGACGTTCTGCAAGTTGCCCGTGGCATCGCCCGGGTTAATGCGTTCGGGTGAATAACCGATGCGGAAATCGCTATAGGCTTTGAGGCCTGAACCTTCTTCCAACAGCGGCACGCAATCGGCTTCCGTGGCGCTGGGGTAAACAGTGGATTCAAAGATCACCACCTGCCCCGCATGAAGCCGTGGCGCGATGGTGCGGCAGGCAGAAAACAACGGTTCCAGATCAGGGCGATTGGCGTGGCTGATCGGCGTTGGCACCGTGACGATGATGAAGTCGAGGCCGCGCAGCGCATCGGCATCGGTGGTCAGGCGCAGCGTGTCGTGGCGCGTTTCTTCCGCCGACAATTCACCCGTGTCATCGATACCGCCCTGCAAGCGTTCGATGCGCCGCGTGTCGATATCGTAACCGGTGACCGACAGGCCTTTACCCGCCAGCGCAGCGGCCAGCGGCATGCCGACATATCCAAGGCCAATAATGCCAATGGTAGAAGATGTGGAGAACATATGCGCTTCCTGCCGGTTGCGGCTTATACGCCGCGCTTAAACTTCACCTAAGCCTTCGTGAGCAACCTCACAACATCTGTTGCGAATGCCATGACGCAGCAGCTAGCCGAGTTGCAGTCCATCATCAAAAGACAGTGTGACACCCGGGGCCATCGCCACGAAATTCGGATTTTCGAATGGCCGGGGCGTTTCTCGCTGGCGGTCATTATAGATCAATGCGGTTCCATCCGGTCCCAACACCTGCCCTCCGGCAGCGCGCAGGATGGCGTCACCCGCTGCCGTGTCCCATTCCATCGTGGGCGAGAAGCGCGGATAAACATCGCAGCGCCCTTCCGCCAACCAGCAGAATTTCAACGACGAGCCAACAGCAGCTCTTTCCACTGCACCAAGCTGTGAAATCCAGTTTTCGGTGGTAGCATTACCATGAGCGCGGCTGACGGCGACCCGCAGCGTTTCGGTTTGCTTACTCGACCGCACGACCATCTGCTCTTCACCGGTTGTCGAATGCTCTTGGCGGCGATTGATCACCCTCGTCAAAAGACGCGAACCGGAACCGTACCAAAGCATTCCATGGGCAGGAGCTGCCACGCATCCAGCCATCGGAACGCCATCGAGGATAAGGGCAATGTTGACCGTGAAATCATCAAACCCATCGACGAATTCCCGCGTGCCATCAAGCGGATCAACCAGAAAGAAAATGCCGTCTGACGTATCGGGGCGTTGGCCCGCAGCCATAGCCTCTTCGGCAATCACCGGAATATCGGGAAAGGCCGTTGCCAGACCGTTGAGCACAATCGCTTCCGCTCGCGTATCGGCCAGCGTGACCGGAGAGTCATCGCCCTTGGCCTCCACCTGAAAACAGGTCTCGCGCACATCCATAATCACATGGCCAGCGTCCGCGCAGAGCTGAGGCAGAACATCGTAAAGGCGGGATTCGTCAATCATCGCACCGTTTTTCGTCTGGCTTCGAGCATGAAGCAAGCCACCAGTGCCATACCCAGCGAACTGAGCCACCACCCCTGAAACAGAGAGCTCGATACCGAACTGTAGGTAACAGAGGCAGCAAATATAAAGGTTAGCGCAACCCGCAATTCACCACGGTTGCGGTCTATCGCGGCGCCCAGACACCATAGGAAAACCGAAGTCAGCACAGCTCCTATCAGGCCAAGCTCGGTCCAGATTTCCAAAGCCGCACTGTGTGGGCTGGTGGCCACCCGCGGATAGCCCCGTTGGGATGCAACTTCTGTGGCACGGCCCGTCATCCCGACATAGCGCGCTGCACCGGCGCCCCAGCCAATAAATGGCCTCTCGCGGATGATGGATTCGTAACCGACCCAGAGAGCGATACGATGAACCGCATTGGCAGACGGCAAGCTGGAAAGCGCCTTACTTACACGAGCGTTATCGAGCCCTTTGACCGCAAACGGCATAGCGATGGTCATAACGATACAAACGACCGCGACCACTCGTCCGGTCATCGGCAACAGTAACGCCACCAGCGCGACCAGGACACCAACAAACAAGGCCAGTTGCGCAGCTTGGCCTTGGCTAAGCGAAATCGCAGCTAAAGAAAGCACGGCCACTAGCACCGCGACAAAGGCCCAAAACGTACCGTGACGCGCAGCCAGCGCAACAGCAGGCAACATGAGTGTCAGAAACAGTCCCGTGCGGTTCAAATCCCACAGTTCTGCCGACACATCAAAGTGGTCATGAAGTTGTGTGAACGACAACATTTCCAAGATCATGAATGCCGCGCAAATGGCGATGCCAAACAGAACCATAAACGAAGGTGAAGCGATTGTGGTGCGCGCTATTTGCAAAGGCAGAAAAACTATCGCCAGCAACATCAAGATGACCCCCGCACCGTCGCGAAGCGCAAAGCTGGGGTCCGGTGACCATAGCAGCGAGATGGTCCACCAAATCAGCACCATACCTAAAGAGATAATGACAGGTCTGGCATCCATCGCCTGCCATTCACCATGCCATGACGACCGGCCCTTCGTCACAATATGCATGAGAACAATACAAACAAATGCCGCCCCGACAGCAGCGGAAGCCCCGCGCGTTGCCATGATTTGAATGGCCGGAAAAATGACAAACAAAATTATCGCGGCCGTGTCACGACCAATCCGCAGAGGCCAGTAATCGCGAGACCAATCAACCATGGGAAGCGCTGTTGTTAAGCGTCGAAGTGGTGGCCTGCTCATAGACATCCGCCATGTCGCGCACGATGGACGGTGTGTCCACCGCCATTTCAGACACCATGGCCGCAGCGGAAGCGCCCATGGCACGGGTTGCTCGCGGATCGGTGATGGCATCTTCCAGCGCCTCGACCAGATGAACGCTATCAGCTTCGCTCAACAGCCATCCTGTTTTGCCGGGCCGCACGATTTGAGCAATGACCGGTTGATCGCTGGCAACCAACGCACAACCGCATGCGGCTGCTTCCAGCAATGAACGGGGGAAACCTTCTCTCAACCGTGTGGGAAGAACAACGACATCGTGTTGCCGCAACAGATCACCCATCCCGTTGATCGGCGTGGCGCCGCGCCAGTCAATGTCTCCTCTCCGGGCAGCGCTCTCAATCACGCTAATCTCCATGGCATCGCTATCGCCTTCATATCGCAGGCCGGTAAGGGTGAATGTGGCTTTGCTCTCCAACCGCTGCGCTGCCTCAATGTAAACATCGACGCCTTTCGTAGCGATCATCCGACTGGCCATCAAAACACGTAACTTTCCTTCGTAGGTTTCAGTTGGCGGATAGAACAGGTCGGGATCGATCCCAGCACCTTGCAAGGTGCGCGACCGTGTAACACAGGCAAATCCCAGCGTGATGGCATGCTGACGATCGCCTTCGTTTTCAAATGTAGTCCACGGTGAGCAGGCTTTTGCGATACGCCGCAACAGAGTCGAGACGATTGACCTGCGCGCCTTGGCCCATACAGCGCTGGACGGTTCGAAGATTTTGCCCATTCCGGCAAATGTCAGCACCAGTGCAGGCTTTCGCCGCATGATCATCGTGGCAAAACCCACCAACAGAACAGCTTTGACCGTGAAGGCGTGAACGATGTCAGGGCGTTCCGTTCGAACGGCATCAAGGATGATCCGTAGACAGGCTAAATCCCACATCGGGCTGGCGCGGTGGCGGGCAAACGGCAGCTCTCGTAACTTTATCCGCGGGTCGATCTCAGGCGCACCATGGGGTGCATCACCGGAAAGCAGCGTGACACGCCAACCACGGTCCAGCCATGCCACCGCCAACGCGTGGCGATGAATGGCAAAATAACTCAGATCGTTGACGACAAACATCACATGCATATCAGGCAGGTAGCACGAGGCTGTGCCGTGCCGAAAGCGAGGTCTTCGCTTCCGACCTTGCCTGCAGCCGACCTTTGCCGCAAATCCGTCTTTGAGAAAACGGCGCAGAGGACGGCCATGCACGACATCGAAACCATCGTCATCGGCGCCGGTGCCGTTGGCCTCGCCGTAGCGCGGTCGCTGGCCATGTCGGGCCGAGAGGTGATGCTGTTAGAACGGCACGCCCATTACGGACAGGAAACTTCAGCCCGTAATTCGGAAGTCATCCATGCGGGCATCTATTACCCGCAGGGTTCGCTAAAGGCGCAGCTCTGTGTGCGGGGTCGCGATATGCTCTACGATTTCGCCGCTGCCAATGGCGTCGAGACAAAGCAGCTCGGCAAGCTTGTGGTCGCAAATGGACCGCAAGAAGACGCTCGGTTGGATGAAATCGCAGCCCATGCCAACGCTTGCGGCGTCACCAATCTACGGCGGGTCGTGCCTGATGAGATTGCAGATATGGAGCCCGACCTTCAGGCCGACACCGCATTACTTTCACCCTCCACCGGCATCATGGATTCCCATGGCCTGATGACCGTATTGCTAGGCGAAGCGGAAGAACATGGCGCGATGCTGGTGACGCGCAGCGCGGTGGAGCGCATCGAACGGTTGAACGACGGTTTCGCCATTCACACCGGCCCCAACGATCCAGCGCGTATCACGGCAAAGGAAGTGGTTTGTTCCATGGGCTTGGATGGCGACACCGTCTTCAATCGCTCTTTCGAAGGGCGTGATGATTGGCGCAAGAAACTGCGCTATGCCAAGGGAAACTACTACCGTCTTTCGGGCCGCGCACCGTTTTCAAGGCTCATCTATCCCGTACCACAACCCGGCGGTCTCGGCGTTCATCTAACTCTAGACCTTGCAGGACAAGCACGTTTCGGACCGGATGTGGAATGGGTTGATGATCTCGCCTACGAGGTCGATCCTGCCCGCGCCGATGTTTTCTACGAAGCCATACGTCGCTACTGGCCTGCGCTTCCCGATGGTGCATTGGAACCTGACTACAGCGGCATCCGCCCAAAGCTGTCCGGCCCCGGCGAACCAAACGCAGATTTCGAAGTGTGGGGCGAAGAGCGCCACAGCATGGCAGGCTTCACTGTACTGGCAGGCATCGAGTCGCCGGGCCTGACGTCATGTCTGGCGATTGGGGAATATGTGGCTGAGCGGATGGCAAGCGCGAAATAGAACCTAACCCTCAACCCATGCCCCAACCGGAGCAAACAGCGACCGCCGCCCCTTCGGCACCCCGTGAAGCGAAGGCGCAGAGCGTCGACAGCGTGAACGCAAATCAAGTTCTTTCGATCCCCAGAATCAGAATTTTCACAGTGCGCATCAGTACAAGAAAATCGAGCCAGGGCGACATCATCTTGATGTAGTAGAAATCGAATTCCAGCTTCACGCCGGTCGCTTCCAGTTCCGTCACATGGCCGGAATTAATCTGAGCCCAACCGGTAACGCCCGGCCTAACAACGTGACGGTAGGCGTAGAAGGGAATGCGGCGCTGGTATTCGTCGGACAGGAATGCAGCCTCCGGTCGCGGCCCGACCCAGGACATATCGCCCTTCAAGATGTTCCAGATTTGCGGCAATTCATCGAGGCGATGGCGGCGCAGGAAACGTCCGAACGGTGTCACGCGTGGGTCGTTGAAACGGGTCAGCAACGCAGCGATTTGCTCCTGCGAGGTTTGCAATGCGTTCTGGTCTTCCGTCTTCATGGTACGTAATTTGTAAAACGTGAAACGTTTGCCACGCAGCCCGCGTCTTTTCTGGCGGTAGATGATCGGTCGCCCCTGAACGATGAGCATAATGAGTGCGAGCGGCACAAGAACCGTAGCAAAAAGTGGCACAAGCAACAGCGCCATCACCCAATCCAGCGCGGGCTTCATCCGCAGATAGAACTGTTCCGGTCGCAGCGAGCCAAATTCGTTTTCCGACAAATATTCAATCGACACCCGGCCGGTGAGCCTCTCAAAGGCCCGTTTCGTATGAAAGACCGACACCCCATCAAGAACCAGTCGGGCGACACACTCTAGCGTGTGGTCGTCATGAGGGTGACGAAGATCCATCACCAGCGGCCCCATATCGGGGCTATAATCATCTATCCGGTAAATTTCATTCCATTCAATCTGATGGATCGAAGCGAAGTCGGGAATTCGCCCGCCCTTCAAGATAACCATGGCAAGGCGGCTATGCGTGCGCCTCACCCGGTCCATAGCCACGAACCAAATCAAGCTGGTCAAATAACTCGTAACGAGAAAAACGGTTGAGTAGTCACTGCGCAACAACCCTGCCACGCCCAACACCAAGCCGAAGGAAATGGTGAAACCAGCAACCAAATGTGAGCCAGCCTTCACATCGGGGAAGCGAAAGAGCTTGCGTTGGAACTGATAGCCTAGAACAACGGCGATGGCCGCCAGGGTGGACGACGATGTGAAGGTCGCTTCGTCCCAGACCTGTGTTGATTGAAGCAGGAACACCAGCGCCGGAACCACAAGCGCCAGACCCAACCCGATAAAAAATTGCGTGTTTGTACGCTGGAACCATGGCCGTTTGGTTCGAGAAGCCATGGGGTTAGCGAAAGCTGGAAGGCATTCTTCGGAATGTTTTTCTGGTGCTTCTGGGTCCGGCAGGGGTCTTTTCATGCCTATCAATCGATCCGTTGCGACCAATTCTTGGCCAGTCGTTTCGTCTGCCCCGAATATTCATTGATCACGTGATCAGATTTTCAATTAAACCCGAAGCGCAACCCCTTACAACCATATCAGAAATTCACGGGAAACAGATACCCTCTATGACTTCACCAATTGCTAACCAACATTGCAGGCATTTGAAGCGAAAAGCATTCTATTCATTAACCAAACCGGATTGCCGTGATAGGTTTGCCACCAATGTGCCGGACGATTTCAGATCGCCGGTCATCATAACGTGAGGCAGCGATCTATATCGTACGCTAAGATAGACCCGATGAACGAGATCGTTCATACCAATCCGGCTGCGCGAATAGCTACGCGCCTGACGATTTTAAGCCGGTCAAAGGACCGGAAAATAGGCCGCCAGGCCACCGACGCGACAGGAACCTGAACGACTTTGCGCCGCACGATTACCTCATATCCAACATCGTGGCTCACCACAGGGTCACTTGCGCTTGCCCTATCGGCAGGCGCGGTTGCGCAGGCGCAGGCAGCATCCGTGTTTGGTATTTGTATTCCCGGCACGACCTGCGAGTCTGTCGAGGACGATCAGGCATCCGGTTTTATCGATCCAAAACGCTACGACGTGGAGTTCATTTTTGAACCGCTGGACGGTCGTGAGGTCGATAGTGATGTGAAGGCGGCACTCAAAAGCGCATCAGGTCTTTATTCGGGTCGAGAACAGCCGGTGGCGGGTTCAGCAGGCCTAATAAGCCGCGCCAAGGGTGATTACCGCAGCATTCTGGCGGGCATGTACAACAACGCACTTTATGGCGGCGAAATTTCAATTCTCGTCAACGGTATATCGGCTGCAGAAATCGAGGCTGGTCGCAGCCTGCCGGAACGCTCGCAGGTCACCATCCGCGTCACGCCCGGTCCGACCTATCGGTTCGGCAAGGCCGATGTGCAAAACGCGGCCCCGCCAACAAACGATGAGTCCGACGTCACGAAATCATTCGCGGATATCAATTTTACAGCCGGTGCCCGCGCCAAGGCAGGCACCGTGCGCAATGCCGGTAGACTGGCCGTGGAGCAATGGAAACAGCAGGGCCACGCATTGGCCCGCGTTGAAGGCCAAGAGGCGGTCGCCGTCCACCCCGACCAGCAGTTGAACGTTACCTTACGCATGGATCCGGGTCCGGTTGCCTATTACGACGCCGTAGACGTTTCCGGTACCAAAGACATGGACCCGGAATTCGTGGCCTATATGACCGGCCTCAAACCGGGTGAAGAATACGATCCCGATGATCTGGAGCGCGCGCGCAAGCGGCTTGACCGTCTCGGTGTGTTTTCAACCCGCAAATTCGAACTTGGCAAAAGCCTCGGCTCCAATGGTCTGTTGCCGGTATCGCTCACAGTGGCCGAACGCAAAAAACGCCGCATCGGTGTGGGTGCAACGCTGTCCTCCATCGACGGCATCGGCGTCGAAACCTACTGGCTGCACCGCAACCTGTTCGGCAAGGCGGAACGGCTGAGACTGGATGCAAGCATCGGCGGCGTGGGTGGCGGTATCGGTGAGACGGCAACAGTCGATCCCGAGGAGTTCGACTACAATCTAGCGGCAACCTTCACCAAACCCGGCGTCTTCACACCGGACACCGATCTGGTGACCAACGTCTTCGCCAAGCGCGATTTCAACGAGACCTTCACAGAAACCTCGACTGGCGGCTCGGTGAAGCTAACAAACTATGTCACGGATAGTCTCACGGTCGGCGTCGGCATGTTCGGCGAATACGGTAAGTTCGAAGACGCATTCGGCACGAGAAACTTTGCCACCACCGGCCTGTTGGGCGAATTACTGTTCGACAACCGCCGCGACAAGCTCGACCCCAAACAGGGTTTCTACGTCGAACTGGACGCAAAGCCCTTCTACGAGGCGGAATTCGGCAATGCCGGTGGCCGCTTCACAGCAGAAGGCCGCACCTATTTTGGCTTTGGCGAAGAAAAGAAAACCGTGTTGGCCGTTCGCGGCAAAGTCGGCACGCTGCTCGGCCCACCCATATCCGAAACCCCGCCGGACCTGCTGTTCCTTGCAGGCGGTGGCGCATCCGTTCGCGGCTATGGCTTTAAAACCATCGGCATAACCGCCGCCAATGGGCAAACCGCCGGTGGACGTTCTTTGCTTGAAGGCAGTGTCGAACTGCGCCAGCGCTTTGGTGGAAATTTTGGCGCGGTGGCCTTTGTCGATGTCGGCACCGTCGGCAGCGACTCCTTCTCCGGTTTTGATGAAGATCTGCAAGTTGGTGTGGGCCTCGGCGTGCGCTACTATACCGGCCTCGGCCCAATTCGCCTCGACGTTGCCATTCCGCTTGATCCGGGTAGCGACGACGCAGGCTTCGCGATCTATGCCGGTATAGGGCAGGCGTTCTAATGGCTAAGTCCCCCACCATAATTGTTCTTGCTTCACTCGGTTTCGGTGCCGTAGCAGGGCTAGCGTTTGCCGCCATGGGCCCCCAAGCGCGGGCTCCACAAATTCAAACGCAGCAGCTTCAGGCCACGCCAGTTCAAGCAGCACAACCTCTGCAAGCAGAAGCGCAGCAGACCAAAGAGATTCAAGTCGCACAGAACGTTGCGGCTGAAACCGCTGAAGTCACCGAAGATAAGGGCACTTTCGTTCGCTACGTCGAAGACACGCTGTCCTCAGACAATATGAAAATCTCGCTCAACGGGCTGGAAGGCACGCTGTCGAGCGATGTGCAACTCACCTCCATCACCATCGCTGATAAAGAAGGCGTTTGGCTCACCATTGAGCAGCCACGGCTGATCTGGAACCGCTCCGCGTTGCTGCGTGGTCGCGTGGAGATCGAAAGTCTGACAGCAGCCAAAATAAATCTGCCGCGCACCCCGGCGCCGGATGAAAGCCTGCCCGACGTTGAGGCCGCACCTTTCCAACTTCCGGAACTGCCGGTCTCCGTCACCATCGAAAAACTCGAAATCGCCGAGGTGGTATTCGGTGAACCCGTCTTCGGCCTTGCCGCCACCACAAGCGTAGCTGGCAACATTCGTCTCGCCGACGGTTCGCTTGAAGCTGATCTGGCCATTGCCCGCCTTGATGGTCCCGGCGGGCAGCTTGGCCTTAAAGCCAACTACGCCAACGAGGCGCAGCAACTTGCCCTCGATGTTACATTGTCAGAACCGCAGGACGGTATCGTCGCCAGCCTGATGAACCTGCCCGGCAAGCCGCCGGTGCAGTTCGTGGTCAAGGGCGAAGGTCCACTTTCCGATCTCGATGTCGATCTCGCCTTCGATGTCGACCAACGCCGCATTCTCACTGGCAAGCTGGCCATCGACACCGCAGATGGTGGCCGCATCATCCGGGCCGACCTCAACGGCCCTATCGCCTCCATCATGCCGGAGCGTAGCCGCTCTTTCTTTGGTCTTGAAACCAGCCTTGATGCCACGGCCATCCTGCGCGATGCCGGAGGGGTCGAACTGCGCGATCTGCGCATCACCGGTGGTGAGTTGGACGTATCCGGCAGCGCCCGCACCATCGCAAGCGGTGCGCTGGAAGCTTTGAACCTGGCTATCAAACTCGTTCCAAATGGCACCGATCGCGTCGCTATTCCCGGCGCCGAAGGCGTGTCGATCGGACTGGGTAATCTCGACGTTACTTACGACGCCGCCAACCGCGACGGTTTCGCTGCCCGCCTGACCGGCGAGCGGTTGAAGGCCAACGACATGGATGTGGCCGACATCATGCTGGAAACCGGCGGCACGGTGACCAACCTGGCCAATGCTGCACAACGTGCCATCCAGTTTCAGCTGAACAGCAAGCTGTCCGGCATCGCGACTCCTGATCCCGCGCTTCAGGAAGCAGTGGGCACGGCAATAATGCTGAACGGTCGCGGTTCCAAACAGGGCAACGCACCACTTCGCATTTCCAACATGACTGTTGATGGTGAAACCTTCGATGTGACCGCTGACGGCCAGCTGGATGGCGCAACATTCGACGGTACCATCGACCTGATGGCAAACCGTTTGGCAGCCTTTGCAGCAATTGCAGGCCGTGAACTTGCAGGCCAGGCAGATCTTACCGCTACCGGCAAAATCGAAGGCGCATCTGGCGGGTTCAACTTGAGGCTCGACGGCACCACCACCGACCTGTCGCTTGGCATCGAAGCGGCCGATAAGCTGTTGGCTGGCGAAACCACGCTCGCAGGCCGCGCCGCCCGCAACGAGACCGGCATTACATTCGACGGATTGCGCGTTGCCAACCGCAGGTTTGAAACAACATTGGACGGTCGCTTTTCCGGCGAGAGTGCCAATCTAAAAGCCCGCGCCTTGCTGCGCGATCTGGCCGATATTTCAACAGCCGGTCGCGGCGAAGTGGAACTCACGGCATCGGTCGATGGTGAGCAGGCTCCATTTGCGGTGCAGGCGCAACTCGCCATGCCGCGCGGCAATCTTCAGGGCCGCACAGTTGAAAATCTTGCTCTAGGCTTCGGCGGCACCGCCAGCCCGGAAGCCGTCAAAGGCGAGCTGGACGCATCGGGCACGCTGGCAAGCCAGCCCGTCACGCTTGACGGAATGATTGATGCAACCTTCGGTGATGATGGCGCAATTCGCGTCGATGGCCTCGATGCCAAGGTCGGTGAAACCCGTCTCACCGGCGATATTTTGCGCCGTGCCAATGGACTGATCGACGGCGCAGTCGCGGTGAACAGCACCGATATTGGCGACGTTGCAGCGCTGGCTCTGACCAAAGCGTCCGGCTCGGTGAACGGCAACGTAAAACTTGAAAGTGCTGCAGGAAAACAAAACGCCACCGCAGACATCAAGGCCAGCAACGTCATGGTCGATACCATTCGCGTAGGCTCTGCCGAGGTGGACGCCATCATCGAAGACCTGTTTGGCAAGCCCAATATCAACGCCAAGATTGATGGTCGCAACATCCGCGCCGGCGGCACCGACATCACCAGCGTTGCAGGCGACGTCTCCACGCAAGGCGACACCACAGACTTCGATCTGGAAGCGCGTCTGGCCCAAAACGATGCCGTCATCGCCACAACCGGTTCCGCTCTGCGCGAAGGCGCCAACACCACAGTGCGTCTCGAAAAGCTTACCGTCGATTCCAATATCACCGATGCCCGCCTTTCAGCCCCCACCACCATTCGCATTGCCGGAAGCAATGTGAAGCTGGATGGCGCTTTGTTGAATGTCGGTGGCGGCACGGTTCGCGTCACGGGTTCAGCAGGAGATAGCCTCGACCTGAACATCGGCCTCGATAACCTGCCCCTGAACATCGCCAATGCAGTTAGCCCGCAAACCCGCGCAGGCGGCACTCTATCCGGCACGGCTACGGTGAAGGGCAAACCGGCAGCACCCAATGTGAACTTCGATCTGCGCGGAAATGGCGTCACCGCAGGCGCGGTTGCCGATGCCGGTGTTGATCCAATCGACGTTTCCGCATCCGGCACCTTTGATGGCAAAGCCGTCAATCTTGCGTCGCTTCGCGCAACCAACCCGCAAGGTCTTTCCATAAACGGCAACGGCAACATTCCGCTTTCCGGTCCGGGCCTTGGCCTGCGCGTTGAAGGGACTGCCCCGCTATCAGTGGTGCAGGGTCAACTTGCTTCGCGCGGCGCATCCATCGACGGCACCATCCGCTTCGACGTGACGGCCAGAGGGTCGCTTCAGAACCCGCAGCCATCAGGCGTCATATCACTACAAAACGCAACGCTCACCGACCCTGTGTCGAACCTGAAACTGACGTCGATCAACCTCATCGCCGGTATCGACGGCCAGCAGGTTACGATCCGCACCGGCTCGGCCAACCTGTCTGCCGGTGGTTCGGTCAATATTTCAGGCTCCGTTGGCCTGAATGGTGATCTGCCCGCCAATCTTGCCATTCAGTTGAACAACGCCCGATACACCGATGGCGCGACCTTCGACACCAGCGCCGCTGGTCGCCTTACTGTGACCGGTGCGTTGCTGGCCGATCCGCTGCTGGCTGGCACCGTCAACCTTGGTAAAACCGAAATCACCGTGCCCGAAAATATCGGCGGCGGTGGCGAATTGCTGGAAGTCACCCACGTGTCTCCACCGGCTCGTGTTCAGCGCGCCTTGGCTAAAATCGAACGCGCCAAGCCGCCACGCACACCAAGTTCGCGACCCAGCGTTTTGCGCCTCGATGTAACGGTGAACGCGCCGAACCAGATTTTCGTGCGCGGGCGCGGTCTTGATGCAGAACTCGGCGGTCGCATTCGCGTCACGGGTCCAGTCACCAACGTGCAGCCTGTTGGTCGTTTCGAATTGCGCCGTGGTCGCCTTTCCATTCTTGGCCAACGCATCGATTTGAACGAAGGCGAAATTACGCTGACCGGCGATCTCGACCCGCGTCTGCGACTTGTCGCGCAGACCAGCACTGACGACGTGACCGCTTTCATCACCCTATCTGGTCGCGTGTCGGATCTTGATGTCACCTTCACCTCCGATCCCGAACTGCCGCAAGATGAAGTTCTGGCCCGCATCATTTTCGGGCGCGGCCTTGCTGACCTGTCGCCGGTACAAATTGTGCGCCTTGCTTCAATCGCGGCGGAACTCACCGGCGGCAACAGCCCCGGACTGGTGGACGGCATCCGTTCCGGCACCGGCCTTGACGATCTTGATGTGGTGCAGGACGAAGATGGCAATGCAGCCGTGAAGGCCGGTAAATATGTCTCCGACAATGTCTATCTTGGCGTTGAAGCGGGCCAGAATTCCAAGGCCACCATTAATCTCGACATCACCAAGGATGTAACGGCACGAGGCTCCGTCGCCGCCGATGGCGAAACCTCGCTGGGCATTTTCCTCGAACGCGACTACTAAATTTCAATCTAAGGTTGCATCACGAACCTTAGATTCATCTTTCGTTGCAATGATGGGGCATCCGGGCGGAAAAACCGGAGCCTATCACCATGAACCCCCTCGCCCGTTTTGCCGCTACCGGCCTCCTTGCCGTGACAGCTTCACTGTCAATTTCTACCGCGATGGCCGAGGAGCACTCCCCCTCATTTCCAGATCGCCCGATACTTCTATCCGTCTCTTATGGTCCGGGTGGCGCTACCGATTATCAGGCCCGAATCGTTACAATCATGGCAGCACAAGACGAGATGTTGGGGCAGCCCATCGCCATCATCAACAAACCCGGTGCCGGTGGACGCAAGGGCTGGAACTGGTTCGCCACACAGGCCAAGACCGACGGTTACACCTGGGCCGCTTATAACGTGCCACATTTTATCGCCCAGTCGATCCGCGGCGGCGTGCGCTATGCGCCAGGTAGTTTTGAACCTATTGCCAACTGGGGTGCGGACCCCGCTGTCTTCGTAGTGAAAACATCTTCGCAGTTTCAATCCATGGACGACGTCATCGCCTTTGCGCGCGCCAATCCGGGTCAGCTTTCCACTTCCGGTGCCGGGCTGCTGGTCGGCCATCACATCGCAGCTCTCCAAATCGAGAAATCCTGCCGGTGTCGTCTTGCGTACCGGCCCGCCAGCGGTGGGGGTGTCGCGGCACTGGATGCGGTGAGCGATGGTAAGGTTATGGCAGGCATCAACAATATGTCGGACGCAATTCGCGCTGAAAATGAAGGCGAGGTTCGTATTTTAGCCATCGCCGACATCGAGCGTCACTCCTTCCTTCCTAACGTACCAACACTGCGGGAGACCGGCCTCGACGTAGACAACACCTCCGTGAACTATCGCGGCATCATGGTGCCCAAAGGCACGCCCGATGAGGTAATTGAAGAATTGGCTGCAGCGGTACCGAACATGTTCGCCCATCCCAAAGTAGAAAAACTGATGAAAAATGGTGGTGCGCCCATGCAGATTCTGGGCCGCGAAGAGGTACAGGAGTTGTGGACCGCACGCGAAAAGGTGCTACGCAGACTCTTCGCCAAAGTGCTTTAACATCAGGAGTGGCAGCGGAGATCTACTTGACTCTCCCCCACGCTGCTTTATACGCACGCGCGGAACTGCACGCCCGAATTCGGGTTGTAGCTCCACTCCACCCAACCAGCAGACTGGCAAAAAGGTGCGAGGCGTTCAGCGCAGCCAATTGGCTCGTTTTTCGATCTACGCACGGCTTGAACATAAGGAAAAACAAATGTTCGCAGTCATCAAGACAGGCGGGAAGCAGTATTCTGTCTCCGCCGACGACCAAATCCGGGTCGAAACCATCGCAGGCGAAGCCGGCGACATGGTAGAAATCAACGAAGTTCTCATGGTCGGCAACACCGTCGGCACCCCATTCGTGGAAGGTGCTCTCGTCACTGCCGAGATCGTCGAACAGGGCCGCGCCCGCAAGGTCATCGCTTTCAAGAAGCGTCGTCGCCAGAATTCGCGCCGCACCATCGGTCATCGCCAGCATTTCACCACGCTGCAGATCTCCGAGATCCTGACCGACGGTAAAAAGCCATCGAAAAAATCCGACGGTTCCGCGCAGAAACGTGCCGCAGACGTTCGCGCATCCCGCGATGCCCGCAACGGCAATGGCGTGGTTGCAGCTGATGCAGCACCTGCCGCGAAGGCTGAAAAGCCCGCTGCCAAAAAGGCAGAGCCGAAAGCAGAAGCCAAACCGGCCAAAGCTGAGAAGAAGGCCGAGAAGCCCGCAGCCGATAACGGCACCGCAAAAGAACGTCCGGCTGATGCTGGTCCGCTCTTCACGGCACCTGCCGGTGGCGAAAAAGACAAGCTGACAGACATCAAGGGCATCGGCCCCGTGGCTGAAAAGCAGCTCAACGAGCAGGGCATCATGACGTTTGCTCAAATCGCTGCCTTGACCGCTGATGAAATCCAGACTGTCGATGACTACATGCCGTTCAGCACAGCGCAGATCACCGATTGGCAGGAACAGGCGAAAGCAAAAGCGTAAGCTTTTCGCCAACAACCAATTTACTGGCGGACCGGTGATCACCTTCACCACCGCAAGCAGGAGAGACAGATATGGCTCATAAAAAAGCAGGCGGTTCATCCCGCAACGGCCGCGACAGTGCCGGCCGTCGCCTTGGCATCAAAAAATTCGGCGGCGAAGCCGTTGTTCCAGGCAACATCATTGCCCGCCAGCGTGGCACCAAATGGCACCCAGGCGACAATGTCGGCATGGGCAAAGATCACACGATCTTCTCGCTCATCGAAGGTAAGGTGACGTTCGCCCATAAAGCCAACAACCGCACCTACGTTTCGGTCGCTCCCCTTCAGGAAGCTGCTGAATAAGCCACTCGGCTAAATTACGAATTCCAGCGGGGCGCAGGGTGGCAACATCCTGCGCCCCGTTTGCGTTACGATATGAGTTCTGCGCTTCGCCATCCTACCATCCGGCAGACATGCGGGGATGGTCTGCACTGTCCAACAGCACGCTCGGTTGAACCCAAACGCCTGTTGGTGCGTATATTGTTCAGGACCACACGCAGGACATCTCCCATGCCAGCATCCATGACCAAATTCGCCATCCGCCTGTTAGCCGCCTTTGCGCTGCTGTTTGCCACCGCAGCTTCCGCGAAAGAGACCTTCAAGTTCGAGGAATACTTCCTCGGCAAGACCGTCGCATACGGCAAGTTCTCCGCCATCAACGGCGTCAAACGCACCTTCAAGGTCGACCTGCGCGGCACGTGGAACGGCAAGACGCTGAAGCTGATCGAAGACTTCGCCTATGATGACGGCGTCAACGAGCGCAAAATCTGGTATTTCACCAAGATCGGCCCGGGCCGCTACATCGGCAAACGCGATGATGTCGAAGGCGTGGCCAATGTCCGCATTCGCGGCAACACCGCCCGCTATAGCTACAAACTTTATCTCGACGCCAAGAACCGCAGCAATCTCGTGCGCCTGCGCGACAAGATGGTGTTGCTGCCCGACGGCACGGTTCGCAACACGGCCACGGTGTTCAAAGGTATTCTGCCGGTCGGTCGCGTGGTGGTGAATTTCGCCCGCGCAAAAGACGCCCATAAGCTGAAGCGGCCTTAGCCACGACTCGATTGTCATCCACGAGCGGAACTTAGATTGCGGTCGAGCAAAAACATCGACCCGTCTTCCGACGTCCGAGCATGGGGCAAGGCGGCGAAAATCCGCCCGGCGCTAATTGCGCCGCGCCCGCGCAGCGAAGGCCACTCGTGGCCGACAGCGTGAGCGCAAAGATGAGCCAGCGGAGCAAAGGAATCTGCCGTTAGCCTGTAGTGTCAGGCGAAATATGGCTTACGCCTTCGCCCCGCTCGATCCTGCTGCGAGATGCTTTCCAGCACCATTCCCGCCCCCTCCCCGAACACGAAAACCCAAGGGTTTCCGAAGGCCTTGACTGCGGCCCGCCATTGCTGACTTTCGACGCCCGATCCCAAGCTGTTGTGGCAGCCTTCGCCGGATGCGGCATGGATGCTCCGCCCGCTTTCTAAATTCTGCCGAACGTTACTCGGTCAGCGACGGAAAGATCGCCACCCCACAGTCATCAGGTCGGTCCGGACGACCGGCTCACGCGGGGTGAAGCGGACAGGGTAACGCGGTAAAACACGGTGGGGAGAGATTTTCTTGGCGCGGGCCACCCCATCCGGTAAGGGACGTGCTGCATCAGCAACGCTATCCGACACCCGCAACCGAAAGCGCGGTCCCATGAAATTTCTCGACCAAGCCAAAATCTACATTCGCTCCGGTGCAGGCGGGGCAGGTTCGGTGTCGTTTCACCGTGAAAAACATGTCGAGTTCGGCGGCCCCGATGGCGGCAATGGCGGCCACGGCGGCGATGTGTGGGCGGAAGCCGTCACCAACCTCAACACGCTGATCGACTATCGCTACCAGCAGCATTTCCGCGCCAAGGTTGGTGTGCACGGCATGGGCCGCAACCGCCATGGTGCGCGCGGCGGAGACGTGACGCTGAAAGTGCCGGTGGGCACGCAGATTTATGAAGAAGACAACGAAACGCTGATCTGCGATCTGACCGTAGAGGGTGAACGCTTTTTGCTGGCCAAGGGCGGCAATGGCGGCTTCGGTAACGCACATTTCAAGACCTCCACCAATCAGGCTCCGCGCAACGCCAACCCCGGACAGGAAGCTGACGAACGCACCTTATGGTTGCGCCTGAAACTGATCGCCGATGCCGGTATCGTCGGCCTGCCCAATGCGGGCAAGTCCACCTTCCTCGCCACGGTGAGCGCGGCCAAACCAAAAATCGCAGACTATCCCTTCACCACGCTTCATCCGAATTTGGGTGTGGCACGCATCGACGCCCGCACATTGGTGATCGCAGATATTCCCGGCCTCATCGAAGGTGCGTCCGAAGGTGTCGGCATTGGTGACCGTTTCCTCGGTCATGTGGAACGCACCCGCGTGCTGCTGCATCTTGTTTCCGCGCAGGAAGACGATGTGGCCCTAGCCTACCGCACCGTGCGAACGGAGTTGGAAGCCTACGCAGAAGACCTCGCCACCAAACCCCAGGTGCTTGCCCTGTCGCAGACCGACAGCGTAGACGCTGAAACGCTGGCTGAAAAATCAGCCGCGTTGAAAGCCGAAGCCAAGCAGAAGCCGTTGCACCTATCCTCTGCCACCCATTCCGGCCTCGACGAAGTTCTGCGCGCCATGATGGAGCACATCGAAGAAGCCCGCGCTGCCGAAGACCCCGAAGAGGTGGACCAGCGCTGGCAGACCAGCCGCCTCGACACGGCGCGCGGCGACGACAATCTCACCAACGACTGACCGATGAAACATCCTCGTCGCCATCCAAGCAGAGTCGTCATCAAGGTCGGGTCCGCCCTGCTGGTGGATAGCGGCGGAAAATTGCGCGAAGGCTGGCTGGCAACGCTGGCCGCCGATATCGCGCAATTGCGAAAAGACGGCGCACAGGTTCTGCTCGTATCTTCAGGTGCCATCGCGCTGGGCCGCGCCATCCTCGGCCTGCCTGCAGCCGCTTTGAAATTGGACGAAAGCCAAGCCGCCGCCGCCGTGGGGCAGATCGAACTGGGCCGCGCATGGAGCCAGGCACTTGCCGCTCACAACCTCGTGGCGGGCCAAATTCTGCTCACCCTGCGCGATACGGAAGGCGCACAATCGCGCCGTTCCTACCTCAACGCCCGCGACACGCTCGAGCGATTGCTCACCTTCGGCGCGGTGCCGGTGGTGAACGAAAACGACACCATCGCCACCAGCGAAATCCGCTACGGCGACAACGATCGCCTCGCCGCCCGCGTCGCCACCATGGTGGAGGCGGATCGTCTTATTTTGTTGTCGGACATCGACGGCCTCTACACCGCCCCTCCGGCGGATAATCCTAGCGCGACCCTTATTCCGGTGGTCAACACCATCACGCCAGAGATCGAAGCCATAGCAGGCTCCGCAGGGTCGGCCCTGTCGCGCGGCGGCATGAAAACCAAGGTCGAAGCCGCCCGTATCGCGGTTCAGGCAGGCACCGAAATGGTCATCGCATCGGGCAAACGCGACCACCCGATTGCCGCGATTGCCAATGGCAAAGCCCACACGCTGTTTCAGGCGCAACGCAACGGCGGCCACACATCAGCGCGCAAAACCTGGATCGCGGGTCAGCTGGAAACCACAGGCTCGGTGACGCTCGACGCCGGTGCAGCGCGCGCATTACGCAAGGGCAACAGCCTGTTGCCAGCAGGCGTTACGGCAGTCGGCGGCGACTTCCAGCGCGGTGATGCCATCTCGATACACGGCAGCGATGGCGCAGTTCTAGGTCGCGGCCTCGCCGGCTACAGCGCCACAGAAACCCGCCTCATCGCAGGGGCGCGTTCCGAAGACATCGAAGAGCGCCTAGGCTACGCGGGACGCCCCGCGCTGGTGCATCGTGATGATATGGCTTTGGTCGCATCCGGCAGCTAACTTGACGCCCGCCCGACCATCCCGCACATCACGGCCATGTTGGAGAAAAACACACCCACCGCAGCTGAAATCGCAGCGCTGATGCAGGACATGGGCCGCAACGCCCAGACCGCCTCACGCGCGTTGGCCACGGCCACCGCAGAGCGCAAACACGCAGCGCTGGTTGGAGCGTCGGAAGCGATCCGCAACAACATCCAAACCATTCTCGATGCCAACGCCATCGACATGGAAAACGGCCGCGAGGCTGGCCTGTCCGGCCCTATGCTCGACCGGTTGAACCTGACCACCGACCGCATTCGCGCCATGGCCGATGGGGTGGATGCCATCGCCGCGCTGAAAGACCCGGTCGGCGAAGAGATCGCCCGTTGGCAGCGCCCGAACGGTCTCGATATTTCCCGCATCCGCACACCGCTGGGCGTGATCGGCGTGATTTATGAAAGCCGCCCGAATGTGACTGCCGACGCCGGTGCGCTGTGCCTGAAGGCGGGTAATGCGGTCATTTTGCGCGGCGGGTCCGACAGCGCGAATTCCTCCGCTGCCATCCACGCCTGCATGGCCAAGGGGCTGGCGCAGGCGGGCTTGCCGGAGGATTGTGTGCAGCTCGTGCCAACCACCGACCGCGCCGCCGTTGGCGAAATGCTGGCCGGCCTGAACGGCACCGTGGACGTGATCGTGCCGCGTGGTGGCCGCAGCCTCGTGGAGCGTGTGCAGCGCGACGCCCGTGTGCCCGTCTTCGCGCATCTTGAAGGCCTCGTGCATGTTTATGTCGATGCCACCGCCGACCTTGATATGGCGGTGAACATCCTCGTCGATGCCAAGCTGCGCCGCACCTCCATTTGCGGTGCGGCAGAAACGCTGCTGATCGACGCAAACGATGTGGACCGTTTGGCCAAACCGCTCATCAAGGCGCTGCAGGCGAAGGGCTGCGCCATCCGTGGAGACGAGAAAATCACGGGAATGTTCAAAGGTGTCGAACCGGCGAATGAAGACGACTGGTCAACGGAATATCTCGACGCCGTCATCACCGCTGGATTGGTGGATGGCATTGGTGGCGCGATCGACCACATCAACAAATGGTCGTCCAACCACACCGATTGCATCATCGCAGAAGACACGAACGCCGTAACGCGCTTCTTCAACGAAATCGACAGCGCCATTTTGCTGCACAACGCCTCCACCCAATTTGCCGATGGTGGCGAATTCGGCATGGGCGCAGAGATCGGCATTGCCACCGGCAAGATGCACGCGCGCGGCCCTGTGGGCGTAGAGCAGCTGACCTCGTTCAAATATGTGGTGCGCGGCAGCGGCCAAATTCGCGGCTGAACCTGCTTGGAAGACCTCGCCCATCGCTATCGCCGCATGCCCATGGTGGAATCCGGCATGCGCGTCGGCCTGTTCGGCGGCTCGTTCAATCCGCCCCACGCGGGCCACGTTCACGTATGCGAGCAGGCCATGCGCCGCTGCGAACTCGACGCCGTGTGGTGGTTGGTAACGCCCGGCAACCCGCTGAAGGACACCCGAGAACTCGCACCGCTGACAGAACGGGTGGCGGAGTGCGAAGCCATCACCCCCGACCCGCGCATGAAAATCACGGCGTGCGAAATCGACATGCCCACCCGCTATACGGCGGACACGTTGCGCCAGATCGTGGCGCGTAACAGAGACGTGGATTTCGTATGGATCATGGGCGCGGATAATCTCGGCCAATTTCACCAATGGGACCGCTGGCGCGACATCGCAGCGCTGATGCCATTTGTTGTGGTGGACCGCCCCGGCTCGACTCTGGCGCTGCACAGCGCCAAAGCCGCGCAAGTTCTGCGCCCCTACCGCTTCGACGAAGCCGACGCCTCCACCCTGCCCGGCACCCCCGCCCCCGCATGGACGTTTCTGCATGGCCCCAGAAATTCACTGTCATCAACACAATTGCGGCAAGCCGCTAAGCGCCATC
Source organism: Ahrensia sp. R2A130 (assembly GCF_000179775.1). Lineage (GTDB taxonomy): Bacteria > Pseudomonadota > Alphaproteobacteria > Rhizobiales > Rhizobiaceae > Pseudahrensia. Next base: position 114,007 of record NZ_AEEB01000005.1, read on the forward strand.
GCTAATTCGGTGCTCTTCGGCAACAGTCGCTCACAGGGCGTGAATGCGTTTTCTTGCCAGCCTTGCGGTTTGGCGGTTAACCTCCCATGTGAAGATCACGGCGCTCGGCGGATAAGCTTGTGCGGGCCACTATCTAGAAACCAATGAATTAAGGAACGTCACCTGAACGCTTCGACCAACGTCGCCTCCAAAGTGAAAACACCCGCCTTGGACATCATCCTCACGAGCCTGGACGATTCCAAGGCCGAGGAAGTGACCACTATCGACATCACCGGAAAATCCGCTGTGGCCGACCATATGGTCGTCGCAAACGGCCGCGTGCACCGCCACGTCAACGCTATCACCGACCGGTTGCTGCGCGACCTGAAGGATGCCGGCCACGGCACACCGAAGGTCGAGGGCGTGCCCGCCAACGACTGGGTGCTGGTGGATACCGGCGATGTGATCGTTCACGTGTTCCGCCCCGAAGTGCGCGAGTTCTACAATCTCGAGAAACTGTGGAACGCCATCGCCAGAGGCGAAGGTGAAGCCGAGGGTTCAGGCATCGCAGATATAGATGTAAGCAAAGACGCCAATTAGGCGCAGCCTGTGAAACTAATTATTGCCTGCGTGGGTAAGCTGAAACGAGGCCCCGAACTCGATCTCGTACAACGCTACGAAAAGCGCCTGTCCGGCTCCGGTAAGGCGCAAGGCATAACCGGCATCCGCACAGCGGAACTGCCCGAAAGCCGCGCTGGCGACGGCCCCACCCGCAAGCGGCAAGAGGCAGACGCCATCCGCACAGCTTTAGGCGACGGCACGCCCTTCATCTCATTCGACGAGCGCGGCAAGCCACTGGACTCCAGAGCCTTTGCCAAACTGATCGGTGATGCGGCAGACAACGGCACCGCCCAACTCGGCCTCGTGATAGGTGGTCCGGACGGGCTGGACGAAAGCCTGCGCCAAGAAGCACACCGCGTCGTCTCCTTCGGTGCGCTGACCATCCCCCACCAGATCGTGCGGGCGCTGGTGATGGAGCAGGTATACCGGGCCAGCACGATATTAGCGGGGCATCCGTATCATCGGGATTGAGGGTTCAGCGCGATCACCAAGGTCTGCTATGCGGACACAATAGATTTTAAAGGATGTCGCAGAATGAATATTCACAAAGCAGCAGGGTTTTGTCTGATTGGGACTGGGCTGTTCGCTGTTGTTGGATTTTTGCTGCATCCTCATGAATCAACATCAAGCAATCAAATTGCGTGGTTGATAGGTCATAGTCTTATTTTCATCGGTCTGGTTTTGAACCTGTTGGGTTTAGCTTGGATAGTCGTTGCTGAAAGTGAGCGACTGGGGGTTGGCGGCTGGGTTGGTTTCGCCCTGTCGGCTCTCGGGTTGAGCATGTACATTGGGAAGCTCTATTGGTCGGGATTGCTCTATCCGCTCGTCCTCGAGGCTAATCCCGACTTAATTTCAAGCGTTGGATTAAGTCCTGGTTCCTCGCCAAATTCATTTACGATCAAGTCTGCCTTCTTTGCCGGAGCAATCTCATTCGCTGTAGGGCATCTGATATTGGGCATAACAATGCTGCGGTCGCAGAGATTTCAATCCAAACCAGTTTGGTGGTTGATGTCAGGCGCGTTCATGGTTGGGGTTTGGCCTTTGATGCCGGATATTGTGCAAATGTTGAGCGTAGGTGTCTCGGCGGTTTATGCCATCGGAGTGATTTGGCTGGGCTCAACATTGGTCCGAAGATGAAGTCGCAATCTTTGCACTAAATATTGCCGAGCTATGCCGTTGTGATCTTCAAGCAGCCCCTCGCATCCCACCCACATAGTTAATCGACCCTTAACGCCGAAATCGCTACACTTCCGCTCATGCGCGTCACTCTCACATCGCTGATTCTGGCAACGACCCTCACGGTCGTCCCTGCCCACGCCCAAACGCCGACGCAGAAGAAGCTCGAGACGAAACTCACCCGCGAGCAACAGCTTCAGCAGGTGCAGCAACAGCTCGAACAGGCAAAACTGCGCCGGGAAGCATTGGCGCAGGAGATCGAGGATCTCGGGCGCGATGAAGGTTCGATCAACCGCGCGCTGGTGGAGGCGGCCAATCGTAGTCAAGACCTTGAAGTGCAGGTCGACCGCGCCGAGCGGGAACTTTCCGCACTGGAACGCACCCGTGAACAGTTGAACAAGTCACTTGCCGGTCAACGACAGGTCTTGGCCAAGGTGCTCGGTGCGTTGCAGCGCATGGGCCGCAAGCCACCGCCTGCGCTTCTCGTCCACCCAGATGATGCGCTATCCTCCGTGCGCGGTGCGATCCTGATGGGTTCCGTCGTTCCGCCCCTGCGCGCCAAAGCCTCGGTCCTCTCCGCCCAGTTAGAAACGCTAGCACGCACCACCCGCCAGATCGCCGAGCAAAAACAGGCCGTCACCGCATCGCTCAACGCATTGGGCGAAGACGAACAACGCCTTAACGCGCTGCTGGATCGCAAGCAGGAGCTTTCCGGAAAAACAACGGTAGAGCTCATGTCAGAGCAGCGCCGCGCCACCGAGCTAGCCTCCAAAGCGAAGTCGCTCGCGGGTCTCATCGGGTCATTGGAAAGCCAGATTGATTCGGCAGCTGATGCTGCAGCCCAGGCCCGCGCCGCAGATGAAGCCCGCGCAAGAGCCGAAAATGAACGATTGGCCGCTGCTCGCGCGAAATTGAAGGATGGTCTCGATGTCGCAGCACTTCGCCCCCGCGCTATCGACCCTGACGCCAAGCTGCCCGTGCTCACCGCAGACCCAACCCGAAAATCCCCGGCCATTCCCTTCTCCAAAGCTGCCGGACAAGTGCTGAGACCGGTTGCAGGCCCAACATTGCTGCGTTTCGGCGACAGGCTCCCTTCCGGCACGTCAGCCCGTAATATTGCCATCACAACTCGTCCAAACGCCCGTGTTCGCGCCCCTGCGGACAGTTGGGTGGTCTATTCCGGCCCGTTCCGCAGCTACGGCCAGCTTCTTATTTTGAACGCAGGCGAGACCTATCATCTCATTATTGCCGGATTGGCCGAGACCAATGTGCGCACCGGACAGTTCGTTTTAGCAGGCGAACCGGTGGGCCGAATGGGCATGACTGCAAACCCTGGTCTCGCGCAATTAACCGGTCAGGTGAACGATAGCTCTGCCGCTTCCCAAGACCCCGTGGTCACGGTAGAGTTGAGACGAGACGGAACGCCGATCGATCCATCGCCATGGCTGGTGAAGGAAAGATTGCAACAGACCATCGGCACCATAGGTCAATCGGACCAACAGGTTGCCCCAGAGGATACGAGAAATGATTCGTAGAGTTTCTATGTTGATGGCCGGTGTTGCCATCGGTGCAACAAGCCTTCTTGCAGTCCAGACGGGCCTCGGCTTCCAGAGTTCGGCAGATGCTGCCGGTTCGGAAACCTATAAACAGCTCGATATTTTCGGCGATGTGTTTGAACGCATTCGTTCACAATATGTGACCGAACCCAAAGAAGAAGAGCTGATCAAAAGCGCCATCAACGGCATGTTGAAGGACCTCGACCCACATTCCGGTTATCTCGACCTGCGGGAAAGCCGCTCCATGCAGACCCAGACCAAGGGTGAGTTTGGCGGCCTCGGCATCGAAGTGACGATGGAAGACGAGCTGATCAAAGTGATCGCGCCCATCGATGATACCCCTGCTGCAAAAGCCGGCGTGTTGTCCGGCGACCTCGTGTCCCAGATTGACGGCGTGAACGTGCGCGGCCTGTCGCTGCAAGAGGGCGTCGATAAGATGCGCGGCCTCATCAACACGCCCATCGTGCTGACCATCCTGCGCAAGGGTGCCGACAAGCCGATGAAGATCACCATCGTGCGCGACAAGATTGTACTCAAATCGGTGAAATCCCGCGTCATCGACGGCGATGTTGGCTATCTCGACGTGAACGGCTTTACCGAACAGACGCTTAAGGGTCTGAAGGAAGCTATCGCGAAAATCCGCGAAGAGGTGAAGGATGAAGACCTTAAAGGTTACGTCGTAGACCTTCGTCTCAACCCGGGCGGTCTGCTTGGTCAGGCGATTGGCGTATCCGACAGTTTCCTGAACCGTGGCGAAATCGTTTCCACCCGTGGCCGCGCCAAGGGCGACGTTCAGCGCAACAATGCAACTCCGGGCGATCTTACACGCGGCAAGCCGGTGATAGTGCTCATCAACGGCGGCTCAGCCTCCGCTTCGGAAATCGTTGCAGGGGCACTGCAGGACCATCGCCGTGCCACCGTCATTGGTACCCGCTCCTTCGGTAAGGGTTCCGTTCAGACCATCATCCCGCTGGGCAACGACAAAGGCGCGCTGCGTATCACCACGGCGCTCTACTACACGCCATCTGGCTGCTCCATTCAGGGCAAGGGCATCGACCCCGATATCATTATCGATCAGCCCCTTCCGGTTGAACTTCAGGGGCGCGTCGAGGCCCGCGGCGAAAGCAACTTGCGCAATTCCATTGAGGGTGAAAGCCAGGACGATAGCGGCTCCGGCTCCTTCGCCTATGTCCCACCGGACCCGAAGGATGACCTTCAGCTCAACCACGCACTCGATCTGCTGCGTGGCATCAAGAAGGATGCGTCTTTCCCACCGGCCACCGATGAAGTGCTTAACAGCAAGGACTGCAAACGCGTCTAGTCTCAAGCTGTCTGTTCTGTCATTGATAGGCGTATGAGGCAGCAATGTTGAACGCCAAAACGGCAGATGAGAACCGTAGACCGGCATGAGTGACCTTCATAAACCGATCGGCGTTGACCCCAAATCCAAGTCGGGCGGCATAGGTGCCGTTCCGGTTTCGATTTGGCTTATGGTTGCCGCACTAATTTTGGTCGGCAGTTTCACATGGCTGTACCTTGAAGGTCGTGATGACGGATCGCAGGTTGTGGCTGTCAACGAAGCCGGACAAACTTCCCAGACAACTGCACCCGCACCAGCCACCGACCAATCTACACCATCCGATAATGGCGGGGATGATGTTCCTGTCGAACCAAAATTCGATGCTGACGGCAACATCATCATTGATCTGTCCAAAACGAAGCGGCTTTCTCCGTTGGAACCGCTTCCTGATGAGCCAGATGGCACTTCGACGCCAGCCAAACCGCAGATCGCCTTTCAGCCGCGTCAGAACCCTGCCATCCAGTCGGCCCGCCGCAATCCATGGATGCCGGTACCGGACAATCTGGAGCCGAGCGAATTCGGTCGTCTTCCGAAAGTTTCCGGCGACGGTACCCGACCGCTCGATATTCATTCCGCGTCCAGCGGTGCCGTTGGTGCCAACCGCATCGCATTAGTGCTAGGCGGCCTCGGTTTGAGCCAGACCGGCACGCAAGAGGCCATCAAACGCTTGCCTGAAGGCATCACGCTGGCATTCTCCCCGCAGGGCAACTCCTTGCAACGCTGGATGCAAGCTGCCCGCCGTGAAGGCCACGAAGTGGCGCTGCAACTGCCCATGGAGCCTCTCGGATACCCGACAGTGAACCCCGGTCCGCAGACGCTGAACAGCAAGGTGAGCAAGGGCGCGAACCTGAAAAGCCTGCGTTGGTCGCTGGGACGCATGACCAACTATCCCGTCGTCATCAATTATCTGGGCGCAGGAATGCTCTCCAACCGCCCTGCCCTTGAACCAATTCTACAGGAATTGAGAGCGCGGGGATTGGGCATCGTCGATGACGGGACTGTGCAGTCAAGCAATCTCGTCACCTATGCCAACGAAATGCGCCTCCCCAACGCCAAGGCATCCATCATTATAGACCGTGTGCGCGATGCAGACCGTATCCGCGCGCAATTGCAGACGCTCGAAGCCGTTGCACGCCAGCAGGGCAACGTAATCGCCACGGCCACAGCGTTTCCACAGACGGTGGAAATCGTCGAGGAGTGGGCCAAGACACTCAATCAACGCGGTATCCTGCTGGTGCCGCTGTCCAATCTCGTGCGCGACTATTCCCGTTGACGAAACCGATCACCGCACCTGATCTGCCGTATCGTCCCTGCGTCGGCGTCGTGGTGTTCAACAACGTAGGCAAAGTGTGGGCAGGTAGACGCTCGCCTACCAACAACACCGAATATTCAGGCTCTCCCAAGCTTTGGCAGTTCCCACAGGGCGGCATTGATGACGGCGAAGACCCTCGTGCAGCCGGATTGCGAGAGCTCTATGAAGAGACGGGCATGGAAACGGTGACGCTGCTGGAAGAGCTTCCAGACTGGTTGCATTACGATCTTCCCGCAGACCTGATTGGTATTGGCCTAAAGGGAAAGTTTCGTGGTCAGAAGCAGCGCTGGTTCGCCTATCGCTTTGAGGGTGATGACGAGGAAATCCAGATCGCTCCGCCGCCAGATGGACACGCACAGGAATTCGATGAATGGGCGTGGCGTGATCTAGCCGAAATGCCGGATCTGATCGTTGAGTTCAAACGCGAGATTTATCTGGAGCTGGCAAAACGGCTGTCATCATACGCTAAGGCCGCTGTCTAACAACCAACGTTACAGGCCAGCTGCCTCCTGCATCATTTCAATGACGCAGAGCATAGTGCTTGTGATCTTATTGGGGATAGATTGGCAGCAACATCTGATAATCGATCTGGCTACAAAAGTAGTGCCTACAGATGCGTTTCTTCGAAATGCGTCAGCTGGTCGAGATAGGACTGGTGATCCGCTTTGCGGTTCTCGTCTTTCTCAGCGTTCATCGCTTCTTCGGCAGCTTTACGCTGACCTGCCATCATTTCGCTGGTCAGCTCGCCGCGTGGGATAGCGAACTCGGCCAACACGGTTACGGCGTCAGGCGTGATGTCGGCGAAGCCGCCTTTGACGAAATATTCGGTCTCATCGCCATCAGCCATTTTCACCGACACGAGACCGGGGCGCAGGCTAGTCATCACTGGCGCATGGTTGCTCAAGACGCCCATGTCGCCTTCAACGGCGGGCACAGTAACGATTTCAGCTGCGCCCGACAGCATGAGCTTTTCGGGAGAAACGAGTTCGAATGTGAACGTATCGGCCATGTCGCGTCTTCCTGAGAGGCTTTAGTTATCGAGCGACGACCCGTTTGCCGTCGCTCCTTATTGTCGTTTGAACCAGAAGCCTAAGCGGCTTCGGCAGCCATTTTCTGAGCCTTCTCGATAGCTTCATCCATGTTGCCAACCATGTAGAAGGCACCTTCTGGCAGGTGATCGTACTCACCGGCGACCAGACCCTGGAAACCTTTGATGGTGTCTTCCAGATCGACCAGCTTACCCGGCGAACCGGTGAAGACTTCAGCCACGAAGAATGGCTGTGACAGGAAGCGCTCGATTTTACGGGCGCGGGCCACGGCAATTTTGTCTTCTTCGGAAAGCTCGTCCATGCCGAGAATAGCGATGATGTCCTGAAGCGCTTTGTAACGCTGCAGCACTTCCTGCACTTCACGGGCAACCGCATAGTGCTCGTCGCCGATGACCAGCGGGTCCAACATGCGTGATGTGGAATCCAACGGGTCAACCGCGGGGTAGATCCCCTTTTCAGCGATCGAGCGGTTCAAAACCGTGGTCGCGTCCAAGTGAGCAAACGATGTAGCCGGGGCAGGGTCGGTCAAGTCATCTGCGGGCACGTAAATAGCCTGCACCGATGTGATCGAGCCTTTGGTCGTGGTCGTGATGCGCTCCTGCATGGAACCCATGTCGGTGGCCAGCGTGGGCTGGTAGCCCACAGCAGACGGGATACGACCGAGAAGCGCGGACACTTCCGAACCGGCTTGCGTAAAGCGGAAGATGTTGTCCACGAAGAACAACACGTCTTGGCCTTTGTCGCGGAAGTCTTCCGCAATGGTCAGACCGGACAATGCAACGCGGGCACGGGCTCCGGGAGGCTCGTTCATCTGGCCGTACACGAGCGCAGCTTTGGAGCCTGTCGTTGAGCCATTATTTTCGTTTGGATCGACGTTCACGTTGGATTCGATCATTTCCCAGTAAAGGTCGTTACCTTCACGTGTACGCTCGCCGACACCAGCGAAGACGGAGTAGCCGCCGTGCGCTTTCGCGACGTTGTTGATCAATTCCATGATGAGAACGGTTTTGCCCACACCGGCGCCGCCGAACAGGCCGATCTTGCCGCCTTTTGCGTAAGGCGCGAGAAGGTCGACAACCTTGATGCCCGTAACGAGAATCTCAGAGTTTGTGGACTGCTCGATATAGGGTGGCGCTTCAGCGTGAATGGCGCGGGTTTCAGTTGCCGTGATCGGGCCAACTTCATCCACCGGCTCGCCGATGACGTTGATGATGCGACCAAGCATTTCTTCGCCAACAGGAACCATAATTGGGGAGCCGGTGTCGCTAACGGCTTGGCCGCGAACAAGACCTTCGGTCGCGTCCATCGCGATGGTGCGAACTGTGTTTTCACCAAGGTGCTGGGCGACTTCGAGAACCAGACGGTTGCCGTTATTGTCGGTTTCCAGCGCGTTCAGGATGGGCGGCAATTCACTATCGAAGTGAACGTCGACAACGGCGCCGATGACCTGTGAAATCTGGCCTTTGGCACCGGATGCCATGGCAGCTTTCTTCGGTGCGGCTTTTTTGGCCGGTGCCTTCTTGGCTGCAGGCTTCTTAGCCGCTGCCTTTGCAGGTGTTTTGGGTGTCGCTGCTTTAGCCATGGGTCGTACCCTTCTCTCTCATGCTTCCTTCGGGCGGGCTGTTGGCCGTTCCGGGAAATTCGTCTGCGGCTCACACCGCGTATCTGTTACCGCGCTTTCGCGCTTTGTCTTTTACAGCGCTTCAGCGCCGGCAATGATTTCGATCAGCTCGGTGGTGATCTTGGCCTGACGCTGGCGGTTGAAGGTCAATGTCAGCTTATCGATCATCTCACCGGCGTTTCGTGTGGCGTTGTCCATGGCCGACATGCGGGCACCCTGCTCGGAAGCTGAGTTTTCCAGCAATGCGCGGAAAATCTGGACGGCCACATTGCGCGGCAGAAGATCGTCAAGAATTTTGGTCTCGTCCGGCTCGTAATCGTAGATCGTGCCGCCGGCCTCTGCATCCGCATCCATTTCCGGAATCTGCGGCGGAATGATCTGCTGCGCGGTCGGGATTTGTGAAATCACCGATTTGAACTCGCTGTAGAACAATGTCGCGACGTCAAAACGATCATCAGCGAACATATCGAGCACGGTTTTGGCGATGTCAGCGGCGTTTTCGTAGCCGACATGCTTCACTTCGCGGAGGTCGACAGTCTTCATCATGATATCGGAAAATTCCGACTTCAGGACGTCAGCACCTTTTTTACCCACGGGCAGGATCTGAACCTGTTTGCCGCTAGCGATAAGCTCACGAGCTTTAAGGCGAGCCAAACGTGCGATAGACGAGTTGAAGCCACCGCACAGACCACGTTCAGCGGTGCAGACGATCAGCAAATGCTGTTTGTCGGAACCGGTACCGGCCAACAATTTTGGAGCGCCAGCGCTATCACCCACCGCGTTAGCGATGTTCGCCATGACGGCATCCATGCGCTGCGAATAGGGGCGCGCTGCTTCGGCCGCGCTTTGGGCACGACGAAGTTTGGCGGCCGCCACCATCTGCATGGCTTTGGTGATTTTCTGGGTCGCCTTGACCGAAGCAATTCGGTTTCGGAGGTCCTTAAGAGACGCCATCGAGGCCCCTGCGGTTTGATTGGTTCAGGATTGAGCGGGCGACTTTAGCGTCGCCCGATCCACTCTTATTCAAAGCCTTTAGCGAAAGCATCGATTGCTGACTTCAGACGCGCTGTCATGTCGTCGCTCAGCGCTTTCTTATCGGCAATTTCGCTCATCAGATCGGCATGGTCGGTGTGCATGGACTGCAACAGACCGGTCTCGAACGCGCCAACCCGGTTAACCGGCAGCTTGTCGAGGTAGCCGTTCACACCAGCAAAAAGAACAGCAACCTGCTCTTCCATCTGCAGCGGCGAGAACTGAGCTTGCTTCAGCAATTCCGTCAGACGCGCACCACGGTTCAGCAAGCGCTGGGTGGAAGCATCAAGGTCGGAACCGAACTGGGCAAATGCTGCCATCTCACGATACTGGGCAAGTTCACCCTTGATCGAACCAGCAACCTGTTTCATCGCCTTGAACTGTGCAGCAGAACCCACGCGGGAAACCGACAGACCGACGTTCACAGCAGGACGGATGCCCTGGAAGAAGAGATCGGTTTCAAGGAAGATCTGGCCGTCGGTGATCGAGATCACGTTGGTCGGAATAAACGCGGACACGTCGTTACCCTGCGTTTCGATCACCGGTAGAGCGGTGAGCGAGCCGTTGCCGGCCTTGTCGCCCAGCTTGGCGGAACGCTCAAGCAGACGGGAGTGCAGGTAGAAAACGTCGCCGGGATAAGCTTCACGTCCGGGCGGACGACGAAGCAGGAGCGACATCTGACGGTAGGACACAGCCTGCTTGGACAGATCGTCGTAGCCGATCAGAGCGTGCATGCCGTTGTCGCGGAAATACTCACCCATCGCACAACCGGTAAACGGTGCCAGATACTGCATGGGAGCAGGATCAGATGCGGTAGCCGCAACAACGATGGAATATTCCAGCGCGCCGCGCTCTTCGAGAATTTTCACGAACTGGGCAACGGTGGAACGCTTCTGACCAACCGCGACATAGACGCAGTACAGTTTCTCGCCTTCATCCTTGCCTTTGTGGGCAGGCGCCTGGTTCAGGAACGTGTCCAGAATGATAGCGGTCTTACCGGTCTGACGGTCACCAATGATGAGTTCGCGCTGGCCACGGCCAACGGGGATGAGCGCATCAACGGCTTTCAGGCCGGTCGCCATGGGCTCGTGTACGGATTTACGCGGGATAATACCCGGCGCTTTCACATCCACACGGGCACGTTGCTTGGACTTGATGGGGCCTTTGCCGTCAATCGGGTTACCGAGACCATCGACCACACGGCCGAGGAGCTCTTTACCAACCGGCACGTCCACAATGGAGCCGGTACGTTTAACGGTATCGCCTTCCTTGATGGAACGGTCATTGCCGAAGATCACGACGCCGACATTGTCGGTTTCCAGGTTCAGGGCCATGCCCTGAATACCGCCGGGAAATTCGACCATCTCACCGGCCTGGACCTGATCGAGGCCATAGACACGGGCGATGCCGTCACCGACGGACAACACCTGTCCGACTTCGGAGACTTCTGCCTCCTGTCCGAAATTTTTAATCTGGTCTTTCAGTATCGCGGTAATTTCCGCAGCACGAATGTCCATCTAGCCGACCTCTTTAAGTGCGAGCTTCAGGGAAGAGAGTTTGGTCTTCAGCGATGTGTCGATCTGGCGTGAGCCGATTTTCACGATCATACCACCGAGCAGTGATTGGTCTTCGGTGACGTCGAGCGCCACGTCCTTGCCGACGATGCCTTTCAGCACCGCAGCCAATTCTTTGTTCTGTACTGCCGTCAGCGCATGGGCGACGGTAACTTCAGCAGCGACTTCGCCGCGATGTTCAGCCAGCTTCATGCGGAATGAGCGGATCATGTCCGGCACGGCAAACAGGCGGCGGTTGTTCGCAACGACCTGTGTGAAATTCGCGACCAGTCCGGAAATCTTCGCTTTCGACAAAACCTTGCCCAAAGCCGCGTTCTGCTGGTCGGCGGAAAAGACCGGCGAACGAACGAGACGCATCAGGTCTTCGGAACCCTTCAACATCTCGTCGAGACGGTTCATGTCTTTTTCAACGGCTGGAAGTTTCTTCTCGGAAACGGCGAGATCCAGCAACGCAGAGGCGTAGCGTTCTGCCACTCCGGATACGGGGCCGGATGCTGTCGAGCCGTCTTGAGCCAAGGTGATTATTTCTCACTATTGGGCCGGTTGACCTTGGCATCATACGATACCGCAGTTCCGGTTGGTCCGGTTGAACACACAGCCACCATGAATGATGACAGCCGCATGCAGCGCACCCGTAGATGCGCGAAGCGCGCTCCACCTAACATGGAGAAATTCGAGTCGCAACCGCGTGATACGCCCCTTTGTTGCCCCTTTCGACTAAGGCACAACATTAGTCTTCGTTATGGGATGAGCTGAAGGGCATAAGCGATGGGAAATACCGCACTTGCGATCTCGAACAGCGTCGCAACGACGCAATGTATGTTGAATGTGCGGTCAGCGGCAAAAGAGATGATTCGCCCCAGCACGCAAAAGGCAAATGCTATGCCCAGCGCGAGATAAACCAATGGCTGCGCCAGCAAGATGGAAGCCAACCCCAAACCGGCCCACATGCCGCCGAACGGCCCGCGAATTTCCGACACGCCATTGTTGGTGTTTTCGCGCGGTGCCAGCCCCAACACATGCATGAACCGGCGTGGAATGAGCATTAAAGCCATCCCGATCAGGAATGTCGCAAGGCCGGTGAGGAAGGCGAGCCATTCGCCGGTGGACAGTGGCCAGGCAAATTCGATCATTTTCTTATCCCAAAAGTTGCAGCGCCGCACGGTTCAGGCGACAAATCCCTCTTTCGCATTGCCTGAACGCAAGGCCAAGACCCACACTATGAACGAGACGCCAACAGTGGAAATGCTCCGCACAGAAGAAATGCGGCTGACGCAGACGTTCGAGTCGGAGATTGCGCAACTTCTAAAAGAACCCTTCCACGGTGTCTTCGGCAGCCGCACGTTTTTCCAGAACCGCCATTACATCCGCTTCACGGCGCATATCGATGGCATTTTGATCGGTCATCTAGCGCTGGGCCTGCGCGCCGTAACACTTGGGGACAATTTGCTCGACGTGATCGGCATTGCGGAAGTCGGGATTGATATGGCGTTTCGCGGCCAGGGCATCGGGCGAAGACTGGTGATGGCCGCACTGGAAGAGGGGCGACAATCCCCCGCAAGTTTCGCGCTGCTGTTCGGGGATACGAACATCTACGGTGGCATGGGCTTTGCCAAAGCCAGCAATCCCGTCACCTCCACGAGCTTCGAAGCTGCCCGCACCGGCAAAACGATCACCGAGACCGAACACCCTCTGATGGTCTGTCAGCTGGGCGACAGCGTTTGGAACAATGACCTGCCGCTTGATCTCGCGGGTTTTCGGTTCTAGCCGAACAAAAGCCGGTCAACCCACCCCAGATTGCCGCTCACGTAAAGCGCGGGCAGCGTTGCCAGTATCGCATCGCCCGTAGCCGCCAGCACGTTTTCACGCGAACGCACACCGTCCAAAACGAAAGCCAGGACCCGCCCGAGACACGCGAAGCCGAAGGCCAGTGTCAAAATGATGTAAGGCCGCGGCGTCGATAGAATGATGTACAGCGCGACGCCGACATAAAAGCCGCCCAGTGGCCCTCGCAATTCCGAAAGCCCAAACGCTCGACCCGGCGTCAGGGACAGGCCAGTCCAAGCCATGATGCGGCGCGGGTCCAGCAGCGTGACCAGTCCACCGGCGAGTGCGATCAAGGCAACGCCCATGACGGCCCATTCGGCCAGTGACGCGGGCAATGCTGTGTTCAGGTCCATGGGTATGCCTTTCTATATTGTCATGGTGACATGCACCAAGGCATCGGCGGGGTCACCCGTTTGATAGCCCCTGCGGCATCATGGAGCCGCCTTCCAATCGTCACTCGCAATCCCTACAATCATGGCAACACATGTCATGGCGCAACGCTGCGCCGATAACGGGAGATACCCATGCAGGAACTAGCCAACATCATCGCCGCCAAAGTCGGCATCGACCCAGCACTTGCTGAAAAAGCCGTGGGCATGATGCTCGGCCTCATGCAGCGCACCGCCGACGACGGACCGGTTGCCGAAATGATTAAAGCCATTCCCGGCGGTCCGGAAATGGTCGCCCAGTTCGGCGGCGCAGAAGCTGCCGGTGATGCAGCAGCGTCCGGTGGTGGCGGCCTGATGGGCTCCATCATGGGCGCTGTATCTTCCATGACAGGCGGCGGCGATACAGGCGGCGTCATGGCGATGGGCCAGCAGCTCATGGCCGAAGGTCTCGAAATGGGCCAGATCAAAGACATCGCAACCGAAACATTGTCCTACGCCGAACAGCACGCCGGTGCTGAGACGGTGCAGAAGGTGAAAGACTCCATTCCGGGTCTTGGCGCGTTTCTCTAGGCCACGCCGCACCCAGCAAATTCAGAAGCCGCTTCGGGAAACCGGAGCGGCTTTTCTTTTACAGCCCTCAAAAGAGAAACCTATGCCCTTCCTCATCACAGCCACCGACCACCCGAACAAGAACGCTGAACGCGAAGAGGTCCGGCAGGCGCATCGCGATTATCTCGCATCCTTCGGCAAACGCCTTCTGGCTTCCGGCGCGTTGCTGGATGAGAACGGCGAGAACATCATCGGCGGATCATCGCTGTTCGATACGGACGACCGCGAGGAAGCGCTGCTGTTTGAATCCGAAGACCCCTACGCGCAGGCAGGAATACGAGCCGATGTGAAAATCACACAATGGCGTCTGCGCTGGTGGGTCGGCGAGTTCGATGCCGACGGGCACAGCCCTTCCAAAAAATAGAAAGTCGGGTTCCTAGAAATTCAGTCGTCGCAAAACATCGACCCGCCCTACGGCGTCCGAGTGATCAACAGGCGGCGCAGAGCCGCCCGGGGCTAATGCCCCGCACCCGCGCAGCGAAGGCCCCTTGGGGCCGACAGCGTGAGCGCAACAAGGTGTCGCCGCTTTGGCAAAGCCAAAGCGCAAGCGACCCCGTAAAAAATGAGCCAGCGGAGCAAAGGAATCTGCCGTTAGCCTGTAGTTTCAGGCGAAAAGGCATACGCCTTCGCCCCGCTCGATCCTGCTGCGGATGTGTCTCAACACCATTCCCGTCACCTCCCCGAAGACAGGATGTAAACACCCCGCCGACCTTGCCTTCGGCCCGCCATTGCTGACGTTCGACGTCCGGTCCCGAAGCTGTTGTGGCAGCCCTGCCGATGCGACATAGAGCTCCGCCCGCTTGCGTCCGTTAAGCGCGCGCGACGGAAGGATCGCTCTCACGCAGTCATCAGGTCGGTCCGGACGACCGGCTCATGCGCGAGAGAAAGAGCAGTATGCGGTGAGCACGGAGGGCGGGGAGAGAAAATTTGCCTGAACTCGATTTCGCGCGCGGCAACTACCAATCTGCATTGCTTCCGAAAAATTAGAGTTGCGCGGGAATCGGGTGGTTGTAGCAAGTTAAGTCCGCTTGGATGGGCGTCCCGAAAGGACTTCTACATGCTTCAGACATCAATCGCCCTCATCTTGTTTCTATTCCCGCTCGCCTACAGCCCAGGTCCGGGAAATCTCTTTTTTGCGGCAAACGGGGCACGGTTCGGATTTCGCTCAACATTGCCCATGAACGTCGGTTACCATGCAGCAACATGGGTGGTGACAGCCGCAATCGGCTTCGGCTTCATTGCCGCTGTCGAGCGCTTTCCTGAAGTCTTTGTTATTTTGAAAACGGCCGGCGCTTTCTACGTGCTTTGGCTCGCATGGAAGTTGTTCCGGGCAGGGACAATCGAAGATCACGGGGTAGCGAAACCTGCAACGTTCACTGATGGGGTGATACTGCTTTTGCTCAACCCCAAGGCCTACGTGATTATCACACTCATGTTTACGCAGTTCCTTGATCAGGCGGAAAGCGGATGGGTCTTCATGGTGCTTCTGATCACAACGGTATTTACCATCAACAACCTGATTGCCTTCTCCGTTTGGGCGCTGGTCGGTGAGAAAATCGCTGGGCTTTTTAGAACTCCCGATAGTGCCAACAAACTTAACATGGTTTTCGGTGCAATTTTGGCTGCGGTTGCGGTTTGGATGTTCCTATCCTGAGGTTCCGACTACGGACCTGAAGTATGACCGCCGAAAAACGCAATCCGTTTTGGAACCGCGTCGGGTCTTTTGCAAAACCTAAAAGCAACGGATGTCGAAATTTCTGGCGCGGATATTAGCACTCGCATGCCCACAGCATTAGGGCGAACAAGAGCAAAGCTTCACAAGAAGCTTTGTGGATCCACATCCACTTGCACTCTTATATTTCCGCGCTCCTTTGGCCCCTTCGCCAGCCAGTCGCGGATATAGGTTTGCACGTCTAACGCACGGGGCGCGTGGACGAGCAAGCGCCAACGCCAGCGGCCCCGCACCTGCGCGATGGGGGCTTCTGCGGGGCCGAGCAGAAAGACATCTTCCATGAAGGGCGCGGCGAGTTTCAGGTCCATGGCGTGACGCTCGGTCTCGCGTTTGTCGGTGCCTGAAATGATAAGCGACACGAGGCGGGCGAAAGGCGGCAGACCAGCAGATTTCCGCAGCGCGATCTCGCGCTCGTAAAACGCCTCGCGGTCGCCGGAGACGATGGCTTTGATCACGGGATGGTCGGGCGCATAAGTCTGCAACAGACCTTTCGATTCACCGCCAGCGCGACCCGCACGACCGGTCACCTGTGATAGCAGTTGGAACGTGCGTTCGGCAGCGCGCGGATCACCATTGGCGAGGCCGAGATCGGCGTCCACCACACCCACCACGGTCATCTTCGGGAAGTTGTGGCCCTTGGCGACCAGCTGCGTGCCGATGACGATATCGGCCTGCCCGTCGGCAATCGCCTCCAGCTCCAGCCGCAGGCGCGACACGCCACCCAGCATATCCGACGACAACACGATGATACGCGCTTCGGGGAAAATCGCGTCCACCTCCTCCGCCAGCCGCTCCACGCCAGGACCACAGGCGACGAGATGATCCAGCGTGCCGCAGTTCGTGCAGGCTTCGGGCGTCGGTTCACTGTGGCCGCAGTGGTGGCATTGAAGTTGTCCGCGAAAGCGGTGCTCCACCAACCACGCCGAACAGTTGCGACACTCGAAACGGAACCCGCAAACGCGGCACAACGTCAGCGGCGCGTAACCGCGACGGTTGAGGAACAGCAGCGACTGCTCGCCCCGCGCGGTGGACTGCCGCATTTCCTCTTCCAGAACCGGCGAGACGAACCGCCCGCGCGGCGGCGGGTTTTCGCGCATGTCGATGGTGGAGAGTTTCGGCAGCACCGCAGCGCCATGGCGACGGTCCAAACGCAGGCGGATGTAACGACCGGTATCGGCGTTCACCCGCGTTTCCACCGATGGCGTGGCAGAGGCCAAGACACAAGCGAAGCCACCGAGCCGCGCCCGCACCACCGCCATATCGCGGGCGGAATAGAAGACGCGGTCTTCCTGTTTATAAGCCTGATCGTGCTCCTCATCGACCACCACGAGGCCCAACTCGGCAAAAGGCAGGAACAATGCCGACCGCGCACCGACGACCACCCGTACCGTGCCCTCAGCAACTTGCCTCCAAATCTTCTCGCGCTGGCGCGGCGTGATGCCGGAATGCCATGGCGCAGGCGGTGCGCCGAAACGGGCTTCAAACCGGTCGAGAAAAGTTGCGGTAAGCGCGATTTCCGGAAGCAGCACCAACACCTGTTTGCCAGCGTTCAGCGCGGCGGCGATGGCTTCAAAATACACCTCGGTCTTGCCCGATCCGGTGATGCCGTCGATCAGATGGGTGGAGTATTCATCCGCCTTCACGGCTTCCACCAGCGCATCGGCAGCTTCTTGCTGATCTTCGTTCAGCGGTTTGCCGGCTTGCTTTGGCATAGGCGGTGGAACGATGGGCTGGGGCGGAATATCGCGCGGCGCAAACGTGCCAGCCTTTACCAATCCGTCCACCACGGAAGACGATGTACCCGCCGCATTGGCAAGGCCGGATTTCGTCCAGAGCTGTTTGGTATCCGCTTCGATCAACCCCCGCACCCGTCCGCGCGCATCACTCATGCGGTCCGGCCAATCGCCGGTAAAGGCAATGCCTGGCATCGGCTGTTCAGGATCTAGCGCAGCGGGTGTTCGCAGCAGGCTCTTCAACACCATACCCGGCGGCGCGATTGTGTAATGTGCAATCCAGTCCACAAAACGGCGCATGTCTTCCGGCACCGGCGGGCAATCGAATTTTGTTTCGATGGCGCGTAGCTTTTTTGGATCGACTCCGTTGTCGCCAACGGGTGCATCCCACACGACACTCGCCACTTTGCGCGGGCCAAGCGGCACCTGAACGTAATCTCCCGGCTGCACGTCCATACCCGCAGGCACCGCATAGCTGTAGGGCCGGTCCGCCGGGATCGGCAGCAGCACATAAGCCGTGCGAAGCGGCGCGGCTTCCAGCGGATCACCCAACAGGTCTTTGGCGGTGGCGTCGGTCAATCGGCAATCTCTGTTGGCGGTTACGGTTTCCACTGCGCTTGCGGCAGTCTATGGAAGAGAAAATTCCCCGCCCGATACGGGCGATCCTTCTTCTTGCCCCGATATGGGCGATCCTTGCCGGAGATACCAACATGAAGTTCTTCATCGACACCGCAGACGTGGACGACATCCGCTACTGGAACGAAACCGGCCTGCTGGACGGCGTGACAACGAACCCGTCGCTGATCCTCAAATCCGGTCGCGACATCAAAGAAGTGTTGGCCGAAATCTGCGAGATGGTCGAAGGCGACGTGTCCGGCGAAGTTGCCGCCACCGATTACGACACGATGCTGACAGAAGGCCGCAAACTGGCCGAGATCGCCGACAACATCGTCATCAAACTGCCCACAACCATGGACGGCGTGCGTGCCTGCAAGGTGCTAACGGATGATGGTTTCAAGACAAACATGACGCTGTGCTTCTCCGCCACACAGGCGCTGATGTGCGCCAAGGTCGGCGCGACCTATGTGTCCCCCTTCATCGGCCGCGTGGACGATATGGGCGTCGATGGCATGGAGTTGATCGAGGACATCCGCACGATTTTCGACAATTACGGCTACGAGACGGAAATTCTGGCCGCCTCAATTCGCACCATGAACCACGTCAAAGATTGCGCGATTGCCGGTGCCGATGTGGCGACCATCCCGCCAAGCACTATCGAAAAACTCATTCGGCATCCGCTGACCGACAAGGGTCTGGAAGCGTTTCTGGCTGACTGGGAAAAGACCGGCCAGACGATCTAAACTTCACTGGCTAAACCTCACCGCCTGCCCGCTTCGACCAACATTTATTCGAAGCGGGCATCGCGGGATTCTCGGATTTCCTGTTTTACCGCGATCAGATTTTCGGCAAGCAAGCGGAAGTCATCGCCCAAGGGTGAAGCGCGCCGCCAATGGAGATGAATTTCGTGTTCGGCTTCCGGGTGGTCGATCCGCCGGACAAGGAATTCAGGATCGCGCACAGCTTCTGCAAGTGCATAAAGTGATGGCAACACGGCAACGCCTGCCCCCATCACCGCCATTTGGCGCACGGCGTCCAGACTTGCGCCTTGATAGTCGCGGCTGACGAAAGCTCCTGCTTTTTGGGCCAGCCGCTCGACGATTTCAGCCAGACTGAATTCCGGACTAACCGCCAACAACGGCCTGCCCGAAAGATCGGAAAGTTGCACCGGCCCCCGTTGCGCCGATAGCGGGTCATCGCTTGCAGCGCATATCCACAAGGCTTCTGAAAATAACGGTATGCTGGCTACATCCGGTTCATTGGTGCGCGTGCCGATCACAGCATCGATCCGCCCGTCCTGAAGCTGGGTGAGCAGTTGCACGGTCGCTGCCTCTCGC
Organism: Ahrensia sp. R2A130; assembly: GCF_000179775.1. GTDB lineage: Bacteria > Pseudomonadota > Alphaproteobacteria > Rhizobiales > Rhizobiaceae > Pseudahrensia. The sequence goes on from NZ_AEEB01000005.1 coordinate 133,532, forward strand.
ACAACAAGGCGCAGATCGGGATAGAGCCGGTGAAGCCTGCGGTTTGCGATGGGCATGAAATAGGCCCCCACCGACGGCAGCACCCCAATAGACAGCCGGTCCCCGAACAGGCCGATAGAACCACGGGCAATAGCACGGAATTCCCGCCCGTCCTGCAAAATGGCGCGCCCTTTGGGCAGCAGCTTCCGACCCAGCGGCGTAAGCGTGACCCTACGGGACGTGCGCTCGAACAACCTCGCGCCTAGCTCATCTTCCATCGTTGCCAACTGTTTCGACAAGCTGGGCTGCGTGACGCCCAGATTGTCAGCAGCCACACCGAAAGCGCCATATTCGGCGACGGCAACAAAATACTCGATCTGGCGCAGGCTTGGGCGCATCAACAGGTCTTTTCAATCAATGCCTTAAGGCTATCAATAACTGGATTTCTTTTCATTGGTTATATCAATTCACCACAACCATCTTCTTGGCAAGGGCAGAGACACAGGTTGACGCCCCTCAGATAACCCAACCGCCTGAACCAGGAGAATTGATATGATCAAAACTGTTGCACTGTCCGCCGCTCTCGCAATCGCTGCCACCACTGGCCTCGCCCATGCAGATTCCGCTGCATTGACGAAAGAGAAAGTCACAGCACTGCAAATGGCATGGGGTGAGGGTATCGTGAAAATCGGCTCGGTCCACACCAAGGGCGGCGACTACAAGGCTGCCGCGAAAGAGCACATCGAGCAGTTCTACGCCTATGGCGAGAGCGAAGTTTTGTTCAAGCCGACACTGGCCAGCGAAGACCAGTTCCGCGGCACCTTCGATGAGGCGATGTCCTACTTCGTCGGCGGCAGCAATGCTGAAGACGGCGGCTTTGCCATCGCGCCCTACACTAATGTGCGCTGGGAAAATGAAGGCACGGTCATCAACGGCGAAACCGCGATGTCCATGGGCAACTACTTCTTCACCACGAAAGCCGGTGACGAAGTGAAGGTCGAATACACATTCGGCTTCGAGCAGATGGACGATGGCGACACAAAAATCGTGCTGCACCACTCCTCAATCCCGTTCTCGCCTGCCTCGTAAAACGCAAACAAGACTGAACAGCGAAGGGGTCGGGCTGAAAAGCCCGGCCCTTTTTTTGTGGGCTTGTTACATTTGTTTTGAAACGGCAAAGCTTTGAGCGCGTTGAGTAGTGATTACAGCGCTCTACCGGAACGATGAGATGCAAACTCGAATGGCCCAGACTCCGACCCTCACCGCGCCTGCAGTGTCGGTGCGGTCGCTCTCGCAATACATTTCCATCTTGTTCGTGCTGCTCGCAATTCTTTGTTTTTCTGTACCGGGGGCCTTTGCGCAAGACACTCAAGAGCCGGCAGATGCTGCACCGATCACGGCCGCTCCGCCTGCCGACCAGGACCGGCAAATTGAAACCCGGTTGACGGGCATATTCAGCGAGATCGACGGTCTGGCCGACGTTGCAATTACACTGAACGAAGGCGTCGTGCGGCTGGGCGGTACGGTTGCCAATGAAACAGCAGCAGAACGTGCGCTGGATCTCGCCAGACGTGTCGAAGGGGTGGTCGCGGTCGAAGACGAAATGGACCGCACCCGAAGTGTCGAAGACAATCTCAATCCGGTGCTCGAACGAACGGAAGGTGCGATCAGCGACGCCGTGAAGGCATGGCCGCTCTATGCAATTGCGCTCATCGCATTTCTTCTGGTGGCACTGCTGGGGCATCTGCTTGGGTCGGCCAAGCGGCTATGGGGTGCTATCGCCCCCAATCCGTTCGTTGCTCAACTGATCGGCCAATCCGTCCGCATTGCCGGTATCATTGCGGGTGTTCTGCTGGCGCTCAATTTGCTGGATGCGATGGCGCTTTTCGGCGCGGCTGCCGGTAGCGCTGGCCTCATAGGGCTCGCGGTCGGTTTCGCCTTGAAGGATACGATCGAGAACTACGTAGCGAGCGTGATGCTGAGCCTTCGTCAGCCCTTCAGGGCCGATGATCATGTGGTCATCAATTCACATGAAGGCATCGTTGTTCGGCTGACGTCACGAGCAACAATTCTAATGACGCTGGACGGCAATCATCTGCGCATCCCCAACGCGGAAGTCTTCAAGGGGACGATCCTGAACTACACATTGAACCCTCAAAGACGGCTCTCCTTCAAGCTCGGCGTCGATGCGGCGGATGACCCTATTGAGGCTTCAGCGGCAGGTTTGAAGGCCATGCGGTCATTGAAGTTCCTGCTGGATGAACCGAAACCATCTGCAGCGGTGGAGGAAGTCGGGGACTCCAACATTCTCATTCAGTTCTCCGGTTGGATCGACCAGAACGAGGCTGACTTTTTGAAGTCACGCAGCGCCGCCATCAATGTTGTAAAGACGGTTATCGAGAATGAAGGCTTCACCCTGCCCGAACCGATCTATCGCGTGAGGCTGGAAGGAATGCCCGTAAATCTCACCGATCAGAAAGTGGAAAGTGGGCTGGCGGCACCGAAGTCTCAGGCTACGAAAACGTCTAAGAAGGCTTTGAAGCCAGTGCCGGACAATGTCGATGTTTCGCCTGATGACGATGTTCGCCAGCAGGTGGCGAAAGAGCGGAAGGTTGCGGGCAATCAGGATTTGCTGAGTAACGAACGCCCGACCGAATGAGCAGTTGAAACGTTCGAAATGGCGACTGGCGCGGTTGCATGTAAACGCTGACGTCGTGCCTCTATCTTCATAACTCGCGCTGCATCAGCACCGTATCCAGCCAGCGATCATGCTTGCGCCCGATACTGCGCAATCTGCCTGCCGAGCGGAAACCCAGTTTAGCGTGGAGGCGGATGCTCGCCATTTTATCAGGGGCATCGCTGGCGGCTTCGCAGGCGATGACCGCGATTATTTGACGGTATTTTCGGTCCTTGCAGGCTTCTATCAGAGCGGTGAGGAGGGCGCGGCCTGTGCCGGTGCCTTGCTGGCTTGGGGAAACATAAACCGTGTCTTCTACCGTAGCGCCATAGGCGGGGCGGGGGCGATAGGCTGATGCATAGGCATAGCCGGTGATCTCGTTGCCTTCGCGCGCGATGAGGATGGGGTAACCTGCCTCCTGCAAGCCCGACAAGCGACGGTTCATTTCTTCTTCATCCGGCACATCCAGCTCGAAGCTGGCGATGCCGTTCTCGACCCAGTGGCCATAAATGGCCGTGATTGCTGCGACCTCGGAAGGGTCGCCGGTAAAAGCCGTTATCGTCATGCCTGCAGTCCCCATACAGTCCACGTTGCAAGTTTCGCGAAGCTGTTACGCCTACAGGATTCCAGCAGAATGCGTTCGAGGCAAACGAAAAAGGGCGCCACGATTGCTCGCGACGCCCTTCAATGTCTCGGCCATGTGGCCTGCGCGACTACTCGCGGTTGCCCATGAAGGACAGCAGGAACATGAACATATTGACGAAGTTCAGGTAGAGGCTGAGGGCACCCATGATGGAAGCCTTGGCCATCATCTCACCATTGTGAGCGACTGAATCGTACATGTGCTTCAGGCGCTGCGTGTCATAGGCGGTGAGACCAGCGAAGATCAGAACACCGATGGCGCTGATGGCAAAGCCGAGTGCCGAAGACTGCAGGAAGATGTTCACGACCATCGCGAGGATGAGACCGATCAGGCCCATCATCAGGAATGAACCCATGCCGGACAGCACGCGTTTGGTGGTGTAGCCGTAAAGCGACAAACCGGCGAAAGCTGCAGACGTCACGAAGAATGTCTGCGTGATGGAGCCGAGCGAATAGACCATGAAGATCCAGGAGATCGACGCGCCCATGACAGCGGCAAATGCGTAGAACACGCCCATTGCAGCCGTTTTTGACAGTTTGTTTATGCCGAAGGAAATAACCAGCACGAAGGCCAGCGGTGCCAGCATAAGAACCCATTTGAGCGGGCTGTTATAGACAGCGTTGGCAACAGCCGGATTGGACTGTGCCCAGGTTGCCAGACCGATGGCGGAAAGGCCAGTTACGGCAAGAGCGGTCGCCATGTAGTTGTAGATGCCCAGCATGTAGCTGCGCAGACCCTCGTCGTACTGGACGTCGGTGCCTGCTGCAGGGGCTGCGCCCGGCATAGTGCGGGTGCGATATTCTTCGCGGTAGTCAGCCATGTGATCCCTCATGAGATAAGGCGGCGCAGAAATCCTTGCCGCAGCTGATGAAACATTGAGACGGGTGCTGAACGCACTTCGCCTGTGGGTGTAATATGCGGTGGTCTGACGGCGACTTCAAGGCCAACAGGTGTGACGCGACCCCGCATAATGATAGTTTTTCTCTATCGATCGTTAACGCTTTTCCAGTCGTTGCCGTTTCCGACCTCTACAATTCCCGCAACACCGGCGCCGCTTTCTGTCCCAAGACACGCCATGTGCCCACCAAACCGAAGCCCACGGTGAACACGAGCGCGGCCACCACCGTGCCGATGGCAACAGATGGCAGCAGCGTGAACGTGAAGCCCATAATGCCGTCAATCACGAACCACGACGCCAAACCACCCGCCAATAGCGCGAAAATCGCGGTGGCGAGGCCAAGCAGGGAATATTCCGTCACGAACGCAGAGATCAGCACTTTGCGCGTTGCCCCCAGCGTTTTCAGCACCACCGCATCGTGAGTGCGCGCGCGGTTGCCCGCTGCCAACGCTCCGGCCAACACGAGGATAGATGCAGCCAACGCCAAAAGGGCAGCAGCACGGATGGCAGTGGCAAGCTGTTCGATCAGCCCGTTAACCGTCGACAACGCATCGCGCACACGCACCGTTGTCACGGTTGGAAATGCCGTAGTGACCTCGCGCAAAATGTCTCCGTCGCGGGCGGTCTGCACAGCGGTTGCTTCGCCTTCCAGCGTTTCGGACGGGTCCACCTGCAACGTCGCCAGATAGGCATGGGGTGCACCGGCAAATGTGTTGGGCGAGAAAACCATCACGAAGTTCATGGAGAACGAGCGCCACTCCACGTTGCGAAGGTTGGCGACAGTCGCGGTGATATCGCGGCCCAATACATTGATCGTCAGCTTGTCGCCAACGGACACGCCAACTTCATCGGCCTCTTCGGCAGCGAAGGACACGAGGTTTTCGCCACTATGGTCCGCAGCCCACCACTCGCCCTCCGAAACAGATGCGTTTTCCGGCTTCACAGGCGAGTAAGTGACGCCACGATCACCCCGCAGCACCCATTCACCACCTTCTTTCACCTGAATTTCGGCAGCCGGCACATCGTTGATCGACACGATCCGACCGCGCAGCATAGGCGTCTGCTGAACAACACCATTGGGCGCAACCTCCTCCAGTTTCGCCACAAACGGTTCCACCTCGTTGGACTGGACATCAACGAAGAAGAAGTCGGGTGCCTGTTTGGGGATATTGGCTGAAATTTGATTGCGAAGATTGCCGTCGATCAGCGCCAAGGCCACCAACAGGGCAAGACCAAGACCCAGTGACATGACGACAGAAGGTGTGAGCGCACCGGGCCGATGGATATTGCCGATGGCCAATCGCAGCGGCGTGGACCGCACCTGCGGCATGCGCTTTGCAATCCACTGAATGCCCATAGCAACCACGCGCAACAGCACGAAGGACACGGCAATGCCGCCGATAAACGTCCACGCGATACGGCGGTCGCCCGCCTGCCAGACAGCCAGCCCAACGAGAGCGGCCACAACGATGGCCGTGGCGACAACATAGACAGAACGCGGCCAAGGCGCGTTGTCCCGCGCAGCATTACGAAAAAGTGCAATGGCCGGAATGTCCCGTGCCTGACCCAGCGGCCAAAGCGCGAAGGCAAGCGCGGTGAGCAGGCCGTAGGCAATCGCAGACAGCAGTGCGCCGGGATAGAACACTTGCGCCGATGCCACGGGCAACACATCCGCCAGCGCCCATTTGGCCACCGGCGGCGCTAACGCACCCAATAATAAACCGATGGCGATACCCAGCAAGGCCAGCGCCAGAATCTGCATCAGATATACAGCGAAGACGAACCATGCCGGAGCGCCAAGGCTCTTGAATGTCGCGATGACGCCACCCTTGGTATCGAGATAAGCGCGGACAGCATTGGCCACGCCAACACCGCCAACGATAAGTGCGGTGAGGCCCACCAGCGTGAGAAACTGCGAAAAGCGCGTGACGTTTCTTGTCAGCGCAGGCGCGGCATTGTCGCGCCCGCGAACCCGCCAGCCGGCTTCGGGGAACTCGGCTTTCGCCGCTTCGGAAGTGGCCGCAACGTTCTCTTGAGTGGCGTCGGCAAGCGCCAGACGGGTGGTCCATGATACGAGGCTGCCGGGTTGCACCAGCTCGGTGCGGTCAAGGACTTCACGGCTGATGATAACGCGGGGGCCAAGCAGAAAATTATCCGACACGCGGTCGGGTTCGGTGACGATAGTACCAGTGATTTCCACAGTCTCAGCACCAATTGAAATGCTATCGCCCACTTCGATCTGCAGCCGCGACAGAAGCACAGGGTCAACAACCGCGCCGCGCGCGAGAGCGTCTGCAGGTTCAGCAACAAAGCTGCCGGTGAGCGGCCATGTGTTGTTAACGGCTTTCAACTCCACCAGCGATTGATCGGAGCCGTCCGGTTTACGGGCCATGGCGCGCATGGTGGCGGCCGTAGAGGTTTCACCCTGTGCCGTTACCCACGCCCGTTCAGCTTGGGTCAATTCCCGCTGCTGCGTTTTGAAGGATAGATCGCCACCCAGAAGCGTCCGACCTTCCTGCGCGATGCCTTGCGTGATGGACAGCGCCACAGCATTGACGCCGGAAATGGCCGCAACACCCAGTGCGATGCAGGCGAGAAAGACGTAAAATCCAGTTAGCCCACCGCGCAGTTCGCGCAGGGCAAACCGTAGGGCCAATGGGAGAGAGGCAGCGTTTTGCGCGCTTTCCGGGCGAACGCTGGTTGCTGTACTTGAGGTAACGTCAGCGACACTCTCCCCGATAGTCATTGCGCTGCCACCAAGGCAGCGCCTGCATCTTCGATCTCGCCTTGGCGTACGCGCACCATATCATCGCAGCGTTCGGCCAGTTTCGGATCATGCGTCACCAACACCAACGTGGTGCCGCGCTCACGTTGTTTGGTGAACAGAAGATCGGCGATCTGCGTTCCGGTTTCACCGTCGAGGTTGCCGGTGGGCTCGTCCGCCACCAGAATTTTCGGGTCCGGTGCAAGCGCACGGGCCATTGCAACGCGCTGCTGTTCACCGCCGGACATCTGCGAGGGATAATGCGTCAGCCGCTCGCCAAGGCCCACCGCTTTCATTTCCGCTTCAGCCTTGTCAAAGGCATCCGCGATGCCCGCCAGTTCCAGCGGCACAGCCACATTTTCCAGCGCTGTCATATTGGGAATAAGATGGAACGACTGGAACACGATGCCGATATTGCGCCCGCGAAACGCTGCCAAACCATCTTCATCGAGATCGGAAAAATCCTCGCCCGCCAGCTTCACACAGCCTTTATCGACCCGCTCCAAACCAGCCATCACCATCAGTAATGTCGATTTGCCGGAACCGGACGGTCCCACCACACCGACGGAGCGACCCGCAGGCACAGCCAACGAAATACCCCGCAAGACGTGGACCCGAGATGCGCCCTCGCCAAGCGTCAGGTGAACATCATCGAGCTCGATTGCCGGAGAAGAAGAGAGTGCAGTGTCGTGGTGGGGCGCAGACATAGATAATCCATCCTCGGTTCGGCCCGCAGTTCAGGGAGGGTTTGCGGAGCGACGTATCGGCACCATATGGAGCGGATGATGCCGATTTCAAACAGACGAATCGTCGCCGTTTGTCGCAAAGTGGCTGACGGAGCGGTCGAACACCCGTTCAAACCATGTTCAGGTGGCATCCGTATAAGAACATGATGGAGGACTTTCAGATGACCAGAACCATGTTGACCAGACGCACCATGCTTGCATTTGCAGGTGCGGTTTCGCTCACGCTGTCAGGCCTTGCCCACGCTCAGGAAGACGTGCCGACGATCGTCGGCTTCGGCGATAGCCTGATGGCTGGCTACCAACTGCCAGCAACCGATGGCTTTGTACCGAAGCTGCAGGCTGTGCTGGACGCGAAAGGCCTGCCTGCGAAAATCGTCTCTGCTGGCGTATCGGGTGACACCACAAGTGCGGGCCTGTCGCGGCTGGACTGGTCGGTTCCTGAAGGCACGGATGCTGTCATTTTGGAACTCGGTGCCAACGACGCCCTACGCGGCTTGCCGCTGGCCAAAACGCGCGCGAATCTCGACACAATGATTTCACGTCTTCGCGAACGCGGCATCGAAGTGCTGCTGGTGGGCATGCTCGCGCCGCCAAATATGGGCAAAGAATACGGCGACGAATTCAGCACGATCTTCACCGATCTGGCAGCGAAATACGAACTGCCGCTCTACCCGTTCTTCCTCGATGGCGTGATGGCAGTGCCCGGTACGCAGCTGGACGATGGCATGCACCCCAACGTGCGTGGCGTAGAAATCATGGTCGCCGGCATTCTGCCAAAGGTCGAAGAGCTGATCGAAAAATTACGGCCCACGCCGTAGGGCACGACGGCAACAAAAAACCCGCCCTCGTTTCCGAGAGCGGGTCATCAACTGCCCTGCCCGGGCGGTCGAACTATTGAGCCGTAGCCTAGTGGCGGTGGCGGCGTGTGTGGCGATGACGATGGCAGAAGTGACGGCCATGGCAATGACGGTGACGATACACGCGGCGGCGATTGTTGTGGCTGTGACGACGCGAATGGCGATGGCTGTGGCAATGGCGGCGACCGTGGCAGTGACGGCGCGAGCGGTTGTGGCGATGGCGGTAACCACGACGGTGAACGTCGATCACCAAACCCGATGCGCCGGAATTGATGGCGCCGGACGACACCTGCCCTGCAGGCATTGCCTGTGCGGGTAGCGAAACGAACCAGGCGGAAATGCCGAACACCGCTGCTGCAATAAATTTCGTGAGTTTCATGGGTATGGTCCTCCCCGTCCATGGCGCTCCGACTGGACGTCGATGAGCTTGGAGAACACCATAGCGGCAACCTGTCGCAATGTGTGTGCGAATGTTCACATAGCGGTGAACACCTTAGCAGATGCCTTCACGCAGGTATCGGCGCACCATCCCATGCAAACACCTTGCCGGTGTCGCTGGAAGACAATCCATCGAGAACATCCAGCATCGCACCCGCCGCAAAGTCCGGCGTGAACAATTTGCCGTCAGCCACATTGCGCTGGAACGGCTCCGACAGGCCGGTATCCACCGTGCCGGGATGCAGGCCGACCACGATACCCTCCGGCCAGCGGCGGGCGTGTTCGATGGAGGCTGTTTTCAACATCTGGTTCAGCGCGGCCTTGGCCGAGCGGTATGAATACCAACCGCCGATACCATTATCGGAGATCGACCCCACACGTGCCGACAGCGCGGCAAAGACCGATTTTTCATCGCGGCTCATGGCGGGCAGCAACGCCTTCATCATCAAGGCCGGTCCGAACGTGTTCACGTGAAACACGCGGTGCATGTCATCAGAGTTCAAAGCGCGCATGGCCTTTTCTGGGCCAAGATCATCGCCTGCATGGAGAAGACCCGTCGCGATGATGACGAGATCCAAGTCCTCGCTCTTCATCGCCGTGCCCAGCGCATCAATGGTTTCCGGCTTGTCGTAGTCCGCCACGTGGGATGTCACACGTGAATCATCCGTAGGCGAGGCGCCGGAACGCGAACAGCAATGCAGCCGCTCCAACCCGTCCCGCGCCAAAAGCCGTTCGACAAAAGCCGCGCCAATGCCGCCGGTCGCTCCCATGACAAGAGCCGTCTTCACGCTTGCATCACCCATTCCATCACCCACCTATCATTCATCGCGTCACGCTAACTAAACACGCGCGTGATGAAGTGGCTGCATGCCCTTTGCGCGGCGGTTGGACGCTACCCTTCCATCCGCACGAGCAAATCTTTCGCATCGATCTGGTCGCCGCGCTTCACCAGCACTTCGGCGACCACACCATCGGCTTCTGCATGGAGCGCGGTTTCCATCTTCATGGCTTCGATGGACAGCAGCACGTCCCCGGCCGCGACTTCGGCTCCCGCTTCCACCATGATGGTGGAGACGACACCCGGCATCGGCGCGCCGACTTGCGATGAGTTACCGGCTTCCGCTTTCGGGCGGGCAACGGCAGCAGAACCACCATGGATACGGTCCGGCACCCGGGCACGGCGGGGTTGGCCGTTCAGCTCGAAGAACACCGTGACCATGCCCTGATCGTCCATCTCGCCCATGGCGAGGCAGCGGATGAGCAACAGCTTGCCCTGTTCGATTTCAACACGGATTTCGTCACCCGCCTTCATGCCGTAAAAATAGTTCGGCGTCGGCAAGGCGCTGGTGGGTCCAAAGGCCTGCTGCGCCAGCGCATAGTCCACGAACACTTTGGGGTACATGAGATAAGACGCGAAATGCTGGTCGGAGACCTCGCGGCTGATCAGCTCTTCGACCTCTTTGCGGAGTGCATCGAAGTCGGCGTCCGGCAACACATCGCCCACACGACCGGCCAGCGGTTTCTCGCCTTTCAACACCTTGGCCTGCAATGCAGCCGGCCAACCGTCTGCGGGACGGGACAGTTCGCCCTTCATAAGCGACACAACGGATTCCGGGAACGAGATTTCCTTGTCCGGGTCCAACACTTCCGCGACGGTCAAATCCTGGCTGACCATCATCAGCGCCATATCGCCGACAACCTTGGATGACGGCGTCACCTTGACGATATCGCCGAACATTTCGTTCACCGCCGCATAGGTGTGGGCGACTTCGGTCCAGCGGCTCTCCAGCCCCATGGAGCGGGCCTGCTCCTTCAGGTTGGTGTATTGGCCGCCCGGCATTTCGTGCAGATAAACCTCGGAGGCAGGCGCCTTCACGTCGCTTTCGAACGCCGCATATTGCGCGCGCGCCTGTTCCCAGTAGAGCGAGATTTCGCGAATGGCATCGATGTCCACATCCGGTGCGCGCTCGTTGCCGGACAAAGCTTCCACGATGGAACCGAGGCAAGGCTGCGACGTACCGCCGGACAAGGCGTCCATTGCGGCATCTACGGCATCAACGCCTGCATCGACAGCAGCAAGTACGGTGGCCGCAGACAGGCCAGATGTGTCGTGGGTGTGGAAGTGAATCGGCAGTTTGGTTTCGTCACGCAGCGCTTCGAAAAGCACTTTGGCACCGGCGGGCTTCAACAGACCGGCCATGTCCTTCACGCAGATGATATGGCAACCGGCCTCTTCCAGCTCACGCGCCATAGTGAGGTAATAGTCGAGATCATATTTGCCCTTGCGCGGGGCCATCACGTCACCGGTGTAGCAGATCGCGCCTTCGCACAGCTTGCCGGATTCCAGCACCGCGTCGATGGAAACGCGCATGTTGTCGACCCAGTTCAGACAGTCGAACACGCGGAAAAGATCGACCCCACCGTTGGCCGCTTCCTTGATAAAACGGCGCACCGTGTTGTCGGGATAGCCCGTGTAGCCCACACCGTTGGAGCCACGCACCAGCGCCTGCAACAACAGGTTCGGCGCGCCTTCGCGGATTTTGTCGAGGCGCTCCCACGGGTCTTCGGTGAGGAAGCGCATCGCCACATCGAAGGTCGCACCGCCCCAACATTCCAGCGACAGCAGGTTGGGTAAAGCCTTGCCGTAAGCATCTGCTACCGGCGCGATGTCGGCGGTTCGCATGCGGGTGGCGAGAAGCGACTGGTGGCCATCGCGCATGGTCGTGTCGGTGAGCAGCACCTTGGGATGGTCGCGCATCCATTTGGAAAACGCTTCCGGTCCGTCCGCTTCCAACCGTTGTCGCGTGCCGTCCACGATGGGTTTGTCGTACCACGGCACAACAGGCTTTGCGGCTGCAGGGTTTGGCTTGGCACGGTCCCGCGCTTCGGGATGGCCGTTGACGGAAACGTCCGCCACATAGTTAAGCAAACGGGTCGCACGGTCGCGGCGTTTGACCTTCTCGAACAGCTCCGGCGTCGTGTCGATGAACTTCGTCGTGTAGGTGTTATCGGCAAATTTCGGGTGGGTGATGATGTTTTCAAGGAACGTCAGGTTGGTCGCCACGCCGCGAATACGGAACTCGCGCAGCGCGCGGTGCATGCGCGCAATCGTTTCCTGATAGGTCGGCGCCCAAGCCGTGACCTTCTCCAAAAGCGGATCGTAAAAGCGGGTGATGACCGCGCCGGAATAGGCTGTACCGCCATCGAGGCGGATGCCGAAACCGGTGGCACCGCGATAGGCAGTGATGCGGCCGTAATCGGGAATGAAATTCGTCTCAGGGTCTTCCGTGGTGATGCGGCACTGCAGGGCATGGCCGTTCAAATGAATATCACCCTGCTCAGGAACGCCGCTTTCGGGCGTGCCAATTTTGTGACCGTCCACCAGATGGATCTGCGCCTTGATGATGTCGATGCCGGTCACTTCTTCCGTGACCGTGTGCTCCACCTGCACGCGGGGGTTCACCTCGATGAAGAAGAATTCCTCGCTGTCGATATCCATCAGGAATTCGATGGTGCCTGCACCGAGATAATTCGTTTCGTTGGCGATCTGCAGAGCGTAACCGCAAAGCTCATCGCGCTTTTCCTGAGAAAGATATGGTGCAGGCGCGCGCTCGACAACTTTCTGGTTACGGCGCTGCACGGAGCAATCACGTTCGAACAGATGCACCGCCGTGCCCTGCCCGTCGCCCAGCACCTGAACTTCTACATGGCGGGCGCGCTCCACGAGGCGCTCCAGATAAACCTCGTCCTTACCGAAGGCTGCTGCCGCTTCACGCCGCGCTTCAAGCACTTCGTTTTCGAGTTCGTCTTCGGAACGGATGGTCCGCATGCCGCGACCGCCGCCGCCCCATGAGGCTTTCAGCATGATCGGGTAGCCAACCTCGTCGGCCATCTTGCGGATGGTTTTGGCATAGCCGTCGCTTCCTGCATCCGGCAGCGGTGGCGAGGCTGGCACGACAGGCACACCGGCTTCCACGGCCAAATTGCGCGCTGCAACCTTGTTGCCCAAACGGCGCATCGTGTCCGCCTTGGGGCCGATGAAGGTCAGACCAGCTTCGGCGCAGGCATCCACGAATTCAGGTGATTCCGACAGCAGCCCGTAGCCGGGGTGGATCGCATCCGCACCGGACAGTTTGGCCACGCGAATGATTTCCTCGATTGAGAGATAACTCTCGATTGGACCCATGGGCTTTTTCAAATGCGGCCCGGTGCCGATCTGATAGGCTTCATCTGCCTTGAACCGGTGCAGCGCCAGCTTGTCTTCTTCCGCCCATATAGCGACCGTTTTCAGCCCCAGTTCATTGGCTGCCCGAAACACGCGAATGGCGATTTCAGAACGGTTGGCGACAAGAATCTTTGTGATGGGCATGTGTGGCATCCGGCAAGGAAATGGGTCTGCCCCCTGTCCTAACCCGCAAGCCTATGGAGGGCTAGAGGAACCCGCGCATAGCTGCCCTGCTGGCTGCTGAAAAATGGGGGCGGCAAGCAAAGCGCTTGTTAACGCTGCCTGTTGGGGAGCTGGAAAGGAGTATCGGCGATACTGCTCTACAAAATACACACCAGAAGAACGACCCATGCGCACGCCACAATATGCATCCCGACTGATCTACATGTTCAGCGCAACCGCCATGGCGATTTTCGTGGTCTGCGGCTTTTTGTTGTTGGGCGCTGCCGGTTCGATTGCCGATGACGTGCATGACCGCGATGTGAAGCGGCTTGTGTCCAACGCGGTGCAGCAGCAAATTCGCATTGTCGCGCGCGACCAATCACAGGTGTCCAATTGGGCCGATACCAACGATGCCTTCGGCGAAACCATAAACATGGAATTCGTCACAGAAAATATGTCGGGCTGGCTGTATCCCGATTTTCAGATCAAACGCACGATCATTCTGGGGCCGGAAGGTGAGACCCGCCTGAACATCGATCAGACCCGCACCACCGAGCCGGATAAAGCCGCCACAACGATTGCTGCTGTGCAGGATCTCATCGGCAGCGCGCGGCAGCTATGGATGGAACGCCGCGAGCCTGAAGGTAACGGCTATACTGTGCCTGAAGATGCCACCCGCAGAGGGGCAGAACTTTACGCTGCAGATATTCGTATGGTTGACGGACAAGTTTCCGTTGTCGTGGCGCAAGGCCTCGTGCCCGATGACGGGCGGGTCATGTCTGCCGATAATCCACACATCATGGTAACGGTCAGACACCTGACGCCAGCAATTTTCGACGCCATGAGCGAGGCTATGGGCATCGAGCAATTTGCACTTGTGAGAAACACTTCCAAGGTTGGTGAAGGCCTCAAGCAGCTGCCCGTGGGGAGTTCCAATGTGATCGCCCGTTGGCAGGCTTCACCTCCTTCCACCACAATCTGGCGCAGCTCGTTGCCCTTGATTGGCGTCATTCTTCTTATCGTCAGTTCAGCGCTTGGCTTTCTGTCCTACCGCCACAGCAAAACAATTTCGGCTCTGCAACGCAGCGAAGATGAAAACCGCTTTCTTGCCTTGCACGACGCGCTGACCGGCTTGCCCAACAGGTTGCAGTTTGACCGTTCGCTGGAAGGGGTAATTTCCAGCGGCGGGATAGGCAGATGCGCCATTTTATGCATCGATCTCGACCGCTTCAAAGCCGTCAACGACACGTTTGGCCATCAGGCAGGCGACGCGGTTCTGGCCGAAGTCGCAAATCGCATTACGCAAGTGGTAGGCGATACCGGCATGGCCGCGCGATTGGGCGGCGATGAGTTCATGGTGTTGCTTCATGATGGGGCAGACGATGCATCGGTGGTGGAAACCAGCCAGACCATCATCGATAGCGTCAGCCGCGAGATCATGTTCCCCGGTGGTTCCGCCTTCATCGGCGCAAGCATTGGCGTGGCGCATTGGCCGGACGATACGTCAACAGCAAAGTCGATCATTCGCAGTGCCGACGAGGCGCTTTATCAGGCGAAAGAAAGCGGACGGGGCCGCGTCTGTCTTTCGACAAACGACGCGCCCCTCGCGCCTGTTCTGGTCAACGAGAAAGTCGAGCGCGCTGCCGCTTAGACACCATCGCAAGTGCGGCGCACGTAGCGGGCAAAAACCCAGCCGGACGTGTTGGACGCATCATCATAGATATAGAGCCAGTTGCCGCGACGGCGGTCGATGCCCACCGTGTTGCCGTTGAACGTCTGCCCGATCATCCGTGACGAGCTTGTCGGGCGTGCGCGAATGGCTAGGAAGCCCGTACCCTTGTTCAGATTATAAGTGCGCGACAGGCCGCCAACTGTACCGGAGCAATCCCCAGCATGAGCCGGACCAATGGACAAAGATGCCAGCACCAGAACCGAAACCACGCCCAGAAGGCGAATGGATGCAAATGAAATCATAACAAAAATTCCCCCGAGATATGAGCATGGCGACACGGCCATCTTCCCGAAGAAGATCGCAGCATTCAGCCACCACGACTGTGCAGTTTCGCACAGCCTGCGGACAACCCCTTGAGACAACAGACGGAACCGCTGCTGCGCCTGCTGCGTTTGCAGCTTTTAGAGAACTAAATTTTCAAGGTCCGTAACCGCCATGGAACCCATTAAAATTCTGCTGGAGCAGCTGCGCGAGATGGCCCGGGGGGCCATTGAGCTGCTGCCGCAGATTGTTGTCGCAATCGTTGTCATTATTTTGACTTGGGCTGCGGTAAAGTTGGCGAAGTACATTTTGGGCAAAACGCTGGAACGCACAAATTTGCGGCGCAGCCTGAAGGATCTTTTTGCGCTTCTTGCTTCGATCCTGATCTGGGTTTTAGGCTTGATGATCGCAGCCGTCGTCGTCTTTCCCGGCCTCACGCCTGCCAGCATTCTTGCCGGTCTTGGTATCGGTTCCGTGGCCATCGGTTTTGCCTTCAAGGATGTGTTCGAGAATTTTCTCGCCGGTATCATCATCCTGTTTCGCAAGGACATGCGGATTGGCGACTACATCGAATGCGAAGGATTGAAGGGCCGCGTTACTGATATTTCGATCCGTGAAAGCAAGATCATGCGCACGGATGGTGAGCTGGTGATCGTGCCGAATTCGATCCTGTTCAAGAACCCTGTGACGATCCTCACCTACAATGACATCCGCCGTGTCACCGTTATGTGCGGGGTGGGCTATGGTGAAGATGTTGACGCGTCCCGTACAGTCATCAAACAGGCTGTCGAAGGTTGCGACAGCGTTATCACCGACGATAAACCCATTCAGATCTTCGCACAGGAGTTTGGCGACTCCTCCATCAATTTCGAGGTGACGTGGTGGACCGAGTCCAAACCTGTCGATGTCCGTCAGTCACGCGATGAAGTCATCGCTGCAGTGAAACGCGCACTGGATGATGCCGGTATCGAAATACCGTTCCCCTACCGCACGCTTACCTTCAGCGAGCCGTTGCCGGTGAAGCAGATCGAAAGTGATGAAGCCTAGGCAGGCTTCATCACATCTTCTGGCAGATGGATGGTCATGCCCTTGCGAATCCACCTGTCGGTTTCGCGGTCGATGTAGTTCGGAAAGTGCGAGGACAGAACCTCGTTCTTCCGCGCGATGGCCATTTCCACGATGTCCGGCTTTCCTTTTTCAGCCCATTCCTTGGGTGAGAAGCGATTGGCGAGATCGGGATAGACGTAGTCCTTCTGCATCCGGTCAAGCGTTTGGCCGTGGCCGAGATAGTGGCCCGGGCCACCAACGCACACATCGCGCATGGCAGAAATGGACAGAGTGTCTTCATCCACCTCGATACCGCGCACGCAGCGCAGCGCTTGGCCCAGCGCATCGTTATCGAGAAAGAGTGACTCCAGACAAAAACCCATGAGCGAACCGTGCATACCGGCAGCTTCATAAATCATATTGGTACCCGCCATACCGGCCAGCGCGTAGGCGATACCCTTTTCCCAACCGGCCTGAATGTCCGGCATTTTCGAGTCGCACATGCCCGCTGCGGTTCCACCTGGAAGATCATAAAAAATCGCCATCTGCCCGCAGGCTGCCGACAGCAGTGCCTGCTCGCCGGAACCACCGGACATGGCACCCGTGCGAAGGTCGGAAACGAAAGGCCATGTGCCGAAGATGGCCGGATGGCCCGGCGCGAGGCCGTTGACATAGACCAGTCCCGCCAACACTTCCGCCACCGCCTGCACCACGGCTCCAGCGATTGCGGCGGGCGCGGTGGCCCCTGCCTGACCGGCGGACAGAAGCAGAACGGGCATCCCACCCTTTACGCATTCTTCCAGCACGTCGCAGGCATCGGCCGCAAAACGCAGGGGCGGCACGACGAAACAGTTGGAGTTCGACACGAAAGGCCGCGCACGGAATGCAGCTTCCCCACCGGCAATCTTGTACAGCATCTCCAGCGCCTTCGGCACCACGCCGGGGAGCGTGAACGACGTGCCGATATGTTTCGATGTGCCCGACACACAGGCATAAAGCGTGTTGAGGTCCAGCTCGTCTGGGTCCACCACATCACGCGCCACCATGGGCCGCTGGAAGAAGTGGATATTGTCCAACGTGTCGACGATGCGAGCCGCGTCGTAGATGTCCTTCAGATAGCTTTCGCGATATTCGTTGCGCTCCACATCCACGATGTGAACGGCAGCGCCCGCCGTACCGAAATGCACCTTGTTGCCGTTCGGATGCAGGTCGTGTTTCTCATCGCGCCCGTGCACTGCAAAGCTGCGATTGGCGTTGGCCACAGTGTCCATCACCACCTTTCGCGGGAAACGCAGGCGACCGTCTTCGCCCATGATAGCGCCGAGACTTTCGCAGGCTTCGATACAGGTGGGTGTGGCTTGGGACAGGCCGATATTTTCCAGCACATCGAGCACGGCCTCGTGGACCTGTTCCACCTGCGCCGGTGAAAACGGCTGGTAGGTGCCACCGTTCATGCCGGGGCGAATAGGCCTGATATCTTCAGTGAGTGGCGCGGCCCGCATGTCGCGGCGGGCCTGTCGTCCACCGGCACGCCCAGCACGACGGGGTTGCGGTGGTGTCGCCGCCATTTCATCAACAAGCGCCATAGAACTGTCCTCCCAAACAGGCCGGTACGAACGCTAACGATCCGGCGATTTCAGGAGCCTGCGCCGCAATTTCAAATTAGGCCAGTCCTAATTCGGACAGAAAGGGTCGTAACGGGAATACGTTTCCCGCAGTAACGCCTCACGCGCTGCCCATTTTTAACAGCGCGTTGATTTCTTCTTCGCTCACCGTTCTGGCGAGCCCCGTAAAATCGCCATCGGCAATCATCTGGCGGCCGATATCGAGCGCTGTGCGCTGCATGGCGCTGCCCAATCCGCCGCCGATGGAAATGCGGGCGGCCCCTGCTTTTGCGAAGTCATCGCGGGAGAATTTGACCAGCGGACCAGAGGCCAACGCGTTCACCGGCGCTTCGACGCTGGAACACAACAGCGCCAGATCTTCCATCGTTCCCGGCACCGGCACGTAAACGCAATGAGCGCCCACTTCGATAAAAGCCTGACAGCGACGGATAGCCTCTTCCAAATCATAAGCGCCGATCATAACTCCATCGGCGCGGGCGCATATGGTGAAATCCACATCCATCGCTTCGGCGACTTCCACTGCCGCCGCGATGCGGGCAACTGCGATATCGAAATCATAGGACGGTTTGCCGGGTTCGAAGGTCGTGTCTTCCAGCGCGCAGCCGGCCAGACCGATCTCACCGGCCAGTTCCACGGTTTCCGCCACACCATCGGGATCATCCGCATAACCGTTTTCGAGATCGGCACTGACGGGCAGATCGACAGCACGCACCATGTCTTCACAATGGTCCAGCATCTGATCCCGCGTCAGATTGATCCCATCAGCCAGCCCTTGCGTGAACGCATAGCCGGACGACGTGGTGGCGATGGCATCAGCACCGATAGCAGCGAGCATCCGCGCTTCGCCCACCGAAGATGCGTTGGGCAGAACGAAAGGCTCGCCAGGACGGTGCATTTCGCGAAAGAGTTTGGCCTTATCGTCGTGGTCCATGTGGTGCTCCTAAAGGCGATGTGGGTGGTCGACGGACGGCGTTGTCAGAAACGCGCTATGTCATTGGACGCACTCAACCTCACACCGCCACCATTGTCATCCCCGCGCGAGCGGAGATGACAATGGTATTTGTGGTTACACCTTCACCCGCTCGCTCTTCGGGTCATACATCGGCTTCAAACTCGCCTCTGCTGCAAACCGCTCGCCCGCGATCTCGATTTCGTAGCTGGACCCCAGCATCTCGTCCGGCTTCTCACTCTTGCAGGGCACATAGCCCATCCCGATAGCACCACCCACCGTGTGGCCGTAATTGGCAGACGTGACGTATGACACGATCTCGCCGTCACGGATTATCGGCTCGTTGTGGTAGAGAAGCGGCAGCGGGTCTTTCAACTTGAACTGCGTCATCCGCATTTCCAGCCCTTGCTCGCGCTTCTTCAGCACTGCATCACGACCGATGAAATTCTCTTTCGCGGTCTTCACAGCAAAGCCGAGACCGGCCTCTACAACATGATCTTCTTCGGTGATGTCATGGCCGAAATGGCGATAGCCTTTTTCGATGCGCAGCGAATCCATCATGTGCATGCCGCACAATTTCAGGTCCATATCGGCACCAGCATTCATAAGAGTTTCGAAGGCGTGAGCGCACATGTCGGTGGGCATGTAGAGTTCCCAGCCGAGTTCGCCCACATAGGTGACGCGGTGGGCGCGCGCCGTGCCCATGCCGAGTTCGATCTCGTGGGCTTGCCCGAACGGATGGTTGTCGTTGCTCCAATCGTGGTGGGACACTTTTTCCAGCAACGTCCGCGCGTTCGGCCCCATGACGGCCAGCACGCCTTCTGCCGCAGTCATGTCGACAATGGCGACCGCTTCATCTTCCAGATGACGGCGCATCCATGAAAGCTCGCGCGGCACGGTGGCTGCTGGTGTGACGACGATATATTCTTGTTCGCTCAATCGTGTGACGGTGACATCGGCTTCGATGCCGCCGCGTTCGTTCAGGAATTGGGTGTAAACAATCTTGCCCGTAGGAACGGCAACATCATTCCCGCAAACGCGGTTGAGAAACTTCTCCGCATCGCGCCCGATGACGCGAATTTTGCCGAAGGACGACATGTCGTACATGCCGACATTGTTTCGCACCGCTTCATGTTCGCGTTTGGAGTTTTCAAACCAGTTCTGGCGGCCCCAGCTGTATTCGTACTCGCGCTCCTGCCCTTCGTCGGCAAACCAGTTGGCGCGTTCCCAACCGGCAACCTCGCCGAACACTGCGCCCTGCGCTTTGAGGTGCTCATGGAACGGTGTGCGTCGCACGCCCCGTGCCGTCGCCATCTGCCGGAAAGGGAAATGGTCGGCGTAAAGCAGACCGAGGGACTCCTTCGCCCGCTCGAACAGATAGGTCTTGTTGTTCTGGAACGGCTGCATACGGCGGATGTCCACGTCGCCGATATCGAACGGCGGATGGCCGTGTTCCATCCAGTGCGCCAGCGCCATACCGGCACCGCCCGACGATTGAATGCCGATGGAGTTGAAGCCCGCGCAAACCCAGAAGCCGTGACACTCCGGCGCTTCGCCAAGATGATAGGCATCGTCCGGCGTGAAACTTTCCGGCCCGTTGAAGAACGTGTGAATGCCGGTTTCGCCCAGCATCGGCATCCGGTTGACCGCGTTTTCCAGAATGGGTTCGAAGTGGTCGAAATCTTCCGGCAGCTGGTCGAAGCAGAAGTCGTCAGGAATGCCTTTCTGCTGGCCGTAATAGTCGCCCTTCAACGTCGAGGCCCACGGCTTGGACACCGGTTCGAACGCGCCCAGCAACATCTTGCCCGCATCTTCTTTGTAGTAGGCGCATTCATCCGGCACACGCAGCACCGGCAGGCGGGTCAGGCCTTCGATGGCTTCGGTGACGATGTAGAAATGTTCACAAGCGTGAAGCGGAACGGAAACGCCCGCCATACGGCCCAGTTCATGCGCCCACATGCCGCCGCAATTCACCACGACATCGGCTTCGATATGGCCCGCTTCATCGGAGCCATCACGGGACCATGACACGCCGGTGACGCGCTGGCCGTTGCCGCTTGCATCCTTGTGAATTTCGGTGACCTTCACACCCTCGATCACCTGCGCCCCATTCATCTTGGCACCCTTGGCCAGCGCCAGCGCGATGTTGGCGGGATCGCCCTGCCCGTCGAGCGGCAAATAGACCGCACCCGTCACATCATCCGTGTTGAGATGCGGGTAACGCTCCTTCACATCGGCTGCGGAAATTTCCTCCACATCGACGCCAAAGGCACGGGCCATTGAGGCCTGCCGCAAGATTTCCTGCTTTCGCTCGTCGGTCAGCGCTACGGTAATGGAGCCGCAGCGACGGAAGCCGGTGGCAACACCCGTTTCTTCTTCCAGCGTGCCGTAAAGTTCCTGGCTGTATTTCGCCAGCCGCGTCATGTTCTTGGTCGCGCGAAGCTGCGCGATGAGACCCGCCGCGTGCCACGTCGTGCCGCTGGTCAGCTGTTTGCGCTCCAGCAGAACAACGTCTTTCCAGCCCAGTTTGGCGAGGTGATAGGCGACGGAACAACCGGCAACACCACCGCCGATAATGACGGCGCGGGCTTTCGTAGGAACGGGCTTCGACATCACAGGTCTCCGGAAATCGTGTGGCCCGCAGCACGCAACTGTTTGGCCAGTTCGGCGATATGCGCGGGGCCGACTTCGCAGCAGCCGCCGATAATCGTTGCGCCCTGCTCCACCCAACCCATGGCGTGGCTGGCATAGGAAACAGGATCGAGATCGGTGCGTTTGCCCATACCGTCGACGGTTCCGCCAAGCGCAAGGTCCGCGCCTGCATTGGTGAAGCCGTTGGCCCAGCCGCCGAAGGGCAGACCGGTTGCGACAAGAATTGGCATAGCCTGCGTCACCGCTTCCGGCCAGGAACAGTTGATGGCCACCGCAGCCGCACCCTCTTCCTTTGCAATATGCGCGGCTTCTTCAACGCTTTCACCAGACCGCAAAAGCGAGCCGTTGGCATCCATTGCCGTCATGCCGCACCACACGGGAACACCGGCTTCGGCACAGGCGCGCACAGCAGCGCGGGTTTCACGAATGCCACCCAGTGTTTCGCAGATGAAGACATCAACATGGTCCTTCTGCTGCGCCACGATCTGGCGATAGGTCGCCAAACACGTACCTTCATCAGGCGCATTTTCGGGATGGTAGGAGCCAAAAAGCGGAGGCAGGCAACCGCCGATCTTCACATCGTCATGGTCGCCTTTGGCAGCCATCGCCAACTCTATCGCCTTTGCCTGCAACGGCTCGAACAATGAGGCATCAGCATCCCGCGCCAAACGTTCCGGCGTAGCGCTATAGCTGTTCAACGTCAGCACCTTTGCACCGGCCTCGATATATTCGCGGTGAACCGCTTCCACGATTTCCGGCTCGTCCAGCATCACGCGGGCAGACCATAGGGGAGACGGCGGATTGGCAGAGCGGGCGATGAGTTCCTGCCCCATGCCGCCGTCAAGAAGGACAATATTGGTCATGGATAAATCTCCGAAAATTTCGCTTTGTAGAGTGCGATCATTTCATCTTCGGTCGCACCATCATCATAAGGTGGTGTGGTGGTCATGCGCAGACTGTCGATCTGGATCAGAACGACCGCATTGATACGTTCAACGAGGCTTGGAAAGGCTGCTTCCCATTTCGGAAGCAAGTCGCCAAACGCGTCATCGCCTCGCTTCACCACATCGACATGTCCATTGATCGCCACGCCTTTGCGTTTCCAGATATCAATGAAATTCACGGCTATTGAGTCATTGCGCTCCAAAGCCGCCATCGTTCTGGGTGAGCGGATTTCTGCGAAGGCAATGACCTCGTCACTCAGAATGAGGAACGTGCCTTTTGGTGACAGATTCGGCTTCTGGCCTGCCGTCACAGTTGCAACGAAACCGAGGGGAAATTGCTCAATGATTCCTCGTGCGACTCTAGGTATTTTCACGCGCGTATCCGTTCGTTGCTCGGGTCCCAAAGTGGTTCGTCGGCTTGTACGGTGGCGGCGTAGCGCTTGCCGTACATTTCAACTTCGAGCTCGGTTCCCGGCGTTGTGAGGTCGCTTTGGACGACGCCCAGAGCGATGGACTTGTTGATGCGATGGCCCCAGCCGCCGGATGTGGTTTCACCGACGACTTGGTCGCCGTTCCAGATGGTCGACATGTAAGGCGCATCGAAGTCACCAGCGTCCACGGTCATGGTGACGAATCCCTTTTTCACGCCCTGCTGCTTTTCGGTTTCCATCGCAGCCTTGCCGACGAAATCTTCCTTCTGCCAGCGCACGAAACGGTCCATGCCGCCTTCAAGAATTGTGTAATCGGTGGACAGATCGCCCTTCCAGGTGCGGTAACCTTTTTCCAAACGCAACGAGTCCAGCGCGAACATGCCGAACGGTTTGGCGCCGGCACCGAGAACCGCATCGTAGAGAGCCGGAATATCGCCAAAGGCTGCATGAATTTCCCAACCGAGTTCACCAGCAAAGGACACGCGGGCCAGCGCACAATCCACACCGGCGATTTTCGCTTTCTGATGGGTCAACCAACCGGCATCCAGATCAGCCTCATCGGCGATAGACGACAGCACATCGCGTGACGTCGGACCTGTGACGAGCAGCACGGCGAATTCGGTGCTGTGATTGGTCAGCGCGATGGAACCGTCTTCGGGCAACGCTTTCTTCAACCATTCGAAGTCGTGCCATTCGGCCACCGCGGCGGTCATCAGTGTGAAATCGTCTTCACCGTGGCGGATGACCGACATCTCGGTGACGATGCGGCCTTTGTAATCGGCGAAGTAGCCGAGGTTCAAACGACCGACCTTGGGAATGCCACCGGTGATCTGCTGGCGCAACCAATCGGCAGCGCCATCGCCCTTGAGATTGTAGCGGGAAAAACCAGGCATATCGAGCACGCCGCAGGCATCGCGCACCGCTTCGCATTCTTCTTTCACACGGGGCAGCCATGGGCCGGAACGTTCCCATGTGTGAGTGGATTCTTCCGACGTATCGTCACCGTCTTTGGCAAACCAGTTGGCGCGCTCCCAGCCGTTATAAGCGCCCATCTGGCCGCCCAGTTCGAGCAGCTTGTCGTGAACGGCGGACAGCTTCTTATCGCGTCCGGCAGGCCATTCGTGATGGGGAAAATGCATGGCGTATTCGTGGCCATAGGTCTCCATGGCTTTGGCCAGCGTGTAGTCGTGATCGGCATAACCGGTGTAGCGGCGCGGATCGACGGCCCACATGTCCCACTCCGGCGCGCCGTTGACAATCCATTCCGACAGCACCTTGCCCGCACCACCACCTTGCGCGATGCCGAAGGTAAACGAGTGCGCCTCGAACGCATTCTTCACACCGGGCATCGGGCCGATCAGCGGCAGGCCATCCGGTGCATAGGGAATGGGGCCGTTGATGTTCCGCTCGACGCCCTGGGTGCCGAGGATCGGCACACGCGCCATGGCGTCTTCGATGTAGAACTCCAGGCGCTCAAGGTCGTCCGGGTAAAGCTGGAAGGAAAAATCCTCAGGCATAGGGTCATCCGGCGTGACCCAATGGGCCTTACAATTGCGCTCATAGGGGCCGAGGTTGAGGCCCGCTTTATCTTGCCGCAGGTAATAGGAAATATCGACATCACGCAGCAGTGGCACTTTGCGGCCCTGTTCGTTGGTCCACGCTTCCAGTTCCGGAATTTGACCGGTGAGGAAATACTGGTGGCTCATCACCACCATGGGCACGGTGCGCCCGCCGAAGGGCTTGAACCATTCACCGACACGCTGGGCATAATAACCGGCAGCGTTGACGACATACTCGCAGGTGATATCGCCCTTTTCAGTGTGAACGGTCCATTCTGCGTTGGAGTTGGCGTCGCCGTTTTTTGAAACACCCGTCGCAGGGCAGAAGCGAACGATCTTCTGGCCCATATCACGGGCCCCCTTGGCCAGCGCCTGTGTCAGCTGCGCAGGGTCGATATCACCGTCGAGCGGATCATACATGCCGCCTTCGAGATCATGGACCTCCATAAACGGGTGGTGCTCCTGCAGTTCTTCCGGCGTGCAGATATCAACGTTCAAACCCTGATAGCGCGCCATGCCCGCCACCCGCTCAAACTCCTGCATCCGCTCTTTACTATGCGCCAACCGGATGGAGCCGGTGACGTGATAATTCATGGGGTAATCGACCTCTTCGCCAAGCCCGCGATAGAGCTCCAGCCCGTATCGCTGCATGTTCAGCACGGCCCATGAGTTGGAGAAGTTCGGGCAGTTGCCCGCAGCGTGCCAAGTGGAGCCTGCTGTCAGCTCGTTCTTTTCCAGCAGCACACAATCGGTCCAGCCAAGTTTGGCGAGATGGTAGAGTGCCGAGACGCCCACTGCGCCACCACCGATGATGACCACACGGGCATGGGCGGGCAGTTTGGAATTCGGCTCTTTGGTGGCTTCCTCAGACATAATCGGCTCTCTCTTCTTCTAATAAACAGGTGGGCTGACGACCCAGACGGCGACGGTTGTCGTCTCGCCCCGGTTGGCCCAGCGATAAGGTTTGTGATCGAAGCGGAACGAGTCCCCCGTTTCCAGATGAAAATGCGTCCCGTCGATCCACAGATCGAGCTCACCTTCGACGATGAAACCGGACTCCTCGGTTTCCCGCAGCACCGGTTTTTCCATTTCTGCCCCAGCTGCAAATTCGCAGCGCAGCATCTCGTATTGGCCACCAAGGTCCGGTGATAAAAGCTCTTCCACAAGCCCGCCCTCGCGGCTGCCCAATTGGCGGCGATAGTCGGCACGCATGACGGTACCACGTTCCGCCTCGTTCAGAGGTTCGGTTGCAAAAAACCAGCTGATGGGAACGTCGAAGGCCGCTGCCAGCGCACGCAGATCGTCGATGGAAGGAGAAGATAGGCCACGCTCGATCTGGCTGATAAAGCCCACGGACCGCCCGATACGAAGCGCCAGTTCTGCCAGTGTTAGTGAGCGGGATTTGCGAAGCTGACGAATTTCATTGCCGAGTGCCATGGCATCCGACGCATTCAGGTCAGCAAGATTTTCTGCAGCAGTGGCCACGCGTAGCCTCCCGCCACGATGTTAATCGTGCGAGATAAATTCAGCTGCGTGAAAAAATCAAGCAAAATTTCACGACAGGTTTAATCCGCGACATTCTCTTCCAACTTCGCCAACGCCTCGCGCGCCTGCTCACGGTGTTCATCGGTTAGATGCGAGCTGATGAGGCCGAAGGCTGTGGTCAGCACTGCGATGTCATCGGTCAGGCCAACGATGGCGAGAAAGTCCGGCAGAAAGTCGAACGGCATGATGAAATATGCCAGCGCTGCCAATAGCGTGCCGCGCACCCGCAACGGCACTTTCGGGTCCATGGCACAATAATATGCAGCCGCCAGATGTTCTGCGAAGGGAAGTCGCGCGGCAAAGCGTTGGAACTTGGGCCAGAAATCCCGACGCACTTTATCCTCGCGGCGATTTTGCTCCTGCTCTGGTACCGGTGCCAGCACGTCGCTCACCTGCGCGTCATCCAATGTTTTCTTCGCCATGTCCAAATCTCCCTGTTGTCCTTGATATGGGAAGCGCCAGCGGCTCTCGCAAGAAAGCCCACTTGCCGCTAAGGTTCCGCGAAGCACGACACCCGTCCGGAACCTCTCCATGAAACTCGACGACACCATCACCGCAATCGTCACCGGCGGGGCATCCGGGCTAGGTGAAACCACCGCCCGCCGCCTTGCATCCCACGGCGTGAAAGTGACGATCTTTGATCTGAACGAAGAAAGAGGCGCAGCGGTTGCCGCAGACATCGGCGGACGGTTCGAAAGCGTCGATGTGACCGATATCGAATCCGTCGAAACAGGGTTTACCGCTGCCCGCGCAGCCCACGGCCCGGCACGCATTCTGGTGAACTGCGCGGGCATAGCGCCGCCCATGAAAACCGTATCCCGCCACCGCGAGACGGGTGATGTGCGGATGCACGATCTGGCGCTCTTTGCTAAAATCATCGCCATCAACCTCACCGGCACGTTCAACTGCATCGCTTACGCCGCTGCCGAGATGGTGGATTGCGAACCGCTGAATGCGGACGGCGAAAAAGGTTTGATCATAAACACCGCATCGGTCGCTGCCGAAGACGGACAGATCGGACAGGTGGCTTATGCGGCTTCCAAGGGCGGCGTAAAATCACTCACCCTGCCGGTAGCGCGCGACCTTGCCCGCGAAGGCGTGCGGGTGAACACGATTTTGCCCGGCCTGTTCCACACACCATTATTCGACGCATTACCGCCCGCTGCGGTGGAAAGCCTGTCGGCTTCGGTGCCCTTCCCGTCGCGCCTCGGTTTGCCTGATGAATACGCTGCGCTCGCCATTCACATGGCAGAAAACGCAATGCTGAACGCAGCCACCATACGCCTCGATGGCGCAATCAGGCTGGCCCCCAAATAAGGAACTTTCAATGATCTGGATCGCACTCGTCTTCGCCATCATTGCGGGCTTTGCCCATTGGCGTGGCTACCCGAAACCCGCCTTGGTCGCTGCAGGCATGGCAGCACTCACAGCGCTTATCTCCACCATCACTCTTTTCGTGGCGTGACGCCTCGCGTGAACCACATTTCATGTCGAGACGTTACTGCAATAACCCGCCAATGACACAGATCGACAGACCGACATCATGAACAGACGTAAATTTCTCTATTGGCTGGGGGGTGTCCCACTTGTGGGCGCTGCTCTCGGCGCAGGAAGCATCGCCGTGGCTCGCAGCAAAAATCCGTATTATTCCGGACCCGTATCCGATCATTTCGACGGCACCGTTTTTTTTAACCCTGAAGGACAGGAGCCGAAAGGGTTCGTGGAACTGCTGAAGTGGCAGTTGAACGGCGAGAAGAAGAAATGGCCGTCATCCTACCCATCCCCATACAACGACACGCCACCTGCCAAGGTGGAAGGGTCAGATCTGCGTGTCTCGTTCGTCGGCCATGCCACGACATTGATCCAGACCGGCGGACTGAACATCCTCACCGACCCAGTCTGGTCGGAACGTTGTTCCCCCGTGTCATGGGCCGGACCGAAGCGTGTGAACGCACCGGGTATCGATTTCGACAAGCTGCCGAAGATCGACATCGTGCTGCTGTCCCACAACCATTACGACCATCTCGACCAGCGCACGCTGGACAAGCTCCAGGCAGCGCATGACCCATGGATCATCACACCGCTGGGCAATGACACGATCATTCGTGGCAACAACGAGAACATTCGCTGCACGGCACACGATTGGGGCGATGTGGTGGAACTGCCCAACGGCCACAAACTGACACTGGAGCCAGCACACCACTGGTCCGCCCGCGGCATGGCCGATAGGCGCAACGCGCTGTGGGCGGCTTTCGTGATCGAAGGTCCGGCGGGCAAAATCTACCATATCGGCGACACCGGCTTTCACAACGGCACGAACTACAAAACGGCGCGTGAAAAATACGGCGCGTTCCGTCTCGCCATCCTGCCCTTCGGCGCATACGAACCGCGCAACTTCATGAAAGGGCAGCACCAGAATCCCGATGAAGCCGTGCAAGGCCATAAGCTCTGCAACGCGGCCCACACTCTCGGCCATCACTGGGGCACATTCCAGCTGACCGACGAGAGTATCGAAGACCAGCTGACCCATCTCGATGAAGCACGCAAAAAGCATGGCGTCAGCGAAGACGCGTTCCGCGCCCTGCAACCCGGCGAGTTCTGGGATGTGCCGAAAACGATCGCCTGATGCCGTCACCTGAAGATGAGGCGCGATCACCGGACCACTTCCAAAACGCGCTGAGCTTCTCCATATAACGGCGCATGAACACGCCCGTCTCCTTTTCAAAAATGAACGGCATCGGTAACCGCATCGTGGTGGCCGATCTGCGGGGGCGTGCGGATGTGGTGACGGAGGAGGCCGCGCGGGCGCTGGGGCATGATCCCGATACCGGTTTCGACCAGCTGATGGCGATCCATGACGCCGGCGATGAAAACCGTGACGCGACCATCCGCATCTACAACACAGACGGCTCACGTGCAGGCGCTTGCGGCAACGGCACCCGCTGCGTGGTGGACTGGCTGCATCAACGCGGCGGCGGCAATGATTTTCGTTTCGCCGTGGACGGGCAACCATTGTCGGCCAAACGTCTGGAAGACGGACGCATATCGGTGAACATGGGCGTTCCGCGTTTCGACTGGACGCAAATCCCGCTGTCGGAAGAATTCGCCGACACATCCGGCATCGAGTTGGAAGTCGGCCCGCTGGGCGCACCGCTTTTGCACACCCCAGCGGTCGCCAATATCGGCAATCCGCACTGCGTGTTCTTTGCCGAAAACGACCCCGATACCTACGCGCTCGACAAGTTCGGCCCCATGCTGGAACATCACATGCTGTTCCCCGACCGCGCCAACATTTCCATCGCGCAGGTAACGTCACCCACCACCATGAAGTTGCGAACATGGGAACGCGGTGCAGGTCTCACGTTGGCCTGTGGTTCTGCCGCCTGCGCTGCCGTGGTGTGCGCCGTGCGCCGCGAATTGACGGAGCGTCACGTCACAGTCTCGCTCCCCGGCGGTGATCTCGATATCGAATGGCGCGACGACAATTTCATCATCATGACAGGCACCGCCACCCACGAATTCGACGGCACCTTCGACCCTGCAACCGGAGGGTGGGAGCGGGCATGATTGATAAGAAAGATGGACTGGACGTCGTCAATTTCGGCTGCCGCCTTAACACATACGAAGCTGCCGTCATGGAACGTGAAGCGCGTGCTGCAGGCCTTGCAGAACTCGACGGCGGAGCAGTTGTCATCAACACCTGCGCGGTGACGCAATCCGCCGTGGCAGACGCCCGCCACGCCATACGCAAAGCGCGGCGCGAACGGCCCGATGCCCGCATCATCGTATCCGGCTGCGCGGCGCAAACGGAAGCAGCGACTTTCGAGCAGATGGACGAAGTGGATCTCGTTCTCGGCAACGAGGAAAAGCTGCACGCCAACTCCTACCGCGCTCTACCGGATTTCGGCGTGAACCAGTTCGAAAAGGTGCGTGTCGCCGATATTTTCGATGTGCAGGAAGCCGCCTCCCACATGGTGGACGCCATCGACGGGCGCAGCCGCGCTTTCGTGCAGGTGCAGAACGGCTGCGACCACCGCTGCACATTTTGCATCATCCCCTACGGCCGCGGAAATTCACGCTCCGTCCCCGCCGGTGGCGTGGTCGAGCAAGTGAAGCGCCTCGTGGGCAACGGCTATAAAGAAGCCGTGCTCACCGGCGTCGATCTCACCTCATGGGGCTGTGATCTGCCGGGCGCGCCAAAGCTCGGACGATTGGTGCAGGCGATATTGAAACAAGTGCCGGACCTCACCCGTCTGCGGCTGTCTTCGATCGACTCCATCGAGGTGGATGAGCCGTTGATGGAGGCGCTCGGCTCCGAGCAACGGTTGATGCCGCACCTGCATCTTTCGCTGCAATCCGGCGACGACATGATTTTGAAGCGCATGAAACGCCGCCACCTGCGCGACGACACAATTCGTTTTTGTGAAGATGTGCGCGCGGTGCGCCCCGACGTGATGTTCGGGGCCGATATCATCGCGGGCTTCCCCACAGAGACGGATGCGATGTTCGACAACTCCATGCGTATTGTTGATGAGGCCGGCCTGACTCATCTCCACGTCTTCCCCTACAGCCCCCGCACCGGCACGCCTGCTGCTAAAATGCCACCGGTGGATGGTGCGACGATCAAACGCCGCGCAAAGGCGCTGCGCGAAAAAGGCAGCGAGCGCATGAACGCCTATCTCGCCAGCCGCGTCGGCACGACGGCGCAGGTCCTGATGGAAACCGGTAGCATTGGCCGCACGGAACAATTCACGCCGGTTTCGGTTGATGGTGGCGAGGCGCTGGACGCTGGCACCTTGCTTGATCTTCAACTGACAGGCCACGATGGTACTCGTCTTTCCGGCACACCGCTTCGCGCAGCCGCGTGAACCACTTCTCGACAGGATACCCCAGATGAACGAGGCAAAAGCCTGATGGCCGAGAAGAAAGAAGGCCTGTTCAAAAAACTGTTTCGCTTTGGCCGCAAGAAAGAAGAAACACCCGTCGCACCACCCGAACTGGAAGTGCGCGAAGATGATGTGACCGAAAACACCGCGCTCGCCGAACCCGGCGCGCCGGACCCTTCCGTCCATATGGAAGCCGCCGCCAACCCGATTGCCGATGCGGAAGCCGGTGCAGGCGCAAGCGATGATACGCCGGGCATCGTGCCACTGGACGACGTGCCTCCCCCACCGCCTGCTGAAGAAATCGATACCGTCGCCATCGCGGAAAAGGCCGCAAGCGAAGCTGAGGCACGTCGTGCAGAAGCAGATGAATTGGCAGCCAAAGCCGAAGCAGAACTCGCTGCGTTGCCAGAGCCAGAGCCAGAGCCAGAGCCAGAGCCAGAGCCAGAGCCAGAGCCAGAGCCAGAGCCAGAGCCAGAGCCAGAGCCAGAGCCAGAGCCAGAGCCAGAGCCAGAGCCAGAGCCAGAGCCAGAGCCAGAGCCAGAGCCAGAGCCAGAGCCAGAGCCAGAGCCAGAGCCAGAGAAACCTGTCGCGCCCGCGGCCGATGTCGAGGCGGGACCTGCAAAGTCCACCACTTTCGACGGCGTATTCGATGCGCCGGGCGAGACCAACGTGGACTTTCACGAAGACACGCCCGCGCCGCTTTCTGATATGTCGGAGCCGCCTCTGACGGAAACCGAGGCAGAGGAACACGAGTTCCATCTGCCCGATGAAGACCCCGAAGAACCACTGCCCATGCCGGTGGTTTACGAGCGCGAAGATGAGCAGCCCGAACCGGAGCCGGAGTCCGAACAAGACAGTACATGGTTCGCGCGTATGCGGTCGGGCCTGTCACGCTCGTCCAACCAACTCACCAGCAACGTCGCCGCCGTCTTCACCAAGAAGAAACTGGATGAGGAGACCCTCGAGCAACTCGAAGATGTGCTGTTGCAAGCTGACCTCGGTGTGGAAACCGCCGTCGCCATCACCGATGCGCTGGCCGATCAACGCATGGGCAAGGACATCACCGATCTTGAAGTGCGCGAGTTCATGGCAGCGGAAATCGAGAAAACCCTCGACCCTGTTGCCGCCGAATTGGAGCTCGATCTCGAACACACGCCCCACGTCATTCTTGTGGTCGGCGTCAATGGTTCGGGCAAGACCACGACCATCGGCAAGCTGTCGCAAAAACTCTACGACGCAGGTTTTTCGACCCTGCTTGTCGCTGGCGATACGTTCCGCGCAGCTGCTATTGAGCAGCTGAAAATATGGGGTGACCGTACGCAGTCCCCCGTTGCCTTCCGTGACCTTGGCGCAGACAGCGCGGGCCTTGCCTATGACGCCTACGCCAAAGCCTTGGACGAAGGCCAGGACGTGATGTTGATGGACACCGCCGGTCGGTTGCAAAACAAGACCGAGCTGATGGACGAGCTTCGCAAAATCATCCGCGTGTTGAAGAAGCAAGACCCAACCGCCCCCCACACAGTCTTGCTGACGCTAGACGCCACCACCGGTCAGAACGCGCTAAGCCAAGTCGAAATCTTCAAAGAAGTCGCGGGCGTGAACGGCCTTGTGATGACCAAGCTCGACGGCACCGCGCGCGGCGGTATCATGGTCTCACTCGCCGCCAAGCATAAGCTGCCCGTCTATTTCATCGGCGTTGGCGAACAGGTGGACGATCTGGAGCCCTTCGAGGCCCGAGATTTCGCCCGCTCAATCGCAGGGCTGGAGCCTGAACCGCGCGACTAATTTTGAAATTGCAAAATTGACGCGGGTAAAGGATACGTCATCCAGTGAGCATCTGCTCAAAAACGGGGGCTGACCATGAAATCACGCACGAAAGCTGTAGTCATCGGCGGCGGTATCGCCGGTTGTTCGACGCTCTATCATCTCACACAGGAAGGCTGGACAGATGTGGTTCTGGTGGAGCGTGACGAGCTGACCTCCGGCACCACCTGGCACTCCGCCGCGCAGGTGACGAATTTCGGCATGAACCAGACCATGGTCGGCCTGAAGAGCCACTCCATCGCGCTGTATAAAGAGTTGTCCGAAGACCCCGATTACCCCATCAACTACCACCACGCCGATGGCGGCATTCGCCTCGCCAACAAAGAAGAGCAGATGCAGGGCTATCGCCACTTCGCCTCAATGGCGCGTGGCATGGATGTCCATTTCGAGGTGTTGGATGCGGAAGAATGTGCCCGTCGCCATCCGTTAATTTCCACCGACAATCTTATCGGCGGATTGTGGGACCCTTCCGACGGCGACATCGATCCGGCACAGCTTTGTCAGGCGCTGGCCCGCCGCGCCCGCAAGGCCGGTGCCGAAGTCTATCGCCACACACCGGTGACGGGTCTGACCCAGCACAAGGACGACACCTGGACGGTCCACACCACCAAGGGCGATATCGATTGCGACGTGGTGGTGAATGCGGGCGGCTACCGCGTAAATGAAGTGGGCGCGATGATGGGTGTGCACCACCCCGTCGCCTCCATGGAACACCAGTATTTCCTCACAGAGGAGATCCCGGAAATCCGTGATGCCGACAAGCGCATGCCGCTGCTGCGTTGCCCGATCTCCGACTACTATTGCCGGCAGGAAAAGAACGGATTGCTGCTCGGTTTCTATGAACAAGACTGCCGCACCTGGGGCATGGACGGCATCGACCCTGCCTTCACCAACGCGCTCTGCCCGGACGATCTCGACCGCGTGACGGATGTGTTGGAGGGTGCCTTCGAACGCATGCCTGCGCTGATGGAAGCGGGCATCCACACGGTCATCAACGGCCCGATCACCTACACCATCGACGGCGCGCCGCTGGTCGGCCCCATCCCCGGCAAGCGCAACGCATTCTGCATCATCGGCCTGCGCGCAGGGTTGGGTGAAGGCGGCGGCCACGGCTGGTTGCTGGCTCAACAGATCGTCCATGGCGAAGCGCAGTACGACACGTGGTGCATCGACCCGCGTCGCTTCGGCGACCACACGAATGTCGAGATCACCGCACTAAAAGCCATTGAAGATTACCAGAACGAATTCCGCTTCCATTACCCCCACGAACACCGCCCCGCCGGTCGCCACGCCAAGACGACTGCGCTGACGCCTGTTTGGGAACAAATGGGCGCAGAGTTCACCGTGGTCGATGGTTGGGAGCGCGTGGATTACATCAAACCCTCACCCGACTTTCACCCCAGCCACAGCTTCCATTTCGATGAAGCTTTCGACGTGGTTGCCGCTGAAGTGAACAACGTCGCCACCAACGTCGGCATCGCAGAGGTGAACGGTTTCAACCGCATCGAGATTACCGGCGCAGACCGTCACACGTTCCTCGATCGCATGATGTGCGGAGCGGTGACCAAGCGTGATGGCCGCGTGGGGCTGGGCTATCTGCTGAACCATCACGGCATGGTGAAAGCGGAAGCCACCATCGCCAATCTAGCCGCAAGCGACCGTGGCCCTGAACGAGTCTGGTATGGCTCCGCTGCCGCCTCCACCCGCCACGACATGGACTGGCTACGCCTCAACCTGCGTGACGACAAAGACGTGCAGCTTCGTAGCCTCACGAACGACCATACCATTCTCGTCATCGCCGGCCCTAACGCCCGCAAGGTGCTCTCCGCCTGCGCCCGTGGTGATTGGTCGAAAGATGCGTTCCCTTGGCTGTCGGTGCGGGAGTGCTTCATCGGCTACGCGCCCGCCGTCGTCATGGGTGTAAGCTTCTCCGGCGAGTTGGCCTACGAAATTCATATTCCCAACGCATCGCTCTATGCGGCATGGAAAGCATTGCAGGCAGCGGGCGAGCCCTTCGGCATGAAACCATTCGGCGCCCGCGCGGTGGATTCCATGCGAATGGAAAAAGGCTTCCTGCACTGGAAAGCCGATCTGCTGACGGAATTCGATCCATTCGAGACGAG
Organism: Ahrensia sp. R2A130; assembly: GCF_000179775.1. Classification (GTDB taxonomy): domain Bacteria; phylum Pseudomonadota; class Alphaproteobacteria; order Rhizobiales; family Rhizobiaceae; genus Pseudahrensia. The sequence continues at coordinate 168,499 of NZ_AEEB01000005.1, forward strand.
CCTCGACAGGTTCATTCGCCCCGACAAAGGCGATTTCATCGGACGCGATGCACTGCACGAGCAGATGAAGAACGGACTGCGCAAGAAGCTGGTCTCAATGGAAGTCGACTGCACCCATGCCCCTGCGCACGGTGGTGCATCGGTGATGGCGGATGGGAAAATCGTCGGCACAGTCACCTCGGGCGACTGGGGCCACCGCACAGGCAAGAACCTCGCTTACGCATTTATCGACCCAAGCCATTCCGGCATCGGCACGAAACTGACCATGGATTTGTTGGGCGATGAGATTGCGGCAACAGTTATAGAAGCCGGACCATACGACCCAAGCTACGAACGCATGCGCGCCTAATAGTCCAGCGCGGCAATTCTGGGCAACCCACCATAAAGCCGGTCGGCCTTGCGCTGTTTCCGGCTTTCCAATTCGGCTTCGATTTCCGACAACAGACGTTGGCTGCTGGCGCGGTTGCGCCCACGCGAAACAGCACGGCGTGCTCTTGCCCGGTTGGCCAACAATTCGCGGAACGTGAGATGCGAAAGGCTGCTGGTGATGGCAAGCGGCTCACTCATGACAGACCAGCTCTCGCAGCATCGTCTTTTGCAAGAGCCGCACCAGCTGCTTCCAACTCTTCCGCCGACATAACATCGGATACCTTGGCACATTCCGCTTCCGCACCCGGATGCCCCATGCGTTTCGCGCGACGAAACCAGATCAAGGCCTTGGTGAAATCGACCGGCACGTCGTGGCCACCGGCATGGACCATGCCAAGATTGAAAGCGGCCAGCTTCTCGCCCAATCCTGCCGCGCGTTCCCACATGGCATAACCCGCCCGCACATCGCGTTCTCCACCTTCGCCCCGCGCCAGCAGAATGCCGAGGTTCAGTAGCGCGGTGGGCTCATCCTGCTTGGCAGCTTCCGCATAAAAGTGCCGCGCATAGACCAGATCAACATCACCGCCCCGACCCGTATGCAGCAAAAAGCCGAGATTGAACTGGGCATGCGCCAAGCCCGCTTGTGCGGCTTTGCCATACAGTTTGCGCGCGGTCGTGTAATCTTGCGCCACATGCTGGCCATGCTCGTAGAGCGCACCGAGCTGATTGGCCGCCACCGCGCTGCCTGCCATCGCCGCTTCCTGCAGCAAAGGAATGGCAACCTTGAAACGGTTATCGGCAAGGGCAGCCATAGCGTCTTTGGTGATTCGGTCTGCGTCTTTTTCCATACCTTCGTTTAGCGGTTGAGGGGGTGGGTTTGGCAAATCAAAACAAGCACGATTGCAGTGCGGCAACGGCCCGCATAGGAAGGTGCCATGCAGATTTCCGCTCACGATATCGCCGTCGCCCGTGGCGAAGACACCATCATAGATGACCTGTCATTTGTCGTATCCACCGGCGAAGCGTTGGTGGTGACCGGTGAGAACGGAGCAGGAAAATCCACACTGTTGCGGGCCATTGCGGGTTTCCTGCCGTTACAGTCCGGAACGCTGCAGATCACCGACCCCGATCCAGATTTCGCGGACACCCCTTTGCGTGAGTTGTGCCACCACCTCGGCCCGGACAACGCCATGAAGCCCGCGCAAACCGTGGAGCAGAACCTGACCTTCTGGCAGAATTTTTGCGGCAACCCGCATCTCGATATCATCGAAGCGTTGGAGTTCGTAGGCTTGGATGGTTTGCAGGACGTACCCTTCGGCCACCTGTCCACCGGCCAGCGCCGCCGCATCGCCATCGCGCGGTTACTGGTGAGCTTTCGTCCCGTCTGGCTGCTGGATGAACCAACCTCGGGCCTGGACGCACAATCACAAGGCCAATTCGCAGCACTCATGCGCGTGCATCTCGAAGACGATGGCATCATCATCGCAGCCACCCACATGCCGCTTGGGTTGGACAACACCACCGAACTGAAACTCACCCCATGATCGCGCTGCTTAAACGCGATCTGTCACTTTCACTCGGCCAAGGCGGAAATGGCGCAACGGTGCTGCTTTTCTACCTCGCCGTGGTCGTCGCAATGCCGTTTGCCATCGGGCCGGACAAGCAATTGCTGTCCACGGTGGGCGGCGCGACCCTGTGGATCGGCGCACTGCTCGCCAGCCTGCTCGGTCTCGACCGGATGTTCCGTGACGATGCCGAGGACGGTTCGCTCGATCAGATGTTGCTCGCCCCCGTACCACTGGCCGCGCAAGTGTTTGCCAAGGCACTGGCGCATTGGCTGACGACGGGCCTACCGGTCACGCTGGCTGCTCCCGTATTTGCACTGTTCCTTTCTATGGAAACCGACGCATGGCTCGCCTCGATGGCAACATTGGCTGTGGGAACACCTGCTCTTTCCTTCATCGGCGCAGCGGGCGCGGCGCTAACGGTGACGTTAGCGCGCGGCGGTTTGCTGCTCGCCGTTCTGGTTTTGCCGCTTTGCCTGCCCGTTCTCATCTTCGGCGTCGGCGCGGTGCGGGCAGCTGTGACGGAACCGGATCCGTTCCTACCACCGTTCTTACTGGTGGCCGCTCTCTCGCTTTTCTTCGCCGCAATCGGCCCACTCGCAGCCGCCTACACGCTGCGACAAACCGAACTGTGATCGACGATCATGTTGATTAAGGCAGACGAGGTTTCTAGGACACGGCCATGAGCGTTTCGACAGATACATCCACAGCCCCCCAACGACGTCCCGGTCTTGCGGCATTGGCGAACCCGACGCGGTTCCTCGCCTTCACGAAGATCGTGCTGCCGTGGCTTGCGGCTGTGACAGTGATAGCGTTGGCAGTCGGACTTTATATGTCCTTCAACGTGCCGGACGATTACCAGCAGGGCCGGACGGTCCGCATCATGTTCGTACACGTGCCTTCCGTCTGGATGGCGATGGCCGCTTATATGACCATGGTCTCCGGCGCGCTCGGCGTGTTGGTCTGGCGGCATCCCCTGGCAGACGTGGCTGCGCGGGCGGCTGCCCCCATCGGCGCGACATTCACATTTCTCGGCCTCGCCACCGGCTCCATCTGGGGTCGCCCCATGTGGGGCACCTGGTGGGAATGGGACGCGCGGCTAACCTCGTTTCTCATCCTGCTCATCATCTATCTCGGCCTCATCGCCCTGTGGAACGCCATCGAGGAGCCCGCCCGTTCGGCCCGCATAGCGGCGGTGGCAATCCTCATCGGCGCGATCAATATCCCGATCATCCGCTTTTCGGTAGAATGGTTCACGACGCTGCATCAGGGGCCGAGCGTCATCCGCGAAGGTGGCCCATCGCTGGCACCGCAATTCCTCTATCCGCTGCTGACCATGGGCTTCGCATTTCTGCTGTTGTTCCTGATGCTACACCTGTGGGCCATGCGAAACGAAATCATGCGCCGCCAAATCAGAACGCTGCAGCGCAAAGCAGCCCGTTCCGCGAGAGGTTAGATTATGATCGAAGCACTCTTCGGCGCAAAGTATTTTGGCTTTATCGCGGGCGCTTATGGCGTCGTAATACTGGCACTCGTGCTGCTGACCATGTCAATCTGGCTAACCTCCCGCCGCCGCCGCGCGCAATTGGCGAAACTGGAAGAGGCCGGTCTGCGCCGCGCTTCGAAGGCTGCCTGATGCCCAATCCAAAAATTGACAAACAAGCCACCAAACGCACCCGTCTCTGGATGATGATCCCGCTCGCCATCTTCGGCGGTCTGGTGGGCATATTCGCCGTGCAGCTTTTGTCGGGTCGTGACTCCGGCGAACTTCCATCGGCACTCATCGGTAAAACAGCGCCCAGCTTCGATCTGCCCGCACTGCCCGGTTTGATGAATGACGGTCAGCCCGTGCCAGCCCTCGCCTCCACTGACCTACCAGGTGATCTGCGGTTGGTGAATATCTTTGCAAGCTGGTGCGCGCCCTGCCGTGCCGAACACCCGGTGCTCATGGCACTGGCCGAGCGCTACGAGGTCGATATCGTCGGCATCAACTACAAAGACAAAGACCCCAACGCGCTCAAATTCCTGAACGAGCTGGGCAACCCCTACAGCCGCGTCGGCACCGACCAGCCGGGTCGCACGGCAATTGAATGGGGTTTCTACGGAATACCGGAAACATTTCTGGTCGATGCCAAAGGCGTGGTCCGCCACAAAATCGTCGGCCCAATCGACGCGAAGAAATTTGAACTGCTTCAGGCGAAGATTACGGAGTTGAAGGGGAACTAGCCTTCCTCCTTCTCCTCCGTCGAATGCTTCATCAGCATCGGCGTTTGGCTCAGCACGAAGAGGAATGTCAGGCCGGTCATTCCCCAGAATTTGAAGCCGACCCAAAAACCTTCGGAAAAATTGCGCCAGACTATTTCGTTCACCACAGCGAGGAACAGAAAGAAAAAGCCCCAGCGCTTGGTCAGGATCATCCAACCTTCATCGTCGATGGCAAAGGCCATGCCCATTACGGTTTTCAAGAAGCTCTTGCCGAAAGCCAGCCCCACCAGCAGCACCACGCCGAACAGCGTGTTGATGATAGTCGGCTTCATCTTGATGAATGTGTCGTCGGCAAACCACAACGTCAGCCCGCCGAAGATTGTCACCACCACCAGCGTAACGATGGGCATCGCAGGAACGGATTTCGTCAGCCACAACGATCCGGCAATGGATAGAGCCGTCGCCACCATAATGACGGCGGTTGCCAGCATGATGGGCTGTTCGAAGATTCCGGTGAGCCCGAACCATTCGACAAATCGTGCGCCCTGCGTGTAGGCGATGACGAAACACGCCACCGGCCCAAGCTCGAGCAACATTTTGAGGGCGGGTGAAACCTTGGTGTCTTCAGTTTCCTGAATTGGCATGTCGACCTTTCGGAAGAAGTTGTTCGTGGGCGAACCGCCCGTAAAGTCGATATGGACGCTTGGGGCGGCAATATCTATACCAAGGGCAACCGGCAAAGGAGCCCGCACACATGACCGCATCTCTAGACAGCTTTTCCGCGAAAAAGACCCTCGACGTCAACGGCAAGCCCTACACCTATTTTAGCCTCATCGAAGCCGAAAAGAACGGCCTCAAAGGCATTTCGAAACTGCCCTACTCGCTGAAGGTGCTGTTGGAAAACCTGTTGCGCTTCGAAGATGGCCGCTCGGTCACGAAAGCAGACATCGAAGCTGTTGCCGCCTGGATCGACAACAAAGGTTCCGCTGGAACCGAGATCGCCTACCGCCCGGCCCGCGTATTGATGCAGGACTTCACCGGCGTTCCCGCCGTGGTTGACCTCGCCGCCATGCGCGATGCGACCCACAATCTCGGCGGCAACACCGACGCCATCAACCCGCAGGTGCCGGTCGATCTCGTGATCGACCACTCGGTGATGGTGGATTATTTCGGCGGCGAGAACGCATTCGAGAAAAACGTCGAGCGCGAATACGAGCGCAACGGCGAACGCTACACCTTCCTAAAATGGGGCCAGCAAGCGTTCAAAAACTTTCGCGTGGTTCCTCCGGGAACCGGCATCTGCCACCAAGTTAACCTCGAATATCTCGCCCAGACCGTCTGGACCCGTGAGGAAACTGACGGTTCCACACTAGCCTACCCTGACACGCTGGTGGGAACCGATTCCCACACCACCATGGTCAACGGCCTGTCCGTGCTCGGTTGGGGTGTTGGCGGCATCGAAGCGGAAGCGGCCATGCTCGGCCAGCCCGTTACCATGCTCATCCCCGAAGTCATAGGCTTCCGTCTCGAAGGCCAGATGGCAGAAGGCATCACAGCGACCGACCTCGTTCTGGTCATCGTGCAGATGCTTCGTGAAAAAGGTGTTGTCGGTAAATTCGTCGAATTCTTCGGCCCAGGTCTCGACCACCTGACGCTGGAAGATCAGGCGACTATCGCCAACATGGCACCGGAATACGGCGCGACTTGCGGCTTTTTCCCTGTCGACAAAGACACCGTGAACTACCTGAAATCCACCGGCCGCGATGCCGACCGCGTGGCCTTGGCCGAACAGTATTCCAAGGCGCAGGGCATGTGGCGCGACACATCGAGCGAAGACCCTGTCTTCACCGACACACTGACGCTTGATCTGAAAACCGTCGTCCCATCCATCTCCGGCCCCAAACGTCCGCAGGACCGTGTGGCGCTGGACGTGGCGCCGGAAAGTTTTGCAAAGGCCATCATCGACATTCGTGGTGGCGAAGACCGCCGTCAGGCACCCGCCAAGGACCGTGCAGAAGGCCGCTGGATCGCCGAAGGCGGTGCACAGGTGAATGAAGATCCGATGCCAGCAGGCACGATGGGCTACCCCGTCGAAGGTCAGAACTTCCATCTTGGCGATGGCGACGTTGTCGTTGCTGCCATCACGTCGTGCACCAACACGTCGAACCCATCCGTGCTGATCGCTGCAGGCCTCGTTGCCCGCAACGCCCGCGCAAAGGGTCTGACCGTGAAGCCATGGGTAAAAACCTCGCTCGCCCCCGGTTCGCAAGTTGTCACAGACTATCTCGACAAGGCCGGTCTTTCCGAAGAGCTGGATGCCATGGGCTTCAACCTCGTCGGCTACGGCTGCACCACCTGCATCGGTAACTCCGGCCCGTTGGCCGAAGAAATCTCGGAAGCCATCCACAAGAACGATCTGGTCGCCACATCGGTGCTGTCGGGCAACCGCAACTTCGAAGGGCGTATCTCACCGGACGTGCGGGCAAACTACCTCGCCTCGCCACCATTGGTCGTCGCCTACGCGATTGCAGGCACGATGCACGTGAATGTCGCCAAGGATTCGCTCGGCAAAGACCAAGACGGCAACGATGTGTTCTTGAAAGACATCTGGCCATCTTCTGCCGAAATTTCTGAAATCATGCGTGAAGTCGTGACCGAAGAAATGTTCCGCAGCCGCTACGGCGACGTCTTCAAGGGCGATGAAAAATGGCGCGGCATCAATGCCGGTGAAGGCGACACATACGGTTGGGAATCCTCTTCCACCTACGTGCAGAACCCGCCTTACTTCGACGGCATGTCGATGGAGCCGGAAGCGATCGAGGATATCGAAGGCGCCCGCGTGCTTTCGCTGTTCCACGATTCCATCACCACCGACCACATCTCCCCCGCCGGTGCCATCAAGGGCGAAAGCCCCGCTGGTGATTATCTGCGCGGCCATCAGGTGCGTCCGGTGGAGTTCAACTCCTACGGTGCCCGCCGCGGCAACCATGACGTGATGATGCGTGGCACCTTCGCCAACATCCGCATCCGCAACCAGATGCTGGACAATGTAGAAGGCGGCTATTCCGTCCACTACCCGTCCGGCGAACAGGGCGCGATGTACGATGTGGCCATGCGTTATGCAGACGAGAACGTGCCGCTGGTGATCTTCGCCGGCAAGGAATACGGCTCCGGCTCTTCCCGCGACTGGGCAGCCAAAGGCACCCGCCTGCTGGGCGTGCGCGCCGTGATCGTGGAAAGCTTCGAGCGCATCCACCGTTCCAACCTCGTTGGCATGGGCGTGTTGCCGCTGGTCTTCACCAATGGCGACACATGGGAAGGTCTCGGCCTGACGGGCAAAGAGAAGGTCACCATTCGTGGCCTTGACGATCTGTCGCCGCGCCAGACCATGAAAGCCGATATCGAAATGGCGGACGGTTCGACCAAAACCATCGAACTGCTGTCGCGCATCGATACCGAGGACGAGTTGGATTACTTCCGCAACGGCGGCATTCTCCACTACGTGCTGCGCAACCTGAACCGCGAAGCCAAAGCTGCATAGCGGCAGAACAATCAAAGCTGCGTAACAGCCGCGCTTCATACCTGAATACAAACCCCCGCGATGGTCTGCCGTCGCGGGGTTTTTCGTTTCACGGCCTCGTTCACCGCGCTTCCCGCGAAAGTGAGTTGCGTGTGACAGCCCTGTTCGGCCATTTTGAAGTGGAAGAAGCCGCAACCGTTCGTCTGCAGTCCCCGCATGATGAATGTCGGCCACGGCAGGCCCGAAAGTCGAACGTCATGAAACTGCACATTCCATCCCTGTCGCGCCGCACTGCGCTGGCATTCGCCCTATTGGCAGGCGCAACAGCCATGCAGGTTCTGCCCACCGACAAAGCAATGGCGGCTGATGCCACACAACCTTCCGCCGTGTTCGAACTGTTCACATCACAGGGCTGTTCGTCCTGCCCACCTGCCGACAAGCTGCTGGGCGAATATGTGAAGGACGGCGATGTGCTCGCGCTGTCGTTCCATGTCGATTACTGGAATTATCTCGGCTGGGGGGACACATTTTCCAAAGCGGAATTTACCGAACGTCAGAAACTCTACGCAGCTTCTCTAGGCCGCAACGGCATCTACACACCGCAGGTCATCATCAATGGCCGCGACCATGCCGTGGGTTCCCGCAAGGGTGAGATCGAAGCCACCCGAGCTTCGCAGGAGCGCGGCAAGTCATCGGCATTGACCACGAAACTAACCGTCACCCGTGGTGGCGATAGCATCGAGGTTTCCAGCGAAGCAGGTACAGAAGATGCCACTTTGTGGGTCGTCTATTTCGATCGCGAAAAACAGGTGAAAATCGGACGTGGCGAAAACCGTGGCCGAACCATCACCTACCACAACGTGGTGGGCGATATGGCCATGGCCGGCATGATGAAAAGCGGTGCGCTCAACGTGCAACTGCCTTTGGCCAGTATGAAGCAAAAGGGCTACGATGGCTGCGCCTTCATTTTGCAAAAGGTCACAGCCAACGGCACGCCCGGCGCGATTATCGGCGCGGCCGTAATGAACGACCTGAACGGCTAGTTTTCGAAAGAGCGATCCCAAAGGAAAACCGGCCTCCGCACCTGAATGGTCCGCCGGCCCGGGCAGGGGGAATGGCGGAGGCAAGTACGAAGACCGGTCTTCTGCCGCATCGTTACCCATCCCCAGGGGAAGGGAATGAAAACGTTTCTCGACGAACGACAAGTCCACCGAAAACCCGGCCGGGTATGAAGCCTGAAACGCTTGGGTAGGGAGACCGGCCACCCGGGCAGGGGCAATGGGCGATGGCGGGTCAGGCGCGTCTGCAGGCATTACCGGGGCAACGAGAGAGAAGCTGACCCCGCAATGCGGCGCGAAAACGGACTCAAAGTGGCGCGATTGTGATCACATTGTCGGGAGCGATCAAACACTGCGACAGTTTTGAAACATTCGGTGTGCTGTTCCAAAACTGCACAAAATTCGCCCATCGTTTATCCAGCTAATCCGACTGCTGCCAACGACGGATTGAAATTGCCAGCCCTCGGGCTTGAAACCGTCACGCGTGAGCCTCACAGTTTCATCCAACGCAACAAATGCCAGCCCAAATGGTCTATCAAACCTTGAGCAACAGCCGATCTGAACAAAAAGCCGATCTGATTTCACTGGCAGCCCGCAAGCCGCTGGCGAGTTCCGGCACGGCCAACACTTGGGTGGCCTCGACCGGCAACCCCGGAAAACCATCGCAAATCAGCTTCGACCGGCAGGAACTGACCGCAATTCTGCGTATCTACGGCTTTAAGGTCGCCGATGGTGACTGGCGCGACTACGCCATCGATCATCTGAAAGACCGAGCGGTTTTTTCCGTCTATCGCCGCGCCAGCGAAGCACCGCTTTACCGTATCGAGAAAAACCCGGCGCTTGCGCGCAAGCAAGGCGCTTACAGTATCGTCAGCAGCGACGGGCAAGTGCTCAAACGCGGGCATGACATAGTGCAAGTGCTCAAGCTGTTTGAAAAACAGTTGAAGCTGGTGGAGTGATCATTATGCAGATGGCCCCGCGGCTTCTTCTCGGCATCGCCCTTGCACTGTTTTTGGCCTGCCTATTCATGGACGGCTTTTATACAGCCACCGCAAACCCGCGCGACTGGTCACCGGGTTGGGGCGCTTTGACGGCGGGCTGGATGAGCGGAGCTTTGGCCTGGTGGGCAAACCCTGTGCTACTAGCCAGCTGGCTTGGATTTCCCTTCTCGAAAATAGTGTCCGCAATTTTGGCATTGGGAAGTTTAGCTCTCGCGCTTTCATTCTTCGGAACCGAAAGTGTGATGGTCAATTCTGCAGGCACTGTTGCTGCGGTGACGGGCATTGGCCCGGGCTACTGGGTCTGGCTTGCCAGCATGGTGGTCACGATACTTGCCGCACTCGCTGGATTGGCATCTCGCGGTGGAAAAACCACGATGAAAACATGAGCTTTCACGCCTCCATCATCACGCTCTATCCCGACATGTTCCCCGGCCATCTGGGTGCATCACTGGCTGGCCGTGCTTTGGAGCGCGGCGACTGGTCGTGCGATCCTGTGCAATTGCGCGATTTCGCCACCGATAAACATAGCAATGTGGATGACACACCTGCCGGTGGCGGCGCAGGTATGGTGCTGCGGGCAGACGTTTTGGGCGCGGCCATCGACGCCACATCTCCCCCACAGGACACCCGCCCCCGCTTGCTGATGAGCCCGCGCGGCAAACCGCTGACACAGGCGCGGGTTCGACAACTGGCGGATGGCCCCGGCGCGGTGATCGTGTGCGGACGTTTCGAAGGCGTCGATCAGCGGGTCATCGACAGCCGCAACCTCGAAGAAGTCTCAATCGGAGACTACATCTTGTCCGGTGGTGAACCCGCAGCGCTTATCCTTCTGGACGCCATCATCCGCCTCTTGCCCGGCGTGATGGGCAACGCAGAATCAGGCACGCATGAAAGCTTCGAAGACGGCCTTCTCGAGCACCCCCACTTCACCCGCCCTGCCGAGGTGGAAGGCGTTGCCATCCCCGACGTGCTGCGCGGCGGCAACCACAAAGCCATCAACGCATGGCGACGCGAACAGGCAGAACGGCTAACGGCAGAGCGACGGCCTGACCTTCTTCGTGCAAAACCTCTCGACAAATGATGGATTCGTGCTAGAGCACCCTCGATTTCGTACTTCACGAAATGATCGGTGAACTCGCCCACGGTTTTTAGGCTTCTGTCTTCAACCGTTTCCGACAAGGCAGCCTTCTTTGAAGGCTTTTGACCTTGCGGGATGCGGCGCTCTGGCTGGCACAATCAAAAAAGCCGTTGATCGGTGACCGGAGACAACTTCGGCGCGAAGCGGTGAAAAAACAGGAAGACGACCATGAACATTATCGAACAGCTTGAGGCCGAGCAGGCAGCAAGCATCGACGCAAAGCGCAAGCTCCCGACATTCTCACCGGGCGACACCGTCCGTGTGATGGTCCGCGTGACTGAGGGCACCCGCACCCGTGTGCAGGCCTATGAAGGCGTCTGCATCGCGCGCAAAGGCGCTGGCATCAACGAGAGCTTCACCGTTCGCAAAATCTCCTACGGCGAAGGCGTGGAACGTGTGTTCCCGATGTACTCGCCACTGGTGGAAGACGTTGAAATCGTTCGCCGCGGTAAGGTGCGGCGCGCCAAACTGTATTATCTGCGTGGCCGTCGCGGTAAATCCGCACGCATCGTGGAAAACACAGGCACCCGTTCGCGCAAGCTGAACGAAGCAGAACGCGCAGCATTCCTGGCCGAAAAAGAGCGTCTGGAGGCCGAGAAGGTCGCAGCAGCTCAGCAGCTTGCTGCAGAAAAAGCCGCTGAAGATGCAGCAGCCGCAAAAGCTGCAGAAGCAGAAGGCGCTTCCGAATAAGACGACGCTTGATCGGGCAAAAGACGGCGAAGAGCCGTTCGGGATGCAATCATCCCGCCCCCGTGGAGCGCAGGGCGAAGCCCGATAGCGTGAACACAAATTGAAAAGCCGCTTGGGATAACCTGAGCGGCTTTTTTATTTCACCACTTAGAACGTGACGTTCGCGCCTTTGATATCGATCACCCTATCATTACGAATAAGGCGAACTTCGCCACGATAGGTACCACTTTCGGGCTTGCCGCGACGGCCGGTATAGGTGGTCCATGTCGCTTTGGGCGCGGGCATCGGCTTGCCCTTGCTTTCCACCAGCACATTACCATCCGGTCCCTTGAGGACCAGATCGATGCGGTCACCCTTTTTCAGATTGATGAGATTGGCGAAGAACAGCAGCGGGCCATCAGTACTGATGGTCGGCACGGTGTCGCGAATCACATCTACACCTTTGACGGCGGCGGACGAAAAACCGGTCTTGATAACGGCGGATGAGGCAGCAACCACCTGAGTGCGGGCCGCAGCGTCCCACAAAGTCGCGCTGGTGCTGGCATTGGGGTTGCAGTTGCGGCCCACGCTGGCACCCGTGATCGGGTCCACCACACCTTTGCCGCGCCGCACGGTAACGTGGATATGGGGAAAGGCCGTCATGCCCGACAGGCCCATACGCCCCACCACTTGCCCGCGCCCGACGCGCTCACCCTTTTTCACGGTCACGCTGCCCTTGGCGAAATGGCACATTTGCGTCGTCCATGCATTGCCGTGATCGATGACGAGGCCGTTGCCGCATTCGCGCCCCTTCACCACAGCACGGCCTTCACCGTCAACGATCAACGCTTCATCCATATCGTTGCGAAAGCCCAGCACAGTGCCGGACGCCATGGCCTTGATGTCGATACCTTTCTTCATCTCCGCGATGGTGGCCACACGAATGTCTGTCCCCTTATGGGTATCGAAGGTCGCTGCGCCGCAGAACGGGTCCACGCGGGCGGGGCCGGTATCGATATCAACCAGATTCTGCACCCAACAGGTGCGCCCCATCTCGCAATCCAGCGGCATGGACAAACTGGGTGCACCCGCCGTCTGGGCAAATGCGGGCAATGAAATGCCCATGAATGCGACAGCAAAAGCGGCGGATATCCGCATATAATGAAAGGCCATGAAAACGATCTCCAAGCTGGAACTTGAACCAAACTGGCCTTGGTTCTAAGCCAACACCAGTTCACACGATGCTAAGAGCCCGACAAACCATGGCCAACCGTAAACTCTTCCTCCTTCCCGGCGACGGGATCGGTCCCGAAGCCTTCGACGAAGTTCGCAAGATCCTCGACTACATGAATGACGAAGAAGGCGCAGGCTTTGAAACTGACGAGGGTCTTGTCGGTGGTGCAGCTTATGACTCGCACGGCGAGAGCATCTCTGATGCTGATATGGAAAAAGCCATGGCGGCAGACGCCGTATTGTTTGGCGCGGTTGGCGGGCCGAAATGGGATGACGTGCCTTACGACCAGCGCCCCGAAGCCGGCCTGTTGCGCCTGCGTAAAGACATGCAGCTTTTCGCAAACCTGCGCCCGGCCATCTGTTACCCCGCACTCGCCAATTCTTCATCGCTCAAAAAAGAGCTGGTGGAAGGCCTCGACATTCTCATCCTTCGCGAGTTGACCGGCGGCGTGTATTTCGGCGATCCGAAGACCATCACCGATCTCGGTAACGGCCAGAAGCGCGCTATCGATACGCAGGTTTACGACACCTACGAAATCGAGCGCATCTCCGCGATGGCCTTCGAACTCGCCCGCACCCGTTCCAACCGCGTGTGTTCGATGGAAAAACGCAACGTCATGAAATCCGGCGTGTTGTGGAACGAGGTTGTCACCGAAACCCACAAGCGCGGTTTTGAGGACGTAGAACTGTCCCACATGCTGGCAGACGCTGGCGGCATGCAGCTTGTGCGCGCGCCGAAACAGTTCGACGTTATCGTCACCGACAACCTGTTCGGCGACATGCTTTCCGACGTTGCAGCAATGCTCACCGGATCGCTCGGCATGTTGCCATCCGCTTCACTTGGTGCGCCCGATGGCGTCACTGGCAAACGCAAGGCCATGTACGAGCCGGTACACGGTTCCGCACCGGATATTGCCGGACAAGGCATCGCCAATCCAATCGCGATGATCGCGTCACTGGCCATGTGCCTGCGCTATTCGTTCGAAATGATTGCAGAAGCCGACCGTCTCGAAGCTGCAATCGCCAAAGTGCTCGACGATGGCCTTCGCACCGGCGACATCATGTCCGACGGTATGCAGCAGGTGGGCACAACGGAAATGGGCGCTGCCGTACTTGAGGCCTATAAAGCCGCAGCCGCTTAGCGCGAACAAACCTCGACAGCAGACTGGTGGCACACCATATGAAAGGCATGAAACATGTTGTCTCAGCCTTTCTCGCCGCGCTTTTAATGGCAACCGTACCATCCGGCCCCGCGGTCGCTGCTGATCCTTTGGCGGATCTGCAGTGGAAGAACCGCATTCTGTTGATGTTCGCAAAATCACGCAGCGATGCATCGCTGGACAAACAGGTGGATGTTCTGCGCGAAGTGCGCCCGGAATTACGCGAACGCGATCTGATCGTACTGCGGACCGCAGGCAACGAAGAAACCCGCGCCGCCATAGGCTACACCAGCCTGAACAACGGCGCTGCCCGCCAGCTACGCCAGCGTTTCAAGCCGGAATCCAGCCGTTTGACCATCATTCTGGTCGGCAAGGACGGGCAGGAGAAACAACGCTGGAACCGCGTCGTTGAACCGGAAGAGATATTCAAGATCATCGACGCCATGCCCATGCGCCAACAGGAAGCCGGTGAAAGCGAGACGGACAGCTAGTCCGCCACCCGCAACAACACCTTGCCCTTCACATCGCGGCTGGCGATTTTATCCAGCGCTTTTGCTGCCTCTTCCATCGGGAAGACGCTGTCCACGTGAGGTTTGAGCGAACCGTCAGCCAACCAGCCGAGCAAATCTGAAATGTTATCCGCATTGTCCTGCGGTTGACGTGCGGTGAACGTGCCCCAGAACACACCTCGCAGATCGGCACCTTTTAGCAGCGGCAGGTTGAGCGGAATTTTCGGGATCGGGCCTGATGCAAATCCGACAACCAGAAAGCGTCCTTCCCAGGCGATAGCGCGGAATGCGGCTTCTGAAAAATCGCCACCAACCGGATCGTAGATCACGTCGCAACCCTTACCGCCGGTCAGCTTTTTCAACCGGTCCTTCAGGTCTTCATCGGTGTAGTTTACCACCTCATCCGCACCGCATTCGCGGCAGAATTCCAGTTTCTCGTTGGTGGATGCGCAGGCGATGACATTGGCACCCATGATTTTGCCGAGTTCCACAGCCGCCTGACCAACCCCGCCGGATGCACCTAGCACGGCAAGCGTTTCGCCCGACTTCAAATCAGCCCGCTGCTTCAACGCATGGTATGACGTGCCGTAGGTGACCATGATGCAAGCGGCGTCTTCATCGCTTACGCCGTCAGGAATTTTCGACAGGACGTTGGTGGGCGCAGTGATGAACTCCCGCGCCGTGCCTGTTGGAAGATAGCCGCACACACGCTCGCCCGGTGCGAAACCATCAACGCCCTCGCCAACTGCTTCCACGACGCCAGCCATTTCAGCAGCAATGGAGAACGGGCGCGGTGGGCGGAACTGGTATTTGTCTTCGATGATGAGGCAGTCGAAAAAATTCAGCGCCGCAATTTTTACCTTCACCAGCACCTCACCCTTTTTGGGTTCAGGCTTTGCAATCTCTTCGACCACGAGGGTGGACGGCCCACCGGGCTCCTTCGACAGAACGGCTTTCATGGTGATTTTCCTTCAGGTGAAAGAGCGACAGTTTGGTTCATCCTCGCGTATCGCATGACAGCGCAACTTTCCATAAGGTGGAGGCATGTTCGCACGCACTCTGCTCATCCTGTTCCTTTTCGTTGCGCCTATATCAGCTGCCTTCGCCGATAGCGCGAAGGACACGGATTTTCTGCGTACGCTCTACGAAAAAACACTTTTTGACGAAGGCGATTTCGCGCCATCCTTCCTGCGCGTCATCGATGCCCGTGCTGTGCGGCTGGCCGTAAAGAGCATGCGTGGAAAATATGGGCCGCTGATCGAGGTTAGCGGGAGCGGCACGCGGTTCACCATCGCCACCGAAAGCCACACCATCCCCATCATCATGCGCCGCGATCCGGAAGGGCAGATCGTGCAGTTATCCATGCGAACGCCCAGCCTGCGGGTGGTGGATATACAGGCACTGCTGGAACGCTTTGATGCGATGCCCGGCACGACGTCTGCGATCATCACCCGTAATGGTAAAATGGAACATGAGTTGAGGCCCGACCAAAAACTCGGTGTTGGCTCGGCCTTCAAGATCGCTGTTCTGAGCGAACTCAAGAATGACATCGCATCGGGAAAGCGCACATGGGCCGACACCGTTGCGCTGAAGGAGACCGACCGCTCACTTCCAACCGGCACATTGCAAACTTGGCCAGTGGGTGCGCCGCTGACGCTTTACAGTCTTGCAGCTTTGATGATTTCGACCTCCGACAACACGGCCACAGATATGCTAATCGATGTGGTGGGCCGTGGCCGCGTGGCAACGGCACTCGATCTGGAAGTGATGCTCAAAACCCGCGACTTCTTCCAGCTCAAAGCCAACCCGCTGGAGGCCAATGCGTGGCGCAACAACGACACCGCCCGTCGCCGCCAACAGCTTGAGGTTCTGGCCACCTTGCCCCTTCCTCCAGTGGAGGCCGTGCAGACACCGCGCAATCCTGATGTCGAGTGGGCGGTTTCAACACGCCATCTTTGTGCGCTGATGGAGGAATTGGGCGAAGACCCCATCGCTGCTATCGAACCCGGCTTCGCGGACCCGAAGTTCTGGGACAGCGTGACCTATAAGGGTGGCAGCACAACCGGCGTGTTGAACCTCACCCACCGCGTCACCAAAGGTGATGAAGCGTGGTGCGTGTCCTTGACGTGGAACGGCGATGGTGGCCAAAGCCCAACCACAATAAACGAGATCGCCGCGAGCCTGTTGGCCGCTCTGCATGACAAAATTCGTACCGAGGCAAGAGATCAAAAGTGAAATCGCTCCTATGAAATCGCGCGGCTATTTCGGCATAGGGGCGGAAGGTATTTCCAAACCGATGAATTTCGGCAATCTGGCCCGCACTGCTCATGGCTTCGGCGCGTCTTTTGTTTTCACACTCGCGCCCGGCAAACGCATCAACCACGCACCTGCCGATACCACGAACAGTCACGACCATATGCCTTGGTACACCTATTCAGGCATCGACACGATGCAGCTGCCGGATGATTGCCGCCTTGTGGGCGTGGAACTGACGGACGATGCCATCGCTCTACCGAGCTTCCGTCACCCGCTTCGCGCAGCGTATCTTCTTGGGCCGGAGAACGGATCGCTGTCACCGGACGCTATGGAAAAATGCGAATTCATCATCAAAATCCCCACCGCATTTTGCCTCAACGTCGCCACAGCCGGTGCCGTCATTATGTATGACAGGATGCAATCGCTTGGCCGCTTTGCAGAACGCCCCGTGCGCGCTGGCGGACCCGTATCCACCCACACCGCGCCGATGGCGACCCACTTGCCCGCCCATGTTCACGGGCAGTCGCGCTACGAGGCCGGGCGGAAACTTCCGCGAGAAAAAGGTCGTGTGAAAAAGGGGCCGCATCCCAAGCGTTACAAGAAAGCAGAAGGTGAGGAATAGCGGTTGTTCTCAAAACGGCCTAATTCATTGGTCATGGATTGTTGATTAACCATCCGCCTTCAGCCTTTTGAAAGGCCAAGGGGCCATGGTTAAGGGCAGATGACAATGTTCCGCAACATTGAACCGACCGCGCAAACGGAACGTTCACCAAGGAACGCACAAGCAATTTAACGGGTAGATGATGGCACACTTCATGATGAAAACGGCAATCGCGGCGGCAACCATTTCCCTTATGGCGGGCAGCGCATTGGCGCAAACGCCCAAGCCGATCAAGCAGCACAAGGCGTGGGGCGCATACAGCTACAACGACCAGAAGGCGGGCAAAATTTGCTACGTGCTGTCGATTCCCACGGTCAAAGAACCAAGCGACCGCGACCACGGCGACGTGTTCTTTTTGATCAGCCAGAAGCCGAACAACGCGGCCAAATTCGAGCCGCAGGTCGAAGTCGGTTATAAGCTGAAAGAGAAAACACCGGTCACCGTCACGGTCGACGGCAAGGACTTCAAAATGTTCTCGCGCGGCAACAATGCCTGGCTCGAAGACGTGTCCACCGAGCCCGAACTCGTGGCTGCCATGCAGAAGGGCCGCTCAATGAAAGTGTCCGGCCAGTCCGCCCGTGGCACACAGACCACATACACTTATTCGCTGTCCGGCGTGTCGGCAGCTCTTAAAGAAGTCGCTGGCTGCAAATAAGCACCACAGCTTCTGCCTTGCGCCTCAACTCCTTGCGAGTCTTGAAGCGCAGGGCCATATAGCGGCCCATGGCCCTATCTTTAGACCTCACCCAAGATGACACCCGCGCGGCCTTGGCCGCGCAGGCAATTACGCGCGCGGATGAAAAACCATCGCTGATCGGCATGGATCGTGCGGACATGGCAGCCGCTTTGATCGAAGCCGGTATCCCGCAAAAGCAGGCCCGTATGCGGGCCTCCCAATTGTGGCAGTGGATCTATTGGTACGGCCACACGGACTTTGCTGCGATGACCAACATCGCCAAAGACCTGCGCGCTAAACTGGCTGACAACTTCACGCTGGAACGCCCCGAACTGGTGGAAGAATTGATCTCCACCGACGGGACACGCAAATGGCTGTTCCGCTTTCCGGCCCGTGGCGCCGGTGCTCCGGTGGAAGTCGAGACCGTTTACATTCCCGAATCCGACCGTGGTACGCTGTGCATTTCCAGCCAGGTCGGCTGCACGCTCACCTGCACCTTCTGCCACACCGGAACGCAAAAGCTGGTGCGGAACCTGACGGCTGAAGAAATCCTGATGCAGTTGATGGTCGCTCGCGACAGGCTTGGCGATTTTCCGGACAAGCCTCCGGTGAAGGCTGCTGCCAAAAACGAAGAAGAGGCTTTTATTCCAGACGGCGATCGCAAGGTTTCCAACATCGTGATGATGGGCATGGGCGAGCCGCTTTATAATTTCGAACACGTGAAGAAGGCGCTGTTGATCGCGTCCGACAATGAAGGTCTATCGCTTTCCAAACGCCGCATCACGCTATCGACCTCCGGCGTGGTGCCGGGCATCGAGCGCACCGGCGACGAGATAGGCTGCGGCCTCGCCATTTCGCTTCACGCCACGAATGACGAGTTGCGCGACGTGCTGGTGCCGATCAACAAAAAATACCCAATTGCCAAATTGCTGGATGCCTGCCGCAACTATCCCGGCGCTTCGAACTCCAAACGCATCACCTTCGAATATGTGATGTTGGACGGCGTGAATGACTCCCTTGCCGACGCCAAAGAACTGGTGCGTTTGCTCAAAGGCATTCCCGCCAAGATCAACCTTATCCCGTTCAACCCGTGGCCCGGTTCGCAATATGAATGCTCGTCTTGGGAAAAGATCGAGGCATTCGCCGAATTCGTGAACGCCAACGGCTACGCATCCCCCGTCCGCACCCCGCGCGGCCGCGATATTTTTGCCGCATGCGGTCAGTTGAAGTCGGAAAGCGAGCGCATGCGAAAGAAAGATCGTGAGACGGCAGAATTTGCCGCCCGCGCCGAAGCGCTCGTTCAACCCGCTGCCGAGTAATCCATCATGGTGCGCCTGACGCTGGCATTTTTGCGCGTTTGCGTGCTGCTGTTCTCATTTGCGGTCGCCACATTCGCCGCCAGCGCATTTCTCACCTTCGCGCTTTTTCTCGGCGGTGACACCTATTGGCTGGGTGACGATGTCGCGTTGATGGGCTCGGTCCTGTTCACCTTCACTGCATGGTGGATCGCCGTACAAACAACTTTCATGCCGTTCGCCGGGTTGGCTTTGCTGTTTGAATTCACCAGCTGGCGCTCTTTCCTTGCCCACACCGCAGCCGGTGGCGCGGCGGCACTTTGGTCGGCGCGCATGGTGGAACTGGTACAAGACGGAAAAGTCGTTCTGCCCTATGCCGACCGCGATGTCTGGCTGGCAGTGCTCGCTGCGGGTTTTGTTGGCGGCGCGACCCATTGGCTGATCGCAGGGCATCGATCCGGCATGTGGCTTGGGCCGGACAAACCCGACCGCGAAATAGGTTAGGCAACTTCCCGCTGCCTGTCGCGCAACGTGTCACGGACGGAACCCCACAGCAGGCCAAAGGATTGGAATCCTTCTTCAGTCACCTTGTCCGTATCGAGAGCGTGAACCACCGTTTCCAGAACTTCCGCCAACTCGTCGCTCAGCGCTTTCAACTCAGCCACATCATTCGTTTCACGTGTGCGGCGCGCGATGTCGAGTAGCTGGTCGTTATAGGTATCAGCACGGTTCTTTGCCCGCCCTGCCATACTGCGCCGAAGCGCAAGACTGGCAGAAAACAACATGGCGAAGATCGTCACAATCAACGCCATCGGCTCAGCGTTTTCCTGCAGGAAAGACGGTTCATCGCGATCATAAAAACTGGCCGCACCCTCGTGCAAGCCAAGGCTCACCAGTCCGGCATCACGCGGGTTAGAAATCGACGATGACAGCGGCATTCTGATGAGAAGATCGAGCCGGTTGGAGAAGATGATATTGACCAATTCCCGAACGGCTTCCTCGTCTACCCAGTCACCGGCAACAAGCAAACGGTTGAGACCCGGCACGACGATATCGCCCTTTGGTAATGGCAACGCGCCATCAAAAGCACCCTTCACGACAGTCTCGGCATTTAAATAAGGCCGCTTCAGCTTCATCGCATCGGCCTGATCGATAGGTACGAAATTCAGCGCGATATTCCGCAAACCCGCTTCACCGACCAGCGACAACAAGAAAGGATCGCGCAAAGACGAGACGACAAAAATTGCATCAACCCGCCCTGCAAGAAACTCGACCTCGGCGCGTTCGGTATCCACAGCTACTGTTTTCAATCGCTCAGGTGGCACCTTGTAATGATCCACCACCGACCAGAACGCACGATTGGCTGCAGAACCAGAGGGTGGGATTGCAATCCGCATTTCAGGCAAATCCACCACAGCACGAGGCTGCACGCCGGCAGCGTCAAGCATGGCCTGTTGCCCGGCAGGAAGGGTGGCCTGGCGGTCCGGTTTGCGGGTAACCAACAGGAAATAATCGACGAACAGGTTCGCCACCAATTTGATATCGGCATAGGCGGGGGTGTTGGATTCAATAGTCGCCAGATCGACCCGCCGACGATTGATAGCGGAGATTGAATTGGAAGACGTGGTGCCTGGCATCACCTTCAACCGAACGATGTCGCTGTGACGCTCCACCACTTCGGAAATTTCGCTCATCAAAACGTAAGCGTCACTGCCCCGCGCACCTGCGAGAACACGAAGCTCGGTTGGCGCAACGTCGCGCTCAAAGACATACCAGTAACCTGCACAGGCAATTGCGATGATGAGACCGAAGATCGGTATCCAAATTCGTCTCATCACCCGCCCCCGTTACGACAGTGCTCAACCGTTTCAGCGCTAGCCCTTTTTCACCTTGGCATCACGCGCCGCCAGTGTCCGCAAACGCAGGGCATTCAGCTGGATGAAACCATGGGCGTCCTGCTGGTCGTAGGCACCTTCATCATCTTCGAAGGTCACGAGCTCTTCGCTGTAAAGCGAGGTGGGGCTTTCGCGACCCAACACGATGACATTGCCCTTATACAGGCGCAGACGAACCTCACCTTCAACATGGGTCTGCGAGGCATCAATAGCTGCTTGCAACATCTCGCGCTCCGGCGAAAACCAGAAACCGTTATAGATGAGCTCTGCGTAGCGCGGCATCAGCTCGTCTTTCAGATGGCCCGCACCACGGTCCAGCGTGATGGATTCAATCGCACGGTGAGCGGTCAGCAGAATTGTGCCGCCCGGTGTTTCGTAAACACCACGTGATTTCATGCCGACAAAGCGGTTTTCAACGAGATCGAGACGACCGATACCATTGTCATGACCAAGCTTGTTCAGCGCCGTCAACAGCACCGCAGGCGACATGGCTTTGCCATCGATGGAAACGGGGTCGCCTTTTTCAAAACCGATGGTGATGTCGGTGGCTTTATCCGGTGCGTCCTGCGGATCAATGGTTCGCATGTAAACATATTCGGGCGAGTCGACCGCAGGGTCTTCCAGCACTTTACCCTCAGATGACGAGTGCAAAAGGTTGGCATCAACCGAGAACGGCGCTTCGCCGCGCTTGTCTTTGGCGACCTGAATCTGATGCTCTTCAGCAAATTCGATGAGATCGGTGCGGGACTTCAAATCCCATTCACGCCACGGCGCGATCACTTTAATATCAGGGTCGAGTGCATAGGCTGCCAACTCAAAACGCACCTGATCGTTGCCCTTGCCGGTTGCCCCGTGGGCAATAGCGTCGGCACCGGTTTCGCGGGCGATCTCGATCAATCGCTTGGAAATCAGCGGACGGGCAATTGATGTGCCCAGCAGATAGACGCCTTCATAAACCGCGTTGGCGCGAAACATCGGGAAGACGAAATCACGGATGAATTCCTCGCGCACATCTTCGATATAAATTTCAGTGATGCCGAGATTTTCAGCCTTTCGCTTGGCTTCTTCGAGTTCCTTGCCGCCTTCGATTTCCGACTGGCCAAGATCAGCCGTGAACGTCACGACCTCCGCGCCATACTCGGTCTGAAGCCACTTGAGAATAATGGAAGTGTCGAGGCCGCCGGAATAGGCAAGAACCACCTTCTTCACGTCACCTTTTTTGATTTTGGCCATATCGGATAACCCGTGTCTCGCTGTCGTTTGTCCTGCTCTAACGGGAATTTCAGCGCAGCGAAACACCGACTTTGGCTTCGGCTTTCAGGCGCGCGCATTCCACGCGGCCAACCGCTCATGAAGCTGCCAGCGATGCAGCGCCCAATTGATCGCCAAAATACAGGTCACAGCCACCGCCCCGCCCATCACCACATCAGAAAAATAGTGCTTTCCGAAGGTGACACGCAGCATCGAAATCGTGCTGGCAAAAATAATGATCACCACCGCTGCCGATAGGTGCCAACGACGCGGCAGAAGCGCGAGACCCATCAACCCCCAATAAGCGAAGGTCGCCTCGCCGGACGGGAAGGAGCAATTGTCAGCGCATTGCGAAGACCATGTTCCGGGCAGCACGAAGTCCCATTCACCACCAAACTGAACCGTATCTTCGGGGCGTGGCCGACCCCAATTGCCTTTTAACAGCACATTGGTCACCAGCACCGGACCCAGCAATGCAGAGCTGAGGCCGAGCAGTGGCACGAAGAATTCCGACCCACGGGCCTTACGTCGCAACCGCCAAATCAGCAGCGCGAGAAACACGAACACCAAAGCGTAGGGCAGCGCGATACCTGCCTCACGCACAGATAAAGCCAGCCCGTCGAGTCGCCAAGGAAAAGGCGTGCAGTTCCATTCGGGATTTTCAGGACAGATGGACGAGTCGGAAAACATTTCCGTTAGCGCCACATCCCAACCGGAAATTTGGCGGAGCAGCAGCAACAGAATGAACAAAAAACATACAGATACCAGCGCAGCGCCGCCGGGGTGATCCAGCGCAAAACGCGGCAGGTTTCCCGGTTGCGCGAGGGAACCGAAGCGCCCGCCAAATGACGCACGGCCAGCAGCAGCACTGGTGTTACTCGTCCGTTTTCGCATTTTGGTCCACACCCGGTTCAATACAGTGTGCTTTATAGCGCGATGGAGAAAGCTGCCAGCCCACAGGTCCGTTTACGGTGCTGGTGCAAAACCTGATGCAGGATTAAGACTGCTGCACTTAACTCGCTCCGAACCGCATCTCATGCCTGTCATTCCCGAACTTTCGATCATTCTCGCATTCACTGGTGCGGCCTTGCTACTGGCAATCACACCGGGACCAGACATGACATTGTTCCTTGGGCGCACCATCGCCTATGGCCGTGCGGCAGGATTGGCGAGCCTAACGGGAGCCGCCACCGGCACGGTGGTTCATACCATCCTCGTGGTCGCGGGTATTTCAGCTTTGCTCGTCGCATCGCCCACAGGCTTCTGGATGTTGAAAATCGTCGGCGCGCTTTATCTCGCGTGGCTTGCTATCGACGCGATCCGCAACGGCTCCACCCTGCGGCTCGACCCAGACAGCGTGGAGAAGAAAACAGACCGGCGCGGCGACGTGGTTCCAGCATTCCTTTTTGGCATCGGCATCAATTTGCTAAACCCCAAGATCGTGCTGTTCTACATGACGTTCCTGCCGCAATTCGTCTCGATCAACGATCCCGACGCCCAAGGCAAGATGCTCTTTCTCGGCCTCTTCTTCCCCCTCATCACATGGCCGTTTCTGGCCCTGATGATTTTAGGCGCCGAGCGCGTCGCCCATACACTTACCAAACGCCCCGCAGTAGCACGGGGCATCGACTGGTTATTCGCCAGTGTGTTCGGATTTTTCGCGGTAAAGATATTGCTGGCCGAGGGAAAGTAGCTAGCAGCCCTTCGCCTCAAACTGCGCCTTGGTCATGTATTGCGGCGCAGGCAGGTACTTACCCATGCTCTTGGCCTCTAGACCCGGACCGGGAATGGCTTGCACCGATTGGGTGAAACCCTCAGACGGCAACATGTTGCGCAGCAGCAGCGTGGTGAGACCCGTGTTGCCGGCACCATCACCCGCATCACCCCAGTCGAGCCAAGCTATACCGCAATCGCCGTTCGCATTTGCGGGGCGATTGGCAGCTTTGGAGATAACGATTTTATAGCGGCGTTTCTCGTCCAGTGGAATTTCGGCGTCATAGACGCAATCGGAAAAGCGCGTGGTGACGAGAGACTCGTTGGAACATAGCGACCAATAACGCAGGTCATAAGGTTCCCCGCTTCCTGCCATACGACCGATGGTCGGCGTGCGGGGCATTTCGGCTTCCAGCACGACCACTTCGCCAAACTTATCGTTCAGGTTCAGCGACACATATTGATTGTCGATGTTAGCGAAGAAGCCGGAGGATTTCGGGATGAGAC
Source organism: Ahrensia sp. R2A130 (assembly GCF_000179775.1). Classification (GTDB taxonomy): domain Bacteria; phylum Pseudomonadota; class Alphaproteobacteria; order Rhizobiales; family Rhizobiaceae; genus Pseudahrensia. Next base: position 193,180 of record NZ_AEEB01000005.1, read on the forward strand.
CGACCCGCGCTGCCGTGTAGGCAACCTCTTGCAGAGGCGGCGAGATGAGAGAAAGGATCGAAAGGCGCGGATCCCAAAACACACGCCATTCTTCTTTTTTCGTATCGAGGTAATTCTTCGCCACAGATGGTTTCTTCAGAAGCTCGTCGAATTGCTCCTTATCGACCACCGGGGCGAAAATGGTGCGGGCGGGATCGTCTAGTGCAGGGGTGGACAGGGCCGCGCAAGCTGCTTCTCCGCTTACCCGCGTTCCATCAGCTTTCACCAACGTCACCTTGGGCAAGCCGGCACCGCCGCTTTCATCACCGGGAGTTTCCGGAATGTAATGGCGCAGCAGAATTGGTGAGCGGTTCACATCGTCTGCCGGGCCTAGATATAGCGTGTTGGCAGCTGGTTCAGACGGTACTTTTCCGCCCAGAATCCGCAATGTGTAGGAACGGTCGCCCTCGCCTTCGATTGTGGGTTCGGCAAACGGATTTTGTGATCCAGCATCCGGGGTGATGTCACGATCGGTGACCACATGATACGGCGCGGATTTTTTGTCGTAGCTGTTGAGCGACATATAACGCGCCTGCGGAAAGCGGCCCGCAATTTCAACGAAAGCGCCCTTGTCGAGATCCGGTATTGTGATGGTCAGCGGCCAATAGACGGCACCCTCATCCGGGTATGCCACGTTGAACGCGCCGGAATAGACCGGCCCCATCCAGAAGCAATCATGCTGCCCGGGCTTTTCTGCACCTTGCATCGGCAACGGCCGCATCTTCAGTTCGACCGGCTTTTCGCGACCCTCGGTCAGCTTGCCGAGCAGTGCCTTGATATCGTGCTTCAACGTTGGTGCGGTGGCATCCTGTGCAACTGCGAAACCGCTGCCCAGAATTGTGGCAGATGCAAATGCGGCAAGCGCGACACTGACATGCCCCGTGCAAAAACTATGACGTGACATGTATTATATCCCTGCAAGCGCGCTCGGAAGCGGCACGCGAAAACCCATCAGAACGGATGATGCCGACAAGGCATCATCGCGTCCATTACATTTCAGCGTTCTTTGTGTTGAGCCGGATTATTAAGCTTGCTTGTTCTGCCGGTTCTCAATCAGCTCTTCTACCACTGCAGGATCAGCCAATGTGGAGGTGTCTCCCAATGAACCAAAATCGTCTTCAGCGATCTTGCGCAAAATGCGGCGCATGATTTTGCCGGAACGGGTTTTCGGCAGGCCGGGCGCCCACTGGATGGCATCCGGAGATGCGATGGGGCCGATTTCCTTGCGAACGTGATTGCGAAGTTCCTTGCGAAGCTCTTCGCTCGGTTCAGCGCCGCCCATCAGCGTGACGTAGCAGTATATGCCTTGCCCCTTAATATCGTGGGGAAAGCCGACGACAGCAGCCTCCGCCACCGCGTCATGCAGCACCAGCGCGGACTCGACTTCAGCCGTGCCCATGCGGTGGCCGGACACGTTGATGACGTCGTCCACGCGACCGGTGATCCAGTAGTAGCCGTCCTCGTCGCGGCGGCAGCCGTCGCCCGTAAAATACTTGCCTTTGTAGGTGGAGAAATAGGTCTGCACGAAACGCTCGTGATCGCCATAGACCGATCGCATCTGGCCCGGCCATGAATGGGTGATGCACAGATTGCCGTCGGTTGCACCTTCCAGCACAGCCCCTTCATTGTCGACGAGCTGCGGCTGCACGCCGAAGAAAGGCAACGTCGCGGAACCGGGTTTCAGCGCCGTTGCGCCGGGCAGCGGCGTGATCATGTGACCGCCGGTTTCCGTCTGCCACCATGTATCGACGATGGGGCAGCGCTCGTCGCCGACCACCTTGTGATACCATTCCCACGCTTCGGGATTGATGGGCTCGCCCACCGTACCAAGCAGGCGCAAAGATTTGCGGCTCGTGGAGGTGACAGGATCATTGCCCGCCTGCATGAGCGCACGGATGGCTGTGGGGGCGGTATAGAAAGTGGCGACGTCGTGCTTGTCGCAAACGTCCCAGAAGCGAGACATGGTGGGGTAGTTCGGTACGCCCTCGAACATCAACGTCGTCGCGCCGTTGGCGAGTGGGCCATAGACGATGTAGCTGTGGCCGGTCACCCAACCCACATCAGCCGTGCACCAATAGACCTCGCCATCGCGGTAATCGAACACATATTGGTGCGTCATCGCAGCCCAGATGAGGTAGCCGCCCGTGGTGTGCAGCACGCCCTTTGGCTGGCCCGTCGATCCCGACGTGTAGAGAATGAAAAGCGGGTCTTCTGCATTCATCGGCTCCGGCGCGCAGTCGTCGGACACAGAAGCGATAGCTTCGTGATACCAAACGTCACGACCCTCAGCCCATTCGATAGCGCCACCGGTGCGTTTGACCACTAAGACCTTGTCGACATGACCACCCTGCGTGGCGGCGATCTGGATGGAGGCATCAACATTAGCCTTGAGCGGAACTTTCTTACCGCCACGCAGACCTTCATCAGCGGTGATGATGAACGTGCTTTCGCAATCAACGATACGCTGCGCCAGCGCGTCCGGTGAGAAGCCGCCGAAGACGATGGAGTGCACCGCGCCGACGCGGGTACAGGCCAACATGGCGTAGGCCGCTTCCGGTATCATCGGCATATAGATGGTGACACGGTCGCCCTTTTTAACGCCATTGGCCCTCATCGCATTGGCGAGGCGACAGACGTGACCGTGGAGTTCGCGGTAGGTGATCTTGGCGTCTTCGGAAGGGTCGTCACCTTCCCAGATGATCGCGGTCTGGTCGCCTCGGGCTTCCAAATGGCGGTCGATGCAATTGGCGGAGACGTTCAACACGCCGTCTTCGAACCATTTGATCGAGACATCGGGGTAAGCGTAGGTCCAGTTGCCCGCCTTGGTGGGAGGTGTCATCCAGTCGAGGCGCTTGCTTTCGCCCATCCAGAATGTATCGGGGTCGGAGACGCTTTGCGCGTACATTTTCTTGTAGCCCGCCTCATTGATATGGGCGGATGCGGCCAGCTCTTCGGGCACGGCATAGATTTTGTCTGACATGATGTGGGTTCCTCCAGTCCTAGACCGGCACCGCGTGTGGCCTGCGGATGTGCCGATCATTCGACGGTCACAGACCCTCCAGCCCGCAACCATCTTCCTCCAATGGGGCAAAACCTATCGTGGGGCGGATGCAGCGTCCATATAGACTTCCGCCGTGTTGGTGGCAGTCACGATTAACGCTGTAACAAAGCGAAACGAAGCGTGAAGTTGCAGCGCACAAGGTTGCCACAATCTGCGAACATTAGACCGTCAGCACACCACTGCGGGAGTGACGTGGTGCTGACCGTAACATCTGACGGTGTCAGGTTCGTCTGCGCGATGATTGATCGAACCCCACCGCTTCCACCAAGGCCGAACACAATATGACGACTTTTCTGACCGCGACACGCGCAGGCGTGCTCGCATTGCTTTGTCTCGTTCTCACCGCATGCAACCAGACAGCAGTATCCGGCTACGATCCCAAACCTTCAAAATCGGTCACCGATCAACGCAAGGCCAAGATTGAGGCTTCACGCAAACGCGCCAAAGCAGCAACGGCGAAACGCAAAGCCACTTTTCTCGCCAAGCGCGAGGCCGCACGCGAAAAAGCGCGCAGCCGAAATTCAGCAAAGTCTTCATCTTCGCGCAAAAAAGTCGCCAAGAAGGGCAAGCGGAAAACCGTCCGCAAGACCGCACGGAAATCTACCAAACGTGCCAACCGCAAGGTTGCCAAAGTTCAGCGCAAGGTCGGCAAAACATCTGTTTCAAAAAAGAAGCGCGTTAAACAAAAGACCGCAGCCTTCGTCGGTGGACGCTCAAAGGGCATCACCAAAAACGCACCTTGGGGCTGCGTGCCCGGACGTCTGAAGCGGGTGCTGGATCAGGTGTCACAAAAATATGGCCGCGTCATCGTCAATTCGACCAACCGTTCGCGCAGCCGTAACCGCATGGTGGGTGGTAAGAAACGCTCCTACCATATTGGGTGCCGGGCCGTGGATTTCCGCGTGGCGGGAAGCAATAAAGGGTTGTCCCGTTTTCTGCGCAACCACCCGTCTGTCGGCGGCTTCAAGCGCTACGCCGCTGGCTTCTACCACATCGACACAGGCCCCCGCCGCACTTGGTAATCGCAGTGGCGGCTCAGGCCGCCATGAACCACCCAAGCACAGCGCCCTGAACGAGCAGCACGACCAGATAATGGCCTGCATCCAGCAAAGTCAGAGACCATGGTCGCATCTGAAATCGGTGGGTGACGACCAACGGAACAGCGGAGAAACCTGTCCACACCAACAAGCCATTAAACATACCATCGGCTATGCCGCCTTGTGGCGAGATGTGAGTGATCACGCCAGACAACACGACCGCCATCACGAAATGGGCAATAACGGCGATGATGTAGAGCACGGGACTCGCCCCTGCGTTCACCTGCTCTTCGGTGATACCGGCGGCTTTCATCCAAGACTGTGCCCAACCGCCATACCAGCCGGCACCAACCAGCATGGTGGCAAAGGTGGCACAAATCACGCCGATCCATGGAATTGAATCCAACATTGATATTCCCTCCCTTTAGAGCGTGACCTTCAGACCACGCCTTCCAAGTCTACGGCTTGGCGGGTGTTTTACGAAATATTCCCAACGTCATAGCTTCCGAACGTATCAAAAGAATGCGGCGGATGATCGTCCGTTAACCGCGTTTCCTCACGCATTTTAAGCACTCTGATGGGCATATGTTCATCATGTTTCGTCGTGTCGCCATCCTCCTCATTCTCGCTTTCACCCTGTCGGGCTGCGCTTCGACACCGGGCCTGTACAAGCTGTTCGGCAAGGGCGAGGTGAAATACCAGAAGACTTCATGGTGTCTGCCATGGAAGTTGAAGCGCGTGCTGCGTCGCGTGGCCCATAATTATGGTGACGTGATCGTCTTCTCGACATGGCGTTCGCCTTGGCACAACTATCGCGTTGGCGGGGCCAGCGGCAGCTATCACAAGAAGTGCAAGGCCGTTGATTTCAAAGTGCGTGGTGCGAATATGTCCGAGGTCTATCGCTATGTGAAACGCCAGCGCGGCGTCGGGGGGCATAAACTTTACCCAGCATCACGCGGTGGGCATATCCACATCGATACCGGTCCTCGCCGGACTTGGAGATAAGCGGACGCTAGTCTCGGCTGCCTTCTAGCCACTCGACACGAGAAACATCCGCCAGCCGACACTGCCGAACCAGTTCAGCTTCCAGCCGCGCCATACGCCCGGCACCTGCTTTCACCTTCGGCTCCCACCACAGTTTTTTGATTTCCAGCGCGTCGTGGGCGCGAACAGCGCGCATGTCGATGCGGCCCACCACACGGTCGCCCTCCAACAACGGAAACACATAGTAACCCCAGATGCGCTTCTCGGCTGGCACATAAATTTCAATGCGGTAGTCGAAACAGAACAACCACGCGAGACGCTTGCGGTCGCGGATCACCGGATCGAACGGCGACAGCGCACGGATGCGGGTCGGCAATGGCGGAAGCTGCGCGATCACTGAGGCAATATCAGCGCGCGCATGAAGCGGACGGGAATGCCCGTTCACCGCCTCCACAGTCACGTCGATAACACGGTTGGTGCTCTGGGCATCGAGCCAGGCCTTCGCTTCGGCAATCGAGACGAGATCGAAATAGCGGGCGATATCCCCAGCCGTGCCGAAACCCAACCGGTCGAGCGCGGCGGAACAAGCACAGTCGATGAACTCATCTTCGCTAACGCGCGCATCGAGGTGGTCAGGCTTGATGCAGTTCTTCGGCAGGTCATAGACCTTCTGAAAACCCTCCCGCCGGGTGATGTCCAGCTCGCCGATGCGCCACAGATATTCCAGCGCGGCTTTGCCATCGTGCCACTGCCACATCTCGCGGTCGGCAGCGCGCTGACCATCCGCCTGTTCCAAATCGCGGGAGCGCAATGGCCCCTGTTCGGTGATCCGTTTCAGCAGCGGCTCACAATGGGTGGAAAAGCCCTCGCCCTGCCAGCGGTTGAACCGCGACTCCAGCCGTGCGCCGTGACGCACAAATTTGTGCCGCCAATAACGGTAGAATTTCGCAGGAATCACGGATGAATCATGCGTCCAGTTTTCAAACAGCCCACGCTTTTTTTCATAGAGTCGGGCCAGATCTTTGGGCCGATAAGTCTGGTTGCGGGCAAACAGCGTCATGTGCTGCGCCCGCTCCACCCAGCGTATCGAATCAAGCTGAACGAAACCAAGCCGGTCGATAAGGTCGGCAAGACCATCAGGCCCAAACGCACGATCCGGCCTGTCCGCCAGCCCTTGCAGGGCCAGCACGACATGGCGGGCGGTGGCATTGTCGAGATGGTACGTCATGGCACCATGTGGCGTTGGAAATCGGGTGGCGGCAAGGGGGCATGTCCATCAAATTGCAGGAAGATCGATAATGGAGAAGAACAATGACCCTCACCTTCCAAGGCATGACCACCACCCGCGCCAACGACCTATGGACAGGCGGAACCGACGACCACGACAACCCTCCGGAACGACAAGTATCGGACGGCAACGGCAACCCATGCCGCCACTGCCTGCAGATGATCGAGGAAGGCGAAGAATTCCTCGTCTTCTCCCTACGCCCCTTCGCCAGCCGCCAACCCTACGCCGAACAAGGCCCGGTCTTTCTCCACGCCGAACCCTGCCCCGCATACGCCACTTCCAAAGTTCCGGCCGTTTTATACGACAGCCCCAACTATATCTTGCGCGGCTACGGCAATGACGAGCGCATCGTTTACGGATCAGGCGCTGTGAGGCCGCAGACGGCGATCGAAATACGGGCAGGTAAGCTGTTGAGAGATGATAAAATCACCTTCGTCGACGTATGATCAGCCAGCAACAACTGCTGGCAAGCCCGGATCACGAAAGACGGATAACAACGCTGCCACATCGTTGTGATTTGCGGCGCTCACCACGCTGCGGCACAAGGCGGTCATGACCCGCTTCGCCTTTTTCCTCGCAGCCGCTTTTAGCCTCATCATACCGTCGCCCGCATCTGCAGAAACCGAATGCGGTGGCGACGTGATGTGCGAGTTCGAAGATCGTGGGTATTACGTTCGCGCGCCTGATGGTTGGGACGGCAAGACCACACTGCCCGTGCTGCTGCATTTCCACGGCTGGGGGCGACAGGGAAAGCTGATCGTCAATCACAGCCGCATCGCAGGCGCGACACGCGACCGTGGCGTTTTACTGGTGGCACCCAACGGGCGCGGCCGCAGCTGGAATTTCTGGCGGGCCGAAACCGAAGATGTGGGCTTTGCAAACCGGGTGTTGGCAGATGTCGCCAAGCGCTTCCCCATTGACAACCGCCTCTACGTTTCCGGCTACAGCTATGGCAGCGCGATGGCCTGGCGCTATACCTGCGAGAGCGGTGAGAAAGTAACAGCGTTACTTGCAATCTCCGGTACTTTACGTGGGCCGGAAGACTGCACCGCCCCTGTCCAAATTCGCCACGTTCACGGCACGACCGACACCGTGATGGACTACCCGTTTGGTCCTGACCGTGCGGTGGAAGGTGCGGTTGCACTTTGGCTCGACCGTAATGGATGCGGCCCAAAAGCCGACGAGATCGAACCGTGGCAGGCAGTGAAAATCCTGTCCTTCGACCGGCATATCTGGAACACCTGTTCCAGCGGAAAGCCCGTCGTGCTGGACGTTCATCCGGGCGGGCATTTCATCCCACGCTACTGGATTGCGGCACAACTGGACCAGCTGATGAAAAACGCACCGCTTCCGCAAACCCAACTGCCCTGATGGACTTGGGATTTGCCGAATTGCCGCACCCGCGATCACCACTTGCAATATTCCGGTTTCGCACTCATCCTCCCCTTCATGTTCAACGAAACGAAAGGAGGTGATCCTATGTCGAGTGGTTTCACAAATTCGAATGGGTCTTTGTTCACGAGCTTTACCGCGGAGCAGCCTCTGCGCTGACTGACGTGAACCGGACGGAACGACGTGTGTTTGTTGTTTCTGGCTCTGCCCAATGCGGCAAGACCCATCCGGACTTAGAAGACACGAGAAGGGGTTCGCAGCGATGTGAGCCCTTTTTCTTTGGCGAATTGTAAAGCCTAGCGCGCAGCCAGTTTCTCGCCACACCAACTTGTTCTCTTACCGCCGGAATAAGACCGCACCAGCTTTTCGCGCAGCAGCAATTCCTGCACATCACGTCCATCACTTGTGACAAGCCGCGCCAGCACACGGCCATAATATTTCCCGCCGGACACATCGCGAAGCTGCGCCTTACCGGAAGCGAGTAAAACACTCAGCCGCTCCCGGGCGGCCTTCGCCATTTGCAACTCATCATCGCAGCGCGCCCGCAATTCCGGTGCATCGATATTTCGAAGGCGTATGGAGACGCGAACATCGTGGCCGGGCCAGACATGAGCCACCACATCGACAGAATCGCCGTCACGCACCTTGATGATCGTCACATCGACCGGCCCCACGAACATTTCGCGTGCACCCGCATGTGACGCATATGCGGCGAGTGCCAGTGTCAAAATTATGCGCAGGAGTGCGGGCATGGTGGAACTACGGATGATGCGGTTTGATTCGCATTCATCTTAGCCAATAAGAGATAATAATCCTATATTATTGGAGGATTATTTTCCGATATCTAGAAATCAGACGTGATGCCTTTGTTTTCCCAATCACCATAGCGCGTCGGCTCTGGCCCTTTGCGACCATCAATCTCACGGGCAAGCTCCAGCTCTTTTTCGGCAGCACGGCGGGCTTCGGCTTCTTCTAACGCCCGTTTGGCGGCAGCGGGAAGGTCACGTTTCGCTTCGGTCTCGTTCATATCGTCGTTCATTTCCAAAACCTTTGTCGAAGCGGCACTTGAAACCATAGTGCTGCGCCATCGTTTCCTTGCAAGACCTATGCGTGACACCCACCTGTCGCAAGAGTATTGAAACGGACGATCTGTCGCCCCGCCCAACCAGTGATGGCCCAGAATTCGGGAGAGCCTGCCATGAACCTCGTCAAAACCACGATGCTGCTCACCGTGATGACCATGCTGTTCATGGGCGTGGGCTACATGATCGGCGGACAGGCCGGCATGTTTATCGCGCTGGTGATCGCCGCCGGTACCAATGTCTTCGCGTGGTGGAACTCAGGCAACATGGTGCTGCGGATGCACAATGCGCTGGAGGTCGATGAGACCACCGCGCCCGAGCTTGTGCAGATGGTGGAGCAACTTTCGCAAAACGCGGGTATTCCCACACCCCGCACCTTTATTCTGGAAACCGACCAGCCCAACGCTTTTGCCACCGGCCGCTCGCCGGAACATGGCGCGGTGGCCGTCAGCCGTGGGTTGATGGATCGGTTGACCAGCGAAGAAGTGGCAGCCGTGGTCGCCCACGAACTCGCCCATATCCGCTCCCGCGACACGCTCATTATGACCATCACTGCAACGTTTGCCGGTGCCATCGGAATGCTGGTGAATTTCGGTTTCTTCTTTCGCGGCTCCGGCGGCAACAACAACCCGTTCGGCATGGTCGGTATGCTGGCTGCGATGGTGCTGGCCCCGCTGGCAGCCGGTATCGTGCAAATGGCCGTGTCCCGCACCCGCGAATACGAGGCGGATAAAGACGGCGCTGAAATTTGCGGCAACCCGCTATGGCTTGCCGGTGCGTTGCGGAAAATCGAGGCCTATGCGAAGGGCGTGGTCAACATGCCGGCTGAACGCGCCAAGGGAACCGCCCACATGTTCATCATCAACCCGCTGAACGGAATGAGCATGGACGGCCTGTTCTCCACCCACCCTGCCACGGCCAACCGCATTGCCGCGCTGGAACAGATGGATCACGCATGGCGGGCGGAACACCACGCCGAACAATTGGCAGCAGAACGCGTAGCCAACGCCCCGCGTCCCGAACTTTTCGGTCGCGATGCGGGCGAGATGCGTGTGCCGGACCGCCATGCGGGACCGTGGGGCGAGACAGGAACCGAGACCATCATCAATGATGCCTCCGTGAGAAAAGGCCCTTGGGGTTAGGTTGAAGAGTTGAACGATACCAAACAGCGCCATCAGCGCCGCAAACCGTCACTGAAAAATAGCGCGCCGAAGGACAAACCCGGCCTTGCGGCACGTCAGGTTGCCACCACGCTACTGACCCGCATCGTCGATGATGGTCGCGGTCTCGACGGTCTTCTCGATACCCGCCACGGACCCGCAGCCCTGCGCGACATGCCGGAGGCAGATCGTCTTTTGGTCCGCGCCATCGTCACCACCGCGTTGCGCCATCGCGGCGAAATCGAACATGCGCTCGACCGCTGTATGGACCGGAAACCACCGAAAAACGCACGGCAGCTCATCCACGCGCTGCATGTCGCAGCAGCGCAAATCCTGTTCATGGAAGTTCCAGATAGCGCCGCCGTTGATCTGGCAGTTACCGCGCTTTCATCAGACCAACGTTCCACCCGCTTTTCAGGCCTCGCCAACGCCGTACTGCGCCGCATGGGCCGCGAGAAAGACACGCTGTTCGAAGCCATGAGCGATGAAGCCCGCGCGGTCATCAACATGCCCCCATGGCTTAGAAAACGCACACGAAAAAGCTACGGCAAAGAGCGGTTGGCCAGCATCGCCATGCGCCACATGCAGGAACCGGTGATCGATATTTGCGTGCGCGAAAACCCTGAGGAATGGGCCGAAAAGCTGGGCGGTGTTCACCTGTTCGGCAACGCCGTCCGTGTCATGCGTGAAGGCGCAATCCACACATGGCCCGGCTATGACGATGGCGGCTGGTGGGTTCAGGATGCTGCAGCCCAACTGCCCGCGCAGCTGATGGGCGACATTGACGGCAAGCGCGTGCTCGACCTTTGTGCCGCCCCCGGCGGCAAGACCGCGCAATTGGCAGCCGCTGGCGCAAGCGTCACCGCGCTGGAACTCAACGCATCACGGCTCCACCGCCTTAAGGGCAACATGGAACGGTTGAAGCTGGACGTGGAAACCATAGAGGGCGATCTCTTTGAGTACGAACCCGCCGAACTGTTCGACGCGGTTCTGCTGGACGCGCCATGCTCTTCACTCGGTACGATACGCCGCCACCCCGATGTGCAATGGGCAAAGTCTCAAGCCATCGTCGAAGAGCTTGCCGATCTGCAAAAGCGCATGTGCGAACACGCGGCCACTTTCATCAAACCTGGCGGCACACTCATTTTCGCCAACTGCTCACTCGACCGCGCCGAAGGTGAAGATGTGGTGGCTGCCATCACCAAAGGCGCAGCACCGCTGGAGCTGTCGCCGCTTACACCTGACGACCTGTTTGGTCTTGACGATTTCATCACGGGCCAGGGCACCGTCCGCACCCATCCGGGCCAGTTGAACGACGTGCCACCGCCCACTAGTGCCGATGTGGACCCAGCCAGATACGGCGGTTTGGACGGCTTTTTTGCCGCGAGATTTATCCGAACGGCCTGACAGTTCGCGCGAAACTTTAAGCTGCGGCATTTGCAGCCGCCCTTGCCTGCCGTAAGATTCAAACATCAGGGATTCGCCGCCGTTAAGGGCGTCAATCGCGTGAAGCGGGAAAGAGGCTACCTTGTCGTTTTTCGAAAGCATAGCGACCGGTCGTCTGGTGACGCGCGAAATATTGCGGCGCACTTTGCGCAGCATAAGGTCCGGCCCTCTTTACAGCTGGCGCATTGCGGGCCCGATGCCGGAGGGGCTAACACTCGCCCCTCAAAACCTGCTGGCCGCAGACGCGCAAAAAGCCATCGCTTTCTACGAAGGTGATTACAACTTTGCAGGTCGTCTGGTGGTCACCGATGGTGGCACACCTTTCATGATCCAGCCCGATGGCGAGGGGCAAGACCTCGCATCCGGCAGCGACCAGCCCAGCCCGGAATGGTTTGACGAACTTCACAGGTTCCGTTGGCTGCGCCATCTGGACAAAGCCGATACGGACCTTGCCCGCGCGCACGCGGCAGCTTTGGTCGCTGACTGGATCGACATTTGGGGCAGTCGGCTGGACAGCCGCGCATGGCGCACCGACGAGGTGGCATACCGGCTGATCGCATGGCTCGACCACTCCCCGCTGTTGGTCACCAACACCAGCGTCGATGCATACCAGAACCTGCTGCGGATGATGGGACGGCATTTCCGTTTCCTGCAAAGAAATGGTGCCACGGCCCGCGAAGGTTTTCCGCGCCTATTATGCGCCATCGCGCAGGTGTATGGTTCGCTGTGCCTTAAGGGCATGCGCAAGACGCTCAACAGTTCCATGCGCGAGCTGGACCGTGAAATCGAACGGCAGATCCTGTCCCCCTCTGCACCGATGTTGCGCAAACCGCTTGGGGTTAAAGAGGCGCTTACAGTGCTTCTTCCTCTTCATCAGGCATTTCAACAACAAGGGTTGGAACCGTCCCCCGCCTTTGAAAAAGCACGCGATGCCATGCTGAATGCGTTGCGCTTTTTCCGACATTCCGACGGGTCACTGGCACGCTTCAACGGCACCGGAGATACGGAACGTGCGCAACTGGCCAATCTATTGCGCCACCACGTTCCCCATAGCGATTCCGATCGACCACCATCTCAAATCCCCGGTGGCTTCCACCGGTTGGAGAAAAACGGGACGGTGGTCATCATGGATGCAGGAAAGCCGAATTCCATGTGCGGTGACGGTTGGGCAATGGCAGGCACATTGGCTTTCGAAATGTCTAGCGGGGATTCCCGCTTCGTCGTCAATTGCGGGGCACCGGATTACGACAACGAGCGCTACACACCCTTTGCACGCGCTACCGCCGCCCACAGCACTGCGGTCGTTGCCGACAAGTCATCCAGCATCTTTGCCAATGACGCACAGTTGCACTCCTATCTACCCTCTCCCATCATCCGCACACCACGCACAGTGGATGTTACGAGGCATGATGATGATGGTGTGCAGTTAGAGGCCCACCATGATGGTTACGTTCCAAGATTTGGCATCATTCATAACCGCCAATTGCGCTTGGCCGATGATGGCCAAACTCTGGAGGGCACAGACCGCTTCGACACTGTTGGTGCATCGGGCGATCCGGCACCTGTAGCGATCCGCTTTCATTTGCCCACCGCGATCAAGGCATCTCACCTTTCGTCGGGCCACTCCATTCTTATCGCTGACACAGCGGGCGGCGCATGGACGTTCAGTTGTGTCGATGCTGATATGAAGATTGAGGAAAGCATCCAGTTTTCCGGCAAACAAGGTCCACGTAAATCAAGCCAGATCGTGATCGCACTGAAAGACGGCCGTGACCGCGAAATCCGTTGGCTGCTTGAACGCCGTGCCGTGCGCGAAAAACGCTCTAACCGACGCGGTGATATCAGCCTGGAAGTGGCAACCGGTGATCTTCTGGACAGTCTCAATACCTCCGACGATAGCTCGGCTAAATCGACCGCTTCAACGGAGGGTTCCAGCTGAATGAGCTGCGTTCTCCTTACCCGACCTTTGGCGCAACAGGCTGGCACCCGACAGAAGCTTGAGGCGATGGGCCATGATGTGATCGCAGAACCCATGCTGGTTCTCGAACATCTCGACACGCCGCTTCCGCAGAAAGAAATTGCAGGAATCCTGCTCACCAGCGCCAATGCCGTTCCTGCGGTAGCCAATGCAATCACGAATACCGCCTGTCGCATTCTGGCCACCGGCCAAGCCACCGCAGACGCTGCCCGCAAAGCTAAGTTTAACGATGTACACCACGTCAATGGAAATGCCGCAGACCTAGCTAATGCGGTCAACGAAGGCGCGATTACATTTCCCGACGGCCCCTTATTGGCCCCTCGCGCACAAAACGTTGCCCGCGATCTGGCAGAGCTTGTGGAGCGGGAAACCATCCCATGGACAGTTTACCGCATGACGCCATCAGTGGAATTTTCTCCATATACGCGAACGGCACTATTGGACGGTCGGGTTGATCATGTGTTGCTGACGTCACCGCTGATATCCAGCACATTTGCGCGGCTTTTCAGTCAAATGCCGCAAGGAACAACCGTTCCCGCAATGCTTGCCATGTCATCTGAAATCCGTGCGGCACTTCCCGATGAACTAACCGCCGTCACCCGCGTTTCCCAACAGTGCAACGAAGCCAGCCTGCTGAGTTTGCTCATGCAAGAAGATCATTGAGGCAATAAGACCGGAGCAGACGATAAGGATCGCCGCAAAAAGGACGGCAATCAAAAGCTTGCCATGACGTGGCCTGCCAATCCATTCTATAAGCTCGGTTATAATGTGCGGACACGTGGCCTCTAAACCCGGCCACAGATGTGCGGTCCCGAAGGAAAAGCGAAAACCACATGAAGAAACCCGCCAAAGCCGGAAGCGCTTCCAAATCGACAAAGCGCAAACCCGTGACCATCGACCTTGAAGCGAAAACGGTCGCTCAGCCTGAAGGCTCCAAAGAAGAGACAAAGTCTGCGCCAGCTTCACGCAGCCGCAGTTCCGTACCGAAAGCCAGCTCTTCTGCCCGCAGTGCGCCTGCGAAAAACGCAACCAAGGTTGATGCGGTAAAAGATGCTGCCGCTGACAAGATCGCTGATAAAACCAGCGCCCCCGCAAGTGCGACAAAAACTTCGACAGACAGCAAGCCCACCAACACACCCGACAAGGCTGCGCCGAAAGATACGAAACCCGCACCTTCAAAGGCCGCAAACAACAATGACGGCAAAGGCGGCGCAGGCTTCGGCTCAATGCTGGTCGCCGCTTGCTTAGGTGGCGGCATCGCCCTTGGTGGCGCGTGGTTGTTGCAGCCTTCAAGCACCACCGATGAAGCCAGTTACGCATCGACGCAGGCGCTGGACAGCACCCGCAGTGAATTGACCGGCGAGATCGCTTCTCTGCGCGAAGAATTGACCGCTGCTCAAGCAACGGCTTCGGCAGGAACCGGCGAACAGGCAGTAGGCGCAGACACCAGTGCGTTAGAAAGCCGGATTGCCGCGCTTGAAGAACGACCTGCACCAACGGGTGACGGGTCAGCACCCACTCCTATCGACACGTCTGTTACAGATGCCATCAGCGAACGCATTACCGCGCTCGAAACGGCATTGGCGGAAACCAGCTCAACACTGTCACAGGTTCAAACCGCAGTCTCTTCAGGTGAAGCTGGCGAAAATGCCGGTCTTACCAACCTGACGGAACGGGTCGCAGCCTTAGACGAGCAGGTCGCCAGCATCGCGCAAGCCCCTGCGGCGGATACCGCAGGACAAGAGGCAATCGCAGCCCTTCAAGCGGTTCTGCCCGCATTGCAGGGTTCGGTGCAAGAAACCTCGGCACAGCTCACCAGCAGCATGGAAACAACGTCTTCTACGCTGGAGGAATTGCGTGGTCAAATCTCAACCGTGCAGGAAAGCCTGTCAGGTCAGGAGGAACTTGCTTCCACCGTAGCCTCACTCGACGAAACGCTGACTGCGCTCTCCACAAGGATGGATGAAGTTGCAAGCACGGTAGATGGCCGCGTTTCCACACTGGCTGAATTGAAGGAGCGTGTTGCGGCCGAAAACGGGCTGGACCGCAAGGCGGCACAGGCAGTCGCTGCAGCCGCACTGAAAAGCGATATTGATCGCGGCCGACCGTTTGCAGCAGCATTGGCCAATCTAAAAGCCGTGTCGTCCGATACAACAGCACTCGAACCGCTGACGGCTTATGCCGACAAAGGGGTGCCGACCATCGCCCAGCTTCGTCAACAGTTCGAATCATCGGTTTCCGGTGCAATCGTCACAGCTATTTCGCCCAAGCCACCTGAAGACATCCGCTCCCGTCTGATGCAGGGCGTGAAAAGTCTGGTGAAATCAGATCAAACCGCTGGAGCGACAGATGGTCCGCTGGCCAGCGTGAATGCGATTTCCACCGCCATGTCCGCCAACGATTCAGCAGCCGCACAAGCTGCGTGGCAACAGCTTCCTGAAGCTGGCCAGCAAGCATCAAGCGATTGGCACGATGATTTGTCAGCCCGCACCACTGCGGACACACTGATCGCGAAAACCGTATCCGCCTATCTTCTCGACACTGCATCGCAGTAGAACCGGCAGCACTTACGCCGCCTTTTGATTAAGCCAACTGGAGCATCTTCATATGCTACGCCTCGCAGTCTTCTTTCTTATCCTGTTCGCCATCGCAGCGGGCTTTGCATGGTTTGCCGATAATCCCGGCACCATAACCCTGCAATGGCCGTGGCTGAACGGCGGCGAGCCGCTGGCGGTCGATCTACTGGTGGCAATCGTTGTGCTGGCAGTGGTGTTGTTTGCAGCCATCGTGTTGTGGTCGATCATTGCAGCCATTCTCACATCGCCAAAAACTTTCGGTCGTTGGCGTGAAGGCCGCCGCCGCGACAAAGGCTATGAAGCCCTGTCACGCGGTTTGGTGGCTGCAAATGCGGGCAACGCGCCACTGGCACGTCGCTTAACTAAAGAGTGCTCCAAACACCTTGATGACGAGCCTCTCGTCGCCCTCCTCGACGCGCAGACTGCGCTATTGGAAGACGATCATGATTGCGCCCGTCGTTGCTACACCACCATGCTGGAGAAAGACGAAACCCGTCTCCTCGGCCTGCGCGGTCTCTATCTTGAAGCGGAAAAAGAAGGCGAGGGCGAAGCTGCTGGCCACTTTGCCCGCGAAGCTGTCAAAGCCAACCCGGGCACACCATGGGCCACGCAAGCCATGCTGCGCAGCCAGACAGCCACCAAAAATTGGGAAGAGGCGCTCAAGACGCTCGATCTCAACCGCTCCGCCGGCGTGTACGATAAAGACGCCTATAACGGCAGAAAAGCCGCGATCCTCACGGCACTTGCTATGGATGAGGAAGATGCCTCACCGGAAAAAGCGCGCAGCCACGCGCTGGCCGCTCACAAACTGGCACCAACGCTTGCGCCAGCCGCCGTCGTTGCTGCCCGCATGTCTGTGCGCCTGAACGATATGCGCAAAGCCGCCAAGGTTCTGGAGACCAGCTGGAAAGCCGAACCGCACCCGGAAATCGCAGACGCCTATATCCATCTGCGCAATGGCGACTCGGTGCTCGATCGCCTCAAACGAGCGCAGACGTTGGACGGCAAACGCTCCAACAGCATCGACGGCCAACTGGCCATCGCACAGGTGGCTATTGATGCAGGCGAGTATGAAACAGCCCGCGACGCGCTGGAGGCAGCCTTCCGCATCACACCAACAGAACGTGCCTGCCTGCTGATGGCAGACCTTGAAGAAGCGCAAAACGAGGACATGGGCCGCGTGCGCGAATGGCTTTCCCGTGCCGTCCACGCACCGCGCGACAAAGCCTGGGTCGCAGATGGTGTAGCCGCCGAAGAATGGATGCCCGCATCCCCAGTAACCGGCGAGATCAACGCCTTCGAATGGAAACAACCTGTCGAGCAGTTGGCGCTGTCCGACAAGACGGTCGACTACGCGACGCTGTTGGAATCCGGCCGTAACAATGATGGTGATGATAGCGGCATGAAGACAATCTCACCGAAGAAAGTGGTCACTGTCACCGCAGCTGCAGCCACCGCAGCTGTTGTAACCGGTTCTGATGGAGCGGAAGACGCAGCAACCGGCACAACGTCTGCAACCGAGCATGATCTGAAAGACGTCGAGGTGGAGGCATCGTCCACCAAAAGCACCCTCGATCAAGAAATAGAAGATGCAGTGATCATCGAGAAGACAGCAGAAACTGAAGACGCTGGTTCAAACGCGACGCATGAGGTCAAGGTAGTAAGCACCGATAGCGACGCAACCGAAACGCCTGAAGCTACTCCAACACCCTCCCCAAAACCGTCCGTGGTGAAGATTGATGGCGTTGGCTCGGTCACTGACGAAATCGTCGATGAAGATGGTGACGGCATACCTGACGACGTTGCGGTAGTTCCTGTCGCAGCCAATGACGCCGAGAAGGTGAAGGCAAAACTGGCAGAGACAAGCGATGAGAAAATCGAGGTCGTTACCTTGGACAGGCGCGAAGATGACAAAGTGAATAGCAAGGCGGAGTCACCCTACAAGCAGCGCAATCTCGACGAGGACAATGACGGAAAAATTGACCGTCACCCGGATGATCCGGGAATCGACGAGACCGACACTCCGCCCAAACGCGGGCTTTTCGGCAGAGGTTAACGCTCAGTTCCGTTGCCGAATCAAAAAGGCCCCGCCGGTTTCCGCCAGCGGGACCTTTTTCGTTTCAGCCATGTCGTTCCTTAAGCAGCAGCGGCACGCTCTTTCAGCAGACCGCGATTCACCAGCAACTCGGCGATCTGCACGGTGTTGAGCGCTGCACCTTTACGCAGGTTGTCTGAAACCACCCACATGTTGATGCCATTATCGACGGTGGAATCATCGCGGATGCGCGAGATGTAAGTCGCGTCTTCGCCCGCCGCTTCGTAAGGCGTGACGTAGCCGCCATCTTCGCGCTTATCGATCACGAGACAGCCTGGCGCCTCGCGCAAAATATTGCGCGCTTCATCAGCCGACAGCTCTTCTTCAAATTCGATGTTCACCGATTCCGAATGGGACACGAAGACCGGCACACGCACACAGGTCGCGGTGAGCTTGATCTTGGGATCGAGCATCTTCTTGGTCTCGGCCATCATCTTCCACTCTTCCTTCGTATCGCCGGAGTCCATGAAAGCATCGATATGGGGAATGAGGTTGAACGCGATGCGCTTGGTGAATTCTTTCGCCTCGATAGGGTCGGCCACGAACACTGCGCGGGTCTGCTCGAACAGCTCTTCCATCTTCGCTTTGCCACCGCCAGAGACCGATTGGTAGGTGGAGACGACGACGCGCTTGATACGCGCACGATCGTGCAGAGGCTTCAGCGCCACCACCAGCTGCGCGGTGGAGCAGTTCGGGTTGGCGATGATGTTCTTCTTGGAGAAACCGGTGATCGCATCCGCGTTCACTTCCGGCACGATCAACGGCACATCGGGGTCGTAGCGGAATGCCGATGAGTTATCGATCACGACGCAGCCCTGCTTGCCGATCTTCGGAGACCATTCCTGTGATGTAGAACCACCGGCGGACATGATGGCGATGTCGGTGTTGGAGAAATCGTAGTTGTCGAGGGTCTTCACCTTCAGCACTTTGTCGCCGAAGGAGACTTCGGTGCCCTGGCTGCGGCGGGAAGCCAACGCCACCACCTTGTCGGCAGGAAACTGCCGCTCGGCCAGAATGGACAGCACTTCGCGGCCCACATTACCCGTGGCACCAACAACTGCGATTGTGTAACCCATGATCGTTCTCCTTGCTCTCCTAGAACGCGACTGCGCGTTGCCCTCTCCATCCCGGGAGAGCGCGGGAGGGAAGGGTTAAAGGGTGGTCTTGGTTTTGACGGCCTTTGTGATCATGGGCGGGTGTTTAAGGGGCCTACCGGAAATGTCAAAGCAAAACTGGAATTTGGCTTTTATTGCGCGTGCGATCGCAGTTGCAGCAGCCATGACCTTGGCCGTGCCGGTTGGCGCTGTCACCATCGGACCCATGAGTGAAACGCAAATTAGGGCGGCTCTCGTGGGCAAGATTTTCGAGGGCGAATATCCCTCCGGTGCAGCGTGGCGCGAAAGTTTCGATGTTTCCGGTAACACGATCTATCAGGAAGGTGGCCAAACCGATCTCGGCACCATGACATTCCAGGGCAACGTCATCTGCTTCGATTACGGCGACCCAACCCGCAGCGGTGGATGTTTCAACGTCTGGCAGCGCGGCGCAAACTGCTTCGATTTCTACTCCACCGGCAACATCGCCACCCGCCTGCAACGCGACCGCGGGACAGCATGGGACGCCCGCGCTTGGGAAGAGGGAAAGACACGGGACTGTACCGCTGATCTCATCGGCTAGAGCGCACCTTCAAGAAACTCTAAACCAATCGCCATACCGCCCATACGGGTGACGTTGTTGTGGCCGGCACCTTCGATAAGTTGGAACCGTGCCGTCAATGGCGCAGCCAAGTGAAGTCGTTTGCCCGCTTCCAGCGGAACAACACTGTCATGATCGCCGTGCATGATGAGAATGGGCGCTTCGACATTTCCGATAACGGCATCGGATTGAAACGGATGCTGCAACAGATACGACACCGGCAACCACCAGAACTGTTGTTGCGCCATAGACAGGACCGAGTCGAACGGAGACTCCAGCACCAGCGCAGCCACTGACCTCTGGTCAGCCAGCTGCACGGCAACGGCTGCACCAAGAGAGTGGCCCCAAACTGCAATGGGTTCATCGTTGGCCTGGCGCAGCAAATCGTAAATCAGCACGGCATCTTCCACGAGCGCAGTCTGCGATGGCATGCCTGTGCTTCCGGCGTAGCCACGGTATTCGGCCAGTAGGACACCGTACTCCTCATCAGCCAGCGCTTTGCCATGCCCGATCATCCGGCTGGCTGTGCTGCCGTTGCCATGAAACACGATGATCGTAGGCTCACCGTCTTCCGCCGGATGATGGTAGGCGTTTAGACGTTCACCGTCCGCTGTCGTAATGGGAAACAGTTCGAAGCCGGAAACCGAAACTGCAGGGCCGACTTCCAGAGGAGCCGGAAAAATCATTCTGTCTTGCATCAACCAAAGAAGGCCCAAGAAACCTAGATAGAAGGTCGCGGCGAACGTAAGGCTCGTCCGGATGAAACGACCCATCACTTAGGCCGGATAATCCCGAACACCGAAAATCGCACTACCAACACGCACATGGGTTGCACCGAATTGAACTGCGACCTGGTAATCGCCCGACATGCCCATGGACAATCCGTTCACGTCCGCCTCGTCGGCCAACTTCCGCAGCAATTCGAAATGCGGACCGGGGTTTTCATCAGCCGGTGGAATGCACATCAGGCCTTCGATCTCCAGCCCATGCTCATCACGGCAGCGTTGCACGAAAGCCACCGCCTCTTTCGGGGCGATACCGGCCTTCTGCGGCTCTTCACCGGTGTTCACCTGAACGAAAAGTTTTGGCGTCTTACCCTGCTTCTTCATCTCACCAGCCAGTGCCTTGGCAATCTTCTCTCGGTCGACCGTATGAATGACGTCAAACAATTCGACAGCATCGGCCGACTTGTTGGATTGCAGTGGCCCGATGAGATGCAGTTCCACGTCCGAAAATTCAGCCCGCAATTCAGGCCATTTGCCCTGGCTTTCCTGCACGCGGTTTTCACCGAACACGCGGTGGCCCGCCTCCAGCGCGGGGCAGATAGCGTCGGCGTCGAAGGTTTTCGACACCGCGATCAACGTCACATCTTCGCCTCGGCGCTCGACCTTCCGGCACGCCACATCGACGGCTTCAAGCACTTGATCAATTTGCTTTCGCATCGCGCAAACACCCTCTCGGTTGACGGCTGGTGGCATTCGGGCCATCCCCCGTATTGCACAGATGATAAACCATTTCCGTGCAACTATTTCCGCACCCCTCACATGAAGACAAGCATCATGGCAAGCGAGCGCTATTCACCCGCAGACGTCGAACACAAATGGCAGGCCCGCTGGGACGACGCCAAGCTGTTCGAGGCCAAAAGCGAACCGGACCCGGACGCACAGACCTATTACGTGCTGGAGATGTTCCCCTACCCATCCGGTCGCATCCATATGGGCCACGTTCGCAACTACGCGATGGGCGATGTAATCGCGCGCTACAAACGCGCCAAGGGTTTCGAAGTGCTGCACCCCATGGGTTGGGATGCTTTCGGCATGCCTGCAGAAAACGCGGCGATGCAGAACAAGACCCACCCCAAGGGCTGGACCTACGATAACATCGCGTCGATGCGCTCGCAGTTGAAATCGCTCGGCCTGTCGCTGGACTGGTCCCGCGAATTCGCCACCTGTGACCCTGAATATTACGCGCAGCAGCAGTCCTTGTTCCTCGACTTCCTCGATGCCGATCTGGTGACGCGCAAGAACGCCCGCGTGAACTGGGACCCTGTGGACATGACCGTGCTCGCCAACGAACAGGTGATCGACGGCAAGGGCTGGCGCTCCGGTGCAGAGGTCGAACAGCGCGACCTGACGCAATGGTTCTTCAAGATCTCCGACTATTCCGAAGACCTGCTCGACAGCCTCGACACGCTCGACGGCTGGCCCGCCCGGGTGAAGCTGATGCAGGCCAACTGGATCGGTCGCTCACGCGGTCTCGAAATGACCTTCGAGTTGACCGAGCCCGCTGGCGATCACACCGGCATCGAGATCTACACCACTCGCCCCGACACATTGGCCGGTGCCAGCTTCATCGCGCTTGCGCCGGAACATCCACTGGCCGTGCAACTTGCTGCCGATAGTCCAGCACTCGCCAAATTCTCCGTGGATGTTCGCAAGTCCGGTACGAGCGCAGAAGAATTGGAGACCGCCGAGAAGCAGGGCTTCGACACAGGGATTCACGTGAAACATCCGCTTTATGAAGGCGAGACGCTTCCCGTCTATGTGGCGAACTTCGTGTTGATGGACTACGGCACCGGTGCGATCTTCGCCTGTCCGGCCCACGACCAGCGCGATCTCGACTTCGCCCGCAAATACGGCCTGCCCGTCATCGACACGTTCTTTGCGCCGGACAATCACACCCCGGTCGCCAACGCCGCCTTCGTGCCGCCAAAAACAGAGATGGTGGATTGGGTGAACCAGCCCGCCGGTATCGAAAAGGCCACCGGCGAAGACGCTGTGGAGCAGACGATCGACTGGGCGGAAAAGAAAAGCCTCGGCACCGCCAAGACGCAGTTTCGCCTGCGCGACTGGGGCATTTCCCGCCAGCGCTATTGGGGTTGCCCGATCCCTGTCGTCCATTGCGAGACCTGTGGCGTCGTGCCTGAAAAGAAAGAGAATCTACCGGTCGAGCTACCCGACGACGTCACCTTCGACATTCCCGGCAACCCGCTGGACCGCCACCCAACATGGCGCAACACGACCTGCCCGTCTTGTGGTGGCGCGGCTCTGCGTGAAACGGACACGATGGACACCTTCGTGGACTCATCGTGGTACTACGCCCGCTTTGCGGACCCCACCGCCAGCACGCCGACCAATGTTACGGCCACGAATTGCTGGCTGCCTGTAGATCAATATATCGGCGGCATCGAACACGCGATTTTGCACCTGCTCTATTCCCGCTTCTTCGCCCGCGCGATGCAGAAGACAGGCCACCTCGCCGTTGCCGAACCCTTCAAAGGCTTGTTCACGCAAGGCATGGTCGTCCACGAAACCTATAAGGCAGCCGATGGCAGCTGGGTAGTTCCCCTAGATGTGACCACTAATAACGTGAACGGTAAGCAAGTAGCCAACACGTCCTTTGAGGCCATAGGTTTAGACAGCTCTAGTCTCAGCAATAAAGACAAAGAATTGTGGGTGGTGAAAACAGAAGACCATGATCATGACCGCATTAGAGTAAACGTCGGTCCAATCGAGAAGATGTCGAAGTCCAAGCGCAACACCGTGGACCCCGACGAAATCATCGCCACTTATGGCGCGGACACCGCCCGCTGGTTCGTGCTGTCCGACTCACCACCGGACCGCGATGTGATCTGGACAGATGCTGGCGTTCAGGGCGCCCACCGTTTCGTTCAACGCCTCTGGCGTCTGGTGCATCGCGTGGCGGAAGGCGCTGATCGCCCCGGCACTGACGACGCATCACTCACGCTTCGCAAGATCACCCACAAAACGCTCGCCAACGTGGACACGATGATTCCTGCATTGCGCAACAACGCGGCGGTCGCTCAGATCTACACGCTGGTGAACGCGCTGGAAAAAGCTGTCGATGATAACTCCGTCTCAAGCCAAGCACTGGGTGAAGGCATAACCATCACGCTGCAAATGATCGCGCCGATGATGCCCCACCTTGCCGAAGAGTGCTGGGTAGCGCTGGGCCACGACACGATGGTTGGCGATACGCCATGGCCTGACTTCGATGCCGATCTGTTGGCCGAAGACACCGTCACTCTGCCCGTGCAAATCAACGGTAAGAAACGCGGTGATGTCGAACTCCCCGCAGACGCATCCAAGGAAGATGCCGAAGCGACTGTGCTCGCTCTCGACTTTGTGCAGAGCGCATTGTCTGGTAAGCCTCCACGCAAGGTCGTTGTGGTGCCTGGAAGGATCGTCAATGTGGTCGTTTAAGCGCTCTCGCGCACCGGTGGGTTTTACCGCCTTGTTGGCAGTTTTGCTCGTCGCCGGTTGCACGGTAGAGCCGTTGCGCGGCGCACGCACAACCGTTGGTTCCGGAATTGTCTCCGATAATCTGTTGGCAACATCGGTCGCCGAGGTAAACACCCGCGTGGCGCAGCAGGTGCGTAACGAGCTTCTTTTCGCGCTGCATGGCGGCAACAACAATGTGCCACCGCGCTATCAGGTAAAACTGGGCGTCACGGCCACAGCATCTGCTTTGTCCATCCAGTCCAGCAGTCTCGCGCCAACATCAGCGCGTGTCGTTGTAAGCGCATCATACACGGCGACGGAAATCGCGACCAACCGCGTCGTCGCCCAGGGCAACCGCCGCACCTTTGCAGCCTATGACCGCACCACCCAGAGCTTCGCCAACGAGCGGGCGGAGCGTGATGCCGAGAACCGCGCAGCGAAAGAGGTTGCCGAGCAGATCCGCCTAGCCCTCGGTCAACAACTGTCCGGTAGCTGATCTTGGGCGGCGCATATTTATGGCGCAACTGAAGGCATCAGAGGCTGATCGCCGGATTGCGGCAATGGAGAAATCCGGTCCCGATCACGCGCTCTACCTCATTTATGGGCCGGACCATGGCCTGGCTTTTGAGCGCGCAAGCCGCATAGCAAAATCCAGCGGCGCGGATATGGAAGACGCCTTTGCCACCGTGCGTCTGGACGCTGATGACGCGGCATCGGACCCGTCACGATTGGCCGACGAGGCCCACACCGTGTCTATGTTTGGCGGTAAACGCCTGATCTGGGTGCGCGGCACCACGCGTAAGAACCTTTTGAAGGCTGTTGAGCCGCTCCTCGCCCTCCCCCCTGAAGACGCAGTCGTCATTATCGAGACCGGCGACTTGAAGAAAACCGCTGCATTGCGGAGCCGAATCGAAAAGTCGCCCCACGCCCTTGCCGTTCCCTGTTACGCAGATGGCGGTGCGGCGGTCTCTCAATTGGTAGCCGACATGGTTCAACAGGCTGGTAAAACCATAGACCGTGAAACAGCGCGCGCCTTGGTCGATCTATTGGGCGGCGACCGTCTGGCGTCTCGGGGCGAGATTGACAAGTTGCTGCTCTACACGGGGGAAGACCGTGAGATTACCATGGACCATGTGTCCACTATCGTAGGTGACGCAGCATCTCTCGCCATTGATAGCGTGGTCGATGCGGCGGCCACCGGCGATATGGCCAAGATGGAAAAGACAACAAAGCGATTGCTGGCCCAAGGCACCGCGCCATTTCTCATCATCAACGCCTGCCTGCGCCATTTCCAAATGCTGCACATGGCACGTGCACGGATGGCCTCTTCGCGTCAGGATGCTGGCAGTATCATCGGCGGCTTACGCCCCCCAATCAACTTTCAGCGGAAAGATGCCGTCGTCCGCGCGCTGCGGCTGTGGTCCGGGCCCGATCTTGAGAAGACGTCCCGTCGGCTGGATGCGGTCTTGCTGGAGTGCCGCAGCAATGCTGCGCTTGAACAGCCCCTGCTTATGACCATGTTGCTTGCGATCACACGCCAAGCACAGCGGCTATCGCGTTTGAACTAAATCACTTTGAGCGCGTCAGCCTAAGCTCCAGTTCATCCAGCTGTTCCAACGACTTATAGTCGATGACCAAACGTCCTTTGCCGCTGGCACGGTGTGTCAGCTTCACGTTCATACCCAGTGCATCGGATAAGGTACGCTCCAAAGCGCGGGAATTAGCATCGTCGTATCGCGGATTAGTTTCCTTAGGAGTTGCAGACGATACCGGCTGCGAATCGTTAGCATCGGCAACAATCTGCTCGACTTGGCGAACCGACAGTCCGTCTTTCACTATTCGCTGTGCAATTTCTTCAGGATTATCCAGCGTTATCAATGCTCTAGCATGACCTGCGCTCAACGCGCCTTCCACCAGCAATGCACGCACAGGGGCAGTAAGCTTCAACAAGCGCAACGTGTTGGCCACGTGGCTGCGGCTTTTACCGATGGTCTGGGCAAGATCGTTTTGCGTGTAGCTGTGGTCATCCATCAACTGCTCATAGCCCTGCGCCTCTTCAACCGGATTAAGATCGGCACGCTGCACGTTTTCAATAATGGCCAGTTCAAGCGCTTGCCGGTCATCAACATCGCGAACAACGATCGGCACGCTGTGCAAACCAGCGCGTTGCGAAGCTCTCCAACGGCGTTCACCGGCGATGAGCTCGTAATCATGATCCGGATCGCCAGACGTGTGACGAACCAACAGGGGTTGCAGGAGACCATGCTCTTTGAGTGATCGGGACAAATCGTCCAGATCAGATTCAGAAAATGTGCGGCGCGGGTTGTTGGGATTGGCCCGAATTTTCTCAATAGCAACGTGCGTGTCAGCCATCACAGGCGCAGCGGGTGCTTCACTAGTTACCGAGCCGGCCTGATTGGACGCTGGCGAATCCATATCGCCAATAAGGGCTGCAAGCCCGCGGCCAAGCCTTGGTTTTGGTTCTTGAGCCATTGGAAGCCCTTTCCTGTTTCGGGTGCTAGGCTTCGGCCCGGCGCTTGTTGTGCAGTTTTTCGCGCTGGATAACCTGCGACGCGAGCTTCAAATAGGCCTGACTACCGGCACACTTCATATCGTAAAGCAGTACCGGTTTCCCGAACGAGGGCGCTTCGGAAACCCGCACGTTACGTGGAATGACAGTGTCATAGACGAGATCGCCCATGTTTTCGCGCACATCTTCCATCACCTGCTTCGCCAAGCCATTTCGCTTGTCATACATGGTGAGAACAATACCTTGGATCGAGAGCTGATTGTTTAGCGTTTGCCGCACCTGGTCGACGGTAGATAGCAATTGACTGAGACCCTCCAACGCGAAGAACTCCGTCTGCAACGGCACCAGAACACCGTTGGCAGCCGCCAAAGCGTTGAGCGTCAACAGGTTCAATGATGGCGGGCAATCAATCAGAATATATGTGAAGTCAGGGTTGCGACCCAGATGGCCTGCCACAGCTTTTTTCAGCCGGAACATCCGATCAGTGGCACCTGCGATTTCTGTTTCCACGCCAAGCAAATCCAGCGTAGCCGGAACGATGGAGAGCTGAGGTACAGCCGTGGGTTGTACGGCTTGCTTCAGCGTCGCACTACCGTCCATGAGGTCGTAAGCCGAGATGTCGCGTTCATCACGGCCGATGCCCAAACCCGTGCTTGCATTGCCCTGCGGGTCAAGGTCGATGAGCAAGACCTCTTCGCCGATCGCGGCCAAGGCGGTGGCCAGATTGATAGCGGTCGTGGTTTTGCCCACTCCGCCCTTCTGGTTTGCCAAGGCAATCACCCGCGGCCTGATATCTGAATTGATGCTCATATCTATGGTCTTTCAGCGATCATCTCGCCCTGCGCTCGGTTTGTGAGCGCACGGGATAGCAAGGTCATCCATCCCGCAGAGCGGGGAAATTGTCGAGTGTTTCTGAGGTGTTTAATGGCTAAATTCGGTAATTTCGACGAGAACACTGCCGTCGCCACTGCGACTATCATGGACAGCATAAGAGAAATTGTGGCTTGCCTCAGCTTGAGTGATCTCCGCTTTATGCTCTCTCCCCTTGGGAAAGATTGCCCGCGTTGGTGCACCCCAAAGCGGCGCAGACATGGTTAACAATTCGCTAAGACTTGATAGCGCTCGCGCAGTGATCCAGTCAGGCGCTGGCATTGTAGTTGAAACGACCTCAACCCTCTCGTTGTGAACCGTCACGGTCATACCCGTTTTAGCAAGACCTATATCACGAAGCACAGCCCGCAGAAACGCAGCTTTCTTGCCGTTGCTTTCCACCAAATGCACATTGGTCAGCGGACCGTCTACATTCATAATCGCCAGCACCAGACCCGGAAAGCCCGCGCCGCTGCCGAAGTCCACAAGGCTTGTACCGCCGGTAATCAGAGGCGCGATCTGCATACTGTCCAAAAAATGACGTTGCCAAGCATCAGGAATGGTAGAAGGCGAAACAAGATTGATCTGTTTTTGCCATTTCACCAACAGGTCATGATAAACCTGCAACCGCTCCGCTGTTTCACGTGAAACACCACTGAGGATTTCTTGAGTTCCCAAAGCCAATGACATCACGACACCTTCCTGGCCTGTTCGAAGCGCCTGACAGCCGCCAGAAGCAATGTGGTCGCCGCAGGGGTCATGCCATCAATTCTAGACGCCTGCCCAATAGATGAAGGCCGAACGCTCACAAGTTTCGATCGTGCTTCGTTCGACATTCCGCCAATCGCCGCAAAATCGAACTGGTCTGGGATCGACAACGCTTCATCTCGCAGAACGGCATCAATGTCGCGTTTCTGTCGCGCCATATAGACCGCGTACCCCGCTTCAATCTCTACCTGTTCAGCGATTGCAGGATCTAGGCTTGCAAGTTCAGGCCAGATATTACTCAAAATCTCCATCGAGACTTCACTATAGGCCAACAGATCGGTGGCATCCCGCCGTACACCATCCTGAGTGATCTTAAGACCGTGCGCAGTAGCTTCAGACGGGGTTAGCGATACAGAACCACAGAGGTTACGGGCTGCATCAAGCTCGGTTAGCTTGCTGGTGAATGTTGCCTGGCGCGTCGCGGAACATATACCGAGTTCAATAGCTTTCGGCGTCAGCCTCTGATCCGCATTATCAGCGCGCAAGCTCAATCGATACTCCGCCCGCGATGTGAACATGCGGTACGGTTCACTAACACCGCGCGTAACCAGATCATCCAACATCACGCCGATATAAGATTCGCTGCGGCTGAAATGAACAGGCTCCATACCAGCAACCTGTCGCGCCGCATTAAGACCAGCTACAAGGCCTTGAGCACCGGCTTCCTCGTATCCAGTGGTACCATTGATCTGTCCCGCAAGATAAAGGCCCTGCATTGCGCGGATTTCCAGGCTCGGACGTAGAGCGCGAGGATCAACATAATCGTATTCGATAGCATAGCCCGGTTGCAGAATTTTCGCCTGCTCCAGACCTGGAATAGTCGCGATGAATTCCGATTGAACCTCTTCAGGCAAAGATGTCGAGATTCCATTGGGATAGACCGTATGATCGTCTAAACCCTCTGGTTCCAAGAAAATTTGATGGCCATCACGTTCGCCGAATTTGACGATTTTATCTTCCACAGAAGGACAGTATCGCGGCCCTACACCGCCAATTTGGCCAGAATACATCGCCGAACGGTGAACGTTGTCGCGAATTATCGCGTGGGTAGCGGGCGTCGTTCTGGTGATGCCGCAGGCGACCTGTGGTACAATTATTCTATCCGTAAGAGTCGAGAATGGGACCGGCGGATCATCAGCTTCTTGCATCTCCAACGACGCCCAATCGATTGTGCGCCCATCTAGACGCGCCGGTGTGCCTGTTTTCAAACGCCCTAATGGCAATTCCAAAGAGCGAAGTCGGTTTGCCAAAGCGATGGAAGGTTTCTCACCCATTCGGCCTGCGGGCACTGTCTTTTCGCCAATATGAATAAGGCCGTTCAGGAATGTGCCTGTGGTGAGCACAACCGCACCGCATCGTATAAACGTTCCGTCTGCCAGTTGAACTCCTGATACTCGTCCATCTGAATACGGAACAATATCAATAACTTCACCTTCTATAATCGCAAGATTATTCTGCGAGGCCGTTTCATCGGCCATAGCGATTTTGTAGAGTTTCCGATCAGATTGCGTGCGTGGGCCACGAACAGCAGGACCTTTGCGCCGGTTTAGCATTCGAAACTGAATACCGGATGCATCAGCGACGCGACCCATCAAACCGTCTAAAGCATCAATTTCGCGGACCAAGTGTCCCTTGCCCAATCCACCAATGGCAGGATTGCAGGACATCGTGCCAATTCCATCAGCGGAAAGCGTTACAAGCGCTGTCTTCGCACCCATCCGAGCACTAGCACTGGCCGCTTCCGTACCGGCATGGCCACCGCCTATGACAACAACATCAAAAGATTTCTCATCTGTCATTCGAGTTTCCATCTGTTTCACGTGAAACACAGGCTGTGGGATTAGTGGTGCTGCAATGTTTCACGTGAATCATTTACCGACACAAAATTCGGAGAAAATAACATCGAGTAAATCTTCAACATCGGTGCGACCGGTTATACGCGCCAGTGCCTCACTGGCAACTCGTAGGTATTCACACCGTATGATGTCATCAGTTTGTCTATTCAGCGCCTCATTCAATTGAGCCACGCAATCCAACAAAGCCGCCCTATGCCGGGCTCGAGAGAGGCTAACATGTTCTCTCTGCGCAACCGCATGATTAAGCCGTTGCCATAGAAGATCCAACAATGGTTGCAGAGCATCATCTGACATCACCGAGAACGACAAACCATCCACATTTTCTAGATCAGCTTTTGAGCGAACAATCATGGCGTTGGAAGGCACTGTTTCCGGCGAGACCAATAGGTCAGTACTCGGTTGTAACCATAGAACAAGATCCGCTGCATCCGCCGTCTTTTCAGCACGACGGATCCCTTCTTGTTCTACACGGTTCTCGGTATTTCTCATTCCGGCGGTATCAAAGAGGCGGACCATGTGGCCACCCAAATCAATAACGGTCTCCAAAACATCACGAGTAGTACCCGCTTCATCGTCGACGATGGCAATATCCCGTTTCGCTAAAGCATTGAGAAGACTGGATTTCCCTGCGTTAGGAGGACCAATGAGAGCAACACGGAACCCGTCGCGAATGATTTCTCCGCTCCTATTGTCGTCAAGATGATTATCAATCGCAGTTCTTATCGCAGCAACCTCATTCCATAGCTCTGCAGCAGCTTCATCAGGCACATCGCCCTCGTCAGAGAAGTCGATGCTCGCTTCGAAGAACGCACGAACCCGGATCAAATCTTTCCGCCACCCCTCGTAAAGTTCGCGCAATCCGCCCTGCATTTGTTCCAAAGCAAGCAGACGCTGTGACTCGGTTTGGGCCACGATAAGGTCAGAGAGCCCTTCAGCTTGGGTCAGATCCAGCTTGCCATTTGCAAATGCACGGCGGGAAAACTCTCCAGGCTCCGCAGGGCGCAAATCGTCGAATGTCACCAACTCGGTGAGGACAGCATCAACGGTGGCACACCCACCATGACAATGAAGCTCAGCACAATCCTCACCAGTGAAACTCGCTGGTTCCGGGAATGTTAGGACCAGAGCTTCGTCCAAGACTCGGCCATCATCGCTCGACAGGCGGCACAACGTGGCTTTCCTTGGTTGCAGTGACCTACCGGTGAGCGCTTTCACGGTTGTAAGTGCACCGGGCCCAGACAGACGAATGACCGCCACCCCGCTGGGCAACGAACCGGAAGACAGAGCGAAAATCGTATCCATGACAACCCAACCTTCCTTCAAAGGCCAGATCGAGTCCGAATCCTTTCGGATGTGACTCGATAAAACCTAGGTGTTCATGGAATCGAAAAATTCCGCGTTGTTCTTCGTCTGCTTCAATTTATCGATCAGAAACTCGATGGCATCCGTATTACCCATAGAGGACAGGATACGGCGAAGCACAAAGATCTTCTGGAGATCAGCTTTCTCGATAAGCAGATCCTCCTTACGCGTACCGGACTTGAGAATGTCCATGGCAGGATATGTGCGCTTGTCAGCAACCTTACGGTCCAGAACGATTTCCGAGTTACCCGTCCCTTTGAATTCTTCAAAAATCACTTCGTCCATGCGGCTACCGGTATCGATCAGAGCAGTTGCTATGATCGTCAACGACCCGCCTTCTTCGATGTTACGGGCAGCACCGAAGAACCGTTTTGGACGTTGCAGCGCATTAGCATCCACACCGCCGGTCAAAACTTTGCCGGATGAGGGAACGGTCGTGTTGTAGGCGCGACCCAAACGGGTGATTGAGTCCAGTAGGATCACAACATCACGACCGTGTTCAGCGAGACGCTTGGCCTTTTCAATAACCATTTCAGCTACTTGCACGTGACGCGTGGCCGGTTCGTCGAAGGTCGAGGAGATCACCTCTCCCTTCACTGACCGCTGCATATCGGTCACCTCTTCAGGACGTTCATCAATCAAAAGCACCAGAAGATAGGATTCAGGATGGTTAGCCGAGATTGATTTTGCGACATTCTGCAACAACACAGTCTTACCCGTACGTGGCGGCGCGACGATCAGACCGCGCTGGCCCTTACCAATGGGAGCTACGAGGTCGATGACACGACCGGAAAGGTCTTTCGCTTCCGGATCATCGATTTCCATCACGTAGCGCTCTTCCGGATAGAGCGGTGTGAGGTTGTCGAAATGAACCTTATGTTTCACTTTTTCAGGCTCGTCGAAATTGATCGAGTTCACCATCAGAAGTGCAAAGTAGCGCTCGCCTTCTTGCGGGCTACGGATCGGGCCTTCCACGGTATCACCGGTCCGCAGCGCAAATTTCTTCAACTGCGATGGGGAAACATAGATGTCATCGGGACCTGGTAGATAGTTCGCGCCGGGAGAACGGAGGAACGCAAAACCGTCTTGCAGAACCTCAACGACACCTTGACCAATGATCTCGACGTCGCGTTCCGCAAGCTGTTTGAGAATGGCGAACATCAACTCCTGCTTACGCAGGGTCGATGCGTTCACGACTTCCATTTCCTCGGCAAAGGATAGCAGATCCTTCGGAGTCTTTTCCTTTAGATCGGAAAGCTTCATCTGGTCCATAATCTCGGCTCACAGCAATATCCAGCGCAGCGAACAGCGCATGAATGGTCATGGGAAAAGGCCGGCCGGTGGATCACCGGGATGAAACGGAAAACCCCGCGTCACCATGCTGTTGAAAGGTGGGAACCATCTCCGCGATGCGGTTCAGGCGGTCAGCACTTCCAGCTCTTGCGTGACAGATAGTCCGCTTGCGGTGATTCCACAAGCGCCAAACATGGGTGGCGCAATGAAGGAGCTAGAATGGTTTCACGACCACCATGATAACAACCACGATCATCAAAACTGCCGGAACTTCGTTCATGATGCGATAATGCTTCTGCGACCGCTCATTGCGGTCTTCGGCAAAGGCTTTCACATCCCCGGCATAACGGAAATGAATGACGGTCATCGCCAGCACGCAAGCAAGTTTCACCCACAACCAGGGTTCGCCCCAATAGCCGTAGGAACTTGCCACCCAGATACCGAAAATCCAGGTCGCCAACATGGATGGTGTCCCGATCGCTTTGATAAGCCGCCGTTCCATCACTTTGAACGTTTCAGATTTGTCCGACCCTGCTTCCGCCTCGCAGTGGTAGATGAACAGCCGGGGCAGATAGAGCAGCGCCGCCATCCATGCGATCACCGAAATGATGTGCAGGCTTTTTATCCATAGGGCGAGATCGTCAAACATAGTTGCGGCTCCTGAACTTTAGCCGCGTACGCGGGCGATCATCTGCTCGACATGGGCGATTTCTGTCAGCGGCGTAATGCCGTGACCAAGATTAAAGACCAATGGGCCATCACTGAGATTTTCCAGAATGGCATCGACACCTTCATCAAGAGCAGAGCCACCGGCAATCAGACGATTGGGATCGAGATTACCCTGAACGGGCGTCTTTTTCTGAAGCTCTTTGGCGAAGCTGAACGGGATGGTCCAATCAAGGCCCAGCATATCGATACCGGTCTGCGCAGCGTAATCTGCATAGAAAGCGCCCACACCTTTAGGAAAACCGATAATCTTGGCATCCGGCACTTCAGCACGAACTTTTGCGATCACCGCTTTCACAGGCTCAACGCACCAAAGCTGGAACTGCGCTTCATCGAGCACGGAAGCCCAACTGTCAAAAATCTGGACTGCATCAGCACCGGCTTTCAGTTGCGCGACCAGGTAAGCGGCAGACGCTTCCACCAACACATCCATCATCTTTGCAAAGGCTTCAGGATGATTGAGCGAGAATTGGCGGGCAGGGCCTTGATCGGGCGTTCCGTGACCGGCAATCATATAGGTCGCAACCGTCCATGGCGCACCACAGAAGCCCAGCAGCGTCGTTTCAGAGGGCAGTTGCGAACGAAGCCCCTTAACCGTCTCCAAAACCGGCGCCAAGTGCTCCAACGTGCCTTCCGGGGTCAAACGATCGATGTGAGCGAGATCAACCGGCTTGAGGATTGGCCCACGGCCTTCCTCAAAGCGCACATCCATCCCAAGCGCATCAGGAATGACGAGAATATCGGAAAACAGGATCGCTGCGTCAAAACCAAACCGGCGGATCGGCTGTAGCGTCACCTCGATGGCAAGTTCAGGATTATAACAAAGATCGAGAAAACCACCGGCCTGTTTCCGCGTGGCTTTATATTCCGGCAGATACCTTCCCGCCTGGCGCATCATCCAGATGGGAGGTCGCTCCAGCGTTTCACCTGCCATTACCCGCATTACCGCGCGTTCATGTTTCTCGACCATGCTCTGCAATTCCCCTCGCTTACCCTTTCCCTGCCTTTCAGCCTGACGGCTGGCACGATGAAAGACCTGTAAATGCTGCGTTCCAGCATTGGGTCTTCAACAGGTTTTGGATGTCACTGTAATATGATTCTTATTTGACTCTGTGGATTGTGGGAGTTGTCTGTTTCCCACAACTGTCCAACTCACTGGACGTTCGTTGTGTCGGACGTAAACGGTTTTCTCCACCTGTGCAAAGCATCGGGGAAAAAGTGCTGGTAGGCCGTCTTTCGTGGGCTTTCCCCTCGAAGCCCCGGTATTCATATTCACGGCGCTATTGTGGATATCGCCAATCTGTCCCCACGCCTGTGAACAGGTGAACAAAGCCTTAACCTCTGTCCAATTTGGGGACGGATTTTCAGCCAACGGGCATGAATTGCCCCTGATCCTCCAGCTTTCCCTTTTGTCCACCGTCGTCCACAGTTTGCCGATAGTCGGGACAACGAATGGCAGACACCACATGGCGTTACGAAATTGGATACCAGGACGGTCGAAACGGGTTGAGCCGAAAGCATTCTTCCATCTCCATCTTATCTCGGACTCCACCGGCGAAACATTGACCACCGCCGCCCGTGCAGCCGCCGCGCAATACCCCAACTGGCAGGCGGTGGAGCACGTCACCCCGCTGGTGCGAAACGAGGAACAGTTGGACGAAGCGCTCGCCGGTCTCGACGATCAGCCCGGCCTCGTTCTCTACACCATGATCGATGAAGCGTTGGAGACCCGCCTTGTAGAACGGTGCAAGTCGCTTGCAGTTCCCGCGCTCAATCTGCTGGCACCCGTCATCGGCATGTTCGATGCTTTTCTCGGTGACACGAGGACCGGTACTTCCGGCGCGCAACATGTGTTGGACGAAACTTATTTTTCCCGCCTCGACGGTATCCGCTACGCCATGGCGCATGATGACGGAAATCTGCCAGATGATCTCGACAGTGCTGACGTCATTCTCATCGGTATCAGCCGCACGTCGAAAACACCGACTTCGATTTATCTTGGCCAGCGCGGCGTCCGCTGCGTGAACATTCCCATGGTGCCGGGTATGGAATTGCCGGAGCAGATTACCCGGTTGAAAAAGGCAAAAGTCGTGGCGCTGGTCGCTTCCGTGGAGCGCATTTTGCAAGTGCGCGAAAACCGGCTTCGTGCCTATGACCGCGATACCGAAGGCGACATTTATGTCGACCGCGCATCCATTCAGGAAGAACTCGCCTGGACGCGGCGGCTGTGCCAATCCAACGGCTGGCCGATGATCGACGTGTCACGCCGGTCGGTCGAAGAAACATCGGCGGCTATTCTCTCACTTTTATCAGCAAACAAGTGAACCGCCTTCCAGCGAACGGGTTGGCTCTTTAATAAGGGCGCAAATCACGCCTGCTAATCTTATTCGGAGCCGTTTTTTCATGGCCGATATTGTCCTTGCCTCCCGTTCCATTCATCGCGCAAAAATATTGGCTGATGCTGGTGTCGAAACCCGCCAAGTCCCGTCCACACTGGATGAACGCGCTATCGAAGCGCCGCTTGATGAAGCTGATGTGCTGCCGGAGGATCGGGCTGAAATTCTGGCCGAGGCCAAGGCCGTCGATGTGTCGGAGCGCGAACCCGGCGCGCTGGTCATCGGCTGCGACCAAATTCTGTCGCTCGACGGTGAGGTGATGCACAAGCCGGCGAATATGGAAGAAGCCCGCCGCCGTCTGCTCGCCCTTTCTGGCAAAACCCATATGCTGCATTCTGCTGTGGTGCTTGCCCGCGATGGCGAAACGGTCTGGCGGCACGTCACCCCCTGCGCCATGACAATGCGCGAATTGGACCCCGCCTTTATCGGTCGACATCTGGCGGCCGCGGGCAAAGCGGTTTTGTCCAGCGTCGGCGCTTATCAGATCGAAAGTCTCGGCGCGCAGCTGTTCGACGAGATCGAAGGCGATCTTTTCTCGATAGTTGGACTGCCCCTGCTGCCCCTTCTTGCAACGCTACGTCGGGAGGGCGCGATTGATGGCTGAAACCAAAAGAGCCTTCGTCATCGGTCATCCGATAAGCCACTCACGATCACCTCTAGTTCACGGCATGTGGCTCCAGCATCATGCACTCGAAGGCACCTATATTGCGCACGACGTATCGCCGGAAAATCTGCTCGCGTTCTTCAATCGCATTCGCGCCGGTGAATTTGTCGGCGGCAACATTACGCTGCCTCATAAGGAAACTGCGCTAGAACTGGTGGATGAGGTGGACGACACAGCCCGCCGCCTCGGTGCGATCAACACGGTGTGGATGGAAGGCGACCGTCTGCTCGGCACCAACACCGACGGCGAAGGTTTCCTGGCCAATCTCGACGACCGTCACCCCGGCTGGGACGCACCTGCAAGATTGCGCGCTGGCGCTCTAGTGCTGGGCGCTGGTGGTGCCTCACGGGCCATAGTCATGGGTTTGGCCGACCGTGGATTCCAGCGGGTTACGGTTGCGAATCGAACTGTCGCGCGTGGAGAGGCCATTGCCGAAGAATTCGGCGGGCCTTGTGACACTATATCGATCGATGAGGCGTCCAAAGGTGGCGATTATGGCCTCATCGTCAACACGACATCCCTCGGTATGGGGGGCGAAGGCATGCCCATCGACCCGGCTCTTTTCCCGCGCAGCACGTTGGTGACAGACGCCGTTTACACGCCGCTGATGACGCCACTTCTGCT
This sequence comes from Ahrensia sp. R2A130, assembly GCF_000179775.1. Lineage (GTDB taxonomy): Bacteria > Pseudomonadota > Alphaproteobacteria > Rhizobiales > Rhizobiaceae > Pseudahrensia. Next base: position 230,343 of record NZ_AEEB01000005.1, read on the forward strand.
GGCCGCGAAAGCTGCTGGCCAACCCACGGTCGACGGTCTTGGCATGTTGCTCTATCAGGCCGTTCCCGGTTTCGAGCGCTGGTTCGGCATTCGCCCCACCGTCACCAACCGGATTCGCGAAACCGTCCTGGCCACGATGAAATGACCGAGGCGACAAGCGCATCGACACCGATCTTTGCTGGCCTCACCGGTTCCATAGGCATGGGCAAATCCACCACCGCACAAATGTTCCGTGATGCTGGAATTCCGGTCTATGACGCCGACGCAACCGTGCACGACCTCTACGCTGGCGAAGCGGTCGCCCCCATGGAAGCTGCCTTTCCCGGCGTTACAATCGATGGCGCAATCGACCGCAACATTTTACGCGAGCGCGTGGTGGGCAACGAGGCGGAGATGAAGCGGCTGGAAGCTGTGATCCATCCGCTCGTTAGAGAGCGGGAACTCGCGTTTCGTGCCCGAATCGAAGCGGAGAGATTGCCCCTCGCCATCCTCGACAGTCCGTTGCTGTTCGAGATGGGCGGCGCTGCCAGCGCCGATCATATCATCGTCGTGACTTGCGATCCCGACATTCAGCGCGACCGGGTCATGGCCCGGCCGGGCATGACGCCGGAAGTCTTTGGTTCACTGCTCGCCCGCCAGATGCCCGATGCGAAAAAGCGTGAACGTGCCGACACCATTATCGACACCGGCCTCGGTATGGACCATGCCCGACAGGCGGTTGCCGACCTTATCGCTAAGCTGACCGCCCAACAGAAAGACGCCTGATATGCACGCCATCATTTTCGATACGGAAACCACGGGTCTGTCCGCCAAAGACGGCGACCGTGTTATCGAGATCGGCGCTGTGGAGATGAAGGATCTCATACCGACAGGCCGCACGTTCCACCAATACATTCATCCCGGCGATCGCGAAATTCACCCTGATGCCTTGCGCGTTCACGGCATCACTATGGAGCGATTGGCAGACGAACCGCGCTTTGAAGCCGTTGGACAAAGTTTCATCGATTTTTGTGGTGATGCCATGTTGGTTGCCCACAACGCGCCCTTCGATATCGGTTTTCTCAATGCCGAATATGCCCGCATGAATCTGCCACCATGCGACCCGGAACTCGTGCTTGATACCGTGCAGGCTGCCCGCAAAAAATTTCCCGGTGCCCGCGTCAGCCTCGATATGTTGTGCGACCGTTTCAACATCTCCCGCGCCAACCGCGTGTTGCATGGCGCACTGCTGGATGCCCGCTTGCTGGCCGAAGTTTTCATCGAGTTGATGGGCGGCGCGCAGGTAAAAATGGGCTTTGACGATGAAGCCGAAACCGACGCCCAACGCGCCGACCCCCGCAACCGACGCCAGACCCAACATCCACCACAGCCCCAACGCCCGTCAGCAATGGTGTACGAGCTCACTCCCGAAGAACGCGAGCGTCACAACGCCATGCGCGCGAAGATCGGCAAGGGCGCTCTGTGGAACCAATATCTGAAGCCATTGGCGGAGGTGGAGACGGAAGGCGAGGCTTAACCTCAAGTTCTAAGGGCGGTCGCATTTCAGCTTCGCCACAATAGCCCCCACACCATTGTCATCCCCGCGCAGGCGGGGACCCACTTCCCTGCCAGATGACGTGTCGATAGTGAAGTATGGTTGCGAGGCATCGCTGTTTTGTCGAAACCGTGGAACTCGTTGATGAGTGGGTCCCCGCCTGCGCGGGGATGACAACGAATTTGGGTTACAAGCTTCAAACCTGTGCCTCCAGTCAGTGCGATTGGCATAACCAATCTGCGTGAGCGCAGACATAATCACTGAAGCGGAGCTTCAGTGATTATCCCGTGGCACGATGCGAGCGACATCGCGATATTTCACGGCTGGTTTCAACACCATGCCTTCCTGGAACTGGTCCACCATGCCGCGCTGGATTTCCTGCCACGGGGTCTGGTGGTCCGGCACGTAGTCGAGGCGCCCACCGCCGATCAGCGCGTCGGCAACCGCTTTGGCGCGGGCGGCCAGCGTATCGTCGTCCACCAGCACATTCGCCTCGCGCTTGTTCAGGTCGATGCGAACCATGTCACCGGTTTCCACCAGCGCCAAGCCACCGCCGACCGCAGCTTCCGGCGAAGCGTTGAGGATCGATGGCGATCCTGATGTGCCTGACTGGCGACCATCGCCGATACAGGGCAGGGCGGTGATGCCTTTTTTCAGCAGCGCGGCGGGCGGCTGCATGTTCACCACTTCCGCTCCACCGGGATAACCGATGGGGCCTGCGCCGCGCATGAACAGCAGCGTGTTCTCGTCGATGCCGAGAGACTCATCATCGATACGCGCGTGGTAATCTTCGCGCCCGTCGAACACCACGGCACGGCCCTCGAAGGCCATCGGGTCATCGGGGTTGGACAGGTAGCGGTCGCGGAATTCATCGGAAATCACCGATGTCTTCATGATGGCTGTATCGAACAGATTGCCCTTCAAATTCAGGAAACCGGCCTGTGCCAACAGCGGATTGTCGAACGTGCGAATGACCTTCTCGTCGGCGATTTCCACGTCGCGGCAATTATCGCCGATGGTCTCGCCATTCACCGTGCCTGCGTTGGGGTTGGGCAGTTTGCCGTGCTTCATCAACTCTGCCACCACTGCTGGCACACCGCCCGCGTGGTGATAGTCCTCACCCAGATATTCGCCTGCCGGTTGCAGGTTCAGCATCAGCGGAATGTCGTAGCCGAGGTCTTCCCAGTCCTGATTGTCCAACCGCACGCCCAGATGATTGGCAATGGCTTTCATATGGATGGGCGCGTTGGTGGACCCGCCGATGGCGGAGTTCACGACGATGGCATTTTCGAACGCCTCCCTCGTCATGATATCGGACGGGCGTGTGTCTTCCCACACCAGATCGACGATGCGCTTACCGGTGAGGTAAGCCTGCGCCGCCCGTTCCTTGTGAACGGCGGGAATGGCTGCGGAACCGGGCAGTGACATGCCAAGCGCTTCCGCCAGCGAATTCATGGTCGTGGCCGTGCCCATCGTGTTGCAATAGCCCGGCGATGGGGCGGAAGATGCAACAATGTCGGTGTATTCTTCATAGGACAGCTTGCCCGCCGACAGCTCTTTCTTTGCGTGCCATTTGATTGTGCCGGAACCGGTGCGCTGGCCCTTGTACCAGCCGTTCAACATCGGCCCGACGGAAAGCGTCATCGCGGGAATGTTTGCGGTGGCCGCCGCCATCAACATGGCGGGCATGGTTTTGTCGCAACCGATGGTCAACACAACGCCATCGATCGGGTAGCCGAACAGCGTTTCCACGAGGCCGAGATAGGCAAGGTTGCGGTCGAGGTTGGCGGTGGGTCGCTTGCCGGTTTCCTGAATGGGATGGACCGGAAATTCGAACGCGATGCCGCCCGCTTCCCGAATGCCTTCGCGCACCCGTTCAGCCAGAATGATGTGATGGCGGTTGCAGGGCGAAAGATCCGAACCTGTCTGCGCGATACCGATGATCGGCTTGCCGGACTGTAGCTCCTCGCGGGTGATGCCCCAGTTCATGTAGCGCTCGATATAAAGCGCCGTCATGTCCATATCGTCGGGGTTGGCGAACCAGAGTTTAGAGCGCAACTGCTCTTTGGTAAGACGGGGCTTGCTCATGGGTCGAACGGCTTTCGGCAACAGTGAATATGTTGCTGCACCTTGAAACCAAGCCCGTAAAAACGCAATCGGAGAGCATGGCCGAAACATTCCTCAAGATTACGAACACGATTTCGATCAGCGAAAGCGATATCGAAGAACGTTTTGTGCAAGCCGGTGGCCCCGGCGGGCAGGCGGTCAACAAGCTGTCCACCGCCGTGCAACTGCGCTTCAACCCACGCGATGCGGGCATGCCAGAGCGGGTGATCGTCAATGCAGAACGCATTGCCGGTTCACGTTGGACGCAAGATGGCAATATCCTGCTTCAGGTCACCAACCATCGCAGTCGGGAACGGAACCGAATCGAAGCGCGGGAACGTTTGGTGGAGATTTTGAAAAAGGCGTCTGCACCGCCGCCTAAAAAGAGACGCCCGACGCGCCCGAGCCTGACAGCGCGTAAGAAGCGAATGGATTCAAAGACGAAGCGTGGGAGCGTGAAGAAATTGCGCGGGCGGGTGTCGTCGGATTAAAGTCTTCTCAGAGAAACTCTATCCACCAAATGGCTCGCGCCTTTGTGCAACACCAAATCTGCGCGTTGGCGCGTTGGTAAAATGTTGTCGTGCAAATTCACCAGATTGATGCGCGTCCAAAGATCGAGAGCCACCGCCTGCGCGGCATTATCGGACAACTCGCTGTAGCGGTGAAAAAATGCTTCGGGATCGCGAAAGGCCGTCTGTCGTAGCTTCATGAAACGCGACACGTACCAATCCTCGATCACCTTCTCCTCGGCATCGATATAGATGGAGAAATCGAAATAGTCCGAAACGAACGGTACCTCGTCGCCACCACGGGGCAGGTCGGAAGATTGCAACACGTTGATGCCTTCGAAAATCAAAATGTCCGGCTGGTCCACGACCTTCATTTCGCCTGCCACCACGTCATAGACACTGTGGCTGTAAACTGGGGCTTCGACGTTGCGTTCGCCGGCTTTGATGCGGGCAAGAAAATCCAGAATACGACGCCTGTCGAAGCTCTCAGGAAAACCCTTACGGTCCATTATGTCCGCTGCACGAAGCTTTTCGTTGGGTAGCAGAAAACCATCGGTGGTGATGAGATCGACCTTCGGGCTTTCCGGCCAGCGCGTCATCAACTCGCGCAAAATACGCGCAGTGGTGGACTTACCTACGGCCACCGAGCCGGCGATACCGATGACAAACGGTGTTTTTTGCCCATGCAAATCGAGAAAGCGCGAACGCTGGCGGAACAGTCTGATGGCTGATTCAACATGGCTCGCCAGCAGTCGCGAGATCGACAGATAAATCCGTTCCACCTCTTGCTGGTCGATCCGGTCGCCCAGCGAGCGCAGCCGCGTCACCTCTTCGCCGGTCAGCGTCAGCGGCGTGTCGGCGCGGAATTCTGACCATTCCTGCGCGTCGAATTCAAGGAAGGGTGACGGCTTTGCGTTGGCTGGTTCGAGCGGCGTCACGGGTCAGTCGGCTTTCTTCTTCGACTTCGCGCGGGCTTCCTTTTCAGCAACGCCGCTTTGGGCTGTGCGCTTGGAAAGCTCCTCCATCACGTCGTCCAGCTTCACGCCGCGTGAATGAAGCAGCACGAGGAGGTGGTATAGCGTGTCGGCGGCTTCATCGCGCAGATCGCTTTTGTCTTTGGCGACGGCAGCGACGATGGTTTCCACCGCCTCTTCGCCGAACTTTTCAGCCACCTTCTTGGTGCCGCGCGCTAGCAGGCGCACGGTCCACGAGTCGCCGTCTTTTGCGGCGGCGCGCTCGGCGATAATTTTTTCCAGGTCGGTGAGTTGAAAGTCACTCATACCCGCGTCCTCCCTCAGCCCCGGCAGGCTGTTTATTCAGAGCAACTCATGCCCCTGCTTGAATTGCGAGGCGATCGACTGATCGCCCGGCGCTTTTGTGCCGCGCCCGCGCAGCGAAGGTCTAAAGACCGACAGCGTGAGCGCCGTAGTGTGTCAGATCGCGCGGCGCACGGGAATGCCTGCTGCCGCCATATGATCTTTGGCTTCTGGAATGGTGAATGTGCCGAAATGGAAGATCGATGCAGCCAGTACCGCGCTCGCATGGCCTTCGGTCACGGCGTCCACCAGATGGTCCAACTCGCCCGCTCCGCCAGATGCGATCACCGGCACCGGCACGGCGTCTGCGATGGCCCGTGTGAGCGGCAGATTATAGCCGTCCTTCGTGCCGTCGCGATCCATAGAGGTGAGCAGAATTTCGCCCGCGCCTTTTTCGACCATCAGCGCGGCGAACTCCACAGCATCGATTCCGGTGGCCGTGCGTCCGCCATGGGTGAAGATCTCAAACCTTTGTTCGTCTTGGCTACCAACCTGTTTCGCGTCGATGGACGCCACGATGCATTGGTTGCCGAATTTATCTGCTGCCCGTGCAATCACATCAGGATCGGCGACCGCTGCGGTGTTGAACGAGACTTTATCGGCACCCGCTAACAACAGCTTTCGAACATCATCCGGCGTGCGAACTCCGCCGCCAACAGTAACAGGCATGAAGCACTGCTCCGCCGTGCGCGCGACCACATCGTAGATAGTCTCGCGGTTGTCGGACGATGCCGTAATGTCGAGAAAGCAAAGCTCGTCCGCCCCCGCAGCATCATACGCACGAGCAGCCTCTACCGGATCACCCGCGTCGATCAGATCGACGAAGTTCACGCCTTTGACGACGCGCCCGTCCTTTACGTCGAGGCAGGGGATGATGCGGGTCTTCAGCATAAGGACGTTCGCTTTTTTATTTGCCCGTCATCGCCGCTGCGCGACTGCGGGCGTTACGGGCGGACCTTCACATCAACACAGGGTATGATGCGGGTTTTCAGTGTCACTTTAAGCTGCGCCGTCCAACCGTTTCATCACCGTGTCCATCGCTCTTGCGTGGGCGCTTTCCAGCAGCGGCTTGCATTTGTGGAATGTCGTGCGCGACGGGTTGAGAACGCACATCCAGCCCATCCAGCCATAAACAGGGTGGGGCATGATCGTGTCGAGCGTGGCAAAATTCCATGGGCCTTCGATGATTTCGCCTTTGGCTGGGCGCGCTGGTACGTCGCCGAACATGGCTTCGAAAGCATCTGCGCCCGGACCGAAATCGATGCGGAACACACCTTCACGGTCGAGGCCGGAGGCGCGGTCTTCGTCGCTGTTCTTTTCCATGACGGAGGCAAAATACGTATCCGACGGCATCTCGCTATCGGGATTGACGAAATAGCTCGTCTCGCTTTTTTCGGATTTCGGTATGACATGGGCGAAATGTTCGCTCAGCCATTCGGCAATTTGTTCGGGTGTCATGCGGTCGTCTCCAAAATGGCCAGCGCCTCGGCGGGGTCGATACGCCCGTCGTAAAGTGCGCGGCCTGTAATTGCGCCGTTCAGCTTTGCAGCGTCAGGCTTGGTCATGCGGCGAATGTCGTCCAGCGAGGCAAGGCCACCGGATGCGATAACGGGAATGCTTGTCGCTTCCGCCAGCGCAATCGTGCTGTCCCAGTTGATACCGGCCAACACTCCGTCGCGGTCGATGTCTGTATATATGATTGCAGCCGCTCCTGCATCCTCGAATCGTGCAGCCATATCGAACACGGTGAGGTCGGATGTTTCCGCCCAACCTTCCACCGCCACGCGCCCGCCCTTGGCGTCGATACCGACTGCTACCTTGCCCGGAAATTTCCGGCAAGCTTCGCGCACCAGATCAGGATCGCGCACGGCGATGGTGCCGAGAATGACGCGGGAGATACCGCGGTCGAGCCAGCTTTCGATATGCGCCAGCGTGCGGATACCACCGCCCAGTTGCACCGGATTTTTCGTAGCCGCGATGATGGCATCCACCGCTGCGCCATTCACTGCTTCTCCGGCGAACGCGCCATCAAGGTCAACAACGTGCAGCCACTTGAACCCTTGGTCCTCAAAAGCCTTCGCCTGCGCACCGGGGTCGGTGTTGTAAACGGTGGCCTGCGCCATGTCGCCGAGCTTCAGCCGAACGCATTCGCCGCCTTTAAGATCGATAGCGGGATAGAGGATCATCGACATATTAGGGTGCCCACGCGAGAAAATTGGCGATAAGAGCAAGACCAAGCGTCTGGCTTTTTTCAGGGTGGAACTGCGTACCGGCCATGTTGTCCTTGGCGATTAAGGCTGGCCATTCGCCGCCGTGGTTCGTTGTGGCGATGATCGTGTCATCGTCGCCATCCACGAGTGCGTAGGAATGCACGAAATAGGCGTGAAGGTCCGGCGCGATACCGTTTAGCAGCGCGTGGTCGCGGTGGCGGTTCAGCTCGTTCCAGCCGATCTGCGGAATTTTAAGTGACGGGTCGGAAGGCTCCATCAGCGCGATGTCACCCTTGATCCAACCGAGACCGGGGGTGATGCTTTTCTCCAGCCCACGTTCTGCCATCAACTGCATGCCGACGCAGATACCGAGAAACGGAACGCCACCATCGCGCACCCGTTCTTGCAAAACGTCCACCATGCCCGGCACAGCATCAAGGCCCGCGCGACAATCGGCATAGGCACCCACTCCAGGCAGCACGATGCGGTCCGCACGGCGCACGGTGTCGGCGTCTGCGGTGAGCACGATAGCCTCGTCGGTTCCGCCTTCGCGGGCAGCGCGTTCAAAGGCCTTCGTGGCAGAGCGCAAATTGCCCGAACCGTAATCAATGATTGCGGTGGTCATGCTGTCACCGCCCGCCCGTAGATCGATTGCGTGGCTATGTTGGTCATGCGTCCGAAATGGCGGGCGAGAGCTTCTTCAGGATCATGGCCTTCTGCCACACCGGCAAAAGCCCAACCATCACGCTCCAGTGCATTGCGGCGCAGTTGATGGCCTTCGAGCAGAAGGTACAGCCCTGGCAATCCGCCTAGCAAAAATGCGGCGGGCGCAGCAGGTGTTGTCATGAGTGCAAAGCCGGTTACCGCCACGAGCAGATAGACAACCAACGGCCACCACAGCTTGTGAAACGCCAGCCAGAATGGCGGCGCGATCAATGCCCACGGCGCTTTGGTCTCGGGAATGGCAACAGCCTCCCAAACTTCGCCACCCCCGGAATCAGAAGAAGGCGGAATGTGGATCGTGTGGATCATGGTGCCTTACGCGGTCAGCGTGCCTTTGGTGGAAGGCAGCGCGCCATCCAGCCGTGGGTCGGTTTCCAACGCCACGCGCAGCACACGAGCGACGGCCTTGAAGCAGGTCTCCGCGATGTGGTGCGAATTCGCGCCGCGCAGATTATCGACATGCAGCGTCAGCCGCGCGTTTTGCGCCAGTGCCTGAAAGAATTCGCGCACCAGCTCGGTATCGAATGTGCCGATTTGTTGCGCCGTAAAATCTACATCGAACACCAGGAACGGACGACCGGACACATCGACAGCTGCGCGCGTGAGCGCTTCGTCCATCGCCAGATCGAGCGAGGCGTAACGGCGAATGCCTGCGCGGTCGCCCAGCGCTTTGTCGATGGCTTGACCAAGCGCGATGCCGCAATCTTCCACCGTGTGGTGATCGTCGATGTGCAAATCGCCCTGCGCCTCCAGCGAAATATCAATCAACGAATGGCGCGCCAGTTGGTCCACCATGTGATCGAAAAAGCCCACGCCAGTGGCCGAACGGCAAGCACCGGTACCGTCCAGATCGACGGATGCCATGATCTTGGTCTCGTTCGTTTTGCGCTCGATAGAAGCTGTGCGGGCCATGGTTTATGCCGAAGTTTCTTGCGGGATTGCGCCGTTACTACCAAGGCCACCATTTTCGCGCAATTGCATTCGCCTTTTGCGCGCTTACATGGTGAAGCAATGAAGAGACGAACGGAGAATTTCCCGTGGCACACGAAAACGAAAGCTGGCTGCCGAAGGTGCACGCCACCACCATCATCATGGTGCGAAAGGGCGGGCAGGTCGTGCTCGCCGGTGACGGTCAGGCCTCCATGGGGCAGACCGTGATGAAATCAAACTCCAAAAAAGTCCGCCGTATCGGCAAAGACGGTAAAGTCATCGCTGGTTTTGCCGGATCGACAGCAGACGCCTTCACCCTGTTGGAGCGACTGGAAGGTAAGCTGGAACAATATCCCGGCCAGCTCATGCGCGCTTCCGTTGAATTGGCGAAAGACTGGCGCACCGACCGCTACCTGCGAAAACTCGAAGCCATGATGTTGGTGGCCGATAAAGAAGTCTCGCTCTGCCTTACCGGTGTGGGTGATGTATTCGAACCGGAACATGGCGTCATGGCTATCGGCTCCGGCGGCAATTACGCGCTGGCCGCCGCCCGCGCACTTTACGACACGGATGCCGACGCCGAGACCATCGCCCGCAAGGCCATGACCATCGCTGCCGACATCTGCGTTTACACGAACCACAATCTCGTCGTCGAAACGATGGACGAGAAATAAGACCGTGAGCGGTGAAGATATCAAGAACGAGATTACCCTCACCGCCACGCAATTGGGCGAGGCGGCACGGCGCGGGTTGATCGAACCAGCTCAATGCGATGCGCTGGTTCAATTCGCCGTTGAACCCGTTCCTATCGCTGAACCGCTTGCTCTTGAAACCACCGATAGCGAAGAACCCTTCCGCCTCGTTGGCGGTGGGAACGATGTCTTCGTCGCGCTCGGTATCTTGCTTCTTATGGCAGGTGTCTGGCCCGCCATTTCAAGCTGGATGCCGGACCTCGTAACCTCCTGCGCGGTGATGGCAGTCTTTCTCTGGGGGCTGGCAGAAATTGTCACACGTCAACGCCGCATGAAACTCTCCAGCCTCGTTATCGCCATTGCGTTCACCACTGCTGTCATCACCGGATTGGTGTCGTGGATCGCCACAAACGTAGATTTCATCGAAGCGCAAAATCCGCTTCAGGCGCTTGATCTGCGGGACCAGATCCGTGGCGTTGCCCTCATGGGTATTGGCGCAACCGCATTTGCCGCGCTCGCGTGGTTTGCCCGCTTCCGCGTCCCCATCATGACCGCCGTTCTGGTCGTTACCGCGCTGGCATTCGTCGCCACCGGCATCGCCAATGGCGTCGTTGATGGCATCCTGTCGTGGCGCACGCCTGTGGCGAATGAGGCCGACGCCGTTGCACTGGGCAAAAGCCTGCTCTGGGTTCCTCTCGTCATGGGGCTCGTGGTCTTTGCCATCGGCGTGTTTCTCGATCTGAAGGACCGCCACCGCGACACGCTGTTGTCCGACTGCGCGTTTTGGATGCACGTTATTTCCGCGCCGCTCATCGTTCATCCGTTATTTGTGCTGGCAACCGGCACCATGCCGTTTTTCGCCAACATCATGCCGGTAGAATCCAGCGGCGGGGATACATCAGCGACCATTACATTGCTGATCCTTGTGGCCGTCTTTTTCTACACCGCGCTGGCTATTGACCGCCGCTCATTGCTGGTCCCGGCGCTGGGTTATTTCGCCACCGTAGGCGTCGTCTCGCTGGTGCAGGCGACTGCCAGCACGACCGGCGTTCCCACCTTCGCAGTGGTGCTGGCGCTAGTCGGCATCCTAGTCATCACCTTCGGTGCGGGCTGGCAAAAAATTCGCGCTGCCACCATAGCAACCACCTTGCCGAAAGCCATCCTCAACCGCCTCCCGCCCATCGGAACAAAGGTCGCATAACGCCGGCTGTCGCAATCGCAATTCATCGCCCTATGTAAAGCCAAAGCTGGCTGTAGTGCCGCAAGACTGACAGGACTTTCATGACCACATTTTCTCCCCGCGAAATCGTTTCCGAACTCGACCGTTTCATCATCGGCCAGAACGATGCCAAGCGTGCCGTGGCCGTTGCCATGCGCAACCGCTGGCGCCGTCAGCAGTTGGAATCGCCCATGCGCGAAGAGGTGATGCCGAAGAACATTTTGATGATCGGTCCCACCGGCGTCGGCAAAACGGAAATCTCCCGCCGCCTGGCAAAACTCGCTGGCGCGCCCTTCATCAAGATCGAAGCGACCAAGTTCACCGAGGTCGGCTATGTCGGCCGCGATGTGGAATCGATCATCCGTGACCTCGTGGAAATTGGCATCGGTTTGGTCCGCGAAAAGAAGCGTGAGCAAGTGAAGGCCAAGGCTCACATAGCCGCAGAAGACCGCGTGCTCGACGCGCTGGTTGGTTCCACCGCCAGCCCATCCACCCGCGCTTCCTTCATGAAGAAGCTGCGAGAGGGCGAGTTGGATGAGAAGGAAATCGAAGTCGAAGTGGCCGACACCGGCGCACCCGGCGGCTTCGAAATTCCCGGCATGCCCCCCGGCCAAGGCGGCATGATCGACCTCGGCGAGATCATGTCCAAGATGGGCGGTAAGAAAACCAAGAAGCGCAAGACCACGGTGAAGGAAAGCTACGAACTTCTCATCGCCGAAGAAAGCGACAAGCTTCTGGATGACGAACAAGTCGTCGCCGAAGCGCTGGAATCCGTGCAGAACGACGCCATCGTTTTCCTCGACGAGATCGACAAGATCGCCGTGTCGGAAAACGTGCGCGGCGGTTCCGTTTCCCGCGAAGGCGTGCAGCGCGATTTGCTGCCGCTGGTGGAAGGCACCACAGTCGCCACGAAATATGGGCCCGTAAAAACCGACCACATTCTCTTTGTGGCGTCCGGCGCATTCCATGTTGCCAAACCCTCCGATCTGCTGCCCGAATTGCAGGGCCGTTTGCCCATCCGCGTGGAACTGCGCGCGCTGACGAAAGACGATTTCGTGCGCATTCTTACCGAGACGGAAGCTAGCCTGATCAAGCAGTATATCGCGCTTCTCGGCACCGAGGATATGACGGTGGAATTCACCGAAGATGCCATCGACGCGCTGGCCGATATTGCGGTGGAACTGAACTCCTCCGTCGAAAACATCGGCGCCCGTCGTTTGCAAACGGTGATGGAGAAGGTCCTCGATGAGGTCTCCTTCGAAGCACCCGACAGATCCGGCGACACGGTGACCGTGGACGCTGAATTTGTGCGCAAAAATGTCGGCGAACTCGCCGCCGACACCGATCTGTCGCGCTACATTTTATAGGCGCTATTTTGGGCCGGGTTCGCCTTCAGGCGGCCGGTCCAGAATGGTTTCGATCTCAGTCATGACGCTGTTCGGCAGCGGGCCGAACTCAAGCGCTCCGGCATTTTCACTCGCTTGTTCTGGCGTGCGGGCACCGGGCACGGGCACAATGTTCGGCCCCTTTGCGAGCAACCAGCACAGCGCACCCTGGGTGATGGTCCGACCATCGCTCATCAGCAATTCGCGCACAGCTTCTAGCTGCGCCATGAACTTTTCCGACGGCACGCCTTTGTCGAAATAGCCCTGCCAATTGGCGTCCTGTGTCCGAACATCTTTCCCGCCGATACGCTGGCCTGCACTGAACTTTCCTGTCAGCAAACCCATCGCCAGCGGCGAGCGGATCATCTGAATGAGGTCTCCAGTCGCCGCGCTTTCGTTGATGCTTGGCACATCGAGAAACACGTTCATCGCGTGTTGAATGGCGACAAAATTCTGCCGTCCCGCCATAGCGTCGACACTGTCGGGAAAATCCGTGCTCCAGCCATATTTGGCGATCAATCCGCGTTCGACCAACCCCTCAAGGGTGTCGAACACGCGGTTTGCTTTGGCATTATCCAGCACGTTGATATGCAGCAGCATGAGATCAATCGTATCGCGCTGCAGGCGCTTGCGGCTTGCTTCGATTGAAGACGTGATGTGATCGGCATCCAGTTTTGCAGTTAGAAGAATCCGGTTTTGGCTATCCAGCTCATGCCCGAACTTGGACACGATGAAAGCCTCCTTGCGGTTACCCAACACGTCGCCCAGCAGCGTTTCGGAATGACCGGTGCCATAGGCTTGCGCGGTGTCGAACACACGGACACCTGCATCCCATGATGCTTCGATGGTGGCTTTGGACTCCGCGTCATCCGTTTCGCCCCAACCTGCTGGTGAGCCATTCATAGAAAACGGCCCACCGATGGCCCAACAGCCCATTCCAATTCGGGGTACTTCATGTCCGGCGATGTGGGTGGTTTCTGGTGAATTGGTCATGTCGGGCCTCTCTATCTGTAAGGCGCAGTAGGTTCCGCGCTTGCCAAAATCCTAACCGCAGGCGACCTTGCACGGAACGACACGAAACGAATGGATCGTTTCATGAATGAAAAGATAGGTGAATTTACCATCCCACCAAACTGGGATGACTTCGCAGCTTTCCTCTCGATCTGCGAAGCTGGCGGTTTGTCCGCTGCCGCCCGCGCTACGGGCTCCAGTCCCGCTACATTGGGGCGTCGTATGCGGGCGTTGGAGCGATCATTGGGGCGCGAGCTCTTCATTCGCCGCACCCATGGTTATGATCTTACCGATGACGGCCAAAAACTGCGTCGCGATCTTCAGCCGGTGGCCGACAGGCTCACCCAGCTTACCACCAGCCCGGCACAGCGGGGATTGCCCTTGGTCAAAATCGGCGCAGGCACCTGGACCATGTGGGCGTTGTCGGTTTCGATCCGTCACCTCACTGGCGATCCGCCGGACGTTCTGTTGCGCCTTGAAGCGGGCGAAGCCGTTCGCTCCATCGCGCGTCGCGAGATCACTATCGGCATTCGCAATGCCCGGCCCACGGAGGTCGGTGTTGCGGGTCGTAAACTGCGGCAGGTGGAGTTTGCCGCTTACGCCAAAAACAACGCCCCTGAACGCTGGATCAAAGTTGCAGCCGAGACACCATCGGCCCTTTATGTTGGTAAACGGTCCGGTTCCGAAATCGCCTGCGAAGTCTCCAACCCGCGCCTTGCGCTGGACCTTGCTTTGGCAGGTGTCGGCCAAGCGGTTCTGCCGACATTTGTAGGCGATGCACATAAGTCGCTGCAGCGGCGTGATGAACCAATTGCGGAGCTGACCCATGCCAGCTGGCTCGTCACCCATGATGATGACCGCAGATTGCCGGAGGTTCGCCGCGTGCTGGACCGGATTGCGTCACTCGACGCTTCACGCGACCGCACCACGCTGGCATAGTCATCTCAGGGGCCGCGTTCACTCCCGAAGTTGGGCTGTTAGTGAAGAAGGGGAGACTTGCAAATGCTGGAAGCTTTTGGCTCCGCCGCGTGGAATTTTCTGTCGGGTAACGCCACCCCCACCGCCTATCTCGTCCATGCCGGTATGCTTTGCTATGCGGGCGGTTTGCTGCTCACAAACCAAGTGTGGTTGCGGTTGTTGCTGCTCGCAGGCGCGGCTTTCGATCTCGCCTATTTCACCTTCCATCCGGAAACTCCGTTATGGGATGCGATCTTCGCCTCCAGCGTTATCGGCACCGCCAACATCATAGGCCTTGTGTCCATCGCCATGGATAGATTGCCGTTCTTTCTGCGCGAAAACCGCGATGTGCTCGATGCGCTAGATGAAATCTCACCCGGCATGATCCAGCCCGGCGAGGTGCGCCGCCTTATGAAAGGGTTGGAAATCGAAGAAGCCGAGCAAGAGGTGATGGTCACTCGCTTTGGTAAAATTCCAGACTCTTTCTTCCTCCTGCTAGATGGTCGCGCCACGGTGGGCGGACCAGACAGTGACATCGTGGCTACCGGCCCCTGCTTTATCGCGGAGATCGCTTTCATCACCGAGGGTGTGGCGTCCGCTGATGTGATGATCCAACCCGGCACGCGCTACGTGCGCTGGCCACGCGTTACGATCACCCGCCGTATGGTCAAGCATGCCTCTCTCGACCGTGCGTTACGCGCGCTCATCTCTTACGATCTGGCCGCGAAGCTTGCTGGCACTGTGCCGAAGCTTGCAGGTCAACAATCTCCTGACACCACCGGCTCTTTCCCCGGCGACAACCCCTTGGCATAGTCTTCTCATGTTTCGTGCTCTTCTCCTTTCACTCGCCCTTTCCCTGTCGGTTCCAGCCGCTTCATCAATCGCGGTGGCGCAGACGGTTGTTCCTCCTGGCAACAATTCCAGCACACAGCCGAAGATTCCGGCCGGGTCCGTCAAGCGCAGCCGTGCGCTGGGTTACGAGGCTAAATACACCAAGATCCGCAATCTCATCGCGCGTGACTCCAAACTGCGCGGCAAGATCAAGAAGGCGGCTGCCACTTTCGGCATCGACCCGATCCACATCGTCGGCGCGCTGGTGGGCGAGCACACTTATAATGTCGACGCCAAAGACCGGCTGCAGAGCTACTATGTGAAGGCGCTGGCCTATCTCGGCCAAGACCTTTCCTTCGGTCACAAGGGCACGTCGATCACCAAACTGGTCGGCCAACCGGCCTTCGCCAAATGCAAATCCCAACGCTCATCCTATCCGTATTGGACCTGCATCGAGAATGTCTGGGACAGCCAATATCGCGGCAAATCCATCGCCGGTAAACGCTGGCCGAATGATCGTCTCGGTCGTGTTTTCTTCCAGCCCTTTTATGCCGGTCAGACATTCGGTCTTGGCCAGTTGAACCCGCTCACCGCGTTGAAGGCCAACGATCTGGTGCGCAGCCGTATTCCGCGTGAACCAAAACTCTCCGTGCGCCGTGCACCGGAAATCTACAACACGATCATGGAACCGGATTCCACGCTCAACTACATGGCCGCCGTGATCCGCCATGCTATCGATTCCTACCGCAGCGTGGCGGGCTTCGACATTTCGCGTAACCCGGGCATCACCGCGACGCTTTACAATCTGGGCAACGTCCCAAGACGCGCGAACACTTTGCGGGTCAACAACGCCAAGCGAAAGGCCGCCGGTAAGAAACCACTTCTGCCGCGCGAAAATTACTACGGCTGGTTGGTGAATGAAAAAGAGGCTGACCTGAGGTCTATTTTGTAAGTGGGCACGACTTTACCTCGACCCGCCTTTCAGCGTCCGAACGAGGAGTAAGGTGTCGCCGTTTGCCTTTGGCAAACGAAAGCGACCCCGTAAAAAATGAGCCAGCGGGACGAAGAAGTCTGCCGTTAGCCTGTAGTTCTCAGGCGAAAAAGGCATGACACCTTCGCCCCGCTCGATCCTGCTGCGGATGTGTCTCAACACCATTCCCGTCACCTCCCCGAACATGAAACTTGCGCTTCATCGGCCTTGCCTTCGGCCCGCCATTGCTGACGCTCGACGTCCGGTCCCGAAGCTGTTGTGGCAGCCCTGCCGGTGCGACATAGAGCTCCGCCCGCTTGCGTCCGTTAAGCGCGCGCGACGGAAGGATCGCCTCCACGCAACGATCAGGACGGTCCGGACCGTCGGCTCATGCGCGAAAGAGTGGATAGGATAAGGGAGGTGGGGAGTGCGGGGAGAGAATATAGCACGATATCCAGACCATTCGCCTTACGAATGTCTGCTTGGAGCCCGAAGCGCCGGGCGTATGCATATCAGACTTCTAGCTCGACACAGTTCGTTACCGTCAACATACTGTGAGGCAAGGTACAATTGGTCGGTTGGAATAAATCATGGCTGGTGAGACAAACTTGGGTGAGTTGATAAGATCACTATCGGCCATTCTGGTCGACGGAGTGTTTGTTTTCGTAACAGTCCAACCAGGCCAAGCACCTAAAGACATAGCACCTCGTATGGTCTTCGAAGAAGCAGAGGGCACAACCCTTATCTTGCTGAAATCAGACGCAGAAGCATACTCATTGCCGTATGAGTTTCCTTGCAGAATGATTACGCTGAATATTCATTCTTCGTTGGAGGCGGTGGGATTCATGGCTCTGATCGCGTCGGAACTGGCGAAACATGACATGGGTGTAAATCCCGTGTCCGGCTTCTTCCACGACCACCTTTTTGTGCCGGAAGGTCGTGAGGATGATGCAATGATCGTTCTACAGAACATGGCCTCAGGCTAATCGTTAGACAATCAATCGCTAAGCCCGCATTGCTGACCCACGTTCATTCATCCAGCACTGCCAACACCGCGTCCAACTGCTTGTCCGACAGCTCCCCTAGCTCCCTCGCCATCCGGTTCGCAACCAGCGTGGCTTTGGGTGATGCCTCACTGGTGTCCACGGTCACCTTTGGATGCGAAAGCGCAGCTGCTTGTTGCAATGCCTCCGCTTCATCCCAAATAATGTTGAAATAACCGGTGATGGATTGCAGCAGCGGCCATGATGGCTGCCCGCGTTTGCCATGTTCCAAAGCGGACAGGTAGGCCTGACTGACACCAATGGCCTCGGCCATATCCTGTTGCGTCACGCCGCGTTCGCGACGGAGCCTGCGCAAATATTCGCCAAACGGTGTCATCGGGTACGAGAGTGGGGAACGCGGGCGCGGGGTTTGCGAACGCGGACATACATCGCGCCCTCGCCGCCGTGGGAGGCGTGGGCGGGGCGGGTGCCGTTCACGAGACTGCGAAATTGCGGCAAGTCCAGCCATTGCGGCACGTTACGACGCAGCACGCCCGTGCCTTCATTGCCCTTGCCGGTGATGACGAGCACGATCCGGTCATCGGCCTGCTGCGCCATTTGCAGGAAATCCAGCAGCGCAAAACGGGCGCGATCCTGCGTCATACCGTGCAGGTCGATGCGGGAATCGACGGATAGACGACCCTTGCCGAGCTTCTTGTAAACCGGCTCTTCGATGGGGTGGGAAACGAAACCGCTAGCCTGTTTTGCCACGGTTTGCTTGTGCGGTGCAGCCGGTGTGTTGCCGACAGGTGGCCTATAGCGGCGGGGTGTTTGAAAGCTGTTTCCGGTGGTTCCCGCCTGGCCCATCAGCGCCTCCATATCCGCGCGCAACTGGTCGCCACGCTTGGCGTCCATCGGCTCGGTGGTTTGCGCGACAAGGTGCCAAAGCTGGCGGTCTTCCAGCGTGAACGGTGGTTTGGGAGGGCGGCTCATGATGGCACCACTTTGGGCATCAACACCGTCATGGCAAGGGGATGGCGCACCCGCCCTGCGATCAATCCCGCCGCATCGCCGGACCCGGTGAAAATGTCGCCGCGCACAGCACCGGTGATGGCGGAGCCGGTATCCTGCGCCACCATCAACCGCGCCAACGGGCTGGTGTCGCCGGGCAACGGCTCGGTGGAGTTGATGAAAACGGGCGTGTGAAATGTGTGAAGCAACCGGTCCACAGCCATGGATCGCCTCGGCGTCAACTGCACTTTCGCAGCAGCAATCTGCCCCAGTGACGGATCGGTCGTGTTGTCATCGCTGAACGCAAAGAAGATGAACGAGCGGTTTTGCCGCAGCAGGGTTTTCGCATCTTCCGGGTTCGTCCGCATCCAATCCGCCAGTTTGTCAGCGGTCATGGTGGCAGGGTCGATACCGTCACGGGCGCAAAGCAGTTTGGCAATAGATGTGTAAGCGTGGCCGGACTTCGCCGCATAGGTGATGCGTCGTGTGGTGCCGTCGCTCATCGCCAGCCGCGCCGCACCCTGCACGTTAATAAAGAACGCATCGACGGGATCACGCAGCCAGACCATCTCCAGCCCTTGCCCGTCCAGCGCCCCATCCATCACTGCCGCGCGGTCGGGTGCTTCGACAAGACCATCGGCAGTGAGGCGACCGTAGCGAATATCTGGCGACCAGCTTTCCGGCCGGTTCGCATCGTCGACATCCACCAACCAATCGGGGCGGGTATAAAGCGGATGGGCAAATTCAGCGCTTGGCGTCAGGGAAGCCTCGACAACCGGCTCGAAAAATCCGGTGAGCAACCCCTCGCCTTCAATATGGTGAGGCGTGAAATAATGCTCGAAAAATTGTCGCGCCTGTTCAGAAGACTCAACTTCCGCCGCCAAGGCCAACGCACCAACAGCAGCCAGCGCCGCACCATCCGCCCCCAATTTTCGCGTAGTAGGCGGCTTCTCCACCATCCGCCGCGCACTTCGGCAAAAGGTCTCGAAGGCGGCCAGGTGATCGTCCGCAGCCCAGCCGTCGAGAGCATCGAATTCAAGACATCTAAGTTGACCAGTCATACGTCACCAGCCTCGCCTCAAGGCACCAACAGGAGCGAATAGCGACCGCCGCCTATGCGGCGCCCCCGCGGAGCGATTGGCGCAGCCAATCTGCGTGAGCGCAAACCAAACAGACGCTACGCGTCCGTTGCGACCAACTTCCAATTGGGATCACGAGATTTGACCGGACGGGCAAACGTCCAGACGTCCGTGACTTCGGCCACTTCCTGCAGATCGCCTTCGATCACTTCATCGGAACTGTCGAGCGTGGCTGAGATCATTTCGCTGACGAAGCGCACCGTGATTTGTGCTTCATCGCGCAGCACTTCAGCGCCTTCGATCACAGCCTTGTCGATACCAACGAAGCTCGCGTTGACCTTCTCGCCACGCTCGGAACGCTCGTCGATGACGGTGGCAAAGCTCTCATAGACTTCGCGGGACAACAGATTTTCCAACGTGCGTTTGTCGCCATCGGCAAAGCCGGTCACGATCATTTCGTAAGCCATGCGTCCGCCCTGTAGAAACTCTTCAGGGTCGAAGCCAGGATCGCGGGAGTGGATGGCCAGCAGGCCGCGTTCCAGCGATTTGTCTTTACCGGCCAACTTTCCGATGCGTTTGCGCGCAGCTTCACCGGCATCTTCTTCAGCGTCCGGCGCATTGGCACGTTTTGCGCCGGGCAACGTCACCACGTTATCGGCAGCCTCATTGGGGTCGTTTGTGTAGGGATCATATGGCGGCTTCTCGATGCCGTTGCGGGTGCCAAGAACGCTGCGCAGCTTCCAGAACAGAAAAACTGCAGCGAGCAAGGGCAAAAGGGTAAACAGATCCATGGTGACCGACATTTCCGTAAAGGTGAGTGACAGCCCGGCGTGATGCGAAAAATTGCCGGGTGCGCTTGCGAACGTACAAGCATCGTTGCTTCAGCATATAGGACGAACGCGCAACAGGTTCAAACGTCGCAAGGCCGAAGAGCGAAATCAGCCGCCCCTGTTTTAACGCCGCGCGCACCCCTATGTATAAAAGGTTCAAACGGAGACTGCCATGCCGCTCGCCATTCTACCGCTGATGTTGCTTATCATACCGATTGTCGAGATCGGAGCGTTCATCGCCATTGGTGGACAGATCGGTATTCTTCCCACGCTGGCCGGTATTTTGATCACCGCGATCATCGGCACGTATTTTCTGCGAAAACAGGGCTTGGGTCTGTTGGCCGAGGCGCAGGCAGAAACGCAGGCCGGGCGTATTCCTGCAAAAGCGCTGGGCGATGGTGTACTGTTGCTCGTGGCCGGTATTTTGTTGCTGACGCCGGGTTTCGTCACCGATGTCATCGGCTTTTTGTTGTTTGTGCCGCCGGTGCGCGCTGCAATCCGCAAATTTGTGGCCGCCCGCGTTACCGTGGTGGCCGCGCAGCAGGCGGGCTTCGACCCATCGGCCTTTGGGCAAGGTGGTTTTGGAGAGTCACGACCACGTCCGCCGCATGGGCAGAATATGGGCGATGGGCCGGTGATCGATCTTGATGCTGACGACTACGATGTGGCTGACGACAAGCCTTCCAAGCCTAACCCCAATTCACCGTGGAGAGACGGCTGAACCCTCTAACCGCTTGCTTCCTTGAAGCGCCTCGCGCCGCGTGTTAACCGGCCCCTTCCA
Organism: Ahrensia sp. R2A130; assembly: GCF_000179775.1. Classification (GTDB taxonomy): domain Bacteria; phylum Pseudomonadota; class Alphaproteobacteria; order Rhizobiales; family Rhizobiaceae; genus Pseudahrensia. The sequence continues at coordinate 251,420 of NZ_AEEB01000005.1, forward strand.
AATATTGACCACGATGCCGGTCTTCTCCGGCAATCTCATTTTCCAGACAATAATCCAACGGAGACGACCCTATGGCCAAGAAGCCGACCGAGAACGAAGCAGCCGAAGGCGCAGCAGCAACCGAAGCCAATGGCGCAGCTCCATCCCTCAACGTGCTGGCCCAGTACATCAAGGATCTGTCCTTTGAAAACCCGAAGGCTCCGCACAGCCTGCGCCCGCGTGAAAACGCACCGCAGATCGACATCAACATCAACGTGAACGCCAACCCGCTGTCGGAAACCGATTTTGAGGTCGAGTTGAAACTGGATGCAACTGCCGGTGAAGGCGAAGACTCTATGTTCGCCGTTGAGCTGACCTATGGCGGCGTCTTCCGTCTGCAGAACATGCCCGAAGAAGCGGTGGCTCCTGCCATCCTTATCGAGTGCCCGCGCCTGCTGTTTCCCTTCGCACGCCAGATCATCGCAGACGCCACCCGCAACGGCGGCTTCCCGCCATTGATGATCGACCCCGTCGACTTCGCAGCCCTGTTCCAGCAGCGCATGGCCGAAGAGCAGATCAAACAAAAAATGGATAGCTGAAGCTATCCGTTTTTTGCTTTTGGTTGGCGCTCACGCAGATTGGCTTCGCCAATCGCTCCGCGGGGGCGCCGCAGCTAGCGTCGGGCGGGCATGCCCGCCTTTGCCAGATCAGGGTTTGGTGGTCATGCTATGAATTGAGAGGGGTGGCTTTGGCTGCCCCTTTTTCTTGGGGCATCACTCTCACCTCACCCCGCTGTCATCCCCGCGCAGGCGGGGACCCACTTCTCTATAAAATGATGAAGCAACGGCTGAATGGGATAGAGCTACATCGGCATACCATCCCAAACTCTGGAGCTCGCTGACGAGTGGATCCCCGCCTGCGCGGGGATGACAATGGGGGTGGGGTTACCGAGCCTTCCTAGCCCGTTCCATCACGAGCACCGTCTCATCATGGAATGTTGCATCACCACGCACCGTAAAACCCACTTTCTCCGCTACTCTGCGTGAGGCGTGGTGTTCGGGGTCGAACATGCAAACCGTCGTGTCGCTTTCGATATTCTCATCGGCCCACGTCACGATGCGCATCATAACCTCAGTGGCTAGTCCTCGCCCGTGGGCTGATGGTGCGAACACCCAACCCGCTTCCGGTAATCCTTCGAAGGATGGTATGACGGCCCGGCGGTGTTCGGCAAAGCCCGCGATGCCTAAAAACTCGTCGCTTGCTTTGTCGCGAACGACCCAGAATCCAAAACCCATGACTTGCCAGTGGCCGATCTTCCGCAGCAAGCGTGCCCAGCATTCGTCACGGGTGAAGGGGCGTTTGGCGATGAAGCGGGTGACTGTTTCGTCGCCCCACAGGGCTGTGCAATCGTCGAAATCTGATGCGATGGGTGCACGTAAAATCGTGCGCCCGGTGGTCAGGACGGGAATGTCCTCCGATCGCATCGGGCGTTATTCGCCTTCTTGGGTCTCGACGGGTTCAGGCTGCACCACATCCTCGAACTTCGGGCCGCCTTTGGCGACGCCCACCATGGCGGCGCGCAACACGCGTTCGCCGATGCGGTAGCCTTCCTGCACCACTTGGGCGACGGAGTTGTTGGGCAGTTCGGGATTTGGAATTTCAAACATCGCCTGATGGAAATTCGGGTCGAACTTCTCGCCGGTGGGGTCGAATTTCTCGATTTTTGCGTTGTTCATCGCCTTGAGAAGCTCGCGCTCGGTGAGCTCCACACCTTCGATCAGCGCCTTGAACTCGTCGGACCCGCTGTCGCGCTTATCGTCCGGCACGGCCTGAATGGCGCGTTGAAGATTGTCGCCGACACCCAGCAAATCGCGGGCGAAGTTTGCCACAGCATAGGAGCGTGCTTCGGTGATTTCGCGCGCGGTGCGTTTGCGCAGGTTGTCCATCTCGGCGACGGTCCGCAGAGTGCGATCCTTCAACTCTTCGTTTTCCGCTTTCAGCTTGTCGAGGATCGACAAAATCTGTTCGGGATCGTTGGGATCAGCGGCGCGTTCGCGTCGGGGCGTCGGGTTCGCTTCTTCCTCGGCATTGGCCGCATCCAGTTCAGCCTGCTCCTCAGCTTCCAACCGTGCTTCGTCGGCTTCGACATCGTCGAAAAATTCGTCCTCGGGGCGGCCACTCATGGTCATGGGAAGTCCTTACGATAGGAAAGGCAGATAGCGTCGAATGCAGCAGTGCATATCGGGAATGCGTAAAGGAAAATCAAGTCACACCGTCAACGCAGCAATGGATTATTGATTGCTAACCGGAGCGAAGAGCGACCGGCCGGTCAGGCCGCGCCCCTTTTGATCAATAATGGCAGCGAAGGGCGTAGCCCGACAGCGTGAGTGCAAATGAAAAGCTTTTACTTCATAAGCCGCGAAACGAGTTGTGCTGTGTAATCGACCACCGGCACGATGCGCTGGTAGTTCAACCGCGTGGGGCCGATCACGCCCACCGCACCGACAATCCGCTGGCCACTGTCGCGATAAGGCGCGACCACGACAGAAGACCCCGATAGCGAAAACAGCTTGTTTTCCGAGCCGATGAAAATGCGAACGCCCTCGCCATCTTCCGCCAGATCGAGCAGCTGCATCAGCCCCTCGCGGGATTCCAGCTCGTCGAACAAATGACGCAGGCGGTCGATGTCTTCGCGCGCTTCGACGTTTTCCAGCAGGTTCGCACGGCCATGGATGATGAGCTGCGGTGTTTGGTCCGTGGCGGCACCTGCCCATGTGGCGAGGCCTTGGTCCACGAGCGCTTTCGTGAGCGAATCGATTTCATTTTGCGCGTGGGACAGCCGTTCGGAAATAGCTGTGCGGGATTCCGCCAAGGTGCGACCGGCAATGTGGGCGTTGAGATAATTGGAAGCCTGCGTCAGCGTGGTCGCCGTCAGGCCGGGCGGTAGATCGAGAATGCGGTTCTCCACCGACCCGCTTTCCCCCACCATAACGACCAGCGCCTTGGTGGCTTCCAGCCGCACGAATTCGATATGGCGTAGTCGCACGTCGGATTTATCCGCGATCACCAGCCCTGCGCCTTGCGTCAGGCCGGACAGCAGCGAGCTGGCCTCCGACAACACGGCATCGACCGTCTTGTGGGCTGCGGCATCGGACACTTTCGCATCCATCGCCGCGCGTTCCTGCGCTGACAAATCGCCCGCTTCCATGAAACCATCGACGAAATAACGCAGCCCCTGCTCGGTGGGCAGCCGGCCTGCGGAAACATGGGGCGCGTAGATAAGACCCAGATGTTCCAGATCACTCATCACGTTGCGAACGGAAGCCGGCGACAGGGCAACGGAAAGCTGCCGCGCCAAAGTGCGCGAGCCAAGCGGTTCGCCGGTCGCTAAATAGGTGTCGACGATGTGCCGGAAAATTTCCTGCGACCTGTCGTCTAAAGCTGATGGAGATGTGAGGCTCATGGATGACATATAGGAAGTCTGCATCGCCGCCTGCAACGGCTCAAATGGTGGCGGTTTCAAATCTTGCCGTTTGCCCCTAGAAACGCGCCAACCGATTTGTACCGCAGGCTACCTTATGTCCTTCAAACGTCCCTCCGGCAGAGCGCCGGACGAAATGCGCGCCGTCACGATCGAACGTGGCTTTTCCAAACATGCCGAAGGTTCTTGCCTCATCAAGTTCGGCGATACCCATGTGCTTTGCACGGCGTCGCTCGAAGAGCGTGTGCCACCGTGGCTGCGCGGCGCGGGCAAAGGCTGGGTGACGGCAGAATATGGCATGCTGCCACGCTCCACCGGTGGCCGTATGCGGCGTGAGGCGTCAGCCGGTAAACAGTCTGGCCGCACGCAGGAAATCCAGCGCCTCATCGGCAGGTCGCTCCGTGCGGTGGTGGATATGAAGGCGCTGGGTGAGCGCCAGATTTCCCTCGACTGCGATGTCATTCAGGCAGATGGCGGCACCCGTACCGCGTCCATCACCGGCGCATATGTTGCGCTCAAAGAATGCCTCGACTGGATGCAGGCGCGCTCGATGATCGGCGGCGATGTGCTGATCGACAACGTGGCCGCCATTTCCTGCGGTATCTACGAAGGCACCCCCGTGCTGGACCTCGACTACGACGAGGACAGCGAAGCGGATACCGACGCCAATTTCGTGATGACCGGTAAGGGCGGTATCGTGGAAATTCAGGGCACGGCAGAAGCAGCGCCTTTCTCCCGCGAAGAATTTTCGGCGCTCATGGATCTTGCTTCTAAGGGCATCGGTGAGCTGGTCGATCTGCAGAACCTGTCGGCATAAATATGCGCGCCCTCGACACAGCCAACATCATTCTTGCCACGCATAATGTGGGCAAGCTGGATGAATTCCGTGAGCTGGTTCAGCCCTATGGGCTGACCATAACGTCGGCTGCCGACCACGACCTGCCGGAACCTGTGGAAGACGGCACGACGTTCGAGGAAAACGCCTACATCAAGGCATGGGCTGCAGCTTCCGCCACCGGCAAAGTTGCGCTTTCAGACGATAGCGGGCTGTGCGTTGCAGCGCTCGACGGCGACCCCGGCATCTACACGGCGGATTGGGCGGAGAAGCCGGATGGTTCTGGCCGCGACTTTCAGTATGCTATGGAAAAGGTCGAAAAAGCACTGAACGATGTGGGCCTGAAGTCCGAAGATGAGGCTTCACGCGAGGGCTATTTCTGCGCAGTCCTGTGCCTGTGCTGGCCGGATGGCCATGCTGAGTATTTTCGCGGTGAGGCCCACGGCCATCTCGTCTGGCCGCCGCGTGGCGATAGCGGCTTCGGCTACGATCCGGTGTTTCGCCCGCAAGGCCACACCCGCACATTCGGTGAGATGACGGCGACCGAAAAGCATTCGTGGAAACCGGGCGAAGAAGGCCTCTCCCACCGCGCCCGCGCTTTCGGCAAGCTGGCCACTGCGCTGCTCGAGGGGCGCAAGTGAGCGAGATTTCCAACCAAGACGATGGCACGCCAGGCTTTGGCATCTACGTCCATTGGCCCTTCTGTGCGGCCAAGTGCCCCTATTGCGATTTCAATTCCCACGTCCGCCATCGCACCGTGGACCAAGAGGCTTTTGCTGCTGGTTTCGAGCGCGAAATCGCCCATATGGCCGCGCTCCAGCCCAACCGGCCCGTGACATCCGTCTTCTTCGGCGGCGGCACGCCGTCGCTGATGGAACCGGCCACCGTGGGCACGATCCTCGAAGCGATCCACAGCCATTGGCGGGTAGAAGACGGTATTGAAATCACGCTGGAGGCCAACCCCACCAGCGTCGAGGCCGACCGTTTTTCAGGCTACCGCGCGGCGGGCGTGAACCGCGTGTCGCTTGGTGTGCAATCGCTGCGCGATGAGCAGCTCAAATTTCTTGGCCGTATGCACAGCGCCGACGAGGCCATTGCCGCCATCGGCATTGCGCGCGATCTTTTCCCGCGCCTGTCCTTCGACATGATTTACGCCCGCCCCGATCAGAAGTTGGACGACTGGAAGGTCGAACTGGAGCAAGCCATCAGCCTCGCTGCCGATCATTTGTCGCTCTACCAACTGACTATCGAACCAGACACGCCGTTCTACGACCTGCACAAGAAGGGCCGTTTTGCGATTCCCGATCATGAGCAGGCCGCACAGCTTTATGAACTGACGCAGGACATAACCGAAGCCGCTGGTCTTCCCGCTTACGAGATTTCCAACCACGCGATTCCCGGTCACGAGAGCCGCCATAACCTGACCTATTGGCGCTCCGGTACATGGGCCGGTATCGGTCCCGGCGCCCACGGGCGGTTGGACATGAACGATGGCCGCCACGCGCTCGCCACCAAACGCCATCCTGAAAGCTGGCTGGATGATGTGCAGGATAACGGCCACGCGCTGGTGGAAGACGAGACGTTGTCCGACGCCGATCTTGCCGATGAAATGCTGCTCATGGGCATGCGTTTGCGCGAAGGCGTCGACCTGAACCGCTACACCCAGACCACCGGCATCGCCATCGACCCCATCCGCCTGCAGGATTTGAAGGGCCACGGCATGGTGGAAAGCTGGACCGACGAGCAAGGTCGGCCAAGGCTTCGCGCAACGCCTGCGGGATGGCTGGTGCTCGATGCTGTGATTGCAGATTTGGCTGCTTGATCCAAAACGAATTATCATCCCCGCATAGGTGGACATGATAGTCGAGGACGTGGTGGCTATTCGCCCTCGCCGAACTTATCCGCCACCAGTGCATCAAGCGCATCCAAGGCCGCTTCCGCTTGCGGGCCGCGGGCGGTGACATCGATGCAGCAGCCGGGTGAGGCAGCGAGCATCATGAGACCCATGATGGACGTGGCTTCCACCGTCTGACCGTCTTTCGACACATGAACGAGGGCGTCGAATTGTTCTGCAGTCTTCACGAATTTAGCAGAGGCACGGGCGTGCAGGCCACGAACATTACAGATGTCGAAACGGCGGGGGCCGATTTCGGGGGCGTCGAAAAACTGCTGGCGTTCGCCTGCGGTCATGTGGTGCCCGCCAACACCTGGCTTGCCACTTTGATGTAACGGCGACCCGATTCGGTAGATGCTTCCAGCGCGTCTGCGATCACCATCTCATCACGTATGGAGGCCAGCTTAATGAGCATCGGCAGATTCAACCCTGCCACCACTTCAACGAGGCCGGGCTCCATGACGGAGATGGCTAGATTAGACGGTGTCCCGCCGAACATGTCGGTGAGAATAACCGTGCCGTCGCCGGTATTTGTGGCTGCGATGGCCTCCAGAATATCCTGCCGCCGTTGTTCCATATCGTCATCAGGGCCGATGGATACGGTTTCCAGCTGGCTTTGTGGACCAACGACATGTTCCAGCGCCAAACGAAATTCGCTGGCCAATGCACCGTGGGTGACGAGGACGATACCAATCATATGGCGCTGCAGGTCCGACTGTTTTGCAACTTGGGGACGGCGATCTTTGCACGGTGGTCACCGGTTGCAAGAAAAAAGCGGCCCGTTTCGTCGAAATGAGCCTAAAGCCGCAGAGTCCTCGCCTTCGAATGAAATGCTTCTGCCACTAAAACAGCGCAGACGCCGAGATCTCGGGGCGGCACCCGCAGCAAGGGCAAATCGGGGCCTCCAGCAACCAAAGACAGAGATGTTGTTTCGGGCACACGTTCTTCCACGCCGGTGAGATCGATGATCAGGTCGATAACCGCGCTATCGACATAATCGACCGGTTGGACGCCCAACCCTCTAAATTCTGCCAATCCTTCCAGTTCCGGAACCGGTTTTGCGATAATGCGCCCGTGGTGCAGGCCAAGATGAACGCGGTCATCGGCAATCCAGACGGCGTGTCTGTTTAATGCACGATGAGTGGCGATCAGGTGGTGACACAACATCGATTTGCCACTGCCAGACGGGCCACGCAGCAGCAGGCCCGTTGTGCCCAGAACCAATGCGCTGGCGTGGATCGGCGTATCAACCACGACCGGTCGGCTTGTCGGCGGTTTCAAACAGCGGCAGCACCACGGTGAAACGAGCACCTTTAACACCCTTAGGGCCAGTCACGTTGGAGGCTGAAATCTCGCCCCCATGTGCTTCGATGATTTGTTGTGAAATTGAAAGGCCAAGGCCGGAATTCTGACCAAAGCCTTCGCTTTCGGGACGGTCGGTATAAAAGCGCTCGAAAATGCGTCCGGTGTTGTCTGGTGGAATACCGGGGCCGTTATCGGTGACTGTCACCACGGCATCATCACCGGTGCGCGACAGTGTCATCGTCACACGACCACCTTCGGCAGGCACGAATGAGCGGGCGTTCTCCACCAGATTGGCCAAAACTTGGCCGAGACGCCCGGCGTGACCTGCCACGTGCCAGTCCGGCTTGTTGCGCTGGCGTTTTGGTGCGGCAATCGTCTCGATGTCCAACGTCACGTCCGGCATCGGACCCACACGGTCGCCCGTCATGTGTGCGTAGGTGGCGTGAAAATCGGTGAGCAATTTGGCAAGATCGACGGGTTCTGCATTTTCGCGCGCCAGTTCAGCGTCCAGACGCGAGGCATCGGAGATGTCGGAAATCAAACGATCGAGACGGCGCACATCGTGTTCGATGACTTCGAGCAAGCGCTCGCGCTGTTCAGGCTTTTTGGCCAGCGGCAGCGTTTCCACCGCACTTCGAAGCGACGTAAGCGGGTTCTTCAACTCGTGAGACACGTCGGCAGCAAAACTTTCGATAGCGTCCATGCGGTCATAAAGACTGCGGGTCATATCGTTGAGCGAGCGGCCCAGATGGCCGATTTCGTCGGTACGGTCGGGAAATTCCGGTATGGCCTCACGCCCCTGTTCGCCCTTGCGCACCCGCTCGGCAGCCGCTGAAAGACGGCGCAGCGGGTTGGCAATCGTAGAGGCCAGAAGGATCGATAGCAGCGCTGTGACCGCAACGGCCACGGCGAATGTGCGGAAGATCGCCAACCGTTCCTTGTCGATAATCGCGTCGATATCGCCCGCTTCGGTGGACAGCAGCAACACGCCGAGCACGGCGCGGAAGCGTTGCACCGGCACCGCGACGGACACGATAGTATCGCCCTTTTCATTGCGCCGCGTTTCGCTGGCGCTGCGCCCGGAAAGCGCAGTCACGACCTCGCCATAAGACGTGCCGTTGGCGTTCAGCGTTTCGGAATACAGTGGCAGATCGCGCTGCCAGAACCAGTTGCGGAAGGCCAGCCAGTTGCGCTCCAGAAAGCCGCGCTGGTTCGCGCCACCGGGGGATGGCAGATCGGATCGCAGGACTTGGCCTTGAGAATAGAGCCGGTCGGAATCCAGAATGATGATCCCGTCACGATCATAAATACGGGCGCGGGTGCGGGTAGGCGAAATAAGCCGCCGCAGCACCGGTGCCACCTGTTCAGGGTTGATGGGGAAGTCGAGATTTTCCGTCTCGCTTTCCATCGGGAAGGCGCTTTCGCCGGTCTGTAACTCCAGCAGCACGTCCGGATCGATGGTGATGGCATCAATGTCCACGGTCGCTTGTGCCGCGATAGCGCCGGAGATGATTTCACCCTGGGTAAGCAGGCTTTCGACCTTCGCCTCGATCAGGCTGTCGCGGAACTGGTTGAGAAACAGGATGCCCGACAGAAGCACCACGAGGCCAGCCAGATTGAGGAAGATGATGCGCCGCGTGAGCGAAGTGAACAGCACCCGCCCGCCGAACCGCCATGCAGCCTTGCGGAATTGTTTCTTCTTGGAAGGCTGGGCGGGCGGGGAGCCTGCTGCTTCTTTCTGCACATCACCTTTTTGCGTATCCCCGGCCACGCTATCGGCAGGCGCACCACCGGCGATACGCGCGCTCAGGCGGCGTTTTATATCACCAGCAGAATTGCGCCGCAGGGTGCGGATCACGGTATATTCTTACGCCTCGCGGAACCGGTAACCGACGCCGTACAGCGTTTCGATCATGTCGAAGCTGTCATCGGTCTGTTTGAACTTCTTGCGAAGCCGCTTGATGTGGCTGTCGATGGTGCGGTCATCGACGTAAACTTGGTCGTCGTATGCGGCATCCATCAATGAATCGCGGCTTTTCACAACGCCGGGGCGTTGGGCCAGCGCATATAGGATTAGGAACTCCGTCACGGTCAGCGTGACCGCTTTGCCCTTCCACGCAGACGTGTGGCGCTCCTGATCCATGGCCAGATGGCCGCGTTCCAGAATATCGCCGCCACCATCTTCGATACGGGGTCCACCTTCGGCGCGCGCTGCGGTGCGGCGCAGCACGGCTTTTACGCGTTCCACCAGCAGGCGCTGGGAAAACGGCTTGGTGATGAAATCGTCCGCGCCCATTTTCAGGCCGAACAATTCGTCGATCTCGTCATCCTTGGAGGTGAGGAAGATCACCGGCAGATCGCTTTTCTGGCGCAACCGCCGCAGCAGCTCCATGCCGTCCATGCGGGGCATCTTGATGTCGAACACCGCAAGGTCCGGCCGCTTGGCGGTCAATCCGTCCAGCGCAGAAGCGCCATCGGTATAGGTCTCGACGCGATAACCCTCCGATTCCAGCGCGATGGATACGGAAGTGAGGATGTTGCGGTCGTCATCGACGAGAGCGATGGTTGCCATGAGTGTCTCCGAGTGTTCGACACAGTCTGCTGGAATTTCTTCCCGCAACTGATCGTATAAGCGCCTGTACCGGCGTCACAGTTGTAATCTAGGTCGTAACATACGGCCTGTGAAGAAGCGCCGGTTCGACCGGTCTGCACCCTTGCTGAAATCGGGTCTAAAACAGGCAAAAGACGCGCTCGTTTACGGGAGCGGTAACCAAGCCTGTGAATGTGGCAGCAATTAAACCGATTAATCGCAAATCGAAACGGTTCGCACTCCATTCGGACGGTTGTCTTGTGATTGTCACGTTCCTAGTGTCGCGCGACTTTCGCAAACAAGCTCCCACCGTCGGCATCAAACCTCCTGCCACCAGCAGGAGTGAGAATTTTCTTTTCCGATGATGACGTTTCAAAGGTTCCCCATGACCAATACCCCACGCGCTGCCTCCTCCCGTGCAAACGGCCCTGAAGGCTCCCGACTGTTAGAGACAGCAAACATCCGCTGGAACGACGGCGAGCAGGCTTTGTTCGACCTTGCTTTGGAGCGCGGCGAAGGCCGGGCCACGGCAGATGGAGCACTCGCCGTCACCACCGGCAAGCACACGGGTCGTTCCGCCACCGATAAATATTTGGTGCGCGATGAAGGCACGGAAGATCAGGTCTGGTGGGACAACAACCAGTCCATGAGCCGCGAACATTTCGAGGCGCTGAAAGAAGACTTCTTCGCCCATGCCGAAGGCAAGGAACTGGTTGGTCAGGAATTGTTCGGTGGGGCAGACGAGGACTACCGCATCGGCGCACGCATCTATCTAGAATTTGCATGGCACGGCCTGTTCATTCGCCACCTGCTGCGCCGTCCCGATGCGGCCGAATTGCCCGGCTTTGCGCCGGATATGACCATCGTGAACCTGCCCTCCTTCAAGGCGGACCCTGCCCGCCACGGCTGCAAGACAGAGACTGTCGTGGCCGTCGATCTCACCAACCGGCTCGTTCTTATCGGCGGTACAGAATATGCCGGCGAAACGAAGAAGAGCGTGTTCGGCGCGCTGAACTATTGGTTGCCTGAAAAGGGCGTCATGCCGATGCATTGTTCCGCCAACGAAGGCGGGCGCGGTTCAGCACTGTTCTTCGGCCTTTCCGGCACGGGAAAGACCACCCTGTCCTCAGACGCATCGCGCACGCTGGTGGGTGATGACGAGCACGGCTGGTCCGACAATGGCATCTTCAACTTCGAAGGCGGCTGCTACGCCAAGACCATTCGTCTGTCTGAGGAAGCCGAACCGGAAATCTACGGCACCACGAAGATGCCGATGTCGGTTCTTGAAAACGTCGTCGTCGATGATGCCGGTGTTCCGGACTTCGACGATGGGTCGCTGACGGAAAATGGCCGCGTGGCCTATCCGCTGCACTACATCCCCAACGCTTCGGAAACCGGCCAGGCTGGCCACCCGAAAACTCTCATCATGCTTACCGCAGATGCCATGGGTGTGCTGCCGCCGATTGCGAAGATGACGCCGGCGCAGGCCATGTATCACTTCCTGTCCGGCTACACGGCAAAGGTCGCGGGCACGGAAAAGGGCGTCAAAGGCGTGCAGGCCACGTTCTCCACCTGCTTCGGTGCGCCCTTCATGCCGCGCCATCCCACCGTCTATGGCAACCTGTTGCGCGACAAGATCGCCGCCAACGAGGTGACATGCTGGCTGGTGAACACCGGCTGGACCGGCGGCCCCTATGGCGAAGGCTCGCGCATGCCGATCAAAGCCACACGCGCGCTGCTGGCCGGTGCACTTGACGGTTCGCTCGATGATGTCGAAATGCGCCGCGACGAAAACTTTGGCCTCATGGTGCCCGTTGCCGTCGATGGCGTGGACGCAGCCCTGCTCGACCCCCGCAGCACATGGACCGACAAAGACGCCTACGACCGCGCGGCACAGGAATTGGTGGCCAAGTTCATCGCCAACTTCGAAAAATTCGCAACCCATGTGGATGCAGACGTGAACGAGGCCGCGCCAAAAGCGGCCTGAGTCTACGCATTACAGAAATAGAAAAGCCGCCGACCCATCAGGACCGGCGGCTTTTTATTGCGCCCCGCCAGCAGCCCATTGGCCGCCAGCAGGGCACATAATAAGCGAAACGCTTACATTGGCATCAGGACCGTGTCGATCACGTGCACGACGCCGTTGGACTGCTCCAGATCGGCTGTTGCCACGGTGGCGGTGCCGCCTTTGGCATCGGTGATGATGACGTTGTCACCGTCGAGCGACAATGCGAGCTCTGCGCCGTTCACGGTTTTCACCATGGCTTTGCCGTCGTTGTCGTTGATGAGCTTGACCACGTCTGCGGCCATCACTTTACCGGATACGACGTGATAGGTGAGAATACCTGTCAGCGTGTCTTTGTTTTCCGGCTTCACCAGCGTGTCCACGGTGCCTTCCGGCAGTTTGCCGAATGCATCGTTGGTTGGTGCGAACACTGTGAACGGACCGTCGCCGTTCAGCGTTTCGACGAGACCCGCTGCCGTCACGGCTGCGGTAAGCGTGGAGAGTGCATCTGTTTCGGATGCTGTCTGCACGATCGTCTTGGAGTGGCCGTCGGCCCATGCGCTTGCGGCCGGGATTGCAAATGTTGCCGTGGAGGCGACGAGGGCTGCGGCGAGTGTCTTTTTCAGAAAGGTCATTTTCGAGTCCTTACTTCAATCGGGCGGTTGGAAAAATAACGACAATGCCCGTGGCTGCCGTTCTGACCCAACTACGAATGAACAGGGCATTTTGTTGCGAAAACTTTTTCATTAAATCTGCGTGCGAAAATGAAACTGTGACAGCGCTTCATCCGTTTGCGCGGTGTTTCCCGCCACAATTGACGGAAACGCTCAGCGTTGCAGCAAAATATCCAGAATACTGCGACGTTTTGGCTGCTCTTTTTCAACCCGCGCCACCAGCTCTTCGCGGCTTCTATTGCTGCCCGGACGGAAGGTCGGCTGGGTGATGGCAAGTGGAACCAGCATTTCGTCGGCGTCGAACCCGGGCAGCGGCAGTGCGGGCAGGCCCTGATGCAGCGCGCCCATATAGTTGGCGAAGGTGATGGCAGGCAAGCTGCCGCCGGTCAGTTTGCGGGTGGGCGAATTGTCGTCATTGCCGAACCACACGGCGGTGACGGCGTGGGCCGACCAGCCAACGAACACCGCATCGCGAAACTGTTGGCTGGTGCCGGTCTTACCCGCAATCATGTGGCCGGGAACCTGCGCCTTGCGTGCCGTCCCCTGCTCCACCACGCCGCGCAGCATGCGGTTCATCTCGCCCACATTGGCGGACCAGACGACCATTTGCGCGCCGGTGCTGCGCCGCTCATGCATCGATCTGCCCTCGGTGTCGGTAATGCGGGTTATGATGTGCGGAGTGGCTGGCTTGCCGCCATTGGCGAAGGGCGCGTGGGCGCCTGCCAGTTCCATCAACGTGACTTCCGATGAACCGAGCGCCAGCGAATAATTGGGAGCCAGCTTGCTTTTGATACCAAGCCGCCGCGCCACCGTCGCCACCCGTTGGGGTCCAGCTTCGTGGATCAATCGCGCAGCCACCGTGTTGGACGACAGCGCCAGTGCGCGGGAAAGCGAAAGCTGACCGTAATGTTTGTTGCCGTAATTCTTCGGTGCCCATTTGCCGTAGCGCACCGGCGCATCGCTGATGATGTCCGACGGCACGCGGCCGTTTTCCAGCGCGGCGAGCCACACGAAACTCTTGAACGCGGAACCAGGCTGGCGCTTGGCGTCGGCTGCGCGGTTGAACTGCGATTGCGCGTAATTGCGGCCACCGATCAGCGCCTTCACCGCACCATCCGGTGCCATGGAGACCAGCGCTGCCTGCGAAACTTTGCCCTTCGCTGCGGTCTTCGTTGCGAATGCTGCGTCCACCGCTGCCTGTGCGGACAACATGGCGAAGGGGTCGATGGTCGTCTGCACCACCACGTCGCGCTTCACTTCGCCCAACAACTTGCGAACCCGTTTGGCCACCATATCGGTGACAAAGTGTTCGGGACCGGATTTGAAGTGCTTGGCGTTCTCTCCGGGCTTCACGTTGGCGATGTCGATGGAGCCGGGCTTGATATAACCTTCACGCTGCATAGCCCGCATGACGGTGCGCGCTCGTTTGTGGGCCCGCTCTTCGCTTTTCGACGGCGTATAATAAGACGGAGCCTTCAGCAGACCGGCCAGCAAGGCGGCTTCAGGAATGGTGACGTAGCGGGCCGACTTACCGAAATACCGTCGCGCTGCTGCATCGACGCCCGTTGCACCTGCGCCGAAATAAACGCGGTTGAGATACAGCTCCAACAATTCGGCCTTGGAGTATTTGGCCTCCAGCCAGAAGGCGAGAATAAGCTCCTGAATCTTACGCCCGAAAGATCGTTCCGGCGTGAGAAAGAGGTTCTTCGCCAACTGCTGCGTGATGGTCGAGCCACCCTCGCGCAACCGGCCCTGCATGATGTTGCGAGACATCGCGCGGGTGAAACCGATGGGGTCGAACCCGAAATGCGCGTGGAAGCGCCGGTCTTCGATGGCGATCACGGCTTGCGAGATATACGGCGACATCTCTTCCAGCCGCAGCGCCTTGCCGCCGGTCGCGCCGCGATTGCCGATCAGCGATCCGTCAGACGCCAGAATCGCGATGTTCGGTGGTCGTTCCGGCACGACCCAACTGTCGGCGCTGGGCAGCTTTGCAGCGTAAAAGCCCACCACGCAGGCCACCGCGATGCCGCCCCAAAGACCGAAGATCACGCCCCAATAGGTGAAGAACCGCGCGATGCGAAACGCGATACCACGTTTGGTTCTTGCCTTACGACCGGATTTTGCGCGCGCCTTGCCGCGTACCTTGCCTTTGGGCGCAGCACGACTGGCCGTCAGGCCGCCTGTCGCAGGCGCGTCGTCAAAGGACGGCTCGATGCGCGTCCGTTTTGCCTGTTTTCGCGCGCGCGCCATCGCTCGGTCCAATACATCGAATTTGAAGCAATGTGGCACTCGTCCTTTAAGGTGGCGTAAAGGCGGCGGTTAACCTTTCCGATTTACCGCGAATTTAGAACACCTGACGTTTCACGCGCTTGTGAGCGGTGAATTTACCCATTGAGAAATGATTTTAATTAAATCCAATCGCATGACACATCTTGCACAGACCGCTGCGCTAAACGCGCCTTCATCCACCCTGCCATCTTCTTCCGCCCCTACAGCGAAAGTTGGTAACAGAGTTGCGTGGATCGATGGTGCCAAAGGTATCTGCATCATCCTCGTGGTGATGATGAACACCGTGTTGGGGTTGGAGGCGGCCACCGGCGACACCGGTTGGATGCACGCGGTGGTGGAATTCTCCAAACCCTTCCGGATGCCGGATTTCTTCATGGTGGCGGGCCTGTTTCTGGTGCCGACCCTGACCCGTAATTGGGGTCTCTATCTCGACCGCAAAGTGGTGCATTTCGTCTATTTCTACGTGCTGTGGCTGACCATCCAATTCGCCTTCAAGGCACCCTTCATGGTGATGGACGGACTGACACCAGCATTGGCAGCAAAGACCTATCTACTGGCCTTCGTGCAACCATGGGGGTCGTTGTGGTTCATCTGGATGCTGCCTTTTTTCTTCATCGCCGCCCGCCTGTTCTGGCCTTATAAATACGCGATGTTGGGCGTGGCAGCGCTGTTGCAGATCGCGCCGATCCACACAGGTGGTTTGATGGCATCGGTTTCGACCACGCTCGGCCTCGAGCCATCCGGTGCCGGTTTCGTGTTCATCGATGAGGGCGCGTCCTTCTTCGTGTTCTTCCTTATGGGGGCGATCTTCGCGCCGCAGATTTTTGCGCTGGCCGATTGGGCGGGTCGCAACAAACGCACCGGCGTGTTGGCGCTGTTGGTGTGGTTTGCAACGAATCTGCTTCTGACCTCCACCGGTGCGGCTGGCTTGCCCGTCATTGCTCTGCTGCTGGGCATGGCGGGTGCGGTGGCCATCGTCATTTTCGCCCGGCTGATGGCGGATCTGCCTTGGATGGATTGGCTGCGCATCATCGGTTCGCTGTCCATCGTGGTCTATCTCGCGTTCTTCTTCCCCATGGTCATCATGCGCCTGCTGTTGCTTAAATTCGCGCCGGGCATGGATGCGGGAACCATGGGGGCGCTTTCAACGGCGGTGGCAGTGGTGTCGCCCGTAGTACTGCACTGGGTGATCGGTAAGATCGGCGTCGGATATTTCCTGTTCGTGCGGCCCAAATGGGCGACGTTCGGAGAGAAGTCAGAACCGAAGCGTGAGGCTCGTTTAGAAGTTGCTTAAAACAACACCAGTTGTTCTGGCGGAGGCGCGAAGCGGTCTCTTAGATTTTCGCTGTCTGTCAGTCCGCCTGGCTGCCAGTCGTGGGCGCAGATGAAAGGCATGGCCTTCTTCACGCCGTTCGACATGCGGGCGAGATCTTCCAGCCGCAATGAACGATGCCGACGGCCTGTCAAAATGCGTTTCACCGCCGTCGTACCGAGGCCTGGCACGCGCAATAGTAAAGAGCGCTGCGCCTTGTTCACGTCCACCGGGAACATGTGACGATTGGCCAAGGCCCATGCGAGTTTGGGGTCGATGGCGAGATCGAGATTGCCGGATGGGGCAGCGCTGGTGATTTCGTCCACCCCGAAACCGTAGAACCGCAGCAGCCAGTCGGCCTGATACAACCGGTGCTCACGCATGAGGGGCGGGCGGATGAGGGGCAGACGAGAACTGGCGTCTGGAATGGGCGAAAAGGCGGAATAATAGACCCGCTTCAAACCGTAGCTGCCGTAGAGGTTCGATGATGTGCCCAACACATCGCGGTCACGGGCGTCATCAGCCCCGACGATCATCTGGGTGGACTGTCCAGCAGGTGCGAATTTTGGCGCGTGGCGAAAGCGTTTCTTTTCGTCCTTGGCTTCATCCAGCCGCGTCTTCACCCGCGCCATTGTCTGTTTGATGCCGTCGCGGTTCTTTTCCGGTGCAAGATCGGTGAGGCCGGATTGGGTGGGCAGTTCAATATTGATGGACAGCCGGTCGGCATAAAGGCCTGCGCGTGCCAGCAGATCGGGGGAGGCTTCGGGGATTGTTTTCAGGTGAATGTAGCCGCGAAAATCGTGGACCTCGCGCAGCACGCGGGCGACCTCCACCACCTGCTCCATCGTGTAGTCCGGATCGCGCATGATGCCCGACGACAGGAACAAGCCTTCGATATAGTTGCGTTTGTAGAAATCGAGCGTGAGTTGCACCACCTCGTCCACCGTGAAGCGGGCGCGCTGCACATTCGACGACACGCGGTTCACGCAATAGAGGCAATCATATTTGCAGTAATTGGTGAGCAGAATTTTCAGCAGCGAAATGCACCGCCCGTCCGGCGCATAGGCGTGGCAGATGCCGGAGCCTTCGGACGAGCCGATGCCCTTGCCGCCCATGGAATTGCGCGACGATGTGCCGGAAGATGAGCAGGACGCATCGTATTTCGCAGCATCCGCCAGCACCGCCAATTTTCCGCGCACGCCCAGCGGCCCGCCGGAAATGGTGGGCAGTGCCTCGGGTATCTGACCCTTCAACTGCGGTGCCGCGTGTCTGCCGATATTTCCAGAAATGGCTTGCATGGATACCTCGTTATTTGTTCCCCCTCCGTTCTATTCCATCTCCACTAATTTTCAAGGTGTGGTTGCGCGGTTTGAAACGCGGTAAGGAGACGCATACCCGCCAACCGAAAGGTTATCATCATGTCGCTCACCGTTCCTGCCTTCGACCTGTTGCCCGCAACAGAATTGCCCATCACGGGCACCGAGGATATTTTTCCCGTCGGGCGGATCTTTTGCGTCGGGCGTAATTATGCCGACCACGTTGTGGAAATGGGCGGCGACCCGGACCGCGAAGAGCCGTTCTTCTTCACCAAACCCGCCAACGCCCTGACGCAGGATGATGTGGTCCCATACCCGAGTCATACTGAAGACCTGCATCACGAGATGGAACTCGTGGTCGCCATCGGTCCATCGGTGGCCCAGCACGGGATGAATATTTCCGTGCGCGATGCACTGTCACATGTGTTCGGTTATGCCGCTGGCGTCGACCTCACCCGTCGCGATTTGCAAGCGGAAGCGAAAAAGCGTGGCCGTCCATGGGACATGGCAAAGGGTTTCGATTTCTCATGCCCGTGTTCCGATCTGCGGCTTGCATCCGACATCGGGCATCCGGAAAGTGGCGCGGTGAAACTCTCTGTCGATGGCGAGTTGAAGCAGGATGGTGATTTGGCCCAACAGGTATGGAAGGTACCGGAAATCGTCGCGAACCTTTCCACTTATGTGACGCTGCGCCCGGGCGATCTGATTATGACAGGGACACCCGCCGGTGTTGGTCCGCTTCTTTCGGGCCAACGTGTCGAGGGTGAAATCGAGGGCATTGGTCAGGTCGCCTTCACCGTAGCGGCAGACCGCTGATGCGTGACATCGATTACCGTGCGTGGTCGCACCGCGCCGCCGACTGGTCTGCAGACTACCGTGATGGCGTGGCCGACCGACCTGTTCGGGCGCAGGTGAAACCGGGAGATGTTGCCGCGCAGATTGCAGATGCCGCACCGGAACTCGGTGAGGAGATGGAGGCGATATTCGCCGACTTCGAAAGCATCATTCCCGATGGCATGACCCATTGGCAGCACCCGCGCTTCTTCGCCTATTTCACATCGAACGCCGCACAGGCCGCACTTGTGGGCGACCAGCTTGCCAACGCTTTCGCAAGTCAGTGCATGTTGTGGCAGACGTCACCCGCCGCCACCGAGCTGGAGTTGAAAATGGTGGATTGGCTGCGCGCAGCCCTTGGCCTGCCGGACAGTTTCACCGGCACATTTCAGGACACCGCATCCTCCGCCACCTTGTGCGCCGTGTTGACCATGCGGGAACGGGCGTTGAATTTTACGGGCAATAAAGAAGGCCTGTCCGGCAAGCCAAATTTGCGAATTTATGCCTCCGGCGGCACGCACTCGTCCATCGATAAGGCACTGTGGGTCGCGGGATTGGGGCAGGACAATCTGGTGAAAATTACCACCGGCGAAGGACCGCTGTTTCCGATGGATGTGGCCGCGCTGGAACGTGCGATCGCAGAAGATCGCGCGGCGGGCCATGTGCCTGCGGGCATCGTGGCTTGCGTGGGTGGCACGTCTGTCGGGCATACCGATAATTGCGCGGAAATCTGCGCGCTGGCGAAACGCGAGAACCTTTTCGTCCATGTGGATGCAGCATGGGCTGCCAGCGCTATGATCTGTCCGGAATTCCGCCACCTGTGGGCGGATGTGGAGCAGGCGGATTCCATAGTGTTGAACCCGCACAAATGGTTGGGGGTGCCGATGGAATGTTCGCTCCATCTCGTGCGCGATCCGGCCATGCTGCGCGATACGCTGTCCATCGAGCCGGAATATCTGAAGACGAGAACCAAGGCGGAGCCGGCGAAGGGAGAGGTTGGTGAGATCACCGATCTGTCGTCCATGTCGATCCAGCTTGGTCGCCGTTTTCGGGCGTTGAAAGTTTGGTTTTTGCTGCGCGCTCACGGCTTGGAAGATTTGCGCCAGCGCATTCGCAATCATGTGGAATGGGCCGAAAACCTGTGCGAACGGCTGCGCGAAACGGATGGGTTCGAGATCGTCACCGAGCCGGTGCTGTCACTGTTCTCGTTCCGAGTGGAAGGCGACGATGAACGAAACCTCGCGCTGGTGGACGCCATCAATGATGACGGTCGCATCTATCTTACCCAAACGAAGTTCGAAGGTCGCATTGCCATTCGCTTCGTCACGGGCCAGTTCGACATGACACGCGATGATATCGACATCGCCTATGACACGATCACGGAAATCGCCGCCAGATGACACTCAAGACAGCCTCCATCACCGACCGCTTGGCCAATCTGGGTGCGGCCCGTTGGGACGTTCATTTCGAAGGTCGCAAGCGTCTCGCAGCGGGCGAGAACTTGATCGAACTGACCATCGGTGAGCCGGATATTCCCACCCCGCCTGCGCTGATCGAGGTCGCCGCACAATCTATGCGCGATGGCCGCACCGGCTATGCGGCAGGGCGTGGGGAGCCGGGTATGGTGGCTGCGATTGCTGCGAAATACTCCGCACGCACGGGTCGCACAATCGACCCGCGACAGGTGCTGTCCTTTCCCGGCACGCAGGCGGCACTTTCATTGTGCATGTTATCGCTCACCGAAGCTGGCGACGATGTGCTGCTGCCGGACCCTTATTACGCCACCTATGAATCCGTGGTTCGGGCCAGCGGCGCGCAATTCGTGCCGGTGCCGATGGAGGCCGCGAACGGCTTTCACCTTACGCCGGATCAGTTGGAAGCCGCGATCACATCATCCTCCAAAGTGCTTTTGCTGAACTCCCCCCACAACCCCACCGGTGCCACGCTTTCCGCTCCCGAGATCGGAGCCATCGGCGAGGTCTGCGAAGCGCACGATCTGTGGATTTTGTCCGACGAGGTTTACGAACCTTTGGTCTATTCCGGCACCTTCGCCTCGCCCTTCGATGATGCGCGGCTGGCCGAACGCACGGTGGTCGTCTCATCGCTTTCAAAATCCCACGCCGCCCCCGGCTTCCGCGCGGGCTGGTCTGTCTCGCCGCTGTGGTTTGCTGACAAGGCGCAATCTGTCAGCGAAGCGGTGCTGTTCGGCAACCAGCCTTTCATCGCCGATATGGTGGAAGCGGCACTGAAATCCGATGATGATCCTGCCGCAGAAATGGGCGCGAACTATCGGTCGCGCATTGAAGCGGTGAAGGCCTGTTTCGATGGAACACCGCTGAAACCCATGGTACCGGAAGCGGGCATGTTCATGCTGGTTGATGTTTCGGCCAGCGGCATGGACGGCGAAGCGTTCGCGCGCAAAGCGCTGGACCATGGTGTATCGGTGATGCCGGGTGGGTCGTTCGGTTCGCAGGCCAAGGCGTTCATCCGGTTGAGCCTAACGGTTCCGGAAGATGATTTGCGTGAGGCGGCCGAGCGGTTGGTGGGTGTTCTCTAACAACACACAGCTGTCATCCCCGCGTAGGCGAAGATGACCAGTGTGGTCGGGCCCGGTTTAGGGGTGCAAGCAACGAAGAACGCGCTCTTGCCAAGACTGCTACAGAGGCTTATATCCAACTCAACATCTCAGACATTCGTCAGAGTGGGCTCCTCGGAGACCCGCTCTTTTTTATGCCTGAAAGCCAATTGGAGAATATCGTGTCCGAAGCCATGCCCCCCCTTACAGAAAACGACCGTGCAGATGCCCGCCTCGTTAAAGAGGAAGGCCTCGACGCCAAGGTTGCGTCCGTCATCGCGCCGGTGATCGAAGACCTCGGCTACCGCCTCGTGCGCGTACGCATGGTGGACCATAACGGCCTGACCATGCAGATTTTTGCCGAACGCCCGGACGGCACCATGTCGGTGGGCGAGTGCGAGATCATATCGAAAGCGCTGTCGCCCGTGCTGGATGTCGAAGATCCTGTCACTCAGGCCTACAACCTCGAAGTCGGCTCGCCGGGCATTGATCGCCCGCTCGTGCGCCGTTCCGATTTTGAAACATGGACCGGCCACACCGCGAAGATCGAGACGGCATATCTGGTGGATGGCCGCAAACGCTTTCGCGGCAAACTGGTGGCTGTCGACGGCGAGATAGTGAAGTTGCGCCGCGACAATGCCGCATCCGGCGAGGATAAAGATGCCGACGTTCCGCTGCACGCCATCGCATCCGCTTCGCTGGTGCTGACAGATGATCTCATCCGCGAAGCGCTGAAGCGTGACAAATCGCTTCGTGAGGCCAACAAGAATATCGACGCCGATACTGACAATTCTTAAACGAAATTACGCCGGTTCCGCCGGCACCTCTAGGGAGATACCCTCATGGCCGTAGCTGCCAACCGACTGGAACTGATGCAGATCGCCGATGCGGTCGCCCGCGAGAAATCGATCGACCGCAAGATCGTGCTCGACGCCATGGCAGACGCCATCGAGAAAGCGGCAAAAGCCCGCTACGGTCTGGAAACCAACATCCGCGCCGACATCAACGAGAAGACCGGCGAAATCAAACTCCAGCGTCTTCTTCTTGTGGTCGAAAAGGTCGAAGACCCTGACACGGAAATCCTGCTGGCAGACGCCAAGCACAAGAACGAAGCTGCCGAGCTTGGTGTTCATATTGGTGAACTTCTGCCGCCGATGGACTTTGGCCGCGTCGCCGCCCAGTCCGCCAAACAGGTTATCGTGCAAAAAGTGCGTGACGCTGAACGTGACCGCCAGTTTGCCGAATTTGAAAACCGCACCGGCGAAATCATCAACGGCACCGTCAAGCGGGTCGAATACGGCAACGTCATCGTGGACCTTGGCCGCGCCGAAGCGATCATCCGCCGCGACGAGCTGATCCCGCGCGAAATGTACCGCTATGGCGACCGCGTTCGCGCTTACATCTACGACGTGCGTCGCGAACAGCGCGGCCCGCAGATCTTCCTGTCGCGCACCCATCCGCAGTTCATGGCGAAACTCTTCCAGATGGAAGTGCCGGAAATTTACGACGGCGTCATTGAAATACGCGCCGTTGCCCGCGATCCGGGTTCCCGCGCGAAGATCGCCGTTATCTCCAACGATTCCGGTATCGACCCTGTGGGTGCCTGTGTCGGTATGCGCGGTTCGCGCGTGCAGGCTGTCGTCGGCGAATTGCAGGGCGAAAAAATCGACATCATTCCGTGGTCGGAAGAAGCTGCCGGTTTCATCGTCAACGCACTTCAGCCCGCTGAAGTCGCCAAAGTTGTTCTCGATGAAGACAAGGCCCGCATCGAAGTCGTCGTACCCGACGAGCAGCTTTCGCTCGCCATCGGTCGTCGTGGCCAGAACGTGCGTCTCGCGTCGCAGCTCACCGGCTGGGACATCGACATTTTGACCGAAGAAGAAGAGTCCGGTCGTCGTCAGGCAGAATTCAGCGCCAACACCTCCACCTTCACCGAAGCGCTCAACGTCGACGAGATGGTCGGCCAGCTTCTGGCATCGGAAGGCTTTTCCGATCTGGAAGAGGTCGCCTATGTCGAGCAGGACGAGCTGGCCATGATCGAAGGTTTCGATGATGACACCGCTGCCGAACTGCAGGCCCGTGCCAAGGAATTCCTTGAGAAAAAAGAGCAGGGCCTCGACGCCAAGCGCAAGGAACTCGGCGTTGCCGACGATCTGCGTCAGGTGCCAGGCATCACAACGGCCATGATGGTCGCGCTCGGCGAGTCCGACGAAGAGATCAAATCGCTGGAAGATTTCGCAGGCTCCGTGGCCGACGATCTCATCGGTTACAACGAGCGCAAGGACGGCGAACTCATCCGTCACACCGGTCCGCTGTCGACCTTCGGGTTGTCGCGTGTGCAGGCTGACGAAATGATTATGGCTGCCCGCATCGAAGCAGGCTGGGTGACCGAAGAAGATCTTCGCGAGCCGGAGCCGGTCGAAGAAGAAGCGGTCGAAGAAGAAGCAGTGCGTCCAGACGTGGTCAACGTCATCGAGGACACAACCATCAAGGCACCTTACTGATCGATACGGACACGGCAGACCCCGACCCCACAGAAGAAGAGCTGGAAACCCGGATGGCGGAACGCCGCTGCATCGTCACGGGTGACCATGGCGATCCGGCCTCCGGCGAAATGATTCGTTTCGTTTGCGGGCCGGATGGCTCGGCCGTGCCGGATTTGAAGGGCAATCTGCCGGGGCGCGGGGCATGGGTGAAAACCCACCGCGCCACGTTGGAGCAGGCCATCGCCAAACGCGCATTTTCTCGCGGCTTCAAAAAGCAGATTGCGGTGGCAGATAACCTTCCCCACATGGTGGACGCGCTGCTGGAAACTCGCGCGCTCGATGCGCTGGGCTTTGCCCGCAAAGCCGGTGAATGTATCGCAGGCTCCGGCAAGGTGGACAGCCTTATCCGCAACGACAAAGCGTTGGCTTTGCTGCATGCGACCGATGGTGCTGATGATGGATTGCGCAAGTTGCGGCAGGCAATCTTCTCCACGACGGGGGAAGAGGATGGTATTCCTCTCATCCGCGCGTTTACCGCAGATCAAATGAGTTTGGCTTTAGGGGCGACTCATGTGATACACGCAGCCATGACGACTGGAGGGGCAGCGAAAAACGCGCTATCCCGCATCCGACAGCTGGAGCGCTATCGCGCTGAATGACGAATTACCGGCTGACGGAATAATAGAGAACCGAAACACCGTGAACGGAGCCATTTCGATGGTCAAACGCACGACAAAACGGTTGCCACGATAATGTCGGCAACACGATGAGACATTCATGAGACCGGCCCCGCATAACCAAGGGGGTCAAAAAGGGTAAGCACACAGCATGAGCGACAGCACGACGGGCGATGACAAAAAACGGGGCACCTTGTCCCTGAAGCCCCGCGCACCGGGTACGGTACGCCAGAACTTCTCCCATGGCCGAACCAATTCGGTCGTGGTCGAGACGAAGAAACGCCGTATCGTCAAACCGGGCGGCGGCGAAGAAAAAGCGGTGTTCGCGCCGAAGACCGAGTCGGTCGCCCCGCCACCACCGCAGCCCGCGCCGGAAACCCGTGCAGCATCTGCAGCGGCTGCCCCCAAGCCAAAAATCGATGTCGACCGTGGCAACCTTTCCCGTGGCGAAATGGATGCCCGCGCACGCGCGCTTGAAGAAGCGAAAATCCGTGAGGCCGAGGACGCCAAGAAAGAAGCTGAAGAGGCCGAGCGTCGTAAAAACGAAGACGCTGCCGCCCGTGAGGCCCGCGAAAAACGCGAAGCCGATGAAGCTGCCGCTGCTGCGCGCAAAGTCATCGACGACGAAGCCAAGGCCAAGAAGGAAGCGGAAGACGCCCGTATGGCGGCAGCTGATGCATCTGCTGCTGCAGCTTCTGCCGATCCAGACGCGATCACCAAGTCAGGTGCAGCGCCCAACGCGTTGCGCGCCGTCGAACGGCCCAAAGAAGCACCGAAACCTTCACGCCCCAAGGCCGAAGATGACCGTCGCCGCACGAAACTTACCCTGTCGAATGCGCTGACCGCCGATTCTGCACGTTCCCGCTCGCTCGCTTCCATGCGCCGCCAGCGTGACAAACAAAAACGCGGCCAGAAAAGCTCCGGCCCACGCGAAAAGGTGATGCGCGAAGTGACGATCCCGGACACGATCACAATTCAGGAACTCGCCAACCGCATGTCGGAACGCGCCGTGGATGTGGTGAAACTTCTCATGGCCCAGGGCCAGATGATGAAGCCGGGCGATCTGATCGACGCCGATATGGCGCAGCTCATCACCGAAGAAATGGGTCATACCGTTCTGCGCGTGTCGGAAGCTGACGTCGATGTCGCCACCAGTGAAGAGCCGGACAACGACGCCGATATGGTTGTCCGTCCGCCGGTCGTCACCATTATGGGTCACGTCGACCACGGTAAGACATCGTTGCTCGACAAAATTCGTGAAGCCCGCGTTGCAGCCGGTGAGGCCGGTGGCATCACTCAGCACATCGCCGCCTATCAGATCGAACGCGACGGCAAGAAAATCTCGTTCCTCGATACTCCAGGCCACGCGGCCTTCACCGCCATGCGTTCGCGCGGTGCGGAATCGACCGATATCGCGATCCTCGTGGTGGCCGCAGACGACAGCGTCATGCCGCAAACCATCGAGAGCATTTCGCACGCGAAAGCTGCAGGTGTGCCGATGATCGTGGCCATCAACAAAATGGACACGCCAGGTGCCGACGCGCAAAAAGTTCGCACAGAGCTTCTGCAGCACGAGGTCTTCGTGGAAGGCATGGGCGGCGAAATTCTCGACGTCGAAGTTTCCGCCAAAACCGGTGACGGCATCGACAACCTGCTCGACGCCATCAATCTGCAAGCTGAATTGATGGAGCTGAAAGCCAACCCTGACCGCGAAGGCGAAGCCGTCGTGATCGAGGCACGGTTGGACAAAAGCCGCGGTGCGGTGGCAACAGCCATCGTTCAGCGCGGTACGCTCAATATCGGCGACATCATCGTGGCGGGCGCAGAGTGGGGCCGCGTTCGTGCCATGCTCAACGACAACGGCACCCAGCTGAAAGAAGCCGGTCCATCGACACCGATCGAAATTCTGGGTCTTTCCGGTGCGCCTTCTGCCGGTGACACAATCGTCACCGTGGAAAGCGAAGCCCGCGCCCGTGAAATCTCCGACTATCGCGCCCGCAAGGCCCGCGAGATGCTGGTTGCCGCTCAGGCCGGTCAGCGCGGTTCGCTGGAACAGATGATGTCGGTCCTGCAGGAAAAAGGCGCCTCACTGGCACCTTTGGTCATCAAGGCCGATACGCAGGGTTCGGTCGAAGCCATCGTATCCTCGCTCAACGGTCTTGGCACCGACGAAGTGCAGGCACAGGTCGTGCATTCCGGCGCCGGTGGTATCACCGAAGCCGACGTGACGCTGGCCATGGCATCTGAAACACCGATCATCGCCTTCAACGTGCGTGCCAACAAACAGGCTCTCGACCTCGCCAAGCGCGAAGGCATCGAGATCCGTTACTACTCGGTGATCTACAACCTCATCGATGATGTTCGCGACACGCTGTCGGGCATGCTGGCACCGGAGCGCCGCGAAACCTTCATCGGTTACGCCGACATTCTGGAACTCTTCACCCACTCCAAAGTGGGCAAGGTCGCCGGTTGCCTCGTCACCGAAGGCCACGTGGAACGCGGCATGGGCGTTCGCCTGCTGCGCGACGATGTAGTCATCCACGAAGGCGAACTCGCCACGCTTAAACGCTTCAAAGACGAAGTCGCGCGTGTGGACAGCGGCACCGAGTGCGGCATGGCCTTCAAAAAATACGAAGACATGCGCAAAGGCGATCGCATCGAGTGCTTCACGGTCGAAATGATCGACCGTTCGCTGGAGGCTTAAACTATTGCAATTCGGCCTGGCCGGATTGATCCATCGTTTCGTTTGCGTCGTCGCGGCGAGTTATCTTTGGATCAGTCCGGCCTATGCTGAAGTCTGTGACAAGATGGGAAACACGGTCCTTGGTGCGCCGATTTTCTATGTTGTCTGCACGGTGCTTCTCTTTGGTGTCGCTGGCTTCATGCTCTGGAGAGCATGGGTTTGGTTGGTTGCCAGTATTGTGCCCGCGCTCTTCGCTATGTCTGCCTATCTCGATATGACAACCAAAAACGAAGGAATACGTCACCTCATTCAGTCTGGTGTCAAAGAAGGGTGCCTCATGGAACCGCGCTGGGCATTCGGGGTGTGGCTTTTCGTATTCGTCGCGACATTGGCCGTTTGGGCGAAGAAGCAAGTTTCGAGTGAATGAAATTTATGACAGAGGCTAGTTTCACCATTACCTATGATCTGCAGCCCGACGATCTAGCTGCGATGATGGCAGATCGCGAGCGGCATGTTTTGCCACGTGTCAAAACGACGGCATATTATATTTTGCTCTCACTCTTCGCATTTTCATTCTGCGTCGGGTTGTGGGTTTGGTCGAGGAAAGGTTTTGAGGAAGCTACGCTCTTATTGGGGCTAAGCGGTTTCTTCCTCATCGCTATCCCGCTGGCACGAATGGTTTTGCCGAAGTATTTTGCACGTTTCTATCATCGCAAACTGGCACTCCACGGCACCGCCATCGAAACGAAATTTGCGCCCTCTGGCATCCATTCCGCAGGTGGCGGCATTTCATCTGATATGGAATGGCGAACGGTCATCAAATTGACGCGCACGCCGCGCCATTTCTTTTTTTGGGTCAATAAGGTGCAAGCTATCATCATTCCGCTGCGCACCATGCCGGACGAGGCGGACCAGCAAGCACTGTGGGCGCTTGCCGAACAAAATTTCGCAGGAGCGAATAAATGAAAAAGAACAAAGGCCCATCGCAGCGCCAGCTTCGCGTCGGAGAACTCGTGCGCCACGCGCTCATGGATGTGCTCGCGCGTGAACAGCTGGACGATCCGGTGCTGGCTTCCGCGATGATCACCATTTCCGAAGTCCGTATGACCGCCGATCTGAAGATCGCGAACTGCTACGTCTCGCTCCTCGGCGGCGGTGATATGGAAGCCGTGTTGAAGGCGCTCGGCCGTGCTGAAGGGTTCCTGCGCGGTCGCTCCGGCCCCCATCTTTCCCAAATGCGCTCTATGCCAACATTCCGTTTCCGCGAAGACACGAGCTTTGAAAATTTCGCCAGGATCGACGCCTTGTTGAAATCGGACGCCGTGAAGCGTGATCTGGTGGAGCCGGAAGAAAACCGCCCCGACATTCGTCTGGAAGGTCGCTCTTCCAAGCGGCTCGACCGGAAGGACGGTTGAGCAATGGGTCGCCGTAAGAAGGGCCGTGCCGTAAGCGGCTGGTTGGTGCTCGACAAGCCTTTGGAAATGGGCTCGACCCAAGCCGTCGGCAAACTGCGCTGGCTGTTCGACGCGCAAAAGGCAGGCCATGCGGGCACGCTGGACCCGCTCGCCACTGGCGTGTTGCCCATCGCTTTCGGCGAGGCCACCAAAACCATGCCCTATGTGACGGACGGCCAAAAAGCATACCGCTTCACAGTGCGTTGGGGCTCTTCCACCAACACTGATGACGCAGAAGGCGAGATTACCGCCAGCAGCGACGAACGCCCTACCCGCAACGATATCGAAGCCCTGCTGCCGTCCTTCACCGGCACCATCGAACAGGTGCCGCCAGCATTTTCCGCAATCAAGATCGACGGCAAACGCGCCTATGCCGAAGCCCGCGCCGGGCGCGAAGTCGAGCTTGCAGCCCGTCCCGTGGAAATCGACACATTCGAGTTAGTGGACATTCCCGACGACACCCATGCGGTGTTCGAGGTCACCTGCGGCAAAGGCACGTATGTTCGCGCACTGGCCCGCGATATGGGCGCACGCCTGGGTTGCCACGGCCACATTCGCGACCTGCGCCGCACCTTTGTCGAACCTTTCGAAGAGGAAGACGCGATACCGCTGTCCGAACTGCTCGAACTCGAAGGTGATCTCGCCGCATTAGACGAACATCTCATCAGCCCGCTCGAAGCGATGGACGGTTTTCCTGAAATCAAATTATCATCGGACGAAGCCCGCCGCGTTGGCCTCGGAAACTCCATCATCCTGCGCGGCCGCGACGCGCCGGTAGAAGAACAAGACGTCTGCGCCATCCACCGTGGCGACCTGATCGCCATCGGCAATATAGAAAAAGGCAGCTTCCAGCCCCGCCGCGTGCTGGTGCAAAATTAGCTAGCTGCTTGTGATAGCAAGTCTCAGCCAAACATTTGCCATTGAAGCAAGCCTCAAGCGCGTCTATTCCTACCCCGGCGCACCCATAGCTCAGCTGGATAGAGTGTCGCCCTCCGAAGGCGAAGGTCGCAGGTTCGAATCCTGCT
>NZ_AEEB01000004.1 GCF_000179775.1 Ahrensia sp. R2A130
ACGCAGCGCAGCGGCAAAGCCGCGACAGCGTGAGTGCAAACAGATCGGCGTTGCAAGCCAAAGGCTTGCCTACGCCGTGTGCGCGCCGATGAACCATGCGCCTTTGTCGATGCCGCGGGAAACCTCGGTGAAGAGGTCTGCTGTGTCTTCGTCGCCTGCTTCGCCGGCTTCTGCCATGCGCGCGCGGATGTGTTTGCCGATTTCCATGTAGCGCTCTTTGAGAGCGTCGACGTGCTCGTCCCATTTCTGGATATCGAGCGGGTAGGCTTCCATGGACGAGTTCTCCACCACCTTCTGCGATGTACCGTGGGCAGTACCGCCCAGAATGACGAGGCGTTCGGCGATGGTGTCGACGAAGTCTTGAATTTTGGCAGCTTCATCATCGAGCAATTTGTGCACGCCGATGAAGGCCGCGCCCTTCAGGTTCCAATGCGCCTGTTTGATGGCGAGGAACAGGTCGGTGGTGTCGGCCAGACTTTTCTGCAGCAGGTCGATGCAAGTTTCGCGGGCGTTGTCTTCTAGGCCTCTTACAAATGCTTCGGGCATAAAAATTCCTTTCTCTTACAAATTACCGCCAGAGCAATTCACCGGCGGTCTTCGAGAGGAGAAATGAATGAGCTGGCCTGCCGTTCCAAACACGAGGCAAAAGAATCAGCCTGCGACTAGGCGTCGCCACCTTCGATGGCGCGGAGGAAAGGCTTTCCAGCCTCGCCCTTTTCATCTGCTTGGACCTGTTGCGCGCCGAACTCTAGACTCTCTATACGCGCGCCATGACGCGTGAGTTTGCCCGTTGAGGTGATGATCTGGTCGATATCCTTACCGGCCTGATCGTGATGAGATTTCAGCTTGCCGATACGGTCGTCCAACCGACCAAGATCGCCCATGAATTTCGCAACTTCAGCCTGAATGAGATGGGCTTGCTCACGCATGCGCGCATCTTTCAGCACCGATTGAATGACCTGAACGGACAGCAGCAGCAGCGACGGCGACACAATCACCACCCGATGCTTGTGGGCCGATTGGACGACGTTTTCAAAATTCTCATGAATTTCGGCAAAGATCGATTCCGACGGAACGAAGAGAAAAGCCGTGTCCTGCGTTTCGCCCGGAATAAGGTACTTCTCCGCAATCGCTTTGATGTGCACGTCCATGTCGCGGGTGAATTGCCGACCGGCTGTCACCTTGTCGCCCGGCTCTTCCAACTCGCGCATGCGGTTCCACGCTTCCAGCGGGAACTTCGCATCCACCACCAAAGCCGCCTGCCCGTTGGGCATGTGGATGGTGCAGTCCGGTCGCTTTCCGTTGGACAATGTCGTTTGGAAATCGAAGGTGCCCATGGGCAAACCGTCGCGAACGATGACCTCCATACGGCTTTGGCCGAATGCACCGCGCGTTTGCTTGTCGGACAGTATGGCCTGCAGCCCCACCACATCTTTCGCCAGCGTCTGAATGTTCGATTGCGCGGTGTCGATAACCGCCAGCCGCTCGGCAAGTTTGCCGAGGCTTTCCTGCGTGGTCTTGGTCGTATCGGTGAGGGATTGCGCAACACGGCCCGTGACGTTCGCCAAGCGTTCGTCCAATTGTCGCGCGAACGCTGATTGCTGTTCGGTTACGTTGGATTGCAGCGCCGCCAGATGGCCGGATAACTCGCTCTGCGTCTTCAACAATTCCGTCATGCGCGTTTCCGCTTCTCGAGCGCGGCCCTCTGCCATTTGCAGGCTCATCGCTTCGTTGCCAGCGCGAGCACGGTTGGAGCGCCAAAGCGAAAACAGCAGCAGCACGACGATCAACGCCAGCAACGCACCAGCAAACGCCAGTGCCATGCCGCGGGTGACCAGCGTGTCGCCGACGCGCAGCAGTTCCATTTCGAGGCCGAGACTTTCCATTTCCCGACCGTATGTGATTCGCCGTGTAGAATGAAACGCGAACATTTGCGTTCCCTGCGACCGCCGTCTTGACCACTCCCCGTGCCGCGATTACCTCACCGGCATGGCTCTTCTTCCTATCGTTCATCTACCCGATCCAATTCTGCGCGTCCGCTCTCAAGAGGTGGAACGGGTGGACGATGAGTTGCGTAAATTTCTCGATGACATGGCCGACACAATGTATGACGCGCCGGGCATCGGCCTTGCTGCCGTTCAGGTGGGCGAACCGCGCCGCATCTTCGTTGTCGACTGTTCCGAACGCGCAGAGGCGGAAGAAGAAGCGGAAGATGACGCACCTATTCGCGCTGAAGCTGTGGAAGAAAAACGCGACCCGATTTTCCTCATCAATCCGAAAATCGTCACCTTCAGCGACGAACCAAGCATGTACGAAGAGGGTTGCTTGTCGATACCGGATTATTACGCCGAGGTGGAACGTCCAGCGACCTGCCGCATCGAATTTCTCGACCGCGACGGCAAAGAGCAAAGCCTCGAAGCCGACGGCCTGCTGTCCACCTGCATTCAGCACGAAATGGACCACCTCGATGGTACGCTGTTCATCGACCACATCTCCAAGTTGAAGAAGAATATGGTCATCAAGAAATTCACCAAAATCGCCAAGCAGAACGGCACACGGTTTATCGGTTAGATGGCGCTATTGCTTAAAATTACGAAGTCGGGACGTGCGGCTGGCGGAGCGAAAAGCGACCGGCAATCGCTTGCCGCGCCCACGCAGCGCAGCCCGCAGGGCGACAGCGTGAGTGCACAATGAGAATCATCTTTATGGGCACGCCGGAATTTTCTGTTCCTACCCTTCAAGCGTTGCATGATGCGGGCCACCAGATCGTTGCCTGCTACAGCCAACCGCCAAAACCGGCGGGGCGACGTGGGCGCGAGTTGACGAAGCAGCCTGTGCATCTCGCGGCTGAGGCTTTGGGCATTCCGGTTCACACGCCGGTCAGCCTCAAGGGTGAAGACGAACAGACAATCTTTGCCGCGCACAATGCCGATGTGGCGGTTGTGGTTGCTTACGGTTTGCTGCTGCCTAAGCCCGTTCTCGACGCGCCGAAACACGGTTGCCTGAATGGGCACGGGTCGTTGCTACCGCGCTGGCGAGGCGCGGCCCCAATACAACGCGCTATCATGGCTGGCGATGCTGAAAGCGGTATTCAGGTCATGGCGATGGAAGAAGGGTTGGACACCGGCCCCGTTGCCGCCACTGCCCGCGTTCCCATAGGTCCGCGCACCACGGTAGGCGATTTGCACGATGCGCTGTCGCAGGAATGTGCGTCGCTCATGGTTCAAGCGCTGGCCGATCTCAAAACAGGAACGCTGACCTTCACGCCGCAGCTGGAAGACGGGGTGATCTACGCCAAGAAGATCGACAAGGCGGAAGCGCGGATCGATTGGACGAAGAACGGTGCTGAAGTAGCGCAACACATCAACGGACTGTCCCCTTTCCCGGGCGCTTGGTTCGAGATCGAGCAAGGTGGAAAACCAATGCGTGTGAAGGCGCTACTTGCCGTCGAGACTTCCGGCTCAGGTCAAACGGGCGAAGTGCTGAACAATGATAGCGATTTCATTATTTCATGCGGAGGTTCCACAGCCGTCCAGATCGAACGGGTGCAAAAGGCTGGTGGCAAGCCGGTGAACGCCGATGAATTTTTACGCGGTGTCGATCTGCCCATCGGCACCACTCTCACGTAATTATGGGCCGCTACCGTTTCATCATCGAATATGACGGCAAACCCTATGCAGGCTGGCAGCGACAGCCGGACCAACCGTCGGTACAGGGTGCCATCGAAGCCGCGTTGGGCCGGTTGGGCGAACCCGACCCCATCGTCCAAGGCGCTGGTCGCACAGATGCAGGCGTTCACGCCCTGGCGCAGGTGGCCCATAGCGACCTCACCCGCCCGTGGACCGGCTTTCGCTTGGCAGAAGCGTTGAACGCGCATCTGCGGAAGGCTGGCGACCCCGTGGCAATCATCGATTGCGAACCGTGCGATGATGAATTTCACGCCCGCTTTTCCGCCACCCAACGCGCTTATCTTTACCGCATCATCGACCACCGCGCCCCATTGGCCGTCGACGCGGGCCGCGCGTGGAACGTGAAAACGCCGCTTGATGTGGACGCCATGAACAAGGCCGCCGCGCGACTGGTGGGCGAGCACGATTTCACGACGTTCCGCTCGACGGAATGTCAGGCAAGATCGCCCGTGAAAACGCTCGGCACATTGGTTGCGACACGAGTACAGCGGCATGGAAGAAGTGAGGTGGAAATCACCACCACCGCCCGTTCTTATCTGCACAATCAGGTGCGCTCCCTCGCAGGCTGCTTGCGACTGGTCGGTTGCGGGAAATGGTCGCCGGATGATGCGGCTGCGTCACTGGCCGCGATGGATCGAACTGCCTGCGCACCCGTTGCTCCTGCACACGGATTGTACCTTACGTCAGTGACCTATTGAGCGCAGTTTCGTGGTGCGCCACACTGGTTTCTTGCGCTCACGCTGTCGGCCTTGCGGCCTTCACTACGCGGGTGCGGCGCTTTACTGTTCGCCGCTCCGCTTACCGGTGCACCGGGCAGGCTTGCCCGCCTCGCAAACCAAGCAGAATACTTGGCTTGCTCTTCGATGGATTGGAACTGCCCATGCCCCGCGCCTTTATTTTCGTTCTTGATTCCGTCGGCACCGGCCACGCACCGGACGCTGCACAATATGGCGCAAACCAAGGGACGGACGCGGGCTCCAATACGTTGGGTCATATCGCAGAAGCCTGCGCGGCAGGAAATGCGGATGGTGACGCGCTGCGATCCGGACCGTTGAAATTGCCCAATCTGGTAAAGCTCGGCTTGGGTCGCGCAGCGGCGCTTGCCGGTGGTGACGTGCCGCCCGGCCTCGAACTAGACGGCGATACTGATGGCGCTTATGCGTCGATGATCGAAACGTCCAACGGCAAAGACACACCGTCCGGCCATTGGGAAATCACCGGCGTTCCTGTGAATTTCGGTTGGCATTTCTTTCCCGACACGCAACCGACTTTTCCCGCAGATTTTACCAGCGCCATTATCCGCGAAGGCGATATTCCCGGCGTTCTCGCCAACCGTCATGCATCCGGTACGCAGGTGATCGAAGAGTTCGGCCATGAACACATCATGACCGGAATGCCGATCATCTACACCTCCACCGACAGCGTCATTCAGATCGCGGCGCATGAGGAGTTCTTCGGTCTCGACCGGCTTTACGCGCTGTGCGCCACGGTGAGGAAGTTGGTCGATCCGCTCAATGTCGGTCGCGTGATCGCGCGGCCATTCGTGGGCAAGACGGCGGACACATTCGAGCGCACCGGCAACCGTCGCGACTATTCCGTGCCGCCGCCCGCCTCCACTTTGTTGGACATCGCGCAAGACGATGAGCGAGCAGTTTTTGCAGTTGGTAAAATCGCCGATATTTTCGCCCATCGCGGCGTGACCGATATTCGCAAAGCCAGCGGCAATGACGCGATGATGGACGCCACCTTGCAAGCCATGGACGATGCAGCAGACGGCGATCTCGTATTCACCAATTTTGTCGATTTCGACACGGAATACGGCCATCGCCGCGACGTGGCAGGCTATGCGAAATGTCTAGAGGACTTCGACAAGCGGGTGCCGGAATTGCTGGCGAAAGTGCGCGATGGTGACCTGATGGTCTTCACCGCCGACCACGGCAACGACCCCACATGGGCAGGCACGGACCACACCCGCGAACAGGTGTTCGCGCTGCTGACCGGCCCGCAAATCCCCATCGGTTCCTGCGGCACGCGAGATACTTTTGCTGATATCGGCGCAACGGTTGCCGCCCATCTGGATTTGCCTTGGTCTGCAGCTGGCACCGACATGCTGGCTGATGCAAAGTGAATTTGCCACTGGTCGAAATCCACTGCCACATAGAGGGTGCAGCACCTCCGGAACTGGTGGAACGTCTCGCTGCAAAATATGGCGCCGATCTCGATGGCACAATCGAGAATGGCCGATACGTCTGGTCCGATTTTACCGAATTCTTGTCCTGCTACGACCGCGCGTCCAGCGTGTTTCGCAGCGGCGATGACTATCGGGAACTGACCCTGACTTACTTCCGCGATCTCGCAGCGCAGGGCGCGATCTATGGTGAGGTTTTCGCTTCTCCAGACCACGCAGCGGCTATGGGCATCAGCTATGGCGATCTGGTGGACGGCATCGCTGCTGGCATGGATGACGCCAAGACGGAGAGCGGAATCGAAGGGCGCATATTGATGACATGCGTGCGCCATCTGGGACCGAAGGCCGCCGTTGCTGTCGCGCAGATCGTGGCGGACAATCCGCATCCAATGGTCACAGGCTTCGGTATGGGCGGAGACGAGCGAGCGTTCACCGCAGCTGATTTCGCACCAGCCTTCACGATTGCCCGCGACGCTGGATTAGGGCTGACGTCCCACGCTGGAGAGTTCGGCGGCCCGCAAAGCGTGATAGACACGCTGGACCATCTCCACGTCACCCGCATCGGCCATGGCGTGCGGTCCATCGAGGACCCAGTGCTGGTGGAGCGATTAGCGCGGGACGGCATCGTGCTGGAAGTCTGCCCGCGCTCGAATATGGAGTTGGACGTTTATGATGAACCATCCGACCACCCACTCGCCGCGTTGAAAGCGGCGGGCGTGAAGGTGACGTTGAATTCCGACGACCCACCTTTTTTCCACACGTCGCTGGCCGAAGATTACGCCTTCGCCCGTGAGCATTCCGGTTTCAGCGAAACGGACCTGTTGGCTTGCAGCCGCACGGCCATCGAAGCGGCCTTCGTTGATGAGGATACACGCGCGAAACTGTTGAAGCGGTGCACGCCTTCCGCCTAGTGTCATCGCAAGACAAATCTGCAAGGCCGCTTTGAAAATGCACGAGAACCTTACCGTCGTCGACCACCCGCTGGTGCAGCACAAGTTGACGCTGATGCGCGACAAGAAAACGTCCACCGCCAGTTTCCGCCGCCTGCTGCGCGAAATCTCGCTGCTGCTTTGCTACGAAGTCACGCGTGGGTTAGAACTGGAAGACGTGACCATCGAAACGCCGATGCAGAAAATGCAGGCACCCAAACTGAAGGGCAAGAAGCTTTGTTTCGCCTCCATCCTGCGCGCCGGTAATGGCTTGCTGGAAGGCATGTTAGACCTCGTTCCTTCCGCCCGCGTGGCTCATGTGGGGCTGTACCGCGACCATGATACGCTTGAGGCGGTGGAGTATTATTACAAAGCTCCCGGCGGGCTGGGGAACCGTGTCGTCATCGCCGTGGACCCCATGTTGGCCACGGCAAATTCCGCATCGCTCGCCATCGACAAGTTGAAGCGCAGCGGCGCGACCGACATTCGTTTTCTGTGCCTGTTGGCTGCGCCCGAAGGCGTGAAAGCACTGACCGAAGCGCATCCTGATGTTCCCATCATCACCGCTGCGCTGGACGAAAAACTGAATGAAAAAGGCTACATCATCCCCGGTCTAGGCGATGCGGGTGACCGCATGTACGGCACCAAATGAACATCGCGAGTTATCCCAGCCTCAAAGACCGCACCGTCGTCGTCTCCGGCGGCGGGTCCGGTATCGGCGAACAAATCGTGCGCCGCTTTGCAGAGCAGGGCAGCCGCGTGGGCTTCCTCGATATTGCAAAAGACGCTTCCGAAGCACTGGTTTCAGAACTCGGCGACAATGTCATGTTCCAGCAATGCGATGTGACTGACATTGACGCGCTGCGTGCGTCACTGGCGAATATTGCTGACGCCTTCGGCCCCGTGACCGTGCTGGTGAACAACGCTGCCCATGACGAACGCCACAAGCTGGAAGACGTGACACCGGAATATTGGGATGGCCGTATCGCGGTGAATTTGAAACACCAGTTCTTCGCCGCCCAAGCTGTCGCTCAGGGCATGAAGGAAGCGGGCCACGGTTCCATCATCAATATGGGGTCGACATCATGGATGGTCGGGCAAGGCGGGATGGCGGCCTATACGGCATCGAAGTCTGCCGTACTTGGGTTAACGCGCTCCTTGGCGCGCGATCTCGGCCCCTACAACATCCGCGCCAATTCCATCGCACCGGGCTGGATCATGACCGAGCGTCAGGAATCACTTTGGCTCACCGAAGAGGGCGAGAAGGAATTGATGGAGCGCCAGTGCCTGAAACGGAAACTGGTGCCGGATGATATCGCGCGTCCCGTGTTGTTCTTCGCGTCGGATGAATCCGGTGCGTGTACGAACCAGAGCTATGTCGTGGATGGTGGCTGGACTTGATTCGGGTTCACGCAGATCGGCTTTGCCGATCACTCCACCGGGGCGACGCATAAGCGCCGGTCGCTCTTCGCTCCGGTTGGGAGCATAGAGTGAAAAGCGAACTACTCTTCTTCGCGCCGATCCAATGCTTTCAACTCTTCCAGACGCGGCATCGACATCGTCGAATAGCCCGAGTCCACGAAGTGGATTTCGCCGGTCGTGCCTGAACCCAAGTCGGACAACAGGTAGAGCGATGCGCCGCCAATTTCTTCCAGCGTGACGGTTCTACGCAAAGGCGCGTTGCGGGACTGGTAGTTGTACATCTGGCGGGCATCGGCCACGCCGGCACCGGCCAGTGTACGGACAGGACCAGCAGAGATGGCGTTCACGCGGATGCCTTGCGGACCGTAGTCGGTTGCAAGGTAACGCACGGAGGCTTCCAGTGCTGCCTTGGCGACGCCCATGACATTGTAGTTCGGCATCACGCGGGTTGCGCCGCCATAGGTGAGGGTCAGCATCGAGCCGCCCTCGTTCATCAGCGCTGCAGCGCGCTTGGCGGTCTCGGTGAAGGAGAAGCAGGAGATGACCATGGTGCGCGAAAAATTCTCGCGGCTGGTGTCTGCGTACAGCCCCTTCAATTCGTTCTTGTCGGAAAAGCCGATGGCGTGAACGAAGAAGTCGATGCCGCCCCATTTTTCCTTCAATTCGGCAAAGACAGCATCAACAGAATCAAGATCTTCCACATCGCAATCGAGCAGGATGTCGGAACCGAGGTCGGCAGCTAACGGTGCCACGCGTTTGCCAAAAGCTGGACCCTGATGGGTAAAGGCGAGTTCTGCGCCATGGGCATGCAGCATTTTTGCGATGCCGTAAGCGATGGAATTTTTGTTCGCCACGCCCATGATGAGGCCGCGCTTACCGGCCATGATGTTGGATTGCAGTTCGGCCATAAAAGCGGCCTTTCTAAAAATACAGATACAGAACGGCGCTTACGCGTAGCGTGAAAAAGTGAGCGAGGCGTTGGTGCCGCCGAAGCCGAAGGAGTTGGACAGCACGGTGTTCAATTCCACATTATCCTCACGCTCGGTGACGATGGGCATGTCGGCAAAGTCCGGGTCGATCTCGTTGATATGGGCGGACTTCAAGATGAAACCGTTCTGCATCATCAGCAGCGAGTAGATCGCCTCCTGCACACCGGTCGCGCCCAGCGAATGCCCGGTGAGCGATTTGGTGGCGGAGATTTTCGGGCAGTTGTCCGCGCCGTAGATTTCGCGCAAAGCGGCGATTTCCTTAGCATCGCCAACACCGGTAGAGGTGGCGTGTGGGTTGATGTAGTCGATCTTGCCCACACCTTCGGTCGCCATCTTGATGCAGCGCACCGCGCCTTCGCCTGATGGTGCGACCATATCGTAGCCGTCCGACGTTGCGCCGTAGCCGACGATTTCGCCATAGATTTTCGCACCGCGTGCCTTGGCGTGCTCCAGCTCTTCGAGCACCAGAACGCCGGCACCACCGGCGATGACGAAACCATCGCGGTTCTTGTCGAATGCGCGGGAAGCGACGGACGGGTTATCGTTGTAGCCGGAGGACATTGCGCCCATGGCGTCGAAAAGGTTCGACATGGTCCAGTCGAGGTCTTCCGAACCACCGGCGAAAACCACGTCCTGCTTGCCCACCTGAATGGTTTCATAGGCGTTGCCGATGCAGTGGTTCGACGTCGCGCAGGCGGATGAGATAGAGTAGTTCACGCCCTTGATTTCAAATTGCGTGGCCAGGACGGCGGACGCCGTGGAGGACATCGCTTTTGGCACAGCCGTCGGGCCGATGCGCTTGGGTGAACCGGAATCGACAGTTTTGGCAGCGGCTTCCACAATCGTTTTCGTCGAAGGCCCGCCAGAGCCCATGATGATACCGGTGCGCGGGTTCACCACTTCGTTTTGCTCAAGACCTGAATCCTGAATGGCCTGCTGCATGGCGATGTAATTCCACGCCGTGCCTTGGCTCATGAAGCGCACGGTGCGGCGGTCCAGAACCTCGAACGGGTCGAGATCGGGACGACCGGAAACCTGGCTTCTAAAATTGTGTTCGGCAAAACTCTCTTCCGTACGGATGCCAGATTTGGCCTCGCGCAGTGAGGCCAAAACCTCATTGGAATTGTTGCCGATGGAGGAGACGATCCCCATCCCGGTGACGACCACTCTTTTCATGAGCCTGTCTTTCCTTCGGTTCTTTCGACCCCGCAGGTGGGGGCGCGATTATATGGGTGCAAGTCTTGGTATAAGATCAGCTGTCTTTGAAGAGTGCGACTTTCAAATCTTTGGCAGTGAACACAACCTCGCCGTCAGCCTTCACCAGACCATCGGCGATGCCGAGAACAAGACGACCACGGCGGACGTTGCGGAAATCGATTTCGTACTCGACCAATTTTGTCTCCGGTGTGATCTGGCCGGTGAATTTCACTTCGCCGGTAGAGATGGCGCGGCCTTTGCCGGGCTCGCCCAGCCAACCGAGATAAAAGCCGGTGAGCTGCCACAGTGCGTCGAGGCCGAGGCAACCGGGCATGACCGGATCGCCTTCGAAATGACACGGGAAGAACCAGCGGTCCGGCGTGATGTCGTATTCAGCGCGGATGTGACCTTTGTCATGCTCGCCGCCGGATTCTGAAATCATGCGAATACGGTCGATCATCAACATCGGCGGCAGCGGCAATTGCGCGTTGCCGGGGCCGAACATGTCGCCGTGGCTGCAGGTGAGGATTTCCTCGTAGGTGTAGCTGGATTTCTGTTCCGCCATGGGGTTCGGCCTTGTTCGCTGTGGTCAGTGTCGCGTGGCTGTCACGCTTATAGCGCACGCAGATAAGGGTCAAATGGTCCAACTTGTAAGGACGACCTCAAAACTCTAGTCTAGTTCATTACAGGAATATTATCGCAGCAGATGGTCGGCAAAATGGCCAAACCTTCGTTGTCGTGAGCAAGAGTATTTTTATGGATTCGACCATCGGTCACATTCACGCTGAAACCGGTTCTACCGATCTGACGCAGCGGCTGCGGGATGCAGGTTTGCGCCCGACACGCCAGCGCATGTCGCTTGGTGGATTACTGTTTTCAAAGGGCAACCGCCACGTTTCTGCAGAAGCGCTGCATGAAGAAGCCGTGCTGGCCGATGTGCCTGTTTCTCTGGCCACCGTTTACAACACGCTGCACCAGTTTACCGAAGCCGGTTTGCTGCGCGCTGTGGCTGTGGAATCATCGAAAACCTATTTCGATACCAACACGTCGGACCATCATCATTTCTATATCGAAGATGAAAACCGCGTCGTGGATGTTCCCGCATCGCACATCAGCGTGACCGATCTACCGGAACCGCCTGAAGGCATGGAAATTGCCCGCGTGGATGTTATCGTGCGGTTGCGCTCGAAAGACTAAGTTTCCTTAGTCCTCGATAACTTCGTCTTTGTAAGTGCCCCAGAGCATTTCGCGACGCACCCACATGGAAACTGTGCGCGCCTTAACGCGGCACCAACTTTCCTCACATTCACGCACTGTTACCTGTAGGCCCGGCTGCAAACGCGCCACAGTGCTTGAGTTGCTAGATGCTTCTCGCTTGGCGTCGAAGAATGCAGCTTTCACGACCGGAGCTTTTGCAAGATCAGCGATTGAACGGCGACGTTCCCAAGGGGCAACCACAGCAGTACGGCGAGACGACAGCAGCGAATGCAGCACCCAGCCGGTGGTGCCATCAGCATCGCGCACACGCCGCCAGCGGTCGAATTCCTGAATGATTTCCAGCGGCACGCCAGAGCGCTGAAAGCGCCATGAGATTGAGTATTTACGCCCCGGGCCCACCCGCAGGTTTGCCGAACGTGCTTTCAGGCTAACGAAACGTGGCAGCGGCAGGCCAGTCTCACGGCCGGTTTTTGTAGACACTTCACGATCGACAGGCGATGCGGCATTGGCAGGATCACTTGCATGACCCAATGCGAGGCCAAGGATGATCGCGACCATGAAAAGTCCATAGCGGGCGAGACGGACAAAAGGATTTGAACGATGGGAATGGGTAAAACTTGGCATGGAGCGCGGACTGGCCTCGATGGGGCAGTGCAGGGTAAAACGCCAAAGACGCCATTGCCTTGCACCACTGATTTGCAGGAACAGGCCGACTTGTCGGTGGCCTTACCACTTGGTTACTCTACCCTCGATAATTCGAGTTAATTTGTGCTTGAAAGGCATGGTAAACAAAGTGTTTCACGGTACAATTTTCAGCACTGTATTTTCACACCTACCCATTGCCATGCGGGCTTGTGGACATGGTTGTCATGCGTCCACAACGGCTTGACCGAAGCTTGAAATTCAGGCGACAAGGGCACCTATGAGCACAACAAAACCCCGCGTTATCGTAACTCGCAAACTGCCAGACGCGGTGGAAACGCGGATGCGTGAACTGTTCGATACACAGTTGAACATCGACGACACGCCAATGACGCGCGACCAACTCGCGGCCGCCATGGCAGATTGCGATGTTCTGGTGCCGACCGTTTCCGACGACATTGACGCCGATCTCATTGCAGGATCCGGCGATCGACTTCGCATGATCGCGAATTTTGGCAACGGCGTGGACAATATCGATGTGTCCGCAGCAGCAACCAAAAGCATAACTGTCACCAATACGCCCCGCGTGCTGACAGACGATACCGCCGATATGATTATGGCCATGATGCTGGCCGTACCCCGCCGCCTTGTTGAAGGCGCGCAGGTTATGGCGCGCGATGAGGCTTGGCCCGGCTGGTCCCCCACATGGATGTTGGGCCGACGCGTTACCGGTAAGCGATTGGGCATTGTCGGCATGGGACGCATCGGTGCAGCTGTCGCCCGCCGCGCCAAGGCTTTCGGTCTGTCGATCCATTACCACAACCGCGAACGTGCTTTCACGCAGTTGGAAGACGAGCTGGAGGCCACCCATTGGGAAAGCCTCGACCAGATGTTGGCGCGGATGGATTTCATCTCCATCAACTGCCCGTCGACGCCTGCGACCTACCATCTGCTGTCAGAACGACGCCTCAAGCTGATGCCGCAAGACGCTATCATCGTAAACGCTGCGCGTGGTGATATTATCGACGAAGAAGCGTTGGTTACAGCGCTAGAAGAAGACCGCCTTGGCGGTGCGGCGCTGGACGTGTTCGAAAACGAACCTTCCGTTTCTACCCGTATGCAAAAGCTCGCCCAAAGCGGGAAACTGGTGATGTTGCCCCACATGGGCTCCGCCACCGTGGAAGGCCGCAACGAAATGGGCGACAAGGTGCTGGTGAACATCCGCACCTTCTTCGACGGCCACCGCCCGCCGGACCGCGTTTTACCGCCGCGCGGCTGACAACTTGTCCAAGGCTGCCGAAAACCGCCATTTCGAAGCCGGTGGCGATAATTATGCCAAGCACCGACCGACCTACCCAATTGCAATAGCCCAGGCACTGGCCGCACTATGCGCGCGGACGGACAATGCTCTGGATGTAGGCTGTGGTACCGGCCAGCTTTCAGTTCTCCTCGCTTCGCAATTCACGCAGGTAACGGCGACCGATCCGAGCGAAGCGCAGATCGCCAATGCAACAGCGCATCCTAACGTCACCTACAGAACAGAACCCGCCGAGCAGATGCGGTCGGCAGATGGTTCGGTCGATCTAGTCGTCGCCGCGCAAGCTGCCCATTGGTTCGATATCGACCGCTTCTACAAAGAAGCGCGCCGCGTTGCCCGGCCGGGCGGTGTCCTGGTGCTAGTCTCTTACGGTGTGCCGCAGCTCGACAACATCAATGATACGTTGTGCAACCGGTTCAAGCGCTTCTACTGGCAGGACGTCCATCACCATTGGCCACCGGGCCGCGAGCATGTGGAACAAGGTTATCGTAGCCTGCCCTTTCCCTTCGACGAACAAGCGCTTCCACCGCTGACCATTGAACGGCAGTGGTCATTTGCCGAGCTAGAGGGCTACATCCGCACATGGTCCGCCAGCAAACGTGCGATAGCTGCCGGTGAAACAGCGGTTTTGGAAGTCGGTCTGACGCATCTGAAATCACTGTGGGGCGACCCTGCAACGCAGCAGAACATCTCTTGGCCTATCGTCGGGCGAGTTGCCATTTTGGGGTGATTTGCCCACCAGCGGCGATTTTAGCGAAAAACGTTCCAATAGAAACGGTAAGGCTGGATTCCTGCGCCTCATCTCGGCGGCGGCTGATCGGCTATGATGCAAGTAATATAACGCAAATTTGGGACCGATCATGTTCAACAAGACATTCGCAGCTCTCCTCGTCGCTTCGGCGATCACCCTTCCCTCGCAGGCCTTTGCAGCCAGTCAGCCTCTCGTCGATGTCGATTGGCTGAGCGCCAACAAGGACAATGTCGACATCATCGACGTGCGCTCCAAAATCGGCCTTCAGGATGGTCAGGGTTACGCTATTGGTCACATCCCCGGTGCCGTTCAGGCAGACTACCTGAAAGCCGGATGGCGCACTTCGCGCGACGGTATTGTCGGCTTGCTACCGGAAACCGCAGCTCTGGAAACGCTGCTCAGCGGGTTGGGTGTGAAAAATTCCGACCACGTTGTGCTGGTTTCCGCCGGTAACAACGCGACCGATTTTGGCTCCGCAGCTCGCGTTTACTGGACACTGAAACAGCTCGGCCACGAGAAAGTATCGATTCTGGAAGGCGGGCAGAAGGCGTGGGAAGCGGCTGGCAAGCCACTGTCGACTGAAGCACCAACGCCGGAAGATGCTACCTACACAGCAAGTGCCGACGCTAAACTTGTCGTGTCGCTGGAAGAGGTGAAAGCGGCCTACACATCTGACAAGTTTCAG
Source organism: Ahrensia sp. R2A130 (assembly GCF_000179775.1). Taxonomy (GTDB): domain Bacteria; phylum Pseudomonadota; class Alphaproteobacteria; order Rhizobiales; family Rhizobiaceae; genus Pseudahrensia. The sequence continues at coordinate 15,029 of NZ_AEEB01000004.1, forward strand.
GTCGTTGACGGACGCCCTCTGCCGCAGTTCGAGGGTGATGCCAAACACCCTAAAGCTGCCCGCGCAGGCCGCATTCCGCAGTCGACTAACCTCGACAACCACACATTCTTCAAGGACGGTTCGGCTTCGTTGCTCGACAAGGCGCAGCTAACAAAAATCGCGGGCAATGTGTCCGATGACAAGCCCGTCATCTCCTACTGCAACACCGGCCACTGGGCTTCGACGAACTGGTTCGTGCTGACCCAGGTTCTTGGCAAGAAGAACGTGCGCGTCTATGACGGGTCCATGGTGGAATGGAGCGCACGTCCAGAACTGCCAGTAGCGCTTGGTGTCTCCAAAACCGCAACGCAGTAGTCGCGCAACATCCGAATAACGCAACTCGCCTTAAACTGCGGGTTGAGCGACAAAGCGCTGGTAACAGCAATATCTTTTTCAACGGCCACCAGCCGTAATGCTGCGTGTTACCGCGCGTAAATTTGAGGGCGGAACTCAATCTTCCGCCTTGAAAACACCTTAAATCGAACGACTTGCGACCATGTTCCAACGGAACAAGGAGCGCTCGCACACGTTGATGCGAGCCGGTGGGTGATGACATCGGGTTTTTGACCGACATATGTCGGCTCATACCAACCGAAGGTATTTTGCTATGAAGACCAAGGGTCTCCTCCTCGCCACATCCCTCATTTTAGCCGGTGGCACAGTGCTGCCTGCTCATGCCAACGAGCCACTGCTGCTCGCGCAGGCCACGACGGAACAAGCCGTAGATTGCGCAGCAGAACCCACGGCAGAAGGTTGCGCAGCAGCCGAACCCGAAGCTGCACCAGCGCCCGAACCAGCTCCTGCCCCGGAACCCGCACCTGAAACTGCGCCCGAGCCTGCTCCTGAAGCTCAACCGGAAGTGGAAGCAGCACCAGAGCCTGCACCAGCTCCTGCCGCAGAAGAAGCTCCGGCACCAGCTCCTGAGGCCGCGCCGGTAGAAGAGCCAAAAGCAGAAGCCGAACCGGCACCAGCGCCAACGGAACAGCCTGCGGCTGAAACTGACGCTGAACCGAAGGCAGAAGAGGCCGCACCAGCTGCTGAAACAGCTGCAGAACCAAAAGCCGAAGAAGCTGCCCCCGCCGCAGAAGCTGCACCGGAACCGAAGGCGGAAGAAGCTGCACCTGCTGCTGAAACAGCAGCAGAACCGGAAGCCAAGCCGGAGGCTGAAACCACCGAAGCACCCGCCGCATCAACGGAAACCGAAGCACCGGCTGCAACAACTGAAGCGCCCGCAGCACCGGCGACACAGGACAATGCGGCCACCGCAGAACCTGCCGCCCCTGCCGTTGATCCTGAATCACCAACGGCTGCGGCTCCCATTGTGGAATCTGCTGAACAAACCGAAGCGCAACGCGCGGTTGCCGCCGAAGCCGAACGTCAGCGCCGCAAGGCGAAAAAGAAAAACCGTCGTGAACTCATCGGTGTCGGCGCTGCCGGTCTTGCCGTGGGCGCCATCATCGGTGGCGCGCTGGGCGGCAAGGTGATCGAAGATGAAGGCGACCGTTTTGTTGTGGAACGTGACGGCCAGCTTTTCGTCCGCAAGGATGAAAACGCTCTGCTGCGCCGCGATGGCACGGAGATCATTTCCGAGGAACTCGCTCAAGGTCGCCAACGCACTACGGCGATCAAACCCAACGGCGTCGAAGTCGTCACCCTGCGTGATAGCGATGGCTACATCCTGAAACGCACCCGCCGCTTTCCCAATGGCGACGAGGTCGTGCTGATCGACAATCAAGACATCGAAGCCGCACCCCAGCGCCGCGTCATCGTGCTCGACCCGTTCACGCCGCAGATTTCCGATGATCTATATGTGGTGGAACAGGACCGCGCAGATAGCGATGCCTACCGCACCGCCATCGAAGCGGAGCCGGTGGAAGAGGCGGAACGCGCCTATTCCTTGCGCGAAGTGCGCGACAACCAGCGCCTACGCGCAAAGGTGCGTCGCATCGACCTGAACGCCATCAACTTCAACACCGGTTCGGCGTCGGTAACACCATCGCAGGTGGACAAGCTGGAAGAGCTGGGCATCGCGCTTGAGCGTCACATTAAGGCCAATCCACGTGCCGTCTTCCTTATGGAAGGCCACACCGATGCGGTGGGTTCGGACGTGTCCAATCTTACGCTCTCAGACCGTCGTGCAGAAACTGTTGCTCGCATTCTCATCGAGAACTTTGCGGTGCCAGCTGAGAACATCGTCACGCAAGGCTATGGCGAAAGCGATCTTAAGGTTCGCACAGAAGCGGCAAACGCCGACAACCGACGCGTCACAGTTCGCAACATCACCAGCCTGTTGCAAACCGCCTCCAACTAAACGGCGCTGAATACAAAAAAGGGGCGGTGGACCATCTGGTCCACCGCCCCTTTTTTTGTTAGATTTACCGACCGCTACATCATCGCGACGACGCGGCCACGGATCTTGCCTTCAACGATATCCGACGCTGCGCCGATGAGATCATCGAAGCCGATTTCTGTTGTCAGGCTTTCCAGCTTGCCCATGTCCAAATCGGTGGCCAGACGTGACCATGCCATTTCGCGAATGGCTTTCGGGGCCTGCACGGAATCAACGCCCAGCAGTGATACACCGCGCAGGATGAACGGCATCACGGTGGCGGGCAGATCGAAACCCTGCGCCAGGCCACAAGCGGCAATCGCGCCGCCATATTTCGTTTGACCCAAGACGTTGGCAAGCGTGTGCGACCCAACGGCATCGACGCCGCCGGCCCACCGTTCTTTACCCATGGGGCGACCCGGTTCGGAAAGCTCGTTGCGGTCGATGATTTCGGCTGCGCCCAACTCTTTCAGGAACGCTTCTTCATCGGTGCGGCCGGTGGAGGCGATGACGTGGTAGCCGAGTTTCGACAGGATAGAGATGGCCACGGAACCAACGCCGCCATTTGCACCGGTAACGATAACGGGACCACGATCCGGCGTGATCTGGTGGCTTTCCAGCGCCATGACGCAGAGCATCGCGGTGTAACCCGCCGTACCAATGGACATGGCCTGCTTAGCGGAAATGCCGTCGGGACGTTTGATGAGCCAGTCGCCATTCACGCGGGCACGTTCCGCATAAGCGCCCCAATGGGTTTCGCCGACGCCCCAGCCGTTGAGAATGACATCGTCACCTTCGGCAAAATTCGGGTTGCTGCTTTCCAGCACCTTGCCCGCAAAATCGATGCCCGGGACCATCGGCCAATGACGCACGACAGGGGACTTACCGGTGATCGCGAGACCGTCCTTATAGTTTACCGTGGTGGCTTCAACTGCGACGGTGACGTCACCTTCCATCATGTCGTCGGTAGAGATTTCTGTCATCTCAACGGACTGTTTTTTGTCCTCGTCGCGGGAGATCAGAACGGCTTTGAAGTTGGACATTTATGTCTCCCGAAAGGGGTTAAGATTTGGGTGCGGAAGCGCGGTTGCGCCGCCAGTTCAGGAATTCCTGCAGAATGATCGCAATCGCGCCGCAGGTGATATAGCTGTCCGCCACATTGAACACGGCGAAGGCCCAACTATCGGTGTGGACGAGGAAAAAATCCACCACGTAACCGAGGTTGGCACGGTCGATGAGGTTGCCGATGGCACCGGCCATTACAAGCGCAAAACCCAGATGGGCGAAGTAGTCCTGCTTGGCGGTTTGCCGCCACAGCCAGCCCATGAAAATGATGATGACGACGGATAGCAGCACCAGAAACATGGGGCCGAAACTGTCCAGCATTGAAAACGCTATACCAGTATTGTGGGTGCGGTAGAGCGAGAAGAACGGAAAAACTTCCACCACTTCCTGAAATGGCAGCGTGCGCTCCACCCAGGTTTTGGACAGCTGGTCGATCGCGGCAAGGATGGCGATAAAGATGAAATGGCGCGGCTTCATGCGGGTGCCTTTAGCGCATGGGAGCGGGCGGCAAAAGTGACGATGCCGGTTGCCACCGCAAGATTGAGCGAGTCCGCCGCCCCGCCCATCGCGATGAGCGCGAGGTGATCGCAGCTTGCTGCCATCTCATCATCCAATCCCTGCTGTTCGTTGCCCATGAGCAGGAGCAGTGGCTTGGCGGCGTAGTCGATTGTCCGGTGGTCCACCGCGCCTGCCAGATGGGTGCCGACGATGTGGCCGCCACCGGCTTTCCAGCTTTCTGCAAGCACCAGATAATCTGCGCGCGACAGGCGCACCAACGGCTTGGCGAAGAGCGACCCCATGGTGGCGCGCACCGCTTCCAGCCCGAACGGATCGGTGGTTTCGCCCACCAGCACGACGCCTGCGACGCCTAGCGCATCTGCGGTGCGGATGATGGTGCCGAGATTGCCGGGGTCTCGCACGCGGTCGAGCACCAGCCAGCAGGTGTCACCTTGCGGCGTGATTTTCGCAGCATCTGTCGTCTGCGATTTCAACACGGAGACCACGGCCTGCGAATTGTCACGTTTGGTGATGGCAGTGAGAACCTTGGCGTTGGTGAGCAACACATCACCACCACGCGCTCGCACTTTTACAGCCAGAGTTTCCAGCCCTTCGCGGCGTCGCTCATCGTCAGTTGCGGACTTTGCGTAGAGCAACGTGTCGATATGCCAGCCACCGTCCAGCGCATCTCGGGCGAGTTTTTCGCCTTCTGCAATGAACAAGCCCTCGCGATCACGGTTCTTTTTCATAGCAAGCGCGCGGATGGATTTTACGCGGGGGTTGGCGGTCGACGTGATCTCCTCGATGCGGCCCGGTTTGGTGGTTTCGCTCACAGGTTCACCCCATTCAGTTCGGAGCCGATGAAGCGGCAATACATGGATGTGGTCAGGTGGCGGGCGATCTCGTCCTCGCTTGTTTGTTCAGCGGAGGCATGGCGCAGCACGAGCTCACCGGATTCCAACCGACCGTCCATGCCCGCCATCACCTCCTGCATTATCTCGTGCATCGCCAGATGAGATGCGCGGATGGCATAGGCGGTGAGAATGGTGAGCAACGGGCGCTCACTTTGCAGGTCGCGCACGGCGTCCAGCATGTGGGGCAGATGATCGAACAACTGCCACACTTCGCCCTTGGGGCCGCGGCCATAAGCGGGTGGGTCGAGCAGAATGATGTCGTAGGTCTGCTCGCGGCGCACATCGCGCTGACAGAACTTCATGGCGTCGTCGCAAATCCAGCGGATCGGCGCGTCAGCCAAACCCGCGAGTTCCGCATTTTCGCGCGCCCAGCCGATGGCTTTCTTCGACGCGTCGACATGTGTGACATGGGCACCGGCGCGAGCGGCCATGAGCGAAGCTAGGCCGGTATAGCCGAACAGGTTCAGCACACTGACGGGGCGATCTTTCGGTGCTTGCTCAATGGCTTTCACCATTGAGCGCCAGTGTACGACCTGTTCAGGAAAAATACCGGTGTGGCGAAATGAGGTGAAGCGTCCCCAATACGGCAGACCGTCGACTTCCAGTGGAAAGCGTTCTTCGCGCGCAGGATCGGAGAATTTCCAACGGCCCGGGCCTTCTTCATCCGTATCGCCGGTGAATGTCGCATCTGCCCCATCCCATTCAGAAGCGGGGCGATGGGGCAACCACATGGCCTGCCCTTCCGGACGGCGAATGGTGGTGGTGCCGTAGCGCTCCAGTTTTTCGCCATTGCCGGTGTCGAGCAATGCGTAGTCGGGCGATGGCTCGCACAGCAAAAGTTGCGAGACGGTCTGCGGCAGGCGGTTGCCTGAGCGGCGTTCGCGCGGCAGCAAAGGTTCGGCTGCCTCAAATACGGCTTTCGGCTTTTCCACTTCCGCAACAGGTTTTCCACCACGCTGCGCCGCGCCACCATAGGGTCGGGAGGATTTGCGCTTGGCGCTGCGTTTGAAACCGGGTTTTGCCATGGGCGCGGTGTAGCGGTTGGGGAAGGTGTGGGAAAGCCTTGTTACAATGCCTTTTCCTTCGCGCCCATGCACGATAGCTTTCTTTTACGAGCCAGCGCCCGAAAGGCAGCCCCTATGGAAATGAACGCCAGCCAATTCATCCCCGCCCCCAAAGAAACAGTATGGGCAGGCCTGAACGATGCGGATGTTTTGCGCGCCTGCATTCCCGGCTGCAAAGAGCTGGAAATGAGCTCGCCGACAGACCTTTCCGCCACCGTGGTTGCAAAGGTCGGCCCGGTGAAGGCCACGTTCAAAGGCGAGGTGACGCTGGAAAATCTCGACCCGCCCAACAGCTACACCATCACCGGTGAAGGCAAGGGCGGCATCGCGGGCTTCGCCAAGGGTGGGGCAGACGTGCAATTGACAGAAGTCGAAGGCGGCACGCAGCTGGATTATCAGGTGAACGCGAAAGTCGGCGGCAAGATTGCGCAACTGGGTTCGCGGTTGATCGACGGCGCAGCCAAAAAACTGGCGGCGGAATTTTTCGATAATTTTTCAAAGCATGTCAGCGGCGAGATCAGCGACCCCGCAGCACTTGGCGGTGCTGATGGTGTCGGCATATAGTTCTCGAAGGAAATAAAATGGCAAATTCAGACAGCAACGAAAGCAATATCGTAACCGTAACAATTTGGAGCTTGGTGCTTTGCGCCGCGCTTTACGCGTTCGGCCACTTCGTCATTTCGTCTTAGTGCGAGTTTCGCTTAGCGGGCGGACGGCGCAGGCAAGCCCAGCGCCATAAGCGCGCGGGATTCATCGTCATTCGGCTTGGTAACTTCAGCCACTTTTTCCTTCTGACGTTCCACCTCGAAGCTGGCTTTCGTCGCTTCAACCTTATTGGTACGCGCAGCTTTGCGGTGGCGACCCTGCTGGAACCATGTAGCGATAGAGCCCAGAACCATACCGGCAAAAAGCGTCGCGAATATCAGGGCGTATAGCGGAACAGTGCCGGAAAGAAGCGGTCCGTCATCAAGCTGCGGTGGAACGGCCAGCGTAACAGGAGCGCGATTGGCGACGGCCAACGTAACGACGACGATGCCAACGGGAATGGCGACCAGCAGCAGTAGAAGTTTCTTCATTTAACCTGTTCCCAAAACCACAAACGACATTTTGCAGCAGAATCCAGCCATAATGGCGTGTTGTGGCCGATATGGCCATTGCAAGCCCAGCAATGCAAGCGGTGCACGCGCCTGTCGTCGCATATTTCGCCATACAAAAGCTGGCGCATGGATGAACTCAGTCGGCGTTCAGCCGGTCCCGCAGATCCTTGCCGGTCTTGAAGAACGGTACCCATTTTTCTTCGACCTCAACGCGCTCACCTGTGCGCGGGTTGCGACCAACGCGCGGGTTGCGGTTCTTTACAGAGAACGCGCCAAAGCCACGCAGCTCGACCCGGTCACCACGTGCGAGCGCCTCGGTGATTTCATCGAGGATCGCGTTGACGATATTCTCCACATCACGCTGGTACAGATGCGGATTGTTGTCGGAAATGGTCTGCACGAGGCTAGACTTGATCATGATGTTCTTTCTGCAGATGCGCTGAAATGAAGATTAAAATTGCGGGCAGGCCTGCCCGTCTTACGCCGTGATCGGCTCTGTCTTTCTCAACCCTGCCAAAGGGATAGCAGACCGTCAAGAAACAGTCGCTTCGGAATGATGCGATCCAATGCCTCATCCGGCAATGCAGCAGCAGGCAGCCCCAATTGCTGCGCGACCCAAGCACGGGCTTGGGAGCGAAAGAACAGCGAATCTTCTTTGCGCTTGGGGTTCCAGTCCACCAATTCCAAGTCATCAGCGATGCCGTCCTTGGCTGTAATCCACTTGCGAGCGGCCTCTTCATCGCCAATCGCGTCGATCAATTTGGTTTCCACACCACGGTCGCCCGACATGATGCGGCCATCAGCCAGCGCGAGCACTTCGGCCCGGTTGAGCGGACGGCGGTCGGTGACGAGATCGACGAACCATTGGTAGCTGTCATCGATCAGCTCTTCGATCACGGCAATCGCGCCGGGGGGCGGCACATGAAATGGTGATGGTTCGGCCTTCAGGGGCGCGGATTTCACCTCTTCCAGCGAGACGCCGATTTTGTCCAACAGCTTGTGGGCCTGCGGGTATTGGAAGATGACGCCGATGGAGCCGACGATGGACGAACGCCGTGCAACAATGTGGTCGGAACCGGTGGCGATCATATAGCCAGCGGACGCCGCCAACGTGCCAACGCTGGCTGCAACCGGTTTTTTCTCAGCAACTTTGCGAACGGCGTTGAAAATATCCTCGCCGCCAACGGTGGTTCCGCCGGGAGAGTTGATGGTCAGCACGACGCCTTTGACGCTGTCGTCCTTCTCGATCTTTTCCAGCATCTCGAGCAATGGCCGATCCTGTTGAATGACGCCGGAAATGGAAACGCGGGCGATGTGATCGCCGCTCGCGCCCTGCCCTGAGAACAAGCCACCGGCCCAAAGCGCGGCCACGAGAGCAGCAACCAGCGCGACGAAGGCTGCGATGCGCCAGAAGGTGACTTTGCGGCGCAGGTTTCGGCGGTCGAAAATCTGATCGACGGTTTCGGTCATGCTCATGGCTTTGTGCGAATCCGGAAGGTGCGAGAGTGCCTTCAATATAGCAGGCTACGCCCGCGATGCTATGCGACGGTTGGGTGAAGAATGGGGCGTTGATTTGGCGTCACTGTCGGTGCAACCAAACACCATGAACGATGCTTCTCCCGATCTGATCTGGCAGGACGATGCCACCGGCGGAAAATTGCCGGTGAGCCGACGCTTCGATGATCCGTATTTCTCCGCAACCGATGGGCGGGCGGAATGTGAGTTCGTGTTTCTGGCGGGCAATGGCCTGCCAGAACGCTGGGCGGATGCGGAGACATTCACCATAGGCGAGTTGGGTTTCGGCACGGGGCTGAACCTGCTGCAGACATGGCGATGGTGGCGCGACGTGCGGCAGCCGGGACAGCAGTTGGTGTTTCAGTCGGTCGAGGCTTTTCCTCTCGACGCTGCCGATGCCCTAACGGCATTGGCTCGCTGGCCGGATCTTACCAAAGACGCAGAGGCGCTTTGGGACGGAGGCTTCGACACGCCGAGGGCGCTTGACAACCAAACCACGTTGCACGTTCACCATGCGATGGCCGCAGATGCCGTACCGCAATTCGCTTCTTGTGACGCATGGTTTCTCGACGGTTTTTCACCCGCCAAGAACGAGGCCATGTGGTCACCTGAGCTGATGAAAAGCGTCTTCGAACGTACCGTGCAGGGCGGAACATTTGCCAGTTACACTGCTGCGGGCTGGGTGCGGCGCAATCTGGAAAACGCCGGGTTCAGCGTCGAACGCTGCCCCGGTTTTGGGCGCAAGCGCCATATGATCGTGGGATCAAAACCATGATCGTCGTGGTGGGTGGCGGCATTGCAGGTCTATCGGTCGCGGCAGCGTTGGCAGATGCAGGGGCCGATGTGACCGTGCTGGAAGCAGGCCGCATCGCAGGTGGCGCAAGCGGCGTAGCAACATCCTATCTCGAACCACGGCTTGGCCAAACCCATATGCGGCGGTTGGAATGGGAAGCGCTTTCGCGGTGGGAAAATTACGCTGGAGCGTTGGAAGAGCGCACGGGGCTGACTGTCGGCTTCCGCAAAGAAGGCGAATTGAAAGTCACCACAGCTGCAAACTATGCCGCCTTTGAAAAAGACATGGAGAAACGCGCCGCGCAGGACTGGCCGCTGGAGCGGCTCAACGTGGCGCAAGCGCTCGCGATGGAACCTGCGCTGGCCGCCGACATCGTGGATGCGGCCTTCCTGCCGCAAGTGCGGTGGGTGACGGGCGTTGACGTGTGCCGCGCGCTGGCCGTGCAGCTTCGCGATGGCGGGCATGAGGTGCGCGAAAATTGTGCGGTCAAAGCGCTGTCGGAGGATGGTGACGGCATTATCATCACCACGACATCAGGACAGGCAATCTCTGCCGAGCGGGTGATCCTCGCCAACGGCATGGGCACCGCTTCGATCACCGGCCTGCCCGATGATATTCCTGAAAGTCGGCCTGTGCGCGGGGTCAATCTCATCCTCGGAATGGACGGGCTGGCGCAGCCGATACAGCATTTGGTGAAACACCATCGCGGCAACATTTGCCCGCGCACCGATGCGGACGGACGATCTCACCTCATCGTCGGCACCACCTATGAGCCGGGGGAAGCGTCGCTGGAGCCCGATGATGATGTCATCGAGAGGCTCTACGCAAATGCCGAACCGATCCTCCCGCAAGTGCGAAAGTTACCGCGCATCGCCGTGCGCGCTGGTCTTCGCACGAAGGTCGGCGATGGCAATTTGAATCTGGGGCGGTCGCAGCAAATGCGCGGGCTGTTCTGGAGCCTCAGCCATGCGGGTGCGGGTTATTTGCGCGCGCCGGTCGTCGCATCGGAACTGGCGCAATTCGTGTTGACCGGCGAGCCGGGCGAATGGACGGGCATCTGCACGCGGGGAGCATGACGCTACTTAGACGGCAGCAGATCTTTCAGCGCATAAAGCGCTTCCTGCGCCTCGCGCGGTGTCATTTCATCCAGCCGCATGTCGGACAATTTCGCTTCCACATCGCTGGACCGATTGATCGGTGCAGGTGCGGGACGGGCCGAAAAGAGCGGAAGCTCGTCGATCAACGTTGCAGCGCCAGACCCGCCCTCCCCGGATGACGGTCCAGCTTCGAGACGCTCCAACACCTGTTTTGCGCGAGCAATCACAGCGTCCGGCAAACCTGCCAGACCAGCCACCTGGATACCGTAAGAGCGGTCCGCGCTGCCCTGCCCCACCTCGTGCAGGAACACGACATCGCCGTTCCATTCCTTCACCTTCATGGTGACGTTGGAGAGGCGGTCGAGCTTCACCGAAAGCGCGGTGAGTTCGTGATAGTGGGTGGCGAAAAGCGTGCGGCAGCGGTTGGTTTCGTGCAGATTTTCGATGGCCGCCCATGCGATCGACAAGCCGTCGAAGGTCGCCGTGCCGCGCCCGATCTCGTCCAAGATCACCAGTGAACGCGGGCCTGCCTGATTGAGGATCGCTGCGGTTTCCACCATCTCCACCATGAACGTAGAACGCCCCCGTGCCAGATCGTCCGCTGCGCCGACGCGGGAAAACAGGCGATCTATAACGCCGATATGCGCCGCGCCCGCAGGTACGAATGCGCCCATCTGAGCCAGAATTGCGATCAGCGCGTTTTGACGAAGGAAGGTGGATTTACCGCCCATGTTCGGGCCGGTGAGCAGCCAGATCGAGCCGCTGTCCGCCTCCCCACCGATGCGGCAATCGTTCGCTACGAAAGGATTGGCGGCTTGCGCGCGAAGCGCTTGTTCCACCACAGGATGACGACCAGCGGTGATGTCGAAGGCGACAGAATCGTCCAATGTGGGGCGGACATAGCCTTGCGATGCGGCCAGATGCGCGTTTGCGGCGGCGACATCTATCGCGGCGATGGCGTCGGCCACGGCGCGCAACTCTTCAGTATGGGCCAGCACCAGATCGCGCAGGCGGTCGAAGTGGGAAAGTTCGATGGTGAGCGCCTGCCCTGCCGCATTGGCGATGGCCGATTCCAATTCGGCCAATTCCGTTGTGGTGAAGCGCATAGCGTTGGCCATGGACTGGCGGTGGATGAAGCGTTCCTTGTCGTCCTGCAGTGGTGCTGCGTTGATCGCTGTCACCTCGATGAAATAGCCCAGCACATTGTTGTGCCGGATTTTCAAGCCCTTCACGCCGGTGGCCTCAGCATATTGCCCCTGCAACTGCGCGATCACCTGACGGCTTTCGCGCGACAGTTGCCGTTGGCGGTCCAACTCCTCATCGCGGCCCGTGCGGATGTAGCCACCATCACGAGGCAGACGTGGCAATTCGTCGGAAAGCGAAGCGGCAAGTTCCGCAGACACCGCACCGGGGGCAGCGCGCAGTGCAGCAAGGTGGTCCGACAGGTTGGCGGAAAGTGCCATGTCGTTCGCCTGCAATTTTTCACAAAGCTGCGTGGCGCGTTCCAACGATGCAGCCACCGCACCAAGATCAGTCGGCCCGCCACGGTTGAGTGCTAGGCGGGAGATGGCGCGGGGCAGGTCCGGCGTGCCCTTCATCAGATCGCGTAATTCTGCGGTGAGGAAATCTGCTTTCACCAGCACCGCAACATCGTCGAGGCGACGGTCGAGCAGCGTTACATCGGTGGATGGGCCTGCAAGTCGTGCGCCCAAAAGGCGCGAGCCACCGGCCGTAACAGTGCGGTCCACCGAGTGCAGCAGTGAGCCATCACGTTTGCCGGACAGGGTCTGCGTAAGTTCGAGATTGGCGCGGGTGGCGGCGTCGATGAACAGGGTCGTGCCGCCGCCCATGGGCGCGGGGCGGCGCAAGGCAGGGCGTTCGCCGATCTGCGTTTTGTCGAGATAGGCGATGACCGCAGAGGCTGCGGAAAGTTCCGCGCGGGTGAAGGTGCCGAACCCGTCCAGCGTGGCGACGAGGAAGAAATCCTGAAGTGTTTCAGCCGCCCGCTGGCTTTCAAACATCACAGCCGGTTGCGGCTGCACGGCAAAACTTTGGCCTTCCAGCGCATGCTCCACCATCTCGTCTGCGGGCAGACCTTCAGGCAGGATGAGTTCCTTGGGGGCAAGGCGGGCAAGATCTGCCGATAAACGCCCCGTTTCGCTGGCGCCCACCAGAAATTCGCCGGTGGAGAGATCGACTGCAGCCAGCCCCCATTCATCGCCAGTCTCGCCACCGCGCACACGCGATAGCGCGGCAAGCCAGTGGGAGGCGCCCGGTTCCAGCAGCACGTCTTCGGTGATCGTGCCGGGGGTGACGAGGCGCACAACGTCGCGCTTCACGACAGATTTTGCGCCGCGCTTCTTCGCCTCGGCAGGATTTTCCAACTGCTCGCACACGGCAACACGATGGCCCAGCGCAATCAATTTTTGCAAATAGTCGTCGGCGCTATGCACGGGCACGCCACACATGGGAATGTCTTCGCCCAGATGTTTGCCACGTTTGGTGAGCGCGATGCCCAGCGCGCGGGCTGCTATTTCAGCGTCGGAAAAGAACAGCTCGTAGAAATCGCCCATGCGGTAGAACAACAGCGAGTCCGGGTTGGCCGCCTTGATCTCGATATATTGCGCCATCATCGGTGTAGGGGGAGGCGCGGGTGCGGTGGGAGTTGCGGAGGCGGCGGACATGGGCGCGTGGGCGTAACCTTGGATGACGACACGAATGGTCTAGATCAAGGCCCGCGCAGTTGAAACGCAAGCGCGCAAAATGAGCGGGGATAGTGCGTTGGGTTTGGCCTACTCGGCGGCTGCAAAACGGGTGGCGTCTGCCCCGTAATGGGCGATGTAGCGCGGGTTTATGTCGGCAACTTTCAGCACCACCAGCACATCAGTTGTACCGAACTGGCGGTCGATTACGGCGTGACTGGCAACCTTCGCACCGAGGCGCAGATAGCCCTTCAGCAGAGGCGGCATAGCGGCTAGTGCGCGGCGCGGGTCCACGGTGATATCCGGATTGGCCATCGCAACAGTGTCGGCTGAAACACCGGCACAAGCCTCATTATCGGCCAGAGCCGCGTTGGCCGCCAGCCACGCGAAGGGCGCGGCGTGGTCGCTTACATCGGTTCCGGGAAACGACGCACAACCGAACATAATGTCGGTGCCTTCGCCCACCGCGTAGGCCCATGTTCCCTGCCACAGCAATTCCATCGTGCGCTTGGAACGGTAGTCGCGGTGGATGCAGGAGCGGCCGAGTTCTAGCCAGTTCTGGCTCGTATTTGCCAATAGAAGTTTATCAAGAGAGAATTCGGTCGCCGTATAAAAACCCTGCGATCCACGTTTACGGCCCGGCAACAAGCGGTAAGTGCCGACAATCCGGTCGCCCGCGTCACGGTCGATCACAAGAAGATGGTCGCAAACGGCATCGTAGGGATCGCGATCCAGCCGGCTGTGGCGGTTTTCCGATGAAGGTACCGCGCCCATTTCGCCGACAAAAACATCATAACGCAGCCGTTGGGCCAGTTCGATCTCGTCCTGCGTGCTCGCCAAACGCGTGATGAGCGGGCCGAGCTCACCAAGAACCCTGCCCGCATCAGCGGTGACACGCGACGGCGTACTGCTGCCGTTGTAAAGTTCGAGTTGCTGTACCGTCATGATGCTCTGACCAAGCTTGCGCTGCGCCGTTGGGGTGCCTTGCAGCACGGGGTCATGTCAATTCGATGACGTGTGGCTCAGTTGCAGGTTCGACCTACCAGTTCAGGCGCTTTGGCATGCCGGGTTCAACACCCGTGCCAAAAGCTGGTCTGTCGCTTCCAGATCGAAGGGTTTGATGAGATAGCCCATGGCACCGCGGGCCGCAGCATCATCGCGGCTTTCCTGCTGACCATCGGCGGACAGGATGACCACCGGTTGGGCAGGGTCGAATTCGTGGATGGTATCAAGGGCATCAAAACCGTCCATCACCGGCATGTGTCGGTCTAGAAAAACGATATCGAACTGCCCAGTTACCGCTTCTGCCACAGCCTGTTCGCCGTTCTCCACCACCGTAATGGTATGGCCGCAGCCTTCCAGAAGCGAACGGGCGATCATGGCGTTTACGGCTTCATCTTCCGCCAAAAGAATTGACAGCTTCCGGTTCATTTTCGGTGTCGAAGCCAACTGCTGTTCCTCATCGACCTGCGGAGACGTTGTTTCTTCCAGCACGCGCGACAGCGTCTCACGGCGCACGGGCCATGTGAGCCAACGGCCATAATGGGGAATTTCGTCGCCATGGCCGAAATGCCCGATATGGATCGTGGCATCATCTTTCTTGCCATCATTGCGGTCGGTTATAAGCAGATCTGCAGATGCATCAACCGTGTAGCCTAGCGCGCAGAGCATAGCTTCAAATGCCAAACCCGCTGGACCATCGTCGACTTCGAGCGCGATTGTTTTTGGCGAAAGTGATGGAGCGAGAGGCGGCGCGGCAATTTCGATTTTGCGCTTGTCAGCATTGACCAATGGCAGCGTCACGGTGAAGACAGAGCCACTATCTTTACCGGTCGAAACCGAAATGTCTCCGCCCATGCGCACGACTATATGGCGGGAAATTGCAAGCCCGAGACCGGCCCCGTTGTGGGCGCGGGTGGAGCCGTCATCGGTTTGCACGAAGGGCTGGAAGATGCGGTCGCGGTCTTTGTCTGCAATGCCCGGGCCGGTGTCGGAAACGACCAGACACAGCTCATCGATGCTGTGGCGGTGGGCGCACAGCGAAACGCTGCCTTGATCGGTGAACTTGAGCGCATTGCCCAGCAAGTTCACCAGCACCTGACGCAACCGCCCCCCATCTGCCAGAATGCTGGCGGGTAAAGTGGGGTCGATATAAGTGGAAATGGGCAGGCTTTTGGCGGCAGCACGAGAGGCCATCATCGCGGCCACGCCTTCCAAAAGCTGTTCGAGCTTCACCGGCTCCGTCTGGATCGACAGGTCGCCCTGCTCCATCCGGGCGGTGTCGAGCAGGTCTTCAATGAGAGCGAGAAGCGTATCGCCGCTTGTTTTCAAAATCGACAGGTGGTCGCGCTGGGTTGCATCCAGCGGGGTGCGGGCCAGAAGCTGGGCTACACCCATGACGCCGTTAAGCGGGGTGCGAACTTCGTGGCTGATGGTGGCGAGAAAACGCGATTTCGCCTCGCTGGCAGCTTGGGCAGCGGCGGCAGCTGCAGCGAGTTCATGCTCATGGTTTTTGCGGGCTGTGATATCGCGGGCAATGGAGCGAATACCCATCATGCCGGATTGAAGGTCGCGGGCTGGCAGATCGCGCCAAGCGAACCAGCGCTGACCCTGTGTCGTCTCCACCATAATGTCGCGTGTGCCCGCATCGATATCGGACTCCGGCAGAGCAAAGCGTTGCTGGTCGAAGAGGCTCGAATACGTTTCGTTGGCATGGCGCACATCACCATCGCGGTTGCGCTGGATGAGAACGTCGCCAAAGGCTTCGGCTACGGAGCGGTGCAACTCTTCGCTTTCGCGAATTTCCCAGCTGCGATCTTCAAGACCTTCAAGACGGTCAGCCAGCGCGGCGTTGGCTTCACCCATGGTGTGGATGATGCCCTGCTGCACCAAAATGACGGCAACCGTGGCCGCCGTTGCGGCCTGCCAAAGCGACATGCCCAATTGCAGCAGGCCGAAGAAACCGAGAAACGCTGCCAGAATTGCCGCTGCGGCCATCCAGACACGAGAGGACTGACGCAATGCAGTAGCCAACCTACGCGCCACACCCTGTTTCACCCACGATGGGGGCTGTTCGCCCAGCAGCCGTCTGCGCTCGCGCAAAAGGTGGCCGGGATCGAGATCCTGCCGATCATTTGTTGCGGGGTATGGTGCCGCCTGAGGTGTGGATGGCATCGATTGGTTCATTCCAAAATGACACCACAGATGTGTTGCCAGCACATTACCGGAATGGATTCAGATTGTTCAATTTTCGTGATGCAATGCGCAGTTGCCGTGATACGGCGGCCAAACCTTAACGCTATGCCGAAGTTAGTCTTCGTCCGGCCATACGATAAGAGATCGCCTCGGCCAAATGAATGCGACCTACCGTGTCTTTGCCTTCTAGGTCGGCCAGTGTGCGCGCAGTTTTGAGAATGCGGTGGTAGCCGCGGGCGGAGAACTTCATGGCATCTGCGGCATCGCGCAACAATTGCTGGCCAGCCGCATCGGGCCTCGCCACTTCTTCGATTACCGTGTTGGGGGCCAGCGCATTGGTGGTGATATGCAGGCCGAGGCCCGCATATCGCTCGGCCTGAACGGCGCGGGCCGTTGCGACGCGAGCAGCGATGGTGGCCGAGGTTTCACCGCCTGCAGCAGGCGTCATCAGATCGGCTGCGGAGACGGCGGGCACTTCGACGCGCAGGTCGATGCGGTCCATCAATGGGCCTGAAATGCGGGCTTGATAATCGGCAGCGCAGCGGTCGCCACGACGGCACGTGTGGCCCGGTTCGCCTGCCATGCCGCAACGACAGGGGTTCATCGCGGCGATCAACTGAAAGCGTGACGGATAGGACACGCGATGGTTGGCGCGGGCGATGACGATCTCGCCAGTTTCCAGCGGTTGGCGCAGCGAGTCCAAAACTTGCGGTGTGAACTCGGGAAATTCATCGAGGAACAGCACGCCATTATGAGCCAATGACACCTCGCCCGGCTTGGCCTTCAAACCACCGCCGACCATCGCGGCCATGGAGGCAGAATGGTGGGGTTCGCGGAAGGGGCGGGCAGACGACAATTTGCCGTCTGCCAACTCACCGGCAATGGACGCAATCATCGACACTTCCAGCAGTTCACGCGGCTGGAGTGGTGGGAGAATAGACGGCAGGCGCGAGGCCAGCATGGATTTGCCGGACCCGGGTGGGCCGACGAAAACGAGATTGTGGGAACCGGCAGCGGCCACTTCCAGCGCGCGCTTGGCGGTTTCCTGTCCGCGAATATCGGCCATATCCCCGTGGGCCAATTGCCCGTCGCGCATACCCGCCGTCGGTCGCGACAGGTGCTGCGTGCCTTTGAAGTGGTTGGCCATTGCGATGAGAGAGCGCGGGGCAAGCACATCCATCTCCGGGTCCGCCCATGCGGCTTCCGAGCCACTGACATGGGGGCAGATGAGACCCTTTCCCAGGGCGTTTGCGCCCATTGCGGCGGGCAAAGCACCAGCGACGGGCGCAATGGTGCCATCAAGCGCAAGTTCACCCATGGCAATAAAACCGTCCAGCGCGTCAGCTGGCATCGCGCCCATAGCGGCCATCAGCGCCAGCGCGATGGGCAGATCGTAATGACTGCCTTCTTTGGGCAAGTCGGCGGGCGCGAGGTTCACGGTGATTTTCTTATGCGGCATGGCGAGGCCCGACGCATGAAGCGCCGCGCCGATACGCTCGCGACTTTCCGCCACCGCCTTATCGGCGAGGCCGACAATATGCATGGCGTGTTTGCCGGGGCCGATCATCACCTGCACATCGACAGGCACGGCGGTGATGCCTTGAAAGGCGACAGTTGCGCAGTGGGCGACCATGATACTTGCCTCGCTTCGGCAGACCGTCCGCGCTTCCCCACGCCAACCAGCCCGCTCGTTCTACCCTCTCGCCTTTCAGGCTAACGGGACGCCGGACAGAGCGCAAGAACAAATATAGAACATTTTCAAGCCGTCACGCGACCTCATCATTTTCTATTGAGGGGACGAAATCATCGCTATCCGGCTGGCGAGGGCCATCGCGGGTCGGGAGTCTAAAAGTCCCATCGAACCGAAGAAAAAACCGATCAGCGCCTCGAAAACGACAAGCCCCAACAGATAGATATTAGCCACCAGAAACAGCATCACCGGCAATGTGATGAACATCGCTTCTACCGAACCCATACCCATCAGCCGCACCGCTGCGAGCCACACCCAGATGCACAGCATGTTGAAAAACAAGAACACCGAAAGGCCGCACAAAAAGCCTGCGAAGGGATGAAATATCCAAACGCGGAGGGTGCCCCGCAGGGGTGAGAACAGGATCGCACGCACGCTCATCTACCCTCCCCTTCCCCGGCTTTGCACAAAATCCTTGTTGGCGAACCCTGCCGTTCTGCGGCGGTTTTGTCATATTTTTCAGGTGCAATCGATGATGTCTGCGATTGTCCGGCAACCGAAATTCAGATACTCATTGACAGTCAGCCGGATGGGCGCCCACGCGGGTTTTCGCGTCGCCCGCATCTAAAACGTAGGCTGACCTTCGAACCAACAATGAATATCAACCGTTTCGCGCGTCACGAACAGACGCTCAAATGGATTGCGCTTGGCCTCGGCCTCGCCAGCACCATTGCCATCGTTCAAAACTGGCACCCGTGGCCGCTCTATCTCGGTCTGCCCTTCTGCCTCATCTGGATTTACTGCGCCTGGCTGCACACCGAGAAGCAGTTGAAGTGGATCAACATCACATTTTCCGTGCTCTACAGCTACGGTATCCTAAAGCACGTGGCGGGATGGGGTTAGGCCTCACCGCCAGAACGTTCGTGTCATCATGATCGTAGCATCTTCACCGTCGGGGTAGTGGCCGGTCCGGGTGCCGACCTTGCGGAAACCGATATCGTCGTAGAGGCGGTTGGCCGATCTATTGGACGGGCGCACGAAAATGCGCATGAGCGGACGGTGGCAGCTCGCGATGGCTTGAAAAAGCAAGGCACGAGCCACGCCGGACCGCCGGTATGGTTCAACAACGACCATGGAGTCACCGCTGGTCCAAGGTCGCATCGGCCTGTCGCGCAACATCGCGTGGCCAACGATTCGACTGTCGATTTCCGCGATCAGCAGATATTCGCGATGATCTTCATGCCCGCCGGACTGGCCGATATCGGCAGGCGGAACCAGACCTTCGGCAAATTCTGCCCAGTGAAACGCCTCAGCCACAGCAATATCAGCAGGCTCATGGGCACGGATGATGAGGCGTTCGGGTGTCACACCTTCTTCGCCTCGATTGCATCCCACAAGAGCGCTGCAATATCGGCACCGCCGAACTTCTTCACCTCGCGGATGCCGGTGGGGGATGTCACGTTGATCTCTGTCATGTAGTCGCCGATCACGTCTATGCCGACGAAGATGAAGCCGCGGCGCTTCAACTCCGGCCCGATACGGGCGCAGATTTCGTGTTCGCGCTCGGTCATGCCAATAGCTTCGGCGCGTCCACCCACATGCATGTTGGAGCGGGCTTCGTCTTCACCGGGAATGCGGTTGATCGCCCCCACCGCTTCGCCGTCCACCAAAATGATACGTTTGTCGCCGGCGCGCACCTCGCTCATGTAGCGCTGGGCGATCATCGGTTCGGGCGTCATTTCGTGGAACATCTCGATGAGCGATGACAAGTTCTGGTCGCCGGGCTGCACGCGAAAAACGCCTGCACCGCCATTGCCGTAGAGCGGTTTGACGATGATATCGCCGAATTCCTTGTAGAAGGCGCGGATGTCGTCCGGAGCGCGAGAGATCAGGGTCTCCGGCATCAGGTCGGGAAATTCCGTGACGAAGATTTTCTCCGGCGCGTTGCGCACTTCGGCGGGGTTGTTGACCACCAGCGTCTTGCCCGGCCCTTCGCCATGAATGCGCTCCAACAGGTGGGTCGCGGTGATGTAGCCCATGTGAAAGGGCGGGTCTTGACGCATGTGGATGACGTCCATGGACGCCAAATCTTCGCGCTTCGCCTCGCCCAGCGTGAAGTGGTTGCCTTCTTCATCACGCACCTGAACAGGTTCGCAGGGGGCGGAAACCACGCCGTCGCGCATGGCAAGGTTGCCCACTTCGTAATGGAACAGTTCATGCCCCCTCGCCTGCGCTTCCAGCATGATGGCGAAGGTCGAATCGCCTGTAATCTGCACGGTGGAAATATGGTCCATCTGGACGGCAACGCGGAGGGGTTCAATCGACATGAGGCGGGCATCTTTCGTAAACTTGGTGCATGTTCATATGGTAACTGCAGCGCCTAACGCCACCCCGAATAAGACAGGTAAAGGCGCAGGCGCTTTCAACTTTACGGGATGCGGCGAAAGGCGTGTGCAACGGGCAGCCCGCCACAACGTTGATGCGGTATACGGTCAGTGGGGACCATAACATTTGCAAAACGGAGCCAACATGGACGATGCACTGCCATCGAAAGACACCACACCCGTTTGGCGCGTGGTTCCCTATCAGACGGCTACGCCGAGCGAGTTGATCGTGAATGTGCGGGAAGTTCTGCCACGTGACCGCTCGGTTATCGAAGCGGGCTACGCCCAGCTTTCAGACCGCAGCCGCAGGCTGCGCTACCTTTCCGCTCACCAGTTTCTGTCCGACGCGGAATTGGACGATATCGTGACAAATGACGGCTACCATCGCATGGCGCTGGGGGCAGAAATCAAGAATGTCGACAGCGCGCCGTCACCTGTGGGTGTGGCACGCTATGTGCGGAATTTAGAACAGCCGGACGAAGCAGAATTTGCGATAACCACGGCGGACGAGTTTCACGGGCTTGGTATAGGAATGCTGCTGTTAGGAAGCCTTGCCAAACAGGCGGCTTTCGTCGGGATAGACCGCTTTACCGCGCTGGTGAGCCCGGATAATGGCGCGATGCTGCACATTTTGCAAAATCTAGGCGGCACACAGGAGGGGGCGTCGGAAGACAATATCTGTGTGACATTGCCCCTCACGCGGTCGTCACGGTCTTACCCTGACAATCCGACGGGGCGGCGGTGGAAGAAGGCGTTTGGGCTGACACGACTTGTGCAGGTGGATGGGACGAGCGATTAACAAATTGATTTTCGCTCCGCGCCTCAACCGGTGTTCGGCGGCTGTTTCAAAGACCAGGGAGCGTTGACAATGCCATTTTTGTTTCAGTGGGAGCACATCAACAATCGACAGCCGGAATTCGGCGTCTATTTCGATGAGGACAGGAATCCGATCGAACCTAGAGAGCTTTGGCAACCCGATTTCGTGCCGGACGAGAGCGAATGGCCTATTCGTTACCGGCAGGTCTCGAAACACAAGACATTGCCCGACTTCATGACTCTACCATCATCCAGCACGCTGGTTGTGAACGAGCGTGCCCGCGATCTCTTCCGCAGTTTCGAGCCGGTCCGGCATGTTTACGTGCCGCTGGAATTCGAGCTGCCCACGGGTGAGGTCGCGAAGGATCAGTTCTGGCTCTTCCGCCTGACGGACTTGGTGGAGGACGGGATAGTGGTCGAACAGTCCGATATAAATATCGTGAAGAGCTCGGTCCCACCTTACAAGCCGGGCATATATGGCACCTATAAAATCTCGCCCCGGCTGACATGGAAGTCCGAGAAGATCGAGGGGCGTCACATCTGGGCTGATAGCTGGCTGAAGCGAGACATGTGCATCTCCGACGAATTGGCCGCGGAGATGCGGCGCCTGAAGATGAAGTATATCGACCTGACACAAGGCGGGGTTGTCTGATGGCGCGTGATCCGGACTGGGAGTGGCTTTCGTTTCCGCATTTCTTCGCCCCGCGCCACGGCCGGTGTCCTGCGGCTGTTTCTAAAGCTGAGGAGCGCTGACCATGCCGTTTTTGTTTCAGTGGGAAGACATCAACAACCGACAACCGGAATTCGGCGTCTATTTCGACGAGGACAGGAATCCTATCACGCCAAAAGATCTTTGGGAGCCTGACTTCGTGCCAGACGAAAGCGAATGGCCTCTTCGCTATTGGCAGGGAACTAAGCATAAAACGCTGCCTGACTTCATGAACTTGCCGACTTTTGGTACGCTGGTCGTGAATGAGCGTGCGCGTGATCTCTTCCGTTGCTTGGAGCCTAACAGACATGTTTATGTGCCGCTGGAACTTGCGCTGCATGGTGGCGAGGTGGCGAAGGACCGGTTCTGGCTCTTCCGTCTAACAGACCTGGTGGAAGATGGTTTGGTGGTAGAACAATCTGACATAAGTGTCGTGAAGAGCTCGGTCCCACCCTACGAGCCGGGCATGTACAGTACCCCAAAAATCTCGCCAAAGCTGACGTGGAAGTCCGAGAAGATCGAAGGTCGACACATCTGGGCCGATAGCTGGCTTAAGCGAAAAATGTGCGTGTCCGACGAGTTGGCCGCAGAAATGCGTCGGCAGAAGATGAAGTATATCGATCTCACCGAAGGTGAGGTTGTCTGATGGCGCGTGATCCGGGTCCAAACGCTTGTACCTTGTCGTTTCTTCATGCCGTACCAACAAGCTTGGTCGTGACCCCTGCGGAATTGAAACGCGACTGGCACCGCAAGCAAAGCAGCGGTCGGTAAAAATACGCCGTGCCCGCGCAGCAACTCCCGCAAGGCGATAGCGTGAGCGCAAGCCAAACAGCCGGTCTTTAGAACGGCAGTTTCATTCCGGGAGGGATTGGCAATCCAGCAGTCAATTCCGCCGTCTTCTCGCGCGCCATGTCTTCGGACGCCGCCTTGGCCTGATTGTGGGCGGCGAGGATGAGGTCTTCGAGAATTTCGACACCGTCTTCTTTGAACAGCGACGGGTCGATGTGGAGACCGCGCATGGCGCCCTTACCGTTCAGCGTTACGGTAACGAGGCCAGCAGCTGCCTGTCCGACGGTTTCCGCGTCGGCCAACTCGGCCTGCATGGTCTCCATCTTCTCCTGCATTTCCTTCACTTTGCCCATCATTCCCATGATGTCTTTCATCGCCACACTCTCCTTCAGGAATTGAAATAATCGTCGAGGCCACCAGCGCCCGGATCATCGTGATCCAGCGCGGGGCCTGCGTCGTCGTCCATCTCGTCGTCAGGGTTGTCGAGACGTTCATCGACGGTGATGGCTTCGGGTTTGAACGGCTCGTCCGGCAATATGGTTGCAGCCTTTTCCGCCTCCAGTTTGGGAAAACGAACCTGCGTGATTTTCGAACGCGGGAAGGCTTTCAGCACGGCGGCAACCACAGGGTGCGCCTCGGCGTCGGCCATGGTGCGATCGTGCTCGGCGCTCTCCTGATCGGAAATCGTTTCGCTGCCGCCTTCGTGGGTGGTTTCCACAGTCCAGCGGGTGCCGGTCCAGTCCAGCAACCGGTCGGTGATGGTACGAGCGAGGTCTTTCGGCGCGTTGCCGGTGGGGCGAAAAACGATGTGGCCGGGCGCAAATGAGACTTCGGAAAAGTTGTTGCGAAGCTGCATCTTGAAGCGGATGTCGCGCTTCGCCTCAGCCAGATCGAGCATGTCCTTCAGGCTTTCGACATTGTCGTAAGCGGGTGCAGCAACGGGTGGCGCTACAGGTTCCGGATCAGCCTGCGGAACAAGCTGCGGGGCCGGACGCTTAACGGGTTCGGCTTCTGCTACAGTTTCATTTTCAACAACCAGTTGCGGGCGAGGAGCAGCACTCACAGTCGGGCCGGCGGTAGGTGCGTTACGACCGCTACCGGCAGCAATCGCCATGGCTCCGCCGCCACCACCGGACGGTGCAGCACCGCCGCCTGCCCCGCCGGAAGGCGCAGAACCACCATCGGCCAACTGCCGCAGCGCTTCATCGGGCGTCGGCAGATCGGCGGCGTGGGTGAGACGCACCAGCACCATATCAGCAGCGGCCAGCGGGCGCGGGGCAGATTGCACTTCGGCAATTCCCTTAAGCAGCATTTGCCACGCGCGGCCCAGAATGCGGGGCGTCAGACGCTCTGCAAAATCTTTGCCGCGTGTCTTTTGCTGCTGGCTCAAGGACGGGTCGTCCAGCGCGGTGTCGACGTAGCGTACGCGGGTAACGAAGTGGACGAAATCGGCAAGGTCCGTCAGCACGGTGGCGGGGTCTGCGCCCACATCGTGCTGGGCTTTCATCTCGGCCAAAGCGGCGGCGATATCGCCCTTCATGCAGAACTCGAACAGGTCGATCACGCGGGCGCGGTCCGCCAACCCCAGCATGTCGCGCACGCCTTCGGCGCGAACGGTAGCATCGCTTTCAGCAGACGCATGGGCGATAGCTTGGTCGAGCACCGACAGCGCATCGCGAACGGAGCCTTCCGACGCGCGCGCGATCATGGCCAACGCTTCGTCTTCAACAGCGATGCTTTCCAGCTTGGCGATCTTGCCGAGATGATCGACCATCTCGCCCGCCTCGATACGGCGCAGATCAAAGCGCTGGCAGCGCGACAGGATGGTGATCGGAACCTTGCGGATTTCGGTCGTCGCAAAGATGAACTTCACATGTTCCGGCGGCTCTTCCAGCGTCTTCAACAACCCGTTGAATGCCGCCGTCGACAGCATGTGAACTTCATCGATGATGTAAACTTTGTAGCGCGCAGAGACCGGCTTATAGCGCACGGCGGCGATGATCTCGCGAATGTCGCCGATGCCGGTGTGGGAGGCCGCATCCATCTCGATAACATCGACATGGTTGCCTTCCATGATGTCGGCGCAGTGGATACCGGGCGTCGAAAGGTCGAGCGTCGGCTGCTTTTGCGTGTCGCTTTCATAGTTCAGCGCGCGGGCCAGAATACGGGCCGTAGTCGTCTTGCCAACACCACGAACGCCGGTGAGCATGTAGGCTTGTGCAATGCGACCGGTGGAAAACGCATTACGCAGCGTCCGCACCATCGGCTCCTGCCCGATGAGATCGGCAAAGGAAGACGGACGATATTTGCGCGCCAGCACGCGATATTCGGACGTCTTGTCAGCTTCTTGAACGCCGAGGTCAAAACCCGGTCCATTTTCTTCAGCGGTGTCGGATTCTTCGCTCATATGATCTTCGAGAACTCCCGAACCCGTGTCGCGCAAAACAGCTCGGCTATTTTCTCAGTCGCGGAAGTCTTTCCAACCATCATCCGCGCACCAACCTTTCAGCAGGACCAGACGCGTGTCGCCGAAATCGGCACAGCCGATTGAGGTGGATAGACCCGCGCCAACAAAGAATCCGAACAGCGCATTCGCGCTGTTAGGTGGAAGACTGGCTTAGCGTGACCCGATCCGGAATCTCGTTGGGGCTGCTTCGTTCCCGATCTGACCCGGTTGGCGAGTGGATCGTCCACAAACCAGCCTTCCGACTACAGCATATCATGGGCGGGGACCGATTCCGCAAGCGTTTTGAGAAAAATCTCTCCCCGCACTCTGCATCTCCCCCCATACTGCCTGTTCTTTAGCGCATGAGCCGACGGTCCGGACCGTCCTGATCGTTGCGTGGAAGCGATCCTTCCGTCGCGCGCGCTTAACGGTCGCAAGCGGGCGGAGCTCTATGTCGCACCGGCAGAGCTGCCACAACAGCTTCGGGACCGGACGTCGAACGTCAGCAATGGCGGGCCGAGGGCAAGGCCGATGGGGACTTTCGGGTTCTCATGTTCGGGGAGGTGACGGGAATGGTGTTGAGACACATCCGCAGCAGGATTGAGCGGGGCGAAGGTGTCATGCCTTTTCGCCTGAGACTACGGCATTATGGAGCAAACTCACCATTAATGGTTAGGTTGCCATTCCAGCTTGTGCGGCGGTTTCCAACAATTAAATCAAATAGCCTTTCGGCGGCACCTAGAGATGCCGCCTTAGCAATGATTTCAATACCAAAATTGGGGCTAGCGTTATGGTACTCATAGACGAAATAGCCGTAGTCTCCCCCCAGGCCTTTGCCGCCCGCTGCCGCATAAGACTTACGCGCGAGCGGTGATACGCATATAGTGCGATCTCCAATAATAGCTTCGAGATAAATGTCGTCCATGTCAGCCTCCAAGCCTAAATATTCTTACAACCCAGACCCTCGCCTTTCAGCGAACCAATTAGCTGAGTTGATTCACGCGACGCCTCAACGCAGACGATCAATTATAGCAGCTGGAAAGTTCCCAACTGGGGGGATCGTGACGCAGTATAAGGACGCACGCGAAGCGCTCTTGAGTTTCTTGACGGATTCTAATCGTACTTCGCCTAATTTTTCCACAAAAATTCAAGCGCTGGAGGCTCGCTCGCAAGACCTGTCAATTTCACCGAAGAAGCAGGGAGACGCATCAAGAAGCGCGGAAGCACTGGAGCGCGTTCACGCTGCCTATCAAAAAACAGGGTTAGGGAAACTCGATCTCGTGCCACTCCCTGCTTCTCGTCCAAAACTTGATATTCAAGGCGTAACAATCAGCTTGACGCTTGGCTGCCAAGTTCGTGGTCAATTTAAAGGGAACCCGGCAGTAGGAGCTTTGACCGTCTTGTTCAACAAAAGCGAGGCCTCCGCTTCAGCGAGAGACGAGCGAGCTCGAACGGCTGCTGCACTATCACTAATCTATGCTACCGAACATTTGGGGGGACATGGAAAAGCCGTTGCTAAGTTATGCCTTGCATACGATGTTTTTCGGGGAACAGTCACGACCTGCCCGTCACAGATTGCGCGCCGGATTGCGAACATGGAAGCGACTTGCGAAGAGGTCGCTTTAAGATGGCCCGCGGTGAAAGTGCCAGACGACTATGATGGACCGCCGATAGTTTGATTAGTCCTTGGGCACCGCTGATACATCTATGTCGAGGGCGTCGAGGCATTGTAGCAAGAATGCGGACGAAAATCCGCCACGGCTGATTTTGTTGGCCATGCCGCCTTCACTGATCTCTATGCCACGATCTGTCAGCCGTGAATGAAGCTCGGCCACGGTGACGCCTTGGTGCTTCATAGCTGTGCGAATAAGATCACGGCCCTTTGCTTCATACTCAGCATTTACTGGTGCATTTTTACGTGGCGTCGGCACCGGCGGGCGGTTGTCGATAGCGGCTTCCAAGGCAATTCTCCATCTAACCTATTTTGGTTACGATAACGCTTGACGTGCCATTCGTCTACTGCAATAACATACTCACCAAATATGGTTAGGTATGATTATGACTCAACACTTCCTTCTCTCTCTCCCGCAGCTAAGACGCTTTCCCTCGTGAAGGTTCTTCGCATGTCTGACGAAGCGGCCCGTGCTGCTTTCCAGAAAATCCGTTGGCCTGAGACGGACGGTGAGCCGGTTTGCCCTAAGTGCGGCTGCTGCGATGCATACGATCTGGCAACACGTCAGGTGTTCAAGTGCAAAGGTTGCTCCAAACAATACAGCATCACCAGCGGCACAATCTTTGCCAGCCGTAAATTGGCCGTGCGCGACATTCTCGGAGCGATTGCGATCTTTATAAATGGTGCCAAGGGTTATAGCGCATTGCAGCTTTCCCGCGATCTGAGCGTCGATTACAAAACCGCCTTTGTGTTGCTGCACAAGGTGCGGGAAGCCATAGAGCTTGCTCGTGAAGGCGGCGCATTGTCCGGCAACGTAGAGGTTGATGGTGCCTACTTCGGCGGCTACGTGAAGCCCGCTAACGAAAAGAAAGACCGCAAGGACCGTCGCAAGAAAATCCACCAGTCCGGTAAGCGTCAGGTCGTTGTTGCCATCCGCGAAACCAAGGGCCGCACTCGCACCTTCGTCACTCCTACAGAAGCACACGGCGTTGCTCTTGTTGTTGCCAACGTCGAACATGGTTCAACCGTCCATGCAGACGAAGCTTCCCATTGGGATCGCCTGGCGGCTCACTTCCCAATAAAGCGCATCAATCACCAAGAGGCATATTCAAAAGACGGCGCTTGCACGAACCAGGCTGAGAGCTTCTTTAGCCGCCTTCGTCGCGCTGAGGTTGGTACTCACCACCACGTCGCCGGTCGCTACCTTCACGCATACGCAGCCGAAATGGCATGGCGCGAAGATAACAACCGTCAGGCGAACGGCACTCAGTTCGCCATGGCTATGGCTGCTGTAGCGGTTGCCCCTCAGTCCCGTCAGTGGGCTGGATATTGGCAGCGCAGGGCTGGCTAACCCTCTCCATCACCAAGATAGCCAGGATCGTCCAGATAGCCTGAGTTGTCTGTTCTGTTTTTATCTGCGGCTTGCTCTACAGCGGAGCTTTCAACGGGCTTGATCCTGCGCTTGGCGCGCTTAGCCATGAGCTTTAGCCAATCTTTAAGGTCAGAAAACTCATTTGCGCTAAGTTCATCAGGGAGTACGAGCGACGCGTAACCGCCACCTGTTAAATTTAAGATGTCTGCCTGTGCGTTGTGAGCGTGCGATGGTGGGGGTGTGTTGATAACTTTTGAGGCGTGCATCGTAGCCATAACCTGTTCGTTCGTTGTCTGAGGCTCGGATTCTGCGCCGGTAACATCCGAAGGAACACTTAAATCGGTTGCTCCGGATTGCTTCAGATACTCGCACGTCTCAAGATAGGCGGACGTTACGGCGTTTATAGCGCTCTCCAAGAAACCGGAACGCTTGAGATAAGACTTTAACGCTCCCTCCGAGGGAGTAACCTCAAACCGCTCGAATAAGTCCATATAAAGAGATGGCGCGAATGCTGCCCGCTGTACCGCCGCTGCGGTATCGGCTCCAGGCTCCGGATGAAGAATATCCACCGCCAGATCGGAAACGCGCATCGTTCCTTTCCCCTGTCGCTCTAAGAGATCGTAGTGGACCAGAGAGGCAATTGCCTTGTCCGACGCGCCGCTTACGCTGCGATAACCAATATGCGATGCGATTGTTTCGCGGTCCACTGGATTTTGTCTATCCGCATCAAAGACTTGACGCACCCTATCAATTGCTGCCGGTAGGGATAAGCTTGGATAGCGCGGGCTGTTCGTTCTGGACATAATTGCTTTCTCCGGCAAATAATTCTCTAACAGTTTGAGTGTTTATCTTACCTTCAAAACCCATACAATCAACAGGATCAGAGTGGATACCCTTATAATTTTAGAGAAATTCTGAAAGATAGTGGCGAAAAATGAGCGGCAGGGGTTGCGGCTCCACTCAACCGCACGCAAAAAGACCCAGCAGATGGGAATCATCTGCTGGGTCTTTAGGAGTAATATATTGGAGCCCATATCGAAGGCGCGGTTCAATGAGGTCTCGAACACCTGATTGTTCCGTCAGTCGCCAGTTAGGCGGCAGGGGTCGGATTAGCACCCGACCTCAACCCATCTCAGGAATAATCCTGCGATGAAAACGAAGGCCGATGAACGGACCACGTCGCAACAGGCGGACCATGATTCATGCCGAATAGAAGGTCAAGCCGTTCTTCGGTCGTACAGTGCAAGAGGTAAATGCACATGCATGACCGCAAGGTAACTGCCGAAATGGCCGCGCTAATCAAATTGGCGCGAGCTTTAAAATACAACTACTCCGTAATCGCCGCATATCTGGTGATCAATCAAGGGCGTATTGCTGACGTGATGAAGGGGCGCTTGTTCCCTGACGTTGCACCGCGCGCCTATCTGCCTGACGACTTCCCGAAGGCATAAACGCATACGTAGGGGCGGCCTCACTGGTCGCCCCTTTTTAATTGCCACAGCTTATACGGTCCATGCTTGTCATGCGTCGTGGTCCAACCAACGCCTTCAATCAGACCTTGAGCGACAGACGCTCTAATGCAGCCGCTGACGCGCTTTCGGAGCGTCACGTAGGTTGCCTCGCTTGCGACCAATCCGCGATCTTCGGCCCATTTTACCGTGATCTGGCGGCATGTGAGCGGGCCGTCAGCCTCACGCATGGTATCGAGAACGAACCGCTTCACGCTACCCATTTGAGCGCGGTGCTTACTGACAAACGCCTTTATATCGTAGGTGTTCGCATCTGGATCGAACAGGCGGATGGCCGCGTGTAAGTGGTCTATATCGACCGTCAGCTTTTTGATCTCGGCTTCATATTGGCGACGAAGGCGGGAAAGCTGCGCGTGTTTTTCGACAAGGCCCGAAACGGTGTTCGGGCGTTCGTATGTTGGTTCATCTGTCATGCCCCAACATACCTAACCACATTAGGTTAGTCACTAACCATTAATGGTGAGTTTGCTCCATAATGCCGTGAAACTACAGGCTAACGGCAGACTTCTTCGTCCCGCTGGCTCATCTTTGCGCTCACGCTGTCGGCCCGCTGGGCCTTCGCTACACGAGTGCGGCGCAACTAGCGCCGGGCGGCTCTTCGCCGCCTGCTGATCGCTCGGACGTCGGAAGACGGGTCGATGTTTTTGCTTGTCCGAAATCCATCACACCAATGTCATCCCCGCGCAGGCGGGGAACCACTTCGCAACGAAACGTGGCGAGAAAGGCAAAAAACGATCTTGCCCTGCATTCACCATCCCAAACCCCTCCACCGCCACGTCTCGTGGATGAGTGGGTCCCCGCCTGCGCGGGGATGACAGCGAGGAGTGGGGTGACTAATCAGACACATGACCAGCTTCACCCTCGACCCACGTCTCGACGCCGATACGCACCTCATCGCCAACCACGGTTCGTTCTCCATCCGGCTGATGGACGATGACCGCTGGCCGTGGATTATTGTGGTGCCGGAAGTTGCCGGACTGACGGATATGGATGGGCTGGATGATGCGCTCGCGATCGACCTCGCCATCACCCTGTCGCGCCTGTCCGCTATCGTGAAAAATCTCGGCCTCGCCGACAGCACCAATGTGGCGACGCTTTCCAACATGGTCACGCAGATGCACTGGCATGTGGTCGGGCGCAGCGTCGGCGACCCCGGTTGGCCCGGGCCGGTTTGGGGGCATGGCGAGCGGGTGCCTTACGCGGCAAACGATGCTGCTGCACTCGTTGCGCGGCTGCGCGCAGCGTGGGACAAGGTGGCACCGAAGCCGACAGCCTGAGCCGCATTTTGCCCGATATCATCAACAATCCGCCCCGCCCGTTTCTCGACCCCGATTTCATGGCGAGCGAGCCAAGCGCGGGAATGGTTTTCTCCGGCGGTCGTCTTGACCGGCTCTCGGAAGAGCGCGACGAGCAGACATTGACCAAAGCGATCCATGACGAGGCCGCGCGTTTCATCGCCATTGACGCGGGCCATGTGTTGCTCACCCGCACCGGCGACGACACGGCGGATTGCCTCTTCTCATATGATGGCCTGACCGCCCTGAACCCACGCTTCGACCGCGCGGTGCTGCTCGGCACCGGGCCGGACGGGCCGCGTCTTGCGGTGCCGGTGGCCCTGTCCCGCGACAGCTTGGACGAGACGAAATTCGATCTCGCCAAACCGCTGGGCGCGATGGATTTCCGCACCGTGGCGCGCAAGGGCGTGTTGACGGCGGAAGCCTACGGTGACCTGTGCTACGGGGCCGCCCTGCTGGCGTGGCATGCCACCGCCCGCTTCTGCGCCCGCTGCGGTGGGCAAACGGTGATGAAACAAGCAGGCGCCAAGCGCCAATGCGTGGCCTGCGAGCGCGACCATTTTCCCCGCACAGATGCCGTTGTGATAATGTTGATTGCAGATAAAGACCGCTGCCTCTTGGGCCGGTCCCACCATTTTCCGCCGGGTATGTATTCCGCTTTAGCCGGTTTCATCGAACCGGGTGAAACCATGGAAATGGCGGTGCGGCGCGAGACCTTCGAGGAAAGCGGTATTCGCGTTGGTGAGGTGCGTTATCATTCGACCCAACCATGGCCCTTCCCCCACACGCTGATGATCGGCTGCATGGGCGAGGCGCTGGAAAGCGACATCCACCGCGATGAAGGCGAGTTGGACGATTGCCGCTGGTTCACGCGCGATGAGGTGCTGGCGATTTTGAAGGGCGATGGGCCGGTGGATGGCGAGGGCGAACCGGAGTTCTTCTTCCCGCCCGCGATGGCAATTGCGAACAGGTTGGTTACGGCCTGGGCGGAGGGTGAGGTTTAGCACCCGCTTCCCAACACACCATTGTCATCCCCGCGCAGGCGGGGACCCATTTATCCGCATGACGGATGTGGAATGGTATGCTGGGCGTCTGCAAAGCGCGAACTGTAACGGTGGAGTGCTTTGAGGAGCGGATCCCCGCCTGCGCGGGGATGACAACCGAGTGGTTGGCGAGTGGTTCGCCCTAAACCGCCAACCGCTTTTTCGCCGCTGCGTATTCTTCCTTCAACCGCGCAACGAGGTCTGCCGCAGGAACCACATTCTTCACCGCACCGATGCCTTGGCCGGAGCCCCAGATGTCTTTCCAGGCTTTCGTTTTATCTTGCCCAAAATCCATTTTGGTCGGATCGCTTTCGGGAAGAGCATCGGGGTCCATACCGGCGAGTTCGAAGGAGCCGCGTAGGTAGTTGCCGTGAACGCCGGTGACGAGGTTGGTGTAAACGATATCGTCAGCACCGCAGTCGGCGATCATCTGTTTGTATTCCGGCTGCGCGCGGGCTTCATCGGTGGCGATAAAGGCGGAGCCGACATAGCCGAGGTCTGCGCCCATGGCTTGGGCTGCCAGAATAGCATCACCGGTGGCGATTGCGCCGCCAAGCAGAAGGGGACCATCGAACCACTCACGAATTTCTTGGATCAGCGCGATGGGGGACAGCGTACCGGCATGGCCGCCTGCTCCCGTGGCGATGGCGATGAGGCCGTCGGCACCCTTCTCAATCGCCTTCTTGGCGTAGGTGTTGTTGATAACGTCGTGCAGCGTGATGCCGCCATAGGAATGAACGGCGTCGTTCACATCCACCCGCGCACCGAGCGACGTAATGACGATGGGAGCCTTGTGCTTCACGCACATTTCCACATCGTGCTCCAACCGCTCGTTGGAACGGTGGACGATCTGGTTCACCGCGTATGGGGCAGAGGGATTGTCGGGGTTATCGCGGTCATGCTCGGCCAGCGCTTCGCGGATTTCGTGCAGCCATTCGTCCAACTGGGCGGCGGGGCGGGCGTTCAACGCGGGGAAGGAGCCGACCACACCGGCCTTGCACTGGGCGATGACCAGCGCGGGGTTCGAAATGATAAAGAGCGGGGAAGCGATGGCGGGCAGCGAAAGCTTGCCGTCGAGGACCGGAGGGAGAGCCATAGTAACGTCCTGAAAGGCGCGGTTTTGATTGTCGCGCAGTGGTAACCACTCTTACGTTAACGTCAACCGTCAAGATGCGCGTCTAACGTAACTGCTGGGCAAAAGGCAGGGCTAGGACCACCGCAAGATTGCAATTGGGGCGCCGTGCCGTAAAGCTTAACAAAAGCACAGATAGGTAAAGACGGGCGATGCCGTCTGTTGCGACAGGAGTGAAGACGTGGCCGGTTTTGAAGATCTGATCCGTGGGGCATTGAAAAAGCAGGGGACCCCTGATCCAGCACGGCGCGAGGCAATCTACGCTTCATCGCGCACCGCACTGGGCCGCATGCTGGCGCAGAACGATAAGCTGGATACAGCGGCCAAAAGCCTGCAGGAAAGCCGTCTGGAAGACGCGATCAAGTCTATCGAGGCCGATTACGCGGCCCGCGATCCGAAGCCTGCGCCTGAACCAACACCTCCGCCACCTCCAGCGAATACGGGACTGGCAATGCCATCGGAAGGTGTTCCAGCACCGCTTTCACGTGCCACGCCACAGATTGTGCAACCTGCGCCAAAACCTGCTCCCACTCCGCAAGTTGCGCCCCGTCCGGTGACACCGGCTGCGCCGGAAATATCAGTTGCAGCGCCAGCTAAAGCCGATCTTGCCGCAGAGCATGTGCCACCAATGCCGCGCAGCCCGAGCATGGACCGGCTGGAGCCGGAGGTGCCTGCAACCTTTATCACCGGCCTCGAACCGGCTGAAGATACCGACAACGAGCCTGTCGCCATTCCGCCCGACTATCGCGGCGATGCGCTGCGGGAGCGCAAGCCTTACGCCAAGATGCTGCTGTGGACGATCATTCTGGTCGGCCTGGGTGTGGCGGGCTGGTGGGCCTACACGTTCGGCCCCGGCCTGCTGCGTGAACAACTTGATGGTTCCGTTCCCAATCCACGCGCCACGCTGGAACAAGGCGCCTTCAACCCCGGCACGCAAGAAGGCTGGGTCATCGTGTTCGATCCCGCATCCGATGGCGACGCTATCGATACCGCCAATCAGGGCCGGGCCGAGCTGTTTCAGTCGAACAACGGCATGTATGCGCGCCTGACCTCAAACGCCGGTGGCAGCGGAAACAATCTGCGCCTCCGCGTGCCTGCCGGTGTGCTGGAACCATTACGCGGCAAAGCCGCCACCATCGAAGTGATGGCCCGCAACCCCGACGACGGCACACAACAATTCGCCATGTTCTGCCAATTCGGCACAATGGGCGAATGCGGTCGCAAACGCTTCTCAGCGTCCGGCAAGGTCGAAGCCTATCTGTTCGAAATGCTGGTCAACGACACCACCCAACCGGCGGATGAAACGGCATGGCTGGCGATCAATACAGACCTGGGCGGCAATGGTTCACCACTTGATATCTATTCCGTGCGGATACGTCCTGGGACGTGATGGTTTGGCGGTTGGCGGTTGAACGCTACTTGCGCTTCTCACTCGGTTGTCATCCCCGCCCCCGGCCTTCGCCGAGGACAGGCTCCGGCGGGGACCCACTTATCCGCAGGCTGGATATGCGTGATAGGATGCAGATCGATAAACAAGTTCAATCACATTTGGGGATGGTTTGAAATGACGAGTTCGGGTCGGGAATAATACGTGGCGACCAACTCCCGTTTTGTTGGTGAGTGGGTCCCCGCCGGAGCCTGTCCTCGGCGAAGGCCGGGGGCGGGGATGACAAGGGAGTTTGCGGGATGGGCTTAAATGCTAATCAATCCAGCCCTAAGCACCAACCTCGTTCAAAAAGTCCGGCCCGCAACCCGCAATTTTATCATCACTTTCGCCAATAGCGCTCTTGTCTTTGCCCTCGTATTCCACCGCATTCAGCACGGTGCGGATGGCCTCCAATCTGGCCCGGCGTTTGTCGTTGGAGCGGATGATGGTCCATGGGGCGTGGTCGGTGTGGGTGGCGGCCAGCATTTCATCGCGGGCTTTGGTGTAGTCGTCCCACTTGGTCAGCGCGACGAGATCGATGGGGGACAGTTTCCACGATTTCATCGGGTTATGGCGGCGGTCGTGGAAGCGCTTGATCTGCATTTCCTGCCCGACATTGAGCCAGATCTTGAAAAAAGCGTAGCCCTCATCGACCAGGAGTTTTTCAAAATCAGGGGTTTGGGCGAGAAATTGCTGATGCTGCTGTGGTGAGCAGAAACCCATAACGGGTTCGACACCACCGCGATTGTACCACGAGCGGTCGAACATCGTCATGTTACCGGCGGTGGGGAAATGGTAGATGTAGCGCTGGTAGTACCACTGGCCCTGTTCTACGTCGGTGGGTTTCGACAGGGCGACGACGCGGGCATTGCGGGGTTTGAGATATTCGCGGAAGGCACCGATCGTGCCGCCCTTACCAGCAGCATCACGGCCTTCGAACAGAACCATGATGCGTTTACCGGTTTCGAGACGGTGAGCCTGCAGCTTCACCAGTTCGAGTTGAAGCGCTTCGAGCTGCTCTTTGTAGAGCGACTTTTTCAGCTTCTTTTCATACGGGTAATTGCCGGACGAAAATTCATTGTCGGACACCCAGTCCGGCAGGTCGGGGTCGTCGATATCGAAGGAGCGTTTCTTGCCGTTTACGTTCAGGTCGAGTGCGCTCATTTCAATATCTCCCGGCAGATTTCAGCGGCCCCTAACGACGACGGCGACGTTCCGACGGCGGCTGGAAAGCGATCTTGTTGTGGAAGTCGCAATAGGGTTTTTCATCTGCCGAATTCTGACCGCAGAACGAAAAGCCCGGCATCGTCGGGTCGCCCGTTGGCCATTTGCAGGTGTTTTCCGTCAGCTGCATGAGGTCCAGCTTGCGGGAAATCGGCACGACATTGTCTTCGACCGGCTTTGCTTCGACCTCTGGTGCTTCTTCGAACTCTTCCTCGATTTTAAGCGCCGCGTTGCCGACCGTATGATGGGTGGTCTGGGTCTTGGTGGAATAGGCGTTGGTCGAGGTCGTGGCGGTCGATTTTCGCCCACCGCCACCGCCGCCGCCCGAAGACGAACGGGGGGATGCGGCACGACGCGGCTGCGCTGCCGTGGTGGATTTGGTGGCGGTTTTTGCACGCCCCGACATGCCGAGGCGATGAATTTTGCCGATAACGGCGTTGCGGGTCACGCCGCCGAGATCAGCAGCGATCTGGCTGGCGCTCAGGCCTTCGGCCCAAAGTTTGGTGAGGCGTGCAACCCGTTCATCGGTCCAAGACATATTCAAATACTCCACATCGTACATTCATTCGAGCCGGATAGAGGCGCGCAAGAAAACATCGCCGGCGAAATAGCCGGTCGTGGAATCCGCGAAGCAAGAGCTTCGGGTTCATGTTCGGATCTTACGCTTGCAGTCGCACTGCCCAGCGGTGATGAAAGCAAGCTAGTGATCGCTAATGGGCGGGGCAAGAGTCCTGCTGCCACCACGAATCGATTTTCCACTTTGTCCCCAACCTTCCCTGCGTCCATTCCAATGCAAGGTGTAAAATAGAGCAAATGAGGGAAAATTTACCTTTTGGTAACGTCTCGACCAGCGTCAGAACAGTGTTTTCAGACCGCCACGTGCCGTCTTCAAATAAATACATAAAGAGGCTAGTGTGCGCACTTGCTGGCGGTTGGGGATAATTCTACCGCCGATAGCTCCATTTTTCATACCGTTCGGCAATACGCCGAACCCGCCTTTATCAAAACGGAAACCAAGCCGATGGCTCCTTCTTCGATCAATTCGCCGCTCTATCCATCCTTCGCCCGGGTGCCGTTGCATTTCGAGCGAGGCGAAGGCGTGCGCGTTTGGACGAATGAGGGTGACGAGTATCTCGATTTCGCAGCCGGTATCGCGGTCAACGCGCTGGGCCATTGCCACCCGAAACTGATCGAAGCACTGACGGAACAGGCACAAACCCTGTGGCATGTCTCTAATCTGTTCGAGAGCCCGCAGCAGGAAAAGCTGGCGCGGCGGCTGTGCGAAAACACGTTTGCCGACCGCGTGTTCTTCACCAATTCCGGCACGGAAAGCATGGAATGCGCGTTCAAGACCGCGCGGCGCTACCATTATGAAAACGGCGCACCGGAGCGGGTGAACATCATCACGTTCAGCGGTGCCTTCCATGGCCGTTCGCTGGCAGCGATCACCGCTGGCGGCAACGAGAAATATATGACGGGCTTCGGCCCGGCGACCGGGGGCTTCGTGCACCTGCCCTTCGGCGACCACGAGGCGCTGAAGGCTGCGGTGGACGAGACCACGGCAGCGATACTGATCGAACCTATTCAGGGCGAAGGCGGCATTCGCACCGTGCCACACCAATGCCTGCGCGGATTGCGTGAGATGTGCGACGAGCACGGCATTCTTCTTATATATGACGAAGTGCAGTGCGGCGCGGCGCGCACCGGCAAGTTCTTTGCCCACCAATGGATAGAAGGCGCGGAGCCGGACATCATGGCAGTCGCCAAAGGCATCGGCGGTGGCTTTCCCATGGGGGCATGTCTGGCCAGCGAAAAGGTCGGCACGGCCATGGGCCCCGGCACCCACGGCACCACCTATGGCGGCAACCCGCTGGCTATGGCCGTGGGCAATGCGGTGCTGGACGTGGTGCTGGAGGATGGCTTCATGCAGTCCGTTCAGGACAAGGGCATCATCTTCAAACAGAAGCTGGCGGCGCTGGCGGACAGCTATCCCGATCTCATCGAAGGCGTACGCGGCGATGGCCTTATCCAAGGCTTCAAATGCCGCGCGACCAATCTCGATGTCGTGGCGGCATTCCGTGAGCAGAACCTGTTGTCCGTGCCGGCTGGTGATAATGTAGTGCGGTTGATGCCACCGTTGATCGTGAGCGAAGATGAATTGAGCGAAGCCGTCGACAAGATGGATGCTGCGCTGTCAGCCATGTCGTCTGCAAATCTCGCGAAGGCAGGCTAGTCATGGCGAAACATTTTCTCGATCTCGCTGCCGTCGACGGCGGCGAGCTGCGGTCCATTTTGGACGGTGCAGTCGCCATGAAAACGGCCACGAAACAGGGCGCGTCGCCCCGCCCGCTCGAAGGCAAGGTGCTGGCGATGATTTTCGACAAGCCTTCGACCCGGACCCGCGTGTCCTTCGATGTGGGCATGCGGCAGTTGGGCGGCGAGACGATCATTCTCGACGGCGCGTCTTCACAGTTGGGGCGTGGCGAAACGGTGGCGGACACGGCCCGCGTTCTGTCGCGCTATGTGGACGCGATCATGATCCGCACAACCAGCCACGACCGGCTGCTGGAGCTGGCGCAACACGCCACGGTGCCTGTCATCAACGGGCTGACCGACGAAACCCATCCGTGCCAGATTATGGCCGATGTGATGACCTATGAAGAGCATCGCGGCCCGATTGCGGGCAAGACGTGGGCGTGGACCGGTGACGGCAACAACGTGCTGCATTCCATGCTGGAAGCGTCCGCCCGTTTCGGCTTCCGGCTACGGGCGGCAACTCCGGCCAAACACGGGCCGATGGAACGCTACGTCAACTGGGCCGAAGTCGAAGGTGGTAACGTGACCATGCTGCGCGATGCCGAAGATGCGGTGAAGAATGCCGATTGCGTCGTTACCGACACATGGGAAAGCATGGGCATGGAGGATGAGTCCGGCGGCCACAACACGTTCGCGCCCTACCAGGTGAATGCCGACCTTATGGCAAAAGCTGCACCCGACGCGCTGTTCATGCACTGCCTGCCCGCCCATCGCGGCGAAGAGGTGACGGACGAAGTTATGGACGGCCCGCAATCGGTGGTGTTCGACGAAGCGGAAAACCGGCTCCACGCCCAGAAGGGTATTCTGGCTTGGTGCCTCGGTGGACTGGGCAGCTAACGATGGTCATTCGCCAAAGCCTTGAGGGTCGCTCGATCCTGCTCATCATTTCCGGCGGGATCGCGGCGTATAAATCGCTTGATCTCATCCGCCGGTTGCGGGAACGCGGGGCGCGGGTGCGGTGTGTGATGAGCGAGGCGGCACAGAACTTCGTGACGCCAATGGCTGTGGGTGCGCTAACGGGCGAGACGGTGTTCACCCAACTGTGGGACCGCGATGCGGAGCAGGATATCGGCCATATTCGTTTGGCGCGCGAGGCCGATCTGGTGATCGTCGCACCCGCCACCGCCGATCTGATGGCGAAGATGGCAAACGGATTGGCAAACGATCTCGCCTCCACCGTGTTGCTCGCAGTGTCATCGCCCGTGCTTGTTGCGCCCGCTATGAACCCCGCGATGTGGGACCACCCGGCGACGCAGCGCAATGCCGACCAGTTGATGGCCGATGGCATCCTGTTCACCGGCCCTGCCGATGGCGAGATGGCGGAAAGTGGTGAGGCCGGAACGGGCCGCATGTCCGAGGTGATGGATATTGTCACTGAGGCCGAGCGCGTTCTCGATGACCGCCCGAAGCCGCTGGCGGGAAAGCGCGCGGTGATAACATCCGGCCCGACGCGGGAAGCCATCGACCCGGTGCGTTACATCTCCAACCACTCATCCGGCAAACAGGGCCACGCGATTGCGGCGGCGCTGGCGGACGCAGGAGCCGATGTCATTTTGGTATCCGGTCCCGTCACCATAGATCCGCCCGCAGATGTGACCGTGGTGGATGTGGTGTCGGCACAGGACATGGCCGACGCCGTGGACCGCGCCCTGCCCGCCGACATTGCGGTGTTCGTCGCCGCCGTTGCCGATTGGCGCGTGTCATCTCAAGCGCCGGAGAAAATGAAGAAGGATGGTTCCGGTCAATTTCCCGCGCTGGATATGGTGGAAAACCCGGATATCTTGCGCGGTGTGGCCCAGCGTAAGGAAAACCGCCCTGCCCTCGTCATCGGCTTTGCTGCCGAGACCGAGAAGTTGGAAGAACACGCCAAAGTGAAACTTGCCAAAAAGGGTGCCGACTGGATCGTCGCCAATGATGTGTCTGAGGGTGTGTTCGGAACGGACCGGAACTCTGTGACGCTGGTGACGAAGGGCGGCGCGGAAAAATGGCCCGCTTCATCGAAAGATCAAGTGGCGATGCGGCTTGTGGAGCGCATTGCCGAGCGGTTCGAAACCGTAGCCGTCTAGAAAGACGCCAGTGCAGGGACCGCCATGAAGACGGCGGTGGCAATGGTAGCACCGAATGTGAAAGCAGCGGTGGCGGACAAAACGGGGTTTTTCATAACGTAACTTTCTCGGTGCAAGTGATGCAGTTTCTACTGCCTTAAACTTGCCGCAATCGAAAAAGGTTCCCCTGAATTTTTAGGGGGTCAGTCATTATCCATTCTGCGCGCATCGGCAGGATATGTGCCGAGCAGCGTTTTGCGCTTGCAGAAGAAGTCCATTTCTTCCAGCGCGCGGGCCACGTTTTCCTGCTCAGGATGGCCTTCGATATCGGCATAAAACAACGTCGCCGTGAAGGTGCCTTCGATCTGGTAGCTTTCCAGCTTGGTCATGTTGATGCTGTTGGTCGCAAAACCGCCGAGCACTTTATAAAGCGCAGCAGGCACGTTCTTCACCTGAAAGACGAAGCTCGTCACAGCCGGCCCCGCTTCGAACTCAGGAACTTCCGGCTCGCGAGACAGAACCACGAAACGTGTCGTGTTGTGGTCGGCGTCCTGAACGAATTCCCGCAGCACATTTATGCCGTATAATTCGGCAGCCAAGAGAGGAGCGAGGGCGGCAGCCTTTTTATCACCGTTGTCGCGGATCATGCGGGCAGCGCCTGCCGTGTCGCCAGCGACTTCGCCGGTCCATCCGTTTTCGCGGATGATCTTGCGGCACTGACCAAGGCCGTGAATGTGGGTGTAAACGGTTTCGATGTCCTCGAACGCAACGCCGGGCAGCGCCATGAGGTGAAAGTCGATGGGCAGGAAATATTCCGCGATGATGTGAAAACCGCTCTCCGGCAGCAGATGATGAATATCCGCCACGCGACCGGCCAACGTGTTCTCGATGGGGATCATGGCAAGCTCGGCCTTGCCGGTCGCCAACGCATCGAATGCGTCTTCGAAGGTCGCGCAGGGCAACGGTTCCATTGCCGGATAAACGTTGCGGCAGGCCGTGTCGGAATTGGCACCCGGCTCGCCCTGAAAGGCGATGATGCCGGTTCTCGTCTCGTTTTTCACAGTCTTCGACTTCCTAGCACAGAGCGGGCGCGCTCCAGATCTTCAGGTGTATCCACCCCGAGCGGCACGGTGTCCACCAGCGCAGCATCGACACGCATACCGTCTTCCAGCGCACGCAGCTGTTCCAACCGTTCGCGCAGTTCCAACGCAGATGGCGGCAGCGACACGAACCGCTCCAGCGCTGATCGTCGCCATGCGTAAAGGCCGATGTGATGATAGAGTGGCCCCGGACCCGTGGGCGCTGTGGCGCGGGTGAAATAGAGCGCGCGCAACATGCCTTCGCCAGAGGGCGTGCCGACGAGTTTGACCACATTGGGATTGTCGCGCTCTTCTTCGCGGATGATTTCCGTCGCCAATGTGGACAACATCACTTCGGGGTCGATGAGCGGGCGCAGACTGGCGCGGATGGAATCCGGATCAATGGTCGGCAGATCGCCCTGCACGTTGACGATGGTCTGAACTTTCCCGTCCGTATCGAAACTCTGCAGCGCTTCGTGGATACGATCGGAGCCGGAGGGATGGTCGGCGCGGGTCATGATCGCTTCACCGCCATGGTCGCGAACGGCATCGGCCACTTCTGCGGTATCGGTGGCCACGACGACCCTTCCGATATCAGCCTCTTGCCCACGCTTCATTACCTGCACGATCATCGGCAAACCGCCAATGTCGGCCAATGGTTTGCCCGGCAAACGGGTGGATGCCATGCGCGCAGGCACCATAACGAGGGTTGCGGATTTGGGCATCAGATAAGGGCCATCGAAGCTGTTGTCATAGGAACCGGACATAGAAAAAGAGGTTTCGGCATGAGCGCAGCGATGGCCGCAGCCGATATTGGGCAATAAGTCTCATGAAACCACACCTAACAGGTGTTGCAAGGCCAAGGCAAAGCCCCTAATTTCGCTGCTAATCAGAAGTCGTTTTTGTGCGCCATTCGAACCGATTCCGGTTCCGAGCCATCAATTTTCGGCAATCATGCAAATACGGAGCCCGTTGCATGGACTCGTTCGAATGGAACAAGGTTTTCGGTGCCTTTCTCGCCGTCGCATTCGTCGCCCTTGGTTTGACCTTCCTTTCGGACGGTTTGTACCATGCAGATACCCCTGAAGTCGCAGGCTTTGAAATCGAAGGTGGTGTGCAGGAAACTGTAGCAGCCGCTGCACCGACAGCAGAACCTGTGATGCCAATGCTGGCTTCAATGTCACCGGCAGACGGTGAAGGCGTGGCGAAAAAATGTGTCGCTTGCCACAACTTTGAAAAAGGTTCGGCCAACAAGGTTGGTCCGCAACTTTGGGACATCGTCAATCGCGATATCGCCGGCGTTGAAGGCTTCGGTTATTCCGGCGCGCTGAAAGAATACGGCGAAGGCAAGCAGTGGACCTATGAAGAGCTGAACGGCTTTTTGTGGAAACCAAAGTCCCACGTCAAAGGCACGTCGATGGGCTTTGCAGGCATCAAGAAGGTTGAAGAGCGCGCCGAACTGATTGCCTACCTGCGCACTTTGTCCGACAGCCCTGCTGAAATGCCGGCCGCCGGTGAAGCGGCAACCCCGGCGGCAGCCGAAGGTGTGACGCCCGCAACAGATGCAGAAGCACCAGCAACCGAAGGTGAAGCGCCTGCTACAGACGCAGAAGCGCCAGCAGCTGAAGGCGAGACCCCTGCAACAGATGCGGAAGCGCCAGCAGCTGAAGGCGAAACTCCTGCAACAGATGCGGAAACGCCTGCTGCTGAAGGAGAGACAACTGAAACTGCACCAGCTGGTGATGCGG
Source organism: Ahrensia sp. R2A130 (assembly GCF_000179775.1). Classification (GTDB taxonomy): domain Bacteria; phylum Pseudomonadota; class Alphaproteobacteria; order Rhizobiales; family Rhizobiaceae; genus Pseudahrensia. Next base: position 58,052 of record NZ_AEEB01000004.1, read on the forward strand.
ATAATGTCGATCCGGCTGAACCCAATGTCGTGCCAACACCGGAAGCGGGCGAGCCTGTTATTCCCGGCGCAACAGGTACACCGGAAGGTGTCGTTCCAGAGCAGCCTTTAGGTGGCGCAACGGAAACGGCTCCTGCCCCAGCCACCAGCAACTGATATTTGCCTACAAAGGCTATTTAAAACGACATCGGCGTCGTGGCTTTAAAGCTGCGGCGCCGATTTTCGTTTGGCGTAAGTGTACTGCTAAGCAGCACAAATAGCCCCACAAGCAACAAAAGCGTGACAATCACGTAACTTGACCGGCGCTGGCCGGTGCATACTGTCGTACAAAGCCGACATTCGCGCCGGAGACCGCCTGCACATGATTTCCTTCAAGACCCTGATGCCTGCAACCGTGGCGGTTACGCTGGCCTTATCCCTTTCCGCCCTGCCCAGTTGGGCTGAGGAAAAAGAGTGGATCAGCACATCGTCGTTGATTGGCAAATCGAAATATGAAGACAGCAACCAGACCCATTACGACTACGTCAATCCGGACGCTCCCAAGGGCGGTACGCTGAATTCCACGACAACCGGGACGTTCGACAGCTTCAATCCGTTCATCGTGCAGGGCGTGCCGGCGGCAGGCCTGAATTCTCAGGGCGGCATCTTGTGGGACACGTTGATGGAAAAGGGCATCGATGAACCATCGACCACCCATCCGTTGATCGCAGAAGCTTTCAGTTACCCCGACGATTATTCGACTGCGACTTATAGGCTGAACCCTGCAGCCCGTTGGCATGATGGCAAGCCCATCACCACGGAAGACGTGAAGTGGTCGCTGGAAATTCTCAAGCAGCATTCGCCGACCTACGACCGTTATTTTGCTGATGTGAAGGAGGCGCGCATTGATAGCGAGCGTGAGATCACCTTCATTTTCGCAGAAAAGAACAACCGCGAATTACCTCTTATCCTCGGCGATTTGCCGGTGCTGCCAAAGCATTGGTGGGAAGCGCCGGACTCACAAGGCAATGCCCGCGACTTTAACAGAAGCACGTTGGATATTCCGTTAGGCTCCGGCCCTTACAAAATTTCAAAGTTCGACGCCGGCACATCTATCGAGTGGGAACGGGTGGCGGACTATTGGGCCGTCGACACATTCACACGTAAGGGTCGCAACAATTTCGACCGATTGTCCTTTACTTATTTCAAAGACCCCAATGCGGAATGGGAAGCTTTCAAAAAAGGTGGCCTGGAAGATATTCGACTGGAAAACCGCGCTGAATTTTGGGCCCGGCGCTACGATTTTCCTGCCTTCGACCGCGGCGAAGTGGTGAAGAAGGAATTCCCGACGACATCGGGCTACGGAATGCAGGCGTGGTTCCTGAACAGTCGTCTGCCTAAGTTTTCCGACCGCCGTGTGCGCAAGGCGCTGGGCATGGCTCTCAATTTCGAAGCTATGAACCGCAACTTGTTTTTCGATCAGTACGAACGCGCCATAAGCTATTTTGGCGGAACAGAATTGCAATCCACAGGTCTGCCGCAGGGCCGTGAGTTGGAGATTCTGGAAGAGTTTCGCGACCGGTTGCCGCCCGAAGTATTTACCGAAGAGTTCAAGCTGCCCGAGTATAAAGAACGTTCGGACGAGCGGAAATATCTGAGGGAGGCCTTCCAGCTTCTTAAAGAAGCAGGCTGGACCCAAAAAGATGGTAGCCTTGTAAATTCTGCGGGCGAGAAATTGAGCCTGCAAATCATCGGCAACAATCCGTCTTCGGAGAAGGTGAACGCGCCTTGGCTCAACGCACTGCGCAAGCTCGGTATTGATGCAAGTTTCCGTGTTGTGGACACCGCCCAGCTGATCTCCCGTGCAGGCAGCTTTGACTACGATGTGATCTCTACAGGCGTTCGTCAGTCCCAATCGCCGGGCAACGAGCAGCGCGAATACTGGGGATCGGGTGCCGCAAAGCGCGAGGGCTCGCGTAACTATTCGGGCATCTCCGATCCGGCAATCGACGAGCTGATCGAGAAGCTGATTTTCGCGAAAGATCGCGAGGAACTTGTCTATATTACACGCGCCTTGGATCGAGTGCTGCTGCATGGCTACTACGTGGTGCCGCAGTGGTATCTCGCGCTGGATCGCGTGGCCCATTGGGACAAATTCGGCATACCGGAAAAACAACCGACCTATACAGGCCATGACCCCTACAGCTGGTGGATTATTCCTGAAAAAGAAGCCGCGTTGAACGCGCGCAACTGATCCATCAACAGCGACCGAACCACATTGAAAAAATGAGGCCCGTATGACCGACCTAACCCGCCGCGAATTCGGCAAACTGTCGCTTGGCACATTCCTGCTGGGGGCATCCGCTAGTTGGCCAGACTTGTCATTGGCGGCCACGCCAACGGGCGAGAAGTTGCACGGCCTGTCAGCATTCGGTGCCTTGAAGTATCCGGCTAATGCAAAGCAGTTCGACTATGTGAATGCAAATGCGCCGAAAGGCGGCGTGTTCAATTTTTCGGTGCCGGATTGGGCCTATAATCAAAATCCACAGACTTTCGACACACTCAACACCTTCACGTTGAAGAACAACGCGCCACCTCGAGTGGAGCTAACTTATGACGCGCTGATGGCGCGCGCGGTGGATGAACCGTCTGCAGTCTATGGCCAATTAGCAGAGACGGTAGAGATTTCAGAAGACCGCAACGCCTACACATTCGTGCTGCGCGGCCAGAACGGCGAAGCCCCACGCTTCCATGACGGCACGCCGGTGACGGCAGCAGATGTGGCCTTTTCCTTTGAGACTTTCAAAGCTGAAGGCCACCCGCAATTGCAGGTAGAACTGACGCATCTGGACGCCGCCGAGGTGGTGGACGAGCTTACCGTAACGTTACGCTTCAACGGCAACCAATCCGACCGCACAATCTTGACCGTGGCGTTGATGCCGATCATCTCGAAGGCGTTTTTTGAAGCTAACGACTTCAACGATACCGGCCTCACGCCGGTTCTCGGTTCCGGCCCTTACAAGGTGGGTCGCCTCTCCCAAGGTGTGTTCGTCGAATATGACCGTGTCGAAGACTACTGGGGCAAGGACATGTTCTTTGCTGTCGGCCAGTCGAATTTCGATACGATCCGCATCGAATTTTTCCGAGCCCGCCAAGCGGCATTCGAAGCTTTCAAGAAGGGCGATGTGACGTGGCGCGAGGAGTTCACCTCCAAAACCTGGGCGCTGGAATACAACTTCCCCGCCATCGAAGACGGCCGGGCGGTGCAGCGGGAATTTCCCGGCGAAACCATCGCACGTTTTCAGGCATGGGCCGTGAACACGCGACGCGGCAAACTTAAAGATCCGCGCACCGTGCAGGGCATCAACCACTGTTTCGATTTCGAGTGGACGAAGGAAAATCTGTTCTACGGCGCCTATGAGCGTGGCCAGTCCTTCTTCAGCAATTCGCAATTCGTGGCCGAAGGCGAACCGCAAGGCGACGAGTTGGTATTGTTGCAATCGCTTGCCGCGCCAGTACCCGATGGGACGCTTGGGCCGGTGCCCATCATGCCTGTATCAGATGGCTCCGGCAGCGATCGCGGCCTGTTGCGAAAGGCGAGCCAGCTTTTTGCAGCCGCTGGTTGGAAGCGCGACGGGACACAGTTGGTCGACGCCAGCGGCGCGCCGTTTACGCTGGAAGTCCTCATTCGCTCCCCCACCTTCGAGCGCATCTTGGCGCCCTTCGTGGCCAACCTGAAACGCCTTGGCGTGCAGGCCAGCATACAGCTTGTGGACCCGGCGCAATTCCGCCGTCGTCTCGATACATTCGACTTCGACATGGTGGGCTCTGCCTTCAACATGGGGGCACTTCCCACAGCCGCTTCGCTAGAAAATTTCTTCGGTTCCGCCACCCGCGACCGCGAAGGAAGCCGCAATTACAGCGGCGTTGCCGACCCTGCCGTGGATGAATTGATCGGGTTGATCGCGCGCGCCGACTCCATCGAAGACTTGACCCTCCGTCTCACCGCACTCGACAGAGTCTTACGGAACCTTCACAGCTGGATTCCAAACTGGAACGGTGCGAATCACCGTGTCGCCCATTGGGATCTTTTCGGCATTCCCGCTGTAAAACCCGATTACGATTTCCCCGTCGAGACCACCTGGTGGTGGGACGCCGACAAGGCTGCTAAACAGCAGCGCTAACCCGCCCCTCCCCTCTCACACTTTCAAAAATCTGCAGGAGACGCGACACGCCATGGGCGCCTATATTCTGCGACGTCTGCTGCTGATGGTCCCGACGATTTTGGGGATCATGCTGCTCTCTTTCACTGTCATCCAGTTCGCCCCCGGCGGACCGGTGGAACAAGTGATCGCACAACTGACCGGACAAGGCGGTGACGGCACGGAGCGCATCAGCGGTGGTGGCTCGGATTTTCAGGACAGCAGCCAGACCGACATTGCGTCCGGTGGTGGTGGCAGCTCAAAATATCGCGGCGCGCAAGGGTTGGATCAGGAGTTCATCGACAAGCTGGAGAAGCAGTTCGGCTTCGACAAACCGGCACCTGAACGGTTCCTAAAGCTGATAAAAGACTACGCGACTTTTGATTTCGGTGAGAGCTATTTCCGGTCTGTCGATGTGATCGATCTGATCTGGGAGAAGTTGCCAGTATCAATTTCACTGGGCTTGTGGATGACGCTGATTTCCTACGGTATTTCCATTCCGTTGGGCATTCGCAAGGCCGTGCAGGACGGTTCGAAGTTCGATGTGTGGACTTCCGCCATCGTCACCATTGCCTATGCGGTGCCGGGCTTTCTCTTCGCCATTTTGCTTATCGTGCTCTTCGCAGGCGGCTCGTTTTTCGACCTCTTCCCATTGCGCGGCTTGTGGTCAGACAATTGGGACCAGCTGTCTTGGTATGAAAAAATCATCGACTATTTCTGGCACCTTGCGCTGCCATTAACGGCCCTAGCACTCTCGGCCTTCGCCACCACCACATTGCTGACGAAGAACTCGTTCCTCGATGAGATCAAAAAGCAGTACGTCACCACAGCGCGGGCCAAAGGCTTGAACGAACGGCAGGTGCTTTACGGGCATGTTTTCCGCAACGCGATGCTTATCATTATTGCCGGTTTTCCTGCAGCCTTCATTTCCGCATTCTTCACCGGCTCACTGTTGATCGAGCAAATTTTCTCGCTCGATGGGTTGGGCCTGCTGGCCTACACATCCATCCTTACCCGCGACTATCCGGTGGTGTTCGCCACGCTCTACATCTTCTCTTTGATGGGGCTGGTGGTCAGCCTGATCTCAGACATCACCTACACGCTGATCGATCCCCGCATCGATTTCGAGCGCCGTGATGTTTAAGGGAGGCGTGTGATTTGGCCGACCCAATAACGCAGATGACAAAACCTGAACTGGCCCATCCAAACGATCTGGTGCTCGACAAAGATGCACCGGTGAAGCGACCGTTCCTGTCGCCGATCAACCAACGCCGTTGGGCAAATTTCAAGGCGAACCGGCGCGGTTATTTCTCACTGTGGATCTTCATGATCCTGTTCGTGTTGTCGCTGTTTGCCGAATTCATAGCCAATGATCGCCCGATCCTGATTTCCTATAAGGGCGAATATCTCTCCCCGATCTTCGTCGATTATCCCGAAGAGAAATTCGGCGGTTTCTTGCCCGTCACCGACTATCGCGATCCGGTGAATATCGAAGAGATAGAAGCCAATGGCTGGATGATCTGGCCACCAATCCGGTACTCCTACCGCACCGTGAACAAGGATATTCCGATCCCTGCCCCGTCGCCGCCCACGTGGCGACTGACGACGGAAGAGGCCTGCGTTAAATACGACCAAGGCGCGGAAGACGCGCTGTGCACATACGGCAATTACAACTGGTTGGGCACGGACGATCAGGCCCGTGATGTGACCGCGCGCGTGATTTACGGCTTCCGCATTTCCGTGCTGTTCGGCCTGACGCTGACCTTACTTTCGGCGATCATCGGCGTGTCCGCTGGTGCGGTACAAGGTTACTATGGTGGTTGGGTCGATCTGCTGTTTCAGCGGTTCATCGAAATCTGGACGTCAATTCCACTGCTGTTCTTGCTCATCATTATTGCTTCCGTTCTGCCGCCAGGATTCTGGATTCTGCTGGGTATCATGTTGCTGTTCTCATGGACCGGCTTCGTCGGTGTGGTGCGCGCAGAATTCCTGCGGGCGCGCAATTTTGAATATGTGAACGCAGCCCGCGCGCTGGGCGTGGGCAATGGCACCATCATGTTCCGCCACCTGTTGCCCAACGCCATGGTCGCGACGTTAACCTTCCTGCCCTTCATCATTTCCAGTTCCATCGGCGCGCTAACCTCGCTCGACTTTCTAGGCTTTGGTCTGCCACCGGGATCACCATCGTTGGGCGAACTTTTGAAGCAGGGGCAGAATAATTTGCAATCGCCATGGCTCGGCCTCACCGGCTTTGCGGTCATTTCCCTCATGCTGACACTGTTGATTTTCATCGGTGAAGCCACGCGCGATGCTTTCGATCCGCGCAAGACGTTTAAGTAGGGCGGGGCGATGAGCGAGAAACTTCTTCAGGTCGAGAACCTCTCCGTAGCCTTCACAAGCAGCGGCAAGACCACGACTGCGGTGAAGGGCATTTCCTTCGATATCAATCGCGGCGAAACGGTTGCTCTCGTCGGCGAATCCGGGTCGGGCAAATCCGTCTCCGCTCTATCGGTGTTGAAACTTCTGCCCTACCCCGCCGCCAGCCATCCATCTGGCCGCATTCTGTTCAAGGGCGAAGACCTGTTGGACGCAGACGAGCGCGATCTGCGCCGGGTGCGTGGCGACGACATCACCATGATCTTTCAGGAGCCGATGACGTCGCTCAACCCGCTGCATACGATCGAGCGGCAGATCGGTGAAATTCTAACAATTCATCACGGCATGTCGGACGGCGAGGCCCGCAAACGCACGCTGGAATTGCTCAATCAGGTGGGCATTCGCGAGCCGGAAAAACGCCTCGGCGCGTACCCACACCAAATGTCCGGCGGACAGCGCCAACGCGTGATGATCGCTATGGCGCTGGCCAACGAGCCGGAACTGCTGATTGCAGACGAGCCCACCACAGCGCTCGACGTGACGGTACAGGCGCAGATTCTCGAACTGCTGGCAGAGCAGAAACGCGAGCGCGGCCTGTCCATGCTGTTCATCACCCACGACCTTGCCATCGTGCGCAAATTTGCCGATCGCGTTTGCGTAATGACCAATGGCACCATCGTAGAGCACGGCCCGACGGCTGAAATTTTCGATAACCCGCAACACGATTATACCAAACACCTGCTGGCCGCCGAACCAAAGGGTAATCCGCCCGCCATCAAACCGGACGCACCGGTGGTGATGGAGGGTGAAAATGTCAAAGTCTGGTTTCCGATCAAGAAGGGTTTCATGCGGCGCACGGTCGACCATGTGAAGGCTGTGGACGGTATCGACCTTAAATTGAAATCGGGCCAAACGCTGGGAGTCGTTGGCGAATCCGGTTCGGGCAAAACGACATTGGGCTTGGCACTGACGCGGATGATTTCCAGCGAGGGCCGCATCAAGTTTGCCGGTAACGATATTGCAGAAAATACGTTCAAGGAAATGAAGCCGCTGCGCTCCGATATGCAGATCGTGTTTCAAGACCCCTACGGCTCGCTGTCGCCGCGTATGTCTGTTGCAGAGATTATTGCTGAAGGAATGGGCATCCATATGCCCCAGCTTTCAGCTTCCGAAAAAGATGACCGCGTGGCTTCGGTGCTTGCGGAAGTTGGTCTCGACCCGGCCACCCGCAATCGCTACCCGCACGAATTTTCCGGGGGGCAGCGCCAGCGTATGGCCATCGCCCGCGCCATGGTTCTGGAGCCCAAATTCGTAATGTTGGACGAGCCAACCTCGGCGCTCGATATGTCTGTTCAGGCACAAGTTGTGGAACTGCTGCTGCGCCTACAGGAAGAGCGGAACCTCGCTTACCTTTTCATCAGCCACGACCTGAAAGTCGTGCGTGCGCTGGCAAACGATGTGATCGTCATGCGTCTGGGCAGAGTAGTCGAGCACGGCCCCGCCGACCAAATTTTCGACGCGCCCACCACCGACTACACCAAGGCGCTGATGGCAGCGGCTTTCGATCTGGAAACCGCGCCTTCCGGTGTCGTGGCGCAATAGGTCAGGCGATGAAAGACGAACAGCTCGCCATTACGATCACGGATCGCACCAAGCCCTATCAGGGGTTCCGGCAAGTTGAGGTCATCGACTATCGCGAAGATGAAAGCGGCATCACTGCGCGGCGCGAATTGATGACGGGCACACGGGCTATCACCGTTGTGGCCCACGACCCCGACCTCGATGTGCTGCTGATGGTGCGCCAGTTTCGCCTTGGCGCGCACATCGGTACGGGCTTTGGAATGACGGCAGAGTTCGTGGCTGGAATGATAGATCCGGGCGAAACGCCGGAACAAAGCGTGCGGCGTGAGTTGATCGAAGAAACCGGCGTTTCTGCAAAATGTGTTTTGCCTATGTGCCGCTTCCTCACCACGCCCGGCCTGTCGGATGAGACGATTGACCTTTATTACGCGCAGGTGGATGCGAGCGATCTGCCGGAGGTGGCCGGTGTCGCCCATGAGACCGAGCAGACATTTCCGTTCACGGTGTCGCTAGAAGATGCACTGCAAGCCTGCGACGACAACGCGATTTACAATGGTATCGTTATGGTTGGCCTGCTGCGCTTCGCCCGTGAATACGATGCGCTGATAGCCAAGGCGGCGGCGCTATGAACGCTGGCAGCATCCTTTTGGCCGGTGCGCTTTCGGACGCAGAACGCGATCTTTTCACGGCTGAATTCGGTAATGCCATTACCGATATCCCATCCAGCGACGTGCGCTTTGCCGTGGTGTGGAAACCAGCTCTGGGGCTGTTGGCGCAACTTCCAGCGCTGGAAGCCATCTTCTCTCTTGGCGCGGGTGTCGATCACGTTCTGCGCGATCCTAACCTGCCAGATGTTCCGTTGGTGCGCTTCGTCGATCCTGATCTGACAGGCCGGATGATGGAATGGGTGGTGCTACAATGTCTTATGCATCTGCGCCGCCAACGCGAGTTTGATGTCCTGCAACACAGCCACGAATGGAACCAGTTGGATATGCCGACCGCGCGTGAGGTGACGGTGGGCATAATGGGGCTCGGCACTCTGGGCGTCGCCTGCGCGCAGGCGTTGCGGGCGCTGCATTTCAATGTGCGCGGATTGGTGCGGACCGCGAAGGACGTGCCAGGTGTTGAGATATTCGCCACTGATCGAGAAGACGAATTTCTCGCCGGCACCGACATGCTGGTGAACCTGTTGCCGCTTACAGACGACACGCGGGGCATGATTGACGCCGCGCTGATCAAGCGCCTTCGCAGCGATGGTCCGCTTGGCGGGCCTCTCATCATCAATGCGGGACGCGGTGGTTCGCAGGTGGAGAGCGATATTGCTGATGCGCTACGTACCGAAACACTCGCTGGCGTATCGCTGGACGTGTTCGAAGTTGAGCCACTGTCCGCTGATAGCCCGCTATGGGATTTCGAAAATGCTATCTTGACCCCACACATGGCGGCGGCAACCGATCCATCTGCGTTGGTTGCCCATGTGCGGCGGCAGATCGAGCGGGTGGAACGGGGCGAGTCACTAGAGCACGTCGTGGATCGTGCGCGGGGTTACTGAAGCGCGACTACCTAGTCTCGAAAGCGGCGCGCCGATGTGGGCTCGCCGTAAAGCCACGCGATGCGTTTAACGGCAGCGCCGAAATTCTCTTCCGCTACATTCATCGTGTTCCCGTTGGAATGCAGCAGGGTGTCGGGATCGCTCATGATACCGACATGGCCTTTCCAGAAAATCAGATCGCCGCGCTTACGTTCGCCGTCCCAAGCGATGGGATCACCGAACGTCGCTTCCTGCATGTCTGAATCGCGGTCGACAGGCGTTCCGCACATGCGCTGGGAAAGCTGAACAAGACCGGAGCAATCGATGCCAAAGCCGGAATTTCCGCCCCATAGATAAGGAGTGTGCATAAAGCTGGCAGCGACAGAAACATAATCGTCGAAGACATAGCCGGTATCGACCATATGGTTGGCGACGACAGCGCTGCCATCCGCCAATGTGAAATAGCGTGTGCCCCGCGTTTCAGCTTCGCCCACAATCGCCAATTCACTGCCCATGGACAGTGGGCGAACGCGAGGTGATTGCAGGTCTGCTTGTGAATAGAGATAGGTACGCGGCGCTGAGACGAGATGGGTGGTTACCTCGCCCATTCCCACTGCTACGCCCTCATCTTCCGTCCAGCCGACATAGCCATCATGAGCAAGTTGGACCCATGCCCAACCGTTTTTGCGTTCAAGAATGACGAGAAGCTGACCATAAATGCCCTGCGTATCGATGCCACTTGTGGCATCCGGCATTCGGCGCAAATCGATAACAGACTTCACAACGCGGCCCGTCTCGCCGGGAAATTTATCCGTGTCGACATTAAGCCTAGGATCGGTTTCGGGGTCAAAAGCCATCAGTGCAGATCGCCAGCTTTGGTGACCATCAGGTCCGCGAGACGCTCCAGATAAAGCGAACCTTTCACGGTGCGCTGCACCAGAACATTACGACGGTCACGTTCATCACGGCGGCGGGAGACGAGACCCATCGTGCCCATGGTGTCCAGCGCGCGGGTGATGACGGGCTTGGTGACACCAAGTTTCGCCGCCAACCCTCGCACTGTATGAGGCGGCGCTTCGAGATAGATCGTCAACAAAATCGCCGTCTGACGTGTCGTCAGATCAGGATCAGCGCCGTGCACCTGAGCCAGTGTTGTGCTGTGCCACAGGGTCAACGCTTGCGCGGGTTTCATATCCACAATCAACCACCTAACTTTATCGGGCCATTTGTTTCGCGCCCGAAAATAGTGTCGCGCCGAAAGGCTTGCACGTCAATATCAGGCTGGATAGCGGGCTTCCAACACATCAATAAGCGCGCGGATGGCCTGCGCCTCGCCACCCTTGAGGGCCCAGGGTTTGTCGGCAGGACACCAGCCGAAAATATCGAAATGCGCCCAGGTCGCAGCTTTTTCAACGAATCTTTCCAGGAAAAGCGCCGCCGTAATCGAACCTGCAAAACCGCCGGATGTGATGTGGTTCACATCCGCAACATTGGACGACAGCATGGCTTGATAAGGCTGCCAAAGCGGCATGCGCCACACAGGGTCAAAGCAAGCCTGCCCCTGCGCTTCAAGATCAGCGGCAAAAGCATCGTCATGGGTGTAGAATGGCGGCAGGTCCGGGCCGAGCGCCACGCGGGCGGCACCGGTGAGGGTTGCCATGTCGATCATCAACTGGGGAGCGTCTTCGTCACCCAGCGTCAGACAATCGCCAAGAACGAGGCGACCTTCTGCATCGGTGTTGCCGATTTCCACTGTTATGCCCTTACGGGTTTGCAGCACATCACCAGGACGGAAGGCGTTGCCTGCAATCGCGTTTTCCACCGCGCCGACGATGAGACGCAGGCGGACGGGTAGTTTTGCGTCCATGATCATATGGGCGAGACCCATCACGTTGGCCGCGCCGCCCATGTCTTTCTTCATCAAAGCCATGGAACCGCCCGGCTTGATGTTAAGGCCGCCTGTATCGAAGGTCACGCCCTTGCCGACCAGTGTGATCAACGGATCGTCCGCCTTGCCCCATACCATGTCCAGCACGCGTGGGGCCTGCGCACTGGCGCGGCCTACGGCGTGCACCATAGGGAAATTTTCCGTCAGCAAGTCGTCACCCGTTATAACTGATACCGCCGCTCCGTGGGTCTCGCCTAATTTACGAAAAGCCGCTTCCAGCGCTTCCGGCCCCATGTCGTTTGCCGGTGTGTTGATGAGATCGCGGGCAAGATAGACGCCTTCCACACGGCGGCGAGTGGCATCATCCGGCTGCACTGCAACGCGCGGCATAGCCGTTGCGCCCTTGCGGTAGCGGGTGAATTCGTAACCACCCAAAGCGAAAGCCAGCGTTGCTTGCGGAAGATCGGATGGCAATTGGTAATTGCCTGTCGGCAGCTTTCGGCCAAGTGCCGCAATGCGGAATGCAGCTGGTACCGGCGTGTTGTTGCTACCTGTTCCGACCAATACGGCAGCAATGCCACCCTCGCCGTTTGGCACGATGCACGTCTCACCCGACTTACCGGAAAAGCCGTTGGCTACGGCCCACGCCACGTCCGACTGCTGCAACATGCTCATATTTTCCAAACCGTTTTTGGGCACAGCATGCACCGGAACGGCACCCTCACCGGTTCCAGCAAAGCAGGCGGATGGGTCGGTTTCGATGTGCATGTGGAATGTCTCTCTTTGTGCGGCGGTTATGAGATCAGGCCGCGCGTTTACTCGGTGTTAGGGTTAACAGTTCATTGCTGAAAGTCACGGGGTTCCGCGCAGCCACTTCGCCACGCGGCGTTCCATTTGCAAGTTTCAGTCGTCGAGGCCAGTTTCATGTCCGTAGTTTCCCGCATTCTTGTCGCTTCATCGCTTGCGCTCATGTTGGGCGTCACAGGTTGTGCTTCCAAAAGCATGACCACAGGTTCGGTACCGAAACATCTGCGAAAGCCGGTGGCGACCATGAACCAGACCGAGCTTCAACAATCGACCGACTACTGGCAGGCGCGCTACGAGCAGCGCCCCAAAGACAAAGTGACCGGCCTGCAATTCGCCACCGCGCTTCGTATGACGAACCGCAACGAGCAGGCGCTGGCAGTGATGCAGAAGGTTGCGATCTATCACCCTGAAGACCGTCAGGTGCTTGGTGCTTACGGCAAAGCATTGGCCGGTGCTGGACAGTTGAAAAAAGCGTTGGACACCATCCAGCGCGCGCAAACACCCGACAATCCAGACTGGAAATTGCATTCGGCTGAAGGCGCAATCTACGACCAGATCGGCGATCCGAAACAGGCCCGCCTACAATACCGCAAAGCGTTGCAGCTCAAGCCTGGCGAGCCATCCGTGCTGTCCAACCTTGGCATGTCGTATCTGCTGGAAGGCGATTTGCGCGCTTCCGAAACCTATCTGAAACAAGCTATCGGTCGCCCCGGTGCCGACAGCCGCGTGCGGCAGAATCTGGCGCTGGTGATCGGCCTGCAGGGTCGTTTCCCAGAGGCTGAAAAAGTTGCTGCCGGTGAACTGCCACCAGCGGAAGCCCAAGCCAACGTCGCCTTCCTGCGCCAGATGCTTCAGGAACAGAATGCGTGGAAAGAACTTAAGGATGACAAAAACGCTTGAATAGGTTTGTTCAAGCGTTTTTGTGCTCACGCTATCGCCCTTCGGGCTTCGCTACGCGGGCGCTGCGCAGATAGCACCGGACGGCTCTTCGCCGCCTTGGCAGCGTATCTAAGGTCGGAGCTTAGGCGTAGCGTTTCAGTAACGCTGAGGCTTGCATGACCGTTTCCTCAATCAGGTTTGCTGCCGGTCGTACGCCCGAAATCATACCCGTCGCCTCGCCAACAAAAGTGTTGGCGGTCGTAACTTCGCCATCGACCCAAGCCTGTTTCCATCGCGTGCTTTCAGCTTCTGCATTGGCGATGAGGCCGTCTAGATCGTCGTGCCAGCGCTCGGTGAAAGCGTTCTTCAGCACACGCGCCGTGTAGCGGTCCGGCCATTCCAGTGTGCGGGCGATGTCCATGACGCTGGACCGGATGGTATCATCACCGGTGGCAGTAATCGCAGCCTCTAGCATAGCAGGATGAACAATCGCCTCCTCACTGGCCCATAGGCGCGACCCCATCACTACACCTTCCGCCCCCAACATGAGTGCGGCTGCGAGGCCTCGACCGTCAGCTATTCCGCCAGCAGCGCATAAGATGGCGTTGGAATTGGTGCGGGCGACTTCGTCGGCAACTTCCGGCACGATGGTCATGGTGGCACGGCGTTCGCCATGCCCGCCGCCTTCAGCGCCTTGGGCGACTATAACGTCAGCTCCGCAATCCATTGCTCGTTTGGCATCGCGCAAAGTTTGCACCTGAACGACGAGCGGTACGCCAGCGTCGCGGATAGTATTCGATAGCGGATGCGGGTCGTCGAAGGATAAGAACAGTGCCTTAGGTTTGCGTGCAAGCACCTGATCAAGAAGGTCGGGTTGTTCAACGAGCGCCTGCTTCAGTTTCCACGTTATGAAGCCGCAACCGATGTCCGCATTGCCAGCTTCACGCCATTGCGTCTCGATCCAGTCATCAACGGCATACGCACCACCAAGAAGACCCAGTCCCCCAGCCCGCGACACGGCACCCGCCAGCGCACCACCAGCTGCGAGAGCCATAGGCGCGGAAATTATAGGATGCTGGATGTCGAAAAATTTAGTTAGGCGAGTGGGTATCGTGACCATGATCGATCTCGCGGGATGCAACGCTAATAGCGTAGCACAGGGCGAGACCAAGTGTCATGGGAGGTAAGCCAGCGAAGAGAAGTACCTATCTAGGTAAGGCTGAACCGAAGCTGTTCAGTCCTACTCGAACTCGGCCATGGTGCGGATGACGGCTGGGCCAAGAATGACGCAGAACAGCACTGGCAGGAAGCAGATCATCATCGGCACGGTCAGCTTAGGACCAAGACCCGCCGCCTTCTTTTCAGCCATGGCCATGCGTGTATCGCGGTTTTCCTGAGACAACACGCGGAGCGCCACGGAGAGCGGCGTACCGTATTTTTCCGACTGCACCAGCGACAGGACAACGTTCTTCACCGATTCCAAACCGGTGCGGTAAACGAGGTTATCGTAGGCGTGCTTGCGCTCTTGCAGGAAGGACAACTCGGCTGTGGTGATCATCAACTCTTCGGCCAAGGGCGGGGACTGGGCACCGATTTCGGAGGCCACCTTGCGGAAAGCCACTTCAATGGACATGCCGGATTCGACGCAGATAAGTGAAAGATCAAGCGCATCAGGCCACGACTGACTGATGGAAAGCTGTCGCGCCTTCATCTTCTGCTTCACCACAAGGATCGGCAGATAGAAACCGATGGCACCGGCGACGAGGCACTTGATGCCGATGGTCATTGTGTCCCCTTCCGTCCGCTCGGACAGGAACAGGAGATAGATTGCCGTCAGGGCAAGGAAGACCAATGGCAGTGCGAAACGCAACGCTAGGAAGATGAACAGCGGCTTGGACCCGCGATAACCCGCGTGGACCAACATAGCTTCGGTGTTTTCATCAGCCAGCGCAGTGCGCAAGTTCAGCTTTTCGACAAGACCGGTAATGGCCGAGTTGGCTTCTGCTTTCTTCGCACCAACACGCTGGCCGGCCTTTTGTTTGTCGGCCTGAATCTTGGCACGTTCCCGCGCCCGCAATTTGTCACGCTCGAGCGCCACGCTTTTCATGCGGCCTTCCAGCGGGTCTTTTGCAAGCAGTGGCATGGCGATTGAAAGGGCGGTGGCAAAACATGCCAGCGTCACCGTCATGGCAATCAGGTTCTGCGGCTGGGTGATAATATCAAACATAGCGTATGCGTCCCGATCAGAACTTGAAATTGATCATTTTCTTCATGACCAGAATGCCGAAACCCATCGACACCGCGCAGAAGAAGAGAACTTTGTGGCCACCCGTCGTCGTCCAAAGCGGAACGAGATAGTATGGCGATGTGGCGAAAACCATGATGGCGACCACGAATGGCAGAGCCCCAATAATCATGGTGGAGGTCTTGGCTTCCGAGGAGAACGCCTGAATTTTGTCGGCCATCTTGCGCCGTTCACGCAGGACTTTGGACAGGTTGCCGAGCGCTTCCGACAAGTTACCACCGGCGGAAGACTGGATGGCGATCACGATGGAGAAGAAGTTCGTCTCCGATGTCGGTATGCTTTTGTACAAGCGCTCGCAGGCTTCCGGCACCGGAATACCCATTTGCGCCGCTTCTATGAGCTTGCGGAATTCGCCACGCACCGGTTCGTCGGAGTCCGTTGCGATAATGCGCAGACAGTCGTTCAACGGCAGTCCGGATTTGATACCACGGACGATGACATCGATAGCGTTCGGGAACGTCTTGGTGAAAGCTGCAAAACGCTTTTTGCGCTTGCGTTTCACCCACCAACGCGGCGCACCGAAACCCATGACGAAACCGACGCCACCAGCAATTGGAAGTGTCGCGCCCATGAAAACCAGAGCAATAAAGAAAAACAGAATACCGATAACGGCAGAAACGACGTAGAACTTTCCAAGCGAGATTGTGAAACCGGCTTGCTCCAAAATTTCACGGAACGTTTCCTTACCGGCAGTCTTTCCCTTCGACTTCTGATCATCAACGTTCTTCAGCGCGGCCTCACGGCTTTTGCGACGCTGCTTTTCGTCCATCTTGCGGGACTCGACCTTCATCTTGGTCTTCTTGTCCATCTGAAGCCGCTGCATGCGCTCCTTGGACTTCTTGTCACTCGCTATGGAATTGTAGAGCAGCGCGTAGGCCAATGCCCCCACGACCACAACGGCAAGACCGACCAGTATAAGCATCTGCATGTTGTTCATGATCGTCTCCCTTGGCTTGAGGTCCGAATTTTACATTCAGGCCATGTGGTTTGGTGGCTGGGTTCTAGAACTGATCTGGGTCTTCGGAAGCATCGAGGGCTGCAGCAAGGCGCGGGCCTTCGCCATAATATTTGGCGCGTTCAGCCATCTTCGGATTACCGACGCCGCATGAACGGTGCTTACCGATCAGCTTGCCGTCGGCATCTTCGCCAACAATATCGTAGAGGAAGATGTCCTGCGTGATGATGACGTCACCCTCCATGCCAAGCACTTCGGTGATGTGCGTGATGCGGCGGGAACCGTCACGCAGACGCTTGGCCTGAATGATGATGTCGATGGAACCGCAGATGATTTCACGTACGGTTTTCTGCGGCAGCTGGAAGCCACCCATGGCAATCATGGATTCCATACGGGACAGGCACTCACGCGGTGAGTTGGAGTGAATTGTGCCCATCGAACCGTCATGGCCGGTGTTCATCGCCTGCAAAAGGTCGAACACTTCCGAGCCACGAACCTCACCCACGATGATACGTTCAGGACGCATACGCAGGCAGTTTTTGACGAGGTCGGTCATAGTGATCTTGCCCTCGCCTTCCAGGTTTGGCGGGCGGGTTTCCAGACGCACGACATGGGGCTGCTGGAGCTGAAGTTCAGCGGAGTCTTCGCAGGTGATGACGCGTTCATCTTCATCAATGTAGTTCGTCATGCAGTTGAGAAGCGTCGTCTTACCGGAACCTGTACCGCCGGAGATGACGATGTTGCAGCGAACGCGACCGATGATCTTGAGGACTTCTGCGCCCTCTTCGGAAATCGCGCCGAACTTCACCAGCTGATCCAGCGTCAGCTTGTCTTTCTTAAACTTACGAATGGTGAGAGTGGGGCCATCCAGCGCCAGCGGCGGCGCGATGACGTTCACACGAGAACCATCTGCCAGACGGGCATCACAGATGGGGGATGATTCATCCACACGACGACCGACCTGCGACACGATGCGTTGGCAGATGTTCATCAGCTGGTCGTTGTCGCGGAAACGCACATTGGTGTTCTGCGTTTTACCATCGACTTCGATGAAGGTTTGCTTCGCGCCGTTGACCATTATGTCGGCGATATCATCACGCTCGAGCAGCGGCTCCAACGGACCGTAACCGAGAACATCGTTACAAATGTCGGCGAGCAATTCTTCCTGCTCGGAAATCGACATTACAATGGATTTGATGGCCACGATGTCATTGACGATGTCGCGGATTTCTTCGCGTGCGCCTTCATTATCCAGCTTAGAAAGCTGCGACAGGTCGATCGTGTCGATGAGCGCTGAGAAGACCTGCGTCTTCACATCGTAATATTCTTCCGACTTGATCTTGATCTCGTTCGGTTCGGATACTGGCTCGCTCGCACCATCGGGTGCGGCAGCTTTGCCTTTTACCTTTTTAGGAACAACCTGGTCGATTGTCGCTACGGCCTGTGCGCCGCTGGGCATTGGCGCACCTGGAGGTACCATCGCCGGAACCTGTGCGGGCGGAGCCATGGCAGGGGGGCCGCCAGCTCCAGCCATTTGTGGAGCAGGTGCCGCCTGGGGAGCCGGTGCTTGTGCCATCGGAGCGGCCGGTGCAGTCGGCGCCATAGGCGGCGCGGCATGTTGTTGGCGCGGAGCGGCCTGCTGCGGTGCAGGTGCTGCCTGCGATGGCATCGCGAGTGGCTTTCTTGGTGCGCCACCCTGCTGCCCAGGGCCGGTTGTGCCTCCGCGTTTTCCAAACATATCGATCTACCCTTTACTCATTACCCGTTTGCCAAGCTGCGGCGCTGCAAGCGCGCCATAAGCCAGCGATTACTTTTTGCGTGTCTTCAATTTCTGCAACAGTGAGCTAAGCCCCTTAGCCGCTGGTGGCTCGATGTCCCGGCGACCGGTGAGCACGGAAGCGAGTGTATCGAACATCTGCGCGATCTCGTGCTTGGCATCGGTTTCAGACACCATCTGCCCATTGTTTGCAGCCAGCCCGAAGAGAGCGGGATCGAATGGAATGACCGCTGCCGGTTGCAAGCCGAGTGGCTCCATGAAGGACTCCACATCGATTTCCGGACGCTTGGGAACGTTGCACTGGTTGAGAACAATCCAAGGTTTGCTGTCGTTGGGCCGCATCTCGTTCAGCGTATCGACCAGATTTTTGGTGTTGCGCAGGCTGGCGAGATCAGGCGTAGCGGTGATGACCACGCGGTCGGCATTGGCCAGAATTTCGCGCGTCCAACCGGTCCAGACATGTGGCAGGTCAATAATGACGTTGGGCGTGCCGCGTTGGGCAACCTCAAGCAGCTGATCGAAATCGTTGGCGTCGAAATCGTAATCACGATCCAGTGTCGATGGCGCTGCCAGCAATGACAGGTGGTCGGAACATTTTTCCAACAATCGGTCGAGGAACGTATCGTCGATGCGATCTGCGGAGAACACGGCCTCAGCAACGCCCTGTGGGGGGTCGCGGTCGAAGTCCATATTGGCTGTGCCGAATGCGAGATCGAGATCGGTGAGAACCACGTCGCTTTCAAAATTATCGGAAATCGCCCAGGCCACATTGTGACAGACCGTGGACGAACCAACGCCGCCCTTCGACCCGATAAATGCTATAGATTGTCCAAGTGGTTCCGCTTCCGGATTGACGAAAAGAGAACCGACAATCTCCATGATTTCCGTCATGGAGACAGGCGCGAACAGATATTCGGCAACACCCCGGGAAATCAATTCGCGATAGAGATGCACGTCGTTGCGATGACCGATCACCACCACGTTGGTGCCCTCGTCACAAACTTCCGACAGCTGTTCCAGTTCGGAGATCAACTGTTGGCCGACCAGCGAGGATTCCACAAGAATGAGGTTGGGCGTCGTAACCGTTTGATAGTGGGCAACGGCTGCTTGAATGCCGCCCATGTCGACCTTCACATGGGCTTTCGCCATGCGACGATCCTGCGATGTCTGGTGAATTTTCGAAGCCACGGGATCGGTTTCGCAAAATGCCTGAATGGAGACACGCGGGACCGGACGGATATGTGCAAAATCCTCCTGTGGCTCTTCCATGGTGGGCGCATAATGCGGCTGCTGCTGGGGAGCATCCATCATTGGCGGCATCATCGCAGCTGGCGCTTCCATAGCCTGAGCTTGGACCGGCGCTTCCGCATAGGCCTGTTGTGGCGTATCGAACGAGGATGGCGACGGCTCCATCGGCACATCTTCGCCGCCATATTCATGGCCACCAGTGGGTGCGGCAGGCGGTGCCATCATTGGCTCACCCATCATCGACGGGTCAAAAGCGGGGGGGGCCATATGGACTTCGCCACCAAGTGGCTGCGGCTCAAGGGGAGCATTAGGATCCTGAACATCCAGCGGCACATCGTGTTCGCCACCCACGTGTTCCATCTGGTCGGAATGCGGGCTTGGGGTTTGCAGGTGGGGATTGGAATGGGCCGGATCGGACATGATACTCTTCGGCTTTTCTGATGATGGGCTACAGGAAGGGGTGCGGTAGTTTGCGCCCTAGTTGGCAAACACGGAGTTAGCGGCGGGCGGCAAATCTGTCGTACCTTCGCGATAATCTTCGATAACGTTGTTGCGACGCTCGGCATCGGCCTGTGTCATGCCGCGAGGAGCGACAAGGTCCGAAGGATTAGCGATCTGGGCGGCCATATTGTTTTGGTTCGCGCAGCCGAAATTATGCCAGTTCTGGTTATCCAGATTGGGTCCGGCGAGATCTTCAGGCCACTTGCCACATCGTTCAACGCTGGCTTGCACCGCATGATAGGAGACGCGAATTGGCGCTGCTGAACCGTGGCGCGAAGCATCGTAGCTCGTCGTCACGATTGATGATGGCGGCACACCTTCGCGGCGCAGAATTTCTGCAACCTGATGAGACATGCTTCTGGCAGCACTTGCATTGGGCGAGTGGCGCGGAATCATAATCGTCATCGTACCGCTGGGGGAGCGGCGGTATTTGGAGGCAAAACCTTCCGTCGCACTCTCCTGCGCCCTCGGCAGCCTCACGGTATCGGAACCCACGGGAATATCGAGCGTCTGCTCTTTCTCGTCGATCACGATCGGGTGCCGTGTCTTGTAGTTGCTGTCGACGGAACCGACGGTGAAGTTGTCCTTGCTGTAACCTCCGCAGGCCGACAGCACGCTGGCAGCGAGGAGAAGAGCGAGGGAATTGCTGATACGGGTCATGACGAAATACTGCCGATCAATCTTGAAGGATCACTTGAGGATGAAGCCGATGGAGCCGGTATATCGGCCCTTGGGCAGGTTGCCCTGTTTGGTGCCATAGACGCGGTTCACGCGACCCATGAAAATGCCAGCCGGTTCGGACGCTGGCTGAAAGCCTTCATCCGGATTGGCAAGCTTGGCCCGTGCCACTGGCCGCACCAGATATGGTGTGACGATGATAACGAGCTCGGTCTCTGAACGATGAAATTCACGGCTGCGAAACAAGGCACCGAAGATGGGCAGTTTCGACAGACCCGGAAAACCGGAGATGTTCTGGCGAAGATCGTCCTGGATGAGACCGGCAATCGCCATGGAACCACCCGATGGAAGTTCCACCGTGGTCGATGCAACTCGCTCGCGGGTGCCGAAAAGGCCAGCATCTGAGCTGCGACCGGTTGAGCCATGCAAGCTTGGTTCTTTGACTTCGGTCTTCAGCTTCAGGCTGATACGACCTTCCGTCAGAACGGTGGGAATGAACTGCAGGCTGACGCCGTATTGGCGCTCTTCATATTCGATAGACGTGCCATTTTCATCGCGCTCAATCTGCTGCGGAGCCTGATAGGTGCCGCCTGCGCGGAACTCGGCAGCTTCACCGGAAATAGCGGTCAGTGTTGGTTCGGCAAGCATTCGGATCATGCCTGTGTGGTCGAGCACACGAAGCTGTGCATCCAATGTGTTCTGGCCCGATACGATATTGGCCGATCCACGAAGCCCTGCGCCGGCAATATTGCGCACGCTACCGCCCGCAATTGTGCTGAAGCCGAAGCCGCCCTCTGCCGCGTTGGTGAGAGATGTCGTAATGCCCAATTGCTTGACCACAGAGCGCTGGATCTCAACAATCGAAACCTTGAGCATCACCTGATCTTCGCCGTCGATCTTCAACAGATTGACGATTTCGGATGTCGGCGCATCGCCAAAAATGGACGATTGCTGCGCTGGATTGGTGGTCTGCTCGCCACCGCGAACAAAGATTTGTGCCAGCGACTGGGCTTTGGTCGAATCAGATGGTGTCGAAACACGGCCGGTGAGAACGATGTTATCGTTGATCATCTCAGCCTGAATGTCGGAATTCGGGATCAGGCGAGACAGAGTTTCTTCGAGGCCACTGATGTCGCGCTCAATCAAAATTTCCAGCGCGGCGATCTGGTTGCCACCGTTGTCGAAGACAAACACGTTGGTCTGGCCAACCTGCTTACCGAAAAGGTAAAGACGCTGGGATGTGCGCATCACGGCATCGGCGACGCCGGGGTTTGCAACCAGAACATCGTTGGCAACAGATGGCAGATCGACAACAAGAGATTTGTCGAGGCCAAGACGCACCAGTTTCGGCACCCGTGCATTACGCGCGGTGATGACGATGTGATTTTTGTCAGCCCGCAATTCACCAGCGACGGTCTGAGCCTTAGCGACGCCCATCTCGTGGATCGGGTGCAGAACAGGCGCAAAGCTCAATGCCGTGGCGAGGCTCCAAGCCATAAAGCCGCGAACGACAAGGCCTTTACGTGAACGTTTGGATGTCATGAGTGAACTCGCGGTTCTGTTGCCTAGGCCGGATGTGCTGGCTGCAGTGGCTGCAAATGGGGTGAAGGGCGAAAGCGGGCCGGAATTGTCGATGGGAGCGCTCATTTGCTGGGCTCCACTTCTTTGGCCTTGCCGTAGCGAATGATGCGGACGGTGCCGCGCGATTTGCGGTCGCCGGAAGACAGCAGCTTGCGGCCAGCCGACGTGCCTTCGATCTCGGCATCTTCAACACTGCGCAGTGCCAGAGTTAGGCCACGACGGTTGATCTGCTGCGCAGCTGCCACGATTTCTACCTGCTCGGCGGTCAGTTCCAGCGTTACGGTTTCGCCAACGGTGGACTTCTTGCCTTCCTCTTCCTCAATCAACTGATCGAGTGCGAGAACGCGTATGTTCTGGAGGATCGTATCCGTGATGATGACATTTTGTTCGCCATCCTGCTGACGGGCCATGATAACGTCGACGTGGTCGTTTGGAAGGATGAAGCCACCGGCAGAGGAGCTTGCGGTGATTTCGATAGCGACCGCGCGCTTACCAGCGGGCAGGATTGCGGAAAGATAACCGCTGTCGGAGCGCACAATCTTGGCATCACGAATGGGTTCGCCTGCAAAGAAGGATGAGCGGGCAATGGCACCAGAAAAATCTTTGATCGCTTCGGGCGCATCTTTTTGCGTTACGAAAGAAGGACGAACACCGGTTTCGGGCCACTCTTCAAAACGCATATTATTTTCCGAAAGCGTCGTGCCCTGGGGCACATCAGCCACCGCAACAAGAACAAGCCTTGTGGGAATGGTTGGGATTGCGGGACCATTGTCGGTCTGGACGACGACCTGAGCTGGCGGCTCGCTCATATTCATTACCAGGTAGCCTGCGCCCAGTGAGGCGACGAGCGCTACGGCGATGAGAACTAATTGGACCGGTTTCATGAAGGCTAACCCCGAAGCAAAACGTGACAGTGGGCGCAAATACGCTTGCCATAAGTTTTGACGGCCATTGGTGCAGATAGGGTTAACGGGGAATTGCTAAGTGTAGTGAACAGAAGATTACCGACAGAAGAGCCGGTTCAGCAGGTGTTCAAACCGCATTCCAAAACAAAAAAGGACCACCTTTCGGCAGCCCTTGCACCATCACCAATGTGACGTGAAATAACATGAGCGCTTACAGGCTGGCGCGTGCAGCAGACGTAACCCATGGGGAAATGGTGAAGACCACCAAAGCGGCCGGGCCAAGTGCCAAGCCATAGGGAATACCTTCCTTCCGGTCGAGCACCTTGGCCATAACGCGCCAGTCACGAAATGCTTGGGGAAGCCTCGGTTTTGCCTTGCGCAATCCAACGATCACCAAGGTCACCACCGCACCCAACAGCGAAGCTGCCAGAATGTAGGGTAGCGTGAGGCCGAGACCGAGCCAGAGAGAAACGGCAGCGATAAGCTTTGCATCGCCTCCCCCCATCACACCCATTGAAAAGAACGACATGCCCATGACAAGCGCGGCAACGGCAACGCTGGAATGAATGGCAATCGCTTGCCAACCCATTCCGCTAAGCGGAGCAAGAATGAAAAAGCCCAGCACCAAAACACCACAGGTGAGGTTGGAAATTTTCATCGATAGCAAATCAGAAAACGTCGCGTAGATGACGCAGAGCGGGAAAACCGTAAGAACCGCAAACGCGACGATATGGTCGAAGGTCAATTCAAAAGGCACGGGAAACTTCCCCCAAGGGATACGCAATACTGCAGACACCCTAACGACCAAGACTTGCCCTAAGGTTAAGCAATCAACTTCAAACGCAAAGCGGGGCCGCCCCGCAAAGGACAACCCCGCTGACCGCGAAAGACGCGGTTCTAAGCCGTAAGGCCAGCTCTTAGGTAAGGGCTGAACCGGCTGCACCAAGTTTGGTGTTCAGGTTGGTACCGATTGTCGTCATCGCGCCGATGGCAACGATGGAAATCAGAGCGGCCAGCAGGCCGTACTCGATTGCAGTTGCACCGGATTCGTCTTTGAAAAATTTCTTGAGGTTGGTCATGGGATCGATCCTTGTGTTCCATGGTTTGTTTACAGCAATCGTCGGAACTTTCCGCCCGATCGATTAATTCGAAACTAGCAAGGGGGTCTTGACGCCTTCCCAAGAAACGCAGTTCTCAAATCTTAAATTTATTGATCCGCATTGAACGTACCGCGAAGCAAAAAAGGCCGCCTCCTTTCGGAGACGACCCTTTTGTCGATTGGCATCCGGCGGCTGAAAAGCCTGCCGGTTGCGAAACCGGCTCTTAGGTAAGAGCTGTACCAGCTGCACCAAGTTTGGTGTTCAGGTTGGTACCGATTGTTGTCATCGCGCCGATAGCAACGATGGAGATCAGAGCAGCCAACAGGCCGTACTCGATTGCAGTTGCGCCGGACTCGTCTTTGAGAAATTTCATGAACATGGATAGATCCTTTGGTTCCGTTTGGTTTTACAGCAGCCGCCGGAACTTTCCGCCCGATCGGTTAAACACAACTTAGACAGCAGGTATTTCCGTCATGCGAACAAAGGTGGTTGGCATATCGTTAAATTGCACTTTTTTCTAAAAAATCGCTGCCGCCGCAAAATCAATTTTTCATATTGAACAAGAAAACTAACACGAAAAAGGGCCGCCTCCTTTCGGAGACGACCCTTCGATCGACCGGCGGCGGCTGCGGCTCCTACGTTAAAGAGCGCTGCCTGCCGCGAAGTCAGCTCTTCCTAGGAAAGAGCGGTACCGGCTGCACCAAGCTTGGTGTTCAGGTTCGTACCGATTGTAGTCATGGCGCCGATAGCGACGATCGAAATCAAAGCAGCCAGGAGGCCGTACTCGATTGCAGTTGCGCCGGACTCGTCTTTGAAGAAGCGTTTGATGTTGGTCATGGGAATAATCCTTATCCACGGTTGTTACAGCATTTTCCGCCGGAGTGTTTCCCCCGATCGGATAAGCCCAACTTAGAGCGGGGGTGTGCATCCCTCCCTAACAAATACGGTTAGCAAAACCTTCCTTCGCAAAACGCTTTCAGATGGTGAAAAAACCCTTGCTGTGACTGCACACATGTATTCCGATCCGACACCGAAAATACGCCCCTATAGAGAAGTGTATTTCGCAGGTGGTGAAACGAGATAAAATGACCGGGCTCTGAGACTTAAGAGCAACTTTACCATTATCGGCAAGGATGACTTCAGTATTGCGTAGCCCCCGGTGTTTTTCATGGCCAAATTCTCCCCGACTTCAGCTATCCGCAGCTTTGCGCTGGCTGGTGCATTTTTCGCTCCCATCATTGCTGCAACCGTTTTGCCAGTCGCAGCCCTTGCAGACGGGCACAGCGCCAAGAAGCATCTTGAAGTGGTGGTCGACCGCGCCCGCGTGGTGCGTATCGCAAAGCCTGCCGACACAGTAATCGTAGGCAATCCCTCAATCGTCGATGCTACGATCCAGGATGCACGCACACTCGTTCTTACCGGTCGCCTGTTCGGCGTGACAAACATCATAGTGCTGGACTCAGACGGCGACCCGATTGTCGATGAGACTGTCGTCGTCAAAGGCGAGGAAACGAACCTCGTGCATGTCTATCGTCAAGCCAATCGCGAAACGCTCGCTTGCGCTCCTGTGTGTCAGACAACCCTGACGCTCGGTGACGAGAAAGAACGTTTCGAGACGATCAACGGCCAAATCACCGCCCGTAACGGCTTGGCTGAAAGCGTCGGCGACGACTGAACCAAGGCACTGACATAGCGGCGTGATTTTTTGCTGGGTGCCAGCATGGTTACGCCGCCATTAATCCAACTATCGAATTTTAGCTATATCTCGAAACGTCGCTGAAACCCGCTGTGTCTAGGGTGGCCTCAAGAAAGAACCACAACAGACGTGCGACCGGCATCCGCTGAACGCACAAAAAGACGGGTTGGAGACTATGAGCTACACACCTAACACATTTGCACCACTGGCCGCAGAGCCTGAAGTGTTAGCTGCAAAACCTGCGCCCAAGCGTCGCCGTTTTATGCGTCGTTTCCGTCGCGATGACAGCGGTACGGCTACAATCGAATTTGCATTTGTGGCGATTCCACTGCTGACGATGATCATTGGCACGATGGAAGTTGGTATCGGCTATTTTGCTGACCGTACGCTGAATGCCGGCGTCGATAACGTGTCCCGCAAAATACGTACTGGCGAGGTCAAACCCGGTTCCATGAACCATGCCGAATTCAAGCAGTTGCTGTGCGATGAGCCTGTTATGCTGTTGTTCAAGTGCGGCGAGCTGATGGTCACCGTCGAAGAAGTGGGCAGCTTCCAGCCGAAAAACCAACCGCAGCGCGATGCCAATGGTGACATCGTTTATCAGCCTACATTCAACCCCGGTGGTCGCCTGTCGATCAACGTTGTGCAGGCCTATTACGAGTGGCCCACGATGTTGAATTTTCTCGATTTCCGCATCGACGACAAAGGCAACGGCATCGGCAACATGAGCGGCAACTTCAAGCGCGTTCTCAACGCCTCCACCGCCTTCATGAACGAACCCTATTGAGCCGGGCTTCCGCCCATTTCCTCAATCCAGTATTTTGCCTGAACGGAGAAACCCCGTGAAAAATCTTCTCAAACGTCCAAGTCTTTTATCCAGCGGCTTTCTGCGCCGTTTTCGTAAAGACGAGCGCGGCATTTCGATGGTCGAGTTCGCTTTGATCTCGCCAGCGCTGCTGTCGATGTATCTTGGTGCAATCGTTGCAACCCATATGGAGCACGCCTCCACCGCTGTGGGTAAAGTGACCGGCACGGTTGCCGACATCATCGCGCAATCCCCCGTGGTGGACCGCAGCATTATTGATGGCGCTTTTGCCGCCGGTGAAGCCATGATGTCCCAACAATATGCTGATGACCTGGAGATCGTTCTTACCGGTGTAATCGTTGAGCCTGTGCCTGGCGACAACAGCAACAACCCGCAGCGTCGCGGTCGTGTTGCGTGGACGGCCAGCCACCAGCGCGTATCGCTGGCGAAACCAAGCCGTGGCCAGACTTACCCGCTTCCCGACTGGGCCACAAAGCGGAACGGCTTCTACGTCGTCGCTAAGGGCCGACTCAAGCAGACGCCACTTTACGGCGACTATTTCAACGTGGGTGGCGACGGCAAGATGACGTATAATTACGAGAACATTTTCGTCCCACGCAGCAGCTTGGAAACGGAATGCTCCAACTGCTAATTGCGCAGAACATAAAATTTCAAGAGGCCGGTTTCGCCAAGCGAAGCCGGCCTCTTTTGTGAGGCGTTTCTAGGCGGGTGGAGGAGCGAAAGTCGCAAGCCCCACCCAACGCTCCAAAGTCGCGTTGACGATAACAGACGTCACGAGACTGACGGCAAAGAGCCATGCGCCCCGTCCCGGTGCCGCCTCCATCGAAATGGTCATGATTTGCCAGCCCGCAACAAGAATGCAGATAAGCAATCCTATGAATGTAAGATTGATCGCGACCTGAAGAGAAGGCAGCACCGCCTCGGCCAATATGAGCGGCAACACGACAAGGCTAACGACCGGCGCTGCCCAATTGTTGACGGTCACCATGGTTGGCACCCTGCGGCGCTCGTCTTCATTGGCAATCAGCATAATGATCAGGACCGACACACCATAGCTCGCCAAACCTATGATGAGGCTGGACAGAATATAGCCCAGCGCTGACCACTCGACCGGCAAACCTTCAGCCGCCAACTGTGCATCGATAGAACCGTAGCGGATGGAGTAGGCAGAAGCGTCGATCAGGCCCGCTATCAGCAGAGCGGCAAATGATATGGCGAATCCGGCAGCTGACAGATCCATCCGCGATAGGCCGGATGGTTTGGCGAGCATGATCTCGATAGCACCGCGGATGTTCTCTACCGCACCGTCTTGGTTGGTCGCGCTCATGAGGTGCCTGACTTTGCGAAATAGCTCTCAATGAAACGGGCATAAATGGCGGTCAGCTGGTCAAGATCGGCCAGCGCTACGCGTTCGTCCACCTGATGCATGGTTTGACCCACTAGGCCGAATTCCACCACGGAGCATACATCCTTGATGAAGCGCGCGTCCGACGTGCCACCACCGGTCGAGGTTTCAGGCCGACGTCCGATCACGTCCTCCACCGCACCAGCAAGGGAATCAATCAACGTGTCATCGCGGGTGAGGAACACGTGGCTTGGGCGCTCGGTATAGACGACGTCGAAGCGCACCGGCGGGCGTGCCCCATCTGGAAGATCGGGCCGCACGGCGTTGCTTTCAGATGCAACTGCCAATCGCCGTTCGATCTCGGCCTTCACACTATCCGCGGTCCATGTGTCGTTGAAGCGGATGTTGAACCGGGCGGTGGCTTGTTGCGCCACAACGTTGAACGCCGGGTTGCCAATATCGATAGAGGTGACTTCCAGATTGGTGGGTTGGAAGTCTTCCGTACCTTCGTCAAATGGTTCGGCCATCAGGGCATTGCACAGCGCTACAATCCCCCGCGCTGGATTGTCGGCCAGATGCGGATAGGCCGCGTGGCCCTGTGTGCCGTGAACCGTGACCGTGCCGGAGACCGAACCGCGCCGGCCAATCTTGATCGCGTCGCCAAGCTGGTTCGGGTTTGTGGGTTCGCCCACCACGCAAGCGTCGATTTTTTCTCCACGTTCAACGAGCCAATCGAGAACGGCACTGGTGCCATTCACCGCCGGGCCTTCTTCATCGCCTGTGATGAGGAATGAGATGGAACCGGGGACAGGTTTCCCCGCTGCGATGTGTTGTTCTACGGCGGCGAGAAAACACGCGATGCCGCCTTTCATATCAACCGCGCCACGGCCGATCATCTCTCCATCCACCACATCGCCCTGAAAAGGTCCGCTGGTCCACGCGGCTTCATCGCCGGTGGGCACCACATCGGTGTGACCTGCAAAGCAAAGGTTGGGTGAAGCGTTGCCCAGTCGCGCGTAGAGATTTTCGACATCCGGCGTTCCCGGTGCGGTCGAAACACGGCGCTCGACGGTGAAGCCCAAGGGCTCCAGTCGTTTTTGAAGCACGGTGAGCGCACCGCCCTCCTCCGGCGTCACGGATGGGCAAGCGATAAGGTCGCGCAGAAGCGCGGCGGAATGTGAAAGATCGGTCATAGCGCCCTTATGACAGAGCCACCGAACGCTTCAAGCAAACATGGCGTAACAAGCTTGGCTGACTACAGCCAAGCTATTCCTCGTAGCGCGGTGAATACGAAACGCCGGGCAGCAACATGACTGTCGGTTGTTTCGGCAAGGTGCGCAGCGATAAAACAAGCCGCCTATCGCGGATCGTTTCCACCGGATAGCCATCACCCAAGTGTTGCAGAAAGCGCGGCAAGGCACCGGCAAAACGCACATGCATCGGTAGGATCACCGAAGACCGCAACTGGTCGAGCATAATGCGCACCGCATCATGCGAAAGCGTTAGGCCGCCATCGACCGGCACCATGACCACGTCCAGCCGTCCGATTTTAGCGATGTGCTCGTCAGTCAGTTTGTGGTGCAAATGGCCGAGATGGCCGATGCACAGGCCTGCCACTTCGAAGATGAAAATCGAATTTCCATCCTTCACCGTACCGAAGCGCAGCATGTCGGTGGTGACATTGCGCACCAGCACGTCGCCAACTTCCAGATGATGATCTGCAGGCCCCTCACCCTCGCCCCAGCCAGGTAGCACGGTGCTGATCTTCGGGTCCGGGTTCATGGTGTAGTGTGAGGAATGTGCGCGGTTCATCGTAACAATGGTCGGCAGGCGCGGGTCTGCGGTGTAGCCTGCGTAGTCGGTGACGATGCGCTCACCCCCAGCCGTTTCGATAAGGTACATCGAGTGGCCTTCAAACGAGATGGCAACCTCGTATTGGCCGAGCTTTCCAGAAGCTGCGTATTGGACGGGAACACCGTCACGCTGGAGATTGTCTGCAACGGCAAGGCATGTGCTGGGCGGACGACTTTGCGCGGCGGCTGGTAACAGCGCGGCGGCGTATGCGCTCATCGATAGAGCGGCGGCGGCAAACAGGCGGAACATGGCTGGCTCTCCGGTTGCAACTTGCACCCAAAGCCTAAGCAGAAATTCAGCGCTGCGGAAGTGGCCGAAACATTACTATTTGCCGCGCCCTTGTCGGCCCAATCTCGGGTTACGCTCACGCTCGACCTTTTCTTTCGCTTCGCGTTTGTCACGCTCCCGCGTTTTCTCCGCCATGCGCTCACGCAATCGCAACTTGGGTGAGCGGGTGTCGACCGGCTTGTCGTTACGCGGCACAGGCGGGGGACCGAAGGCGTTCATTTTTGCCTCACCGCGCCACATGGCCAGAAATATCAATGCGATAGGGGCAAAGCCACCTAGCGGCGCAAGAACGACAGAACCGCCAATAGCAATGAGAGATACCCAGCCCGGAAAACCAATGTCCTGAATGCGTTTCCACACCAGCATCAACATGCACCAGACGGTTACAGGCAGGCCCAGGGCGACGAGAACAGCAGGCCCATCGGTAATGGTGCCGTCCACAGCGAACACAGATTGCAGCACGATCACGATGCCAAAATAAAACAACGCCACGGCGAAAAAGCCGAGAACGTAGGTTTTGCCACGAATCCTGCCACGAGGAGAGAACAAGGCCCACCCCAGCGAGCGCTCAGCGCCTGTACCTAGCAATCTCGACATCGTTGGCCCCCTTTCGGAGCAAGTTACCTAGCTTGTTGGCGTACCTGTCTTGCGTGTACCGTTGGGCTTTTTGACTGGCGCAACGCTTGCGCCAACCTTCTGCAAATTGATGTTTACCGGATTGGGATAATGATCCAACGCTGCGCCAGTGGCCGCATCCACACCAATACCAACGATGCCACCGACAAGCACATTACCAGCAAGTCCCGCAGCGCCACCGCCCTGCACTTTCGTCAACACGGGAACTGTCTGCGGCGTGTAGCCGGGCGCAGTGGCTGTAACTGTGAACTTGTCTTTGCGCTTCACGATTATCGTGCAGGGGCTGGACGTACAGTTCTTACCAAGGCTCGTCGTCACCTGCGCGTTTGCGGGTGTGTAGTTTATGACGATGGCT
Source organism: Ahrensia sp. R2A130 (assembly GCF_000179775.1). GTDB lineage: Bacteria > Pseudomonadota > Alphaproteobacteria > Rhizobiales > Rhizobiaceae > Pseudahrensia. Next base: position 89,344 of record NZ_AEEB01000004.1, read on the forward strand.
TCCGTCGTGCCACGCGCGATGGACGCGCAGCCGGTCAACAGAAGCGCAGCCATTGCAGCACTGCCAAATTTCAAAAATATCATGGCCTGCCCGCCCTGTGAAAACTTGCGAAAAGAAAAAGGCCCGTCCGACCGGACGAGCCCTTGTGTCATGATCTAGCTACCGTGGCTTACACGAGTCAATCACGCAGCAATTCGTTGATGCCGGTTTTGGAGCGGGTGCGCTCGTCCACGGTTTTCACGATCACGGCGCAGTAGAGATTCGGTCCTGTATCGCCATTGCCCATGGGTTTGCTCGGCATGGAACCGGCCACGACCACGGAATAAGGCGGCACTTCACCGTAGGAAATTTCACCGGTGGCGCGGTTCACGATTTTTGTGGACTGGCCGATATAGACGCCCATGCCCAGCACCGAACCTTCGCGGACGATACAGCCTTCGACGACTTCCGACCGTGCGCCGATAAAGCAGTTGTCTTCGATGATCGTCGGGCCAGCCTGAAGCGGCTCCAAAACGCCGCCGATGCCAACGCCGCCTGACAGGTGAACGTTCTTGCCGATCTGCGCGCAGGAACCAACGGTTGCCCAGCCATCAACCATGGAGCCATCATCGACGTAGGCACCAAGGTTCACGAAGGACGGCATGAGGACGACGTTCTTGCCGATGAAAGCGCCTTGGCGGCAGATGGAACCGGGCACAGCACGGAAGCCGGCGGCGCGGAACTGCTCTGCGCCCCAACCTTCGAACTTGGACGGCACTTTGTCCCACCAGGTCGAATTGCCCGACCCGCCACCGATGACTTCCATATCGTTCAGGCGGAAAGACAGCAGCACGGCTTGCTTGAGCCACTGGTTGACGGTCCATGTGCCATCAGCGCCGCGTTCAGCGACACGGGCCGTGCCGTTGTCGAGCATGGCAAGCGCCTGCTCCACCGCATCGCGCACCGCACCGGTGGTGGATGTGGAGATGTTATCGCGGTCTTCGAAGGCGGCTTCGATGGTGGCTTGCAGGTCTGCGCTCATGATTGTGAACTTTCGGGAGACGAAGGATTTAATGGCTTTATACTGCGCCTTTCGCAGGCGGCAAGCGCGACGGACGAAGCTATATTTTTGACGGGGCGCAGTGCGACAGCTATTGCCGGTTCGTCACCCGCTTTTGCAGAACCGCTTCGTCATGGCCTTCGATCCGCACAGTCGCCCGCACAACCCGTTGAAACCTTCCGGCAAGGACCGCGAGCAGGTGAAGTCGATACCCGACACGCCGCAGACGCGCTCTCCAGCCTACAAACTGGCGTTCGACGATCCTGACTTTCTGTGCCGTCCTGAATTGCGCCCCGTGCGCCTTCAGTTGGAACTGTTGAAGCCGGAGATGATGCTGGAAGAAGCGGGTATTCTATCGACCACCGTACTGTTCGGCGGCGCGCGTATCGCAGAACCAGGCACCGACCCATGGGCTGCCAGGAACGATGTGCAGCGCGAAAGCCTTAAGAAGAGTTCAAAATACTACACCGAAGCGCGCAAATTCGCGCAGCTTTCATCAGAAGCATCGAAGGCAACCGGTTTCACCGAATACGTCGTCGTCACCGGCGGCGGCCCCGGTGTGATGGAGGCAGGTTCGCGTGGCGCGCTGGACGTGGGTGCGCCCAATATCGGCCTCAACATCGTGCTGCCCCACGAGCAGGCGCCAAACGAATATGTGACGCCTGAGTTCTCTTTCAACTTCCACTATTTCGCGATCCGCAAGATGCATTTCCTAATGCGGGCCTCATCCGTCGCGGTGTTCCCCGGCGGTTTCGGCACGCTGGACGAGTTCTTCGAAACGCTGACGCTCATCCAGACAGGACGCATGGAACGGGTGCCTGTTCTGCTGTTCGGCAAGTCGTTCTGGGGCCGCGTCATCAACATGGAAGCGCTGGCCGAAGAAGGCACTATTTCACCAGACGACACCGACCTGTTCACCGTCGTGGACACAGCAGAAGAGGGCTGGAAAGTCGTCTCGGATTTTTATGGGCTGACCAAATGAACGTTGAAAATTACGTCTCCCCCGCACCGGGCAGCGACGCAGAACGCGAACGCTATGCAGACCTGAAAGGCCGTGGCCGAAAACTGTTTGGCGGCGACTGGCAGTTCGTCCGCGGCGTACCCGCCATGAAATTCCTGCCCGAAGAAGGGCCGCCGGAAATCGCTTTTGCAGGTCGGTCCAATGTCGGCAAATCATCGCTCATCAACGCGCTGACGGCGACCAAAGGTTTGGCGCGGACATCAAACACACCGGGACGGACGCAGGAATTGAATTTCTTCACGCCGGATGCAGAATTCGAAGACGGCCTGCCGCCCATCGCACTGGTGGACATGCCCGGCTACGGCTTTGCCAAAGCGCCGAAAGATGCGGTTGACGCATGGACGAAATTGATCTTTTCATACCTGCGTGGCCGCACGACGTTGAAGCGCGTTTACGTACTGATCGATGCTCGCCACGGCGTGAAGAAGAACGACGAGGAGGTCTTCGACCTTCTCGATAAGGCCGCCGTTTCCTACCAGCTGGTGCTGACGAAGGCAGACAAGATCAAACCGCCAGCATTAGTAAAGCTACAGGCCGAAACGCTGGAGAAGATCGCCAAGCGCGCGGCTGCTTTCCCGTTCATCGTCTCGACGTCGAGCGAGAAGGGCCACGGCGTCGATGATCTCAAGGGGCAGATTCTCTACGCTATCGAGAACTAGGCGATAGCTTCCACAACGTCTGCAAGAAACGTGTCGAGGTTGTCCGTGGCGAAGTTCACGGCAGCGTCATTTTCCACCGCATGTTCCCAGCTTTCAGCGGAGAACTGCGAGCCTTTGGCAGGCAAAATGAGCACGGTCTTCATGCCAAGTGCTGATGGCACATCGAGATTGCGCGGCATGTCTTCGAACATAGCGGCGCGTTCAGGATGCACCTCGTGGTCGGCCAGGAATTTGCGATAAGGCCCTTCGGCGGGCTTCGGTTCAAGGTCGGCAGCGACGATGTCGAAGATCCGGTGGAAGTGTCGCGTGATGCCAAGGCGCTCCATGGTGCGCTCCGCATGGGGCACGTCGCCATTCGTGAAAATGTGTTTGCGGCCGGGCAGCGCCGCAATCAATTCGCCCAGCGCCGGGTTCGGATCGACAGGTGAATAGTCGATGTCGTGGACCTTATCGAGAAAGTCGTGCGGGTCGATTTCGTAGCGCTCCATCAGGCCGCGCAAAGTGGTGCCGTACTCGCGATAAAGTTCCTTTTGCAGCTTGCGGGCGGTGTCTTTGTCAGATCCAAGCAGCTCCGCCACGTAGTCGGTCATCTTCCAGTCGATCTGCGCGAACAGGTCTGAGTGGCGCGGGTATAGAGTGTTGTCGAGATCGAAAACCCATTCATCGATACCACCAAATTCTTCGCGTAGCGCTTCGCTCGTATAGCCAGATTGCATGCTCATGCTTTTGGTCCTTTGAAATCAGGGCCAAGATCACGGGCGAAATCATTCGGCACGATCATCGTGCCCGCACCCACATCGGTGAACAGTTCCAGCAACACGGCGTGGGGCGCGCGACCGTTGACGATGACCACAGCACCAACGCCTTTATCGAGCGCTTCAATACACGTTTCGACCTTTGGGATCATGCCGCCAGAAATCGTGCCATCGGCAATGAGCGAACGGGCTTCGGCCACAGTGAGTTGAGGCAGGAGTTCGCCCTGCTTATCCAGCACGCCGGGTACATCGGTGAGGAACAACAGGCGGTCTGCGTCCAACGCACCGGCAACGGCACCGGCAAACGTATCGGCGTTGACGTTGTAGGTCTGGCCATCCTCGCCGAACGCCACAGGCGCGACCACAGGAATGAGACCGGCGTCGGCTACCATGTGCAGCACGGAGACATCCACATGCTCCGGCTCGCCGACGAAACCGAGATCGACGATGGCTTCGATATTGCTGTTGGGGTCGCGCTTGGTGCGGCGCATTTTGGCCACGCGCACCATGTTACCGTCCTTGCCGCACAGCCCGATCGCACGCGCGCCTTGCGCGTTGAAATCGGCCACGATGCCTTTGTTGATGGAACCCGCCAACACCATCTCGACGACATCGACGGTGGCTTTATCGGTCACCCGCATGCCGTCGCGGAATTCGGACACGATACCGAGCTTTTCCAGCATCGCGCCGATTTGCGGCCCACCACCATGCACCACGATAGGCTCGACGCCGGACTGGTGAAGCAGTGCTACATCGCGGGCAAATGCCTGCCCCAGTTTCTTGTCGCCCATGGCATGGCCACCATATTTGATGACCACGGACTTGCCGCCATAGGCCTGCATGTACGGCAGCGCGTTGGACAGCAGTTCGGCTTGCAGGCTTCCGTCGAGGGGGGGCTTTGGATCGGACATGGAGCGGCTCGGCAGTTTCGATGTGCAGCAGTGCTACCCCATCACCGGCGCATAAAAAAGCACCGGACGGAAACCGTCCGGTGCCAAATTCATAATTCACATCTCGAAGCCTTAGACTTCGGAAGAAATCCAGCTCGACAATTTTTCCTTGGGCGCGGCACCAACCTGAATTGCCACCGGCTCCCCGCCTTTGAACATCAACAAAGTCGGGATAGAACGAACGCCATATTTAGAAGCTAGTTCAGGATTTTCATCCATGTTCACCTTGGCGATTTTCACCTTGTCGCCCATCTCGTTGGAAATTTCTTCCAGGCTCGGCGCAATCATTTTGCACGGGCCGCACCATTCCGCCCAGAAATCGACGACGACAGGTGTGTCGGAATTCAAAACGTCGGATTCAAAATTGGAATTATCGATTTTTACGGTGGCCATGGTGGCTCTCCTTTTGGGTCCCGGTTCGACACAAATGTGGAATCGGTGTGTTCGCCTCGTGGTGAACAGGTAGGGAGCGCACCGGACAGGGTCAAGAATGCAGGCCGTCTATTGCGCCGTCACAGTTTGGTGAAAGGCCGTTTCAGCGTTGCGAAAGTTCCGCCATAGCCTCGTCTAGCATGGCAGATGGCAACGTCATGATGCGGCGCTCTACGTCCTGCGCAGCCGTCCAGATCAAAGTCGCATAGACAGATTTGTCTGGATAAAGCCGCTGCACGATGGCGCGGTACAGGGCTAACTGCGTCACATAACTTGCCGGTGCAGCAGCTGCATCGGCAGGAACATGCTCCCCCGTTTTGAAGTCCAAAAGATACACCGCGTCTTCTGTCACCGCCATACGGTCTATCGTTCCGGTTACGGAACGCTGTGTGCCACCAATGTCCAAAACTCCCATAACCGCAACTTCAGCGCGGGACGTGGCGGGATCGAAAAGATCGGCAACACGAGGGTCTTCCACCACCTGCTGTACGCCATAGATGATGTTGGCGCTCATGGCAGGGTCCAGATTTCCGAGCTGTTGGTCGAGAATCCTCTCACCCATCGGCATACGGTCATTTTGCGCCACAACGGGCCAGAGTTCGAAGATGCGGTGGACAGCCGTGCCGAGTTTGCGCGGTGATGGACTGGAGTAGGCCGCAGCAGAAGGTGCGTCGGGCTCTAGCAGTGAAGGCACGGCACGCGGCTCGGTGCGCCCTTCATCTATCAACGCGGTTGCACCAGATGGGCTCAATGGTTTCGGCAAGTCCTTTGCCCGCTCCATAGGCTGCAACATAGTGGCAGGCAGCGGTGTTACGTCGACGACCTGCTTATCGGTTTGCGCGGGATTATCGCCTTCACGCTCCGCCCGGTCATGACTGTACCAACGGTGATGTTGGGGCACAGCACCCTGCGCTTCGACGTCACGCCAGGTGCCTTCCAGACCACGCTCCAGCATGTTGTACCAGCTGGGTTCAGGCACTTTGTCGGGGCCGGAAACACCGCAGGTGCCACACAGGATGAGGCGATCTTCAGCGCGGGTCATGGCAACGTAAAGCAGGCGACGATACTCGTTCTCGGCGCCGGTGTGTTCGCGCTCGAAGGCAGGGGTCGTAGCTGTGCCGTGCTGATTGGTTTTCGGCACCCACAGCCAACCGCCATTACGATTGTCGGCACTCTCCTGATCGCCCCAACGGTAAAGCGCGGGATAAAATTGCCCAGGCAACGCCTTGGATGACTTGTCCACCACGAAGACTACGGGAGCCTCCATGCCCTTGGCGGCATGGACGGTCATTATGCGAACCTGCTCGCCACGTTGGTCCAACTCGCGCTTTATTTCAGGTTGTTCGGTGGACAGGCGTTCGAGGAAATTCTGCAACCCCGGCAGGCCGCGGCTTTCGTGGTCCATGGTGGCGCTGGCAAAAGCGTCGAGCACGTCTTCGACTTCCGGCCCCAGTCGCGCCATGAACTTTCTGCGCCCGCCATCAGCCCCCAGTATGAGCGCGAAGAACTCATAAACAGGCAATATGTCAGCACGCCTGCGCCAGCCCTTGATCGTGTTCCAAGCAGCAGCGAATTTCGGTTCGTCCAGCTGGTCGCGCAATCCTTGGAACAGAGAGACATTGTGTTCCCGTACGGATCGATCGCGCATCACCGCGCCTTCCATGCGGGAGCGGGCCAGCTTGTAGAGGTCGTCCTCATCAAGGCCGATAAGAGGTGATTTCAGCAATCCAGCCAAAGCCAGATCGTCCTGCGGAGTGAGCATGACCTGAGCCAGCGCCATCAGGTCTTCTACGGCGATATGGTCGGTGATGGTCAGCCGGTCACTACCGGCAACTTCGACCTCGAGGCTTTTCAATTCGCGGTTCAGCGCGGTGACGAAAGCATCGCGCGAACGAACAAGCACCAATATATCACCAGCCTGCATAGCGCGGCCATTGGGCCCGAGCGGCTCGTTACCGATCCAGCTTTTGATCGTGCCAGCCACTTGCAAAGCCAGCTTTTCGGATGCGGCGATGGTGGCCTCTTGCTGGCTCGTCCAGTCCTCCGACTCTTCTGCCTTTTCAGCGGAGATCAGCGGCCAGACATCCACCTGCCCTGCCCCCTTACTGCGGGCAGCGTCGTGAATCGTACCTTCGCCTTGCGTCACGCCGGGCATGTTTTGCGGCACTTTGAAGACCGCATCCACCGCGTCCAGCACGTCAGCGGTAGAGCGGAAAGACAGGTTCAAATTGGCATTCTCGAATGTGCCACCAGCGTTCTTGCTCGCTCGTTCGAACAGCCTGCGGTGGGTATCGAAACTTTCCGGCCGCGCGCCCTGGAACGAGTAGATCGACTGTTTTTCGTCGCCCACGGCAAAGACGGTGCGATTGGTGTTGCGCGCGCCTTGGCCTGCGAAGAATTCCTCTACCAATGCGGATATCACCTGCCACTGACGCGGGCTGGTGTCCTGCGCCTCGTCCACCAACACATGATCGATGCCGAGATCGAGTTTGTAGAGCACCCATGCACGGGCATCAGCGCGGGTCAGGAGATCAGCGGCGCGGGCGATAAGATCATCGAAATCCAGCGCACCAACCTGTCGTTTGGAACGTTCGTAGCGGGCCGCGATAGCTTGGATAAAAGTGAGGAACGGCGCGGTGCGATGGATGGCGGACAGGGTCGCTTCCTGCGCGGCCGCCGCGATCAATCTGTCCTGTTCCGCATCGAAGCGATTTGCGAAATCCGGCAACAGGCCTTGCATGGCCTTGGGAACGAAGCTGGAAAATTTGCGCGGCTTTCCGCCGGTCTGAAGCACCGCGAGATAGGCGTCGTAGCGTTCATCCTCTACCGTGTGCAGGAATAGGTCGATGCGGTCCGCCAGCTTTATCGCATTGGCCGCGCCGGTATCGCGTGCCTCAGCGGACAGCGCCGTCCATTCCTCCATCGCGAACAGACTGGCCGCAACCGCACCATTGCGAAGGCTGGTCACAGTCTCGTCCACCGCAAAGCCATGTGCAGAGAGTGCGATCTCCGTAACACCCTCCGGTCCACCGCTCTCGGCCAACCATTTCGTCAGCACTTCGCGTTTGCTGATCGCTTCCGAAAGGCCTTGCTCTATCGCATGGTCGGTGGCCGCATCGAGGATGGCGTGAAAGGCTTTGCCAAGGTCGCTTTCAGGTGCTGCGTCGGCGTCCACAATTACATCGCGGCGCGCTTGTTCCAGCATCTGCTTGCCCTGCGCTTCGTCCAGTGCGGAGAAGTTGCCGGGCACGTTAGCCTCCAGCGGAAACTGGTGTAGCAGTGACTCGCAAAAGGCATGGATGGTCTGGATTTTCAACCCACCGGGCGTTTCCAATGCGCGGGCAAACAATGTGCGGGCGCGTTGGATTTTTTCGCGCGACGGCGCTTTGCAGTTGGGTCCTTCGAGTTCAACCAGCGCCGTCTTTAGCGCGTCGTCATCCAGGCTTGCAAAGCTCGCCAATGTCTCGAAGACACGGTTGGACATGACACCAGCGGCGGCCTTGGTGAAGGTCAAACACAAGATGCGGGAAGGATCAGTTCCGGCCAGCAAAAGGCGAACAACGCGCTGGGTGAGCACATAAGTTTTGCCGGAACCGGCATTGGCCGACACCCAAGCAGAATGGTCAGGCGCGGACGCTTTTGCCTGCTCGAGACTGGTCTGTGGCGGAATTATAAGGCCGGCGCGCTTCACGATGCATCCCCCGCGCTGTCATCGGCACCGTTCGACCATTCTCCCAAACGGGCAAGGTGATCGTAGTCTGACGAGTAGCTGCGCCGCTCTTTCGGCGGGCGATTATAAGAACGGTACGGCTGGCTCTTGTCGCGATATTTTTTGATCATCGCGCCAAGCCGCTTCCACGCTTCTTCTGCGATTTGCGTCGCCATATCTGGGTCGCCGTGATCGGGTTGCACAGCCATGTCAGCGAATTTTGGTGTGCCGGGAATAAGGCGCAGATAGCCAAAACCAGCGACCTCTCCCTGCAAATCATCTCCGAACGCTCCGCGAATTGTCATGGCAGCTTCGAGCGGCAATTGCGGTGCCTTCATATCGCGGGCGCGGGCAGCAGTTGGCGATGCGCCGGTCTTGTAGTCGTAGATGATAAAGCGGCCATCGACATCGCGGTCCATGCGGTCTGCACGCGCGGTGAGCGTAAAGCCGTTCAGGCCCTTCTCCGTTCGGCCACTGCGTTCGACCGTAACCTTATGGCCTCCAGCGATCTGGCGCGCGTGCCATGAAAGGAACTCTTCCGCGATCTCGGTGAAACGCGGCAACCATTGCGCGATGAATTCTTGCGGAATCTCAGCCTCGCCAAACACTGCCTTTGCACTCAACAGCAACTGATCCATGGCGTGGTCAGCTTCCGGATTGATACCGCTTCTGACGAATTCTTCGAAAACCTGATGGTACAATTCACCCCGTTCACGGGCATCCGCATCACGAATGAGCGGCTGTAATGGCTGCAGGCCCAAGATGTGTTTTGCATAGATTGCGTATGGATCTTCGATCCAAGTCGCTACCGCCGTTACAGACAAGCGGTTGGGACGAACATCGACAGGTGGTTTTGGCGCGGGGCGTTGGGCGGGCTTTTCCGTCTCTTTTGGAGCGTCAATTGCCGTAACCCAATCGGTGAATTTTCGACCCCGCTCCTGCATCGCAGTTGTTGCGTGCGAACCCGCAACAAGCATTAAACGCTGCACCCAGCGGGAGGCGACTGTGGGAGCGTTATCGGCACGGGCTGCCCGGGTGAGCACGACGTCTGCCATGCCCATCATCATCTGAAAATCGTGGGCGGCCAAACCCGTGCGGCGTTCTGGCGATGGCAAACCGAGCTGCGCCTTCATGGGGCGCGACAGGAACGGGTCGTTGCGGGCCGCTGCGGGCCATGTGCCTTCGTTCAGGCCGCCCAGCACCACGCGGTCGAACGTTTGCAGCCGCGCTTCCAACGGACCAAGAATGGCGATGCGGGGGTCGGTGCCACCCTGTGCGCGCACAGTGCGCTGACCCATCAGCGCATCAAACACATCGGGCCAATGGTCGGCGGTGGTGTCGAGCTCTTCGCCGCTATCCAGCAATTGCGCGAGGAAGCCGTGCAGCGCGGCACCATCTGTCGTGTTGTAGAAAGGAGCGAGTTCTCCATGCTCATCAATCGCCAACGCTTCGATGAAGGCCGTGGTGCATTGCCCCCAACGGTCGAGCGGTTGCTTCGTGTTCAGAACATCGTCTTCGATCAGCAAAACCGCTTCATCGAGACGTTGGCAGAAGTCGATCAGCAGCAACCACTCGTCATCACTCATCCGCACGATCGTGCTATGCGCGCGGGGTGTCTTCTCGTCTGCGATCACCTGCAGCAAAGTACGGCGCAGGGTCTGCGCGGCGTCTTCAAAAAACCCACGCTCCGGCGGCATAATCGCACCGCGCAGGATCGCAAGTTCCAACAAACGCGCACCGTGGCGAGCCTTCGCGCGCGGCAGGCCCAAACGTAGATCGGGATGTTTCAGCAAACCGGTGAGCGCAACGGGATCGATAGGCCCGAACGCCGTTGCCAGTGCAAGACGGGCGAAGGTTCCAGCAGGTCGGTTGCGCAAAGGCTGGCCTGCAGAATCATCCACCACGATGTCGAAACGACGCATCTCTACAGCGACACGGCGGGCGAGGTTTCTGTCAGGTGTAACGAGGGCGGCAGTTGCACCCTCGGTTTCGATTGTTTCGCGCAACGCGAGTGCAATTGCCAAAGCTTCCTGCCGCTCACCACGCGCTTCCACGATTGACACACCGGCCAGAGCTTCAGCCTTCTGCGCATCATCATACTTCGTTGCAAAGTCCTGCCATTTGTCGGTGGTGGCGGAAGGCCGCAACGCTTCGGAGACGATATGTTCGCGCACACGCAGCGGGCCGCTGTCGGGTTCGGCTGATAGCGTGATATGTTCGATTTCATCATGTCCGCGCGACAGTTTCATGCTGGTGAGCAGTTTCTTCAGGCCGTATTGCGGATGGCCGGGTGCGGTGCCGTCTTCGTTTTTTGCATTGTCCGGCAGATCGACTTTTGACCAACTTTCATCATCAAGATCACGGTCCAATCCCGGCAAAACGAGTGCACCATTTGGCAGTGCCGCAATTGCCTGCAGAAGGTCTGCCGTGGCGGGAATCGAACCGGTGGAACCGGCAGCAATAACCGGGCCGGTGCTGCCATGTTCACGATATTGCTGCGCCTGTTCGCGGATGAGACGACCGCGCAGACGGGCCGGTTCTTCCAGCCCGCGCTCGTGCAAAAATGCAGGCATGGCGTCGGACGCGATGGTGAGGAATTTTAGGGTCAGCTGCCACCAGTCCGCGTGGTCTGCGACGTCCAATAAATTAAGCTGCGACCATTCGATATCTTCAGTTGCGATGCTTTCCATGAGGCTGCCAAGCTCACCTGCGAAACCGATGGCGTCTGCCAGCGACGACGGCATGATGATGTCGCCACCGCCCATCATCGCGCGTTCATTTTCGCGCAGTGCCGATGCCCAACTGTGAACGAGGCGCGACAGGGTGAGCGTGTGGATGAACGGGTCGATGGCCTGCGCTTCGCTTGGAACCAACAGATCGTTACCCGCAACGAAGCGTTGGAATTCCAACCCCTCTTCATCGCCGTCGCCAAGGGTAACGATGCGGGGCAGGACGGCGGCGCGGTTACCGAGACGGGTGACGAACTGTGTGGCCAGCGAGCGAGCGGCACGGCGTGTCGGCACCCAAATCGTGACACCCGCCAGCGCCAGCGGATCGGATTCGGCGCCGTCTGCAAACGGCGCGAAACCTTCCACCAATTCACCGCAAACCAGCTTCTCCACAAGTGTTTGCAGAAATGCCGCTCCGGGGGGAATGGATACGATATTGTGGCGCGTGCCAGTGGCTCTCATCACAGCGGCTCTGTCAGGCAATCGGTGCGGGTAAGCTGCCGAATTCGGTCATAGCCGCTTCCGATTCACCGATAGCTTCCGGCGTACCGACATGCAGCCACAGCCCATCCAGAACGCAACCGAACAAACGACCTTCTGCAATCGCGGCGTCAAACAACTTGTTCAGCGAGAACACTTTAGCAGGCTCTGATGCAAAGAGTGCAGGACGAGCGAGGATCGCACCGGCATAAACAAACTCCGCACTGTCAGCATCACCACGTCGGGTAAGCTGGCCACCATCGGCCATATGGAAATCGCCCTTGCCATCAAAGCCGACTGCGTCTTCGTGGCGGGCCAGAAGAAGGACCATGTCCATGGCTTGATCGTCCCACATGCCGGCCATAGCTGGGAGGCTCTGCTGTTTACCATCGCACCAGAACGAATCCGCGTTGAGGATGAAACACGGATGATCGGGGAAGTCTTCGACCGCTTGTTTTACACCACCGCCAGAGTCGAGAAGTTCGGCTCGCTCATCGGATATGGAAACGGTAATGTCGCCCCGGCTTGCTACGTGATCCTCGATCTGTTGCGCGAGGTAATGAACGTTGATGGCGACGTGGGAAACGCCTGCCGTCACTAACCCGTCCACCGCATGGTCCAGCAGGGTACTTCCGCCGACTTCGACCAGTGGCTTCGGTTTCAACAGAGTGAGCGGGCGCATTCGCGTACCGAGGCCGGCCGCAAGAACCATGGCGTGGCTCACCTTCAGATCGCCCTGTTGAGATTTGTCCACCATTGCCGCTCCGCCCTGTTCGGCCATCGGCCTGCTGTGGTCAGCAGGGTTTCACGTTTGCCGGACAGCTTCAACGATTCGATGAAGCCAGAGTTAGACTTTGAAATTCGCGACGTCACGCAGGAAGACGCGATAGTCCGCCAACACCGGATGTTGTAGGCTGCGGGCAAGATAGTCCTCCATCCGGGGCAGATGGGCTAGATAGGCAGGCTTCCCGTCCCGCTCGTCAAGCCTGACAAAAATGCCAACAATTTTGCTGGCGCGCTGGGCGGCCATAATCGCATAAGCCTTATCGAATGCCGTGCGGTCCAACGTCGATCTTGCAGCACAGTAGTGCTCGATGATCACCTGCTCCAATTCGGGCGAGAGATCGACTCTGGCATCCTGCGCCAGTGATGCGACGTCGTAGGCAGACGGCCCCCAGAGCGCATCCTGAAAATCGATGATACCGATGCGGTCCGTGCCACTTTCACCATCGCGCCAGATGATGTTGGGGGAGTGGTAGTCGCGCAATATGAGGCTGTGTTCAGCTTCGGAAAGCTCGGCAATGAGAGCGTCCCATATGACTGTGAAATCTTCACGCTCTTGCTCGTTCATACCGTTTCCGCGCTGGCGGGGCAGGAACCAATCGGACAGAAGTTCAACCTCGATCATCATTGCATCACGATCGTAGGGCGGCAGATGATATGTCGCGCCATCGGGCAGCGATACATCGCGGAGCCATTCACGCTCATGCATCGCAGCCAGCGTTTCAGCAGCTGCGAGATAGCGTTCTGAAATAGGCTGACGGTCCGCGTCAATAATGACGCCGCGACCCAAGTCTTCCAGCAGGATAAGGCCGGAGGTCAGGTCCGCTGACAAAATTGCGGGCGCGGCCAAACCGGCATCGGACAACAGTTCGCCTACACCGTAAAATTCAGCACATCCTTCAGCCAGTCGGGCGGTCGCGCTGTAGGGGCGGCCAGCGCCTGTGCCGGAATTCAGCGGAGCCCCATCCGGACGACCGGGATCATTCATCAAGATGAGCGCGTCTGCATCTTCGGGATGAATGCGTTCGTAGGATCGTGCAGATGCATCTGCATCCAACACGCTGCGACGGCTTTCGGCGTGGCCTATGCCGTCAAGAAAAGCGCGGATGCCGAGACTGCGTTCCAGACGTTCAAGTGCTGCGGTATCACCGCTAATGGTCAGCGTACGGGCATCGTCCGTCTCAACTGCAATATCGATTTTCAACGATGGTTGGCCTATCAAGCCTTCGGCTCTATCCGGCCATTCCACCAGAACCGCTCCGTAAGCAAGCGTATCCTCCAAACCCAATTCTTCGACCTCGGAGGGATCAGCGATCCGATAGAGATCGGCGTGGGCAAGTGTGCCAAAGGGCAAGTCGGAATAGGTCTGCACCAGCGTGAAGGTTGGGCTGGGAACTTCGAGATGATCGTCACCACTGGCGGCGCGAATAGTTGCGCGGGCGAGAGCCGTTTTGCCTGCGCCAAGATCGCCACGCAGCCACACCATGTCGCCAGCCCGCAGCGCCATGGCAAGCGTTTCACCGAAGCGAATGGTGGCGGCTTCGTCGCTCAGCCGGAGTTGAAGTGATGCCACAGGTGCCTGCCTTACTCGGCGGCGGACAGCATGGGCTGCGATGCTTCTGCATCGTGGCGGATAGGCAGACGGCAGATAAACGTCGCTCCCTCTTCCACCGCGCTGTCCAGTTCCAGCGCACCGCCATGTAAGCCGCACAGTGCCTTGGCAACAGCAAGACCGAGACCGGCGCCGCGCTTATGGGAACGCACCGCACTGGAGGAAAAGCGTTCGAAGATCGTGTCGCGGATTTCAGCTGGAATACCAGGCCCTTCATCAGCGATGCGGATTACCACATCATCGCCGCTCGTCACGCCATCGAGGCGAATGGTGCCACCTTTTGGCGAGAAACGGCTGGCGTTTTGCAACAAATTGCCGAGGATTTTTTGAATCTGATCGCTGTCACCGACGAAACGTGTGTCGTCTTCGACATTGATTTCCAGTGCGAGTCCGCGGTCCTTCAGAGCTGGCATGACGGCGGATCGTGCAGCTTCCAGTGTGTCGGCAAGATCGAGTTGTTCAAGATCGAGTTCCAACGCACCTGCGTCCATTGTAGCAAGGTCCAGCAGATTATCGACCAGCGTGTGCAGGACGCCGGATGAGCTGGCGATGTGATCGATATATTCAGCCTGCTTTTCGTTCAGCGGGCCGAAAGCGCCACCTTGCAGGATTTCAGCAAAGCCTTTGATGTTGGTTAGCGGCGCCCGGAATTCGTAGGACACGTGTTCAAGGAATTCGTTCTTCAAACGCTGCGCAGCCTCCAGTGCTTCATTGCGTTCGAGCAGGGTCTGCTCGAGGCTGACGGAGTCGGACACATCGGCAAATGATAACAGTGTCTGGCCGTTGGGTAGTGGCACCAGTGCATAGTCGAGCACGCGGTCTTCCATAAGATGCAAGCGACCATCGATCGTATCGCGAGAGTCCGTTACGCCGGTTACGCCTGTGACGAGTTCATCCCAGACCATGGCGCTTTC
Source organism: Ahrensia sp. R2A130 (assembly GCF_000179775.1). Taxonomy (GTDB): domain Bacteria; phylum Pseudomonadota; class Alphaproteobacteria; order Rhizobiales; family Rhizobiaceae; genus Pseudahrensia. The sequence continues at coordinate 104,427 of NZ_AEEB01000004.1, forward strand.
CGCCTGTCCCGGCTCGTCAACGGTTCCATCTTCGGCAAGCTTTTCGCCGCAATAACGGGCGACTTCTGCGATGGGTGTGTCAGCAGCCACCTGTTCATCTTCAAGATGCCACAGCTCCTGCAGCGCAGGGTTGGACAGTTTCAAGCGGCCATCAGAGGCGAACACGGCGATGGCTTCGCCCAGATGGTCCAGCGTTTCGCCCTGCACCTGCGTCATGGCGATGTAGCGGCTTTCCATTTCCAACTGCTCGGTGATGTTTTCAAACACCCACGTTACGCCACCTTGGCGATGCGGGTTGGCGATCACGCGCAGCGAGCGGCCATCGGGCAAATGCCAGAAATGTTCGGCTGGCTCGGTCGCGTGGTGGACGGCCAGCAATTCGCCGCGCCATTTCGCCCAATCCGGCTGATTTGCGATACGGTCACTGTCGCGGAGTTCGTTGAAGAAAGCGGCATTGGAGGGCGCACTGTCGAGGAAACCGGGGGCCAGCGCCCAAAGATCAGCAAGCGCCTGATTATGGAAAGCGAGCTTTTGACCGGCATCAAAAATAGCAACGGCGGTGGCCAGTTGATCGAGCGTTTGCGCGTGGCCTTGCAACGTACGACGCAGATCGGATTGCACCTGTTCCACTTCGCTCATATCGACGGCAAGCCCCGCCTGTCCGCCATCGTGTTCGATAACGGTCACGTCGACGGTTCGGCGGTCTCCGGCCATCGTTGCGTGCAATCGTTTCTGGAAGGTTGTTCGGGCTGCCGCATTGCCGTCTGCATCGTGTGCGCCATGCAACTGCTCGCTAACGCGGTTGCGGTCACCGGCATCCAATAGGTGCTGATTGCTTGCCACAGCTTGTGCAAGGTCGGCGGTGTCGATGGACTTTACGTATGCAGGATTGGCCCAGGTCAGCCCCTCTTCGCGGTCACGCAGCCATACCGGCATCGGCACAGCTTCCAACAAGGTGCGCATGGTGTCGGTAGTGGCCATCAGGCTGGTATATTGGGATTCCAGCAAGGCAAGTGCCGCACGGTCACCGGTGAGCGACAGAAAGCGGACGAAGGCGTGGGAACCGAAGGCGCGGCCCTGCGCTTCAAGAATATTGCCGTTGCGCGTTTCGATTGGCATCTCGAAAGCTTCTGCAGAACTGCGTAGGCGTTGTATTGCATGGTCGAAACTTTGCGCCGAATTGGGTGCCATCCACGTGCCGAAGGCAACAAAATCTGCGGACTCAGACGGCGTACCGCTAGTGGATACGAGGGCACCACGACATGTCGGCGGATTTTCCTCGCCATCCCAAACAACGACCCGTTGGTCCGGCGCATCCAGCAAAGCTTCGGCCCGTTCGTGGCGGGCTTTTAGATCGGCCAGTTCAAGACTGAGCATTCGGTGGCTGTCGTCCAGCGCACGACGTTCGCGGATCAGCCAGGTGGCCGACCACATAGCGAAGGAAAATGCACCAACGAAAAAGACGAAGACCAAACCGTTTCCTGCGATTCCGGCATCGGGCAGCAGGGCTTCTATAGAGGCGAGTTGTGCAGATGCAGGCGTTGTAACGAAAAAGGCCGCTGCCAACGCGACGCCGGAAGCGAGCCGTTCGGTCAGTTTTCGCAGAACAGATTTATGACGTTTGGCGGAATTGGAGTCACTTGTGTTTTCGCTTTTCATCAGCCCATCCGCCTCACACGGTTGGTGAATTGGTCGACGCTTCCCCACGCAAACACCTTCACACGGGCCGAACACGCTACACGTGACCCTCTATCGATCTATTCTTCCACCCCAACGCTACCGCTTCGGCGATTCGGTTCACGATAACGGAAGCCGGAATCCGGTGCGAGGGTGAATGTGGGTGGACGTGGTTAATGAGGGGTTAATTACGCGCTGAAACAAAGAAAGGCCCGAACATTTCTGTCCGGGCCTTTCTTTATGTTCACGCCCATTGTGCTGAGCAGGCGCGGGCTTTCGCCCGGCTCGCTCTTCGCTCGCTAGCACCATCTGATGGAGCAACGAGCATTTGCTTTAGTAGCGGTAATGCTCGGGCTTGAACGGGCCTTCGACCTTCACGCCGATATAGTCGGCCTGATCCTTGGCAAGCTCGGTGAGCTTCACGCCGATTTTCTCAAGGTGCAAACGGGCGACCTTTTCGTCCAGATGCTTGGGCAGGATGTAGACTTTGTTTTCGTACTGGTCGCCGCGCATCCAAAGTTCCATCTGCGCCAACACCTGGTTGGTGAAGGAAGCAGACATCACGAATGACGGGTGGCCCGTGCCGTTGCCGAGGTTCAGCAGGCGGCCTTGGGACAGAAGGATCATGCGGTTGCCGGATGGCATTTCGTACATGTCGACCTGATCTTTGATGTTGGTCATCTTCAGGTTGCGCAGGTTTGCGACCTGAATTTCGTTGTCGAAGTGACCGATGTTACCAACGATGGCCATGTCCTTCATCTCACGCATATGTTCGATGCGGATGATGTCTTTGTTGCCGGTGGTGGTGATGAAGATATCGGCGTCTTTCAACGTATCTTCCAGCGTGGTGACTTCGAAGCCGTCCATTGCGGCCTGCAGTGCGCAGATCGGGTCGATTTCTGTCACCTTCACGCGGGCGCCAGCGCCCTGCAGGGAAGCGGCAGAGCCTTTACCCACATCGCCATAGCCACAAACGACTGCGGTCTTACCGGCCATCATGGTGTCGGTGGCGCGGCGGATGCCATCGACCAGCGATTCTTTACAGCCATATTTGTTGTCGAATTTCGACTTGGTGACCGAGTCATTCACGTTGATCGCTGGGAAAGGCAGCTGCCCTTCTTCGACCAGCTGATAGAGACGGTGAACACCGGTGGTGGTTTCTTCCGAAACGCCCACGATCTGGTCACGCATTTTGGTGAACCAGCCCGGGCTGGCTTCCATGCGCTTGGCGATCTGCACCTTGATAGCTTCTTCTTCTTCCGACTCAGGCACCGGAATAATGTCTTCACCGGCTTCAGCGCGGGCACCCAACAGGATGTAGAGCGTGGCGTCGCCGCCATCGTCGAGGATCAGGTTCGGGCCGTCTTCAAACAGGAAGGACTTGTCGAGGTAGTCCCAATGCTCGGTCAGGGTCTGGCCCTTGATCGCGAAGACCGGCGTGCCACCGGCAGCGATTGCTGCGGCTGCGTGGTCTTGCGTGGAATAGATGTTGCACGAAGCCCAGCGCACGTCGGCACCGAGTTCGTTTAGCGTTTCGATCAGCACTGCGGTCTGGATCGTCATGTGCAGCGAACCAACGATGCGTGCGCCTTTAAGCGGCTTGGATTCACCAAACTCTTCGCGCAGAGCCATCAGGCCCGGCATTTCGGTTTCGGCGATGTCGAGTTCCTTGCGGCCGAATTCGGCGAGTGCAATGTCTTTGACGATATAGTCATGTTCGGCCATCTGGCTGGGTCCTTCTTGCGTATCAATGATGCAAAGCAAAGGCGGACGCGGGCGGATTGCCGGCGCAAGATAAGTTTAAGCCTTGGCTGTCTCGCAGCGCCTTTATCAGGTGCTGGCACCACCTGCAATGCGGTGAACGCGGGTCAGCCCTGCGACCATAGAGCATGGTTTACGGCCAAGCTTACAGGAGAGGCGTCTAAGCGGCGGGCGCAGTTGCCGCGATAGCGTCCTTCAGGCGTTTGGCCGCCAGCGCGTAACCACCTGCGGCACCGTCAACGAAATGCACGTGGTCGTCGCGCATGATGGACGGCACGATGCAGGTCATCACAGCGCTGTCCTGTGTAGCTGTGCCAAACTGGATGAGGCCTGCAAACCGTCCGCGTTCCAGCGCCAGTTCCAATTGTTGTTGCACAGCTGCGCTGCAAGCGATGGTCATCTTCAAGCCGTCTTCCAGCTTGCGGAAGTCGGCATTTCGACCGGTGGTCTGGGTGTAGTGGTTCGCATCGAAACCGCCGACCTTCCAGCCCGTCTTGAAGAAGACAAGCGCGATCAACGTTTCAAACCAAAGCTGCGCCTTACGCTTCCACAGCGGCGCGAGGCCGTGGGTCGCGCGGGCTTCCAGTTCCAAACCTTCCGGCCCCCATTGGAAACCCGGACCTTCCTGCGGCACGGGATGGCCGTTGCGGTCCAACTGATCGGTGATGGCAATCACCTCCCGAAAAAGCTTCTGCAAAGCCACCGGATCGGCGTTTGTTACAGGCTGAACGACCACAGAAAGAACCACACCGTTGCGCGCAACCATAGGCGTCCAACGACAGGACAGACCGGTCAGATTGGGCAACTCACCTTCAGGCGCAATCGGCACGTCGAACTGTCCGACCTTCATCTGCTCGTCGGCAAAACGTACTCCACCACCAGCGAACATGGCGTAATCGAGTTCATCTGAAATTTTGTAGCGGGCAACACGCACATCGTGCCCTGCGGCGCGAATTGCGGAGACTGGAACCATGGCGGCGCGCAGTTCGAAACCGAACTCGTCTTTGGCCCAACGGCGGACTTGCGCCAGCGCTTCCTGCGCCCGTTCACGGCTTGCATCGGGCATAGCAAAACTCGCGCCATCACCGCCGAAGACAAAAGGAAACTCTCCCGTTCCAGGTTCAGCTTCCTCGCCCACAGCGTTCATCTGGGCAGAGATAACGGCTGCACCGATTGTGTTGACGGTTTTGTAAAAACCACGGGCAATATGGCCGGTGGAATCGACTATATCGGCAACGCCCACAAACCATTCGTCAGGGAGAGGCGCATAACCGTCTCCCGATGTGAGAACGTCGAAATCCGATATGCGCGGCAGGCCAGCGTAGAAATTGGTCATTTGCATCCTTTCTCCGAAGCAACGTGCATCGAAGGGGAATGGTTCTCAACCAACCACGGTTTGTCATTCCCGCGATGGCGGGAATGACTGGCTTTATCGCTTAACTCTCAGCGTCAGTCTTCTTACTGAAGATGCCCTTCAGATTGTCCCACAGCTCAATCTTGGCGCCTTGGCGCTTCATGATGAGGCCCTGCTGGATGATCGACAGAAAGTTGTTCCACGCCCAGTAGATCACCAGACCGGCGGGGAATGTTGCCAACATGAAGGTGAAGACGACGGGCAGCCATTTGAAGATCATAGCCTGTGTCGGGTCCGGCGGAGCGGGGTTCATCTGCATCTGCACGAACATGGTGATGCCCATGAGAAGCGGCCAAACACCGATCATCAGGAACAGCGGCACCTCGAAGGGCAGCAGGCCGAACAGGTTGAAAATCGACGTGGGGTCAGGTGCGGACAGATCCTGAATCCAGCCAAAGAACGGCGCATGGCGCATTTCGATGGTGACATAGATGACTTTGTAGATGGCGAAGAAGACCGGAATCTGGATCAACACCGGCCAACACCCGGCAGCCGGATTGATCTTCTCTTCCTTGTACAACTTCATCATGGCCGCTTGTTGGGCCTTGGCGTCATCCTTGTGCTGCTCGCGGATCGCCGTCATTTGCGGCTGAACCTTCTTCATGTTGGCCATGGATGCATAGGATTTGTTGGCCAGCGGGAAGAAAACCGCCTTCACCAGAACCGTGACCACAAGGATCGCGACACCGAAGTTACCGATAAGGTGATAGACCCAGTTCATCAGCAGGAACAGCGGCTTTGTCAGCCAGTAGAACCAGCCCCAGTCGATGATCTTGTCGAACAGCGGAATTTCGAGATTTTCCGCATAGGCGTCGATGATGTCGACCTTCTTGGCACCAGCGAAAAAACGCGTGGTGACGCCCTGTTCCTGTCCGTTGGGAATGGACAAGGCGGAGGCCAGATAGTCGCTCTGGTAGAACGGCGTGCCTGCAGAATAATAGTTGTAGTGCGCGGTGAAGGTGCCACCGTCTTTGGTCTGCGGGATTAGCGCGGTGGCCCAATATTTATCGGTAATGCCCAACCAACCGGAAGATGCCGGTTCCTTGGTGATGCGCTTGTCGTCTTCGATATCGCCATAATCGACCTCATCGAGACCCTGTTCACCGACCGACCCAATCAGGCCTTCGTGCAGAACGTAGATACCAGCGGTTTCCGGCTTGCCGTAACGTGCAATGCGGCCATAGGGGCGCAGGGAAACGTCTGTACCGGACTCGTTCTTCACCCGCTGTTCGATGGTGAACATATAGTCGTCATCCATCGCGATGGTGCGCGTGAAGGTGAGGCCCTTGTCGTTGACATATTGCAGCGAGATCGAAGTTTCAGGCGTCAGACGCTCACCAGCAGCAAGTTGCCAGATCGTGCTCGGTCCAGGAAGCTGACCGGCGGCTTCGTTGGGCGAATAGCCAAATTCTGCGAAATAGGCATCGGGATTTCCAGCAGGCGTTAGCAGTTGGATGTTCGGGCTCGTGTCATCAACTGTCTCGCGGTAATCGAGCAGGCGAAGGTCATCGATGCGACCGCCCTGCAAGTTGACCGAACCTTCCAGACGCGGTGAAGCCAGCGGCACGCGGCCTGCAGATGATTGCGCTGAAGCAGCAGGTGCGGCACCGGGAACAGCGCCATCGCCAGAGGTTGCCTGACCAGCGGGCACGCCAGCACCAGCTTCGGCACCCGTTTGCGGTGCGGTGGTTGCGCCGGGCACGCTTTCGGCTTCAGCAGTGCGGGCCTCTTCGACCTTCTGCTGCGCTTCTATTGCGGCGCGCTCAGCTTCCATACGCGGATTGATGACCAGCGCCTGCCAGGCAAACACGACGCCGAGCGACAAAACTGCGGCCAAAATGAAATTACGTTGATTGTCCATGAAGAACGACCTGCTCCCGAAACGGTCTGGAGATGTGGTGCAGCATATGGGGACCAGTTCGGACCCGTGCCACTTTAGCTTGGGATGGCCCGCTTTACGTGCGCCCTGCCCCTGTTGCCGCGCCCTTGCGCGCACGGCCTTCGTCGCGGCGGGTTTTGCCCCGTGGCGCAGGGTTTTGCAACCGTGCCACTTCTCTCAAGAGTGCCTTTGCTAAACCTTGTGTCATCTGCGCCGTCAAAGTTTGAAATGGCGCACCCAATGCAGGCTCGTTTGCCATGAAGACGGCATCGTAACCGGCAAGGCTTTCCGGAACGGTAATTTCGGCGCTTGCGGCCCTCAGGCGGCGCTTGATGCGGTTGCGAACGACCGCGTTGCCGATCTTTTTCGTGACCGTAAAACCCACCCGGAAATGGTGCAGTTTCTCGCCCGGCCCCAAAAGCTCGTCCGGCTTGCGCTTTCGCAACTGGATGCCAAAAGCATCACGGCTGACGCGAGAGCCTTTGCGGCAGGCCACGAAATCGGCACGGCGTTTCATGCGCACGGTTTGTACTTTGGACATGCCAAAGGGGGCCGCAGTACCATCACCGCTTCCCCCATCGAATTCATCGATCATAATGATTGCTCCCGCGAAGAATCGCAGGCAGCCGGTCCGAAGTTAAGCGGACAACTTCTTGCGGCCATGGGCGCGACGGCGTGCGATAACGCGACGGCCACCGGGTGTTGCCATGCGCGAACGGTAACCGTGGCGGCGTTTGCGGACGAGTCTGCTGGGTTGGTAGGTGCGTTTCATGACACTTGCGTCGGCTGGATGCCGACCCTCTTTGTAAATCGTCTATTCAAAATGCGAAGTCGCGCGTGGCATCTCCACCGGTGCGGAAAGCTGCGCTCAGCGTTTGCTATAGCAGTGGAATGCAGCAAGTCAACGAAGCTGGCCGGTAAATCCACGTGACCGCTAACGAGAAGTTGAAAGCCGGTGAAGTTTCTCAACGCCCGCAACAACTTGCTCACGCCTTACGATGATGGTCAAACCGCGTTGAAACAATAGCATCCGACCGGACACATCATCATGGCCAAGACCCTCACTCCCGATATCTGCGTCATCGGCGGTGGTTCCGGCGGTCTTGTCGTCGCATCTGCTGCGGCTTCCTTCGGGGTCGAGGTGGTGTTGATCGAGAAAGGCCTGATGGGGGGCGACTGCCTGAATTACGGTTGCGTACCGTCCAAAGCGATGATCGCGGCAGGCAAACACGCGCAATCCATGCGCGAAGCTCCCGATTTCGGCGTGCTACCGCCATCCGGCAAGGTGCCGAAGGCGGGTCTGCAGCCAAAATTCGATTTCCAGAAAATCCATGACCATGTGCGCGGTGTCATCGACACGATTGCACCGATGGATTCGGTCGAGCGCTTCGAAAGTCTTGGCGTGACCGTCATCAAGGACCACGCCCGCTTTGAAGATAAGAAGACCGTGGTTGCCGACGACACCACCATCAAGGCGCGCCGCATCGTGGTCGCCACCGGCTCTGCTGCTTTCGTGCCGCCCATCCCCGGCCTGGACACGGTGAAGTATGAGACGAACGAGACCTTGTTCGAGCGCACCGAAGCGCCCGGGCATTTCATCGTCATCGGTGGCGGCCCCATCGGCATGGAAATGGCGCAGGCCCATCGTCGTCTCGGCGCTGAGGTGACGGTGATCGAGGGCGTAAAGGCGCTCAACAATGATGATCCTGAATGTGCGGCCATCGTGCTGGAAAAAATCCGCAAGGAGGGTGTGAACATTCTGGAAGGCACCAAGGTCACCAGTGTGGTGAAACTCGCGGGCAACCGCGTGAAGGTGAATGTGGAAAGTGACGAGGGCTCCTCATCAATCGAGGGCGACACACTTCTGGTCGCCACAGGCCGTGCTGCCACTGTAGACGGGCTGGACCTCGAGAAAGCGGGCATCGAATACTCTCGCAAGGGCATCAAGGTGAATGACAAGATGCGGACCACGAACAGCCGCGTTTACGCCATCGGCGACGTGGCCGGCGGCCTGCAATTCACACATGTTGCGGGCTATCAGGCCGGTCTGGTGATCCGCTCCATCCTGTTCCGCCTACCCGCTAAACAAGACACCCGCATCATTCCGTGGTGCACCTATACAGACCCCGAACTGGCGCAAGTCGGCCTGACCGAGGCACAAGCGCGGGAAAAGATCGGCGACATCACCGTGCTGCGCTGGCCCTATGCGGAAAACGACCGCGCGCAGGCCGAGCACAAGACGGATGGTCTCATCAAGATCATCACCAACAAGAAGGGTCGTATCGAGGGTGTTACCATCGCTGGTGCCATGGCGGGCGAAATGATGAATATGTGGGCGCTGGCGATTTCTCAGAACCTCACCGTGAAAGACATCGCAGGCTACATCCCGCCCTACCCCACCATGACCGAAATCGGGAAACGCGCGGCCACGACTTTCTACGCCCCCACCACGAAGAAACCGATCGTCCGCAGTGTGGTGGATTTCCTGCGGTCCTTCGGCTGATTGGTGAGCGCGGAGCGCATGGCTTTGACGTCGGACAGTAAAGAAACAGCAGCGGTTGCGTCGAAACAGAGCCGCCCTCCTCGCGGTAGTTTTGCGCGGCTGGTGCGCGGCCTGTCGGGGCGGCTGCTGTGGCTGACCGTCGTGGTCATTATGCTGACGGAAGTTTTCGTCTTCGTGCCGTCCGTCGCCAACTTCCGTCTCAGCTGGTTGGCGGATCATTTCACCACCGGCGAAGCTTCATCGCTGGCGCTGGAAAAATTACCCGGCGACGTCATTCCCGAAGATGTTCGCAAGGCCCTGCTTGAACTCACCCAGACAGAACTCATCGTCGTTCGTTCCGATGGTGCAAGTCGCATTCTGGCCGCCGACGAGATGCCCGGCGACGTGGCGGTAACGGTAGAGGTCGTTGCGCCGGGTCGAGCGCAGGCGGTGGCCTCGATCTTCGAAGCGTTCGACACTTTGATCTTCGGTGGTGACCGGTCGATCCGCGTTGTGGGTGAAATGGCGCAACGTTCCGGCACGCTGGAATTGGTGATGAAGGAGAAGCCCCTGCGCGACGCTATGCTGTCCTATGCGGGCAACGTCCTCCTCATTTCGCTCGCCATTTCCATTGTCACGGGTCTCGTCGTTTTCCTGACACTGCGGGCCATTCTCATCCGCCCACTGCAACGCATGGCCGGTGCGATGGTCACGTTTGCCGATAATCCCGAAGCGCCTGATGCGATGATCGTGCCCAGTGATCGGCACGACGAAATCGGCGTCACGGAAGTGCAGCTTGCCGCCATGCAGAAACAAGTTCGCGGTACGCTGGCCCAACAACGCCACCTCGCCGATCTCGGACTTGCGGTGTCAAAGATCAATCACGACCTCCGTAACATTCTTGCTTCCGCGTCGCTTTTCTCTGAGCGGCTGGAAGACGTGGAAGACCCTCTCGTCCAGCGCCTCGCCCCGCGCCTGCTTCGCACCATCGACCGCGCCGTGGACTACACCAATTCCGTGCTCGCCTACGGCAAAGCGGGCGAGGCTGTACCCATGCGAACGCTGGTGCGGCTCGACCGCCTGACCGCAGATGTACGCGAGACATTGGACCTCGACACCGACGAAGATAGTGCCGTTATTTTCATCGACCACGTACCGCAGGGCTTCGAAGTTCAGGCCGATGCCGAGCAGCTTTTTCGCGTGTTGATGAACCTGTCGCGCAACGCGGTGCAGGCCATGGAGGCCATGGCCGACCCCGCCATCGTGAAGCGCCTCACCATCGCAGCCGAACGCGAAGACGGTGCCACCCGAATCACCTTATCGGACACGGGGCCAGGCATTCCCGCAGACGTCCGCAAAACGCTCTTCGCAGCTTTCAGCAATTCCAACACCTCCGGCGGCACGGGGCTGGGCATGGCTATCGCCGCCGAGTTGATCCGCGCTCATGGCGGCACGATCAAGCTGCTCCAAACCGATGGTTCACCCGGCGCAACCTTCGAAATCACCCTGCCGAACTAAGCGACTACTGCAATCCTACAGCATCTACGATGCCACGTGGACAACCGGCCTTCGTTCGTGGCGCAGATGCGGCCAGCGCACCGATATCCGGCGCATCGCCGATCACGCCTTCGATGCCCAGCGTCAATTCCACAATCAATTCACGACGCCCGTCGCGCTTACACGACATGCGAAGCCGGTCGCCTGTTCCCACGCCAAACGCATCATCGAATGCCGCCCGCACCTGCCGCACCGTCACGCTTCGACCGATGGATCGGGCGAACAGATCGCGCACGGACGAACCGTTGATCGCCGCCATAAGCGCGAGCGAATCGCGGTAGTAGCCCTCGGCATCATCACCGTAACACGTGCCGTGTTTCACCCATTCGTGCCGATGCAGGAACGAGCGCGTTCCGGGCATTTTTTCATACAAACGCTTCCGCATCTCCTCCGACAGACCAAGGCCCGGGAGCTGCTTCCAACGGCGACGCTTATCCGCATCTTGCTGCGCCCGCGACACGCCGCAATAGACGTTGCTGCGCGGTTGCGGCCACAGCCCGTGCAAGGTGAAATGGTCGGCATCGAACCGCCCGGCCCGCTGGCTGCGGCATTCCGGCAGTCGCGCCCGCGCCTCGCAAAAGGCAGGTTGCCACGACATCGCCAGAACCATCGCGCCGGTATGGCGTTGCCCTGATGATGTCACCGCTTCATCCTGACAGGACGCAAGCATCATAACGGCGAATATGAGAACGAGGATACGCATGACCAAAGCCATAGGTGAGCCGGAAGGCACCGTCCATCATGGCTGATCACACGGCCACAACAACCGTGGAAGCAGTGCGCTCCGATGTTGGCGAACCGCTGACCGCGCACCTGCCGGACGTCTTCACGGACTGGTTCGCCGAACGTGGCTGGGCACCCCGCACGCACCAGTTGGAACTCTTGGCCGGTTCACAAGCCGGGCGCTCGTCGCTGCTCATCGCCCCCACCGGCGCGGGCAAGACACTGGCCGGTTTTCTGCCCGCCCTCACCGACCTCGCCCAGCGCCCGAAACGCAAGCCGGGTGAGGCGTATCGCGGAATTCACACGCTCTATATCTCGCCGCTGAAAGCTCTAGCGGTCGACATCAAGCGCAATCTGGAAATGCCCGTAGACGAGATGGATCTGCCCATCAAAATCGAAACCCGCACCGGCGACACGCCATCGTCTCGCCGCCAGCGGCAGAAGCTGAACCCGCCTGACATCATGTTGACGACGCCGGAGCAGTTGGCGCTGCTCATCGCATCCGACGGAGCGGAGCGGTTCTTCGATGGCCTCCGCTACGTCATTTTCGACGAGCTGCATTCGCTGGTCACCAACAAGCGTGGCCATCTGCTTTCGCTCGGGCTGGCGCGGCTGCGGAAGCTGCAACCTGCCGTGCAGACCATCGGCCTGTCGGCCACCGTATCGGAGCCGCTCGCTTTGCAACGCTGGTTGGTGCCGCAGAACCGTGGTGACACGCGCACCGACCACGCCGCTGATCTCATCACCGTTTCCGGCGGTGCGAAGCCGAACATCACCATCCTCGACACCAGCGAACGCCTGCCGTGGTCCGGCCATTCCGCCAAACACGCGGTGGGCGAAATTCTGAAGATGATCGAAGAGCACCGCACCACTCTCATCTTCGTCAACACCCGCAGCCAGGCGGAGTTTCTGTTTCAGTATCTGTGGCACATCAACGACGACAATCTGCCGATTGCGCTGCACCACGGGTCGCTGGAAGTCGGCCAGCGGCGCAAGGTGGAGGCCGCCATGTCGGACAATCTGCTGCGTGCCGTCATCGCCACCTCCACGCTGGACCTCGGCATTGATTGGGGCGATGTCGATCTCGTGGTTCACCTCGGCGCACCAAAGGGTGCCAGCCGGTTGGCCCAGCGCATCGGGCGCTCCAACCACCGCATGGACGAACCGTCCAAGGCCATTCTCGTGCCCGCGAACCGGTTCGAGGTTCTTGAATGCAAGGCCGCGCTGGACGCCAATTATCTTGGCGATCAGGACACGCCACCGCTGCGCCCCGGTGGCCTCGACGTGCTGTGCCAGCACATTCTCGGCATGGCCGTGGCGGGGCCGTTTCAAGAAGACGACCTCTACGCCGAGGTCATCTCTGCCGCGCCCTACGCGGAACTCGACTGGGACACGTTCGACCGCTGCATCCAATATGTCGCCACCGGCGGCTACGCGCTGAAGGCTTATGAGCGGTATGCGAAAATCATACGAACCAGCGACGGCACATGGCGGCTCACCCACCCGCGACTCGCCCAGCAATACCGCATGAATGCCGGGACCATCTACGAACTGCCTGCCATGAATGTTCGCCAGGTTCGGCAGGGCCGCAAGAATGGCCAGCTGCCCGCCGGTCGCGGCGGACGGGTGCTGGGCAAGCTGGACGAATACTTTCTCACCAAACTGGTGCCGGGCAACACGTTCATGTTTTCCGGGCAGGTTTGCCGTTTCGAAGGCTTTCGCGAAAACGAAGCCATCGTCACCAAGACCCAGCACGACAAGCCCATGGTGCCGAGTTACGCGGGGTCGAAATTCCCCTATTCCACCATGCTCGCCTCTTACGTACGCGAGATGATTTCCGACCCGAAAAAATGGCCCGGTCTGCCGCCACAAGTTTCCGACTGGCTGCATATCCAGCGACGCAAATCCATCATTCCCGAACCCGACCAGGTGCTGGTGGAAACCTTTCCACGCGGCGAAAAATTCTATCTCATCACCTACTCCTTCGAAGGCTATCTCGCCCATCAGACGCTCGCGATGCTGCTGACCAAGCGGCTGGAACGGGCCGGTGCAAAACCCACCGGCTACGTCGCCACCGATTACGTCGTCGCCATCTGGGGCTTGGAAGACATGGGCGCGATGATTGCCGATGGTTCGCTCGATCTCGACGACCTCTACGATGAGGACATGTTAGGCGATGATCTGGAGGCGTGGATGAACGACTCCTTCATGCTGAAACGCACCTTCCGCCAATGCGCCATGATCGCCCTGCTGATCGAAAAAAACGCGCCGCAAAAGTCGAAGACAGGACGGCAGATGACGCAATCGTCCGACCTGATCTACGACGTGCTGCGCGAACACGAGCCGGACCACATTCTCCTTCAAGCCACCCGCGAAGACGCTGCCACCGGCCTGCTGGATGTCCGCCGCGTCGGCACGCTGCTGGCCCGCGCGCAGGATCATATCGTCCACAAGAACCTCGACAAGCTGTCCCCCATGGCCGTGCCGATCATGCTGGAAGCAGGCCGCGAACGGGTGGACGGCGCAGCGTCCGAAAGCCTGCTGGTAGAAGCTGCAGAGAACCTGATCGCCGAGGCGATGGAGATTTGATCTCCGTTCCATAGTGCCACAAGCGGCACCAACCGTGTACAAAACCAGCGCGACATGATTCGAGGTATCCGCCTCATTCGCCGCCATCACCCAGTGCAAGCGTCTTTCATTATGGCCGATCATGAGCCGGACCAACCGTCCGCAACACACAACGAAGAAGACGCGCTCATGCAGGCCTCAGACGCTGCCCATCCGGCAGACGACCATCGCAACGATTCCCAATTCGCCGATTTTTCCGGCACCTGCATCCATGCCGTCAACGGCGTGGAACTGGTGGCCGATGCCGATGGCGTGGCCTATTGGCCCGCGACCGACACGCTGCTGGTGGCCGATTTGCACTTGGAAAAAGGCTCCTCCTTCGCCCGACGCGGCCAGCTTCTGCCGCCCTACGACACGATGATTACGCTGCGCCGCCTCGCCGTTTGCCTCGACCGCTGGCAGCCCACCCGCGTCGTCGCACTTGGCGACAGCTTCCACGACAGAGATGCAGCACTGCGCCTTTCCACCGAAGCGAAGGAAACGCTTCTCGGTATGATGCACGACCGGGACTGGACGTGGATAACCGGCAACCACGACCCGTTGCCCCCCGGCGGTCTCGGTGGCACCGTGACCGATGAAATTTCCGATGGCGGTCTTGTGCTGCGCCACGAGCCATTGGTCGATCACAAGCCGGGAGAAATCTCCGGCCACCTTCATCCGCAGGCCCGCATCATCCGCAAGGGCCGCGCTGTCCGCCGCTCCTGTTTCGCCGCCTCGCGCAGCCGTATGATCATGCCCAGCTTCGGCGCTTACACCGGCGGATTGAACGTCTTCGACCGCGCCTTCGACGGCCTGTTCGATGGCCGCAATTTCCACGCGCTGATGCGTGGCGAGAGGCAGGTTTACAGTATCGCCGGCAAGGATTTGGGTTAGAAGGCCACGTCCCCCGTCACCTTCGGCACCACGGGCGCGAGCGCTTCGTGCAACCGCGTTTCCCACTCCTCCCGCGCAGCGCGTTTCTTCGGCACAGGGTTGATGAAATCGAACAGGCTCCACAACGGTTCGATGCCATGGCGCGGCAAGCCGCGGGCGGATTTTATGCCCTTGCGATGCTCGGTCAGTCGTCGCGGAACGGGCTTGCCGGTTGAGCCGACATAGGCGCCGTAGATGCCGTTTTCCGACGAGTAGCCGCCGCGCAGCATAACATAGATATTGGCACCCTTCGCGCCCTGTCCTTCCATGTGGGCATCCAGCAAATCGCGCGGAAACGTTTCGCGCACTTTCGCGCCCGCTTCCTCCAGCCAGATAATCGGCTCCAGATCGTGCTCGGCAAATTTCATCGACGCGGCCATATCGGTGCGGCGGCTTCGCAGCTCGTTCAACGCCAGCGTGGCCAGTTCCAGACCGGGCGGGTTTTGCGATAACCAGCCTCCGATAGCCGCCGTCATTTGTGTGTCGCTCCAGTTGCGAAACGGTTTCGGGTGACTGTAGGCGAGGCCGGGAAATTTCGCGTATTTGCCGACAGCATATTTCGGCAGCAGCGGAATTTCCGCGAAGTTTCCCCTTCGCCTAGTTTTAGGTGGCATGAACCGTCTCGATAATGATCGGATGGTCCGCCACATCCATCGCCGCTGTCAGCGTGTAAGCCGCCTGCACCCGCCGTATCGCTTCTTCTGCGGCAGTTTCCGTGCGGGCATGAACCATCGCCAACGGATCACTGATCGACAGGCTATCGCCCACCAGCGCGAGATCGGTGAGACCGACGGCGGCGTCCACCTTATCCGCCGCACGCACCCGACCGCCACCAAGCGCGACCACGGCCAACCCGACATCGCGGGTTTCCACCGCGCTCACCGTGCCCGCGACAGGCGCTTCGACGGCGCGGATGATCGGCGCGGTTTCGAGATAGACCTCCGGCTTGTCGATGAAGTCCGACGGGCCACCCAGTGCTGTGACCATGCGGGCGAAAATCTCTGCCGCCTTGCCGCTGGAGAAAGCGTCGGTCGCCTTGTCGCGGCCTTCGGCGCTGTCTTTTGCCAAGCCACCCGACACCAGCATCTCGCCAGCCAGCGCCACCGTGACATCCCACAGGCGGTTGTCGACGGAGCGACCGGTGAGGAAGTCCACCGCATTGGTCACCTCGACGGCATTGCCCGCAGCACTGGCCAGCGGCTGGTTCATGTCGGTCAGCACCGCACTGGTTTTCATGCCCGCGCCGTTGGCGACGGCGACGAGCGATTCTGCCAATTCCTGCGCCTTCGCCAAATCCGACATGAAAGCGCCGTTGCCGCATTTCACGTCCAGCACCAACCCGTCGAGACCGGCGGCGAGCTTCTTCGACAGGATGGACGCCGTGATGAGAGGCACGGATTCCACCGTCGCGGTCACATCGCGGATGCCGTAGAAGCGCTTGTCGGCAGGGGCGAGCGCGGCGGTCTGGCCGATGACAGCGCAGCCCACATCTTCCACCACTTTGCGGAACAGCGCGTTGTCCGGCGTCATGGTGTAGCCGGGAATGCTTTCCAGCTTGTCGAGCGTGCCGCCGGTATGGCCGAGGCCGCGACCGGAAATCATCGGCACGTAACCACCACACGCGGCCACCACCGGCGCGAGCATGAGCGAAACATTGTCCCCCACACCGCCGGTGGAATGCTTGTCCAGCACTGGGCCGTTCATACCCGACCAGTCCAGCACATCGCCGGAATCGCGCATGGCGATAGTCAGCGCTACGGCCTCGTCGCGGTTCATACCGTGGAAGAACACGGCCATCGCCAACGCTGCCACCTGACCTTCGGTGACGCTGTCGTCGGTGATGCCCTGCACGAAACGGGCGATATCATCAGTCGCAATCGCCCCGCCGTCGCGTTTGGTGCGGATGACTTCCTGCGGCAAAAACGTGTCGCCCATTTTTCGCTCTCGGTTCTTTTCGTATGATTTGCACCTTCAATACACTTCGACGTTGAAAAGTTCACCCGCCCCGCTTCCTCGCGGCTATTTTTCGCTAGATAGATACGACGACAACCGCTTTTGCAGGCTTCGCCATGACGACCCTCGATCTCATCACCATCGGCCGCTCATCCGTCGATCTTTACGGCGAACAGATCGGCGGGCGGCTGGAGGATATGGGATCGTTTGCCAAATATATCGGTGGCTCTCCCACCAACATCGCCGCCGGTACCGCGCGGCTGGGGCTGCGCTCCGCCGTGATCACCCGCGTGGGTGACGAGCATATGGGTCGCTACATCCGCGAACAGCTTTCGCGCGAGGGTGTGGACACGAACGGCGTCATCACCGACCCCGAACGCCTCACAGCGCTTGTGCTGTTGGGCATCCGCGATGAAGATCAATTCCCCCTCATCTTCTATCGCGAAAACTGTGCCGACATGGCGATCTGCGAAGACGATATCGACCCCGCTTTCATTGCCAGTGCCCGATGCGTGACGGCCACCGGCACCCATCTTTCCAACCCGAAAACCGAAGCCGCCGTGCTGAAAGCGCTGCGTCTCGCCCGCAAGAATGGCGCTCGCACCGCGCTCGATATCGACTACCGCCCGAACCTTTGGGGGCTGGCCGGTCACGGCGATGGCGAGAGCCGCTTCATCGAAAGCGAACAGGTTACCGCCAAACTGCAATCGACGCTCCGCTTGTTCGACCTCATCGTCGGCACCGAGGAAGAATTTCACATCGCTGGCGGCACCACCGACACCATCACGGCGCTGAAAGCCGTGCGTGCGGTGAGCGGTGCAACGCTGGTGTGCAAACGCGGCCCGATGGGTGCGGTGGCCTTCACAGACACTATCGCAGAAGATCTTGATGCGGGGATATCCGGTCCCGGCTTTCCCATCGAAGTGTTCAACGTGCTGGGCGCGGGCGACGGCTTCATGTCCGGCCTGTTGCGCGGTTGGCTATGCGGCGAAGACTGGGAAACGGCACTGACCTGGGCAAACGCCTGCGGTGCCTTCGCCGTCTCCCGCCACGGTTGCGCCCCCGCCTACCCCAGTTGGGAAGAGCTGCAGTATTTTCTCCAACACGGCTCACCGGAGCAGGCGCTGCGCAAGGACGCGAAGTTGGAGCACATCCACTGGGCGACGAACCGTCCCGCGCTCGACTTGCCTCTGCATGTTTCGACGCTGACCGACGGCGACACGCTGGACACCATCACCGGCAACGGTTTCGTCGCGCCACACGACAGCGACCGCGAGCGATTTTTTCGCGCCGTAGATAGCGGCCTATGGATTGGACGCAGCGTTACACCCGGCTTTTCAGATTTCGCGCAATGGCCGGTTGTCCACACCGCCGTGATCCATTGGAACGGTGATGGTGCCGCCTTAGCGACCAGCATCCTAGCAGCCCGCGCCAAAGGCGTGGAGACATTGCTGCACATTCCTGCCGACGCAGAGCTTTCCGCCTTGATCGAACAGCACTGCTGGCCCGATATCTGGGCGCTGAATAGTGCCGCACAGATAGATGCACTGATCGCACAAAATCCGTGGACGCGGGGCGTGTTGCTGCCCCAAGATACCAACCAAGAGCGGTGCATCGGCACCCATGATTTTACGCCTCTCTAATCCACTCTATTGTCATCCCCGCGAAGGCGGGGACCCACTTCTCAACAAATGCGTCAAGAGATTGTCTGTTGTGAATTCTACCGCATCTGCGTGGCGCGAGGACGAGGGCCTTGGCAGTTCGCAAATGGTTCCCCGCCTTCGCGGGGATGACAGTGGTATATGTGATGACGACACAGCACTCGTTCGATAGACTTTTTCCAACGCACGACCAGACCGGACCAACTCCATGACCAAAACAATCCGACTTACCGCGGCGCAGGCGCTGGTGCGCTATTGCGCTAACCAGCTTGTCGAAATTGACGGCGAACGCCTGCCTTTCCTCGCCGCCTGCTGGGGCATTTTTGGCCATGGCAATGTGGCCGGCATGGGCGAGGCGCTTTACGCTCATCGCGACGCGCTGCCCACCTATCGCGGCCACAATGAGCAAACCATGGCCCACGCGGCCATCGCCTACGCCAAGGCATCGAACCGTAACCGCGCGATGATGGTCACCACCTCCATCGGCCCGGGCGCGACCAATGTCGTCACCGCTGCAGCCTTGGCCCACGTGAACCGCCTGCCGTTGCTCATCGTGCCGGGCGATGTGTTCGCCGACCGCCTGCCCGACCCGGTGTTGCAGCAGGTGGAAAATTTCAGCGACGGCACCGTGTCCGCCAATGATTGCTTCCGCCCAGTCTCGCGTTATTTCGACCGCATCACACGGCCCCAACAGTTGTTGCGCGCCCTGCCCCGCGCCTTCCGCACTATGACGGACCCTGCCGATTGCGGGCCGGTGACGTTGGCTTTCTGTCAGGACACACAGGCCGAGGCCTACGATTTTCCAGTCTCCTTCTTCGAACCCCGCGTGCTGCATTTCCGCCGCCCACCGCCGGAGAAAGCGCAGATTGAGGCAGCCATCGCGCTGCTCGCCAATGCCAAAGCACCGATGATCGTCGCCGGTGGTGGCGTTCATTATTCCGGCGCGACCGAGATTCTCGATACCGTCGCCGCCACCCACCACATTCCTGTTGCCGAAACGCAAGCGGGCAAGGCCGCTCTGGCTTGGAGCCATTCCTGCAATCTCGGCCCCATCGGTGTGACCGGCGGCACGGCGGCCAACGACATGGCAGCGAAAGCCGATGTGGTGATCGCGGTTGGCACGCGGATGCAAGATTTCACCACCGGCTCTTGGTCGCTGTTCAAACACCCCGACGTCAAATTCATCACCATCAACGCCGCCTCATACGACGCTGGAAAAGCGGGTGCGCTGGCCATCGTATCGGATGCCCGTGAAGGGCTTCAAGCGCTGCACGATGCGTTGGGCGTCGCCGGTGCCACGGGTGACGGATACGACGATGTCCGTTCCGCCTGGGACGATGCTGTCGATAATGTCACGGCTCCACCCAGCGGGGATGGAAATTCGCTGCCCACCGATATGCAAGTTGTCGGTGCGGTGCAACGAGCTTCCAACGACAGCACGATCATTGTCGGCGCTGCGGGCACCATGCCCGGCGAAATGCACAAGCTGTTCCGCGCACCAGCGGTGGGCAGCTACCACATGGAATACGGCTTTTCCTGCATGGGCTATGAAGTCGCCGCCGGTCTTGGCGTCAAACTCGCGCGGCCCGATGCGGACGTGATCGTGATGGTGGGCGACGGTTCCTATATGATGGGCAATTCCGAACTCGCTGCCGCCGTCACCATGGGCGTGCCGTTCACCCTGGTGATTACGGACAATCGCGGCTTCGGCTGCATCAACCGGTTGCAAGCAGGCACAGGCGGTGCGGCGTTCAACAACCTGTTGGATGACAGTTTCCATGTGAACGACAGCGCCATCGACTTCGTGGCCCACGCGGCTTCCATGGGTGCGGCGGCGGTGAAGGTTTCCACCATAGCCGAACTGGAGTCGGCGCTGGCAGACCGTGCTGGCGACATTCCAAAGGTCATCGTCATAGATACCGACGCCGGTCCATCCACGGAAGCCGGTGGCTCGTGGTGGGACGTGGGCGTACCGGAGGTTTCCGATCGCAAAGAGGTGCAACAGGCCCGCGCAGAATACGAAGCAAACGAGGCCGACGAACGGAAGATACCTGTATGAGCGATTTGCTGATCCGTCCGAATGGTTCGTCGGGAAAGGTGACGGATGTTACCATCGACAACACCAAGACGCCGCTCTCGCCAGACTGGAATTATGTTGGTTTCGGTCTGCACAGGCTCGCTGCCGGTGAAAGCGTAAGTGAAGTGACCGGTGATCTGGAAGCCTTGCTCGTTATCGTCGAAGGGCAGTGTAGCCTATCTGCAGATGGCGAGGATTACGGCTTACAGGGCAGGCGCATGTCGGTGTTCGACAAGGATGCTGATGGCAGCCGCATCAGGCCCGTCTGCCTCTACGTGCCGAACGGCACCGAGTGGTCGGCAACCGCTGAGACAGATGTGACGCTGGCCGTCTGCACGGCACCCGGTAAGGGTGGGCATCCGGTCCGCTTGCTGTCTGGCGACGATATTGGTGCGGTGACGCGGGGCGTTGGGGCCAACACGCGCTACATCCATCCGATTGCGATGGAGGAGCAGGACTTTGCCGACAGCCTGTTGGTGACGGAAGTTTTCACACCCGCTGGCAACTGGTCGTCCTACCCGCCGCACCGGCACGATGAAGACGATTTTCCCCGCATGACGTATCTTGAAGAGACCTATTATCACCGCTTCGACCCGCCGCAGGGTTTCGGGTTCCAGCGGGTGTTCACCGATGATGGTTCGCTGGATGAAACCATGACGGTGCATAACGGCGACACTGTCTTGGTGCCAAAAGGCCATCATCCGTGCGGAGCGCCGCACGGGTACGACATGTATTATCTCAACGTCATGGCCGGGCCGCGACGGGCCTGGCGGTTCGAGAACCATCCAGAGCATGAGTGGATTGTGGAGCGTGACGCGGGTTAGGCGCACAAACGACTCTACCCCCGCTCGCGTTGCCGCGGCGGAGTGAATTAAGAGAAGCGAGCCAGCGGGACGAAGAAGTCTGCCGTTAGCCTGTAGTTTCAGGCGAAAAGGCATACGCCTTCGCCCCGCTCGATCCTGCTGCGGATGTGTCTCAACACCATTCCCGTCACCTCCCCGAATATGAGAACCCGAAAGTTCTCACCGGCCTTGCCCTCGGCCCGTCATTGCTGACGTTCGACGTCCGGTCCCGAAGCTGTTGTGGCAGCTCTGCCGGTGCGACATAGAGCTCCGCCCGAACCGTACGTTACACGGCCTGCGACGGAAGGATCGCTTCCACGCAACGATCAGGACGGTCCGGACCGTCGGCTCATGCGCGAAAGAACGGGCAGTATGAGGTGCGATCGGAAGGCGGGGAGAGATTTTTTCCGTTACTCGCCCAACCCGTCGAAAAAGCCCTTCATGCGACCGAAGAAGCTGGTCGATTCCGGTGAATTGTCCGCGCTGCTTTCGCTCTCGAATTCTGTCAGCAATTCGCGCTGGCGTTTCGTCAGGTTCGACGGGGTTTCGATGGCGACTTGGATATACATGTCGCCCTGCTGGCTGGAGCGCATGACGGGCATGCCCTTACCACGCAGACGGAATTGCTTGCCGTTTTGCGTGCCTTCGGGAACCTTCACGTTGGCCTTTTTGCCTTCCACCGTGCCCACTTCAAACTGACCGCCAAGAGCTGCTGTCGTCATGGAAATCGGCACGCGGCAATAGATGTCGGCCCCATCGCGCTGGAAGAATTCGTGGGGTTCGATGGACAGGAAAATATAAAGATCGCCCTGCGGTCCGCCGCGTACACCGGCTTCGCCTTCGCTGGCCAAACGGATACGCGTGCCGTCTTCGATACCGGCTGGCACGTTGACAGACAGTGTTTTGGTCTGGGTCTTGCGGCCTGAGCCACCGCAATCATCGCAGGCATCTTTAATGACTTCGCCACGACCCTGACATGCGGGGCATGTGCGCTGAATGGAGAAAAAGCCCTGGCTTGCGCGCACCTGGCCGACACCACCACAGGTGCCGCAGGTGGTGGGGGATGTGCCGGGTTTTGCGCCGGAACCGTCGCAGGTGTCACAAGTGATAGAGGTGGGAATTTCGATCTCGGCGGTTTTGCCTTCAAAGGCTTCTTCCAGCGAGATTTCCATATTGTAGCGCAAATCCGCGCCGCGCTGACGTCCGCCGCCACCGCCGCCGCGACCGCCCATCATCTCTCCGAAAATATCTTCGAAGATGTCGCCCATGCCACCGGCACCGCCGCCGCCAAATGGCGAACCACCACCGCCGCCATTTTCAAAGGCAGCATGGCCGAAGCGGTCGTAGGCTGCGCGTTTCTGAGGGTCTTTGAGTGCCTCGTAGGCTTCGCCCACTTCCTTGAATTTGGCTTCGGCGCTTGCGTCATCCGGATTGCGGTCGGGATGGTATTTCATCGCCATTTTGCGGAAGGCGCTTTTCAGCTCCTTCTCATCGGCGCCACGGGCGACGCCGAGCGTGTCGTAATAATCAGCTTTACTCATAATTGCTCACGGACGTGCGATTTTGCCGAAGGCCGGACGACAAATGTCGGGGGCCGTCATAAAAAGAGGGGCACACTTGCGCGCACCCCTCTGTCGATCAGTTCGAAGGGACGGCGCTTACGCCGATTTCTTCTCGTCATCATCGTTGATTTCTTCGAAATCAGCATCGACTACATTATCGTCGGCAGCAGCGTGGGCTGCTGCGTCTGCGGCGGCGTTTGCTTCTTCTTCGGACTGCTGCGATTCATAGATCGCCTGGCCCATTTTCATGGCAGCTTCGGAAAGTGCCTGGGACTTGGCGACGATATCGTCGGAATCATCGCTTTCCATGGCCGCTTTCAACTCGACGACCGCATTTTCGATCGCTTCCTTGTCTTCGGCAGACACTTTGTCAGCGTGTTCGGCGAGCGACTTCTCGGTGCTGTCGATCAACGTTTCAGCCGAGTTCTTGGCTTCGACGCTCTCGCGGCGGGCCTTGTCGGATTCAGCGTTGGCTTCCGCATCTTTGACCATCGCTTCGATGTCAGCGTCGGACAGACCGCCCGATGCCTGAATGCGGATCTGGTGCTCTTTGCCGGTGCCTTTGTCTTTGGCCGACACGTTGACGATGCCGTTGGCGTCGATGTCGAAGGTCACTTCCACTTGCGGCACGCCGCGTGGTGCTGGCGGAATACCAACGAGATCGAACTGGCCGAGCATCTTGTTGTCAGCGGCCATTTCGCGCTCGCCCTGGGACACGCGGATGGTAACCGCGTTCTGATTGTCTTCAGCGGTGGAAAATGTCTGCGACTTCTTCGTCGGGATCGTGGTGTTGCGGTCGATCAGGCGGGTGAACACGCCACCCAGCGTTTCGATGCCGAGCGACAGCGGCGTGACGTCAAGCAGTAGCACGTCGGTGACGTCGCCCTGCAAAACACCGGCCTGAATGGCGGCGCCCATGGCAACCACTTCGTCCGGGTTCACGCCTTTATGGGGCTCCTTGCCGAAGAATTCCTGCACGGTTTCCTGCACCTTGGGCATACGCGTCATGCCGCCGACGAGGATGACCTCATCGATCTCACCGGCTTTCATACCGGCATCTTTCAGCGCTTCCTGCATCGGCTTGACGGTGCGCTTCACCAGATCGCCGACGAGGCTTTCGAACTTCGCGCGGGTCAGCTTCATGGTGAGGTGTTTTGGACCGGATGCATCTGCCGTGATGAACGGCAGGTTCACCTCGGTCTGCGTGCCGGAGGACAGTTCGATCTTGGCTTTTTCAGCGGCCTCTTTCAGGCGCTGGAGAGCCAGCTTGTCGCCTTTGAGGTCGACGCCTTGGTCTTTCTTGAATTCCGATGCCAGATATTCGACCAGAGTCATGTCGAAGTCTTCACCGCCAAGGAACGTATCGCCGTTGGTGGATTTTACTTCGAAAACGCCGTCGCCGATTTCCAGAATGGAAACATCGAAGGTACCGCCGCCGAGGTCATAGACCGCGATGGTTTTACCGTCGTTCTTTTCCATGCCGTAGGACAGGGCAGCCGCCGTTGGCTCGTTGATGATGCGGAGCACTTCGAGACCGGCGATGCGACCGGCATCTTTCGTGGCCTGACGCTGGGCATCGTTGAAGTAAGCCGGAACCGTAACAACGGCCTGCTCGACCTTTTCGCCGAGATAGGCTTCTGCGGTTTCCTTCATCTTCTGAAGGATCATCGCGGAAATCTGTGATGGGGAATATTTGTCGTCGCGGACCTTCACCCATGCGTCGCCATTGTCGCCGTTGACGATTTCGAATGGCACAAGTTTTTGGTCTTTTTTCACTTCCGGCGCATCGAACCGGCGACCGATGAGGCGCTTGATCGCGAAGAGTGTGTTCTCAGGATTGGTTACGGCCTGGCGTTTTGCAGGCTGACCGACAAGGCGTTCGCCGTCTTCGGTGAAAGCCACCATGGAGGGCGTTGTGCGGGCCCCTTCCGCGTTCTCGATCACTTTTGCTGTCTTACCGTCCATGACGGCGACGCACGAGTTGGTGGTGCCGAGGTCGATACCGATAACTTTAGCCATAGTCTTCTCCTGTAAGCGCCCAGTGGACTGGACCCGGAATGCTCAAACCGGCCTTGCGACTTGGTTTTCACATTCCTTCCGGGGTTTCCCGGTCGGCGTCCTGTACGGGGCCTTTTGGATTGCGTTTTTCTTTGCCGTTTTTACTTGCCGGGAACAGCCTTGCAACTGCCCCAACTCCGGCGCCGAAGCGTATATATGGAGAGGGTGTGCCCCTCGCAAGGACGAGCAGAGAAGAATCTTCGCCAATTTCGCCACATTTTGTCCCTCCCGGCCACATACGCCGAGCAGGCACACCGGAAAGGAACGTCATTGGCCAGAATCCCCAAACCATTGCCAGATGGCGTGCTGCACTGGCCAGGCTTTTACCCGCGTGAGGCGCAGGAAGCCTTGTTGGCTGACATCCGCGCGGGCGTCGCCAATGCTCCGCTGTTCACGCCAACCATGCCGCGCACCGGAAAACCGCTTTCAGTGCGCATGACGAATTTTGGCACGCTCGGCTGGGTAACGGATAAAGATGGCGGTTATCGCTACCAACCGCGCCATCCCGTCACCGGCGAGTTCTGGCCACCGATTCCCGACGAATTGCTACGGCTGTGGCGCGATCTGTTTCTCGATGAACAACCGCCACAGGCCTGCCTTGTCAATTTCTACACTGACGACGCCAAAATGGGCCTGCATCAGGATAGCGACGAGACCAACCGCGCCGCGCCCGTGCTGTCTGTCTCGCTCGGCAACGCCTGCCTGTTCCGCATCGGTGGCAACCTGCGGAACGACCCGACCCAAAGCTTCCGGCTGGAGAGCGGCGACGTCATGGCCCTCACCGGCCCCGCCCGCGATGCGTTTCACGGTGTGGACCGAATTTATGCGGACACGAACGACCTGCTGAAAGATGGTGGGCGATTAAACGTGACGCTGCGGCGGGTGACGTAGTGAGACATTGTTCACCATTTTCATTG
This sequence comes from Ahrensia sp. R2A130, assembly GCF_000179775.1. Classification (GTDB taxonomy): domain Bacteria; phylum Pseudomonadota; class Alphaproteobacteria; order Rhizobiales; family Rhizobiaceae; genus Pseudahrensia. Next base: position 130,530 of record NZ_AEEB01000004.1, read on the forward strand.
GCGGTTATGAAATGTCCCGGCGCCTAGTCTTGGGAGCGCTCCCAACGTCCCGGATCTGCCATCATGTCCATTTTGCCGAAAGTTCTACGCGATCTTCTGTCGCCAACGCCGGAAACGCAGCTGACGACAGCGCCCAAGCGACCATCGATCAGGCAGCAAATGAGAGATGCGATTGAGCTGCTTTACGAAAGGGACGCTGATGATTTCAAAAAAGATGGCATGAACAAATATTTTCGGCTGATGAACAAAGAGCGGGTGCGCCGTTTGGCCGACGTTTTGATTTCACTCGAGTCCTATGACCTAGACAGTTTTATAGACGACGTTGGCAGACGGCCGATTGGTGATTGGTATTTCCCGATCGATAGTGCGGCCGCAACCTACTCCAATCCCGGTGACTTCATTCGAGCCATAGAGCAGGTTCCCGGACCCTGGACGCTTGAACGATGCGATCTCTATACCAGCGCTTGGTCCCGGTTTACGCCCCGCACGATGCGGGAACCGGGGGATACGACCTACCGCGTGTCCGATTTTACCACGCAAAAGATGGTGAAGTATCTCCGCTTTATCCAACAGCGCAACGCAAACGCTTTATTGGCCCCTGAGACGCTGCGGATGGTGAGAACCCTGGAAGACGATGTCTCGAATGCAACCCATATCCACGACCCCGAAAAAGTGCGGACGGCGTTGCGGGAATTTCGCGATGCCTTGGGCTACGAGCAATCACAAGAACCGGCATTTCCAACCACCAACACGCAGAAGCGCTTCATCAAGTTTGAAAATGGCGATGGTTTCGATATCGACGAATTTCAGACCTATATGCAGCAGGTGAAATCGGTCCGAAAACAATTGCATGACGCTGCGCGAGAGAGCGGTCGCAAAGCGCTAACGGTCGACGTGCTGCAGATGCCCGACGAAACAATCCGAACCTACGGTGAATATTTCAAATTGGACCATTGGAAGCCGGAAAGCTCCACGCTGCTGCAGGCAGTGCCGGAAGCTTTTAACAGGACTACCGAAGAAGTTTTAACGCCATCACAGATTATCGCCTTGCACAAACAGCGAGACAAGCTCGAATTCGAGCACTGGGATTTCTCCGCCGATGCCCCGCCCTGTCCGAAGCTGCTCACATTCGCTGACCAGCGAGAAAAACTGGATGCCGCAGCAGAACTTACCCAGCACCTCGCGATTGCCTCTGGCACGCGACCGACCAAAACATGGCGCACCAAAGTTCAAGACACGGTCGACCAACTGGGAGCGTCTCTTGCAACAGAGCGGTTCGATGAATGGTTGCGCCTGCTTGTCGAACATCGTCACGACCCGCGTGCCAATCAGAAAAGGCTCGTGCTGACATGGATGTACAATGCCGCGCAAAGCCTGAATTACTCCCGAAAACTGGGATACACTGCCAACGAAGTCGCGAAAATCGCATTCTTGAAAACTGCCTACACTTCCCAGATCCGAGTTAGTCCTCCATCTCTTTCCACCGTTCCAAGTGACGAGTCCGAGAGGATGTGCCGTATGTTTGGTGGCGAGACGTTGGTTGTTTCGAAAACCAATATCGCCATCGCAAGGGGCGTGATCTGGACGCTGGAAATGAACCCGCCAAAAGGCTTTGAAGCACTCTTACGCGACATCACCATTGAAATGTCGAAGCGCGTTTTCTCCACGAAGCTGCCCAGACCGGCTCCGATCTGTCGATCTTATGCGCTGGCCTGTTGTTGTGTGCACACGCTGGAGCGTCTGCAGACACCTACCGCACGTAAAGCACTCGACAAACTTGCAACGATGGATATCGAAGATCGCGTGTTGCAGAAAATTCAGGCTGCACAAAAGAAGACACCGAAGGCGGCTTGAGTCATTCATGTCGGCACTCACCGCATATGGCGGGCTTTTCCTCTCCGCATTCGTGGCTGCAACGCTGTTTCCGGCGCAGTCGGAAATCGTGCTGATCGCACTGATAAGTTCGGGCACATGGTCGGTGTTCTGGTTGGTGGTGGTGGCGAGTGTTGGCAACACGCTGGGGTCGGTCGTGAACTACTATATCGGTCGCGCCACGGGCACGTTTTCCAATGCGTGGTGGTTTCCTGTTAGCGAACTATCATTGAAGAAAGCGGAGGGCTGGTATCACCGCTATGGCCGCTGGTCGCTGCTGCTAAGTTGGGCGCCCTTCATCGGCGATCCGATTACGGTGGTTGCAGGCTTTCTGAAGGAGCCCATCAGCAGCTTCGTGGTGTTGGTCGCGATTGCGAAAACCTGCCGCTATATCGTGCTGGCGCTGATCGTGATGGGGGTGCTTTAATTATCGCTGTCGCCTTCACGTAAAAACGACGAACGAAGCTGTGCGGCAGCAATTGCCGATCTGCCTTTTATCGTAAGGGGTATCTGTAATTCGGCCAGCGGTACCTTTCGCTTGGCAAATCGCAATTTGTGGTTCGAGACCGGGGGTAGAAAATCTACTCTGGCGTAACCTTCGTGAGCGGCGTGGGCGATGGAAAATTTGCTCAACAAGGTGCCCGGCCCGTATTTTTCAAACACAGGGTCATAGCTCGTGATCAGGTTAAACAATTCATCTTTCGAACTAAGGCAGGCTTCAATAGCGACGGGCGTTTCGCCAGACATAAGCGCATGCAGTCTCAAAATACCGGTATCCGCATCGACAAGACGGCGCAGGGCCTGCAAGTGGACGGGATCACGAAAACCGGTTCCAGCCGCGCCATTCTCGCGCAGCCAATATTTTTTCCAGATTAACATTTTCTCCAACAAAACTGTTCTTGCGTCGGCATCCTTCCCGTTCAGAAATGACAACGTCCCATGCTCCTTTTGAAGCCGTCGCCATTTTGTATTCTTGCTGAATGACACCTGCATATCTTGTGCCGCGCCATCGCAGATCGCCGTAGTGTGGGGGATCCAACGAGATCCGGATGGCAAATCCAGAGTTGCCAGTAGATGCGGTTTCTCAATATATCGCATGCGTATGAAATCGACGCCTGCTTGCCTAGCGGTTTCTATGAGCTGCTGGAATCGCTGTGCATTGTTCAAGTCTGGAAAGACCCGCAAAGGATAGGGATGAATAGGGTCAAGCAGTGCAATCGCAACACGAATCGCAAAATGTTTGCGGACCCGCAGCACTGGGTTGCCATCCATCAAGACCAGCGCTTGTCCGTTTGCAGTAGCGATATTGGCCATCGTATCCACGAGATGGCGCGCGCTCATAATCGCATTCATGTCTGACGGCATTTGAGATAGCGCACTAAATCGCTGGCGGTTGGAATGGTGTAAATTGGCCCGAACGAGCTTGTCTTACCTTCGGCAGGCGGCAGGTTTCCGGTGGCGATTATGTACTCTATCACACTTGCCAGTTCTCTATCAGCAGCGTCGAATAAGGCCGTCTGATTGGCGGTCATAGTGCCCTTTGTCGGCACGGCTCCGCGCGCCAGGATGTCGCCATGGTCCAACACAAGGCCAAGCTGCTGCACGACGTAACCGCATTCACGTTCCCTGTTCACAACTTCCCAGAATCCCGGCGGACCGCCGCGGTAGGCGCGGTCGTCGCCATGATGAACCGAAATAATTCCCAAGCGTGCAACGTCAAGCACACGCCCACGATATATTCCGCGCCCACCAAGCCGCACGATGACGTCGAGTTCCTGATCACCCAAAAGCTGCAGGCTATCTTCATCAAAATCCTTGAAGTGCCCTGAGAACCTGCAGGTTAGATCGACTGCCTCTGGCGAATCGTAACGCTGATAGGGCGATGGCTGGCCACAAGCTTCGACCATACAGACGAGGCGAAAGCATACTCTGTTTGCAATGGCTTTGCGGCCTCGGCGCGGACGATTGGTAGGTATTTCGCGAAACCAAACCATCTTACAATTGGCTTCAGTCAAAACTGCATGCGCATTAGTCCATGGAAAAACGAGGCAATCTTTCTCAGCTAAAATACCGATACGCATGGTCATTTTTATAGTTTCGAACATCTTTGCGGCCTAAAATTCGTATTAGCCAGCAGTGAGAGAAAACCTTACATTGAAACCAAAACAGGCGATTAACGAACTTTTTACATGCCGCCACCAGCCGATAGCAGCACCTTCAGCGACTTGCTCGCTAGACGACTGCGCCAAACAGGAGGCCGATTGCGGATGTTACGGCCATGGCGGCGATGCCCCAGAACGTTACCCGTCCGGCACCTTTTACAAGATTTGCGCCGCCAGCTTTTGCGCCCAACGCGCCAAGCACGGCGAGAACCAGAATGGTGATCCCCGCGACGGACCAGTAAACATCTTCGCGCGGCATGAGCCATGCCATTAGCAGAGGCAAAAATGCACCTGCTGCAAATGTGCAGGCCGAAACGACTGCCGCCTGTAGGGGTTGCGCTTCGGTCATCTCCGTGATGCCGAGTTCTTCACGGGCATGGGCGGCCAGCGCATCTTTTGCGGTCATTTCGATCGCCACCTGCATAGCAGTTTCAGGGGCTGCACCTCGGGCCTCAAACATCATCGCCAGCTCTTGCAGTTCCGTCTCTGGATTGATTTCGAGTTCGCGACGTTCGCGATCAAGATCAGCCTTTTCCAGATCAGCTTGCGAGCTCACAGAAACGTATTCGCCCGCAGCCATCGACATGGCACCTGCGGTGAGGCCCGCTACGCCTGCGGTCAAAATATCAGCGCTGGAGGCTGATGCGGCGGCAACACCAAGCATAAGGCTCGAGGTTGAAATGATCCCGTCATTTGCGCCCATGACAGCAGCACGAAGCCAGCTTGATTTGTGAACATTGTGCTCTTCGGCATGCGCTGAAATGACATCCATCATCAATTCTCCAGTCGTGGCTTTTGCGTCTCGGATAGCGACCCGATTGCATCACCTGCGTTGAACCCAAGCGCTTTCATGCGACGGGAAAGCGAGAGGCGATAGTAAGGAATCGCAACAATTTCACGAAGCCAGTATCGTGCAGTGCGATACCAAGGGGTCGTTGGACCCGCAACGGCGGCACTTCCGGTTGCAATGAAACCGAGGTAGCGAAAACACATTTTCGCACGGGGAAGATGGTAGGCATCGCTGACCACAAGAACCGAATTCACTCTCTTCTCGCGCAAAAGTGCAGCGCTGAAAGCTACGTTCTCAAAAGTGTTTGTTGAACGGCCCTCAAGCAGGAGCGCGGCTTGCGGAACGCCCTCGCCCATACAAATTTCCGCCATGGCCTTCGCTTCCGTGGGCGGGTGTCGGCCAAGCCCGCCAGACAGCACGAGGATGGGTGCCAAGCCCTGCTGGTGAAGCGCGATGGCGTGGCGAGTGCGGCGTTCCAATGCGGGGCTCGCCCGTCCATCTTTCCAGACGGCAGCACCCAGAACCACGATGGCATAAGCAGATTTTAGCTCCACCGCCAAAGCCCAATGAGCGCGGAGGCGGCATAGAAGAATTGCAGAGCAAGAAACGCCCAACGCTTGTCCAGCCAGCCCCAACCGGCAAAAAGCAATGCGGAGACCAAGAGCAGCGAAAAGCCTAGAATTTCATTGCCGGTATTGGATGCGATCAACAACGCGTAAGCCATGGCAAGCACGGAACCCGTGGTTTCAAAAAATGTGATCAGGCGGGAGCGTTGCATGGCAGTAAGGCCTCCGGTTGAATGTGGCCTTCATGTTTCAATCCGCACGCAGATGGTCAACCATCTTGCGCGTGGTTCCAGCGAGGTGGCCCGTGACCGAATTTGCAAAACGCCTTCAATCGAAGCTGCCTGCAGGGATGACGCTGCCGGAGGAGTTCATCCGCACTTTTGATTGGATGGAAGAACAGGGCCATGCGGGGCTCATAACCGGCACCAGCGGCGACAAGGCGGAAGATCATATTCTGGCCCTGTACCCGTTCGACCAGATTGATGATCCCGGCGCGAGCCACGCGTTCTTCCGCTATAATGAATTGCCGTTCTCATTCGGCTGGAGCGAAGCTGTGGCGGAAGCTGACCGGCGGGTTTTCGAGTTTGTGACCACGGGCGGCGACGGTTCCCGCGCCGCACTTTGGTTGGATGATGAAGGCCACCAGCGGATCGTTCATATCGGCTCGGGGTCAGGTTCCGTATGGGCAGGCATCATCAGCGACGATCCGCTCGTGCTGCTGCAACTGCTGGCCATCGGCTATAACGAGCCGTGCTCCGACGAGCTGCACGAAAAGAGCGCTTCTGAAGCCACCTATGAATATCTCGGCGTCGCGGATGCAAAAGAGTTGAACGAGCTGCGCGCGGAAAGCGACGAGCCGGACTTCGATTATCCGTTGAGCAAACCACCGTTAGCATTCCGCAAGTTTCTGGAAAGCGAGTTCGGCGTAACGGTGCCGGAAAGAGCCAGCGACATCATTTCGCAACCGGTGCCCAAATGGGGTGAGACCAGCAAAGACCCGTTTCTCGACTGGGTAGAACGGGTCAATCCCGAGACAACCTCAACTGAAGAAGACGAAGCCAAACAGCGCAGAATAGACGCGGCAAACACAGTAACGCTGCGAGGATTTATCGAACGTATCCGAATGATGTTCGGGCGCTGACGACCGCGCGTATTGTCGGCTAACGAGAAGCCAGCTCGCCTATGGTGCTGACGACACGGTGCCAGTCGGAGTTTGGTTCGAGGTCGATTGTCTGGTCTTCGCCGTGTTCTGTTGGGCGGGCGATGAACGCGGTTTGCAGGCCTGCTTCGCGGGCAGCCACTAGGTCGCTGTTGTGAGCGGCGACCATCATCACGTCGGCAGGGTCCAACCGCAGCGCCGCACAACTGGCGTGATAGACTTCGAGTTTCGGCTTGAAGCTGCGGGCGATATCCGCTCCCAAAATGCAATCGAAGGGCAGGCCCGCATAGCGCGCCAAGCGGCTCATCAGCGCTATGGAACCGTTGGAGCAGGTGCCGAGAATTCCATGCTCGTGGAGATGCTCCAGCCCCGTTGGAGCGTCCTGCCAAGCAGGCAGCCGTTCCCAACCGGCGTTGAGATGGGTCTTGGTTTCGTCGTCCAAGCCAGTGATGCCGAAATGGTCCAACGTCGCTTCGAGGTTCTCGCGGTGCAGAATGTCGATGGGTGTGTAGGGCCGTGCGCCGGATCGGACCGGCTCCATGACCTGCTGGTAGAGGCCCCGCCAATGATCGGCGAATTTGTGATGATCGACATCGAGACCGGCCTCGCGGGCAGCGTCCGCGATACCGCTGCGCCAATCCACCAGCGTGCCGAAGACGTCGAAGATATAGGCCTTGGGTGCGGTCATTTTGGAGCTCCGGTGTTGATGCCAGTTGCAATAGTCGTGAAGCGCAGGGACAGGGCGTCGACCATAAGCAAGCGGCCTGTTAGCCCCTCACCGAAGCCGCAGATTTCCTTCACCGTTTCCAGCGCCTGCAACGTGCCGAGCAAGCCGGTGACCGCGCCCAAAATACCGGCTTCCGCACAGGACGGCACGGTGCCTGCGGGCGGCGCGGTGGGGAAAAGATCACGGTAGGACGGTGCGCCGTCCTGCCACGGTTTCAGCGTGGTGATGGTGCCGTCGAAGCGGTTCGCGGCGGCAGTGATGAGCGGAATTTGCGCCGCCTCGCAGGCATCGGCCAGCGCGTAACGCGTGTCGAAATTGTCGGTGGCGTCCAAAGCAATCGTATGGCCCTCGACGACCTGCGCGATGTTGGTCGCGTCCAAACGGCGGCAGATGGGATCGACCTCGACATAGGGGTTCAGCCGCATCGCGGCATCGAAGGCACGTTCGACTTTCGGTGCGCCGACATCTTCCGTGCCATAAAGCACCTGCCGCTGAAGGTTGGAAAGCGACACAGCATCATCGTCCACCACTGTGAGATGGCCGATCCCGGCGGCGGCGAGATATTGGATCGCCGGTGCACCGAGGCCGCCTGCCCCCACCACCAATACGCGGGCGCGTTTCAGCGCCTGTTGGCCGGGGCCGCCGATTTCCGGCAGCACGAGGTGACGGGCGTAGCGTTCGGTTTCATCTGGAGAGAGGGGTGGTGAAAGCGCGGTCATGACGAGACTTCTACCGTGCCTTCGTGGACGGTGAAATACTGGGCGCGATCTCCCAGCGCCTCGAACAGCGGCGCGTCGGTGCCGGTCATCCACGCCTGACACCCGATGGTGTCGATGAGGTCGAACAAGGCAGCACGGCGTTGGGCGTCCAAGTGTGCGGCGCATTCGTCCAGCAACAGCACCGGGGGGATGCCGGTGAGTTTGGCGACCAGTTTCGCATGGGCTAACACAAGGCCGGTGAGCAGTGCCTTTTGTTCGCCGGTGGAGCAGAGGGCAGCAGCCATATTCTTGGGCGCATGGATGACGGCAAGGTTGGAGCGATGCGGTCCTTCCAGCGTGCGGCCTGCGGCGCGGTCGCGGTAGCGGTTTGCCGACAGGCGATCGCGAAAGCTGTCCTCGACATCGGCAGCGGAACCTTCTCCACGGGCGATTTCCTCTTCCAGCGCACCTTCCAGCAACAGCCGCGCGGTGGGAAATGGCGACGCATTTTCAGGGGCGGCATGGTCGCTCAGCAGGCCCACCAACTCGCTTCGGGCGAAGGCGATGGCGGTGCCTTGTTCGGCCAGTTGCGCTTCGATCCCGCCCAGCCATGAATCGTCGATGCGGTTTTCATCCAGCAGTTTGTTACGCGAGCGCATCGCCCGTTCGTAATCGTTGACGCGACGGCCATGGCCGGGATCGATGGCCAACACCATACGGTCGAGAAAACGGCGACGGTCGGAGGCCGCGCCGGTGAACAACCCGTCCATCGCCGGCACCAACCAGACGACGCGCAGCCGCTCCAGCAGATCTTCCGATGTGCGTTTGGGCGCGCCGTTGATGGAGATGCGGCGTTGGCCGTCCACGCCGTTTGGCCCGCGCTGGAGGCCGGTGCCGATGGTGAGTTCGCCCGCCGGTGTTTCCAGTTCGGCATGGACCGCCCAAGTGCCGCTGCGGGGGCTGTCGCTCCCATCCGCCTTTGCCACTTGATCGTAGGACGTGCGGCGCAGACCGCGACCCGGCGACAGGAAGGAAATCGCTTCCAGCAGATTGGTTTTACCCGAGCCGTTTTCGCCGGTGAGCACCACGTGGCGATGGTCACACAGCAGACGCAGCGTATCGTAGTTGCGGAAATGATCGAGCTTCAGCGTCGTGATCGCGACGCCTTTTTCGGCAGCGAGAAAGCTAGACACGCATCGGCATCAGCACATAGAGCGCGCCGTCTTGGCCCTTTTCGCGGATGAGCGTGGGCGAACCCGCATCGGCCAGCATGAAGGTGGTTTCTTCCGCTGACAGCTGGTTGGTGATGTCGAGGAGGTAGCGGGAGTTGAAGCCGATATCCATGTCGTCATCGGAGTAACCGACCGCCAGTTCTTCTTCCGCCGACCCGCTGTCCGGGTTGTTGACGGAGAGGGTGAGCTGGCCGTCCGAGATGGACAGTTTTACCGCGCGACCACGGTCAGACGCGATGGTGGACACACGGTCAACGGCGGATGAAAAGGTTGCGCGGTCGAGCAGCAATTCCTTGGTGTTACCCGATGGAATAACGCGGTTATAATCCGGAAAAGTGCCGTCGATCAGTTTCGATGTGAGGACAACCTCGCCTACGGTGAAGCGGATTTTGCTGTCGGACAGTTCCACTGTGACGAATGCGTCGGGGTCTTCCAGCAGCTTTTGAATTTCGCCCACGGTTTTGCGCGGCACGATGATGCCCGGCATGCCCGATGCACCGTCCGGCGCTTCGGTCTGGGCCTGCGCCAAACGGTGGCCGTCGGTGGCGACAGCGCGGAGCATTTCCTTACCGTCGGCTTCTACCGCATGAAGGTAGATGCCGTTCAGGTAATAGCGTGTCTCTTCGGTGGAGATGGCAAATTGCGTGCGGTCGATGAGCGCTTTGAAATCAGCGCAGCCCATGCGGAACGTGTGGGTAAATTCGGCAGCCGTGAGATCAGGAAAATCGCTTTCCGGCAACATCTGCAGACGGAACTGCGAGCGACCGGCACGGACCAGAAGACCGTTGCTTTCATCCACCGCCAACAAGACCTGCGAACCGTCCGGCAATTTGCGAACGATGTCATAAAGCGTGTGGGCGGAAACGGTGGTCGCGCCGGATTGTTCGACTTCGGCAGTGGTTTTTTCTGTCACTTCGAGGTCGAGATCGGTGGCCTTCAGCATCAGCCCGCCGTCTTCTGCCTTCAGCAGCACGTTCGACAAAATCGGAATCGTGTTGCGGCGCTCCACCACGCGTTGAACGTGGTTGAGGCTCTTCAACAGATTGGCGCGTTCCAGGGTCAGCCGCATCGTCTTGGTCCGTCTTTAGTAAGGTTGGCGTTGCTGCGCGGAATCACGCAACTGCATTGCATAAACTGGACGAGCCGCACTTGAGCTTCAAGTGCGGCCACTCTTTTTCCAGATGAGTCGTAGTTTACGCGCTTTCAGCAATCAGGCGCTTGAGCAGTTCGATTTCGTGGGCCAGCTGCGTTTCTTCTTTCAGCAAACCTTCGATCTTGCGGACCGCGTGCAGCACCGTGGTGTGATCGCGGCCACCGAAACGGCGACCGATTTCCGGCAGCGAGCGCGGGGTCAGCATCTTGGACAGATACATGGCGATCTGGCGCGGGCGCACGATGATGCGGGTGCGGCGGTTGGACAGAAGATCGTTCTTCGACACGTTGTAGTGGCGCGATACGACTTTCTGAATGTCCTCCACCCGCACCCTGCGCTGCTCGCCGGACTGGACGAGATGGGAGAGCATCTTTTCGATCTGCTCGATCTCGACCGGCTTGTCGGAAAATTTGTGCTGGATGAGCAACTGGTTGAACGCGCCTTCCAGATCACGACCGGACGACGCGACACGTGTGGCCACGTAGTCGAGAATGTCGGACGGGATTGCCAGATTGGGGTCCTCACGGCGGGCTTCGCGGTAACGCAGCTCCAACATGGCTTTGCGCATTTCGATGTCGGGCGAACCGACCTCTAGCGCGACACCACCCTGCAGGCGAGAACGGACGCGGGCGTCGAGCGATTCCAGTTGTGCAGGTGGGCGGTCAGCAGCCACAACGACCTGTTTTGCGCTGTCGATAAGCGCGTTCAGCAGATGGCAGAATTCCTGCTGGATACTTTTGCCCTGCAAAAACTGCATGTCGTCGATGAGCAGTAGGTCGATGTCGCGCAGGCTTTCCTTGAAGGAGAGCGCGGACTGGTCGCGGATGGCGGATGCAAAGCGCCACATGAAATATTCAGCCGTTAAATAGAGAATTTTGATGCCGGAATTGCGGGCCGATGCGCCCCAGGCGATGGCCTGCAACAGGTGCGTTTTACCAAGGCCCACATTGGCGTGAAGGAAGAGCGGGTTGAAGCGAGCCGCCGTGCCGTCAGCTTCGGCCACGGAACGGGCAGCCGCACATGCCACGCGGTTGGACGCGCCTTCCACGAAGGTGGCGAAGGTGAAGGACGGGTCGAGGGGCGAGCCTGCAAAACCGACACCGGCTTCTGCCGCCTGACGACCGGCAGCGCCTGCGCCGAAGGCCGGCACGTCTTCACCGGGCAGCGTGGCAAAATTCCGCTGCGTGCTGGCACCGGGCATCGTGCCCATGCCGCCATTGGAAACCATGGGTGCGCCCGTAGCATCCGACGCGGATGGCGCGGAACCGTTGACCAGTTGATCGACGGCCTCGCCGCTTTCTGCGTTGGCGGAGCGCACCGCACTACGGACGACGATATCGACCTTGAGGATACCCTCGCTCTGTTCCTGCCACAGCGTCAGCAAGATGCCTGCGTAATGGGTGCGTATCCATGATTTCAAAAACGTCGTCGGCACCGAGATCGTCAGCTGGCTTTTGGAAATCGTCTCCAGGCGGCAGCGGTCGAACCACGACGCGAAACTTTCCGGCCCGAGTTTGGCCATGAGTTGGGCCTGCACGCGGCTCCATTTCTGCACATCGCGGGCACCCACGGTGGGGCCGACAGCGATGGTCATGGAGGTGGACGCTTTCGGCGCACGGCGTGAAAGCGGCTTTGCTGTGGCGCGGGCCTTCACAGGTACATTCGATGCCGTTTTGGCAACGATGGCAGGGCTTGGCACCTTTGAGGCGGTGGTTGCAGAGGCGGGTGAATTGGAAACGGTCGTCATAAGATAGATGCTCGTTTTGTTAGTGCCGTCCGGTGCGCATTCAGCGAAATCGCTGCGCGGATCGGACTGGCCGCAATAGTTCAAATGTGAAGACGGACGTTGACGACCATCAGACTTTATGTCTGGTCAGGCCTAGGTCCGGACCGTTGTCAGCTTTCGTATCGGGATGTTCGGGAAAATGGTTTGCGGAAAATGTCCGGTGATTGGAGGTGGATGTTCATAGTGGTGAAAGTCTCCCGCTGTGCTGTCAGAATTTGCGCCTGCCGTAGGCGCTGAATGACTGATCTTGTTTTCGTTTGTCCCGCCAACTGGCGGAGTGTGGTGATCTGAAGAGCGGCTCCCTCAAGCCTTCAGACCGAAATTATGTTGCTATCCTCGTCACTCATCCTTGCCTCCAAGGCAGGCCGTCGAACTTCCAGCCGTTGACCTGGCCGCGATGGCCCTGTCCGTCCGGATCACCTTCGAAACCTGCGGTGACATTGAATGTGTTGGTGTAACCGCGCGCGGCCATTGCATGTGCTGCTGCCAGACTGCGAACGCCGGAGCGACACAGAAAATGGAGCGGCGCGTCTTTGCCATGGTCGTTTTTCTGCAGGTGGGCGTCCAGCGCGTCTGCAAAGCCCGTATCCACCTGCATGGTGGGGAACTGCTGCCATTGGTGGCTGATGAGCGGCTGCATGGAGCGTTCTAGCGCGGGCTGGCCGACATAGGCCCATTCGGCGGTGGTGCGAACGTCGATCAGAATCGCGCCGCCCTTCAAAGCATCCCAGCTTTCGCTTGGGCTGGCTTCACCAACCTGAATGTTGCCGTCTGACGAACTCATTGCCCGCATACTCCTTACACACCACCACAGGACAAGGCTTCGCCGGTGAGCCTGAAAACGCTTCAAGCACCCGTTGCTTTGCCAGCAATGTTCAAAACCGCATCCACCAAGATTGAATGCGAATGGCGGAACGCATCACCGCCCACCTAAAACCCAAATTCATTTTTTCGACAACGAGACGGCCTTTTGACCGAACCGTCATCTTAGTGTCGCGAAGCTGTTTTATTGGACCGCCCCGCTACTGGAGATCAAACTAGCCAAGCGTTTTGCGGCCATCAAGTCGTTGTGGCGGCCGACATGGGTTGAGCAAGGCCGGATGCATTTTTATTGCCAGCGTTGCAGCGCGATCCCGTCCGGCTAAAACGCTTTAGAATCCGCACGAGTCGTCCTGTGGCACACGTGACAAGATGTTCGGAATCTGGTGACGAAGTTTTTTTCTGGTCGGAAGGCACTTGACTCACCTTCGACCACCCTGCGGCGGTTTGACTCACACATACCCCGCATCGACCTTCCATAAGACATTGAATTTATTATGTTTACCACGAAAAGTTTCGGTGGCGTCACGGACTCTGGCGACTCACGTCCGACTTGGTGCGAATCTGTAAGGATTGCCTGACAGGCATATTCCAAAGAGGCGTGTAATCGGTCATTTTGGGCCAAATCCGGCACCAGAACGCAAAAACCCGCCACGGAAACCGGGCGGGTTTTTGAAACATTCCAAATTGGTCAGCCACTCTTGGCTTTCACCAAACTCGACCGCAGCAATTCCGCCGTCGAGCGCAGGCAACCATCACTGAAGGCAGACTGGTTTAAGCGCCGAGCGCCTTAACACGAGCCGACAGGCGGGAAACTTTCCGCGATGCGGTGTTCTTGTGAATGATGCCCTTGGATGCGGACTTCATGATCACGGGCTGAACAGCTTTGAACTGCTCTGCAGCCGCGGTCTGATCGCCAGCAGCAATCGCCTCTTCCATGAGACGCAGCTGACCGCGCATGAAGGTGCGGCGGGATTTGTTGACGGCGGTTTTACGCGCGATCTTGCGGGTGGCCTTTTTGGCCGAAGAGGTGTTGGCCATGAAAGCCCTTCCTTCGAAAATGTCTGCCTGGCACCCGAATGGTGCCCAGCGGAAACTGGTGTCTGCGGTACAAACGCTAAGCTGAAGTTTCCGCCGTGTCGGTGCGATGCAAAAGCTGCAGCCGTCCAAACGGAAAGGGCGCTGCGGAAGCCGCAACGCTGTTGCCGCACGATTTAGGGTGAGAAGGGCAACCTGTCAACGAAGAACTGGGGTTCAGTCGGCTTACTTGTCCCTAAATTGCGCGCTGCGCTTTTCAACGAAGGCTGCCATGCCCTCTTTCTGGTCTTTGGTGGCGAAAAGCGAGTGGAAAAGCCGCCGTTCGAAGCGCACACCTTCCGTGAGCGTGGTCTCGTAGGCGCGGTTAACGCTTTCCTTGGTCATCATCACCGATGGCCTTGAGAACGATGCGATTTTTTCAGCCGCTTTTTGAGCTTCTTCCATGAGATCGTTGGTGGGCACGACGCGGGAAACCAAGCCGCAGCTTTCAGCTTCTGCCGCATCCATCTGGCGGCCCGTCAGGCACATATCCATGCTCTTCGACTTGCCCACGAAGCGCGTGAGGCGCTGCGAGCCGCCCATGCCGGGCATGACGCCGATGGTGATTTCCGGCTGACCGAATTTCGCGTTTTCAGCCGCTATTATAAAGTCGCACATCATGGCGAGTTCGCAGCCGCCGCCCAACGCGTAACCGGACACGGCAGCGATAATCGGTTTGCGGGCGCGGGACAGCTCGTCCCAGCGGGAAAAATGGTCGCCAAGATAGGTGTCCATATAGTCCAGTTCGGCCATCTCTTTAATGTCGGCCCCGGCGGCGAACGCCTTTTCGGAGCCGGTTAGAATCATGCAACCGATCTTTTTGTCAGCATCGTAGGTCGCCACGGCCTCCAGCACCTCTTCCATGACCTTGGAGTTCAGCGCGTTCAGCGCCTTGGGACGGTTCAGCGTGATGATGCCGACCTTGCCGCTGGTTTCGGTCTTGATGGTCTCGTAGCCCATGGAGGTCGTCCTGATGTCGTTTGCCGCTTTGGTCCGAACACTGCATCAAGTTACCGCTTTTGAAAACCGACTTCGGCGAAACCTATCGCTGGCAGCGCGGGCAATAGAATGTGCTGCGGCCTGACTGGACGATACGAGTGATTGTGCCGGAACATTCTACCCGCTGGCAGTCCTGCCCTTCCTGATCGTAGGCAGCAAATGTGTGCTGGAAATAGCCCAGCGTGCCGTCGGTGGCCGCGTGGTCGCGCAACGTCGAGCCACCGGCTTTTATCGCGTCGGCGATGACGTTGCGGATGTGAACCACGAGTTCTTCCAGCCTCGGGGTGGGACGACCGGATTTCTGAACCAACGTGCGCGCTTTACGACGCGGCGACAGGCGCGCGCGCCACAGCGCCTCACAGACATATATATTGCCAAGGCCGGCGATGATCTTCTGGTCGAGCAATGCGGCTTTCATGGGCACGTTCTTGTCTGCAAGCTTGCCGGCGACATAGTCAGCATCCAGCGCATTGCCCACCGGTTCCACACCGAGACTGGCAAAAGATGGATGAACGTCCAACTCGCTGCGGGGCGTCGACAGCATGAAGCCGAAGCGGCGCGGGTCGTTATAGACGACACGGGCCTTTTCGCCCGTTGCGGTGGTGAGGTGGAACGTGACGTGGTCGTGCTTCTCGTCACGGCTTTTCTCGTGATGGAAATTGCCGGGCTGGGCTTCCGCTGAGCCCTCCAGCGTGCGGAACGAGCCGGACATGCCCAGATGCATGATGACCACCGTGCCGTCATCTAGATCCATCAGCAGATATTTCGCCCGCCGCGACAGGGCTTCGATGCGCCGGTTCTGACTGGCGTTGGCGAAATCATCGGGAAAAGGAAAGCGTAGATCGGGGCGACGCAGTTCCAGCCGGTCGATCACCGCGCCTTCCATGACGGGGGCAAGACCACCGCGAACGGTTTCGACTTCGGGGAGTTCAGGCATTTAGGCGAGTTTGGCGGTGAGAATACGCAGGCCCACCGCGCCGAAAGCCAGCGCGAAAACCCCGTCCATCCAACGCTTCGCACGCAGATAAAAATTCGCCACCGGACGGCTGGAAAAGATGACCGCATATAGATGAAACATGACGGCGCTTTGTATCGCGATTGCCGCGATGACAATGGCCAGTGCGGAAAGCGGCGCATCCGGCGGCACACCGATGGCAAAGAGCGAACCGAAGAACAGCACCGCCTTGGGGTTGGTCAGGTGCAGCGCCAGCCCACGGGCATAGGCACCGCGCACGGTCTTCACATCCAACCCCGCCAACTTCGCCGTACTGGGCGAGATCGCAGAGCGCGCAGACTTGTAAGCCAGATAAAGAAGATAGGCCGCGCCGCCATAGCGCACGATTTCAAACAGCCAGACATTGGCCTGCATGATCGCGCCCAGACCAAGCGCTGCCGCTGTGGACCACATGAGCGAACCCGTGGTGATGCCCGACGCCAGCGCCAGCCCCATCTTCCGACCGGACGCCATGGACGTTCCCGCAATACCCAGCGTCGCCGGACCCGGGCTCATTACCGCAACAAGCGCTGCCAGCATGATGAGCGGAAGGTTGATGCCGTCGATCATGGCTTAAACGTGCTGCCCGCCGTTCACGTGGATTTCCGCACCGTTTACGTAGCTGGCCTTATCGGAGCACAGGTAGAAGATGGTGTCGGCCACCTCCATCGTGTTGCCGAGACGGCCAAGCGGAATGTCTTCAATCATGTCTTCCGTGCCGGGCGACAGGATCGACGTTTCGATTTCACCGGGGGCAACGCCATTGACGCGGATGCCGTGGGGGCCGAAATCCGCTGCCATTTCCCGCGTCAGCGAGGCGAGCGCTGCTTTCGATGTGGCGTAGGCGGAACCGGCAAACGGATGCACGCGGCCTCCGGCAATCGACGTGATGTTGACGATGGAACCCTGCGCTTCTTTCAACTCGTCGAGCAGGGCGCGGGCCAACAGAATTGGCGCAAAGAAATTGACCTGAAAGACCTGTCGCCAAACCTGCATGGGCGTGTCGATGGAGTTGGGCCGCTTGCCCCCGTTCAGCTTGGGCGAAATGCCTGCATTGTTGACCAGCGCGTGCAGCTTGCCGCCCTCTTCTTCCAACCGGTCACGAATGTCGGCAACAGCCATGCCGAGCGAATCGGCGTCAGCAAGATCGACCTGAACGTGGTTGGCTGCACCTTCCGGCCACGGGCAATTGTCATCGAAAGGCTGGCGAGAGAGCGTCAGCACCCGCCACCCTTCGGCGGAGAATTTCCGCACAGCAGCGTGGCCGATGCCACGGCTTGCGCCGGTGAGAACCAGTGTCTTGCGTCCGTCTTCAGCCATGATGATTGTCCTGCGGCGCACAAGCCATAAGTGGAGTGATAAAGTCTTATATAGAGCAAGCCAGCAGCATTGCCCACCACTGTCTAGGCGAAGCGAAACGTTTTGCCTATGGTTTGCGCCACTTCGACCAACACGACACGGGATAGACATTTGGCCAGCCAGAACATTCTTGCCATCGACCAAGGCACCACATCGTCCCGCGCCATTATCTTCGGAGGCGGCCAAAAGATCATTGCCGTCGCCCAGCGCGAATTCACGCAGCATTTTCCAGCCGATGGTTGGGTGGAACACGATGCGGAAGAAATCTGGGACAGTGTCGTAACAGTCTGCCGCGAAGTGCTGGAAAAAGCTTCGATGCAGGCCACCGACATCGCAGCCATCGGCATCACCAACCAGCGCGAAACGACGCTGGTGTGGGATCGCAAAACCGGCAAACCCATCCACAACGCCATCGTGTGGCAAGACCGGCGCACGGCAGCCTTCTGCGGTGAGTTGAAGGAACAAGGGTTGGAAGCGGAATTCACCGAGCGTTCAGGCCTGCTGATCGACCCATATTTTTCCGGCACAAAGCTGCGCTGGTTGCTGGAGAACGTCGATGGTGCGCGTGAAAAAGCCAAAGCTGGCGATCTGGTGTTCGGCACGATGGACAGTTTCCTCATATGGCGGCTGACCAAAGGCAAACGCCACGTCACCGACGCCACGAACGCTGCCCGCACATTGATGTACAATATCGGCGAGAACCGTTGGGACGATTGGCTGCTCGACAAGCTGGATGTTCCCGTCGGCATGTTGCCGGAAGTTCTCGATTGCGCCGCTGATTTCGGCACAGCGGACGCCGAGTGGCTGGGTGCCGAACTGCCCATCCTAGGTGTGGCTGGCGACCAGCAGGCGGCCACCATCGGCAATGCCTGTTTCGAGCCGGGCATGTTCAAATCCACCTATGGCACCGGCTGCTTCGCGCTGCTGAACACCGGCGCTGATAAGGTGGCGTCGAAAAACCGGATGCTCACCACCATCGCCTACCGCTTGAATGGCGAGACGACTTACGCGCTAGAGGGTTCTATCTTCATGGCGGGCGCCACCGTGCAATGGCTGCGGGACGGGCTGAAGGTCATCGACGAAGCTTCCAAAACAGGAGCCATGGCGGAGGCCGCCGATGAGAACCACCACGTCATCATGGTGCCCGCCTTCACCGGCCTTGGCGCGCCTTGGTGGGATGCGGAAGCGCGGGGCGCGATCTACGGCATGACACGGGCCACCGGCCCCAACGAGATCGCCCGCGCGGCGCTGGAAGCCGTCTGCTACCAGACCTGCGATTTGCTTTCCGCGATGCACGACGACTGGGGCAATTCCTCAGACGACACCGTGTTGCGGGTCGATGGCGGCATGGTGGCCTCCGATTGGACGATGCAATATCTCGCCGACATTCTGGACGCCCCCGTGGACCGCCCCACCGTGCTGGAAACCACCGCGCTGGGTGCCGCATGGCTTGCCGGTTCGCGGGCAGGTGTGTGGGGCGACCACGATGCATTCGCCAAAACGTGGAACCGCGAGCGCCGGTTCACACCGCAAATAGAAGACACCACCCGCCAATCGCGCCTCGCCGCTTGGGGCGATGCCGTGCAGCGTACCTTGTCTAAACCTACACGCTAACGGGAAATTGTAGGGAGCGCGATTGCGCGGCACGCACCGCTTGGCCTACACGCGAATGAAACGGCGCAGATCATCTGCGTTCATCAAAGGACGATCTATGAAACAGACCCTCGCAGCTTTATTCGCAAGCGCCATGACTCTCGCAGCAACGACCGCGTTTGCTGCCGACCCGAACCCTGCGAAATGGGATGAGGTGCTGGCGCAAGCCAAAGGCCAGACGGTCTATTTCAACGCTTGGGGCGGATCGCAGAACATCAACGATTACATCACTTGGGCAGGCAGCGAATTGCAGGCCCGTTACGGCGTGAATGTCGAGCATGTGAAGCTGGACGACACGGCCTCCGCAGTCGCCACCGTGATTGCGGAAAAGACAGCCGGAAAAACCGAAGGCGGTCGCGTCGATCTGATCTGGATCAACGGCGAAAACTTCGCGTCCATGAAAGACAAAGCCCTGCTCTACACCACGCCCGATGGCGATGGTTGGGCAACCAAATTGCCGAATTGGGCGCTGGTTGATGTGGAGAACAAACCCACGATCACAGTCGATTTCACCATCCCTACCGATGGGCTGGAATCTCCGTGGGGCGGCGCGAAGATGGTGTTCTTCCACGACACGGCGCGTGAAAAGATCGGCGATCTGCCGGACAGCATTCGCGGCCTCGCCGGTTGGGCGATGAAGAATCCGGGCCGTTTCTCCTATCCTGCCCCACCGGATTTCATCGGCTCCTCTTTCCTGAAACAGGCGCTGTCCGAACTGGTGGGTGATCCTGATGTATTGCAGCAACCGGTGGTCGACGCCGAGTTCGAAGACGTCACCGCGCCACTGTTCAACTATCTCGATGGCCTGCACCCGAACCTGTGGCGCTCGGGCCGTGCCTTCGTGAAGAACTACCCCGCCATGGTGCAGGGTTTGGCCGATGGCGAACTCGACATCATCTTTGCCTTCAATCCGGCAGAAGCCTCATCTGCCATCGCGCAGGACCGACTGCCGGACACGATCCGTTCCTTCACCTTCTCCGGCGGCACACTGGGCAATACGCATTTCGTGGCGATACCCTTCAACGCTAACGCCAAGGCTGGTGCGCTCGTGCTGGCAAACTTCCTGCTGTCGCCGGAAGCGCAGGCCCGCAAACAGGATCCGACCATCTGGGGCGACCCAACCGTGTTGAATGTCGACAAGCTGGCCGCAGACGACAAAGCGAAGTTCGCCGCGCTCGATCTCGGCATCGCAACGCTGAAGCCGGAAGAACTCGGCCCTATGCTGCCAGAACCGCACCCAAGCTGGATGGCGGCCATCGAAAAAGAATGGGCCAAACGCTACGCGACGGGCAATAACTAGGGCGCTGCATTGCTGCGCCTAGCCCCTGCCCTTGCGCTCGTCGTGCTGCTGGGGCCGGTCGCCTGCGGGTTGATCGCAACACTGCTGCCAGCCTTCGGCTATCTGCCGGCGTTGGGTGGCGACCATTTCACCACCTCGCATTTCCATGAGGTGCTGCATGTCGGTGGCATGGAGCGGTCGCTTTGGCTGTCTTACTTCACCGGTCTCGCAACCACGCTGATCGCCTTCGTGATCGTGTGGTTATTCGTGGCGGGGTGGAACGGCACGGCGATGTTTGCGCGAATGCAGCATCTTATTTCACCGCTGCTTTCTGTGCCCCACGCTGCCGCCGCCTTCGGGCTGGTCTTTCTTATCGCGCCATCGGGCATGTTGCTGCGGTTGCTGTCGCCATGGGCTACCGGCTTCGACCGCCCGCCGGACTGGTTGCTGTTGCAGGACCCGAACGGCATCGCGCTCATCGCCGGTCTGGTGATGAAGGAAATTCCGTTCCTGCTGCTGGTGACGTTGGCCGCCCTGCCCCAGACGCCAGCCGCACAAGCGGCGCGGGTGGCGAATTCCATGGGCTACGGACGCATCGCCGGGTTCACCTTCACCACATGGCCGTTGGTTTACCGGCAAATCCGACTGGCGGTTTTTGCGGTCATCGCATTTGCGACTTCCACGGTGGATGTAGCACTCGTGCTCGGCCCCGCCACGCCACCTACGTTGGCAGTGAAACTGACCCAGTGGATGTCCGACCCCGACATCGCCATGCGCTTTGCGGCGTGCGCGGGCGCGGTGTTGCAGCTTGGGGTGACGGTGGCGGCAATTCTGACATGGGTCGTGGGCGAAAAAATCGCTGCCGCAGTAGTGAAAATGCTTCGAAATTCTGGGCATCGTTTCGTGCGTGATGCGGCTTTACGTACCGCTGGCGCGGCACTGACAGGAATGGCAGCGCTTACGGTTTTTGCAGGCCTTGCGCTGCTCGCTCTGTGGTCAGTCGCAGGCTTCTGGTCCTTTCCAGACGCATTGCCCGGTAGCTTCAATCTGCGAACGTGGGAACGCACACTGCCACAGCTTGCAGGACCGCTTGGAACCACATTAGCCACCGGTCTCATCGCCACGGCTATCGCGGTGGTGCTGACTTTGGCTTGTCTAGAAAGGGAAGCACGAACGGGGCGCACCGGCGGCAACCGCGCGCTGCTGTTCATCTATATTCCACTGCTCATTCCGCAGGTGGCGTTCGTCTTCGGGCTACAACTTTTCTTTCTCGGTTTAGGGTGGGATGCCAGTTTTCCTGCGCTGGTTTTCGTCCACCTCATCTTCGTATTGCCCTATGTGTTTCTCGCGCTTTCAGACCCGTGGCGGGCTTTCGACAAACGCTTCGTTTGGGTGGCTGCAGGGCTCGGCCAATCGCCTGTCCGCACATTCTGGCGGGTGCGGTTTCCCATGTTGTTGAAGCCTGTGCTGGTGGCCGCCGCAGTTGGATTGGCGGTCTCCATCGGACAATATCTACCGACACTTCTCATCGGCGCGGGGCGTTGGCCCACGGTCACGACGGAAGCTGTGGCGCTGGCATCCGGTGGCAACCGGCGGGTGATCGGTGTGATGGCTTTCATGCAGATGGTGCTGCCGTTCGTAGGCTTCGCGCTGGCGGCAGCAATACCCGCGCTGTTATTCCGCAACCGGCGTGATATGGGCGTTGCCGCATGAGTACGCTTCATCTTGATCACGTCACCATCGCCTTGGGTGAACGGCAATTATTGGCTGTCGATACCGTCGTGCAACCCGGTGAGACGCTAACGATAATGGGGCCGTCCGGCGTCGGAAAATCTTCACTGCTGGCTTATATTGGTGGCTTTCTCGATAATGCCTTTACCGCCAGCGGCGCGGTGAGAATGGACGGCGAAGACCTGACGCAACTGCCATCGCACGCGCGCCGGACAGGTATTTTGTTTCAAGACCCACTGCTGTTCCCCCATATGTCTGTTGCAGAAAATCTGCTGTTCGCAATGCCCCGCGCGATCAAGGAAAGAGCCGCAAAAGCCGAAGAAGCATTGGCGCAGGCTGGCCTCGACGGCTTCAGCTCCCGCGACCCCGCAACGCTATCAGGCGGACAAAAAGCGCGAGTGGCGTTGATGCGCGTGTTGCTGGCGCAACCACGTTGCCTGCTGTTGGACGAGCCGTTTTCCAAACTGGATACGGAACGCCGCGCCAACGTGAGGGGCTTCGTTTTCGGCGAAGCGCAACGGCTGAACCTGCCCGTCGTTATGGTAACCCACGACGCAGAAGACGCCCATGCAGCAATGAACGCCACGGGTGGCGAAATCATCGACCTCGCCGCGAACGGATAGATCGTGACGCTGCCCCGCCTGCCCGTTTCCGACGTCATTCCCGATCTGCTTGCTCGCCTTCAAAACGGGCCCAACGCCGTGCTGGTCGCGCCGCCGGGGGCGGGTAAAACGACGTTGGTGCCGCTGGCTTTGCTGGATGCCGATTGGCGGCAGGGTCGCAAAATCATCATGCTGGAACCGCGCCGTTTGGCGGCCCGCGCTGCGGCCAATCGCATGGCGCAGCTGTTGGATGAAAGCGTTGGCGGTCGCGTAGGGTATCGGGTGCGTTTCGACACGAAGGCGTCCAAAGACACAGTGATCGAAGTCGTCACCGGCGGCGTGTTTGCGCGCATGATGCGGTCAGATCCGATGCTGGAAAATGTTGCTGCCGTTTTGTTCGATGAATTCCACGAGCGCAGTCTCGATGGCGATCTGGCGATGGCGCTTTGTCTCGATTTGCAAACGGGTCTTCGCGATGATTTGCGGCTGTTGGCTATGTCCGCAACGCTGGACGGGGCCGCTGTTGCCGAGCTGTTGAACGCGCCGGTGGTGGAAAGTGAAGGGCGCGCGTTTCCTGTCGAAATTTCCCATCGCGAAGGGCCAACAAACGAACTGTTGGAAGATGCGATGCTGGATGCCTGCCGTGCTGAGCTTGCGCGAAATGATGGTGGTGATGTGCTGGTGTTTCTTCCCGGCCAGCGGGAAATCGAGCGTTGTTACGAGCGGTTGGCAGGGCTCGAAAATGTAGCACTGCATCGGCTTTATGGAGCCATCCCCCACGCTGCCCAACAGGCCGCGCTTGCACCTGACACGCAGGCCCGTCGAAAGATAATTCTGTCGTCCGCCATTGCCGAAACATCGCTCACTATAGATGGCGTCGACACTGTGATCGACAGCGGGTTGGCGCGGTTGCCTGTGTTCGAACCATCCACCGGCCTCACCCGATTGCAGACTGTACGGGCATCGCTCGCTTCCATCACCCAACGGGCCGGTCGGGCGGGTCGGTTACGGCCCGGGCGCGCGGTGCGGCTTTGGCGCGAACAGCAGACCAAGGCTTTGCCCGCCCATACGCCGCCGGAAATCACCAATGCAGACCTTTCCGCGCTGCTGCTCGACCTGGCCGAATGGGGGGTGACCGACCCAACCCAATTGCAATGGCTGGACGTGCCGCCAGCGCCTGCGATTGCCGAAGCAAGGACGTTGTTGGTCGGGCTGGAAGCCCTGCGCGATGATGGCACGCTGACACCCCACGGTCGCGAGGTGGGCGCGCTGCCGCTGGACCCACGGCTGGCGCATATGGTGGTGACGGCAGCAAAGCTGGGCAAAGCGAACGCGCAACGGGCCGCGCTCTTGGCACTGTTGGTGCAGGACCACGGCGCGGGCGGACGGGCTGTGGACATCAGCATTCGGACGCAGAAAGCCGGTGGGCAGCTGGTGAAGCAGGCGCAGCGGATGGTGACGGGGCTGCAAGCCGGATCATCGGATGAGGTGCAGTCCGATGGACTGCTGCTCGCCCACGCCTACCGCGACCGCATTGCCAGACGCAGCGGACCGGTGCCGAACTCCGATGCGGTGCGCTTCAAACTTGCCAATGGACGAGCGGCGCAACTTGCGGGAACAGACCAGCTCGCCGGAGAAGAATGGCTGGTCGTGGTGGACATGGTCGGCGCTGCGGGATCAGCACGTATCGTCTCGGCTGCGGAATTATCAAAGGCTGAGATTACCGACACCTTTTCAGCCCTTATAGAAGAAACGACAGAGACCACTTTCGACGCGGCAACCGGGTCGCTGAAGGCTACCCGTGCCACGCGATTGGGGTCGCTGGTTTTGGACAAACCAAAGCCGGTGGCGGTGCGATCCGCCGACGCCTTGCCCGCTATGTTGCAGGCAGTGCGTGACAATGGCTTGGAACAACTACCATGGCGCGATAGCGACCGCACCCTGCGCCACCGCCTTGCCCTGTTGGCGCAACACCAGCCCGACCGTTGGCCTGCGATGGGTGATGACGCTTTGCTCGAAGCATTGGACAATTGGCTTGCGCCCTTTCTCGATGGCGAAACCAGCCTCACCGCATTGGCCACCGGTCGATTGACCGATGCGCTGATGATGCGGGCGGGTCACCCCTCCACGCAAGAACTCGACCGATTGGTACCGACACATTTCGATGCGCCGTCCGGCTCGCGCGTTGCGCTTGTCTACGGGCCAACCGGCGTATCGCTCGGCATACGACCGCAGGAGCTTTTCGGGCTAGACCAGCATCCTGCAGTTTTGGGTGGCGCTCTACCCATTGATCTCGAGTTGCTCTCGCCCGCCGGTCGACCCATCCAACTGACCCGCGATCTGCCCGGCTTCTGGCGCGGGTCGTGGCGCGATGTACGGGCGGATTTGCGCGGGCGCTACCCGAAACATCCATGGCCTGAAGACCCGCTTTCAGAACCACCGACGCGGCGGGTAAAACCGCGCAAATGAAGCCTGACCGCTGATTGAGCAAGTGCCGCATTTCCTCTCCTTGCCAAACCGCCTAATGTCTCGAAATGCCCGACCAGATTATCCAGCCGAACGGCCGCCTGAAGCCGTCCATCGTTCAACGCAGCTTGATACGCGTCGACACGCTTATCCGCCTGCGGTGGTACGCCATCTCGGGTCAGGCCGGTGCGGTTGTCGTGATCGCCATGGGCTTTGGTTACGAAATACCGTGGTCGATCTGCCTGCTGCTGATCGCAGCGTCCGCCGGGCTGAACATACTGCTGACGTGGCGTTTCAAAACCAGCCACCGGCTGGAGCCTAACGACGCCTTCACGCTACTGGCTTTCGATATCGCGCAACTGGGTGTTCTGCTGTGGCTGACGGGCGGGTTGCGCAATCCGTTTGCGATCCTGCTGCTGGCGCCCGTCATCGTATCGGCCACGTCCCTCTACAAAAGCCACACGATGGGGCTTGGGCTTTTGGCAATTGTGGTCATCAGTCTGCTGGCGTTCTTCCACCTGCCCTTGCCTTGGGACCCGTCGAACCCGCTGATCCTGCCTGACCTATATGTCGGCGGCGTTTGGGGCGCGTTGGTTTGTACGCTGTTGTTCACCGCGATTTATGTGTTTCGGGTGGCGGAAGAAGCGCGGAAATTGGGCAATGCGCTAACCGCGACCGAACTTGTTTTGCAACGCGAGCAGCATCTCTCCGCGCTGGACGGATTGGCAGCTGCTGCTGCCCATGAACTTGGCACGCCACTGGCTACCATCGCGCTTGTATCAAAAGAAATGCTGCATGCGCTGCCGGAAGATGACCATATGCGGGAGGACGCCGTTTTGCTGCGTTCTCAGGCCGAACGGTGTCGTGAAATTCTCGGCAAACTGACGTCGCTTTCCAGCGAAGGCGAGACGATTATCGAAGAACAAAGCCTATCAGCCTTGGTGGAAGAAGAGGTACAGCCGCTTCGCAGCTTTGAAAAATCCATTACGATCCATCATCACGGCGATGCGTCCAGCGAACCTCATGTCACGCGCGCACCCGGCGTTCACTATGGCCTTGGCAATCTGCTCGATAACGCTGTCGATTTTGCCAAACGGGAAGTTCGGGTTTGCGTTTTGTGGGATGAGACGACCGCACAGGTGACCATCAGCGATGATGGCGAAGGCTATCCGCCAGCACTGCTGTCGCAACTCGGCGAGCCCTTCGTCAGTGGCAGAAAGAAAGGCAAGAACGCACCCCAGCGCGGCATGGGGCTGGGCCTGTTCATTTCCAAAACACTCCTGGAACGCAGCGGAGCCAAAGTGACATTTTCAAACGGTACCAAAGACGATGACGAGCATCTGGCAGGTGCTGTCGTTACGGTGCAGTGGCCGAGGTTTTCTCAAGCAGCAGGTGATCAAAGTGATGGTGCACAGGCCGCTCAGGGCTTCATTCGCCCTCAACTAACAGCACACATCGCATAGGCTGCCGTAGGCACATAGACGTCATGCGACCACTTAGCACACAGCCCGCCTTTCCCATTATGCGTCGGACACCGTAGATACATTTAGAAACGCGCACTTAGATGCGACAACATCGGCAGGTTTGGAGAGGGAGCAAAAGGCTCTCTTATCCGTTTTCCTTTCGAACGAAGAACAAGGGATGACCGATCATGACTTCCATCGATACAACTTTGGCCAGCAGCTCTGATGCCGACCATGACATGGAAAATGTGCAACCAACGTTGCTACTCGTTGATGATGACCGCCCTTTTCTGCAGCGCCTTGGCCGCGCCATGGAAAGCCGCAACTTCATCGTGACGATGGCCGATACGGTTGCCGAGGGTATTGCCAACGTTAAGAAAGAAGCGCCGGATTTTGCTGTCGTAGATATGCGGCTAGGTGATGGCAACGGGCTCGACGTGGTCGAAGCCCTGCAGAATTCAGGAACAGATACGCGCGTCGTAGTGCTGACCGGCTACGGCAACATCGCCACTGCCGTGACCGCTGTTAAACTGGGCGCCATCGACTATCTGGCAAAGCCTGCCGATGCCGATGATGTTTACGCTGCATTGATGCAGGACCCGACCGACAAGGCCGACCCGCCGGAAAACCCGATGTCCGCCGACCGCGTGCGTTGGGAGCACATTCAACGCGTCTATGAACTGTGCGACCGCAACGTTTCAGAGACAGCGCGCCGCCTGAACATGCACCGCCGCACGCTGCAGCGCATTCTCGCCAAACGCGCGCCTCGCTAGGATCAAGAGCGTAGCCAGGTTTATTCTGCGCTCACGCAGTCCGCCATGCGGGCGCTCCACGAGGGCGGCGCAGCTAGCGCCGGGCGGGCGTTGCCGCCTTGGCGTGCATCGAAAATGGAAAACTCAGTGAAAGCTCGCCTCTGCCTTCAATCGAAGCTGGCGCTTTCAGCGCCTGCATGGGCGCAGCAACGGGCTAGCCGCTGGGCGCTGGTGCGGGCGAAAGCCAAGTGGGCGGCCTTTCGACGTGCTGGTGGTAATTTGTGTTCACTGGCGGGACGGATAATTTCTGCACCGTAGCTATCCGCCAACATCAAGCCCGTTTCCTGCGGAAACTCTTCTCGCGGCACATCAGGCAAGGTGGCGAAAAGCAGCGCATCACACCATTGCGTATAGTCCGGCCATTTACTGTCTGCCCGCAGATCAGCCAGTGACGATTTAATCTCGACGATTGTGATGCTTCCCTTCGGGCACAGCGCCACGATATCGGCGCGTCGACCGCCAGGCAGCGTCAATTCCGGCAACGTCACATGCCCCTGTTCTTCAAAGTACCGTTCAACACCGACCCTAACTTCCAGCGCACGCTGCGACTGGCGGCCATCTACAAACGGGCTGGATGTGGCGAGAGACACGATAGGCATGGTTGCATCACTCCGTGTTGGCAAACGTCACAGTGGCAACGTCAGGGCCGCTTGGAACGCCAGCGCGACCATGGGAACAGGATCAGCGATTCGGGACCGCGTCGTCCCAACATGGCACGAGTGCCCTGTGGCGGCAGCACAAAATGATGCAAAATTATCGCAGCGCTTTGGCAAATGCCGCGCTTTTGGCCTCGCTTACTTATAGTGAATAGACGCCTGTTTGTCGCACTGGTACGAGATCGACGTATAATCTGCACTTGTGAAGCCTGACCATCAATCGGCAGTTTCACGGCCTCAGCGTTCGATAACCACAATTGATCACGCTGTCTTTGGGGAATTCTTCGACCATGATGCCGGCCCGCACGACCAAGACCACTTTGCGACGCACCCTTATCACATTAGCGCTGGCGACCACGGTCGTTGCCGCCGGTTGCACCTCCAGCGGCCGTTCGGTCTCGCTTTACGGCGCACAATCGGTTTCCGCAGCGACCACGAAGAAAAGCGAAGCCACCAAGGACCTGAGCAAGATCCGCAAGGATGTAAAAGCAGCTGAACGTCGCGAAGGCATTTTGAAACGGGCGGTTGCCCGCGATGAGAAACGCCTGAAACGCAAGAACCTTTCCAAGAAACGCCGCGACAGCTGGGAGAAGCGTCTCGCCCGCAACGAAAAAGAACTGAAAACTTTGACACGCGACATGCGTCGTCTTTCATGGGCGGAAAGCCGGGCCGAGCGCAGCGAACGCAGCGCCAACCGCAGCCTTGAGCGCGCACGCCGCGCTGAAGTCGACGCCAAGCGTCGCGCCGATATTGCTGCCAAACGCAAAGCTGACGATGCACGTATCGCCAAAGCCAGACTGGATTCAGCAGACGAAGAGAAGCCACGCCGTCGCGGCCTTGGCCTTTTCGGTAAGCGCGATTACGAACGTGACGAAGATGACAACAAACGCGTCGCCTCGCTGACAGGTAGCCTTTTTGGCAGCCGCGATCCTGCACTAAAGAATATTGATGACTACCGCGCGCGCACTGATAATTCCTTCGCACTCGCCGCGATCCCCGTCGATCAAATAGATAAACGCTACTATCGCCAGGAAGTAAAATACCGCTCCTCGCACAAGCCGGGGACAGTCGTGGTCGACCCCCACGCGAAATTTCTCTATGTCGTTCAGCGCGGTAACACCGCCATGCGCTACGGCATCGGCGTCGGTCGTCAGGGCTTCGAGTGGAGCGGAGAGGCCCATATCGGCTTCAAACGCGTCTGGCCCAAATGGACACCGCCAGTAGAAATGATCGAGCGTCAGCCTGAACTTGCTAAATATTGCGCCGATTGCGGTGGCATGGAAGGCGGCCCTGCCAACCCATTGGGTGCTCGTGCGCTGTATCTGGTCGCCGACGGCAAAGACACGCTTTACCGCCTGCATGGCACACCAAAGTGGAATTCCATCGGCACCGCAGCATCTTCCGGCTGCATCCGCCTGATGAACCAGGATGTCATCGACCTGTACAACCGAGTGCCAACCGGCGCGAAGGTGGTCGTTCTTTCCTGATCGAAACATCAAGATCTTTGGACGGCATGATTGCCGCCTGAAGTCTCCAATCTCAGGGTTTATGTCGCGGGATTAAGTTCTTTCTACGGAACGCATTTGGGTGCAAAACCACTCTTGCAATCCATTACCGCGCGCGTTACTCACCCCTTGGTTCAGCACAGGCTACATGCTTACTCTGAACCGCTGCACCCGTAGCTCAGCTGGATAGAGCACCAGACTACGAATCTGGGGGTCGGGCGTTCGAATCGCTCCGGGTGCACCATTCCTTTTTCGTTTGAAATCAACGGCTAAGGTCAACTAGTCGCAAGATCGATCGCTAGTCTGCAACTATTGGTGAAATTATTGACGCCGAGAATCGTCCGGTCAGCTTTGTCAACTCTTTGTCCCGCACGGCCGTAGGTCATGTACGAGCATGCTGTTCCACCTTCGACTCTCTACGAACTGTAGTTTGGCGCGTAGTCACCAAGCCTAGTATCGGCGGTCGAAAAATTCTATTTGACGCTTCAGCACACTGACACTTCGGAGATCGCAGTTGCGAGATTTCTCAGAGAATGCACGTAGCTGAAAGACGGAAACCTATTTCATTCCATCAATGGGCTTCCCGGGAAGCGTGGACATGGTCCGATAAGCGGCCCGGAGGCCCAAAACTCTGACTACGGACATGGATCGAATTGTCGCCGGCGCAGGCCTTAAATCGCATGGACCACATGTGAAGAGCGCCCGAGGGAGAGTAGGAGCGCGTATGAAGAGCCTGCTCCGATTCAGCTTGCGGGAAGACGCTTGTTGAGGATGATGCCAGCTGCATCTCAGCTGGAAATTTAGGGTGACGAACTGTGAGCAAACTGCCGAAGAAGCCAAAGCGGTTGAGTGCCGGTAAAGATTTGCTCGGTCATTCAGCGAACAATCGGCTACGTGACATAGCTGCTGGATTGAATGTGGCGCGCATTCCTGGGAGCTCGCTTCATAAATCATTGCGACAGAGTTACACGTTAGAGAGCATTTTCAGCCAGCAGCGCGCTGCTATCGGCGCCATGACCGGACTTACCGCCCCATCAGTTCCGACGGGTATTGTCGATATCATCCAAGGTAACGGGATTACTGGGTTAGAGCCGCTTTCAAAGCCGTATCGCGACCTTGTTGGCGCTCTTGATACCGGACCATTCCATAGCATTTTTGGCGCCCAACGTGCCATTGCCACCCTCGCGCCTGTGCTATCTTCGATAGACAGAAGTGCAATTACACAACTGCTATGTTCAAGACCCATAAATCGGTTGCGGGTTTGAGCGCTCTCTGACTCATTGTCGGCATGGAGGTGCTGTCATGAGTGATTTGTATTGGCTGTCGTTGGCGCAGATGCGTCGGATCGAGCCGTTCTTCCCATTGTCGCACGGTGTGCCGAGGGTTGATGATCGCAAGGTTGTCTCGGGCATCGTCTTCGTCATCAGGAACGGATTGCGTTGGCGCGATGCACCGACTGCCTATGGCCCACACAAAACGCTCTACAACCGCTTTGTACGCTGGAGCCGTATAGGCTGTTCGACCGCATCTTTGCGGGCCTGGCAGCCCAAGGCGGCGATCCCAGCGAAGTGATGATCGACGCGACACATCTCAAAGCACACCGCACGGCTGCCAGCCTTCTAAAAGGGGGGTGCTTCCCCGACGTATCGGGCGAACCAAAGGCGGCCTGAACTCGAAGCTGCATGCAGTCTGCGATCAGATCGGGCGACCGATCATCATGCTGCTCACCGAAGGCCAGGTCAGCGACTACAAAGGTGCCGCGACCATTCTCCCGGCACTTCCCGCGTCCGCCAGAACGCTCATCGGTGACAAGGGATACGACGGAGATGCGTTACGTGTAGCCATCACGGCGCGCGGCATCGAGCCCTGCATCCCACCGCGCAAGGGACGCAACAATCCAGCGACCTACTGCAAGCGCACATATCGCCGTCGAAACCTCGTCGAACGCATGTTCGGACGCCTCAAGGACTGGCGTCGCATCGCCACACGCTACGACCGGTGCGCCCACACCTTCTTCTCAGCAATCTGCATCGCAGCAACCGTCATATGGTGGATCAATGAGTCCTGAGCCTAGGCGCTCTGCCGACAGTCATGTTTGATAAGACAATCGGATAGGATGCGACCGGGCCGACCCAGATGGTATCCCTGCCCGCCGTAGACACGCAGTTCTTGCAGCGTGGCCATTTCTTCGGTCGTCTCGATGCCTTCGGCGATGATGATGGCACCGACCTCACGACCGAAGCCGATCAACGCACGCGCGAGAGAGCGTAACGCAGGGTCTTTGTCGACGTTTCGGGTCAGTGACATGTCCAGCTTGATGACATCGGGCGTCGGCTTGACGATTTGGCGCAGGCTGGAATAGCCGACCCCCGCATCGTCGATCGACAGACGCACACCCATCTTGCGAAGCGGTGCAAAGGCGGCCAGCAGCGCATCGTAGTCGTCGACGGGGGCATGCTCGGTGATCTCGATGGATACGCGGGCGGGCGGCCAGCCGGACAATACGGTCGGCAGGCGGCCGTTCAGAACGGTTTCGGGCTAAGCATTGAGGGAGAGGCGGATATCCTCTCGTAAAGTGGATAGCGCCTCCAATGCACGCTCTATGAACACGATTTCGAGATCTACGCCCAGCCCCACCTCAGCGGCCTCAGCGAACCACAGGTCCGGCGTTCGGCGGGGCTCGCCGTGGAACCGGCACAGTGACTCAAAGCGGTTGATAGACGACATCAAAATCACGATCTGCCAACATGGTCTTGATACGCGCACGGCTGGCGCGTGCCGCCTCGCCGGTCTTTTCATTCTGCAAAACCTGCTCGGCTGCCAGTTACGCAAACAGACCCATCATATCGAAATCGCGCTGGTTCAGGCCCGGCTTGGGCTTGGCCGACAGGCAGCAGAACATGCCGTAGACGCTGCCATCGGCACGGTGGATGGGAAGGCTCATATGCGAGCCGATGGGCGCGACCTTCGTGATGGGCATGGAACGGCAGAGCTCGATTTCGCTCGTATCTTGAATGATGTTAGGCAGTCGCCCCTCCACGATGGGTTGGCAGTAGACATCTTCCAGAGCGTTGGAGCCGCCCGGTGCCACCAGATATTCCAGCCCAGGTGCATCGACCGCGCGGAAGACGGATCGTCCGTCCACAAACTCCGACAAGTAGCCGATATCTATGCCGAGATGGTCGCGACGGATGGAAGCGAGCGGTTGATCGTCGCCATCGGGTTATCCGGCGCGGGGTCTCTCGATGCGGTATGGTCAGCAGGATCAGGGCTAATCGACGCGATGGCAGTTTTCAGTTCGTCTAGCATCGTTCACATCCAAATTACATCGCAGCCCAAGATCAGAGACCTCGATTACGGAACAGCGAATTTTGAAACCCCCGAAATCGGGGGCATTTGTATATGCAAGTCGACTGGGAGAGTAGTGATTGAGTTGAAATCAAACGATCGTCGCTGGAATGGATAGACCCAGCATTTGTAGACACCTCGGTTCTTGCAAAGTGTGGACTGGCCGAAACCGGACGTTTGTATTCCGCTCCACAAAATCGAGAAGCGGACATCAATTACGGCCGTATCCTGTTGATCATTCCAAGCGTCGGCTCACATTGTGGTCCAACTACAGCGCGACTAAATGGGAAGGGCGATGGTTTGATCGTGAATGGAGCAGACAGGTTCAAATACTGTGCATCATACGCCTTCAGCTATGAGATCGAACACGAGCCTGATCCGGGGGTTCGTTCTCAGTTCTCGGTGGGCAACCAGCCAGGTTTCGATTTCGATCGGTTCGAAAGCAGGGAACGGATTTTCCAGTTCCGGGTAGGCTTCGCCAATTTCGACCGGCAGGATCCCGATCCCGAAGCCCTGTCGGATAAGCGCGACGGAAAGCGTGACGCTTGATGTGAGGAAGTTGAAGTTCGCCGTGGTGAGTTCGATCCCGCGCGAGGCCATGAGCCCAAGCCGCTGCTCGGGCGCGTCGAAGCCGACGAAGTTCATCCTCGCGAGATCCTCAGCGGTCGACGGACGACCGACTTCGTCTAGATACGGCGTCGACGCGTAAAGCTGGCCTGTCATGTCGCGGAGCCGTCTTGCAAACAGTGCCTCGTCCTGAGGGCGCCTGTGCCGGATCGCGATGTCGGCCTCGCGCCGCCGTAGATCGCTGGTCTCGTTCGAGGCAATGATCTCGATCTGGAGATCGGGTGCCTTGGTCCGTAGCTCCTTCAGCACCCGTGGCAGCACGTAGGTCGCCATGCCGTTGGTGGCGGCGATCACGACCTTCCCCGTGACGGCTTGAGACTGACCAGTGGCCGTCAAGGCGATGCGGTTCGCAGCGTCCCCCATGCCGCGGAAATGTTCCAGCAACTCCGTGCCAGCCTGCGTTAGAAGCAGTGCCCGCGACGTGCGTTCGAATAGGGTCACGCCAAGCGCTTCCTCTAGACCTGCGACTTGGCGACTGAGGGTTGGTTGCGTCAGGCGAAGCGCACGGGCAGCAGCTGACAGAGACCCTTCTTCAGCCGTTACGAGAAACGCACGAGCCTGGTTCCAGTCAAACGCAGATCGTTGCCACTCCATAATTTACGTATACCAGACCTAGAGAATTGCGTAATTTCGTATTGCTTCCGGTCGGTCCAGAACAGCTTTCACAGTGGTTTTAACCGAATGGACCTACGCGATGACCATAGCCAACCGAATACTGTCAACTCCATCAACGCTAGGCTCGCAGGGGAGCATTCCTATCGCGAGCGGCGGTTTCGGATCGTTTGAGATCGCCTTGCGTCGCCGTACGCGTACAGCAAGTGACCTCGCCGATATGTATGACGGTGCGTCTAAGAGTTGGGCACAGACATCCCGGCGACTTGGGCTTGAAACAGCGTACAGTGATCCGCTGATCTCAAGCGGTGCGGTGGAAGTGCTTGGGAAGCCATCAGCACACGTACTTGACTGCGGCATAGGAAGTGGAAGTCTTTCGCTTGCCCTCGCTAGGGTCGCCCAAAAACCATTCGACCACCACGGCATCGACACATCCAGTGCGATGCTTGCCGTGGCAGATGCCGAACTGCGTCGTGCGGCTATCGTACCCCAACTCCATCAAGCTGACGTCCGTGCGATCCCCTATCCCGATCTCACCTTCGATGTCGTGATGGCGGCGCACGTTCTGGAGCACCTGTCTGAACCTCATCTCGCGCTCCGAGAAATGGTCCGTGTACTCAAACCCGGTGGCGTCCTGTTCGCCTGCATGACGCGACGATCTGTGTTCGGCACCTTCGTGCAACTTCGCTGGCGCACTTGGACGGTGAGCAATCAGCAGGGCATCGCATGGCTCCGTGAAAGCGGGCTGACGGATCTACAGGCTCGGCCGATCGAACTGGGGTTCGGGACCGGCCGGGCCAGCACGGCCTTCTGGGCGAAAAAACCGCTAGGTGCGCTCGACTCGCCTCCAAACGATGGGGTCGCGGCCCGCGGGAGAACCGTCGATGATTGTCCTGCGCAAATCTGAATGGGCGTTGCTGGCGTTCATCGTAATCTACTCGCTCGTGCCCGCGCTTGGTGGGCTGATACGCGTGCTCGAACTTGCTGGCGGTCCGGCCATTGCACCGCCGAACCCGCGCGCCTTGGGCTCGCCGATCCCAATCACGCTCCATATCCTGACCAGTATCGTGTTCTGCATCGCGGGAGCGCTTCAGTTCCTGCCAAACGTCAGACGTAACAACCCGGCATTGCATCGCATCAACGGGCGCGTTGTCGCCTTTGCGGGATGCGTGTCAGCGGCGACCGGCTTGTGGATGACCCACGCCTACACGTTTCCGGCGGGCCTTCAGGGGAACCTCCTCTACTGGGTCAGGATCGTGCTTGGATCGTCGATGATTGCACTAATCGTCTGGTCGGTACTGGCGATCCGAGCTCGCGACATCGTTGGTCATTCCGCTGCGATGCTGCGCGCCTATGCCATCGGACAGGGCGCGTCGACACAGACTGTGCTGGGGATCACGTGGATTGCAGTCACCGGGTCCGAGGCGATGGGACCGATGCGCGATGGCATCATGACGTTCGCGTGGGCGCTCAACCTGCTAATCGCTCAAATCTTGATCCGGCGACTGACAAAGACAGGACTGTGGAAGGCCGAACGGTCCCCCATACATCCTGCCACATACGCCACCGCTACCGTGCAAATAGAGGCTGTAAACAATGACCCATACTGAAAACCCCCGCACGCTTTTGACGGGTTTGTGGACCTTCGTCGTGTTGAACTTCTTCGCGCGCGACATTCACGAACTGGGTCGTCCGGGCATCTTAGAACAGATGATGTCGGGCACGTTTGACGGCGTTGAGATCACCGAAGCGCTCATGCTTTTGGGCGGTGTGATGATCGAAATACCCATCCTCATGACTTTGCTGGCGTCGTTGCTCCCTAGACAAGCCAACCGATGGATCAACGTTGTGGCCGGCTTCCTGACGATGGCGATGATCGTCGCAGGCAATCTAAATCCCGACCTCGACAATGTGTTCTTTATGGGGATCCAGTTGATCGCCTTAGTAGCCATTATTCGCACCGCATGGCGCTGGACAGTCGATCAGACAGCAATGGGAGTAAGGCATTAATGTCGCCTCACTATTGCGACGAAGCGCTGCGCGATCACGAATATATACAGGAAAGACAGATGGGCGGCGTCCGACAACAGTAAGGCACGAGAAGAGATGTCCACATCCTAATGGATCGGTTGGCCGAAAGCAGCCGTTGAAATTTGCCGATTAAATTGTGGAGAACGGACGCCAAAAACTCGCGTTGGTCACATTGGTCCAACGGCGGTAGTGCGGACAAACCGGCCAAACTCCGCTTTTACCGACCACGTTTCGAAACGGGCGGAATACAAACGCTGGATATGCCGTGTGTTATAGTTGGAACGGGGAGATAGTTGGCGTCAGAAGACGCAAACTCAGGCTGGTACAGTGAATGCCACGCCAAAGGTTTTCAGACACCCATCGCTGCCGATCTAGTCTGCCAATGCGCCTGAATAGCTGGTGATAGCTCAAACTGGGCAATAAGTTCGCGCAGTTTCTTGGGTGACTCAGCATGATCGTAAGCGCACCAGTGCATGAGGCCTGAGAAAAGAGCGGCACGTGATATGATGGCTTCGGTGTCGATTGATCCCGGCAGGATACGCACTTCGACAGTGTTCTTACCAGAGACGTCGAGCAGCAGGTTCATAATGTTGAAATCCACGTATTTGGATAGTTTCCAACCGCTCGCTTCTACCTGCAATTGCGACCAGTCTAAATGTGGAACCTTCGACTGGGTCAGACCTGTTGTAACGCTCTTGTGCCATGTGCCCAATCGTACATTATTTTCGTTGGTCTCGACCAATCGGCGAAATGACACCCGGTGCATGCGTACGATCTGAGCCAGTCGCGACAAGGCTCGACCGTTTCGCAGGGGCGTTGCATCGAAGTGCAAATGAACTGCTGACTCCTTAGCAACACCGAACTCAAGTTCGCGTGCCGGGGCCAGCAACTTGTCGAGATTGTCTCGGTGATCGATATCGATTGGTTCTGTTATCAATTCGCATGGGCGATCGCGTTCCCCGGGCAAGCTGGACCCGAGTGCAATGGAAAGGCCGCTGGTGTCACAAACCCTGAAAACGCCGTCCGGCAAAGCTTCTACTTCAGTGCCAAAAACGGCAGCGACTGGCTTCAATACCTCAGCCAGATTGGCTGATGGATCGCAGTGGCGTTGCATCAAATTCAACAAACGGCGGTCGTCGCTCAACAGCCGATACCAGCCTGCCTCTCCGGGACGATTTCGGTCGAGATCCGCTTGCAAAGTCAGGTCATCGACACACCGGGCAAACCGTTTCCCGTTTTGCCCAATGACGTCGAAACCGAGTATGAGATTGTCGAAGGATGCCATTCCTTCCACCGCACTGGGTTCGGATTGCGGATAGAGGCAACGCTCCACACGGCCACCGCAGTTTTGGGCCAGTTGGTCAGCCAGATCGCGGCGCGACTTCCCACGAGGTGCTAGCAATTCAATTTCGAAACCAATTTTCCAACCGAGATCATTCAGTTCAATCATACCATTTTCCCGTTGTTTTAATTGGCTCGAATTGCAGGCCCAAACCACCAACAACTGTTTGTTCTAAAACCAGCATCCACGACTTTGCACTCGACCAACCGATGCAAAATGATTTCGCCAAAAACCCAAGGTCTGTGAAAAACCACGCAAATCACCGCTGCACCTCCAATTCTAACATGCCGTGTGAGTTTCAGCACTTCCCCAATTTGGAATTTTCATGAAGACTGGGGCATCTGATCCTCACTTGCAGAGAACATTATGAAAACCATCATCGGAAATCTGAACAAGCAATGCATGACCGCATGCATCTTTGCCATGACGGCGCTAGCGCTTCCCAGCGTTTCGCTCCAACCAGCACAGGCAAACACGCAGCAGGACACCGCGCGTTATTACAATAGCGTATATAAATATTGCGATGCCAAAAAGATCGCAGCCGCATGGAACCTGAACATCGACGGTGCAAAAGCGCTTATCGGTAACAAGCTGGGTGGGCCAAATGTCGTTGGGGCAAAGGCCATTATCGATTCTGCTATTCGCAGCGCTTCAAACACGCGTTGCACCTATCAAGACACAGAAGTCACCTATTCAGATGCTCAGGCGTTGGCCGGTTATTGGGGGCGCAGTGTCAGCGCTGCGAAAAGCAAGGTCGTAGATATCGCATCTGACGACGGTACTCAGGCGGTTTACAGCATCATCGCTCTCGCACGGTCCAACTCAGGCGGTGGTTCTAACACCACAGTCTCAGATGCAAGCTGCCAGCAGTTGCGTGGCTCACGTTCTCCAGGAACGCAACAGAAGACAACGGTGACGTTCACCAACTCATCCAACCAAACGCGTCTTATCGACTGGGTGGATTTCAATGGTAAGCCCGTGCGCTACCAGACGTTGCAACCAGGACAATCCTACCAGCAGTCAACCTATGTTTCCCATGTCTGGCGAGTGACTGACAATGCAGGAAACTGCATTCAGATGTCGGCAGCCCGGAATAGCAACGACTCCGTCAACATTAGACGATAATGAACAGGCCCGGCCGGCTAGGAAACCTCTTCTGGTCGGTCGGCTACTAGTTGAAAATTCGATATCCGAAGGTCTGACTAAACCGCTTGGTCGATATGCATTCGCGCTATGAAATCCAAGAACGCCTCAGATTTTCGACGTCTGCTTCGCCGTAGTTTACAGCTCGTTCATCGAGAAGGCCTGCCTAATGGATAGCAACAATGATCAGGCTCAGGACCAACTGCTTGCCGGTCAGCTTTACGACATTGCACTCGACCCGGGTGCACTAGACACCTTTGTTGATGATTGGAATGCATCAGGCCGCGGGGAATCTTCGCAGAGGGCGACCGAAGAAAATGTAGCAGCGCTGAAAGCGCATTTATTGCGTGCCGATAAATTTCTGGATCGCGGTGAAGGCAGTGTTCAAACAGATTTCACCCATTTGCTGGAACCGTTTTCAAATGTTGCAGCACTTGTTCTGACGTCAGACCTGAGGGTGCTGGTTCACAATGACGGGGCGCAGAAGGCGCTAGGCATTACCAACGACGACGGATTGGACAGTCTGCCGCTTGATCCTACTATGCGCGACGAGATCGAAAAGACTCTCCGCAACATGTTGCTTGTCACCGATGGGCCGGACCGTATTTTGGCGCTTGATATTGAAGGATACGAGCAACCCGTTCTTTTCCATCTCAGACGTCTGCCACAGCAGGCGGATGACGGCCAACCGATGTTACTCGTGGTCACGACACAACATCACTGGCAACCCGCATTGGGAGATGCATTGGAAGAGGTGTTTGGCCTGACAGATGCCGAGCAGGGCATCGTTCGCGCACTAGTGGCCGGTCAAACGGCGAAGACTATTGCGGCCCAACGCGGAACCAGCGCTGGCACGGTGCGTGGGCAGATCAAGTCCATCCTTTCCAAAACGCAGGCACATTCGCAATCGGAAATAATTCGTCTGGTGCTGTCATTGCAGGACGTCATGGGCACGGCACGAAAGGCTTTACCGACATCAGATTCATTGCCTGTACCGGAAGAAGCTGACTGGCTGGCAGAAGAAGTCAGCAAACCTTTCCAGACGCTAACGATGCCTGACGGCAGACGAATGGACTATCACGACCAAGGTCCGCCTGACGGTGCACCGGTAATGATGTCTCATATGGGATATTGTCTGGTTCGTTGGTCCCGACCAATGCTCAAGCTCGCATACCGCCATCGCTTGCGGCTGATTACCCCCATGCGCGCCGGCTACGGCTTCAGCGACAATATAGCGATGGATGCCGACGTCATGACGGTGACGCGTGAGGATACGTTATTTTTGATGGATCATCTGGGATTGAAGAATTTACCCTACATCGCCCACGGCAATGATCTCATATTTGCCGTCGATCTGGCAGGTAAAAATCCACAACGAATAAGCGAAATTGTAGGTGTATGCGCCCGCCCACCGCTGCCCGGTGGCCTGCATTATCTTGCCATGAGTAAATGGCACCGCTTCTTTCTGAGTACGGCAAAATATTCGCCTCACTTGCTATTCTTCACCGCAAAGGCGGCGGTGGCTATGGCGAAACGTATCGGGGTAGAGGCGATGTTTGCCAATCTCAACAGGCGTTCACCTGCCGATATGCGTTTGTTGGAGGATCCGGAAACGCTGATAGTGCTGTTGGCCAATGGACGGCTGATTGCGGGACAAAAAACAAGTATCGCGCAAGCCTACGCTATGGAACTGCTCCAAACCGAAGCCGACTGGTCACAGCTCATGATCGATGCCAACGCGACCCCAATTTGCTCATTCAATGGCGCTGAAGACCCTGCCGAGGATGTCTCGGTCGTGGCAGCTTACCGGGAAAGCTATCCCTGGATGAATTTTGAAGTCGTCCCAGATGGCGGACAGTTGCTGATGTATCAGCACTACGAGAAGCTCATTCCACGCTTTGCGAAAGCCGCCCATGACGCACGATGCGTCGGCCTGTAGAAATAGATCAGCTATTTTGAGGTGCCTATCCCAAATGGGGGATGCGCAGCATAAATCGGCATACTTAACTCTCAATCTAACCGCATGTGGCGTTGAGGCGAATGCCGATATTTCGCTCGGGAAACATAAGAGACGAAGCCGCGGATAGGCTGAGATACGATAACGAAACAAGCTCACCTTTGTAGGATCAAACAATGGAAATGTCGAACGCATCAAAGTCTAAAGTGTTCCGCGCGGTGCTATTCACCACCGCACTTGCAGCTGGTTTCGCAGCGCTGCCGACAGATCATGCTCATGCTCTTTGCAAGAGCGATGTTATCGAGCGGTCTAGTGGTGGTTTGACTGAAAGATTTGCCAAAAGACGAGCCGTTCGCCGCTGGGAGCGTGAAGTGAAAGGGCTCTATGGCAAGTCCTTTGCTGAATTCGGTTACGCTAAAAAGACTTCGATTACATGCCAAGCTCCGGATAAAATATATAATAATCTCGTTTGCACTGCCAAGGGTCGTGCCTGCGACAAGCAACGCTGAGATAATTCAAATCGAACTTTGAAATGCGCAACTCTCCTCAGCGATGTTGGCGAGAGAGCAGGGAGAATACAGCCGTGTTTACGAAAAAAATAAAATCAATAGCTTACGGATGTTTGGCAATTGCCGCTGCGTCGTTAGTAAGTGCAGCGAACGCAAAAGAACCATTCTATGTAATTGCACACATGACCAACACTGTTGAAGCCGTGTCTTGGGCAGTTGAAAAAGGTTCAAATGCGATCGAAATTGATCTGACCTTTGGCGACAAAGGTGACCCCTCGTCTTTCAAGCATGGCGGAGTCTGTGACTGTAGCTGTATCGGTGACTCGGACCCAAACTCCGTTTGTTCTGCGCTTAAAAATGACGAAGAAGCAAAGACATGTGATGCCGATGAGAGCAAACCCAGGTTATTGAACCACATCGCTGAAACTTACAAAAAAACAAAAAGACCACATCTTGTTATAGTAGATAGTAAGAACGGTAATGTGAGCGAAGGTAATCTAGAGAGAGCCGGGGCTCTGGTTGTAAAATTACTCGAAGATGAACTTTTTGGAAAAGGGTATGCGGGAAAAGTTATAATCGGAACAGCAATTAAAGATCAAATTGAATATTTGAAAGGTGCTAATTCTGCTTTAGAAGGGCGAGCCGCTTTTAAAATTGGATTTCAAGATTTTCCGGCGATAAAAGCAGCTGCCCATCGCAGGAATTATATTTTGTCGATTGATGGCCATACAGGCCCATTGAAGGCGAAGAGCGCCATCAAAGACCTGAAAGCTACTAATCGTAGCAAAGCCGCACTAGGCGTTGGAATTACAGCGTGTCTTCCAGCCCCTACCTTCCAACGCAGAATCCTTCGCAACGCCTCGAAGTCAAACCTGCGCTTCGTTTACGCGTGGACCCTCGACAAAGAAAGCTCCATCGGAAATGCGATCGACAATGGCGCTCAGGGAGTGATCACGAATCTGCCCGGCAATGCCATCAAAGCTGCGAAGGCCAAAAACAGAAGTTTGGCTAGCAACAGTGACGGCCTTTAACTCTATAATCCCACCGAACTTACTTCGTACTAAGCCTCAGGGCTCTGGATGGGGCGCACAAATTAAGGATTAGCAAAATGAAGACGAAGAACATTGCTACCATTTTGGTCATGACAACAGCTATGTTTGCAATGCCTGTTACAGCAGCATTTGCAAAAACGAGAGCTATAATTGTCAATGGGACAAATAAGGAAATAACTGTTGACGGCAAGAAGACGAGGCTTGCTCCGGGAGAAAGCACTTGGGACACGCTCGGCTCGGTCATCAGTGTTCTAAACGAGGGCGGGGCACCTGACATCATCCGCATCAAGGACTCAGGGCGCAGCAATTGCAGTGGTCGACGCACGTACAAAATGGAAGTTGTAGGTTCGTCTAGCGCACCAAAAATATTGGCAAGCAGCACATGCATTAAACTTCGCGTTGCTCAGGTCGGTTGTATATTTGCTGTCGTCATGTGGAATGAAGAATTGAAAACATACCGCGTCGATATGGATCGAACCGAGCGTAAGCAGTGCAAGTCGAAATGGTTTGAAGATGGCGGCCGCGACCGTATTAGCAAGTCAGTCGACAAAGGCTTGAAATGGCAGGAAAACGCTGCCGAGATCTTGACGGCAGTCGCTGCACTGAAAAATTAGAAATTACACAAATCTAATCATATGCCCGCGCCTTTCGATGCAATGGCGCGGGTTTTTTTCACAAGACCTCGCTCCGTTTAGCAAGAATGGTGTTCTCCGAAGGAATTGCTTTGTGACCAAGGTGTATGAACTACTGCCGATAACCTTACTGGCAGGGCTCTTCATCACTGCACTCGTACCCGCCTATGCGGATAATGCATCGCAATCCAAATACGGCAATAGCGCATCTTACGTCTGTGAGAATGGGAAAGCCTTTTCTGCAACCTATGAGGCAAGGGGCAACGACGAGTACGCGCTACTGGTTTTCGGCAACGATGAACCACAGAAGATGGACATCGCCATATCCGGTTCGGGCACCCGATACGTGGGACAGCAATACGAGTGGCACGTCAAAGCCAAAACCGGTGTGCTGACCAAAGGCGACGAGATCACCGTATGCACCGAAGAACCTGTATGGTCATCGTCGGGTTTGGGACCCAAGGTCACCTCTGCAAATTGCACCGATTGCGACGAAGATATTGAGATACTGGCCACTTGCAACGCGGCCACCGGCAAAGCGAACCTGATCTTCTATGCGCTGGCCGCAGAGAACGGAGAGAAGGGCGATAACGTTCGCATAGATCTGGCGAGCGCAGATGGAGAAACCAGCATCGACGGCAGTCTGGTTCTTTACGGTCTAGTGGGCATGACGCCGGTCGTGTCAGTGGATCGCTTTCACGAAATATGGAACGTGCTTCGGTCTCGCGGTCGTTTGAATTTGAAGACATCGGTGCAATCGACGGAAGTAGCCTTGCATGGCGCGGCGTCGGCCATCGACAATTTCATTGCCAATTGTTTTGCCAACGAGACGTTTATCCCAACACCCAGGGAGTTCGAACCACTTCAGCAAGGCAAATACAAGCCGCCTTTCCGTCCGATGCCAGTTGGGTTTTTCAACTCGAACATCACGCCAGGCTTTTGCAGAAAAGTCAGGCTTAGCCCCGGCCCATTGTTCGATATTTGCGCCTATATCAGCTATCTATCTGCCGTTAATCCCGCCGCTTTGAAGGCGCACCTCGACCGCGTCGCGCTTCGATCTGGTGATAGTTCTAACCGAACACAGACGACGGCGCCTCGCCAAAGCCAAACAGTCGCAAAGCAGTCTGATCCGCAGCCAAATGAAGACGGGTTGTTTTGGTTTACAGGTGATGGCTCTGGAAAAGGTTCACCGCGTGATTTGCAGTTTGCAATACCTGAAACCGATGCACGAGTGTTTTACGCAACCTGCTTCGGTCACGAGCCTGACACCATCCACATGGAGTTCTATGCCATCAACGAGCTGAAGCCTGCGGGTTCAGCAACAATATTGACGATTGAAATTGACGGGGAAGCTGCAAAGTTCGAAGCGGTCTATTTTTCCGACAATGAGGAATATGCTGGCGTCAGAACCACGATCCCCACATCGGATCCAGTGTGGGGGCGCTTCACCACTTCAGATCAACTCTCGATCACCCTAGCCGCACAACAGCAAACGCTTCTGGACACAGCTTCTGGCCGCTTCGCGATAGCTGAGTTCATGGAAGCATGTGGTGTCCGAAACTGAAGAATTCATCGCGACCGCCGGATAGGAGCGGAGTTCCAGAATAGTTGCTGCTCTCATGCCAAGTCACGTCGACATGCCTGTATTCCGCGATTCCATTCTACTCCAATGTTTCAGGTCGTCAGAGATAACAACAATATCTCTGCGTACCTACGAACGTAAAACTAGAGCTCCGAAAGACGACATCTGGAATGTTAG
>NZ_AEEB01000003.1 GCF_000179775.1 Ahrensia sp. R2A130
TTTGCACAATGATAATTTGCCTAATGAATTGCCATTGTGCGGCAAAAGGGGAGCTTCTCGCAGATGATCGCACGCATCTACCGTCCCGCCCGCACAGCTATGCAATCCGGCAA
The DNA here is from genome assembly GCF_000179775.1 of Ahrensia sp. R2A130. Lineage (GTDB taxonomy): Bacteria > Pseudomonadota > Alphaproteobacteria > Rhizobiales > Rhizobiaceae > Pseudahrensia. Next base: position 114 of record NZ_AEEB01000003.1, read on the forward strand.
GGGCAAAGCGAAGCATTGGGTTCTCAAATACGAAGCCGAAGGCCGTAAGGGCACTGACCCTCTGATGGGCTACACAGCCACATCCGATACGCTGTCACAGGTTTCCATGCGCTTCGAGACCCGCGAAGATGCGGTCGACTACGCAGAGCGCAACGATATCGCGTACCGCGTTCAGGAACCAAAGGAAGCCCGCCGCAGCGCCGTTTCCTATTCCGACAATTTCAAATACGACCGCAAGGTTCCGTGGACACACTAACTCCCTACGTTTCTAATCCTATGCGGCGGACAAATTATTCCTGCCGTAGAAAGAGCAGTTATGACAGGAGAAAATGAGACACGTATAAAGTTGCTGTCTGCTAATTATGACCACAACGAAGACGCAGCTCTATTATTAGAATCCGCTCTAAATTGCATTCGGCTTTCGCAAGGTTTTGCTTTCGGAACTCTACAGGTGGCGGGAGAGGCGCCTGGAGAACCTCAGTGGCCCGGTTCGCTTCCGTCCCCTTACGCCGAGAGAGCGATGGAGATGCGTTTAGGAGGGTATTCCAGCGATCTTTCACGGGCGTTGGCCTATCAAGCCATAGCGGATAGCTGGAGATTGTACCGAGCTTTACGGTTCAAGGGGCAGGACTGGTTGCTACTTCCAGAGCAACGCAAGGTCATTATCAAGAAACTTGAAAGCCTCAAAAATGTGAGGGATTTTCTTGAACATGGCCGCGATACCAAGACTGGCACGTCAGCAAAGCCTGAAGTGCACAATCATAATGGATGTTTAATTGGTGATGGTGCCTTTCTGATTACAGCTGATAAAGTTCTTATGGGTGGTCTAGAATTGGGTGAATTTCAGAAAGAATTGGAAGTTTTTGAAGAGTGGATTGGATTTATGGCACTCCATCATAAACGCGAGTTCATCAACCGGGGCCTAGATTGGCGAGAAGTACGTCTAGAGCGTTCGAGAGGGTACCTTCGATTTCCCTATGAAGATTGGGAATGAGTAATTCTTGGTAGTTAGGTTTCTTTAAGTGGCGAACCCTACAGGATTCGAACCTGTGACCTACTGCTTAGAAGGCAGTTGCTCTATCCAGCTGAGCTAAGGGTCCGCATTTCAAGCCCCCGTAATCAATGACGGACGGCATGCCCGCTTTTCGACCAATGTGACCTCACAAACAAGCTCTTGCAGTGTAGATTTTTAGTTGCCAAGCCCAACGTGACGGAATTTTCCATTCACAATCTTCAACCCGTCATTTTCGATGAAGATTTCCTGCGTATCGGCGAGGAAACTCGTCGATAGAACCTCACGTTTTTTTGTCGGTGTAAGGCGCAGCTGACGTGCCATTGCTTCGCCTGTGACGGTGCCCGAGCAGGTTTCGTTACGGGCGCGCGATACCGCATCCATCACCATTTCCGTCGCATCGTAGGAATACCAGGCGGCCAAATCGTAATCTAGGTCAGGGTTGTCATCTTCGAAGATGCGGCGTAGCCGGGCGGAGGTTGCGAGATTGCGGGCTTCTGAAACGATGCCGGTCACGACATGCAATTTATCTGGGTAGGGGAAGCCGGCTTCCTCAAGCGCGGCGGTCACCACACCCGTCAGAAAAATCGGGTTTGTGATGCCGCGGCGCTGCATTTCCATGATCATGAACGTCAGGTTCGACGTGTAGCCGAACATGGCGATAGGACGTCCGTCATTTTCGATCTGGTCAATTGCCGCCATCTGGCTCTCTTCATCGCCACGCAGAAAGCGCAGCGTGGTCACGCGGCCCAAGTGATCCTTTGCAACAGCCGCCTGCGAAGCTCCGTAGATGTTCGGTTCGTTCGTGCCCGGCGTCTTTGGCGCGTATTCATGGACCACATACGGGTTGCGGTTCATGCCCAGATTTTGCATCCAATCCACCAGCGACTTTGCGCGTGTGCGGTCGGACATGCCAACGCGGAAGAAATAGTCACGCTCTCCCGGCTGCGCGAGATATCCGGCTGATGCTGATGACGACACCATGGGCACTTGGTGCTTGTTGCCCCAGTTTTTAGCGTCCCATGCGATGCGCGACTGGCCCGGGCCGAGGACGACGGCTGGCTTGTCGCCCTCCATTTCAGCCAAAATCCTGTTGACCTCTTCCAGATCGCCCTTGCTGTCGTGAATGTCGATTGTGACTTCGAACGGGTAATTGGCTCGATGGTCGCGCAAGTACCGCAGGATACCCCAGCGCTGCCGTTTGCCGTGGTTTTGATCAAACGGCATAATTCCCGCCAGTTTTATCGGCGTATCATCCTCTGCGATCAGGTTCATCCGGCACAAGAGATTATCCGGTGCGATACGGCTTCCAGCTGCCCAATACTGTGCTGCTGCACCGGCAGCCGGTAGGCCGATCATGGCTGCAACAGCAACTACCGGCAGAACCCAGCTGCGTTTTTTCCGTTCGTTGGTAGATGCCGTGGGCTCAGCAGTCGCGGTCAATTGGGTGCTTTGCGAAGCTTGAGATAGATCAGGATCGACGCTTGTTGCGCTGCCTGATGCACCCTGTGTTTCATCAAACGAAGAACCGGTGCCGGTAGGCATCGCAGCGGAACCACCACTGCGGGCCAATTTCGCCAACTGTTCCGTTTCTGCAGACGGACGTGCGTCGAGATCACGCTTAAGGGCTTCGGCGCATCTGTCGTATTGGCGAAGAGCCTCCGCCTGTCTGCCTGCCTTTATGCTCGCTGACATCAAAACGCGGTGGGCCCGCTCTTGGGTCGCGTCGATTGTCAAAATGCTGCGTGCAATGTCTTCCACATCAATCGAATCGTCTTCGTTCGCACGGTCAAGCAACGTCGTCATCGCGCTAATGGCCGTGGCTTCGTAATGGACGCGACTATCTCTCAACCAATCTTCAAAGGGCGCTGAGCGAATGCTGAAGCCCTTCATGAACGGCCCGCGATAAAGCTGGGCGGCGGCGGTCAAAGACTCGGTGCTGCCGTCGGCCACAAGCACATGGAAAAGCCGGGTGTCGACCGAGCTGTCTTCCCCGATAAACCGCAGATGATCCTTTTCGCCGGAAACCGGTTCCCAATCGCTTGCAGCAAGGCTCCGGCGTAAACTGGCAAGTTCCTGCCTCAAGCTCGCCCGTGCCTGCGCTTCTCCACTGCGATCCCAAAGCAACTCGGCTGCCTCTTCACGGCTAACGCCAGCATTTCGCGGGTCGGCAATATAGGCCAGCAGTGCCAGTGATTTGCGGCCTGGCAGATTTCCAGAATCACCAACATCGGTGCCGCCTAGCAGTCTCAATCGGCAATCTGCCATGTTTTGATTCCCTCAAAGGCGGCCACAAGCGTGGTTTGAATTTTTTACGCTATGCTTTCCAAAAATTATTCTAGGAATTCAGAAATACAAAAATCAAGTAATTTTACGCTGAAATTACGTTTGTGCTTGATGGGTATTCATATTGATTTTCTTCTGAAAGGTGTTTTATGCGATGCGTAAAATTTTCAAAAATATTATTTAATTCAATAACTTGAAGTCAGTTTTATTGATTTCGTACTGTGCCGTTTGTGCGTTCAACCCCTGCATTTTTAAACTTGCATACGACGACCTATGAGGTGTTTCTTCTAGCGTAAATTTTGCGCTCCCCCAAATGCGTAAAATTTCGGACAGATGCATTTTTCACGTTTTTACGACGTTTCTGTTGCGCTGCTTTCACATGGCCTCTGCACAAACACCCAGCAGCACTGAAAGGGCAGGGGTAGCCGTCTCAGTGTTGGGCAGTGATGCCAGACTTCAAACTTGCAACCGCGACGGGAGTGCGGACGATGACAATGACACAGTGCAGAGATGCCATCAGGGGAAATTCCAACAGCACCGGTTCTAGAGTCTTAGAACTCATGATGGAACACGGGTTGGACGCTGACACCGAGGACGAAACTATCTCAACGTTGGAAGACGCCAATCGCGCTAGAAAAATCAAAAACGCTGGTGGCTCCGGTAAGAAATACCCTTATTAAACCAGCAGCCCTTTTATAACATTGTGAAGCTATCGCCAGGATGATCCAGTTGCGAAGCTCACAAGACCGCACATTCTTCACAGCGATGATTGACCGTTTTATCCCCTCAGTGCAGATCACGTCCACCGCCCCACATTCCAGCCGTTTGAACGGTTGCTAAATTACCCCCACACATCTAAACACGACCTCGGCTTAACCGGTAGGTGCGGGCCGATGGGCTTGTGGGCTTTGCAGCTTTCAGCCGTTGGGCCTCGAAACCGCCGTTAAACCGTTTATATAGTGGAGCAACATCGCCGTAAGGCGTGCTCGACCAACTTATCGCAAGGATTTCCGCGTGGCGTCTCGTACCAATCCCTTCACTTTCCTTCAGCAGGTTCGTGCAGAAGTATCAAAGGTCGTTTGGCCCACCCGCAAGGAAACTGTGGTCACGACCATAATGACCCTCATTTTGGTGTTCCTCACCGCAATCTTCTTCTTCGTTGTCGATCAGCTTCTCAGCTACGGCACGGGCTTCCTGTTCGGCTAAAGCCTAAAACAACAATCATTCAAACGGAGCGCGGCACCCTTATGGCCATGCGGTGGTATATCATTCACGCCTATTCCAACTTCGAAAAGAAGGTGGTGGATAGCATTCTGGAACAGGCCCGTCAGAAGGGTCTTGAAGACCTGTTCGAGCAGATCCTCGTGCCGACTGAAAAGGTCGTCGAGGTCCGCAAAGGCAAAAAGGTCGATGCCGAACGCAAGTTCTTCCCCGGCTATGTGCTGGCGCGGATGAACATGACCGATCAGGCGTTCCACCTCATTAAGAACACACCGAAAGTGACCGGCTTTCTGGGCTCCGACAACAAACCTATGCCGATCCCTGACCGCGAGGCCGACCGCATTCTAAACCAGGTGCAGGAAGGCGTGGAGAGACCCAAGCCCTCCGTCACGTTCGAAATCGGCGAAAGCGTTCGCGTTTCCGACGGTCCGTTCGCATCCTTCTCCGGTACGGTGGAAGAAGTGGACGAAGAACGCGCCCGCCTCAAAGTCGAAGTTTCCATCTTCGGACGCGCAACGCCCGTCGATCTCGAATACGCTCAGGTCGAAAAGGTCTGAGCCAACTGAATTGCAATCCGATCTTTTGATCGGGCTGTGAGGTATCCGCATTAGCGGAAACCGAAAGATGGCGAAGAGCCATCCGGCGAGAATCTCGCCGCGCCCACGCAGCGAAGGCCACTTGTGGCCGACAGCGTGAGCGCAAACAACAGCGTGGGAGGCGACATTCACCTGGCCGGTGGATCAAACCTAACCACGCAACCTTGAACCGGTTCGCACCCCGCGAACCACAACCAAAGGCAACACAATGGCCAAGAAAATTGATGGCTACCTGAAGCTTCAGGTGCCGGCAGGCTCCGCCTCGCCATCCCCGCCAATCGGTCCAGCATTGGGTCAACGCGGTCTCAACATCATGGAATTCTGCAAGGCGTTCAACGCTGCCTCGCAGGAGATGGAAAAAGGCGCACCCGTGCCCGTGACCATCACCATTTTTGCAGACAAGTCCTTCTCCTTCAAAATGAAGACGCCACCGGCGTCCTTCCTGCTGAAAAAGGCTGCCAGTCTGAAATCCGGTTCCAAAGAGCCCGGCCGTACGGTCGCTGGTTCTGTAACCTCGGCTCAGGTGCGTGAAATCGCCGAAGCCAAGATGAAAGACTTGAATGCCAACGATATCGATCAGGCCATGAAGATCATTGCGGGTTCCGCACGGTCCATGGGCCTGGAAGTGAAGGGCTGAACCGATGGCTAAATTTGGAAAACGCACCGCCGAAGCCCGTGAGTCGATCGACCGCAAAGCGCTTTACCCGCTGACCGACGCAATCGCGATCGTGAAGAAAGCCGCCACCGCAAAGTTCGACGAGACCATCGAAGTCTCCATGAACCTCGGTGTCGACCCGCGCCACGCTGACCAGATGGTCCGCGGCGTCATCACCATGCCCAACGGCACCGGTAAAGACATGCGCGTTGCAGTCTTCGCTCGTGACGCCAAGGCTGATGAAGCAACCGCTGCTGGTGCTGACGTTGTCGGCGCTGAAGACCTCATGGAGCGCATTCAGGGTGGCGACATCCCGTTTGACCGCATCATCGCAACACCGGACATGATGGCCCTCGTCGGTCGTCTCGGTAAGGTTCTTGGCCCCCGTGGTCTGATGCCAAACCCCCGCGTTGGTACGGTTACCCCGGACGTGACGCAGGCTGTGAAAGACGCCAAAGGCGGCTCCGTGGAATTCCGCGTTGAAAAAGCCGGCGTCATCCACGCCGGTATCGGCAAGGCCAGCTTTGAAGCATCCGCAATCGAGGAGAACGTCCGTGCTCTCATCGAAGCTGTGCTGAAAGCCAAGCCCGCAGGCGCCAAAGGCACCTTCGTCAAACGCATTGCGGTCACCTCCACAATGGGCCCCGGCGTAAAAGTCGACGTGTCCAGCGCAATGCCCGCTGCTTAAGCTGGCGACGCTATACGATTTGAAAAAGGCCTCGGCGGAAACGTCGGGGCCTTTTTTGTTGGTGTTCTATGATCTTTGCGAACTCTTTTTTGACGCAATAACAATCACTGGATTACCGCACTCCACAGCTTTAATGCGCGCTAGAATTGCAGTTTCTTGCCTAGCCCATATTCAATATTTTTCTTGTCGCGAAGAGGCAGAGTCCTTGAAGATGTCACAGCGTCCAATAGGCGGCAGAGAAATTCATCCTCAAGAACGCAAATTTCTTTAGGTTTTGGATTGTTCAGGACGTTATTCGCATTCACAACTCGACTAAGAGAAATGTAGCTACGTTCGTATTCAAGGCCATTACAATCAGTTTTCAAAATCTCGAAATCACCAGGATAACCATCTCCGCAGATATAAAGTGCTCTCAAGGTGCTTTTGCAGACTATCAGATGATATTTAATGGCACGTTCTTGCCCGAGAACATCATCAGTAGCAGCGAAAATTACCGTTCCAGCGTCGTACACTTACATATCGCTTAAGTTCTTCGAGAGCTCAGCGATAGTTGCAGTTTGAGATTTTCTCTTATTGGGAAGTGCGATTGACATATTCATTTCCGGAGCAGCCGTGCTGCCCCGTGAATTCCATGCTGTCTCATATTCTGGGAGAGCGTGAGTATGCTCCCACACGCCATTGAAGCCGTTCTCAGCCACGAAAGTAACTGCTTGTTCCATTGATTCAATATCAGTTTCAGAAAAATAAGACAGGTCGGATTTACGGGTAGGCTGGAACAGGTTGTAACTGCCAGCATCAATAATTTCGTACAAGTCATCAGAGCCGAATGTATTTACGCGCAAAGCAGAACGCTCTGGTTTCAAAAGATCGTATGCAAATGAACCTACAGGACCGTCTTTCATTGCAACATAATTGTCAAAAGTGATTGGTCTGCCGTATTCTAACAAGTGAACTCGATCGGCGATGAATAGCGATTTTACGATCTCATATTGAGATGGTTTCTCACCTTTCAATTTCATCAGGCTCTGCATTACGTAAAGCAGAGCTTCGCGCAACGTATCCTGATCGACCGTGAGGTGCCTGTTTTGAGATGGCGGAAATTTCAATTCATATACCTTTTCTAAGCGACCTTATCCCTATTTTTTTAGCAGTCTTAGCTAGCCACACGTCGTGTCACGTTGGACTAGCCGAGCATCCTTCGGCTGTAAGCCGTTATTCTCGTAATGTAACGCGATTCTCGTAATTTGGAATACTCATGTGTCTAAAACGTTGCGAGCCAATCCAAACATGCAACGAGCGCGATTAGGAAATAGGAGCGCTATCTTGCCTAACTTTTTCTCGTCGGGGACAAAATAAATCGAGTGCTATCAGAGTTAGCGATGCTTGCATTCCACCCCACATCCGCTAAACACGGCCTCGCAGCGCAAGTTGCATTCCTGTCCGAGACTGCTGGTGACGATTTGCTTTTTGGCGCGTCTTAATTTCCTGCACAGACGGTGAGAACAGATTTGGCGTTTTAATCGGTGCCTGTTCGAACACGAACCTCTCCATTCGCAAGACTGGCTGAGGGGGCAGGGTCTGAACTGTCGGTGCTTGCACCGGCAAACATGAACCGCCCCTTCGGATACGCTTGCGTACTGTTTGGGCAAACTGGAGAGACACATGGATAGAGCGGAAAAACGCGATTTCGTCTCCGAGATGAAGGACGTGCTTTCGGGCGCGGGCTCCGTCGTGGTGGCGCAATATACCGGTCTGACGGTCGCAGAGATGACGGAGCTTCGTGCTTCGGCTCGCGAGGCCGGCGGCACGGTACGCGTTGCGAAAAACCGCCTTGTCAAACTTGCTCTCGAGGGTAGCGATGCCGCTCATATGGGTGAATATCTGCAGGGACCAACCGTGTTGGTTTATGCAGAAGACCCCGTTGCGGCACCAAAAGCGGCCAGCGACTTTGCCAAGAAAAACGACAAGCTCGTCGTTCTTGGTGGAGCCATGGGATCGACAGCACTGGACGCCAATGGCGTCAAGGCGCTGGCATCACTCCCATCGCTGGACGAACTGCGCGGCAAGCTGATCGGTATGATCACAACGCCGGCACAGCGTATCGCTGTGCTCACCGCAGCGCCTGCGACACAGGTCGCTCGCGTCATCGGCGCATACTCCTCGAAGGAAGCTGCATAAGGCATTTCCCGACACCCACTTTCGAACAAATCCGCAGACATTTCGTAACCACGAATGCTGCAACCAACATCAAGGACTATGACCATGGCTGATCTCAAAAAGATCGTTGACGACCTTTCCGCACTTACCGTGATGGAAGCTGCTGAACTTTCCACGATGCTCGAAGAGCATTGGGGCGTTTCTGCTGCTGCTCCTGCTGCTGCTGCCGTTGCTGGCCCGGCTGCTGAAGCTGTCGAAGAAAAAGACGAATTCGACGTCATCCTCACCGGTGCCGGCGACAAGAAAATCAACGTCATCAAAGAAGTCCGCGCAATCACAGGCCTCGGCCTGAAAGAAGCCAAGGACCTCGTCGAAGGCGCACCGAAGGCCGTCAAAGAAGGCATCTCCAAAGGTGAAGCTGAAGAAGTCAAAAAGCAGCTCGAGGGAGCTGGCGCTTCTGTCGAACTCAAGTAATTCTGGCGCGGGCTCAGCCCGCACCGTTTTTGCTAAAAGGCCTCGCTTGGGAAACCGGGCGGGGCCTTTTTCTTTGGGTCGTTACGCAGACTGCGGCTGCGGTGCTTGCGCCAGATGCCCGCTCTTGATCCATACCCGTGCCCCTTCCGATCCTGCTGTTGCGACTAGCTGATCGCCCTTGGGCAGGCGCAGCCAGCTTTGCGGCACGAAGGTTTCACTATCGATGGTGAAGCTGCCGTCCAGCACAAGAATTTCGATGCCGCCGGGCGCATCGACTGGGACGTCCGCACCGACTTCCCAATTCTCCATCCTTACTGTTTCGCGCGCATCTTCGTGCAGCGTCAGCCGTTCGACGCCGTTTGCTCCTGCAACGGGAGAGAACTCCGCCGACGTAGTGTCGATGTGGAACTGGTTTCGGTCATCCATGTCGAACTGCCAAAGCTTCACCAATATTGTGCAGCCCTCTTTTGAGCCTGGCGTGTGGGCCGTAGTGGGTGGGTTGCGGACATAGGTTCCGGCTGGAAAATCGCCGTGCTCATCTTGAAACACGCCATCTAGAACGAGAAACTCTTCGCCGCCCGTATGGGTATGCTCGGAAAAATGACTGCCCGCTGCGTAGCGCACGATGGATGTCGCCCGCGCCACTTCACCACCCATGCGGTCCAACATGCGTCGGTCAACGCCGGGCATGGGCGAGGCTTTCCAATCCATGCTTCCGGCGTGGACGATGGCGCGTTTGGAGAAGTCGGAATTCAGGTCCATGGGTTCGTTCGCATTGTCTCATCGTTGGTCACAAGATGGAGTCGTTGCGCCGTGATGAAAAGACACTTCCGCTTGTTGTTATGAGGTTCGAACGAACCAACCGCACCAGACTCCTCCTTTGTCATCCCCGCGAAGGCGGGGACTCACTTATCCGCAAGACGCGGCAGTGGATGGGTGCGAGATGATGAATGCAGGGAAGCATAAGCGCGCCTCTTCCCCTTCTGTTTCGTTGCGAAGTGGGTCCCCGCCTTCGCGGGAATGACAGCGGAGTGATGGGTTGCGGACGTGCAGAAATATCGATCCGCCTCACGACGTCCGAACGGGGAGCGAGGTGTCGCCGCTTTGGCTGCGCCAAAGCGTAAGCGACCCCGTAAAAGATGAGCCAGCGGGACGAAGAAGTCTGCCGTTAGCCTGTAGTCTCAGGCGAAAAGGCATACGCCTTCGCCCCGCTCGATCCTGCTGCGGATGTGTCTCAACACCATTCCCGTCACCTCCCCGAAGATGAGAACCCGAAAGTCCCCATCGGCCTTGCCTTCGGCCCGCCATTACTGACGTTCGACGTCCGGTCCCGAAGCTGTTGTGGCAGCTCTGCCGGTGCGACATAGAGCTCCGCCCGCGTCTCCGTTCGTTACACGGCGCGCGACGGAAGGATCGTCACCCCACGATCATCAGGTCGGTCCGGACGACCGGCTCATGCAGGGTGAGGTGGACAGGATAGGACATAGAAAAGGGGCGGGGATAAAAATCCCCACCCCGGTCGTCTCAAATGTTTGAAGGCGGTTAGCGGCGTTTTCCAAATCCACCGCCAGCAGGGCGTGGTGGAGAGCTCGCGGCTGCCGGGTTTTGGGTAGCAGGATGGTGGGCCGCTGCTGCCCGATAGGCAGCCATTTCTGCGGCGCTATATTCCCCGGTCTCGCCTGATTTCTGGCGTCGGTTTTCGTTCGCCTGCTTGGCCAGACCGATCAGAACGAGTGGGCCTAGAATGAAGGAGCCCCAGATCATCGACAATTTTGAAAAGGGCTGCGGCTCCAGCGACTGCTTGCCCAGTAGTTGCGCGATGGCCGGTTCCATTTCAGCAGGCAGTGGTACGTAGCTCGTGCTGCGACCGGAGTAGGTGTAGAGCACATAGCGCCCCTCGGTCGAACCCCACAGCGGAATGAAAGCGACGCTGTAATAGTCGTGCTCGAAACCCAGCGTCATCATCTCCCCGTCGCGTTTCAGCGCGTCCATCTCGGGCAGGTCCGACACTTTGGAAACGTGGCTGCCGAATGTGTACGGAATGCCTGCTTGCGCCTCTTGCGGTGCGGTGAACAGGAACATGACGCTCATAAGAGCGAGTGCTGCGATACGAAACATGATTGGGCCTTTCCCCTGCAAATTATGCAGTCAGGAATACGCCTTTTGGAATAACGCGGGTTCAAGGAAGACGGTTGAGTGAAACTCAAAAAACTAGGTTGAGTGAAACTCAAAATATGAGGTTGAGCGGAGCTCAAAAAACAAGGTTGAGCAGACGTAAAGGTTTCGTGACGCCTTGGCGTGACGGCCTAGCCAATCATCTGCCGTAGATGATCGATCAGCACTGAATTGCTGGACAGGGCGGGCATGCCGGTGCGACGGGCGACTTCCAACAGGGCGTCGTGTGTTTTGAGGTTCGTGCAGGACAGGAACACGGCTTGCGCGTCGCCCGTTTTCGCGATCTCACATGCAGCTTCGATGAGGGATGGCTTGTCGATGCGGGCGACCTTCGCCTCTTCGGCCTCTTCGAAAGAGCCGAAGGAAACGGTCTCGATTCCGCTTTCCGACAGCGCGTCGATCAGCCCTTGGCTGACGGATGCGATGTAGGGCGACAACAGCGCGAGCCGTGTGATGCCATCACGCTGGCAACGGATGATGAGCGCGGTGAGGGGGTCTGTCACCTGTTCAGCGCTGCAACCCGCCTTCACCAGTTCCGCCACCCGCGCAGGGCCGATGACGGACGCGCCGGACGTGCAGCCATAGGCGACGCCCGCTAGCGGTACGGGTGGAAAGAGCGCGGCGGATGCCGTCATGTCATCGGCCATCGCGGCCAATGTTTCGCGCGTCACTTCTGCGCCGCTGGGCACGCGGGAAATATAGAGGTCCACCTTCTCGGCAGGGAACGCGCGGCGCAGATCGCCCTCCAGGGTTTCGTCTGCCTGCAACACGATCGCGCCGATGCAGGGCAGTCGATATTCGTCCAAATTGTAGGGGAGCGCTGGCATGGTTCAGTCCAGCACGGGCAGGGTGGTGGCGAAACGGGTTAGCGGGCGCGCGCCTGTGTCGGTGATGACGATATTTTCTTCATGCACCAGCATATTGCCGTCGCGGGTGGCTATGCCGGGTTCCAAAGTCAGCACCATGCCGGGCCGCAGTTCTGTGCGGTCGTGGGGCAGCAGCGAGCAGCCTTCGGTGAGCTGCATGCCAAGCCCGTGACCGAGCCTGCCTGATGCCGGGTCGTTCGCGCCGCCGGTGACGATCGCGTCCATTGCGTGAAATAGATCGGCTGCGGTCGCGCCCGGCTTGGCGGCTTCGAATCCGGCTTGCGTTGCTTCCAGCAAGCGGGCGTGGGCGTCACGCATCAACGGGTCGGGCTGCCCGATAGCGAAGTTGCGGTCGTAGTCGCAAAAGTAGCCGTCGACCACGCAGCCGGTATCCAGCATCAATACATCGCCGGATGCGAGCGGGGTATCCGTGGCCGGTGAAATGACGTCGCTGTAGCCGAACGGGCCAGCGCCACCAGCAAGATATTCGACGGCTTCCGCTCCTTCTTCTAGGCAAAGCATTTGAAAGCGGCGAAACACGTCGTCCAACCCGACACCGACGCGGGCGATCTCGCCAACACGGTCGAAAGCGCGACCGGCGATGCCGCAGACATGTTCGATCTTTGCGACTTCCGCATCGGATTTGATCGCCCGCGCTGCTGCCATGACGCCGTGGTCCGGGCCGAAGGTCAGGCCACTGTCGGCGCGCAGTTTTTCGAAATCCGCCATCGGCATCCGCAGGTGGGTTTCAAGATGACTTGGGATAGCGATGGTGCCACTCGGTCCTGCGATTTCGCGCAGCGTTTCACCAAGCAGCGATACTCCATCATCCGCCGGTCGCGGCGCGGGCCATGTGCGGATGTCGGTCACGCCACAACGCCGCATCAGCGGTTCGCCGATGGCGGGAATGACGGCAACCACATCGCCTTGGCGCGGCACGATCACGAACCAGGGCCGCGTGGGGCTTTCGTAAAAGCGGGTCAGGAAACCTGTGACGTAGCCGATATCGGCAGGCGTGGTGAGCAGCAGTGCATCGAGACCGTTGGAATCCAAACCTGCTTGCAGCATGGCCTTTCGGGCTGCGAATTCTTGCGCCGGAAATCCGCGCTCCATTAGCTATCAGCACCTTCGCTGAGGAAGCAAAGCACGCGGGACTGCTTGTCCATGCCCAGTTTCTCGCGGGTTGCCGGGTCGAACAGCGCAGCTATCCCCGCCGCGCCCGATGGTGTGCTTGCCAGATCGGCATCGGTGAGAAGATCAGTGGCGCGTGCGGCGTGGTCGTCGCTGATCGTCATGAAGCTGTCGGCATCATGCGCAAGCCCTTTCAGCGCGATGAGCGAGGCCTCCTTGCAGTCCAGACGACCCATGTTGGAGACTGGTCCGGTGGCGGCGACGAATTCGCCCGCTTCGATAGCTGCTTGAAGCGCGGGCGCTGCGTCCGGCTCCACCACGATGATCTGCGGATTATCGCCCCACGCCTTACGGGCATAAGCGGCGATTGCTGCGGCCATGCCGCCGACGCCCGCCTGCAACATGATATGGGTCGGCGCTTCGTCCAACTGTTCGACTGCCTCGGCGACCAGAACGGTGTAGCCCTCCATCAATTTATGGGGCAGGGCGGTGTAACCGTCCCACGAACTGTCCGATAGCAGCGTCGCGCCTTCATACTTCGCGCACTGCATGGCAGCAGCCATGGAGGCTTCGTAGTCGTGGCCGACGATGCGGACATCGGCGCCCTTATCACGCAACCGTCCGGCGAAGGCGGCGGGCACGGTTTCCGACAAGTAGATGATTGCATTTGCGCCGAATATCGCGGCACCTGCGGCGACCGACATGCCGTGGTTTCCCGCGCTGGCCGTCACATAGGTGCGGCCTTTCAATGTCGCGGCGTCCGGCACGTCGTCTGCCGCTTGGGCCGCTTCATCTGCGATAACCGCTGCTGCCCCCAGCGCCTTGAAACTGCCCAAGCCCATGCGTGGGCGTTCGTCTTTTATGTAAAGCGCGCCGATCATCAGATCATCGGCCAGCGCTTGCGCCTCGATCATCGGCGTGGCCGCGTGGGCAGGGCAATGGGCCAGCAGCGCTTGCGGAAGCTCCACAGCGGTGGAGGGGGAGGGAACGTCGGCAGGCAGCGGAAAGCTGCTGGCGTCGCTGCGATACGGGTTGGATAAAATGCTCATTCAATCCTCTTAGCTGCGCTTTCGGCGTGCCGCGAGATGCGATTGCGACTTTTCAACGCCGTAGAACGCCGGAACCCCTTCACTTTTGGGCTTTCATTGGCTATATGAACGACAAGGCTCACCGTTCCGGCTGCATGGGATCGGGAGTTATTTTCGTTATCGAGTACGTAAACCGGTGTTGCCGAATGGATAGGCGACGACCGTTTTTTGTGCGTTTACAGCATGTTGGACCGGAAATATTCCTGTTCACGATGCCGCGAGCAGCACCGGCCCGAAAGCGTGAACGCGCTGTTTCGTGATTCCAATCGCGAGCCGCGTGGCCGTCATTTTTCCCGGTCCGCCTTCCAACCTTTTATGGTGTGGCCGGACATCCTGCATACGGAGAGACGTTTCCAGCATGGCTTCCAAGTCCCAAACAAAAGTTTTCAACGGCCGCCGCCGCGTCCGCAAGGTCTATGGCAACATCACCGAGGTGGCGGAAATGCCAAACCTCATCGAGGTCCAGATGTCGTCCTACGACGCGTTCCTCATGGTGGCCGAGCCCGAAGGTGGCCGTGGTGACGAGGGCCTGCAGGCCGTCTTCAACTCCGTTTTCCCGATCCGTGATTTCTCCGGTTCCGCCCAGCTGGATTTCGTGCGCTACGATTTCGAGCCACCGAAATACGACACCGAGGAATGCCGCCAGCGCGACATGACCTATTCCGCGCCACTTAAAGTGACGCTGCGCCTCATCGTGTTCGATATCGACGAAGATACAGGTGCGAAGTCCGTCAAGGACATCAAGGAACAAGAAGTTTACATGGGCGACATGCCGCTCATGACCGGCAATGGCACGTTCATCATCAACGGCACGGAGCGTGTGATCGTCTCGCAGATGCACCGTTCGCCGGGCGTGTTCTTCGATCACGATAAAGGCAAGACTCATTCGTCGGGCAAATTGCTCTTCGCTTCGCGCGTCATTCCTTACCGCGGTTCCTGGTTGGACATCGAGTTCGACGCCAAAGACATCGTCTACGCGCGTATCGACCGTCGCCGCAAACTGCCTGCAACCTCAGTTCTCATGGCGCTTGGCCTGACGGGCGAGGATATTCTCGAGCACTTCTACAACAATGTGAAAGTGACCTTCGAGGGTGACAAAAAAGGCTGGACCATGCCGCTCGACGTGGAGCGCCTGAAGGGCACCACGCCGATCGAAGACATTATCGACGCCAAAACCGGCAAGTCCGTCCACGAAGCTGGCAAGAAGGTGACGGCACGCGTCGCCCGCGATCTGGCTGAAAAGGTCGAACGCATCCGCGTTGCACCGTCTGAAATCAACGGCCGTTATGTTGCTGAAGATATCGTCAACATGGAAACCGGTGAGATTTTCCTCGAAGCCGGCGACGAGCTGGTTTGGGAGCTGGACGAGAAAACCGGCGAGCCGGTAGCCAACAACGGCAAGGCTGGCACGCAGCCTACGTTGGTCGACATGATGGAACTCGGCTACACCGAGTTCGACGTTCTCGACATCGATCACGTGAACATCGGCGCTTACATGCGCTCCACGCTGGCAGCCGACAAAAACTCGTCGCGTCAGGAAGCCCTGTTCGACATCTACCGCGTCATGCGTCCTGGTGAGCCGCCGACGCTTGAATCTGCGGAAGCCATGTTCGAGTCGCTCTTCTTCGACCGTGAGCGTTACGACCTGTCCGCCGTTGGCCGTGTGAAAATGAACATGCGTCTCGACCTCGATGCGGAAGACACCGTGCGCGTTCTTCGCAAAGAAGACATTCTGTCGGTGATGAAAACGCTGGTGGAACTGCGCGACGGTCGCGGTGACATCGACGACATCGATAATCTCGGCAACCGCCGTGTTCGCTCCGTCGGCGAATTGATGGAAAACCAGTACCGCGTCGGCCTGCTCCGCATGGAGCGCGCTATCAAAGAGCGTATGTCCTCCATCGAGATCGACACGGTCATGCCGCAGGATCTCATCAACGCGAAACCTGCTGCTGCTGCGGTGCGTGAATTCTTCGGCTCCTCCCAGCTGTCACAGTTCATGGACCAAACGAACCCGTTGTCGGAAATCACCCACAAACGTCGTCTTTCGGCGCTTGGCCCGGGCGGTCTGACACGCGAACGCGCAGGCTTCGAAGTCCGCGACGTTCACCCGACCCACTACGGCCGCATCTGCCCCATCGAGACACCGGAGGGACCGAACATCGGTCTCATCAACTCGTTGGCGACCTTTGCGCGCATCAACAAGTACGGCTTCATCGAGAGCCCGTACCGCAAGGTCGAAGACGGCAAGGTGACGGCGGAAGTCGTTTATCTGTCGGCTATGGAAGAGGCGAAATACACGGTGGCTCAGGCCAACGCGCCGTTGGGTGCTGATGGTACCTTTGAAAACGACACCGTGATTGCCCGCCGCAAGGGCGACGTTCAGCGTTTGCCCGTTGGTGAAATCACCCTCATGGATGTGTCGCCTAAGCAGCTGGTATCCGTTGCTGCTGCTCTCATCCCGTTCCTTGAAAACGATGACGCCAACCGCGCGCTCATGGGCGCCAACATGATGCGTCAGGCCGTGCCTTTGGTGCGTGCCGAGGCACCATTCGTTGGTACCGGTATGGAATCGATCGTTGCCCGTGACTCCGGCGCTGCAATCGGCGCCAAGCGCGGCGGTGTGGTCGATCAGGTGGACGCAACTCGTATCGTTGTGCGCGCTACGGAAGACCTCGATCCCGGCAAGTCCGGCGTCGATATCTACCGCCTGCAGAAGTTCCAGCGTTCGAACCAGTCCACCTGTATCAACCAGCGTCCGCTGGTTCGTGTGGGCGACATTTTGAACAAAGGCGACATCATCGCTGACGGTCCTTCGACCGATCTTGGCGACTTGGCGCTTGGCCGCAACGTGCTCGTCGCGTTCATGCCGTGGAACGGTTACAACTTCGAAGACTCCATCCTGCTGTCCGAGCGCATCGTGCGCGACGACGTGTTCACCTCCATACACCTCGAAGAATTCGAAGTGATGGCGCGTGACACGAAGCTGGGTCCGGAAGAAATCACCCGCGACATTCCCAACGTCTCCGAGGAAGCGCTTCGCAACCTCGATGAGGCAGGCATCACCTATATCGGTGCCGAAGTTGGCCCGGGCGACATCCTCTGCGGTAAGATCACACCGAAGGGCGAAAGCCCGATGACGCCGGAAGAAAAACTTCTGCGCGCCATCTTTGGTGAGAAGGCGTCTGACGTTCGCGATACCTCGCTTCGCATGTCCCCCGGTGCTTTTGGTACCGTGGTGGAAGTGCGCGTGTTCAACCGCCACGGCATCGAAAAAGATGAACGCGCCATGGCCATCGAGCGTGAAGAAATCGAAACGCTGGCGAAGGACCGCGACGACGAACAGGCGATCCTAGATCGCAACGTCTATTCGCGTCTGGTTGGCATGTTGGACGGCAAGTCCGGCATCGCTGGCCCCAAAGGCTACAAGAAGGGAACGGCCCTTTCCGAAGAGGAAATGGACAACTACCCGAAAAGCCAGTGGTGGATGTTCGCCATCGACGACGAAAAAGCACAGGGCCAGATCGAAGCGCTGCGCGGCCAGTACGACGAGTCCAAGAAGCTCCTTCAGGACCGCTTCATGGACAAGGTCGAGAAGCTGCAACGTGGCGACGAACTGCCGCCAGGCGTCATGAAAATGGTCAAGGTCTTCGTTGCCATCAAGCGCAAGCTGCAGCCGGGCGATAAAATGGCCGGCCGTCACGGCAACAAGGGTGTTGTGTCCCGCATCATGCCCATCGAAGACATGCCGTTCCTCGAAAACGGTGTCCACGCGGATATCGTGTTGAACCCGCTCGGCGTGCCATCGCGCATGAACGTTGGTCAGATCCTCGAAACCCATCTGGGTTGGGCCTGTGCCGGTATGGGCGAAAAGGTCGGCCACCTTCTGGAAGAATACCAGAAGACCGGTAAGCAGGAGGCGCTGCGCGCCGAGATCGAACAGATCTACCCTGAAAACGACCGCAACGAGCCTGTGCGCGATTACGATGACGAGTCCGTCGTTCGTATTGCCGACCAGCTGAAATCCGGTGTGCGTATCGCAACGCCGGTTTTCGACGGCGCGCATGAGCCTGACATCGTTGACATGCTGGAACAGGCGGGCCTCGACGGGTCCGGCCAGTCCACGCTCTATGATGGCCGTACCGGTGAAGCCTTCGACCGTCCGGTCACCATGGGCTACATCTACATGCTCAAACTGCACCACCTTGTGGACGACAAAATCCACGCCCGTTCCATCGGTCCGTACTCGCTGGTCACACAGCAGCCGCTCGGTGGTAAGGCGCAGTTCGGCGGCCAGCGCTTCGGCGAAATGGAAGTCTGGGCTTTGGAAGCTTATGGCGCAGCCTACACGCTGCAGGAGATGCTCACGGTGAAATCCGATGACGTCGCCGGTCGTACCAAGGTTTACGAGTCCATCGTCCGTGGCGACGACACCTTCGAAAGCGGTATTCCCGAGAGCTTCAACGTTCTCGTCAAGGAAATGCGTTCGTTGGGTCTGTCGGTCGAGCTGGAGAATTCCAAACTCGAAATCGAAGAAGAAGACGAAGATTACGTCATGCCGGAAGCGGCTGAATAACCACCTTCGTTTTCATGCCGCGCCTTTGAAGAGGCGCGGCGACCGAATTTTTCAGGTCCGCAGAACACCGGACCGCAAGGGCGAAAGCCCAAAGGAGAAAATCACATGAACCATGAGGTCATGAATCTCTTCAATCCGCAGGTGCAGGCTCAGAGCTTCGACTCGATCCGCATCTCAATCGCCGCACCCGAGAAAATTCTCTCGTGGTCCTTCGGTGAGATCAAGAAGCCGGAAACCATCAACTACCGCACGTTCAAGCCTGAAAAAGACGGCCTGTTCTGCGCGCGTATCTTTGGCCCGATCAAGGATTACGAATGCCTGTGCGGCAAATACAAGCGCATGAAATACAAAGGCATCATCTGCGAAAAATGCGGCGTCGAAGTCACGCTGTCGCGCGTTCGGCGCGAGCGCATGGGTCACATCGACCTTGCTTCCCCCGTCGCTCACATCTGGTTCCTGAAGTCTCTGCCATCGCGCATCGGCCTTCTGCTGGACCTGACGCTGAAAGACCTCGAACGCGTTCTTTACTTCGAAAACTTCGTGGTCACCGAGCCCGGCCTCACACCGCTGGCCGATCTGCAGCTTCTCTCCGAAGAAGAGCACATGATCGCGCAGGAAGAATATGGCGAAGAGAACTTCACCGCTATGATCGGCGCTGAAGCGATCCACGAAATGCTGTCGGCGCTAGACCTCGAGCAGCTGGTCAACACGCTGCGCGAAGAGATCGCCACGACGACATCGGAGCTGAAATACAAGAAGCTCTCCAAGCGTCTGAAAACGGCTGAAGCGTTCCTCGATTCCGGCAACCGCCCGGAATGGATGATCATGAAGACGATCCCCGTAATCCCACCGGACTTGCGCCCGCTCGTCCCGCTGGATGGTGGCCGTTTCGCAACGTCCGATCTCAACGATCTTTATCGTCGCGTCATCAACCGTAACAACCGCTTGAAGCGCCTGATGGAGCTCCGCGCGCCGGACATCATCATCCGCAACGAAAAGCGCATGCTGCAGGAATCTGTCGATGCGCTGTTCGACAACGGCCGTCGCGGTCGCACGATCACGGGTGCCAACAAGCGTCCGCTGAAATCGCTGTCCGACATGCTCAAGGGCAAACAGGGCCGCTTCCGTCAGAACCTTCTCGGCAAGCGCGTCGACTACTCGGGCCGTTCGGTCATCGTGGTTGGTCCAGAGCTGAAACTGCACCAGTGCGGTTTGCCGAAGAAGATGGCACTCGAACTGTTCAAGCCGTTCATCTACGCCCGTTTGGACGCGAAGGGTTATTCCTCCACTGTCAAACAGGCCAAGAAGCTGGTCGAGAAAGAGAAGCCCGAAGTCTGGGATATTCTCGACGAAGTTATCCGCGAGCACCCCGTGCTGCTGAACCGCGCGCCCACGCTTCACCGCCTCGGCATTCAGGCTTTCGAGCCTGTGCTGATCGAAGGCAAGGCCATCCACCTGCACCCGCTCGTGTGTGCTGCGTTCAACGCGGATTTCGACGGCGACCAGATGGCTGTCCACGTTCCACTGTCGCTGGAAGCGCAGCTGGAAGCCCGCGTCCTGATGATGTCCACCAACAACATTCTGCACCCGGCCAACGGTCAGCCGATCATCGTGCCGTCGCAGGATATCGTTTTGGGTCTCTACTACCTGTCCATCGAGGCAGAAGGTGAGCCGGGTCAGGGTATGGTCTTCGGCGATGCCGGTGAATTGCAGCACGCGCTCGATAACGGCGTGGTCACCATGCACACCAAAATCAAAGGCCGTTTCAAAGGCCTCGATATCGAAGGCAATCCGTTCTCCGAAATCGTTGATACGACCCCGGGCCGTATGCTCATGGGCGAACTTCTGCCCAAGCGCCCTGGCGTTTCCTACGAGATCGTCAACCAGGAGATGACCAAGAAAAACATCTCCGCGATGATCGACCGCGTGTACCGCCTGTGCGGCCAGAAGGACACGGTCATCTTTGCTGACCAGATCATGAAAATCGGCTTCACCAATGCGTGTAAGGCCGGCATTTCGTTCGGTAAGGACGACATGGTCATTCCGGACACCAAGGAAGGCATGGTCAACGAGACCTCTGCGCTGACCAAGGAATTCGAGCAGCAGTACAATGACGGCCTCATCACCCGCGGCGAAAAGTACAACAAGGTTGTCGACGCCTGGGCCAAGTGCGGCGACAAAGTTGCCGACGAAATGATGGACGGCATTCAGGCCACCAAGTTCGATGAGAACGGTCGCCAGTTGCAGATGAACTCGGTCTACATGATGTCCCGCTCCGGTGCGCGTGGTTCGCCAGCGCAGATGAAGCAGCTCGCCGGTATGCGTGGCCTTATGGCCAAGCCGTCTGGTGAGATCATCGAGACGCCGATCATCTCGAACTTCAAAGAAGGTCTGACCGTGATGGAGTATTTCAACTCTACCCACGGCGCTCGTAAGGGCCTTGCAGACACTGCTTTGAAAACCGCAAACTCCGGTTACCTCACCCGCCGCCTGGTGGATGTGGCGCAGGATTGCATCATCAACGAAACCGATTGCGGCACCACCAACGGTCTCACGATGCAAGCCATCGTCGATGCCGGTCAGGTTGTGGCGTCTCTCGGTGCTCGTATCGTTGGCCGCGCGTCGGCTGATGATATCGCACATCCTGAAACCGGTGAGATCATCGTCAAAGCTGGCCAGTCCATCGAAGAGCCTGACGTGAAGCTCATCGATGAAGCCGGTATCAAGTCGGTCAAGATCCGCTCGGCTCTCACCTGTGAGACCCGCACCGGCATCTGTGGCACTTGCTACGGTCGTGACCTTGCTCGCGGTACACCCGTGAACATGGGTGAAGCGGTCGGCGTCATCGCGGCACAGTCTATCGGTGAACCTGGCACGCAGCTGACCATGCGTACCTTCCACATCGGCGGTACGGCACAGGTGGTGGATTCGTCCTTCATCGAAGCCAGCTACGAAGGTGAAGTAAAACTGCGTAACCGCAATGTGGTGCGCGATTCCGATGGTCGTCTCATGGCGATGGGCCGCAACATGGCCATCCTCATCATGGACGAGCAAGGCAACGAGCGTGCCGTGCACCGCGTGACCTATGGTTCACGTTTGCACGTGGATGATGGCGACAAGGTCCAGCAGGGCCAGCGCGTTGCCGAATGGGACCCTTATACACGTCCCGTTCTCACGCCAGAATCCGGTATCGTCGAGTTCGAAGACCTCGTGGACGGCGTGTCCGTTTCCGAGAGCGCGGACGAGAACACCGGCATCACCAAGCGCACCATCATCGACTGGCGCACCAACCCGCGCGGCGAGAACCTGAAACCGGCTCTCGTTGTTAAGGACAAGAAGGGCAACGTCATCGAGACGGAACTCGGCGGCGAAGCACGCTTCCCGCTTTCTGTCGAAGCGATTTTGTCGGTCGAGCCCGGTGCGGATGTGAAAGCGGGTGACGTTATCGCCCGTGTGCCGCTGGAAAGTGCCAAGACGAAGGACATCACCGGTGGTCTGCCACGTGTGGCCGAACTGTTCGAAGCCCGTCGTCCGAAGGATGCCGCTGTGATCGCAGAGATCGACGGCACCATCCGCTTCGGTCGCGACTACAAGAACAAGCGTCGGATCCACATCGAGCCGTCCGACAACACCGTCGAGCCGACCGAGTATCTCATCGCGAAGGGCAAGCCGTTCCACCACCAGGACGGCGACACCATCGAGAAGGGCGACTACATCCTCGACGGCAACCCGGCACCGCACGACATTCTTGCGGTCAAGGGTGTCGAGGCATTGGCGTCTTACCTCGTCGACGAAGTGCAGGAGGTCTATCGTCTTCAGGGCGTGGGCATCAACGACAAGCACATCGAAGTCATCGTGCGCCAGATGTTGCAGAAGGTGGAAATCACCGATGCTGGCGAGTCGGGCCTTGTGCGCGGCGAGCAGATGGACCGCATCGAGATGGACCTGATGAACGAGAAGCTTGCCGAAGAGGGCCGCGCGCCAGCTTCCGGTGATCCGATCTTGTTGGGCATCACGAAGGCGTCCTTGCAGACGCGTTCGTTCATCTCGGCTGCGTCCTTCCAGGAAACGACCCGCGTTCTGACCGAAGCGGCTGTTGCCGGTAAGTCCGATACGCTGGAAGGCCTGAAAGAGAACGTCATCGTGGGTCGCCTCATCCCGGCCGGTACAGGCGGGGTGATGAACCAGGTGCGCCGCGTCGCCAACTCGCGCGACGACCTCATCATCGAGGAGCAGCGCAAGGTGGCAGAAGCCGAAGCTGCGATGCTGGCCGATATGTCCGGCGTCGAAGGAGAGGCTGCGGAATAACCGCGCCTTTTCGGCAACAGGGGAAGGTTGCGTTAACCTTCTCTTAATAAATCACAAAGCCACGCCGGAACCCCGGCGTGGCTTTTTCGTTATTTGGGTGTAGGTTATCGCTGTTCGGGGGTCGAACGCGGGAGCTGCTGACAGCACGGGTTGAAAGCACATGGGGTGCTTTCAGTCAGTCGGTAGGCTCCGAGCAGGGAGTTCGTATCATGGTATCCACTCGTATACTTTTGTCCGGTTCAGCGCTTTTGAGCCTAGTCGTTTTGCAAGGCTGCACCGGCGTGCCCACCACAACTGCTGGGTATGCAGCGCTTACCGGTCCGGCGTCAGTCAGCCGCTTGTCAGAGACCGAGCAGGGCATTTACCAGTCCCGCAAAATCAGGTCGCAGGTACAGAAGTCTGTAACCTTCGATTATGCTTTGGAATATTCCGGACGTCAGGACGGCGAAGTTTTCGTCGAAGCGTTCGATTACACGAAGATGAACAAGCGCTATCTGCGTCAGGAAGTGGCCTATTTCGGTGCTGAACGCCCGGGCACTATTCTCGTAGATGCGCGTCGTAAGTTTCTCTACCTCATCCAGCCTAACAAAACGGCCATCCGCTACGGCATCGCTGTCGGCAAGGAGGGCTACGGCTGGACGGGTAATTCTATCCTGCAGTGGAAGCAGAAATGGCCTACTTGGACCCCACCGAAGGAAATGATCGAGCGCAAACCGGAACTGGCCAAGTATGCCGAAGGTCTGGGCGGCGGTTCTGATAACCCGCTTGGTGCCCGCGCCATGTATTTGTTCAAGAACGGCAAGGACACGCTTTACCGCATCCACGGCACCAACAAGCCTTATTCCATCGGCAAGGCCGCATCTTCTGGTTGCTTCCGCATGATCAATCAGGACGTGATCGACCTCTACAGCCGTGTCGGCAACAAGGTTCAGGTGCAGGTCCGCCCTGAAGTGAAGCAGGCCGCCCTCTCCGCTTCCGACCAAGCTGGCCGCTAACGTATTTTCAAGCGGGTTGGCTTGCTCGAATACTTTCGACGGCTAGTACGTCTCTATCGGGGTGTCCTCGCGGCCACCCCATTCGCTCCATGACCCGTCATAGATTCGTACACTCGGCGCGTTCAGGCTTTCCAGTGCGAGCGCGAGCGTGGCTGCGGTCACGCCCGAGCCGCATGTGGTCACCACTGGTTGGCTGATATTCACGCCAGCTGTCTCAAACTCCGACTGCAAACCAGGCAGGGACCGCAATCTCCCGTCCTTGATGAGCTTCGATGCAGGCAGGCTTTTCGCGCCCGGCATATGCCCGCTGCGCATTCCGGGTCGCGGCTCCGGTTCTTCACCTGTGAATCGTCCGGCGGGGCGTGCATCCACGATCTGCACATCGCCTGCATTCACATGAGCTGTCATTGCATCGAACGAAACCACGGCAGCGCTTTCGCCGCGATGGTCGTAAAGTGTTGGATAGATCGGCGCAGAACCGGATTCTACGGGCAGCCGGTCCTCCACCCATTTCGGCAATCCACCGTCCAGAATAACTGCTTTTGCAGCACCCATCTGGCGGAAATTCCACCAAACACGGGGTGCTGAAAATAGGCCCGCACCGTCATAGACAACAATCGTATCACTGGATTTGATGCCGAGCTTGCCAACGTGGCGTGCAAATTCATCCGCCGTCGCCAGCGTATGCGGCAAGGGTGAATTTTCTTGCACAACCGCATCGATATCGAAAAACACAGCGCCGGGAATATGAGCGATGTCATATTCAGCGCGACCATCACGCCCCATGGCGGGCAGATACCAAGAGCCATCAACGATGCTCACATCATCGTCTTCCAGATGGTCGAACAGCCAGTCGGTGCTGACGAGGAATGGATTGATAGAACTCGTCATGGTCGTGTCTCTACTATTGGGGAAGTGGGCCGAAGCGGATACGCATCCGCCGGTTCTCGCGTCCCTTTTTCTCGATCTTACCGATATGGATCTCACCGATTTCGCCAGTCTCGCTCACATGGGTTCCGCCGCAAGGCTGCGAGTCCACCACTGCGTCGTCACCGATACAGACCAGCCGAATGCGATCGACACCGGTCGGAGGACGCACATTCTTCGACTTCACCAACCCGGGATTGGCGGCCAATTCGTCCGGCGTGATCCAACGCGTGAAGACGGAGTGGTTGCCCTCCACCAACTCCATCAGCTTCGCGGTCAACTCGGCCTTGTCGGCAGTTTCCGTCATGTCGAAATCGATCCGGCTGTCCGTTTCGCTTACAGCCGCGCCAGTTATGGGCAGGGGCAAAGCGACGGACAATAAATGGCAAGCTGTGTGCATTCGCATCAACCGGTGGCGGCGCTCCCAGTCGATATGAGCGATCAGCTTTTCGCCCACGTCCGGTAACGCTGCGCCGTCTTCGATCTCATGCAAAATGGTGATCTTGGAGCCGTCCGCGTAGCGCACACCCGTGATCACGATCTGCGAGCCGTCAGCACGCTCGAGAAATCCGCTATCGCCCGGTTGTCCGCCACTGGTGGCGTAAAAAACCGTCTGGTCCAACTCGATACCGTCAGCGCTGACGGCCACTACAACCGCATCGCAGGTTTGTGCGTAGGCGTCTTCGGTAAAGACCTGCCGTGTCATCAATCGACCTGTTCGAACGGTACGGTGAAACCGGTGTCACGCTCCATCCATTCCGGTACGGGCAGATCTTTGGACCGCAGGAATTCGGGGTTGAACAGTTTGGCCTGATAGCGCGTGCCGTAGTCGCACAGGATCGTAACAATGGTGTGGCCCGGGCCAAGTTCCTTCGCCAACCGCACGGCACCAGCGATGTTCACGCCGGATGATCCGCCCAGCACGAGGCCCTCATTTTCCATCAGATCGAAGACGATAGGCAGGGCTTCCTCATCGGGAATGCGATAGGGAAAATCGACCTCAAGCCCTTTCAGGTTTTCGGTGATGCGGCCCTGGCCAATACCTTCGGAAATCGATGTGCCTTCCGCTTTCAATTCGCCATGGGCATAATAGCCATAGAGCGCGGCACCGCCCGGGTCGGCCAGTCCAATTTTCACATCGGCGTTCTTGCCGCGCAGATAGTCGGCCACACCCGCCAGTGTACCGCCCGATCCACAGGCGCAGATGAAAGCGTCCACTTTACCGTCGGTATCGTTCCAGATTTCTGGGCCGGTCGTGTCGATATGGGCCTGTTTGTTGGCCACGTTATCGAATTGGTTCGCCCAGATCGCGCCCTGTGGATGGCTCTCGGCCAACTGCTCGGCCAAGCGACCGGAAAGCCGCACGAAGTTGTTGGGGTTTGAATAAGGCGCCGGTGGCACCTCAACCAGCTCCGCGCCGAACGCCTTGATCGCGTCTTTCTTTTCCTGGCTCTGGCTGTTGGGAATGACGATGACCGAGCGGTAGCCCAGCGCGTTGCCCACCATCGCCAATCCGATGCCGGTGTTGCCCGCTGTGCCTTCCACGATGATACCGCCGGGGCGAATTTTGCCTTCTGTTTCGGCAGCGCGGATGATGGACAGCGCTGCGCGGTCTTTCACGCTTTGGCCGGGGTTCAAAAACTCCGCCTTGCCCAGAATTTCGCAACCCGTTTCGTCTGACACCTTGTTCAGGCGGATGAGAGGCGTGTTGCCGATGGCGTCGATGACGGAATGATGGACGGTCATGGTCTGACTTTCGCAGAAATTCGGTTCGGACCACATGTAGGGTGACGGTTTATCCGCGTCCAGCAAAGCGATTTCATGTCATGGATGAGAAGCGAAAAGGCTTACCCTTTTCCGCTTTCATCGATGCGGGCGCGCAGCCTCTTCACATCATCTTCTGTGAGCGGAAAGTTCCAGATGAGGGCAAGGGCGGGTATTTTCAGCAAGATTGGCCCCCAACCATAAATGAAGCCCAGTAAGGTGATGCCGATGGCGGTGGATACCGTGGAATCCGAAGCTGAAAACCCAAACCATTCCAGTAACGGCAACACGGTGATCGCGGTCAGCGCCAGCGACATCTTCGTCGCTAAACTCCACAACGCAAAATAAACGCCGGAGCGCTGTTCGCCGGACTCTGCCGTGTCCACGTCGATTACGTCAGCCTGCATTGCTGCGGGCTGGGTCAGGTCCGCGCCGAGCGCCAAGCCGGACAGCAAACACACAGCGCCAAAGGCCCATGCGTTGCCTTCTGGCAAGAAAGGGGCGGGGGCGAAAACGACCATGGCGAAGATGATGGCCGTGCACCACGTGCGGTGCTTGCCGATGCGGCCTGCCAACCATGTCCAGAACGGCACGCCGATGATCCCGGCAAAGAAGTAGAGGAGGATGAGCGGCCCGCGAAGTTCCTCCAATTGTAGGCGCTGGGCGCAATAGAGCAGGAAGAGCGTGGCGGCGATGGAGTTGCCGAATCCGTTCAGGAAGAATGCCAGCAGCAGTCGCTTGAACGGCGCGTTCTGGCCCAGAAACCGCCAGCCTTCGATAAAGCTAACGCGGGCGCGGCTGTGCTCTTTAGGTTCAGGCACGGTGAACAACGTGAGCAGTGCAAACAGCGGCAGCGCGATAACGATGATGACGGCCAGCAGAGCGAAGCCGTGGAAACTTTCCACATCCGGCCCCCAACCGATGGTGAACGGCACGGCGATAGCAACCAACGTGCCCACCAGCGTGAAACCTTCGCGCCAACCGGCGACGCGGGCGCGGCCGGAATAGCTGGTTTCAAGCTCTGCGCCCCAAGCCGTGTAGGGCAAGATGGCGAAGGAGTAGCCGATGGACAAAACGAAGGTCCAACCAGCGACATGCCAGACGGTGGCATCGATCGGCGGCCAAAACAGATTCCACACACCCACCATGACGATAGGTACGGATAGCGCGAACCAGAAGCGGCGACGGCCAAAACCCGGACGAATACGATCCGTCAGCCAGCCGATCAGCGGATCGTTCACCGCATCGAAAAGGCGCACCACGAAAAGCGCGATGCCGAGAGACGCCAATGACAGGCCAAAGCGCTCGGCATAAAAAACCGGAATGAACGAGTAGAGCGGTAGCGTTAGCGCAGCCAGCGCGATGGCGGGCAGGGCGTAGATTGCCAACCGCCATGAGGGCAGACGTTCCATGCCTTAGGTAGTCGGTTTTTCGAAGATTATCTGGCGCACGTCGATGGAGCCCGCGCGGAAACCGGCCTCGCAATAATAGAGGTAGAATTCCCAAATGCGGCGGAAGCGATCGTCGAAGCCTAGCGGTTTGATCGTGTCCCACGCGGCTTGGAAACTCACCGCCCATTGGCGTAGCGTCTCACCGTAATCACGGCCAAAGGCGCGGGTGGAAAGCTGCGGTACACCGTATTTTTCGCCCATCTCTGTCATGATTTGCGCGCTCGGCAACATGCCGCCGGGGAAGATGTATTTCTGGATGAAATCCGGGTTCTCACGATACCACGCGTAGTCTTCGTCTTTGATCGTTATGACCTGAACCCCGGCGCGGCCACCCGGTAACAACCGGTCGCGGAGTTGCTGGAAATAGGATGGCCAGAAGCTCTCGCCCACGGCCTCGAACATTTCGATGGAGCCGATGCGGTCGTAGGTGCCTGTCTCGTCGCGGTAGTCCTGAAATTTGATGGTGACCTTATCGTCGAGGCCCGCATCTTTCATGCGTTTCACGGCGTAGTCGTATTGCTCTTGGCTGATGGTCAGGCAGGTGACTTTTGCGCCGATTTCGCCAGCAACGTAGTGGGCGAAACCGCCCCAGCCGCAGCCGATTTCCAAAACGTGATGGTGCGGTTGAATGTCGGTTTCGCGGGCGAGGGCCGCATATTTTGCCCGTTGCGCTTCTTCCATCGAGTTTGCACCGTCCTCGAACAGGGCGGAGGAGTACGTCATGGAAGGGTCGAGCCACTGGCTGTAAAAAGCGTTGCCGAGGTCGTAGTGAGCGGAGATGTTGCGCTTGGAACCGGCTTTGGAATTGCGGTTCTTGAAGTGAATCAATTTGGAAAGAAGGTTCATCAAGCGGTTGCGATTGAAGAAGGTTTCGCCTCCGCCGCCGTAGGAGTTGATGAGGAACATTTCCAAAAACGCGGTCACGTCCGGGCTGTCCCATTCGCCTTCGATATAGCTTTCGGCCAAGCCCAGTGACCCGTTGGCGAGCAAACGCGGCACGACGCCCCAATTGTGAAACGTGGCTTCTGCGTGCGGGCCGGGTTTTGGCGCATCGTATTGGATCGTGCGACCGCCGGGGATGGTGATTCGTAGCGAACCAAATTGCAGTCGCGTTATGTTGCGAACAATAAGGGCTGCGCGGCGTGGCAATCCACGAACAGCTTCGTCCACGGTTTCAGCGGTCACAGTAATAATGTCGGTGGCAGATCGGCGGGCCATTTGATCCATGCAAAAAATTCCTTCGCGCCCTAAAGCGCATTCCAAACAACTACGCTGGTCTGCGGTAAATGGTTTCGCAGGTCCTCTGGTCAGGCTCCTCGACCAGTAATGTGTAAGGTGAAGATGACAGTCTTATCCGTCAACCGCTTCACGCATCTCTTGCAGCGCTGCAAGCGCACGTTCGCGTGCTTCTTTGTGGTCGACGATGGGGCGTGGATAAGTGTCGCCCAATTTCACGCCGGCATCGCGCAAAACGGTCAGCGGCGCTTCCCATGGTGAAGGCAGATACTTGGCGGGCAGCTTTGCCAATTCGGGTACCCATTTTTTAATATAGACGCCGTCCTTGTCGAATTTTTCTGCCTGCATGATTGGGTTGAAAATGCGGAAGAAGGGCGCAGCATCCGCCCCCGTTCCTGCCACCCATTGCCACTGCGCGGAGTTCGACGCCGGATCGCCATCCACCAGCGTATCCCAGAACCAGTCTTCGCCATGCCGCCAGTCGAGCAGCAGATGTTTGACGAGGAAAGAACCGACGATCATGCGGACACGGTTGTGCATCCAGCCGGTCTGCCAAAGCTGCCGCATACCGGCGTCCACGATGGGGTAGCCGGTCTGTCCCTTTTGCCATGCGCGGAGTTGCTCATCATCGCTGCGCCAAGGAAAGGAGTCGTACTTTGTGTTGAAATTTTCGTTGGCGAGGTCCGGCCATTCCTGCAGCAGATGGTAGGAAAATTCGCGCCACACCAATTCCTTCACCCAGGTTTCGCGTGCCTTGCTACCCGCTGAAAGACGACCGTCCTGCGCCATCTGCCACAACCGATAAGGGCTTATTTCGCCCCAGCGCAGATGGGGAGAAAGCCGTGATGTGCGGTCGTCGCCAGGTAGGTCGCGGGCGCTGTCATAGACATCGAGATCGTCCGACATGAATGCGCGCGCACGGGTTTGCGCAGCGCTTTCGCCGGGCGTCCAAACCTTCAGCCAGCCATCCGACCAGTCCGGTTTGGTGGGCAGCAAATCCCATTCGTCGAGATTGTCGCTGGCAACGTCACCGCCGAAACCGGCTATTTCTTGCGGGGCAGGGTGTGCATCGCGGGGCAAGCCCATTTCGCAGAACTTTTTCCAGAACGGCGTGTAGACCTTGTACGGATTGCCCGTGCCGGTCCGAACGTTGATCGGCTCATGCATGATGATGCCGCCGTAGCTTTTTGCTTCGCCCTCGAAATCGCCTTTGATTGTGGCATCGACAGTCTGTTCCGCGTCGCCGTAACGACGGTTCCAGACAACATTTTCTGCGCCGACCTCTTTTGCCAGATCGAAAATCACCTCCGCGCCCGGACCACGGCGCAAGATCAGGTCGACGCCCAGTGCGCCCAGATCTTTGGTCAGCGATTTAAGCGAATGATGCAGCCACCAGCGCATCGCGCCGCCAAGTTTGCGAATACCTTCCGAGGCCTCATCGAAAACAAACACAGCGACAACCGGCTTACCGCTTTCTGCCGCTGCTATGAGCGCCGGATTGTCGTCCAGTCGCAAATCCTGACGGAACCACATGATGATGGGGGAGGTCTTGCTCATATTTCAGTCAGGTTCTGTTCATGTTCGTTGGCGTAACGGATGAAGCGTTGCATTCGTTGCCGCAAGCCCTGCGCTTTCTCACCACAGGGCCTCTCGTGCGGTAACGAAACACACCGTGCCGCCGTTAGGCCGCATTTTTAGGAAATATGAACCATAAGTGACGTATATCTGCGTCTGAAAGCCAAGTTTACGTTTCGAAAGACGACCTCCATGAAAAACATGATCCTTCCCGTCCTGCTCGCCGCAGGCCTCGTTTCCGCCTGCACCACCGATCCCTACACTGGGCAGCAGAAGGTTTCCAACACTGCAATCGGCGTTGGCGGCGGTGCTGCTCTCGGCGCGCTTGGTGGCCTTATCGTCGGCAAAACAACCGGCGCAGACACCCGCAAGGCCGTTCTCATCGGTGCCGGTATTGGTGCCATCGGCGGCGGCGGCGTTGGTCTTTATCAGGACAATCAGGAAGCCAAGCTTCGCGCAGAGCTTCAGAACACCGGCGTTTCCGTTTCCCGTGTGGGCAACGACATCGTGCTCAATATGCCGTCCAACATCACGTTTAACTCGGGCAGTGCCGATCTGAAGGCGCAATTTTTCCGCGTGCTGAACTCGGTCGCGCTGGTGCTGAAGGAGTACAACAAGACATTGGTGAACGTGTCCGGTCACACCGACAGCGATGGTTCCGATCAGTTCAACCAGCAGCTTTCCGAGCGCCGTGGCGTAAACGTCGCCCAGTACCTCGTGCAGCAGGGCACCGATTCGCGCCGCTACTATGTTGTCGGTTACGGTGAAGAGCGCCCGATTGCTTCCAACGCATCGGCTGCCGGTAAAGAGCAGAACCGCCGCGTGGAAATCCGCCTCTCGCCGCTGACATAAGCGCAGGCCAACAAAATCTGCGGGCCGATGCGAAAGCGTCGGTCCGTTTTTCGTTTTAAGGCTGAAGAAAAAGTGGCTCCCCGGGTCGGATTCGAACCAACGACCAATCGATTAACAGTCGATTGCTCTACCACTGAGCTACCGGGGAACGCATACAACGCTGGTGAGTTACCTCATCTGCGCGGCACGGGTGGCCTTTAACAACGAATGCCTTCGCACCGCAAGCGCAAATCGAGAGCATTATCGCACTCTTTTGCGCTCCGGCATCTTCACTTCGACTACCGACCGCATTCGGTCATGCTCCACCATCGGGGAACCGAACCTTGAAATTAAAATCCGGGATGCCTTCAACACGGCTCGGGCGTGTGCTTGCAGGCACAGCCCTCGTTATCGGCGGTATATTGGGCTTCTTGCCAATCCTTGGCTTCTGGATGATTCCGTTGGGCCTGCTCATACTGTCGCAGGACTTTCCGGCAATCCGCCGCTTTCGCCGTCGTTGGACAGTGAAGATGGGGCGGCGCTGGGCCAGATTTGGGGCCTCTTCACCACGCCTAAGCAAGGCGTTCCCCAAAGCGTTTCCTAAACCGTCTTCTAAACCGCGCCAAAAGGCTTGACGCCGCGCGCTTGCAGCCCCAATGAACACCCGCCCGAGACGAATACATCGGGCATGAGGCCTCGTGGCGGAGTGGTTACGCAGAGGACTGCAAATCCTTGCACCCCGGTTCGATTCCGGGCGAGGCCTCCAGACAATTTTTTGCTTATGGCCAATGCCATCGGCAGCATTTAGCCGCGACGGCGGTGCCTTGGTGCCTGTGGGGAGCCGACCGTGATCGATTTCGAAAAAGCGCGCATGACGATGGTGGATTGCCAGATCCGTCCTAATGACGTGACGGATCGCACGATTCTGCAGGCTTTCATGGATGTGCCCCGTGAGGCGTTCGTTTCTGCAGCCCAAAAGCCACTGGCCTATATCGACGAAGACATTCCTGTCTCCTCCGATGGTGATGACCGCTATCTGATGGAAGTCACTTCCATGGCAAAGCTGGTGCAACTGGCGGAAATCAAGCCGGACAGCATCGTTCTCGATATTGGTTGCGCTACCGGCTACTCCACCGCGATCCTCAGCCGCTTGTGCAATTCTGTGGTTGCTGTCGAATCCGATGAACATTTGGCGCAGCGAGCCGGTGAAAGCCTGATCGAGGGCGGTTTCGACAATGCCGTGGTCGTACACGGACCGCTCGAAAAGGGCCTTCCAAAAGAAGGTCCCTATGATGTCATCTATATCGGTGGGGCCGTATCCGAACTTCCCGACGTTCTGACCGGCCAGCTTAAAGAGGGCGGTCGTCTGGTCGTTGTCGAAGGCACGGGCAATGCGGGCGTCGCTCGTTTGTACACCCGTAACGGCGATACGCTGTCGGGCCGCCGCGCTTTTAATAGTGCAGTAAAGCCACTACCGGGCTTTGAAGCGAAGCCCGGCTTCGTTTTCTGATAGCAACCGCGTTAGCGTTTCGTTAACCACTAAGGGAATCGACGGGCGAAGTGCGCTCAATTTTCACCGTTTTGCGCAAGCTTGTGCAACATCTTGCAACTGACCTCTAATCGGTTGCCATTTGTGTTTGATCGGTGTGTTGGGCAACAGCCTTGGAAATGCGGAATATTGGCTAGTTTAGGGAATTTCATGGGTTTTAAGCGAGTAAAGACGAGGCGGACTGCAACCCTTCTCGCGTTCCTTTGCGCTCCCATGTTCGTCGCACCTCAGGTGCAGGCCGAATCTATTACCAACGCGCTGGCCTCCGCTTACCGTTCCAATTCACAGCTGAACGCCCAGCGCGCTTCCACACGCGCCGTTGATGAAGGTGTGGCGCGCGCTAAATCCGGTTACCGCCCACAGATAACAGGTGACGCGGATTTTGGTGCAATCAGCAGCAGCTCGAATCGTGGTGGCAGCAACGACTTCAACCCTTACGGATATGGCATCACCATCGTGCAGCCGCTGTTTGACGGATTCCAAACACTGAACAACGTCGCCGCAGCTAAAGCTCAGGTTGGCGCATCGCGCGAGCAGCTTCGCAACACTGAGCAGACCGTGTTACAAAACGCTGCCAGTGCATATGTCGATGTTCTTGTCTCGCAGGAATTACTGTCTATCCGCCGCCAGAACCGACTTTTCCTCGCCGAACAGGTGCGATCGTCAAACGCTCGACTTGAAGTGGGTGAGGGTACCCGCACTGACGTGGCACAAAGCCAGGCTCGTGAAGCCGGCGCCCGCGCTCTCATCTCTTCCGCCGAGGCAGATCTAGCCGCAGCCCGCGCAACCTATTTTCAAGTCATCGGTCGTCAGCCAAGCAATTTGCGTTTTCCAAAGGGCCCGACACGGCTTTATCCACGCAACCTTACCGCGGCGTTGGAGCAAGGCATCGGCCAGCATCCGGCAGTTCGTCAGGCGCAATATGGCGTCGATGCGGCCCTGTTTAACGTGAAGGTTCAACAAGGCACATTTCTGCCAACGGTCAGCTTGCGTGGCAATGCGCAGAGCCGGTTCAACAGTGGCGGCGATGGCAGCCGAAGCCAGCAGTCTTCAGCAACGGTGAACCTGTCTGTGCCGATCTATCAGGGCGGTGCTGCAAGCGCGAATGTGCGAGAGGCCAAGGAATTGCTGGCGCAGTCCCGCATTCAGGTCAATCAGGCACGCGATCAGGTTCGCGCTGCTATTCTTTCCGCTTGGGCAGCCATTGAAGCGGCCCGCTCTAATGTTTCGGCCAACAACACCGCCGTACGCGCCGCAAGACTGGCGCTTTCCGGTGCAATTGAAGAGCGTAATGTCGGACAGCTCACACAGCTTGATGTGTTGAACGCACAAAGCACGTTGCTCGACAGCCAGATCCAGCTGCTCACCGCCCGCCGCACGCAGGTCGTGGCCGGTTATGCGCTGGTGGCCTCTGTGGGCAATCTCAACAGCGCCAAGCTGCGCCTTGCGGTTCGTCATTACGAGCCGAAAGAGCACTACGAAGCTGTGAAAGATAAGTGGTACGGGCTGCGCACGCCTTCGAACCGCTAAGGCGATCCACCAGCCGCTTTCAAACGGCTAACCCAACCATCGGTGGAACAGTAAGCGCTGCACTTTCGGTTGCGGGGCAGCTTTGCATATACTCTTTGCTAACGAATCAGGCTCTTGCGCACCATCCGCGCGGGCAACGGTACGGGATAGCCGGGAATGAAAAGCTCCAACACAGTGCTCAAAGATGAAGCTGCATCTACCGATGCCGAGCCGTCGATGGACGAGATTCTGGCGTCGATCAAGCAGATCATCGCCGATGACGAGCCGGAAGACGCCGAAATCCACCCGCGTGATTTGTACAGCCACCCGACAGACGTCTCCAACAGCAATGCTGAATTGGAAGCGAATACGGATGCCGTTGATACAGACGTGATTGCTGATCTTCAGGCCGCCATGGAAGCGGAATTGTCTCCGCAAGTGACCGTACCGGAAGCTCCTGAAATGGAAGTCTCTGCGACTGAAGCAGAAGAGCCCACCGTAGCACCGGTTGAGGCGGCCACTGCTTTTGCAGATGCCGCACCATTCTCCACGCCGATGGATCAGCGCGCCGCGCGATTGCGCGATGAAGTCGCTCAGACCACCGCTGGCATGACGCCGGATGAACGTTTGGCTGCTTACCGCGTGCGCAACCAGTTGCGTCAGCAAGGTCTTTCTACCGGCACCGCAACTGAAGCTTCTAACGTCGATGTGGGCAAAGCGGTCGATGTAACCGCAGCAGCCGCAGCAATCCGCGCCAGCCTTGGTCCGTCGCTGTCCGAACAAGCACCCGCTGCAGCACCAGCGCCTGCCGTTGGCGCTGCTGATACCGATGGCATCGCCCGCCAAATGGCCAGCCAGTTGATGGACGAGCGCAAAGCCGAAATCGAAACACTTCTCACCGATATGATGCGCCCCACCATCCGCAAATGGCTGACCGAAAATCTGCCCGGCGTGGTAGAAAAGCTGGTACGCGAAGAAATCGAAGGCGTAGCGACGCGCCGTCGCCGCGACTGATCCGGCGATCAGGTTATTTCGCCCGACAAAGGCGTTATCGCTGCCGTTTGCGCCAACTGACGCCCTCCAGCGCAAGTCCGTGTTGACTTGGGGCAGGGCCTCCGCTTTGAAAACCGGCGAGACCAAGACACACTAGGTGCAAGCCCATATCGCCCCGATATGGATGTCTTCGCGCACCAATCCGTCCCCTATTCATCCATGACAGGTGAAACCCATGCTTGAAAAAACCTATGATGCCGCCGGTGTCGAGCCTCGCATCGCGGCCCGTTGGGACGAGGCCAAGGCCTTCGCCATGGGTGCGGGTGCAGATGATGGAGCGGATGCTTTCACCATCGTCATTCCGCCGCCCAACGTCACCGGCTCGCTGCATATGGGCCACGCGCTCAACAACACGCTGCAGGATATTCTGGTGCGGTGGAAGCGCATGCTCGGCTACAACGTGCTGTGGCAACCCGGCATGGACCACGCGGGCATCGCCACGCAGATGGTCGTCGAACGCAAGCTGGCCGAAACCCAACAACCCAGCCGTCGCGAGATGGGCCGTGAGACCTTTATCGAGAAGGTCTGGGAGTGGAAGGAAGAATCCGGCGGCACGATCTTCAACCAGCTGAAACGCCTTGGCGCATCGTGTGATTGGTCACGCGAGCGCTTTACCATGGACGAAGGCCTGTCGAAGGCAGTGGTCGAAGTTTTCGTCAAACTCTACGATGAAGGTCTCATCTATCGCGGCAAGCGATTGGTGAATTGGGATCCACATTTCGAAACCGCCATTTCCGATCTCGAGGTCGAGAACATCGAAACCAACGGCCACATGTGGCATTTCAAATATCCGCTCGCGGGCGGCCAGACCTACGACTACGTCGAGAAGGACGAGGACGGCAACGAGACCCTGCGCGAAACCCGCGACTACATCTCCATCGCCACCACGCGCCCGGAAACCATGTTGGGCGACGGCGCGGTCGCTGTTCATCCGAGCGACGAGCGCTACGCGCCGATCATCGGCAAGCTGTGCGAAATCCCCGTCGGGCCGAAAGAGCACCGCCGCCTGATCCCCATCATCACCGATGAATACCCCGACAAGAACTTCGGGTCCGGCGCGGTGAAAATCACCGGCGCCCACGATTTCAACGACTATCAGGTCGCCAAGCGTGGTGGCATCCCGATGTATCGCTTGATGGATACTGTCGCCGCCATGCGGGCCGACGGTGCGCCCTATGCGGAAGAAGCCGCCAAGGCCGCAGCCATAGTTGAAAGCGGCGAGACGCCCGATGAGAACTTCGTCGATGCCATCAATCTGGTGCCGGAAGAATATCGCGGCCTCGACCGCTATGACGCCCGTGAGAAGGTCATCGCCGATATCACGGCGGAGGGCCTCGCCATCATGGTGCCGGAAACCGACCCGCGCCTCGGCCCGGTGAAAGCGCCGTTGGCACCGGAGGAGGGCGGTGAGGTCCGCGCGCTCGTGCCGCTGGTGGAAAAGAACAAGATGCAGCAGCCCACCGGCGACCGCTCCAAGGTTGTCATCGAGCCGATGCTCACCGACCAATGGTTCTGCGACGCCGAAACGCTGGCGAAACCGGCAACAGCCGCCGTCCGCGAAGGCCGCACGGATTTCGTGCCCAAGACGTGGGAAAACACCTATTTCAACTGGATGGACAACATCCAGCCCTGGTGCATTTCACGGCAGCTGTGGTGGGGACACCGGATTCCGGTTTGGTATGGCGTTTCCAAAGAGGCGATAAAAAAGTATTATGCAGATTGTTGGGAGCGGGATCAGGAAGATGGACTGACAATTCCTCGGGATCGGAAAGTCTCCATGTTTTCTAACCCTTCTGACCACGTGTCATTCTGCGCGCGAACTGTCGAAGAAGCTCGAGAAAAGGCATCGGAATATTACTCAGAATTAGGCGTAGTGCATGTGTCCGTTCCTGAGGACACACCCTCTGATATGAGCGTGCAACCTAGCAGCAAATCTAATATGCCTAGCTGCGGGCGCTGGCTCGATGATGACGACGACACGGTGCTTTGGAATGTGGACCTTTACCGCGACCCCGACGTCCTAGACACATGGTTCTCCTCCGCGCTTTGGCCGTTCTCCACTCTCGGCTGGCCAGATGAAACGCCGGAACTCGCCTCCCACTATCAGACCGACGTTCTCGTCACCGGTTTCGACATCATCTTCTTCTGGGTCGCCCGGATGATGATGATGGGGCTGCACTTTATGAAAGACGAGGACGGCAAGCCCGTTGAACCCTTCCACACCGTCTATGTTCATGCGCTGGTGCGCGACAAGACGGGGGCGAAAATGTCGAAGTCCAAGGGCAACGTCATCGACCCGCTGGAGCTGATGGACGAGTACGGCACCGACGCGCTGCGCTTTACGCTGGCCATTATGGCCGCGCAGGGCAGGGATGTGAAACTCGATACTGCGCGCATCGCCGGTTACCGAAATTTCGGAACCAAGCTGTGGAACGCCACGCGCTTTGCGCAGATGAACGAGGTCGCGCCGGTGCAGGGTTTCGATCCGGCCAGCGCCACCCACCAGCTCAATCGTTGGGTGCTGACGGAGCTTTCAGCCACCATCACCGAGATCGACGACGCGCTGGAGAAATACCGCTTCAACGATGCGTCTGCCGCAGCCTACCGCTTCGTGTGGAACACGTTCTGCGACTGGTATCTCGAACTCCTGAAACCCGTTTTCAACGGCGATGACGAGGCGGCTAAAACCGAGGCCCGCGCGACGGCAGCCCATGTGCTTGGCGAAATCTACCGCCTGCTGCACCCGTTCATGCCCTTCATCACCGAAGAGCTGGCGACTGAAACCGGCATGCTGGGGGAGGGCGAACTGCTCTGCCATTCCGCTTGGCCGAAGGCTGGCGTGAGCGACACGGAAGCTGCGGGTGAGATCAACTGGTTGATCGACCTCGTGACACAAATTCGCTCGCTGCGGTCGGAAATTAACATCAAGCCATCGCAGCAACTGCCGCTGGTGGTGATCGGCGCTGACGAGGCAACCAAGGCTCGCATCGCCCGCCATCAAGGAGCTATCGAAAGGCTTGCCCGTGTCGATGCGGTTTCCCACGCTGATGCCGCGCCGAAAGGTTCAGCACAACTCATCGCAGGCAGCGCTACGGTCGCTGTGCCGTTGCAGGGGCTGGTGGATGTGGCGGCGGAGTCCGCGCGCTTGAACAAAGAAATCGCTGGCCTCGACAAGGACATCAAACAGATCGGCGGAAAGCTGAAAAACGAGAAGTTCGTCGCCAACGCGCCGGAAGCTATCGTAGAGGAGAATCGCCAGCGTTTGGTGGACGCCGAAGAGCGAAAACAGAAACTTTCGGCTGCTTTGACCCTGTTGAGCGCGCTCTAATTGGATATTTGAGGTTGAAACGGGGTGTTCCAGCCCCGTTTCGTTGCAGATTTGCCACTTCGGAAAAACGGTTGATTGACGCAAACGTAAATGCTCTTGCCACTTTGGTTCAATTCGTCACATTTAGACCCAAGTTAGAACAAAGTGCGGCCAAGAAAGGCGGCACGCTTCAGGGAGGGGCTTAAATGTCTCTGAAACGCGCAATTCTCGCCGGCGTAAGCGCCGCACTCGTGTCCACCACAGCAATGGCTGGTGGTTTCGACCGCGGCGGCGTGCAGATCGACCAGTTGTTTGATGCTGGTACGACAATGGGCGCCCGTGCTGCATGGGTCATGCCGCAGCGTGAGTTGAAGAACTATCAGCGCGCTGGAAACTCAGCTGTTGATAACAGAGCCGCTCTGATAGGCGGAGGCGTTCAGCAACAAGTCGCGGCGTTCACGCTTGGAAACGGTGGTACGCCACCGAATGCCGCGCAGTTAGCCGGTATTCAGGCCCTGGTCACCGCTGGCGTGGACGCCGCTCTAGCGCCTCTGACGCCTGCCTCTGCGTCAAGCGTCGATGTCGAGGGGGACTACAGTAATTTTAGCCTTGGTTTCAAGGTCAACGTTAGTGAGGGCGTGGATTGCCTCGGACACTACTCGCAACCTTATGGCGCTGATGCTGACTATGGTACCGGCAATGCTCAATCCCTTTCAGCAGTGTCGTTTAAGATTAGTACAAACGACTACGGCCTGACGTGTTCTTATCAATTTTCCGCTGGTGAAACCGCCGTCGGTAAGGCCTTTGGGCGCATCATCGTTGGCGGTTCGTATCAGGAAATTGAGGGCTTTCAGTCTCGCCAGAGTTTTGGTGACTTCATTCCTCTAGGCGGATTTGGCGGTGTTGCTGACGCAACTGGTCTTGGCCTGTTCAATGTAACAGATGAGGCATTCGGTTTTCGTGTTGGGGCATCATACGAAATTCCGACAATCGCGCTTCGTGCGACCGTGCTCTATTCGTCTAAATATGATTACGATCTGACCGGGACGCAGAACAACACAGGTTTCAATCCCAACTTGGCCCTGACGCCAGTTGGCGTTGTTCCGATCACGGCTTCTACTGAGATCCCGCAGGCTTTGGACATTCGCCTGCAGTCTGGTATTCGCGAAGGCACTCTGGCGTTCTTGAACATGCGTTGGCAGGATTGGAGCCAGCTTCAGTCCATTCGCATTAACGGTGGTCTAAATCCTGCAGATCCTACAGGAAACACAGGTTCCAACCTCGCATTTGAGCCATTCTATCAGGACGGTTACACAATCTCTGCAGGTGTTGGTCAGGTCATCACAACTGAGCTTTCCGGTCTCGCAGCGATCGGTTGGGATCGCGGTACGTCCACCACGTCTGGTACGCAGACTGATACATGGACCCTTTCAGGCGGTTTTCAGTATAAGCCATTTGAAAATATGGAATTCAACTTTGGTGGTTTGATCGGTGTTCTGACAAGCGGCACATCCGGCCCGAACCCTGCTCAGGTCGATCAGTCCAACAACGTGACCTATTCGTTCGACAACGACATGGTCTACGCGTTGTCCGGCAGCTTCAAAGCCAAATTCTAAAGCTACGTTAGCTTGGCGGTTCAACCGCCGAATGATGAATTCAGGGCGGCCCACGGGTCGCCCTTTTTCAATTTTGCCATCGGCGTCTTGCAGCGCTCTTTCGAGACATTTCGCCTCTTTAATCCCCGCAGACAGTCACCTATCTTATCAACAACACGGATTCGCAGCCGACACTTGCGATTTTCCCCATTTGCAGCCGCGTCATGGAGCGGGTGTTAACACTTCGTTAATCGTATCAGCGTCTGTCTTGTGCACCTCATTTTTCGGCGCACTGCGCTGATTCTCGAAGCGAATTCAAAGAAAGGTATCCGATGCAGGATCCGATCCAGACCGCCATGAACCTCGTGCCGATGGTGGTGGAACAGACAAACCGTGGCGAACGCGCCTACGACATTTTCTCTCGCCTTCTCAAAGAGCGTATCATCTTCATCACCGGTCCTATCGAAGACGGTATGTCGGTGCTGGTCTGCGCGCAGCTTTTGTTTCTTGAAGCCGAGAACCCGAAGAAAGAGATTTCGCTCTACATCAACTCGCCCGGCGGTGTCGTGACAGCCGGCATGGCGATCTATGACACCATGCAGTTTATCAAGCCGCCTGTTGCAACGCTTTGCATGGGGCAAGCGTGCTCGATGGGATCGCTGCTGCTGACGGCGGGCGAAAAGGATATGCGCTTCATCCTGCCTCAGGCACGGGTTATGCTGCACCAACCTTCTGGCGGGATGCAGGGTAAGGTTTCCGATATCGAGCGCAATTATACCGATATCATTAAAGTGAAGCAGCGCCTGAACGATATCTATGTGAAGCATACCGGGCAGGACCTGGAGACTATCGAGCGCACCCTGGACCGTGATCATTTCATGAACGCGGAAGAGTCCGTCGAATTCGGTGTTGTCGATAAAGTCATCGCGTCGCGCGACGAAATCGAAGGCGAAGCTTCCAGCGATAAGTAACGATCCGGCGTGGGGTGTGCTGCTTATGCCCCACCCGTTGCAGCCCATTGCCTTAGTGTTAAGCGCGATGGGGGAATATGATTGCCAGTTGCAGGTCTTTATGGCCTGATTGGCATAACATCGTGCGTGTTTGCGTGCGTCGATACAAAGCGGGCCTAAATGGCCCGAACGAGGTGGACCATGAGCAAGGTTTCCAACACGACCGGTGGCGACAGCAAAAACACGCTGTATTGCTCCTTCTGCGGCAAAAGCCAGCATGAAGTTCGCAAGCTGATTGCCGGTCCAACAGTCTTCATCTGCGATGAATGCGTCGAGTTGTGCATGGATATCATCCGCGAGGAGAACAAATCCTCGTTGGTGAAGTCCACCGATGGCACACCCACGCCGCAGGAAATCCTCGACGTGCTGAACGACTATGTCATCGGCCAGCCCCACGCCAAGCGTGTGCTGTCGGTTGCGGTGCACAACCACTACAAGCGGTTGAACCACGCGGCTGAAAACGAAGACGTGGAACTGGCAAAATCCAACATCATGCTGATCGGCCCCACCGGTTGCGGCAAGACGCTGCTCGCGCAGACGCTGGCCCGCATCCTCGATGTGCCTTTCACCATGGCCGACGCCACCACTCTGACCGAAGCCGGTTACGTGGGCGAAGATGTCGAGAACATCATCCTCAAGCTGCTGCAAAGCGCCGACTACAATGTCGAACGCGCCCAGCGCGGCATCGTCTATATTGATGAGGTCGATAAGATCACCCGCAAGTCCGACAATCCGTCGATCACACGGGATGTCTCGGGCGAGGGCGTGCAGCAGGCACTGTTGAAAATTATGGAAGGCACGGTCGCATCCGTGCCGCCGCAGGGCGGTCGTAAACATCCGCAGCAGGAATTCCTGCAGGTGGACACGACCAACATTCTGTTCATCGCGGGCGGCGCTTTTGCCGGTCTCGACAAGATCATTTCCGACCGTGGTCGTCAGACCGGCATCGGTTTCGGTGCCAATGTGGAAAGCCCGGAAGATCGCAAGACGGGCGAGCTCTTCAAAGCGCTGGAGCCTGAAGATTTGCTGCGCTTTGGCCTGATCCCGGAATTCGTCGGTCGTATTCCGGTCCTCGCCACCTTGGAGGATCTCGACGAAGACTCACTGGTGCAGATCCTGTCAGAGCCGAAAAACGCACTCATCAAGCAGTATCAGCGCTTGTTCGAGATGGAAGAAGTGACGTTGTCCTTCCAGGAGGATGCTCTTCGCGCCATCGCGCAGAAGGCGATCACCCGTAAGACCGGTGCCCGTGGCCTGCGTTCGATCATCGAAGGCATTTTGCTCGACACGATGTTCGAATTGCCGAGCCTGGAAGGTGTTCAGGAAGTCGTGATTTCCGAAGAAGTTGTGAACGGCAACGGTAGCACCCGTCCGCTCTACATCTACGCTGACAAAGAAGACGAAACGACCGCCGAAAGCGCGTAGTTATTTTCTTTTTGTACCGAGTTTTAAAGCGGCCCCGAACGGGGCCGTTTTCACGTCCGGCACTGGAACAACTTCTTGTGCGCTGTGTCGCGGCGAAGCACCTTGATCGCTCACCGGCGAACCCCACATAGACATCAACAAAGAGCCTGCATCGCTTGGCCCTTTCACCTTAATCTCAGCTGCGGCGTCGCAACCGTAGGCAAGGGGTGAATCGGCAGGGTAGGGTGTTGGTTGAAGATTCGCCGCTGCGGTTCGCGGGGCGACCAGAAAGGACCTTCCATGGCTGACGACAGCAAGAAGAGCGCCGTGCCGAAAGTTTCGGCCAGTAAGAAATCCAACGACGGTGCAACTGCACCGAAGAAAGCTGCTGCAGATGCAGCATCCAAGAAGAAAGTGACGGTTCGCGTGA
This sequence comes from Ahrensia sp. R2A130, assembly GCF_000179775.1. Classification (GTDB taxonomy): domain Bacteria; phylum Pseudomonadota; class Alphaproteobacteria; order Rhizobiales; family Rhizobiaceae; genus Pseudahrensia. Next base: position 43,983 of record NZ_AEEB01000003.1, read on the forward strand.
CCACGAAAGACGGCTCCGTTTATCCGGTCCTGCCGCTGCGCGACATCGTTGTTTTCCCGCACATGATCGTCCCGCTATTTGTGGGCCGCGAGAAGTCGATTGCCGCGCTTGAAGAAGTGATGGCGAACGACAAGCAAATTTTGCTCGTCACCCAGAAAAACGCTGGCGACGATGATCCATCACCTGCATCGATGTACGATATCGGCACGCTGGCGACGGTGCTTCAGTTGCTCAAACTGCCGGACGGCACCGTGAAGGTGTTGGTCGAAGGCTATGAGCGCGCAGCCGTCACCCGCTTCACCGACAAAGAAGAATATCACGAGGCTTTCGCACTCGCCGCGCCTGACATGGATGAGGATGAAGTGCAGATCGAAGCGCTGTCGCGCTCGGTCACAGCCGAATTCGAGAACTATGTGAAGCTGAACAAGAAGGTCTCGCCAGAGGTCGTCTCAGCCGTCACGCAGATCGAGGACTATGCGAAACTGGCCGACACGATCGCGAGCCATCTGGCCGTCAAAATCTCCGACAAGCAGGACATTCTTTCGCTGCTTTCCGTAAGAGAGCGGCTGGAAAAAGTGCTGGGCATGATGGAGAGCGAAATCTCTGTTCTGCAGGTAGAAAAGCGCATTCGCGGCCGCGTGAAACGGCAGATGGAGAAGACCCAGCGCGAGTATTATCTCAACGAGCAGATGAAGGCGATCCAGAAGGAGCTTGGCGACGGCGATGATGGCCGCGACGAGATGGCCGAGCTTGAAGAGAAAATCAAAAAGACGAAATTCTCCAAGGAAGCCAAAGACAAGGCTGATGCCGAGTTCAAAAAGCTGAAGCAGATGAGCCCGATGAGCGCGGAAGCGACCGTCGTGCGTAACTATCTTGATTGGCTGTTGAGCTTGCCATGGGGCAAGAAAAGCCGCGTGAAAACTGATTTGGCCGCTGCCGAAGAAGTGCTCGATACCGACCACTTCGGTCTTGAGAAAGTCAAAGAACGCATCGTCGAGTTTCTCGCCGTGCAGACGCGCTCGAAGGTCATCAAAGGACCGATTCTGTGCCTCGTTGGTCCTCCCGGCGTCGGTAAAACATCACTCGGCAAGTCCATCGCGAAGGCGACGGGCCGTGAGTTCGTGCGCATGTCGCTAGGTGGTGTGCGTGATGAATCCGAGATCCGCGGCCACCGCCGCACTTACATCGGCTCCATGCCCGGTAAAATCATCCAATCGATGAAGAAGGCAAAGAAGAGCAACCCGCTCTTCCTGCTCGATGAGATCGACAAGATGGGACAGGATTTCCGTGGCGACCCATCGTCCGCACTGCTTGAGGTGCTCGATCCGGAACAGAACAACGCGTTCGGCGACCACTATCTGGAGGTCGACTATGATCTGTCGCAGGTCATGTTCGTCACCACCGCGAACTCGCTGAACATTCCCGGCCCGCTGTTGGACCGTATGGAGATCATTCGCATTGCCGGTTACACGGAAGATGAGAAGGTTGAAATTGCGCGCCGTCACCTCATTCCAAAGGCGATCAAGAACCACGCTTTGGAAGACAAAGAGCTGGAAATCGCAGACGACGCGCTGCTCAACGTCATCCGTCTTTACACCCGTGAAGCTGGCGTTCGTAATCTTGAGCGCGAGTTGGCAACGATTGCACGTAAGGCCGTGACAGAGATTTTGAAAACCAAGGTCAAGACGGTGAAGGTGACCGAGGACAATCTTGATGACTATCTCGGCGTGAAACGTTTCCGTTTCGGTCAGATCGACAAAGACGATCAGGTTGGCGTGGTCACGGGCCTCGCTTGGACGGAAGTCGGCGGCGAATTGCTCACCATCGAAGGCGTCATGATGCCGGGCAAAGGAAAGATGACCGTCACCGGTAACCTGCGTGACGTCATGAAGGAATCGATTTCCGCAGCCGCATCTTATGTGCGGTCGCGTTCCATCGATTTCGGCATTGAGCCACCACTGTTCGAAAAGCGCGACATCCACGTCCACGTTCCGGAGGGGGCGACCCCGAAGGACGGACCGTCTGCCGGTACCGCGATGGCCACGGCTATTGTGTCCATGTTGACGGGCATCAAAGTTCGCAAAGACATCGCCATGACGGGTGAAATCACCCTGCGTGGTCGTGTTTTGCCAATAGGTGGTTTGAAGGAAAAATTGCTAGCTGCCCTGCGCGGTGGCATCACCAAGGTTCTTATTCCAGAAGACAATGAGAAGGACTTGGCGGACATCCCAGATAACGTGAAGGACGCGCTGGAGATCATTCCGGTTGGTCATCTTGATGAAGTCCTGCCTCATGCGCTGGTCACAATGCCTGAAGCGGTGGAATGGGACGAGGCGGCAGCTGAAGCAGCCGCTCTTGCTGCCAAGGCCACGGACGAATCGGCGCACGTCGCGCACTGACCTATTCGGCAGTTTTGTCGCACCCTATGACCCGCCGGTCCGCTCTAGCAGCAGATCGGCGGGTTTTTTGTTGGAATATCGCTTCAAAACCCTTGTTTCATTGGGTTTTGCTCTCGCGGCGAGCCTTGGAAAATGTCACATAGTGACCCTCACAGTTTGCGGCCAAGCTGAAGACAGCACCGCCTAGAAGGATAAGACCCATGAACAAGCAGGAACTCATTTCCGCGATGGCCGGTAAGGCCGACATGAACAAAGACCAGGCCGGTGCCGCTCTCGAAGCGTTCATCGACTCCGTGACCGATGCGCTGAAATCCGGCGAAGAAGTTCGTCTCCTCGGTTTCGGCAACTTCGTTGTCACCCGTCGCGAAGCACGCATGGGCCGCAACCCACAGACCGGTGCAGCAACTGAGATCGCAGCTGCCAACGTTGCTCGCTTCAAGGTCGGTAAAGGCCTCAAAGACAAGATCAACAGCTAAGCGCTGATCTGGCGCGCAACTTGCGCGTCGTGACATCCAAAACCCCGCTCTGGAAACGGTGCGGGGTTTTTTGTTTTTGAAGAATGCGTTTTGAGGAAATGGCGATGAGCGACACCGAAGCTAAACTGGGTTTTTTGTTGGAGATGGAAAAGCTGAAAGCTGTATTGCGCCGGACACGGCCGGTGGGTGAGGCGCGGCTTGAAAACTCGGCCGAACATTCATGGCAGACAGCAATGGCTGCGCTGCTGTTCATGCCCGAAGACCTGGATGAATTGCGGGTGCTGAAGATGCTGCTGATCCATGACATCGTGGAAATCGATACGGGCGACACCTTCGTTTATGATGAGGCAGCCCGTACTGAGATTGCAGATGAAGAGGCCAAAGCGGCTGAACGCATTTTTGGTTCGCTACCGGACCCGCTCGGTGCAGAACTGCTGGCCCTTTGGCACGAATTCGAGAACCGCTCTTCTCCGGAAGCTGTTTTTGCAAAGGCGATGGATCGCGTTTGCCCGGTGTTGCAGAATCTCGAATCAGAACCGAACAGTTGGCTGGAAAATAACATTTCAGGCGATCGTGTTCTGGCCAAGAACGCCGAGATCGAGAATGCCGATCCAGCTCTCTGGCGCATCCTGCAAAGCCGTATCAAGACGTCATTTGGAATGGCGTAACCAACACGCGAATCGCGGTTGAAAACTGCGGGTAGCGATTCTTTGTGGCTGGACAGACCAAGCCTCAGAACAGAACGTCCCTCAATTCTGTTTTCGGAGACGCGGATATGCGCACAGTCAAAACTCTCGGCCTTCTGGGCACCGGCGTCATCGGTGGCGGCTGGGCCGCCCGCGCGTTGCATGCCGGTGTCGATGTCATCGCTGCCGACACCAACCCCGCCATGGAAGAGTGGATACGCGAGGCGGTACAAAACGCTCGTGGTCCGCTCGATGATCTGACGGAAGGCCTGCCTCTGCCGGAACGGGGCAAGCTGCACTTCACGTTGGATGCCATGGAAATGGCGCAGGCCTCCGATCTGATTCAGGAAAACGTGCCGGAAGACCTCGCCATCAAGCGCAGCGCGCTCGCACCGATCGCTGAAGCTACCGGGCCAGACGTGATCATCGCCACCAGCACATCGGGCTTCATGCCGAGCGAAATTCAGGAAGGCCTGAAACACCCGGAACGATTCCTCGTGGGCCACCCGTTCAACCCGGTTTATCTTTGCCCCTTGGTTGAGATCGTCGGCGGTAAGGAAACGTCTGACGAGGCCAAGGCGGCGGCAAAAGAATTCTATCTGTCCATCGGGATGCACGCGCTTATGGTGAAGCGCGAGGTGCCGGGCCACATTTCCGACCGCCTGCAAGAGGCCATGTGGCGCGAAATCCTTCACGCGTTGAACGATGGAATAGCCACCACGGGCGAGTTGGATGAGAGCATCGTTTATGGTCCGGGCTTGCGCTGGTCGATCATGGGCATGAACCAGATTTATATGATTGCAGGCGGGAAGGGCGGTGCACGCCACTTCATGGAACAATTCGGCCCCGCGCTGGAATGGCCGTGGACGCATTTGAAAGCGCCTGAACTGACGGAAGAGATCATCGACAGATTCGTCGACGGCACGGCAGAGCAGGCAGACGGCAAGAGCGTTCGTGAGCTGGAGGCTATCCGCGACGAGTGCATGGTCGCGGTTCAGAAGGTGCTGGCAAAGCATGATATGGGCAGTGGCACCGCGCTGAACGCGTTCGGCGAGCGGCTGAAGGCGCAGGCTGCGGAGTAGCGCTAAACCGTCGTCTCACTATGCTGTCATCCCGGGCTCGACCCGGGACCCAGTGTCGGGCGCGTTGTGTTCGCGGTTTGGAGCGCGAACCCCTTAATTTCTATCGACCTCCCCGCCCTAGGTCCCGGGTCGAGCCAGGGGTGACAGCGTGAGGGTGATAGAGTTCCGCTAAAAACTCGAAAGCGATCTCTGCGTCGTGCGACCAAGAATTCAGAGGAATAGATGTGCCCGTATCAGGCGGCGAAGAGCCGTCCGGCGCTTATGCGCCGCCCTCGCGGAGCGATTGGCGCAGCCAATCTGCGTGAGCGCGAAACAAACCATTCGCTAAAGCGAATGGTGGGCGATGACGGGCTCGAACCGCCGACATCCTCGGTGTAAACGAGACGCTCTACCAACTGAGCTAATCGCCCTGTAGTCTCACAGACTATATCAGGCTTCACCTTCCAGAAAAGGAAAGTGGCGCGAGTGACGGGACTCGAACCCGCGACCTCCGGCGTGACAGGCCGGCACTCTAACCAACTGAGCTACACCCGCGTGGGCTGGGACCGGCGAACCGGCTCCTTCCGGGGGATGCGAACATCCTCCGAGGTCGGGTGAGGGATTACGAATACGGTCGTGACAAGTCAAGCGGGTTTGGTGCTTGAATCGATGGTTTTCTCAAAGCATTTTCGATCAGCCGAAAAAGGCGACAATTCCTATCTGCGACCGATGGCTGACTTGCACGTCCAACAGCCATCGTTTACCGCTGCCTACAGCAAATTCCGGAGCCGTTTGCATGGACGATCTACTCTATTCCTATCTGCCAGTGCTTATCTTTATGGGTGTTGCCCTGTTCATTGGCCTTGCACTGCTGATTTCGCCTTTCATCATCGCGCATCGTGCGCCGGATGACGAGAAGCTGTCGGCCTACGAATGTGGCTTCAACGCCTTTGATGATGCGCGCATGAAGTTCGACGTGCGCTTCTATCTGGTCGCTATCCTGTTCATCATCTTCGATCTGGAAGTCGCCTTCTTGTTTCCGTGGGCGGTAAGCTTCGGCACGCTGGGCTGGTTTGGTTTCTGGTCGATGATGACATTCCTTGGCGTACTTACCATCGGCTTCATCTACGAATGGAAAAAGGGCGCGCTTGAGTGGGATTAAGTCCACTCGTTCGCCCATAAAACGACACACAAGAGAAAGCAGAGCATGAGCAACGCTTCCGCTACATTGATCGCACCAACGCCCAAGGGCGTGTTGGACCCGGCTACCGGCAAACCTGTTGGACAGAATGATCCGTTCTTCGGTGAGATCAACAATGAACTGGCCGACAAAGGCTTCATCGTCACCACGACTGATGATCTCATCAACTGGTCGCGCACCGGCTCATTGATGTGGATGACATTTGGCTTGGCATGCTGCGCCGTCGAGATGATGCAGATGTCCATGCCGCGCTACGATTCCGAGCGTTTCGGTATCGCCCCGCGCGCCTCCCCACGCCAGTCCGACGTGATGATCGTGGCCGGTACGTTGACCAACAAAATGGCGCCCGCACTGCGTAAGGTTTACGACCAGATGCCGGAGCCACGCTACGTGATTTCCATGGGCTCATGCGCTAATGGCGGCGGTTATTACCACTACAGCTACAGCGTCGTTCGCGGCTGCGACCGTATCGTGCCGGTCGATATTTATGTGCCCGGTTGTCCGCCTTCTGCTGAAGCGCTGCTCTACGGTGTGTTGCTGTTGCAAAAGAAAATCCGCCGCACCGGCACGATCGAGCGTTAAATCATGGCTGTAGCAGACCTCCCAGACCTCAAGGCCTATCTCGACGAGGCGCTGTCCGACAAACTGGATGGCGCTGTTATCGCGTTCAACGAGCTTACGTTGACGACAACGGCGAGCAACATCCACGCCGTGCTGCGCTTCCTGCGCGACGACGTGCAGACCAGCTTCATCTGTTTCATCGATTTGGCCGCCGTGGATTACCCCCAGCGCCGCCAACGCTTCGAGGTTGTCTATCACCTGTTATCGCCACGCCAGAACCTGCGGGTTCGCATCAAATTATCGACCGATGCCGAAACGCCCGTGCCTTCGATCAACGATATTTTCCCCGCTGCCGACTGGTTCGAGCGCGAGGCTTACGATCTCTACGGCGTGCTGTTCACCGGTCACCCGGATATGCGTCGCCTGCTGACCGACTACGGTTTCGAGGGCCATCCACTCCGCAAGGATTTCCCGCTCACCGGCTTCACGCAGGTGCGCTACGATGATGCTGAAAAGCGTGTGGTCTATGAGCCCGTGCTGCTGCGTCAGGAATTCCGCGACTTCGATTTCCAGTCGCCATGGGAAGGCACTGATTACATCATTCCCGAGGCACTGCCCGGCGACGAGAAAGCCAACTGATGGCCGAACTTTCGGGAAAATGCCTTTGCGGCTCAGTGAAAGTAACGGCCACGCCGCGCAGCAAAGAGGTTGGCTCGTGCCACTGCAATTTGTGCCGCAAATGGGCCGCCGGTCCTTTCATGGCCCTTGACTGCGGTTCCGACGTCCACATTGAGGCGGAAGACAATCTCGGTGTTTTCAAATCTTCTGAATGGGCCGAACGCGCATTCTGTAAGAATTGCGGCACGCTGATAGCCTGGCGCTTGCAAGATGGCGGTGAATATCACCCCTCGGCGCAACTGTTTGAAGAGACTGCGGACTACCCTCTTGGCCTTCAGGTCTTCATCGATGAAAAGCCCGGCAATTACAGCTTTGCCGAGCAGACAGAAACAATGACCGGAGCAGAGGTGTTTGCCGCCTTTGCCGCGTCGGAAGAAAGCTCAAATGCCTGAAGTCGACATTCGCAATTTTAATATCAACTTTGGCCCGCAGCATCCGGCGGCACATGGCGTTTTGCGTCTTGTGCTGGAGCTGGACGGTGAAGTGGTCGAGCGTGTCGATCCGCATATCGGCCTGCTGCATCGCGGCACGGAAAAGCTGATCGAGCACAAAACCTACCTGCAGGCGCTGCCTTATTTCGACCGGCTCGATTACGTCGCGCCTATGAATCAGGAGCACGCCTGGTGCCGCGCCATCGAGAAGATGCTCGATCTTGAAGTGCCGCGCCGCGCGCAGCTTATCCGCGTTTTGTATTCCGAAATCGGCCGCATCCTTTCGCACATTCTCAATGTCACCACTCAGGCTTTGGACGTTGGCGCGTTCACGCCGTCGCTGTGGGGCTTTGAGGAGCGCGAAAAGCTGATGGTGTTTTACGAACGCGCCTGTGGTGCCCGTTTGCACTCCGCATATTTCCGCCCCGGTGGTGTTCATCAGGACCTCCCGAAAGCGCTGGTGGAGGACATCCAGTCCTGGTGCGAACAGTTTCCGAAGGTCATCGACGACATCGAAGCACTGTTGACCGACAACCGCATTTTCAAACAGCGTAACGTAGATATCGGCATCATCTCGCTGGAAGACGCATGGGCGCGCGGTTTCTCCGGCGTGATGGTGCGCGGGTCCGGTGCTGCGTGGGATTTGCGCCGCGCGCAGCCCTACGAGTGCTACGACGAAATGGAATTCGATATTCCTGTCGGCAAGAATTGCGATAATTACGACCGCTACGTCATCCGCATGCTGGAAATGCGCGAATCGACCAAGATCATGGCTCAGTGCTGCGAGAAATTGCTCGCACCCGAAGGGCAGGGGCCAATCGCTTCGCCCGACGGCAAGGCTGTTCCACCCAAGCGCGGCGATATGAAAAAATCGATGGAAGCGCTGATCCACCACTTCAAGCTCTACACCGAAGGCTTTCACGTGCCGGAAGGTGAAGTTTATTGCGCCGTCGAAGCGCCAAAGGGTGAGTTCGGCGTTTATCTGGTGTCGGATGGCTCGAACAAACCCTACCGCGTGAAGCTGCGCGCACCGGGTTTCTCGCATCTGCAAGCTATGGATTACATGTGCAAAGGCCACATGCTGGCCGATGTCGGGGCCGTGCTAGGCTCCATGGATATCGTGTTCGGGGAAGTCGACCGCTAACGACGCGCCCAAAGCAGTGCACACTGCAGACTGGGTAGAGGGAAACGAAATGACGATCGAAATCGATCACGAAACGGGCAGGGTCTCCAATGCCAGCCTCACCGAAAGTGTGGGCATGGCCTTGTTGAAGCTTGGTGCCAAGCTTTCCAAACCGATGGAATTTCGTGGCTATTCGTTGGGCGCGAATGTCGTGGGCAAAGTCCTGCCGAGCAGCAACTCGGTGCGTTTGAATTTCGCCGATGGCCGCAAATTTGAGTTTCCCTACGCGGATGCCTATTGGGGCGTGATGCTTGCGGGCCAACCTTACTATTGCCCGGAATTCGAACCCTATATGCCGCTGATCGCGGATATCGATTACGTGTTCATCGATTGTGGTGCGAACTACGGTTACATGTCGGTCGTTTCTACCTCCAAAACTGTGGGCAACAAGCGCACCGTCGCCATCGAAGCCCACCCGGTTAGCGCAGAACTGTCCCGCCGCAATGCGGAGCTGAATGGCAACCGTTTTGAAGTGCTGCACAACGCTGTGTTTCACACCAGCGGCAACACAGTTCGCATCGGCGGCGGCAAGCACGAGGCCCGCACTATTCTGGGCGACCATGACGGTGCCGACGTCGAAACGCTGGCCCTTGGCGATCTTGTCGAACGCCTCAAGCTGAAGAAAAACCAACCGGTCATCCTCAAGCTGGATGTCGAAGGCGTTGAAATCGATGCCATGAAAGGTGCTGGTGCATTGCTCGACCACCCCACGATGGTGGTCTATGAAGAGCACGGCAACGACCCGACCCACGAAGTTTCCGCCTATCTGCGCGACGAGATGGGCATGCGCCTGTGGCGTGGCGGCAAAGAAGGCAATAACCTTCGCGAAATCACGTCTGACGCTGAGATCGCCGCGATGAAGACCAACACGAGCGATGGCTACGACATGTTCGCCACACGAGACGATTTGTGGATTGAACGTCTGGAGCAGATCGCCCAAACCCAAGTCACCCCCGCCGGTGCTGCCCTATAGCACCCAGCTGAGAAGCCGAGATTCATGTCCGTTCGCCGCCTAGCAGATGAAACCGTCCAGCCGGATGCCTTCAAGTTTTCGAAGGCCAATGGCGCTTGGGCGAAGAAAAAGATCAAAGATTATCCGAAGGGTCGACAGGCATCCGCCGTCATCCCGCTGCTCATGCGCGCGCAGGAGCAGGAAGGCTGGGTAACAAAAGCCGCTATTGAGCACATCGCTGAGATGCTCGGCATGCCGCTCATTCGTGTTCTGGAAGTTGCCACCTTCTATACGCAGTTCCAACTCGCTCCTGTGGGCAAACGCGCGCACGTTCAGGTGTGTGGCACGACACCGTGCATGTTGCGCGGCGCTGGCGAAATTATGGACGTGTGCAAGAAGCGTATTGCGCCGAAACCGTTCGAGCTTTCCGAAGATGGCAACCTGTCCTGGGAAGAGGTGGAGTGCCAGGGTGCCTGTGTGAACGCCCCCATGGTGATGGTGTTCAAGGACAGCTACGAAGACCTGACCGCAGAGCGGATGGAAGAAATCATCGACGCGTTCGACGCAGGCAACGGCGACAGCATCCCCCCGGGCCCACAGATCGACCGCATCTATTCCGCGCCCATCGGTGGCCTCACGTCGCTGACCGAAGACCCGACGCTGAAGGGCGCGCGCAAAACCGGCAAAGGCAAGAAAGCCGAGAAGCAGGCCGCAACAAACGCTGGGCGTCCTGCAAGCCATGCCAGCCATAACGGCGCGGCCATCAAGTCGAACATGAAACCGTCAACCGCTAAAGCGGCTGCGGAAGACATGAAAGAGGCACGCAAGAAGGCAGGCACCCCGTCGCCCAAAACCCGCGCCAAGAAGCTCGCTGAAAATGTGAAAGGCGAGGTTGAACCCGCTGATCTGCGTCAGCCGAAGCCGTCAGAAATTAAAAAGGCACAGGCGAAGAAGATAGCACCGAAATCTTCCAGTCTCGTCGGCGCTGGCACCGCGACTGCAAAGACCAAAGCGAAACCAGCTGCAAACGCGGGAACAGGCAACGCCCCCGCTAAGGTTCGCAAGCCCAAGACACCGGATGATCTGAAAATGGTGTCCGGCATCGGTCCAAAAATCGAAGGCCAGTTGAACGAACTTGGCGTTTGGACCTTCGCGCAGGTGGCCAATTGGAAAAAAGCCGAGCGCGATTGGGTGAACGGTTACCTCGCCTTCAAGGGCCGCATCGAGCGGGAAGACTGGGTCAAACAGGCCAAGGCACTCGCCAAGGGTGGCCGTGATGAATATGTGCGCGTATTCGGTAAGGAGCCTCGCTAATGCTGCAAGATAAAGACCGCATTTTCACCAATATCTACGGCCTTCACGACAAGTCGCTGAAGGGCGCAATGTCCCGTGGGCATTGGTCGGAAACGAAACAGTTCATCGCCAATGGCCGCGATTGGGTCATCAACCAGACGAAGGCTTCCGGCCTGCGTGGCCGCGGTGGGGCAGGGTTCCCGACAGGCCTGAAATGGTCGTTCATGCCGAAAGAAGAGAGCGAGCGCCCGCATTATCTTGTCATCAATGCGGACGAATCCGAGCCCGGCACCTGCAAAGATCGCGACATCATGCGCCACGATCCGCACACGCTGATCGAAGGCTGCGTGCTGGCCGGTTTCGCCATGGGCGCCCACACTTGCTACATCTATGTGCGCGGCGAATACATGCGCGAGCGCGAGGCGCTAGAGGCGGCCATCGACGAGTGCTACGAAGCCGGTCTTCTCGGTAAAAACAACAAGAATGGTTGGGACTACGACATCTACGTCACCCACGGTGCCGGTGCTTACATCTGCGGCGAAGAAACCGCACTGCTGGAATCGCTGGAAGGCAAAAAAGGCCAGCCGCGCCTGAAGCCACCCTTTCCTGCGAACGTCGGTCTCTACGGTTGCCCCACCACGGTGAACAACGTGGAGTCCGTCGCCGTTGTGCCAACCATACTACGTCGCGGGCCGGAATGGTTCGCGGGCTTTGGTGCTGAAAACAATCGCGGCACGAAACTGTTCTGCATCTCCGGCCACGTTGAGCGCCCTTGCACGGTGGAAGAGGCTATGAGCATTCCCTTCCGCGAGTTGATCGAAAAGCATTGCGGTGGCATTCGCGGCGGCTGGGACAATCTGCTGGCCGTCATTCCCGGCGGTTCATCCGTCCGCATGGTGCCTGCCGAGCAGATGATCGATACGCCGATGGATTTCGATTCGCTGTCGAAGTTGAAATCCGGCCTCGGCACCGCAGCCGTCATCGTGATGGACAAGGAAACCGATATCATCCGCGCCATCGCGCGCCTGGCGGCGTTCTACAAACACGAATCCTGCGGCCAGTGCACGCCGTGCCGCGAAGGCACCGGCTGGATGTGGCGCGTGATGGAACGCATGGTCGAGGGCCGCGCCCAAAAGCGCGAAATCGACATGCTGTTCGACGTGACCAAACAGATCGAAGGCCACACCATTTGTGCGCTGGGCGATGCTGCGGCTTGGCCAATTCAGGGCCTGATCACTCACTTCCGCCCGGAGATGGAAAAGCGGATCGACGAGTACACGTATCGTTCAGACAAGGACAATCAGGTGTTGGAGGCTGCGGAGTGATGGATAGCGACAAATTTCACGAACTAACATGGGAAACGGGTTTCACCGAAGAGGCGAGAAGCGCCATGGCGCAGGCTTCCGGAGAGCAAATCAACTTTCTCGGCCGGAATTTTAACTGGGATTTCGATCCAACGAAATTTTTGAAAGAGGTATGTAGGCACCCGAAGTGTGCACTCAGCACCGCGGTCTACATTTTCTCCCTTGGACAACCCTCATATTTTCGTGACGGGAAATTTTCAAGCAGTTATCAAGCTCAATATGAATTTCTCGACTGGCTTGTTTGTCGCATCAACAACAATGAAATTCATGCTTTTACAAATGAATTTCCCGCAAGTATTGAGATGGCAGGCACTCTACAACGTGTATTGAAATTTTACATTCAAGAGAAACAATCGGATCTTGTCGGATCAATTGATGAAAAAGGCCCGAATTGGATTTTCAATCCAGATATCGTAAACGAAGAAAGTTTGGGAATAAATATAGCGATTCAACAAGAAAAGAAAAGAATGGATGAAATTAGGAATACTAATGGTCATCCATTGAACGTAAATGGAAATATCAGAAGCATATTGGGGGATTTTTTCGAGGAAGTCGAAAAAATGAAGAGCGAGCGGAAGGATAAGTAATCTCTTGTCGTTTATCGCCCAGCTCAACATCGCTAAGCCGCGCTACGCCAATGATGATCCGCGTTTTGCGGGTTTCATGGATAACCTGAACCGTATCAACAATCTGGGCGCTTCCATGCCCGGTTTTGTATGGATCAATGCGGATGATTCCGGCCACGCGATGGATCTGCCAACGCCTTGGCCGGATGAGGCTGCAAACCTGACTGTCTGGGAAAGCGCCAAGGCGTTGGAGCATTTTGTCTGGAACACGGTGCATAAGAAATTCTACAACCGGAAGGCCGAATGGTTCGATGAAATGAAAAGCAATCATTTCGTCATGTGGTGGGTAGAAGTGGGGCACCGCCCTACGCTACACGAAGCCAAGGATCGGCTCGATCATTTGAATGCCCACGGCAACAGCGACCACGCATTCGGCTGGTCGCATCTGCCCCACGTAAAGCTCTGGCAACAGAAGCAATGCGGGTGAGGGGCGAAGGATAAAACGATGGCAATAATCAAAGTCGACGGCACCGAAGTCGAGGTTCCCGATCACTACACGCTGCTCCAGGCGGCTGAGGCTGCGGGCGCTGAAATTCCGCGTTTCTGTTTTCACGAGCGGCTGTCGGTCGCCGGCAACTGCCGCATGTGCCTTGTCGAAGTGAAGGGCGGTCCGCCAAAGCCCGCCGCATCCTGCGCCATGGGCGTGAAAGATTTACGCCCCGGTCCGGAAGGCCAAGCGCCGGAGATTTTCACCAACACGCCAATGGTCAAAAAGGCCCGCGAAGGGGTGATGGAGTTCCTGCTCATCAACCACCCGCTCGATTGCCCGATTTGCGATCAGGGCGGTGAGTGCGATCTGCAAGATCAGGCCATGGCTTTCGGCATGGACGAGACCCGCTACAGCGAGAGCAAGCGCGCGGTCGAAGACAAATATATCGGCCCGCTGGTGAAGACGATCATGAACCGGTGCATTCACTGCACCCGTTGCGTGCGTTTCACCACGGAAGTTGCCGGCGTTTCCGAGCTTGGCCTGCTGGGCCGTGGCGAAGATGCTGAAATCACAACCGCGCTCGAACAGGCCATGACGTCCGAACTTCAGGGCAATGTGATCGATCTGTGTCCCGTGGGCGCGCTCACCTCAAAACCATACGCCTTCCAAGCCCGTCCGTGGGAACTGACCAAGACCGAAACCATCGACGTGATGGATGCGGTTGGATCAGCCATTCGCGTCGATACGCGCGGCTCCGAAGTGATGCGGATCATGCCGCGCATCAACGAGGCGGTGAACGAGGAATGGATTTCCGACAAGACCCGTTTCATCTGGGATGGCCTTCGCAGCCAGCGCCTCGATAAGCCTTATATCCGCGAAAACGGTAAGCTGCGCGCAGCAAGCTGGAGCGAAGCGTTCGATGTTGTCGCTGAGAAAATGAAGGCGACAGACGCCGCAGATATTGGCGCTATCGCCGGTGATCTTTCCAGCGTCGAAGAAATCTACGCACTGCGCGAATTGATGACGTCGCTTGGTGTGACCTCGATGGATTGCCGCGAAGAAGGTTCCGCACTCGACCCGTCGCTGGGTCGCGAAAGCTACATCTTTAACTCCACCATCGACGGTATTGAAGACGCCGACGCGCTGATGATCATCGGCGCGGTGCCCCGCAAGGAAGCCAGCGTGTTGAACGCCCGCATCCGCAAGCGCTGGCGCACCGGCGAGTTGACCGTTGGCATGGTCGGCGAGAACGCCGACCTGACCTACGACTACACTTACCTTGGTGCAGGACCGGATTCCCTCAAGGAACTGGAAACGAAGAAGAAAACCAAAGCCAAACGCCCGATGTTTATCGTCGGTCCCGGCGCTTATGCCCGTAAAGACGGCAATGCCGTCATGGCGTCCATTGCCAAAGCCGCGAAGTCGCTCGGCGTCATTCGTGACGGCTGGAACGGGTTGAACATTCTGCACACCGCAGCCGCCCGCGTTGGCGGTTTGGACCTCGGCTTCGTTCCGGGCGAGGGTGGCAAAGACACGGCAGCGATGGTTCGCGAGAGCGACGTTCTTGTGTTGTTGGGCGCAGACGAAATCGATATGACCGCCCGCAAAGCTGGCGGCTTCACCATCTATATCGGCCACCATGGCGATGTCGGTGCGCACCATGCAGACGTCATTTTGTCCGGCGCGGCCTACACCGAAAAATCCGGTACCTGGGTCAATACCGAAGGCCGGGTCCAGATGGGAAGCCGCGCAGCGTTTCCTCCGGGCGAGGCCCGTGAAGACTGGGCCATTCTGCGCGCCCTGTCAGACCGTCTCGGCAAAACCCTGCCTTTCGATTCGCTCGCGCAACTGCGCGCGCAACTCTACGAAGCGCATCCGCATTTCATGGAGCTGGATGAGGTGCCGGAAGTCGAACAGCAGGGTGATGTTCTTGCTTCGCTTGCAGCTCGCGGTGGCAAAATGTCGAACGAGCCATTCACTTCTCCGGTTCAGGATTTTTACCTCACCAATGCCGTCGCCCGTGCCTCCAAGGTCATGGCCGAATGTTCGCAACGCGCGAACGGTGACCTGGCGGAGGCAGCTGAATGACCTTCTTCGAGCAATATGTCGCTCCGCCGCTCTGGATGGTGGGCCAGTCGGTTCTGCTTCTTGTGGTTCTGCTCGTGGTCGTTGCGTATATTTTGTACGCCGATCGCAAGATTTTTGCGGCTGTTCAACTGCGTCGCGGCCCGAACGTGGTGGGCCCGTGGGGGCTGCTGCAAAGCTTCGCTGACCTCATCAAATTCGTTCTGAAAGAGCCCATCATTCCGGCCTCCGCCAACAAGGGCGTGTTCCTGCTGGCCCCACTGGTGGCTGGTGTTCTCGCGCTGTCGGCCTGGGCCGTCATTCCCGTGGCCGACGGTTGGGCGGTCGCTGACCCGAACCTCGGTCTGCTGTTCGTCTTCGCGATCTCGTCGTTGGAAGTTTACGGCATCATCATGGGTGGTTGGGCGTCGAACTCGAAATATCCGTTCCTCGCATCGCTTCGTTCGGCCGCGCAGATGGTATCCTACGAGGTCTCCATCGGCTTCGTCATCATCACCGTATTGCTCTGCGTCGGGTCGTTGAACTTGACCGATGTAGTTTACGCGCAAACTGACGGGGTCGGCACGTCGCTTGGCCTGCCGGTGAACTCGTTCCTTGACTGGCACTGGTTGCCACTTTTCCCGATGTTCATCATCTTCTTCATCTCGGCAATTGCGGAAACAAACCGTCCGCCCTTCGATTTGCCGGAAGCGGAATCTGAACTCGTGGCCGGTCACATGACCGAGTATTCCTCCACACCGTTCCTGCTGTTTTTCCTTGGCGAATTCGTAGCCATCACCCTCATGTGCGCGCTCACCGTGCTGCTCTTCATGGGTGGATGGTTGCCGCCAATCGACATCGCGCCATTCAACTGGGTGCCAGGCGTCGTTTGGTTCGTCCTCAAGGGCATGTTTGTGTTCTTCTGCATGGCGATGGTGCGCTCCATCGTGCCGCGCTACCGCTACGACCAGCTGATGCGACTGGGCTGGAAAGTCTTCCTGCCCATCTCACTCGCTATGGTCTTCATCACAGCCTTCATCCTGATGGCCTTCGACCTGATGCCTGATCCAGAAGCCAAGCGCGCTGCCTTCGAGCAGGCCGCTGTTGTGGTTTTGAAGGTGACAGCGTGATGGGAGAGTTTTTTCCTTACGTGGTTTTCGCCGCATTCGGCGTTGTCGTTGGTTTCGTCTTCAGCGCTGAGCACAAGTGGATACATCCTACGGAAGAGGAACCAACTGGGATCGCCGATCTACGATACTCCAATCACTATGACCTCATTTGGTGGAGAACCAGAATGAACTGGCAGCGTGCTCTGATGCTCGTGCCGGTGCTGGCTCTAGCTATGCCTTGCTTCTACTACATTCTCGACTTTTTCGTATTCACCTCCAACGTGGAGACCTTCTGATGTCCAGTCTCGCACAAGCCGGCAAGTCCCTTTTCCTGCTGGAATTCGTCAAAGCTTTCGCCCTTGGCGTGAAGTATTTTTTCGCGCCCAAGGTCACGATCAACTACCCTTACGAAAAGGGTGAATCGTCGCCGCGCTTCCGTGGGGAACACGCTCTACGCCGCTACCCCAATGGGGAAGAACGCTGCATCGCGTGCAAATTGTGCGAAGCTGTTTGCCCGGCACAGGCCATCACCATCGAAGCCGGCCCGCGCCGCAACGATGGCACACGCCGCACGGTTCGCTACGATATCGATATGGTAAAATGCATCTATTGCGGCTTTTGTCAGGAAGCCTGCCCGGTGGATGCCATCGTAGAAGGCCCAAATTTCGAGTTTTCGACGGAAACCCGTGAAGAGCTTTACTATGACAAGGACAAACTGCTGGAAAACGGTGCCCGTTGGGAGCGTGAACTAGCGCGCAATATCGCGTTAGATGCTCCTTACCGGTAAGGTTTCTTGTAGAAATGTCACGCAACTGGCGTGACATGAAATCTGCACCCATCGGCCCATGGACGGGCCTTGGGTGAGGCGTTATGAGGACGCCATGTCGCAGATGGTGGAGCAGGTGCTTCGACATCTTGAAGGGATGCCACTTGGCAGACGGGCAGGGACTTTCGCGATACCGCGGCCCCTGTGAAAATCGAGGAAAGTGCACACCCTATGGGCGTCGCCGCGCTATTTTTCTATCTGTTCGCAACAATTTGCGTCGCATCGGCCTTCATGGTCATTGCGTCTCGCAATCCTGTGCATTCGGTCCTGTTTTTGATTCTGTGTTTCTTCAACGCAGCCGGTCTCTTCATGCTGACCGGCGCTGAGTTTCTGGCACTCATCCTCATCGTCGTTTATGTCGGCGCGGTGGCGGTGCTGTTCCTGTTTGTCGTCATGATGCTCGATGTGGATTTCGCAGAGCTGCGCGATGGCTTCCTGCAATATATGCCCATCGGCGCGGTGATCGGCATCATCTTGGCTGTCGAACTCATTCTTGTTCTGGGCGGTCTCAGTTTTGATCCTGAAATTGCTGCCCGCGCTGTCCAGCCGATCCCCGATCTGGCGGAAGTGTCCAACATTCAGGCCATCGGTGATCTGCTCTACACGAAATACATTTTCTTCTTCCAACTGTGTGGCCTCATCCTTCTGGTCGCGATGATCGGCGCAATCGTGCTGACCCTGTCCCATCGTCCGGATGTGCGCCGTCAGAACATTGCCGATCAAGTCGCGCGTGATCCTAACGATGTCGAATTGCGCTCCGTGAAACCTGGCGAGGGCATCTGATATGGAAATCGGTCTTTCCCATTTTCTCACCGTTGGTGCGATCCTGTTCACGCTGGGCGTGTTCGGTATCTTTCTGAACCGCAAGAACGTCATCGTCATTTTGATGTCCGTCGAACTCATTTTGCTCGCTGTGAACATCAATTTCCTCGCCTTCTCGCAGGCTAACGGCGACATGATGGGGCAGATGTTTGCGCTATTCATTCTCACCGTTGCGGCAGCAGAAGCTGCTATCGGTCTCGCTATTCTCGTCGTCTTCTTCCGAAATCGCGGTTCCATCGCGGTGGAAGATGTCGACATGTTGAAAGGGTAGGGCGCGCGCTCCCGCGACCGTTTTCATCATGCTTCATCTCATCGTTTTTCTTCCGCTTCTCGGCTTTTTGATCGCGGGCCTGTTCGGCAACCGCATGGGCGCAACTGCGTCTGAATATGTGACCACCGGTTTCATGGGTATCTCGGCGATCCTGTCTTGGGTCGTGTTCGGTTCTTTCTGGTTGGGTGGTGCAGAGCCGTTCACTGTGGATGTGTTGCGCTGGATTCAGGTCGGCAATTTCAGCGCCGATTGGTCGTTCCGCGTTGATACGCTGACGGCTGTCATGCTGGTGGTGGTGAACACGGTGTCCTGCCTCGTGCACATGTATTCCATTGGTTACATGAGCCACGATCCGCACCGCCCGCGCTTCTTCGCTTATCTGTCGCTTTTCACATTCGCGATGTTGATGTTGGTGACGTCCGACAACCTGATACAGATGTTCTTTGGCTGGGAAGGTGTGGGTTTGGCGTCATATCTGCTGATCGGGTTTTGGTACAAAAAGCCTTCTGCAAACGCGGCTGCGATGAAGGCCTTCGTGGTCAACCGCGTCGGTGACTTCGGCTTTGCCTTGGGCATTTTCGGCATCTTCGTGTTCTTCGGTTCGGTCAGCTTTGATGTGATTTTTGCAAAGGCGATCAGCATTGCTGAAAGCGGAACCGTTCCTGACGGTCCGGTTTTCGAGTTTGCCGGTTACGCTTTGGATCAAGCGTCAGCACTGACCATCATCTGTCTGCTTCTCTTCATGGGCGCGATGGGTAAGTCGGCGCAGTTCTTGCTGCACACCTGGCTGCCTGACGCCATGGAAGGCCCAACGCCGGTTTCCGCACTTATCCACGCAGCGACCATGGTTACGGCTGGCGTCTTCCTCGTGGCCCGCATGTCGCCAGTTTTCGAACTTTCATCGACCGCTTTGACTGTCGTGACGATTTTTGGGGCGACCACCGCATTCTTCGCGGCCACAGTCGGTCTCGTCCAAAACGACATCAAGCGTGTGATCGCGTATTCCACCTGCTCGCAGTTGGGCTACATGTTCGCAGCTCTCGGCGTCGGTGCCTACGGCGCTGGTGTGTTCCATCTGTTCACCCACGCTTTCTTCAAGGCACTGCTTTTCCTTTGCGCGGGTTCGGTCATTCACGCCGTTTCCAACGAGCAGGACATGCGGAAAATGGGTGGTCTGCGGAAGCACATTCCCAAGACCTATTGGATGATGGTTATCGGCACGATCGCCATTACCGGCGTCGGTATTCCGGGTACCATTTTTGGTACTGCCGGTTTCTTCTCCAAAGATGCGATTCTTGAAAGTGTTTGGGTCGGCACGAATCCGGCTGCCGGTTACGCCTTCTGGATGCTTGTCGTCGCAGCCTTCTTCACCAGCTTCTATTCATGGCGTCTGATTTTCATGACCTTCCACGGCAAGCCCCGCGCTTCCGCTGATGTGATGAGCCATATCCATGAGAGCCCCAACGTTATGCTGGTGCCGCTCTATATTCTGGCCGCAGGTGCCTTGTTTGCTGGTGTCGTGTTCCACACGCCGTTCATCGGTTCCCATCACGAGATTGGCGCGGTCGATCCGCATTATCTGGAGTTCTGGAAAGGCGCGTTGTTCACCGGACCGACGAACCAGATTTTGGAGATGTTCCATGATGTGCCGAAGCTGGTGAAATGGGCTGCTGTGCTGGTCATGCTGCCCGGTCTGGCGATTGCCTACTGGTTCTACATTCGCTCGCCGGATGTACCGGTGGAGCTCGCCCGCCAGCACAACGGTCTCTACAAGTTCCTGCTCAACAAGTGGTATTTTGACGAGCTTTACGAGCGCATTTTCATCCGTCCGGCCATGTGGCTTGGCCGCTTCCTTTGGAAGCAAGGTGATGGTCGTATAATCGACGGTTTCGGGCCCAACGGCATCGCCGCGCGGGTGCAGGATGTGACAGCGCGGGTTGTGAAACTGCAGACCGGCTATCTCTACCACTACGCTTTTGCGATGCTCATCGGCGCTGCTGCGCTCATCACCTACATCATGTTCACCGGGGTGAAGTGAGCCATGGCCGACCTCCCAATTCTCACGATCACGACCTTTCTGCCGCTGGTTGGCGCGCTGATTGTTTTCCTCATCTGGGAAGACAGCGAAGTCGCACGCCGCAATGTTCGCATGGTCGCGCTACTGACCACTTGCCTGACATTCCTTGTTTCTTTGGGCATCTGGGCAGGCTTTGATAACAGCCGCGCCGATTTCCAGTTCGTTGAGAAAGTCGAGTGGATCAGCGAAGGCGGCATCGCCTATCACATGGGTGTCGATGGCATTTCGATGTTGTTCGTCATCCTAACGACATTCCTCATGCCGTTCTGCATCCTCGCCAGTTGGGACGCTATCCAGCACCGTGTGCGTGAGTACATGATCGCGTTTCTGCTGCTCGAAACGCTGATGATCGGCGTGTTTTGCTCGCTTGATATAGTGCTGTTCTACGTGTTTTTCGAAGCCGGTCTCATCCCGATGTTCATCATCATCGGTGTTTGGGGCGGCCAGCGCCGCGTTTATGCGTCGATGAAATTCTTCCTCTACACGCTGCTTGGCTCGGTGCTCATGCTGCTCGCCATCATGGCGATGTACTGGCAGGCCGGAACGACCGACATCCCGACGCTGCTTGCCTACGACTTCCCTGCTGACATGCAGACATGGTTGTGGCTCGCTTTCTTCGCGTCCTTCGCGGTGAAGATGCCCATGTGGCCAGTCCATACGTGGCTGCCGGATGCTCACGTCGAAGCGCCAACCGCCGGCTCCGTCATTCTGGCTGGCATCCTGTTGAAAATGGGCGGCTACGGCTTCCTGCGCTTCTCGCTGCCCATGTTCCCGCTCGCCAGCGATACGATGCAGAACTTCGTCTTTGCACTGTCCGTCATCGCTATCATCTACACCTCGCTGGTGGCGTTGATGCAGGAAGATATCAAGAAGCTCATCGCCTACTCGTCGGTTGCCCATATGGGTTACGTCACCATGGGCATCTTCACGGCCAACGTTCAGGGCATTCAGGGCGCCATTTTCCAGATGCTGGCCCACGGTCTCGTGTCCGGTGCGCTCTTTCTCTGCGTCGGCGTTGTCTATGACCGTATGCACACCCGTGAGATCGCGGCTTACGGTGGCCTCGTGAACAACATGCCGAAATACGCTGTGGCATTCCTGATCTTCACCATGGCCAATGTCGGACTGCCCGGCACTGCTGGTTTTGTCGGTGAATTCCTGACGTTGCTCGGCGCTTTCCAGGCCAACACATGGGTCGCGATTTTCGCCACGCTCGGCGTCATCCTGTCTGCGGCATACGCGCTATGGCTCTACCGTCGCGTTGTGTTCGGCACGCTGGACAAGGAAGCCTTGAAGGCGATGCTCGATCTGAACACCCGCGAAAAAGTGATCCTCTATCCTTTGGTGGTGCTGGTCATTTTCTTTGGCGTCTATCCGTCGCCGGTCTTCGATGTGACGACCGCTTCGGTCGACAACCTCGTTGCCACCGTTCAGGCAGCCATTGATAGCGAAGCACGTTCAGCGCTCGCGGCAACCGGCAACTAAGGGGAGGGAGGACCATGCAGACTTTCGAATTCGCACAACTGGCCATCGTCGGCCCCGAACTCCTTCTCGCTGTCGGCGCTATGGCGCTGTTGATGCTTGGCGTGTTCATCGGAGAAACGTCCACGCGCATCGTGACCGGTTTGTCTGTCGCTTTGCTGGCCATTGCAGGCCTGTGGCTCATATGGGATCCGGCATCCGGTAGCGCTTTCAACGGCGCGGTGCTGATGGACCCTTTCGCGCTGCTGATGAAGATCCTCGTTATTATCGGTTCTGCGGCAGCCATCGCCATGTCGGTGAACTTTGCCAAGGAAGAGAATTTCGACCGGTTCGAATATCCGATCCTAGTGATCCTAGCGACTGTCGGCATGTTGATCATGGTCTCGGCCAACGATCTCATCACGCTCTATCTTGGCCTCGAAATGCAGGCACTGGCGCTCTACGTCATCGCTGCTATCAACCGCGACAGCCTGCGCTCTACTGAAGCCGGTCTGAAATATTTCGTCCTCGGCGCGCTGTCGTCCGGTATGCTGCTCTATGGCATGTCGCTTATTTACGGCTTCACTGGCCACACCAACTTCGCCGGTATCGCAGAAGCGATGACGGCAGAGCGTTCTCTCGGTCTGGTCTTCGGCATCGTCTTCGTGTTGGCGGGTATCGCGTTCAAGATTTCCGCCGTCCCTTTCCATATGTGGACACCAGACGTTTACGAGGGCGCGCCCACACCGGTTACCGCTTTCTTCTCGGCCGCCCCTAAAATCGCTGCCATGGCGATGCTGGTTCGCGTTGTTTACGGCGCGTTTGAACCCGCCGTTGCCGACTGGCAGCAGATCATCACCTTCATTGCCATCGCCTCGATGGGCCTTGGCGCGTTTGCCGCTATTGGCCAAACAAATATCAAGCGTCTCATGGCCTATTCGTCGATTGCCAATATGGGCTTTGCGTTGGTCGGTCTCGCTGCCGGCTCGCAAGAAGGCGTGTCGGGCGTCGTGCTCTACATGATCATCTATATGGCCATGACGCTGGGCACATTTGCCTGCATCCTCGCCATGCGCCGCACCGACGGTATGGTGGAAGACATCACAGACCTGTCCGGCCTGTCGCGCAGCAACCCGATGATGGCTTTGGCCCTGACAATCTTCATGTTCTCGCTTGCAGGCATTCCACCGCTGGCAGGGTTCTGGGCGAAGTATTTCGTCTTCCTCGCCGCTATCCAGTCGGAGCTTTATATCCTTTCCGTCATCGGCGTGCTGGCGAGTGTCGTTGGCGCGTTCTACTATATCCGCATCGTCAAGATCATGTGGTTCGACGATGGCGAACCCGCATTTGTTCCAATGGCTGGTGAGTTGAAAGTGGTTGGCACAATCGCTGCCGTCTTCACGCTGTTCTACGTGTTTGTTGCTGGCCCGCTTTCCACCGTGGCCACCGCTGCTGCGCGGACCTTCTTCTGATCGAAACACCTGTCGAGATTAAAGGTCTTCCAAATTGGCGCAGACTTGCGCTCGGTGATGTAGGCTCCACGAATACGGTCGCAATGGACGCGGCGCAGGGTGGTGATGCCGGACAGCTTTGGGTAACTGCCAAACGTCAATTGCAAGGCAAAGCGCGTCGCGGTCGTGCGTGGGTGTCGGAAGAGGGCAACCTCTACGCTTCTCTGTTATTGGTCGATCCGGCACCAGCCGACGCCATAGGCCAATTGCCTTTGGTGGCCAGCGTGGCACTCCACCGCGCGGTCGTTGCTGCGGTACCGGAGGCGAAAACACGGCTCACGATAAAATGGCCCAATGACCTTCTGCTGGACGGCAAAAAGCTCAGCGGCATGTTGTTGGAAGCGGCCCAGATCGGCGAACGCCACAACATCGTTATCGGCTGCGGAATCAATTGTGGTCACCACCCTGGCGAGGGGCTCTATCCATCCACCTCCGTTGCCGAATCCATCGCCCCCCTTGAACCTGCAGCACTTTTCCCCCATTTGGCCCGTGAGATGGCTGATGCACTTCACCGCTGGAACCGGGGAGCAGGCTTTGCAGCAATCCGCGATGACTGGCTTTCAAGAGCCGCCGGCCTCGGCCAACCCATCACAGCCCGATTTTCCAACCATGAGAAGAGCGGAATATTTGATAGTCTCGATGAAGACGGCTATCTCGTGCTGCGCGGCCAGAACGGTACGCAGCGCATATCTGCCGCAGACATATTCTTTGGCGAAACCGCCGAAACGCGCTAACGCAATCCCACAAACATCCGGCTTGAGAACACAGACAAAGGCCGAAGGGCACGGTTCAATTTCCTGAACCCGCCAAACCCGAAATTTTGAAAATTCGATGCGAACGCATCCAACGTAAATTTACTTAAGGAGCCATCATGGCAGCCAAAAAGAAAACCGACGATCTCATCTTCCTTCCCCTTGGCGGGGTCGGCGAGATCGGCATGAACTTTGCCCTCTACGGATACGGCAAAGGCAAAGACCGCCGCTTCATCATCGTTGATGTCGGCGTAACATTTCCCGGTGACGACTTCCCAGGTGCAGACCTCGTTCTGCCCGACATCAGCTACATTACCCAACGTCTCGACAAGCTCGACGGCATTATCATCACCCACGCTCACGAAGACCATTACGGCGCATTGCTAGCGCTCTGGCCAATGTTGAAAACCAAAGTGTGGTGCACCCCGTTCACCGCAGGCATGCTGGAAGCCAAGATCGAAGGCGAGCGCAATGCACCGAAAATCAAGATTGAAGTCTTCAAGGCAGGCGAGCCGTTCAAGGTTGGCCCCTTCGAAATCGAAGGCATCCACGTCACCCACTCTATACCTGAACCCGTGTCGCTGATGATCCGTTCGCCACTGGGCAACATCATTCATACTGGTGATTGGAAGCTCGACCACGCGCCGACACTGGGCCAGAAAACCGATGAGGCGCATTTCCGCCGCATGGGCGAAGAGGGCGTGCTCGCTCTTATCTGCGATTCCACCAACGCCATGGTCGAAGGCACCAGCCCGTCGGAAGAATCGGTTTCTGAAAGTCTGGCCAATGTCATCACCAACAGCACGGGCCGAGTGCTGGTCACCACCTTCTCATCCAACGTTGGTCGCATCCGTTCCATCGCTATGGCTGCTGAAAAAGCTGGCCGCAAAGTCATGATTCTCGGTCGCTCGCTGCTTCGCGTTTGCGATGTGTCCCGCGATCTCGGTTATCTCGATGGCATCGCGCCTTTCCTGACCGAAGACGAATACGGCTCAATCGCCCGCAACAAACTCGTGGTTATCTGCACCGGTTCGCAGGGTGAACAGCGTGCGGCACTCGGCAAGATGTCTCGTGGTGAACACCGCAACGCAACGCTGGCTGCAGGTGACAAAGTCATCTTCTCGTCCCGTTCGATTCCCGGCAATGAGCGTGGCATTAACGACATTCAAAACGCACTTGTCGAACAGGGCGTCGAGATCGTTCTCGATGGTGAGACGCTGGTTCATGTTTCCGGTCACCCGCGCCGCAGCGAGCTTGTGCAGATGTATGAGTGGACGAAGCCGACCATCGGCGTTCCCGTGCACGGTGAAGCCCGCCACCTGGCAGCCCATGCCAAGCTTATGGGCGAGCAAGGCATTTCCGATGTCGCGCCTGTCCGTAATGGTGACATGCTGCGCTTGGCCCCCGGGCCAGCGGAAGTGATCGACAACGTCACTGCCGGCCGCATTTACAAAGATGGCAATCTTGTCGGCACCGAAGACCAGATGGGCATTGCGCGCCGTCGTGTTCTGTCGTGGGTCGGTAATGTCGTCATCGCCATGGTCATCGACAGCCGTGGCGACCTTCTCGCCGATCCCGAAGTGGTTTGCGAAGGTCTGCCGCGCACGGTGGATGGCAACGACAGCTTCGAAGACATCATCTACGATGCCGCGCTCGAAGCCTTCGAAGCCATGACCGCTAAACAGCGTCGTGATCAGAACCGCATCACGCAAACGGTTGAACGTGCCGTGCGTGCCGAGATTCGTGACTTCTGGGGCAAGAAGCCGCTGATCACGGCTCTCGTCACCCGCGTCTGACCTGCGGTAGAAGACACCATGATCGGACGTTTGAACCATGTGGCACTCGCGGTGCCTGACCTTGCGAAAGCCACCGCGCTTTACCGCGACACACTGGGTGGCAAGGTAAGCGCGTCGCAGGCGCTGCCTGAACATGGCGTGACGGTCGTGTTTGTGGAACTGCCGAACACCAAGGTCGAACTGCTTGAACCTTTGGGGGAGGGCTCGCCAATTGCGGCCTTCCTCGAAAAATCGCCCTCCGGCGGTATGCACCACATCTGTTACGAGGTGGATGACATTCTGGTAGCCGCTGAAAAACTGAAGGCGGATGGTGCTCGGGTGCTGGGCAATGGCGAGCCGAAAATTGGCGCACACGGCAAGCCTGTGCTGTTCCTGCATCCGAAGGATTTTGCCGGAACGCTCGTTGAATTGGAGCAGGTGTGATGGGCATCGGAACCGCTATCGCCATCTATTTCGTGCTGTGGTGGACCACGCTTTTCGCCACCTTGCCCTTCCGTATGAAGAGCCAGGTCGAAGCGGGTCACGTGGTCGAGGGCACTGAACCCGCAGCCCCCATTCTTCCGCAGATGGGCAAGCGGATGCTGTGGAATTCGGTCGTTGCAGCCATCGTCTTCGCGCTGTTCTACATCACATTCTACGTCTTCGATTTCAGCTTCGACAGCATCCCGCAGATAGCGCCGACCTTTCGTTTCGACGGCTAAATCTACGCCTGAAATACCGTAAGAAACCTGATGTGAAGGTTTCCCCGCTTCACTGTCGCCAACACGACAGGAGCGCCCATGAATCCGCTGCATCTTTTCCTGTGGCCCACCGGCCGCATTCGCCCGTTTTCATACGGTGCCAACATGATGTGCGCGTCGATCATCGCCGTGTTGCCCGTATTGCTTTTGAACATCGACAGCTTCGCTGCCGGCATTGCGGGTATGAGACAGGGTGGAGCGCCCGATTTGCGGGCCCTGTTGACCCGACCTGACGTACAGGCCGCGTTTCTTTTCGGGCTATGGATGCACACGTGCCTGTCCTGCAAGCGGGCCCGTGATGCTTGGGGCAGTCCTGCGCTTGGCATAGTTTACGGTCTGGCTGGAGCATCGGTGCTGGCCTTTGGCCGCGAGGAAAGCATGATTGCGTTTGGCGCGGAATTGGCGGTTTTGGCGATCAGCATGGCATTGGTCGCCGTGAAAAGTGCCGCGCCTGATCAGAAGGACTCTGATTCTGACAATGTGGAACTGGACGCGCTTGGCGCACTATCAGACGAAGACTTGTTGCGCCGCGCAGCGATGTTGAACGCACATGCGCCGACTGTGGAAACACCTGCAGTACCCGTTGCTCCACGAGCGATGTCTCCGCACGCCAAACGTCCCGCATTCGGCAAGCGCTGACACAGCCACATTCCTTCGCTACGAGAGTAGCATGACAGTCCTCGTCTTCGATTCCGGCCTTGGCGGCCTCTCCGTTCTTCGCGAAGCCCGCATTTTGATGCCAGGCCATCGCTTCGTCTATGTGGCTGACGATGCCGCCTTTCCTTATGGCGACTGGGAAGCGGAAGCTCTGGTTGAGCGGATGATGGAGGTTTTCGAAGACCTCGTGACGCGCTTTGAGCCCAGCATGATTATCGTGGCCTGCAACACGGCTTCCACCATTATCCTTCCGCACTTGAGGAGCCGTTTTGATTTTCCCGTGGTTGGTACGGTACCCGCTATTAAACTGGCAGCGGAACTTACGGCCAGTGGCCATATCAGCGTGTTAGCGACGCCCGGCACGGTGCAGCGAGACTATACTCGTTCTCTGATCTCAGAATTTGCCAGCACGGTGAATGTTCGCCTTGTGGGCGCAGAGAAAATGGCAGGGTTGGCAGAACATTTTATGCTAACGGGCGAAACGGATACGGAAGCTGTCAAAAGTGAAATTGAGGACTGCTTCGTTGATCAGTACGGCGCGCGCACCGACGTCGTGGTGTTGGCATGCACCCACTACCCATTTTTGACCAACGTCTATCGCCGCCTAGCGCCGTGGCCGGTGGACTGGTTGAACCCGGCAGAAGCCATCGCACGCCATGCAAAGAGCCTGCTGCCTGATGGAGATCAGCCGGTGAAACCTATTCAAGATTTGGCGCATTTTACGGGCGGTAAGCCGGACGTTTTGCGCCAGCGCTTACTATCCGGTTTCGGTCTCGCAATCGCGGATGCACATTAGCACCAAGACCGTTTGACAGGCCGCAATTCCCGTCCTATTGCCTCCTCACGATGAACGTCCCAACGGGCGACCATCGACGTATCCCGTGGGATGTTTCGCAAAGCGTGCGTGTGCATCCCTGTCAGTCCCGCAAAATCGGGGCAGAGGAGGGTGCGTTTTCTCCGCCGCGTGGAATGGTCTGCGCGCGAACTTGAGAGGAAATGCTATGAGCAAGCGCCAAGCATCCAAATATAAGCTCGATCGCCGCATGGGCGAAAACATCTGGGGTCGTCCTAAGTCCCCGGTGAACCGTCGTGAATATGGCCCCGGTCAGCACGGTCAGGGCCGCAAAGGCAAACTGTCCGACTTCGGCATTCAGCTGCGCGCAAAGCAGAAGCTGAAAGGCTATTACGGCAACATCTCGGAAAAACAGTTCCGCAAGATTTTCGACCAAGCCAACGCCCAAAAAGGCGATACCGGTGAAAACCTCATCGGCCTGCTGGAGCGTCGTCTCGACACCATCATCTACCGTGCGAAATTCGTGCCAACCGTGTTCGCTGCTCGTCAGTTCGTGAACCACGGCCACCTGCTGGTAAACGGTGTGCGGACCAACATCCCATCCTACCGCTGCAAGCCGGGTGACGTGATCGAAATTCGCGAAAAGTCCAAGCAGCTCGCCATCGTTCTGGAATCTGTCGGCCTGGCCGAACGCGATGTACCGGAATACGTGACCGCAGATCACTCCAAGATGACCTGCTCGCTGGTTACTGTCCCAGCTTTCGGCGACGTGCCGTTCCCGGTTCTGATGGAACCGAACCTCACGGTCGAATTCTACTCGCGTTAATCGCGACACATATCGCAGAATGCAAAAGGGCCGCTCCAATAGAGCGGCCCTTTTTCTTTGCTCAATCGTGAAGCCTAGGTAGTGCTTTCTGCCTCGCGTACATGGTCTGTCACGCGCCAAACGTGCTGCATCATTGGCATTATATCGTGGGCAAAGCTGACGAGGTCACCGATTATCGCAGGCTTCTTTATGGAACCGTCTTTCAAAGATCGCTCCACGATGAAGCTTTTCATTTTTAGCCGATCCTGAAGGCGTTCGTCTTCTACATGCTTGAAACTATTGGGCACGCGAACGAGCTTATTGTCTTCGCCCCAAACCAAGCCTTTGGCTGCGAGATCCGCTTCAATCGCGAAGAATTCGTCAGGTTTTTCGACCAGCCGTTCGCGGAAGGCTTTGAGCATTGGGCCACTGGGCATCCACAGGCCGGAGGCGAAGAGGCAGCCTCCTGTTGTAAAATGAAAATAGACTCCGCCGGTGTCTTTCTTCGTGCCTGTGCGCGTCAGCACACCGGAGATGTGCTGGTTGTAAGGGTCTTTGTTTTTTGAAAACCGGATGTCGCGGTTAATGCGAAATGTGCTGGCACGGGGCGAGCCCTTCAGCGGAACATCAGCCTCGGCGAATGCGACCGATGCCGCATCGACAAAATGAGCAAGCGGATTTTTCACCGCCTGCTCATAGAGTGGCTTATTTTCGTGAAACCATTCGCGGCTTTGATGGAAACCCAGCGCTTTTAAAAAGGGCAGGGTATCCTCGGGAAAACCGGGGAAATCTGCTTCAGGCATAGTCGTTTACGCTGTGGCTTTCCCCTGCATCGGTACGCCTTTTTCTTCCAGCATTGTTTTCAATTCGCCCGACTGGAACATTTCGCGGGTGATGTCGCAGCCGCCGATGAACTCACCTTTGACGTAGATCTGCGGCACGGTTGGCCACTGGGTGAAGTCCTTCACGCCCTGGCGCAACTCGTCATCGGCCAGCACATTCACGCCTTTCCACTCGCAACCGAGATAATCCATAATCTGCGCGACCTGGCCGGAAAACCCGCATTGCGGGAAGGCGGGGGTGCCCTTCATGAAGACCAGCACGTCGTTGGTTGTTACTTCGTTTTTGATGAAATCCTGCATGCTCATGGCATTGCTCTCCGAATGGGTTTGCGTCGCGTAAGCGCTGCTTCATTACTAATCTAGGGGGACAAGCGTTGCTTTTCCAGTGGTGCCTAGTCGTGTGACTTCGCATCCACCCACAATTTTTCGAGTGCATCCAGATCAAGATCGCAAAGCGACTGGTCGCGCTTGGCAACAGCTGCTTCCATAGCGGCAAACCGCTTGCGGAATTTCCCGTTTGTCCGGCGCAATGCGCTACCGGGGTCCATGTCGAAATGACGGGCGAGATTGGCGACTGTGAATAGAACGTCACCCAATTCGTCCTCACGGCTGTCTGCCGTGCCACCATCGATTTCCGCTTCGAGCTCATCCAGCTCTTCGCGCATTTTCGCGATCACGGCTTTCGGATCGTTCCAGTCGAAGCCGACTTTGGACGCTTTTTGTTGCAGTTTCACCGCTTCCAACATCGGCTCCATAGCGGCTGGAACATCGTCCAGGAGGCCTGCGGGATTCGCTGCCGGCGTGAGGCCCATTGCGGCGCGGCGGTCGGCGCGTTCCGCTTTCTCTTCGGCCTTGATGCGCTCCCACATCCCCTTTGCCATGCCTGCGCTGCGGGCTTTTTCATCACCGAAAACGTGGGGGTGGCGGCGGATCATCTTTGTGGTGACGCCGTCCACGATATCACCGAAATCGAAACTGCCGTCTTCAGCCGCCATTTGCGCGTGATAGACAACCTGCAGCAGCAGGTCGCCC
Source organism: Ahrensia sp. R2A130 (assembly GCF_000179775.1). GTDB lineage: Bacteria > Pseudomonadota > Alphaproteobacteria > Rhizobiales > Rhizobiaceae > Pseudahrensia. Next base: position 74,882 of record NZ_AEEB01000003.1, read on the forward strand.
AACTCTTCGCGCAGGTTTTCCATGTCGCTGCGCTCGATGGCGTCCACGACCTCGTAAACCTCTTCGATCGTGTAGGGCACGATGGAGCGGAATGTCTGCTCCAAATCCCAAGGGCAGCCGGTTACCGGCGTTCGCAACGCCTGCATGATTTCAACGAGACGGGCAGGGTCGCGTGATGGTTTCAAGCGCCAAAGGCTTTCAACAATTCCACCATATGGCGGTTGCGGACTTTGCCGGAATCTTCGCCAAGGATCACACCAACCAGATGTTTATTGGGACGTTTAACGGACGTGGCGAGGTTGAAGCCTGACGCGCGTGTATAGCCGGTTTTGATGCCGTTTGCGCCTTTCAGCATGCCCAGCACGCGGTTATGCCCGCGGATGGTTTTGCCCTTCCAAACAAAGGTGCTCTTGCCGAAATAATGGAAATACTGCGGGTAGCGCTTTTGCAACGCCAGCGACAATGTCGCCATGTCGCGAGCGGTTGTGACCTGCAACCTGTCGGGCAGGCCCGATGCGTTGCGGAACGTTGTGGACCGCATGCCGAGCGACCGTGCGCGGGCAGTCATCATGCGTGCAAAGGTTGCCTCGGAACCGCCTAGGAATTCGGCCATCGCAGTGGCGACATCGTTTGCAGATTTTACGGCAAGCGCCTGCAACGCTGTGTCGACGTTGATGGTTTCACCGGCTTTGAGGTAGAGCTTCGACGCTGGTTTGCTGGCTGCGTAACTGGACACCGGAATCTCCGAGTTCAGCGAAATCCGGCGACGCGATAGCGCTTCAAACGCCATATACATCGTCATCATTTTAGTCAGTGAAGCTGGAAAACGGATGGCATCTGCGCGGGTGTTGTGGAGCACCTTGCCGGACTTTGCATCGATCACGATGGCTGCGTACCGCGCCGTTGGCGGCTCGTATGGCGCGGTGATGACGCTGCTTGTCGTGCAGCCCGTTGCAAATAGTGCGAGAGCCGCGATTACCAAAGCGCGCATTTTTGCTGTCAGCATCATATTATTGGTCCTGCCCGGCGGCGCGACTTTCGCCACGCCCATTGAAATCACTTCTGCCCCAAGCCACCCCGCATAGCATATTGGTGTGATTGTCCTAGCCCAAAGCTGCCTCACACGGTCGCGCAATTTGCCTCATTGCTAAATTGTGACCGCAGCAACGGCAATTTCGGCTGCCAGTGCAGCATTGTTGAGGATCAGTGCCTTGTTGGTGACCAGACTTGCGCCATCGGTTAGCTCGACCATTCGTCCCAATAGGAATGGCGTAACACCTTTGCCGGTGATGTTCTGTTGGTTGGCTTCTGTCAGCGCGGCTTCGATATGAGCACCGATTACGTCCGCCGCGATGGCGTCTGCTTCAGGCACGGGGTTCGTTACCAGCATGCCGCCACCGAGCGAGAGAGCTTTCCTGTCCGCCATATGGCGCGCGATCTTAATTGCCTCATCCATACGTAGCGGCGAAGGCAGCCCGCTTTCACGTGACCAGAAGGCGGGAAGTTCGTCGCAGCGATAGCCAACTACGGGCACGCCCTGCGTTTCCAGAACCTCGAATGTTTTCGGCAAATCGAGGATCGCCTTCGCCCCGGCACAAACCACCGTCACGGGTGTTCGCGCCAGTTCGATCAGGTCAGCTGAAATGTCGAAGCTGTCTTCAGCGCCACGATGAACGCCGCCGATACCGCCGGTGGCAAAGACTTCAATGCCCGCAAGTGCGGCGCAGATCATCGTAGCAGCGACCGTTGTCGAACCTGTTCGCCCCATCGTGACAGCGAATGCGAGATCGGCCCGCGAGAGTTTCATAACGTCTTTGGCCTGACCCAAAGCAACCAGCTCTTCGTCGGTCAGGCCGATGCGCAGTTGACCGTCTAAAATTGCGATTGTTGCGGGGACGGCGCCGCCAGCCCGTACTGTCTCTTCGACTTGTCGTGCTGTCTCAACATTTTCGGGCCACGGCATACCGTGGGTGATGATGGTGGATTCCAGCGCTACGACCGGGCGGCCTTCCGCCAGTGCTGCGGCAACGTCTGGTGATGCGGTGAATTGAGGTTGTGTCATTGAGCAATCGACTCGGTGGCGGCTTGCAACAGGTCATGGCGGGCGGGGCCGTTTACGGCAAGTACGGCCTGCGCGCAGGCGATGGCGAAAGTCGCGCAATGGTCGAACGATTGATGCTTCAACCAGCAGTGCAGGTAGCCCGCCGCCAACGCATCGCCCGCGCCCACAACATCGCCTGTAATGGCGGCGGGCGGCACCTCGAACTTGTCCATTTCACCATGATCAATAACACGCAGAACACCGGCACCGTCGCTGGATACGATCAGTGACACGTGGTCCGCTAAGGCGTTCAATCCGCCCAGCGCCTCTACCTCGCTTGCATTGGCAAGCAGCAGGTCAATCTTGTCGAGACAGCGTTCCAGCCGCGGTGCTTTGGCAGCAGATACGGCCAGTGCAGCCACCCAATCTGCCTTTGAACAAAGCGCTTCGATTGCTTCCGTTTCAAGATTGGCATCGACGATCAGGGCAGGGGCATGGTCCACCGGATCGGCAGAAAAATCGCGATAGATATCCATATCAGCCACGGCGATCAGCAGGTCGCCATTGCGATCCACGATGGCACTGTAGCTGGCTGTCGATGCATCACTGGTCTGCGCGTGCAGATTGATACCCAACCGCTCCGCTTCATCCTGAAATGCGCTCTGGTCCTGCCCCAAGACGGTGTGGAGTGCAGGCTTGTGGCCAAGGGCTGCAAGATCGACCGCGACATTCCACGCCGCACCACCAAGGCACTCGGTCCACGCACCTGGATTAGAGCGACCCATGGCGTCGCGGCCATCAATCCGCGCCGTTCGGTCGCGATGGGCGGCACCGGCAAGTGTGATGCCGGTGCTATCTTGCTGGATTTCTCGCGGTGGCATGGTTCCTAGGAAATGTTGAGCAACTCGACCTGAACGTCTTCATCCACTGCCACGGTTGCGGTGAAGCCGCCGCCATTGCTGGCTGTGAAGACGTCGTAGCCGTCCATTGCCGAACTCGCAATCGTATCGAGCGACCAGCCACTTCCCATGAAGTCGTCGTGATAAAGTTGGAGAACGTCACTGGAATCGCCTTCAACCAACAAAGTATCGTTTGAAATTCCAAGCGCGGCCAATATTGATGCGTTACCTTCCGTGGAAAGGTCGATAACATCGTTCTCGGAAATTTTTAGTTTGGTTTCGCCATTTCCCGCTTTCAGATCGAACGTCTCGATACCGGTGACAGTGTTCGTTCCCCCACCGGTGGCCAGATCGAGGAACACACCGCCTGCGTCAAGCTGCAGAATATCTTGGCCGGTTCCGCCATCAACGCTGGTAAATGCCACGTCTGCAACTGTGATAACGTCATTGCCGCCTTGGCCGCTGATTGTGTCCGCGCCACCACCGCCATCAAGCCGTTCGTTGTTGGACGAGCCTGCGATGATGTCGTCATTGAACGAGCCGGTCACCCATTCGATGCCTGTCAATGTGTGAGAGAAACCGTCTTCATCGAAAGCACCGTCTGCGGTGCCCGCAGTCAAATCGACGTCGAGTTCTGAAGTGTCGCCAACGAGATCGTAGCGAACCCGGTCGATACCAGCGCCACCGTTAATGTTATCATCGCCACCAAGCCCTATGAAGGTTTCATCGTTCGCCGTACCGATGAAGGTGTCGGTGTCGCGCGTACCGACAATTTCTGTAATGCCAAGAGCGCCGCTCACTGTGTCGCTGTTACCAGCGCTGTGCGTAATCGTTCCGGCAATCAGATTGGCGACGATGGGGGACACAAAGTTGAAGCTGTAGTTCACCCGAACCACGCCGGAGTCGATCTGGAAGCTGTTGTTGCCCTCCAGCGCCGTGATTTCCATGTAGGTGTTATCGCCGTTGTCGATGGTGAAGCTGTCGTTGACCGTCGTTCCAAAAATGTGGAACCCGTCCGATTTGTCGTTCACGACGTTCTGGATATTGAAGATTGTGTCGGTGCCTTCGACGCCGCCATCCTTAAGGATCGTGCCGGTGTTGTTCACTCCGTCCAGATCAGCGGTGATCCCCCAGTCTGTTACAGCTGAATAGCTGAGCCTCTGCTCACCCATGCGGCTGAAGCTGTAGTCGAATGTATAAGAGCCGAACTCTACGAAAATCTGGTCGAAGCCGAAATTCGGATTGCTTTCAAACGCGCGATACCAAGTGCCGTCGTCGCCATCGGCAGTTATTGGGTCGTTTGCGCCATCAATGCCATCAACACGCGTGAAGATGAAAAGCTCATCCGGGTTGGGAAGCACTGTGAGGTCGATGCCCCTTACAATGAATTCCTCAAACCCCGAACCGCCTGAGCGAACATTGATGATCGTAAGGTCTTCAACGGCAGAATAGAGGAAGCGATTAAAATCAGCCGTACTCGTTACGCCGAAGTCGGAAACGTCGATGAGATCGCCATCGGCAAGGCTGAAGTCTTCGATATTGCTGCGGTTGTCGCCGGTGGATTCCAATTTGAAAACAAAGACATCGGAGCCTTCGCCGCCAATCATCACGTTCAATCCGTCCGCGCCGATGAGCGTATCGTTGCCGCCTGATACGCCTGCCGCACTTCCTTCGTCGCCGATGAGAGTAACCGCGCCGCCTAGACCACCCGATCGCAGGACGTCATTTCCTGCGTAGCCATTCAGGACTTGGGAGTTTGTTTGGCCGGTGATCATATCGTGAGATAGACCACCATTCACGTTCTCAATGCCGCTAACTGTATCGGTGCCGCCAAAGCCATCTTGCGACACCTGCTCCGTTGCTGCGGATAAATCGACAGTTACGAAGTCTCGTGCCGACCAGTGGCTGATGCTGTCGATACCTGCGCCGCCCGTGATGGTGTCATCGCCACCACGACCCTGAAACTGGTTATCGCCGCCATTGCCGGTGAGCACATCACCGAAGTCGGAGCCTTTGATTTCGGTCGCGCCGGTTATGCTGTTGCTGCCGATCTGGTTGCCGTTGGACGCATTGATATCCGATGCTATCCCTGTCGCCAGATTGACCGAGACACCCTCGCTGGCGTTGGTGAAAGCGACCCGACCTCGGCTTGCGCCTGTGAAGTCGACCGTATCGTCACCGCCGCTGCTCAATTCCACTTCCACACGGTTGCTGGAATGGCTGTTCTCGAGGCTGCCATCAATGCGGAAGAAATCGCCGGACGAAGTATCATAGATCGTGCGCACACCCGTTACGCTGTCAGTGCCGCCATATCCGTCCAGAACGGAGCTTGCTACGACGCCCAGATAATTGGCGGAAGTCAGGTTGGCGATGATGCCCAGTGGGTCGTTGCTGTAGTCGAAGACCACCCATTCGAACCAGCGTGTTGCATCGTCAGAAAACGACACATTGGCCGCCATCAACTGATCGTCGCCCGCGCCGCCGATAAGGCGAACGGCCGAGAACGTGCCGCCGATCAACAGGTCGTTGCCTGCGCCACCATCCAGTGTTTCGCCTGTTGTGGAGAAGTCCTGAACGCCGCGACCGGAGATGAGAATGTCGTCTCCGTCTAGACCCAGAAGTGTGTCGTCACCGCCATTGCCGAGCAGCGCGTCACTGACAGCAGTACCCGTAAGCGTTTCATCGCCGGTCCCACCGAATTCCGCGCTGAAGACCAGGAAATCTGCGGGGAAGGGGGCGCCGTTCAAATCATAGTTTTGCAACAGCAATGTATTGCCCGCGCCGTCGATGTCGATCAGCGTGTCGCTTCCATTCAAGGTCACACTCTCGAAATCGCCCAACGCATTGATGCCACTGTAGTCAAACACCAGCCGGTCGCCAGAGGTGGTGGGGTCGAAGTCTTCGATAACATCAACACCGCTGCCGCTTGTGATGATGAAGACATCACCTCCGCTGCCGCCAATAAGAGTATCGTTGCCGCTGCGCCCATCAATGATGTCAGTGCCGCCGCGACCTTCAAGACGGTTATCAGCCGTGGAACCGAGAATGGTATCGACGCCGATATTGGAACCACGAACGCCTTCGATATTCGTCAGTGTTTGATTGAACTGCCCATCGCCCCAGATGCCAACCGAGCTGTTGGCGGCAAGATCGAGTTCGACAGACGCTGCTCCCAAACGGTCGTAACGGATGGTGTCGAAACCACTGCCACCGTCAATGACATCATTGCCTTGGCGAGCGATAAACTGCTCATCTGCGGCAGACCCGATGATGCTGTCGTCGAGATCGGTGGTGCGGATAGATGTGAAACTTCCCGGGCCGGTGATCGTGTCGGTACCGCCAAAGCCATCATTGATGATCTGGTTGGAGCCGAGCGAAAGATTGATCTGAACACCGGTTTCCGGCTGCTCAAAGTTCTCATCACGCCGCAGATCGAGACGAATGTTACCGGAGATAATGTTATAGACATCGTTACCGCGGCCACCGCCCACCTGCATGAACTGGGTTTCATCGGTTATCGGACCATTATCGATATTGAACGTGTCCGTCTGCGCGGAACCGTAGAGGCCAAAACCGCCATCTCCTGAATAAACCGCTGCAGCCACGTCGATGATTGTGTCGATCTCTCCCGCGCCTTTATCGATGGTGGCAGTATTTGTCGCAGCTGAAATCGTAGCGACCAAGCCGCCGGTCAATGCCGCATATGAAATGCCCTGATAGCCATTGCCGTTGCCGGTAAAATAGTAGCGGTCACTGCCGCGTGAGCCGGCGCTGAAATCGCTGGTAGAGGCGTTGTTGCTGCCTGTGATGATGGTGTCATTTCCGTCCCCGCCATCGAAACGTTCGCCTACTGCTGCATCGGAACCGATCAGAATATCGTTCCCATTGCCCCCAAATAGAAACTCCTCGTCGTTTGAGATATTGCCGCCTGAGACGAAGAAATCGTCCCCCGTCGTCGGGGTGAATGTATCTCGCGCGGAGCTGCCTTCCACAAAGTTGATCGTGCTGTCGGTCACGCCATCCACGGTGATCGTGATCGAGCGGCTGAAAGTTTCCGGCCCTGATACGACATCGAAGAACACCACGGCATCAATGGATGAGCCGGTCTGCAGCGCATCAAGCAGTCCGGTATCGAGTTTCACCTCGTCGCCTTCGACGTAGAAGAGCTGCGAACTTCCGGCAAAGCCCGTGTTCAAACCGTCGACAATGGTGATGCTATCGGGGTCAATCATCGGCGTGCCGTCAGGGTCGCTGGCGGTGAAGGTGGAGTTCAGATCTATGGAGGCGATGGAAACCACGCCTTGGTCGCCCTCGACTAAATTAGTCGGATCGGTTGTTGCTGAGACTGTTGCGGCGTCGTTGACTGACAGCACATTGATGGTGAGCGGGAAGCTGTCCGTCAACGCAAAGCTATCGGTGACGTCGATAGTGATATCAACATCGCCGAAGAAGTCGGCAGGGGGCTGATAGCGGAAACCGTGGTTCTGAAGCCAGTCGTTGATGTCGGCGCGTGTGCCTTCAACCGTGACCGTGCCGGTGTTGTTATTCGTGATTGCGCTTCCGAAAATGCCGTCACTGGAAAACACCGTGAACGTTCCGGTCGGTGCCGTGAGCACCATGGTCATGACTTCGTCAGGCCCGTCGCCGTCGGCAACCTGGAAGTCGCGGAAAACAAGGCTGCCATCTTCGGTCATCGGCGCAAAAGTCGGGCCGGCACCTACCGTGCCATTGGTGGTGAATGTCGTGCTGCCAGAACTGTTGACGAAGGTGCCGGAAAGCCCGTCCCACTGCGCAGTCAGGACTGGAGGATTTGCTGCAAACGCTTCGCCCCGTGCGATGTTGAGAATATCTGTCGGCGACAGCAGTTCGTTCCAGATTGCAACGTCGTCAAGACTGCCGTTGAAGGTTTGTTCGGATGCAAAGCCTCCGCCCGGGGAATCCTGTTCCACTCCAAATGCTATGATTCCGCCATTGGCTGGCGCGATCAAACCATCTAGCGGCAGCGCGCCTTCTACCAGTTCGCCATCGAAATAGATGTCCACGGTCCCTGATGAAACGTTGAAATTCACCGTTAGGTGATGCCACTGCCCATCATAGGGAATTGGCTCGCTTGTGGAGACTGTTCTACTGGAGTTTGCGACCGTCAGCGTGCCGTCTGGCCGCCTCAGAATGTTGATCTCGTTATCGTTGGTATTGTCGAGGTGATAGGAGAAATATGGTTCCAACGGGAAACCCGGCGCCCCAGCCTGCTCAAATCCCGTGTCGCGCACCCGAAGCGATATTGCAAAATCTCCGGTCGGAAACTCGGTCACCGCATCTGAAACCGCGTAATTCGCCACCGACCCATCAAACACCGCAGGTGTCAGGAAGCTCGCTCCGCTGGCATCGATCACCGGCGCACTCGGCACGGGTTCTACATAGATATAGCTCGTGCTCGTGCTCGATTGCGCACCGCCAGAGCCGGTGTTGCCCAGATCGCTGACGGTAAATGTCACTTGCGAGAGGCCGCTAAAGCCTGCGTCTGCCGTGAACGTTATCCCGCCCGCGTCTGCAAAGGTTGCCGCGATTTCTGCAAGCGTTCCTTCAAACGTGGTCACGGCAGGTGTTACCGTCACATCGCCGGGGCTGACGCCGCCTAGTGTCGAGTTCACAAAGACACTGCCGCCTTCGGCAGTCAGCTCGACACGAACATCTTCCATGCCCGCATCTATATCCGCCAACGAAAAGCCGGTGATGGGGATAATCCCGCCTTCAACACCAGTGTTCAAGACCTCGCGGACCACGACGTTGTCGAGCAAAACGCCATTTCTGATATTGGCATCAAGGCTGGTAAAGCTGAGCGATGTAGTGGTCGTTGATGCGGTGAACACCAAAGACTCCGTCACCCACGGCACAACTCCGGCTCCGGTCAAACCGCTTGTGTCAACGCTGAACTGCTCGCCAAGCCCGTTCACGCCGACCTCGACGTCGCGGATCGTTTCTCCGTCCCCGAACGCTGCGGACAGTCCGAACTCCACCACATATGTCGCGCCCGTCTGGGTGCTCAACTGGGTGACGATTGCACCGGTCCGGTCGCCGTGCAAGTCGATTGCATTTTCCCCTTCCAGGGCAACGACTTCCGCCGCACCGGCTGTGGTATCGATATGATCGACATTACCGCTCAAAACAGTCCAGTTAGTGATGGCGGTGCTACCGGCTTCTACCTGCACTCCCGGCACGCCATCGGCAGGTCCTGATTCAAAGCCGCCATTGAGGGCAATATCTGCCCCTAGGTTTGCCAGTTCTGTCACCGGCGCATCGTTCACCGGATCGATTGTCACGGTGATCGTGCCAAGCGCGATATCCGTTCCACCGCCCGTGCCGGTATTGCCGTTGTCGTTCACTGTCACGTCGATCGATGTCGTGCCGCTAAACTCGGCAGGGCCGGTATAGAAGACGTCCGGTGACGCGCCAAAATATGCGTTCAGCGCGCCCAATGTGCCGGTCACGGTTGCTGTCGAACCGACTGAGCCGACTGTAATGCCGGTATCGCCGACGATAGAAATGGACCCGGTCGCAGGCGTGAAACTGACAGTCAGCTCGCCTGAGCCTGAATCTACATCCGCCAGTGAAAGCCCCACAAGATCGAGCGCTGTCGTCACGTCTTCATCAACGTTTTGAGTAAGATTTAGACCGGTCGCTGTCGGATCGTCGTTGAACGCTACAACGTCTACTGCGATAGCGCCGACCACGACATCCGCGCCGCCGCCCGTGCCGGTGTTGCCGCCGTCATTTATAGTGACGGTGATGTTGTCTGCACCAACAAAATCCTGCGTGCTCTGATAGCGAAGGTCTGAGGCCGAAGAGAAATAGGTGTTCAACGCCGCTACTGTGCCTGTCAACGTTCCTACGCTGCCGGACGAAAATGCCGTCACGCCGGTTCCGCCGGTCACGATGATCGAGCCGGTATCTGCGGTGAACGTGACTGTGAAATCGCCGCCACCAGCATCGACATCATCGATCTGGAAGCCGGTTATCAGCACGCTGCCTTCGGCGTCTTCTACAACGGAAACGCTGACCGGAAGACCTGTACCGGTGGGGTCGTCGTTGATGGCGGCTATATCAATATTGAGTGTTGCCGTTGCTGGTGTCGCAGCTCCTGGAAACTCCCCGCCGTCCTCGAGCAACAGCTCGATTGAGTCAGTTGCGCCCTCTGAGCCGTTGTGTGTGTAGCTGACCTGGCCATCGCGCAATTGCTGGACGGTGAAGCTGGTCGCTGCAGACCCATCTACCAAAATCGTGCCGTTAGTAGGCCCCGTTGTCGCGGTGAAAATGAGAGAACCATCGTTATCGTCGATATCGGTTCCGTCCAGATCCGCGGTCGTGAGTGCGACTGTATCTCCTTCCGTAACCGTCGCCAGAAGATCACCAGTGATGACCGGTGCGTCATTGCTGCCAAGAATAGCCAACAAAAGCGGGCCTTCATCGGTCAGGCCGCCTGGGTCCGAGAATGTATAGGTGAAACGCTCATCAACGCGGTCGCCAGTCCCCAGCTCTTCATAGGCGCCATTTCGCGTGAAAGTGAAATTGCCGTTGGCGGAGAATCTGATCTGCGCGCCGCTGGCCAGCGTGAAGTTGGTGCCGATGGGAATGCTTGTGCTCGTTCCTTCAATGACAACGGAGGTGAGGAACAATTCGGACGTCGCATTGTCAGGATCGCTGGCAAACTGGCGAACGGTATCGGAAACCGTGAATGCAGCCTCGCCAATGCTCACCGTTCTGCCCGCCGCATCGGGCGCGTCGTTCACCGGATTTACGGTAATATTCAGTGTAGCTGTGTCCGCCAAGGAACCATCGGAGAGCGACAGACCGATAGTGTCGCTGGTGGTTTCCGAGCCGTTGTGCCTGTAGCCCACCAAACTATCGCGCAACTGCTGCACGGTGAAAGTGGTGTCAGCAGAACCATCGACTAGCAATGTGCCATTGGCCGGGCTGCTTGTAACTGTGAAGATGAGATCACCGTCGGCATTATCGATGTCGGTGCCGTTGAGGTCTCCGATGCCGAAGAACTGCGTTTCGCCCTCGTCGAGACTTCCTTGCAGATCGCCCGTAATCTCAGGCGCGTCATTCACCGGATTTACAGTGAACGTAATCGGACCCAGATCGATGTCTGTGCCACCGCCCGTGCCTGTGTTTCCATTGTCGTTAACAGTGACATTAATCGTGGTTTCACCATTCAAATCGAAGGGAAGGGTGTAAAAAACGGTTGGAGTTGAACTGAAATAGGCATTCAGCGCAGCCAAAGTTCCGCTCACCATAACCGTCGTTCCCGCGGTGGTGATTGTGATGCCCGTATCGCCGACGAAAGATAGACCGCCCAGTGAAGGCGTGAAGCTGACGGTCAATTCACCAGCTCCAGCATCAATGTCTCCAAGTGAGAAACCGTCGAAATCCACCGCCGCTATGACGTCTTCATCAGTGCTTTGAGCCAGCGGCAGGCCGCTGCCCGTCGGGTCGTCATTCACCGCATCAACTGTCACCGCGACCGTGCCGAGCGCGATGTCCGTTCCACCACCGCTGCCCGTGTTGCCGTTGTCGTTCACCGTAATGTCGATGCTGGCTGCGCCGTTGAAATCAGCGGGGCCTGTATATGTGACTTCCGGAGAGCCTGCGAAATAGGCGTTTAGCGCGGTTACTGTGCCTGTCAGCGTACCAACATTGTCGCTTCCACCCACCGTCACGCCTGCGCCGCCGACGATCGCGATGACGCCGTTTGAGGACGTGAATGTCACGGTCGCATCGCCCGTGCCGGCATCAGCATCCGAAATGACTATGTTTGAAACATCCAGCGTGGACTGGATGTCCTCGTTAGCTGAAAGCGTCGTCGGCAGACCGCTGCCACTTGGATCGCTGTTCGCGCCAACATTGATGTTGAGGTTAAACGTGCCGCTTGTTGGCGCAACGCTATCGGCGCCATCATCTGCAATCGAGAAGTTGAAGCTGTCCGTGGTCGTGCTGGACCCATTGTGCACGTAAACCACATCGCCGGCACGCGACTGCCCAACGGTGAAAGAGGTGATCGCAACTGTAGGCTGTGATGCCAAGGCTATGATGCCGTTCACCGGTGGCGTGTCCACACTCACGGTAAGGCTGGTGTCTTCGTCGTCGACATCAAGCCCGTCGATATGAGGGGCGTTCAGGACTATCGTGCCGCCATTGGCAACCGAACCGCCGAGCGATCCGCCGATGGTAGGCCCATCATTGCTGCCGGTAATGGTGAATTCCACCTGATGTGGGGTCAGTGTACCGTCAACATTCAGATCGAACGTGGCGATGAAGTTCTGTGTTTCACCGTCGCCCAGATAGTCGAATGATGCCCCGTCAAACAACACATTATCTCCGGACATTGAGAAAATGCCCCCTGCGGCTGGCGCACCCGGTACGCCAGAAACAGATTCAAAGAACGAAACGCTGGTCCCATTGATAGAAGCAACGCCGGGGCTGTCTATGTCGGTGACGGACACGGTGTCCAAGAGGTTGAACTGGCGTTCCGCAACGCTTTCCCCAACGAAAGCTTCATCTAACGCCGCAGGCGGCGTGATGGTGATTTCCGGCGCGTCGTCTTGTGGCTCCAGCGTTACCGCAATGGTGCCAAGCGAAATATCGCCGCCGCCACCTGCGCCATCATTACCGTTGTCATTGACCGTGACGCTGATTGTGGCCGTGCCGTTGAAATTTTCAAGGCCGAGATAGCTTACGTTAGCCAGCTCAGAGAAATAGGTGTTCAGCGCGACAACAGTGCCGGTCAGTGTCGCTTCGCTTGTGGAGCCGCCGACGGTCACGTCTCCATCAGCGACGATGATGATGCTGCCGATTGAAGCGTTGAATGTGACTGTGACGTCGCCGCTAGTGGCGTCCACGTCGGTAATTTGAATGGCGCTAACGTCAAGCGGCGCGAGTGTATCTTCGCTGGTGAAAAAAGCGCTCGGCACACCGCTGCCGCCGGGATCATCGTTCACGGCAGAAACGGTAACGGCGACGGTTCCGATCAGCACATCGGTGCCGCCGCCGGAGCCTGAGTTGCCGTTATCATTCACTGTAACAGCAATGCTGGCTGCGCCGTTGAAGTCGGTCGGGCCCCGGTATGTGATTTCCGAGCTGCCTGCGAAATAGGCATTCAAGGCGTCTACAGTGCCTGTCAGCGTGGCAACATTGCCGGTGCCGCCAACAACGACATCAGGGCCGTTGATGATGACCATCGTGCCATTGCTGGATGTGAATGTAACCGTCACGTCGCCGCCAGCTGCGTCGGCATCAGCAATGACAATATTGCTTACATCGAGCGTCGATTGGATATCTTCGGTCGCTGTCAGGCTGGCTTGAACGCCTGTGCCCGAAGGGTCCAGATTGCCGTTATCAATCGAGATGATATTGATAACGGAAAGCTGCGCTTCCGCACCATCTGCACCATCATCTGCAAGCGAAACGGTGATCGTGGTGTCCACACGCACCGTGCCATCGTTATTGAACACGATTGCGCCACCGCGCAGATCGCCCAGTGTGAAACTTGTTATCTCCGTTCCGGGCGCACTGCCCAGCGCGAAAAAGCCGTTGGGTGCAGGATTGGTGACGGTGATCGTCAGACTGTCGTCTTCGTCATCTACATCGAATGCGTTCAGCGTGTCGGTACCGACGGTAACAACGCCGTTCAAATTGACGCTGATCTCTTCACTGCCCGAGGAAACAGGCGCATCATTGACGCCATTGACAGTGAATTCCACCAGTTGCGGCAGCGTTTCGCCGTTCACCACGGCGTCGAAGGTCGCGATGAATGAAGCGTCTTCGCCATCGCCCAATGTGTCGAATACGATGCTGTCGAAGGAAACTAAGCTGCCTGAAACAGTGAAGAGGCCTGGCGCTACAGCGGTGCCTGCGGCGCCACCGACCGATACGAAAATCTCAACCGTGCCATCGGTAACTGTAAGACCAGCGGGTGATCCGCCCAGTGTCGCAGTGGCAGCGTCGGCCAGATCGAACGTGCGAACCGTGTCGACCTCGCCCACCAAAGCCTCGGTGAACGGGTCGGGAGGTGTAACCGTAACTATCGGAGCAGCATCGTCGGCCCCTTCGATAGTCAGCGTCAGTGTGGCCGTATCTGTGTTCCCGTTGCCGTCATCGAGAGTGTAGGTGAATGTCTCGACGACAGATTCACCGTCATTGAGATTCTGATAGTTGTTACCGGGTTCAAAAACGTAGAGCCCGTTAGGCAGGAAGGTGATCTGGGCGTTGTTGGTCAGCACCAGAGGCTCGCCCATGATGAACGGAAAACCTGCATAGGTGACTTCCGTCACGGTCAACACATCCGGCTGAGGACTGGTGTCGGGGTCGCTGTCATTCAGCAGAAGATCGCCGATAAGATCACCGTCATCTTCGCTGCGCGTTATGGCATCGTCACCTGCTGTGGGCGCGTCCTGCACCGGATCAATCGGCAGGGTCAGCTGGCCTGTGACGGCAGATGTGCCATCGCTGGAGGTGATCGTCAGGCTACCGTTGCCATCGGCATCAGAGGAAGGGCGGTACGTGAGGCCCGGGCCTTCGCTGTTGGCGTTCAGTGCTGCTTCGATTTGTTCGGCCGTGCCGTTGATAACGAGGCGCTCGTCATTTGTGCCGGTACCCTCGAGGATTGTAACACCGCTATTGGGGTTGATGGTCACTGTGGAACCCGCAACCAACGTCACAGTTAGTGGGCCACCGGTATCCGTGAAAGAAAAACCGGTGAGAATGACGAAGCCGTCTTCCGTGACGGAGCCGTTGAAATTTGGGAACGTGAAGCTAGGACCCGTAGCCGTGACCGGACCGGTGTCTATCGGCGCATCATTGGGAACATCGGGAATAACGATATCTAACGGTGGACGTGGGCCGTTAGGTTCGTCGCCCACACCGGGGGCAGGTGGATCAAGCGGTGGACCGTCGCCACCAAGGGTTTCGGTAGCGCTTCCGATCTGTGGCACGCCGGGCCTTTCGTTCAGACCCGCAACGTCGGTTTCCAGACCTGAACCAAGTTCGCCACGACGGTCGTCATCGGGCGCATCCGGGTTGTTACCATCAGGTCTGTCATCGTCAGGTGCGTCGTCAGGCCGATCCTGATTGTTTGGCCCGTTGTTGGGTAAATACTCGCCCCCGTCGCGCACACGTCCTTCGGCGATTTCGTAAGCCTGTGTCGCTCGCGCAAACAGTGCATTATCCTTCGCTAGATCGCCCGGAAGTTTGGGAACTTCGCGGGTCTGCCCGTCGACCGGTGAAATAATCCACTTGGTTTCCGTACCGGTGACGCTAGCAATCGGGCTGCCGTCAAGGCCTGTAATCGTGAAGTTGCCCAAGCCGCCATCTGGGTCGCGCACCAGCGAGATATCAACCGTGCTGACACCGTTCACAGTTTCGATATCCACGCGCACGGTTGTGCCGCGGATACCCATGGTGGCAACGGGGGTGATCACTTCCATGCCACCTGTTTTAGCAACCTGACCTGCGATGAAGACGAACGAGCCTTCCACCAGATTGAACACGCCGGAATTGCTATCGCTGGCCGGATCATAGACCAACTCGTTCAGCACCATTCTGGAACCGGCAGCGAGTGTGAAGATCGTGCCGTCTTCGAAGGTGATCGAAAGTGATCCGCCATCTGCTGTGGCAACCACGTCGTTGGGGAAGACTTGCGTACCCAGAGACAAAGTTTCCGTGGTGCCGTCTGAGCGTTGAACTGTTGCCGTGCCGGTTAAGGTCTCCACCTGACCGATGGCCTTTGCACCAGCAGCGACAGCTGCGCCGGGGGCGCCCTGGGCGACCTGCCCTGGGAAGGCGGGGCCAGCTAGAGCTTCCACAACGTCGCCGGTCAGACGCGCGCCATCGGGCGAAACGAGGTCTGCCGGTTCCGCGTTATCGAAGTAGTTTTGCAGCCGCAGCTCACTGCCGCGATCATCGCTCAGGATTAGGTCGGAGCCTTGGCGGGAATACTCTGCATTGAAGAGCAGATAGGGGTTCTCGACGACTATGGATTTCGCTCCCGCCGCTTCAAGCGATGGTGTGAAATCAATGCCGTGTTCAGAATCAAGACGAGCCATGACGACCCCCTATACGTCGCGTCCATGCCCCTGCTGTGGTTTATGTCACACTTCGCGCCCAACTGCGAGTCTGGCGAATTCCGCGCCATGCAAATTATTACAATAAAGTTAAGGTGTTACAGTTCTGCACAGCTTGCCCATTGCGCCTTCGGTCAGTGGCAGGTCACATGGCGGTTACCGACGGGGCGACAGTTGGTGAAATCGGGCTGAGAAATCGGCTGCAAGGGGAGTTTAGGCGCCATGTTGGGTAGGTTTCGCCGCTTTGCGCGCTCAATCGGCTGGAGTCGCATCGCTGGTCTCGCCGTTCTCGCGGCATTAGTTTTCCTGCGGTTTGCCGATCCCGTACCTGTTCAAACTCTGCGCCACATCGCATTCGACACCTTTCAGCGCATAAAACCGCGCCCCTATACCCCCCAACCGGTCGTCATCGTTGATATTGATGAGGCCAGCCTGCGCGCTTACGGCCAATGGCCGTGGTCACGAACACGGCTGGCACAGCTGGTTGAAAACCTCACCCGTTACGGGACCGCAGCAACCGCTTTCGATATTGTGTTTGCTGAAGAAGACCGCCTGTCGCCGGATCTTTTTGCCAAGGACAACCCGTCGCTTTCGACACGGGTGAAAACGGAACTGTCGGCGCTGCCATCGAGTGATGAAACCTTTGCCGCAGCAATTGCTGCGGGCAGGGTGGTGTTGGGCGAAACCAGCGTGCGGAGCCGGCGGGATGCCAACGAGGACGGCCGCAAACCTGTTGCTGTACCCAATGCAATGCTTGGGCCGGACAAGCTGGACTTCCTGCGCAATTTCGAGACGGTGGTGCAGAACATTCCGGTGATCGAAAAAGCCGCGAGTGGTTACGGGCTGTTCACCGTTTTGCCCGACGCAGACGGCGTGTTCCGCCGCGTTGGCCTCGCCATGAAAGCGGAAGGGCAAATGCGCTTGTTCCTTGCAATGGAATTACTGCGCGTTGCAACGGGTGGTTCTGCCTTCGCGATCAAGACCAACGAAGCGGGGATTGAAGGCATCGTTCTGGGTCGTCAGTTGGTCCGCACCGGCGCGCACGGCGATGTTTGGCCATGGTTTTCAAAAAGTCGCCCGGAGCGCTTCGTTTCAGCCAAGGACGTGTTGGAATTTGCTGCTCCCGTAGACGCACTGCGCGGCAAGCTGGTGCTCGTTGGCACCTCCGCCATCGGCTTGGAAGACTACCGCGCCATTCCGCTTGGTGAACTCATGGCAGGGGTCGAAATTCAGGCGCAAGTGCTTGAAGGGGTGTTGTCAGACCAGCTTCTCGTCCGCCCCAACTATGCCGATATTGCCGAAATTGCGCTGCTGATCGTGGCCGGTTTGATTGTTATCGCAGTGCTGCCGATGCTATCAGCAAAAATGGCGATCCTTGTGTCTGGCAGCGTTCTGTTTGCGCTGGTAGCTGGGTCTTGGCTCGCGTTTGACCAGTACCGTATTCTACTCGATCCCAGCATCATGCTTGCGATGTTGATGGTCCTTATGGCGTCGTTTAGCTACATCGCAGAAGAGCGCCAACGACAACAAATCCGTGGCGCATTTTCGCAATATGTGTCGCCTAAACTGGTCGATCAATTGGCTGATGAACCAGACGGTTTGCAGCTCGGTGGTGTGAAGCGTGATCTTACGGTTCTGTTCTCAGATATTCGAAATTTCACAGGTATTTCAGAAAGCTACAAAGAGCACCCCGAAGATCTCACGATCCTGATGAACCGGCTTCTGACAGACCTGTCCGACGGCATTCTCGAATATGACGGCACCATCGATAAGTTCATGGGCGACGCTGTCATGGCGTTCTGGAACGCCCCGTTGGACCACGACGATCACGCCTATTCGGCCTGCAAGGCGGCGCTTAAAATGGTGGTTGATGTTGCCGCGTTCGATGCCACCATCCAGCAGGAATTCCGTGAGCGGGCTGAAGCTGGCGAAGAAGAAGCGGTGGGGTGTCCCACCATCGGCATCGGTATCGGTATCAACACCGGCGAGTGTATTGTCGGCAATATGGGCAGCCACAGCCGCTTTGATTACACGGCGCTTGGCGACACGGTGAACCTTGGTTCGCGGTTGGAAGGCCAATCGAAGCCTTACGGCATTCTCATAGTCATTGGCTCTAACACGGCAGAGTTGGTGAGGAAGCGTCTGGCGGTGATCGAGATCGACCTCATTCGCGTGAAGGGCAAGACTGAGCCTGAACATATTTTCGGTCTTGTGGGCGACGAAGGGATGTTGGCCACCCCGAAATTCACGGACCTCGCGCGGCACAATGCCGACATGCTGCGGGCCTACCGCAAGCAGGATTGGGATACTGCGACCGCCAGCCTTGAACTCATCCGCGAATGCGATGATGTGCTTGGCTTGAACCTCGACGACTACACTTTCATCTACGAAACGCGCATTGCTGAATTCTCATCCAACCCACCGGGACAGGCGTGGGACGGCGTGTATTCCGCGACGTCTAAATAGAGAAATTCAAGCGACTACGATTGGGTCGCGAGGCGATCAAACAATCGCCCGGCGCTTATGCACCGCACCCGCGTAGCGAAGGCCGGTAGGCCGGTAGGCCGACAGCGTGAGCGCAAGAGTTTTAGCGTTCCCTGAAGGCTTCAGCCCGCGCCCGCAACACCGGTTTCAGCAGATAAGTCAGCACCGTGTTTGTGCCGGTCTGAATATCTACAGAAGCCACCATACCGGGGCTGATGCGGTTGCGTTCGGGGTTATCGCCCAGATGGTTCTTCTCGGTCTTCACGGTGATCTGAAAGAACTGCTCCCCGTTAGGGTCGGTGATGGAATCCGCCCCGATGCGGGTCACTTCACCGTCAAGCGAGCCATAGATCAGATAATCATAAGCCGTCAGCTTCACCGACGCTTTCCCACCCACACGAATAAACGCCACGTCCTGCGGACGAATGGAGGCTTCAACCAGCAATCCGTCTTCCGAAGGCACCACCTCGACCAGCGGCGCGCCTGGCTGAACCACCGCGCCCACGGTTGCGATATTCACCTTGTTCACAACGCCTCGCACGGGCGAACGCAACTGCGTGCGTGACACGCGGTCTTCTGCACCGAGTTCCGTTTGTTGCAGCACGGCCAACTCGCCCTGCAACTTCGCCAATCGCTCGTTCGCCGCCAGCTTGTAGGTGTTGCGGGTTGAAACGAGCTGTTTCTTAGCTTCCGAGATTGCGGCTTCCAGCTTTGGTATTTGTGCTTCAGCGACCGCTATATCGCCGTCGATTTCGGCCAATCGACTGGCAAGGCGCAAATAGTCGACCTCCGGCACAACACCGCGCCGCACCAGGCGGCGGGTGAGGGTGGTTTCCTTGCGAAGTGGCTCAGCCGTTGTCGCAAGCTTGGTCTGGCGTGCGCGGGCTTCCGCTAGTTCGCCCTGACGTTGGATAAGCCTGTCGTCGAGCACTTCAAGCTCGGCGATAAGCTGCTGCTGACGTGACTGGAAAACTTCCGTTTCGCTGGCCACCAGTTTGGGGTTTGCCACCGCGAATTCTTCGGCAAATTTCAGGGTTTCATCGCCCCGCGCTTCCGCCCGCAGCCGCACCTGTTCTGTCAGCAGCGCCTGCCGTCTGCTGGTCACTTCACCGAGGGTTGAGGAAAAGCCGGTATCATCGATGGTCATCAACAATTGGCCGGCTTCTACGATGTCGCCCGTCGCCACGCCTATTTCGCGGATGATGCCACCCTCCAGCGATTGCACGACCTGCAACTGGCTGGACGGAATTACGCGACCCTGACCGCTCGTTCGCTCTTCGATCTCGAAAAACCAAGCCCACGCCACGAAAGCCGCGATACCCAACAAGATGATGATAATCATCGGCCACGCGCCGCGCGAACGGTGTGCAGAATCTGTTGCCGCACTGCGGTTGATGAACTGGTCGTCTAGGGAACTGCCGAACATTTACGTTGCCCCCACAGGAGATTTTGCGCGCGCTTGAGCGTTGTTGCGCAAATCAGCCATCACGTCTTCGCGCGGTCCGTTGGCGATGATCTTGCCGCCCTCCAAAACGCAAAGCCGATCAACGACAGCAGCGATAGAGTTTCGGTGGGTGGATATGACCATGGTGACGCCTTTGGCCTGCAGCGCCTTCAAGCGTTCCACCACTAGCGTTTCTGTTATTGTATCCATCGCGTTTGTGGGCTCATCCAAAAATAGTACTTTGGGTTTGCACAAAAGCAGCCGCGCCAGCGCGATGGCCTGCCGTTGCCCGCCGGATAGCCGGTTGCCTTTCTCGCCAACGAACTGCGCCAATCCTTCGGGATTTTCAGAGATAAAATGGTCCATCCCTGCGAAATACAGCGCTTCCTCAATGGCAGATTCTGGCGCATTGGGGCGGCCAAGCACGATGTTCTCGCGGATGGTTCCGGTAAAGATTTCAGGGTCCTGCGGGAGATACCCGATTCCTTCTCTCAACACCGAAGGGTCGTATTGCTGGATCTCGTGACCATCTACGAGGATCAACCCGCTATCCGGCTGCGCCATATTGACGAACAATTTGCCCAGCGTTGTCTTGCCGGAACCCACGCGACCGAGAAGGCCAATGGTCTGGCCCGGCTCCAGCGTGAAGTCGATATTGTGCAACGCGCCTTTTTGAGCGCCGGGATAGGTGAACGACACATCCTTGAACTGCACCCTTCCTTCGCGCACCGAAAGCTCCGGTTTCAGGTCGCCGTCGCCCTCCACATCCAACGCCATGAAGCGGGAGATCGAGCCCAGCGACTTCATTGCCTGCTGCGCGCGCACCAGCGTTTGTGAAATGTTGCCCAGCGGCGCCAGCACACGACCTGCGAGGATGTTTGCTGCGATTAATCCACCTACCGTGATGCGTCCGTCCGCCACTAGATAAACGCCCCATAACACGATGATGACGCTGACACCCTGTTGCACCATCATGGTGGAGGTGATGGCGAAGTTGGACCAGAACCGTGTCTTACCATTGATACGCGTGGAGGCGGCTGACGCATCTTCCCATTCGCGCAACATCACGCCTTCGCCGTTGACGCTGCGGACTGTTTCCATGCCCAACAATGTTTCTATAAGAACGAGGTTCTTTTTGGCGGCGAGGTTCTGCGATTGGGTGATCGAGTTGCCGATGGGTGCCTGTGCCACCAACGCCAGTATGATGACGACGGGCACGGCAAGCAGCGGAACGATCGCGATGGGACCGACGATCAGCCACAATACGGTGACGAAAATGCCTATGAACAGCACGTCGATCATGGCGACGAAGCTGGAGGATGAGAAGAATTCCCGTACGGACTCGAAGTCACGAATTTGGCTGGCCAAGGCTGCAGCGCTGCCTTCGCGTTTTAACATTTTCACGGAAAGCGCTTGTTGGAACAGCGTCGAGGCGATTTTCAAATCAACCCGTCGTCCGGCGCGTTCGAGTATCGTCGTCCGTAAAATTTTCAGCAGCAGGTCGAGCAGCAGCGCAATCGATACGCCCAGCGCCAGCGTCCAAAGGGTTGTCATCGCAAGGTTCGGGATCACGCGATCATAAACGTTCATCACGAAGATCGGTAGCGCCAACGCCAGAATGTTGATGCCCAGCGCCGCTACCAGAATTTGACCCCAAGCCCCACGATTGCGGCGGATAGGGCCCCATAACCAGTGGCTTTGATCGCGATGCAGCGCGGAATAGCGCGTGTTGGTCATGGACGCTGCGATGTCCGGTGAGCGCGTGGCGAACACGGCGGTACCGGAAAGCTGCCGTTGTAATTTGCGGCGCGGTATCTCGGTCGCAAAATCACCATCGGCAAGGTCATGCACCAGCACGTCGCGGCCCTTATTGGCAAACGCGGTGACGATGAGTGGATTTCCGTCCTTCTTGAAAACCACACAAGGCAGCACGGCGGGCGGAATATCTTTCAACTTGCGTTGCACCATGGAGGCTTGAAGTCCGACATTGGCCAGCATACGCGGCAACATATCGTCGCCACGCGTGGCGTAGTCCGATGGCACGTTGCGTAAGACGGCGGCACGCGCATAGGGCATCTGATGATGGGCAGCCAGCCACGCTGTAACGGCAGGCATTACGTCCATGCCACTGTCACTCGCTAGCCCAGTCGCGGTTGATGGAGATGGAGCAGGGGCGGAAGCATCTGTGTCGCTTGCTATTTGCGGTTTTTCCGCCGGGCTCAGCTTATCGGTATTGTCCATGCGTTTTGCCTAATGCCCGCCCCAAATTTTCATCGGGCTAGCTGCGCTACATCCCCGTGCATGAAATACCAGCATGGCAAAACACGATATGACAAATGTCACTACGCTCAAAATATACTTAAGCCGTTATTTTGCGACGTTATTTCAGTGGCTCGATGTTAACATTGAAGAAGCGCTGGCTGGAAAGCGGGCGATCTCCACCGGAATTCAGCAAGCGGTTTTCGACATTGGGCGTTGGTGCGATAGAGCCTGCAGACACACCGAAGAATTTCGCCAATCGGCTCTGCGTAGCCTTCATACGGAAGGTCGCAAATCGATAGGCGGCGCGAACGCTTTGATACTGAAAGCGGGTGTTGAATAAAGCTCGTTCACCGTCCAGCACATCCAGTAGACTGCGCTTTGATAGCTCATATTCTTCGAGATAATTGCGAACGATCTTTTTGTTCGCTTCCACCTGCTTGGAAAGCAAGCTCGCGCGCAGGCGACCGTCGGAATAAGCGTTCCAGGAACGGCGGGCGAGCTCAGCAACATCACGGCGGCGTTCGTCCAACTGAAAACGCGCCTCGGTAACGCGGGCAGTGGCTGCACCAACTTGTGCGTCGCGCACGCCGCCGTCGTAAAGGCGCCATGACAGGCGAAGGCCGACATAGACGTCTGTTTCCGTACCGCGCGAACCATTGCGATCACCACCCCAAGTAGCGCGGCCGTTTACGCCAAGCTCGGGCAGTTTCTCGCCTTCGGCTGCATCAACGGCATATTCGTTTTGATTGATCTGCTTTTGCGCGGCCTGCACAGAGTAGTTGTTAGCGATGGACCGCTGAACCAATGCCTCCTTGCTGCGCGGCAGTTTACCGGCATTCGCGATTCGCATCTTCCGGCCTGGCTTACGCCCAACAACCTTTTGATATTTCGCAACTGCGTCTGCATATGCTTTCTGGATTTCCACCAACACTGCACGAGCCGCAAACACGCGCTCTTCGATCTGGAACCTATCGCTGGTTGGAGATTTACCTCCCTCAACACGGGCATTGATCTGCCGCTGGATTGCGATGTGGCGGTCGATATTGCGGCGCGCGATATGAATAAGGTCGCGATGACGAACAACATCGACATAGGCTTCTACCGCATTCAGCGCGACAGTCTCTTTCGTGGACAGTAGCCCGTACACAGCACCATCTAGGCGGGCACCTTCACGATACAGCCGGTTCGCGCGTCGATAGCCGTCATACAAAAGATAGGATGCCGATACGCCGACCTGACGTGCACCGCGCCATCTGTCGTTATCACTGGCACTTAGTGAGTTTTCATTGTCCACCCGCTGCGCGCCAACCTCGCCAAAGACATCAATCTTGGCATTGAATTCGCTGCGTGCGGCCTCAACGTCATGGGCGATCGCGCGTGTGCCCGCAGCTCTTGCAAGGCCGGTTGGGTTGGTTTTGATAGCATGACGCACGGCGCTCTTCATGCTTTCAGCAGCGGCAGGAGCTGTTGCGCTGAAGGCGGTAACAAACACAGAGGCAATTGCCAGCCGTACGGATACGGCCATATGGCTGCGCGTTCTCTTTGCCATGACCAGACCCCTCGCATGCAACATATGGATCGCTCTCAATCCGTTCTGTTATAAAATGTATGCGCCCCAGGCGTTTAGTGGCTTTCCTTCCTATAAAGAGTCAATCAATCGGACCGCAGAATAAAATGTTAACAAGACGTTAACCTTAAGCGTGTTGCCCCAGTGCCACGATTCTGTCGCATTTGATGGGCGTCGGATAAGCAGCCGATATTTAAGGTGCATCGGCTGATGCGTTTTTATTTTTTTCACGAGAACAAATGTGGACAAAAAAGAAAATAAACGAATTTTATCAATGTTATAAAGATGTATTGACGAAAAAGAACAAAGCTAGTACATCTGTTCCAAATTGCACATGCGATCACGCCGTGAAATAAGGAATCGAACGATGGCTGCACCGAACCTGAAAGTGGTTGAGGACAAGAAATTGGACAAATCGAAAGCGTTGGAAGCAGCTCTGGGGCAGATCGAGCGCGCCTTTGGTAAAGGCTCAATCATGCGGCTCGGTGCCAATGAACAGGCGGTCGAGATTGAGACAATCTCAACAGGCTGTATCGGCCTGGATATTGCGCTTGGCGTCGGCGGTTTGCCGAAAGGCCGTATCGTGGAAATCTACGGTCCTGAATCGTCGGGTAAAACGACAATGGCCCTTCACACGGTCGCGGAAGCCCAGAAAGAGGGCGGTATTTGCGCCTTTGTTGATGCCGAGCACGCGCTTGATCCTGTTTACGCTAAAAAGCTTGGTGTGAATCTTGAAAACCTGCTCATTTCGCAGCCTGACACCGGTGAACAGGCATTAGAAATTGCCGACACACTGGTGCGTTCTGGCGCTTGCGATATTTTGGTCATCGATTCCGTTGCTGCGTTGACGCCCCGTGCGGAAATCGAAGGTGAGATGGGGGCTTCGCTCCCCGGCCTGCAGGCCCGTTTGATGAGCCAGGCACTGCGGAAACTTACCGCGTCGATCTCCAAATCCAACACTATGGTTATCTTCATCAATCAAATCCGCATGAAAATCGGCGTGATGTTCGGTTCGCCAGAAACCACCACTGGCGGTAACGCCTTGAAATTCTACGCCTCTGTTCGTCTCGATATTCGCCGTATCGGCGCAATCAAAGATCGCGATGAAATCGTTGGTAATCAGACACGCATCAAGGTCGTCAAAAACAAACTGGCTCCCCCGTTCAAGCAGGTCGAATTCGACATCATGTATGGCGAGGGCGTGTCCAAGATGGGCGAACTGATCGACCTCGGCGTCACTGCTGGTATCGTTGAAAAATCAGGCTCTTGGTTCTCCTATGACAGCCAACGTCTGGGGCAGGGACGCGAGAACGCCAAACAGTTCCTTCGCGATAATCCCGAAGTTGCTGAAACAATTGAAAAGGCCATTCGAACCAATGCTGGCTTGATCGGCGAAAAGTTGCTCGATGAGCCAACCGGCAAGGATGAGGATGGGACCGATCCGGAGCTCGGAGAGATCGCAAACGGCGCCTGATCTGCATCACGCTACCGAAATCGAGAGGCCGCTTCTGATCGCTATCGGAGGCGGCCTTTTTCGTCTTAAGCGTATTCTCCATCTGACCATGAGACAGACGGTTGAATTTTTGGCTGTGATGAGGTCAAACCGCGCCCACAGAGGTGGGCGTTAGAAGCGTCGCCAATTCAACATTTGCAAGCTCTTCCGTTTGCAGTTCGACCAAGGAAAAATGCCATGAGCGGCGTCAACGACATCCGGTCCACATTCCTCTCTTATTTCGAGAAGAACGGTCACGCTGCGGTCGATTCATCGCCTTTGGTTCCGCGCAATGATCCTACATTGATGTTCACAGCAGCCGGCATGGTGCAGTTCAAAAACCTCTTCACAGGTCTGGAAACGCGAAACTACTCCCGCGCCACAACCTCGCAAAAATGCGTGCGGGCAGGTGGTAAGCACAACGACCTCGACAACGTTGGTTACACCGCTCGCCACCACACATTCTTTGAGATGCTGGGCAACTTTTCCTTCGGCGATTATTTCAAGGCAGACGCCATAGAATTCGCGTGGAACTTGCTCACCGAGGAATACGGTATCGATGCGTCGAGACTTCTCGTCACCGTCTATCACGACGATGACGAGGCTTTTGATCTTTGGAAAAAGATTGCCGGTTTGTCAGATGACCGCATCATCCGCATCGCAACCTCTGACAACTTCTGGGCCATGGGTGACACCGGTCCATGTGGTCCATGTTCGGAAATTTTCTATGACCATGGCGACCACATCTGGGGCGGCCCTCCCGGCAGCCCGGAAGAAGACGGTGATCGTTTCGTCGAAATCTGGAACCTTGTTTTTATGCAATTCGAGCAGGTTACGGTCGACGAACGCGTCAACTTGCCCAAACCATCTATCGACACCGGTATGGGATTGGAGCGCATCGCCGCCGTCCTGCAGGGCACCCACGACAATTATGAAATAGATCTGTTCAAAGCACTCATTTCAGCTTCCGAGCAGGCGACCGGCGTTGGTTCCGACGATAATACGCGCGCCAGCCATCGGGTGATTGCAGATCATCTGCGGGCGTCCTGTTTTTTGATCGCTGACGGCGTGCTGCCAGGTAACGAAGGCCGCGGCTACGTGCTGCGTCGCATTATGCGCCGCGCCATGCGCCACGCATCTTTGCTCGGCGCGCAAGACCCGCTGATGTACCGCCTTGTTCCCGCTCTGGTTGCGCAGATGGGTGAGGCATTTCCGGAATTGCGTCGCACCCAATCGCTGATGACCGAGACATTGAACTTGGAAGAGGTTCGATTCCGGAAAACGCTCACACGTGGCCTCGATCTGCTCGATACAGCCAGCGCTGATTTGAAGGCAGGTGATGCTCTCGACGGGCGCGTCGCGTTCAAACTTTACGACACATACGGTTTCCCTCTCGATCTCACGCAAGATGCTCTGCGCCGTCGCGACATTACGGTCGATACAGACGAATATTCGACCGCCATGGAAGAGCAGAAAGCTGTCGCTCGCGCCTCTTGGGCCGGTGCAGGGGGAGCCGCTGACGACGCCATCTGGTTCAAATTGCGCGAGAAACACGGAGCAACGGAATTCCTCGGCTACGAAACTGAAAAAGCCGAAGGTTCTGTCCTCGCTATTCTCCAGGACGGTGCTGAGGTGTCTACTGCAAAGAAGGGCGACGAAGTTTCGGTTATCCTAAACCAAACCCCATTTTACGCAGAATCTGGCGGGCAGATGGGTGACACTGGCACGTTGGTCGTCGGCGAAACGAAGCTCACTATTACCGATACTAAAAAACGCGGCGATGGCTTGTTCGTTCACATGGGTACGGTCGATTCCGGCACGCTGAAAGTCGGCGATGGCGCATCGCTGGAGATCGACCATGCGCGGCGCAGCAAATTACGCTCCAACCACTCTGCAACCCACTTGGTCCATGAAGCTTTGCGCGAAACCTTGGGCGACCATGTCTCTCAAAAA
Source organism: Ahrensia sp. R2A130 (assembly GCF_000179775.1). Classification (GTDB taxonomy): domain Bacteria; phylum Pseudomonadota; class Alphaproteobacteria; order Rhizobiales; family Rhizobiaceae; genus Pseudahrensia. Next base: position 102,142 of record NZ_AEEB01000003.1, read on the forward strand.
GGCTCGCTTGTTGCGCCGGAGCGTTTGCGCTTCGATTTCTCGCATTCAAAGCCGGTTGAGACTGAAGAGATGCGCCGCATCGAAGCCATGGCCAATGAATACGTGCTGCAAAACAGCCAAGTCTCCACCACCCTGATGGCCGTAGATGACGCCATCGAACTCGGTGCTCAGGCACAGTTTGGCGAGAAATATGGCGACGAGGTTCGCGTCGTATCCATGGGCAAGGTCGGTGAGGGTAACGAGGCCAAAGCTTGGTCATTGGAATTGTGCGGTGGCACCCATGTGAAGAACACAGGTGATATTGGTTTGGTTACAGTCGTCGGCGAGAGCGCCGTATCTTCGGGCGTACGCCGAATTGAAGCGTTAACTGGGCAGGCCGCACGCGAATATCTGCTACAGCAGGATGAATTACTGCGCAGCACAGCGGCCAAGCTGAAGACTACACCAGCAGACGTGCCAACCCGCGTCGCGGCACTCATAGATGAACGCAAGAAGCTCGAACGCGAACTCGCCGAAGCCAAGAAGCAATTGGCGCTCGGTGTTGACGGCGGAACGGAAGCTGCTGCCGAAGATATTGGTGGCGTTCAGTTTGTTGGCCGCGTTTTGCAAGGCGTCTCGCCACGAGACCTAAAGGGCCTGGTCGACGAAGAAAAAACCCGCATCGGTTCCGGCGTCGTGGCTATCGCCGCTAACAATGAAGACGGTAAGGGCGCGGTTGTCGTTGGCGTAACGAAAGATCTGACAGATCGTTTCGATGCTGTAGTTCTTGTGCGTGCAGGCTCTGAAGCTTTGGGCGGCAAAGGCGGCGGCGGTCGCCCTGATATGGCTCAGGCCGGTGGTCCGGATGGCGCGAATGTGGACGCTGCTTTGGATGCTGTGCGAGCTGCTCTGGCTGGCTGACACTTATTGGTTGAAGTCGTCTCAGCTCAACAAGCTGGTCTGCCGCTTTTTCGGTAGGCCGCTTATGATCAGCTCGCGGCTGCGGGCGATGTAGCCAGCAAGATCATCGTCATTGATTGTGCATTCGGGCAGGAACCGCAGCCAGCTTGGGCTGCGGAAATATGGTGCGATTTCTACACCTGTTTCCTGCCGTAAGAACTCCGACGCCATATCATCGACCTTGATCGTAAACGGACAGGTTGCGTCGCCGCTCTGATCGCGTGACCAACCGACAGCGAATACCTTGCCGCCGATCTTCCAAACATGCGCACCGCGCCACTGGATAACCATAGTGACGTTGGGCAGGGCGCTGCATGCAGCATCGAATGTTTTCAGGTTCATGCTGCGCTTCCAGTTTTCGCTTCTCCTACACTCTAGCACGAGCGCGTATTCAAGGCTCTCCGGTCGGTTGGCATAAGTCTTGGGCTGTCATCGAAGCTTGGCACCAACGAAAAAGGGCGACCTCATGGCCGCCCTTCGTAACTCTTAGCTCATGGCTTTCTGCAGGTTTTCGTCGACCTTATCGAGGAAGCCAGTGGTCGAGAGCCACGGCTGATCGGGACCGATGAGCAGCGCGAGGTCTTTGGTCATGTGACCTGATTCCACGGTGTCGATGCAAACCTGCTCCAGCGTGTCGGCGAACTTCTGCAACTCGTCATTGCTGTCCAGCTTGGCGCGGTGGGCGAGGCCACGGGTCCACGCGAAGATGGAGGCGATGGAGTTGGTCGACGTTTCCTCGCCCTTCTGGTGAGCGCGGTAGTGGCGGGTAACGGTGCCGTGCGCGGCCTCCGATTCGACGGTCTTCCCATCTGGCGTCATCAACACGGATGTCATCAGGCCGAGGGAACCGAAGCCCTGCGCCACGATGTCGGACTGCACGTCGCCATCGTAGTTTTTGCACGCCCACACGTAACCGCCGGACCACTTCAGGGCAGACGCCACCATGTCGTCGATCAAGCGGTGCTCGTACCAGATTTTCTTCTCTTCATATTTGTCTTTGAATTCGGCCTGAAAGACCTCTTCGAACAGGTCTTTGAACTGCCCGTCATAGGCTTTCATGATCGTGTTTTTGGTGGACAGGTAGCACGGCACGCCACGGTTCAGCGCGTAGTTGAGCGAGGCACGGGCGAAATCGCGGATGGAATCATCGAGGTTGTACATACCCATGGCGACGCCGGAGGATGGCGCATCGAAAATGTCATAATCTTGCGTGGTGCCGTCTTCGCCGACGAATTTCATGGTGATTTTGCCGGGTCCGGGGAAGCGGAAATCGGTGGCGCGGTACTGGTCGCCGAAGGCGTGGCGGCCAACGATGATCGGTTTGGTCCAGCCGGGCACGAGGCGTGGCACGTTCTGCATGATGATCGGCTCGCGGAAGATCACGCCGCCCAGAATGTTGCGGATCGTGCCGTTTGGCGAACGCCACATTTTCTTCAGACCGAATTCTTCAACGCGATCTTCATCCGGCGTGATGGTGGCGCATTTCACGCCTGCGCCGTATTTCTTGATCGCGTTGGCCGCGTCGATGGTGATCTGGTCATCGGTGTCGTCGCGGGCCTGAATGCCGAGATCGTAATATTTCAGATCGATATCAAGATAGGGGTGAACCAGCTTGTCCTTGATGAACTGCCAGATGATGCGGGTCATCTCATCGCCATCGAGCTCTACGAGCGGATTTTCGACCTTGATCTTGGACATGCGTATTCCTTCGTTATTTGGCTGAACGTGCCAGCGGGGCAGCGAAGGGCGAAGGGCGCAAGCGGTCTTGCACCCGCGCGCTCCCTCGCACGGTTGGTGTGGCTATATCACCGCCATGGCGCTAATCCAATGCAACTACAGAACTAACCACGAGAAGTGCGCCGCAGATGTCGGGAACAGACAGCCGCAAGAAATTGATCGCCGAGGGGCCAGTGGTCATTCTGGTGAACCCGCAGATGGGCGAAAACATCGGTGGGGCAGCGCGCGCCATGGCCAATTTCGGGCTTGCGGAGTTACGTTTGGTGGACCCGCGCGATGGCTGGCCGAACCCCATAGCGAAGGCCAACGCGGCCAAGGCCGATCACATAATCGACAACGTGCAGGTGTTCGACCTGTTGGAAGACGCGCTCGCCGACTTGCAGTTCGTCTATGCGACAACCGCCCGGCAGCGTGAAATGTTGAAGCCCGTTCGCGGCCCTGCGGAAGCTGCAAGCACCCTGCGAACACGACATAGGGCGGGCGAGCGCACCGGCATTTTGTTCGGGCGTGAAAGGGCAGGGCTGGAAAGCGTGGAAGTCGCACTGGCCGATGAAATTGTCACCTTTCCGGTGAACCCGGCGTTTGCTTCGCTCAACATTGCGCAGGCTGTGCTGCTGATGAGCTATGAATGGATGGCGTCAGGCGAGATCGAACTGCCCATCCACCAACCGCCCAGCGAACCTGCAGAAAAGGATGATCTGTTCGGCCTGTTCGGCCATCTGGAAGGCGCGCTGGAAGATATGCACTATTTCCGCCCGTCCCATAAGAAGGCGACCATGGTGGAAAACCTGCGGAACATTTTCCAAAAAGCAGGCCTTTCGAAACAGGAAATCCACGCGCTACGCGGAGTGGTGGCAACGCTGGAGGGCAGAAAAACACGCCCCCGCCGCCAGCATGGCGACGAGGGCGCGTAAACGTTTGGCTAGAATAGGTCCAACCTACATTTCCAGCTGGTAGCTTGCAGGTACGTAGTGGAAGCCTTCGCCACGCTTTTCCACATATCCCAGCGCCGGGAATGGCATGTGATAGCCGACGAAAGGCATGCGTTCTTCGGCCAACATGGTCAGCAGGCGACGACGGGTGGCCGCAGCGGCTGCTTTGTCGGCGTCGAACGACACTTCCCAATCCGGGTGGGCGAGTGAGAACACGTAGTGGTTGGCCGCATCGGCCATCAACATCAGGTTCTGCCCGCCGCTTTCGAGCTGGAAGGTCATGTGGCCCGGCGTGTGGCCGAATGCTTCGACTGCGGTGATGCCGCCGGTCACCTCATCCCCGGGTTTGATGAACTTGGCTTTGTCCTCGATAGGCACGACCATGCCGTCCATCATCTTGCCGATGCGGTTGTCCTTGCCCTTCCAGAAATTGTATTCTGTGTCGCCGATCACATAGCTGGCATTGGGAAAGGTGGGTTTACCGCCGGTCATCATACCGCCGATATGGTCCGGGTGCATGTGCGTCAGCACCACTGTGTCCACCTGATCCGGCGTATAGCCAGCTCCAGCCAAAGCGGAGACCACGCCTGGGGTGTCACCCGGCAGGCCGGTGTCGAACAGCACCAGCGAGGAGCCTGTGTTCACCACGGTGGGCGTAAAGAAGAAGCGCGCCATATCGTTGGGAATGAAAGCGTCTTCAGCGGCCTTGTCGAAGGTCGTATCATCGACGTTGAGGCCGAAAATCTTGTGCGGCTCTTCGCGCACGGCAGCACCGGCCAGCAGCGTTGTCACTTCGAATTCGCCCAGCTTGAAACGGGCAAACGGCGTGTTGTCCACGCCCATCATGGGCGCTGCGGCCTGCGCTGTGTTGGCGGGGAGTGCGGATGCAACAAGCGGCAGAGCTGCTGCGCCGAGCAGGGCGGAACGGCGAGTGATTGTAACGTCGGTCATAGGAAAACCTCTGATTGAAAGGGCATCATCTTATACAACGTTGCTAAATCAACTTCAGTTCAAACTTACGCGAAAAAAATCGATATTTTTGTGACGCGAAGAAAAATGCATCCAAAAGCTAGCCGTCTTTCAACCCCGAAATCGGCTCAACATACCCCATCTCCATGTCCCACGGGAAATAGATCCACGTGTCCTGGCTCACTTCGGTGATGAACGTATCCGCCATTTCACAGCCCTTGGGCTTGGCATAAACCGTTGCGATATGGGCGTTGGGCAGCATTTCGCGCACCTTGCGGGCTGTCGCGCCGGTGTCCGTCAGATCGTCGATCACCAGCACGCCCTTGCCGCCATCGGCTTCGATCATCTTGCTGTCGATGCCCTTTATGACGTCCAGCTCACCTTGGTCTTTATACTCGTGATAGGACGCGATGCAGACGGTTTCAATGGTGCGTATACCCAGTTCGCGAGCGATGATTGCTGCAGGAACAAGCCCGCCGCGGGTGATAGCAACGATGGCGCTCCACTCTACTTTGTCCTTGCCTGGTCCCGCCAAACGCCAAGCCAGCGCTTTGCAGTCGCGGTGGAACTGGTCCCACGATACGGGAAAGGCTTTTGGGGGATTGGCCATGGATGCGCTCCGGCGGTTGGCAGTTCGGACAACGGGGTGGCGGTCGATAGCGCGGGGCGTTGAGACGGGCAAGGTTGCAGGCGCTGTCTAAGCGCCTGTCCACAAGGCCTGTTAGCGCGGGGTAGGAATATCAATCCTCGGCGATGAGCCGATCGACCATCGCCTGAACGTCTGAGATTGCAGCATCGAGTGCGCCCTCGTCTCGGGATCGCACCACAAGATGCGTGGAGAAGGTACCGTCATTATAGCGGGGGTAAGAGCCCATCATCGTGTCGGGGTGTTTCTTCTGCAGCTCGCCCAGCGGAGCGCCGATAGTGCCTTCGCCCAACGGACATTCCACGGTGCGGGACTGCATGGGAATGCCACCTTCGAGCGTCGGCGCGATAGCGTCCATCATCGCCTGCATGATGCTCGGTACTCCGGCCATCACATGCACGTTCTCCATGCGGAAACCCGGGGCCTTAGAAACTGCGTTTCTGATGAGGCTGGCACCCACAGGCGTCCGAGTCATACGACGGCGAGCATCGGTGAATGGGAGGTCGGAGGTGCGATAATGCTCTTCCAAAATGGCAACGGCCTCAGGGTTTTCATGGCACGGCACACCGAAGGCGGCAGAAACGGAATCAGCTGTGATATCATCATGCGTGGGCCCGATACCGCCGCTGGTGAACACGTAGGTGTAGCGGGCGCGCAGCGCGTTCACCGCTTCCACTATCCGGTCCTGATCGTCGGACACGACCCGCACCTCTTCGAGTTCGATGCCCATGGCCGTGAGGAACTCGGCTACATAGCCGATATTCTTGTCTTTGGTGCGCCCCGACAGAATTTCATCGCCGATCACAACCATGGCTGCTGTCACCGTACCCTCGTTCTTGTTCGCCATGCTAAACTGCCTCTTGCCGATTGCCCTGCGACCGCGCTAACCACGGCGGGCGCGCATGGCAAGGCTTCGGCTTTCGTTTCGATTGCTTGGCACGCCGCCGCCCCCATGGCGAAATTGGTATACGCAGCAGACTTAAAATCTGTAGGCCGCAAGGCCGTCCCGGTTCAAGTCCGGGTGGGGGCACCAAACCAGATTCCCTTCATGTATGAATTGGTTGAAGCTAGGAGCGGACACTAGCTTTCAGGGAGGATTGGTCTGCTATCTGATTGAGGGTTCATCCAGACCTACAAACACACGGTTCCCACAACCTGCCGCCGAAAGCTCTGCTGAACATCCCTGCACCAGCATATTTATTCATGATGTGGAGGATGTCGCTCGCTTTAAAAAGTGAAGCGGTACGCTGCACCAATAGAGCCTGAAAACTGGTTCTCGGTTTCGGTGATCGGACTGTCCGCAGCATCACCCATCAGGCGTGAATAGCCGAGCCCTGCACGAAGCTGGATGTAATTTGTAAGCTCATAGGTTCCGCTAACATTGAAATACGCATTCTTGATGCCACCATCTGCGTCGTAAGCAGCGATGCCGTTACCGGCTGCTATCGCTGCAGCAGCTTGCGCAACACCTACGCCGAAATTCGTCTGCAAATAATCGTCGGACGCGTAGGTTGCGCCGATACGCGTGGCGAGGTTGAACCGGTCGGTAATATCCATCTCGTTGCTGATACCAAAATCGATCTCGTAGCCGTAGCCATCATCGAATTGGGTAGGCAGGCCTGCAAAACGACCTTCATCGAAAGCGTCACCCGTTACCTGTGATGAGATGCCGATATCGGCACCCCAGCTTGAACCTGTATCATTGTAAAATTCGTAGGACGCGAAGCCGCCGACCACGAGGCCGCCGTCAATATTGCCAAGCCCGCGCAAACGTGCGGAATCATCTTCATCGCGACCAAAGCGGTAACCGACGATTGGTCCGGTTGAAAAATTGCCCAAGCGCAGCGCGTGAAAACGGATGTCGTCCAGCCCGCGAAATTCAAAACGACGCGGGCCGGGCACACCAGAATCATAGGAAAAGATCGGAACCGGAAATGCGCGGAATTCATCCGACCCTTCGTAAAGCGGCTGGAAGCCCGCACCGATACCCAAGAGAATTGACCGTTCAGCAATGGCATCTGCCGCCACGAGATCGCTATCTATTTGTTCAATCGTATCGGCAGCACCGCTGGCTGTTACGAAAGTGGATGTCATGATTGCAGCGAGAGCGAGCGCTTTGACGGCTTTGTTCATAGAGACATATTTCCATTGGCGGATGAGCTGAGGTTGAACGTAGAGATCTAAGTCTTGTGTGTTCACAATAGAGTATATTGCGCTCAAAATGGGACGCTCGACTTGTATTTTCGGACGCGCTCAACTGGACATGGACCGCGCTGGAATCGATATATCACCGGACTCGTGCAAGTGGCTAAAATGACTCGTGTTTCGCGGTATTCGGTGAAACAAGCGCAGCACACCTAATGGACCTTTATTCCTTTGATCGGCATCGTCATCCTCGCCGGGGCTTATATCCTCAGCCATTTTTACCGCTCGTTTCTTGCCGTGCTGTCGCCGCAGCTCACGGCGGAGCTGGGGTTGGGGCCGGATGTGTTGTCGGATGCGCTGGGCGCGTGGTTTGCAGCTTTTGCGTTGGCGCAATTTCCGGTGGGGGCGCTGCTCGACCGTGTAGGCCCGCGTTGGACGGCAGCCAGCATGTTTGCGGTGGGCGCTGGCGGAGGCGGGCTGCTGTTTGCGTCGTCCGAAACCGCGTTGGGCCTGACCATCGGCATGGTGATGCTCGGCATCGGTTGCGCGCCTGTTTTGATGGCCTCGGTGTTTATTTTCAAGCGCACCTATTCGGGCCGCCAGTTCGCCATGCTGACCTCCAGCTTCATCGCGGCCGGTTTGATGGGCAACATCATCGGGTCCAGCCCGCTGGCATGGGCATCTGCAAATTTCGGCTGGCGCAGCACCATGGTGGGGCTGGCAATAGTCACCTGCGCGTTGGCGGCAGGCATCATCGCCTTCGTTTCCGACCCGCCGAAGGCCGAGCAACCTGCAGGCGGCACCGGCAGCTATTGGGATTTGATGAAGCTGCGTCCGCTGTGGTTCATCTTCCCGCTGCTCTTCGTCAATTACGCCGTCATCGGCGGCCTGCGTGGGCTATGGGCCGGGCCGTATCTGGGGCAGGTGCATGGTCTCGATCAGTTGGCCATCGGCAACACCTTGTTCGTGGTGGCGATCATCATGGCCGTCGGTAGCCTCGCCTACGGCCCTGCGGATAAGCTGTTCAACACCCGCAAGTATGTGGTGCTGGCAGGCGGTAGCATCGGCATGGCCGCGCTGCTGTGGTGGACGCTCAACCCTGGTGCGTCGGTGGTGCAGATGCAGATCGCGCTATCGCTTCTCGGCTTCTGCACCATGTATTTCGGCCTCACCATGGCCCACGGCATGGCCTTCATTCCCGACCACCTGACGGGGCGGGGTGTGACACTGCTGAACTTCTTCAACATGGGCGGTGTCGGCGTAATGCAGTGGCTATCGTCAGGCGTCTATCGTTCCAACGATAAAGGCGAGTTCCTATCGGCCTTCCAGCCCGTGTTGATTTTCTACGTTGTCGCGCTGGCAGTGGCACTGGCGATCTATGCGTTCAGCGAAGACCGCCCGCCGGAAAAAGCCTAGGCGAACGCGCCTGCCGAAGGCCTGATTTCGCCCGCCACGATACCGTTCCAGTTCCGCATGGTGGTGTGGCCTAGATTGTGCAGCGTCTCGTAAAGCGGGTCGGTATCGCCCAACAGCTTGGCGGTCACGGCAGCCATCATGGCTTCAGCACCGCGCGTGCCGCCATCATCGCATTTCAGCGCGATGCCGTAGCCGAGTTCAGGGATCGCTCCGCAGAACACCCCTTCGGCTCCGGTCTTGGCAAACAGACGGCCTGCACCTGTAGTCATGAAGGACGTGCAAAAGCGGTCGGTACCGGCGACATGCCATGGGTTCGCCATGCAGGCGTTCATCAGTCGCTTGGCCGCGTTGGCGCGGTCGTTGGAGAGACCTTTGCCTGTTGCCATACGCGCAAAGCCTAGCGCCATCGCATCTAGCGGAATCGCATGCGTGGGAATGGAACAGCCGTCTGTGCCGCAATCAGCGGTGATGCTGTGTTCGGCATTGGTCATCTCTTCCATGGCGCGGCGAACGTTGGTCATAATCGCGTGGTCAGGCGAAATGTAGCCGGTCGGGTCGACGCCCGTATGGGCGGCTGTGCACACGAAGCCTGCGTGCTTGCCGGAGCAGTTGTTGCAGATCGCGGTGGGCGTATCGGCATATGTGCGTGCCTGTTCGATGAGCACCGGCTGCTGCGAAGACCAATGGCCGCCGCATTCCAGCGCGGCTTCGTCCAGCCCGGCTTTGGCCAACATGGCGGTGGCGGTTTCGATGTGACCCGGTTCGCCGGAATGGGAGGAGCAAGCGAGTGCCAGCATTTCGTCGGTGAAGCCCAGCGCGTCGGCTGTGCCGCTTTCCACCAGCGGCAACGCCTGAATGGCCTTCACGGCGGACCGCGGGAAGACCGGCGATTGCGTATCCCCGGTCTGCCAGACGGTGTTACCGTCACCATCGACCACCGAGACTGCGCCGCGATGGACGCTTTCTACGCGGTCGCCTCGGGTGATTTCGACAAGGATAGGGTTTGCCATCAGTAGGGTGCCTCCACGTCGCCGAGTTCGACATAGACGCTCTTGATCTGGCTGTAGTTGTCGATGGCGTGGTGGGCGTTTTCACGCCCAATGCCAGACATTTTGTAGCCACCGAACGGCACACCGACGGGGGTGAGATTGAAGTTGTTGATATACGTCGTGCCAGCCTGAAGCTGGCGGACGACGCGGTGGGCGCGGCCTATATCGGCAGTGAAGACACCGGCGGCGAGGCCGAAGATCGTGTCGTTGGCGCGAGCCAGAACGTCCGCTTCATCGTCGAAGTTCAGCAGAGACAGGACGGGGCCAAAAATCTCTTCCCGCGCGATGGTCATGTCATCGGTGACATCGAAAAACACCACGGGTGCGACCCAGTTGCCGCCTTCGAAACCTTCGACTTTCGGCGTCTCGCCACCGCAGAGCATCGTTGCCCCTTCGGCCTGACCCTTTTCGATGTAGCCATTGACGATTTCCAACTGCTTGGCAGAAATCATCGGCCCCATCTGCACGTCAGGGTCGAGCGGATCGCCGATGCTGATTGCCTTGGTACGCTCCACCAACCGCTCGGTGAACGCTTCACGAATGCCAGACTGCACGAATACGCGGGTGCCGTTGGAGCAGACTTGGCCGGTTGAGTAAAAGTTCGCCATGATCGCGCCGGAGACTGCGTTTTCCAGATGGGCGTCGTCGAAAATGATGAGGGGCGACTTGCCACCCAATTCCAGCGACACTTTTTTCAAGCTGTCGGCTGCGGATGCCATGATGCGCTTGCCGGTGGGAACGGAGCCGGTGAGCGAGACTTTGGAAACCGCAGGGTGGTTCAGCAACTTCGCGCCGACTTCGCCCTTGCCCTGCACGATGCCGATGATTCCGTCCGGCGCGCCTGCATCGCGCAGGCATTCCGCCAGTTTCAGCGCGGTGAGCGGCGTTTCTTCCGATGGTTTGTAGATGATGGCATTGCCCATCGCGAGGGCAGGGGCAGCCTTCCACGTCGCAGTCTGTATCGGGTAGTTCCACGCGCCCACAGCTGCGACGATGCCCAGCGGTTCGCGCAATGTGTAGGCGAAAGCGGTGTCGTCGACCGGTATCTGCTCGTTGGTCAGGGTGGAGACCAGATTACCGAAATACTCCAGATTATCGGCAGCGCTCACAGCATCGACATAGAGCGTTTCCTGGATGGCCTTGCCGGTGTCCAGCGTCTCGATGCGGGCGATCTCGTCGTTGCGCTCGCGCATGATCTGCGCGGCCTTTATGAGAACGCGGCCACGCTCCGCGCCTGACATCGCCGCCCAAACAGGCTGCGCCTGCTGTGCGGCGGCTATGGCTTGATCGATGATCGCGTCGGTCGCGGCATGAATATGCGCCACCGCTTCGCCGGTCGCAGGATGAAGCGTGTCGAAGGCTTCGCCTGCTTTATCTTCTGCATATTTACCGCCGATGAAGTGCGAGCCTTCCGGCTGTGCTGTGCGTGTTTCGCTCATAGTGCTTCCGCCCATTCTACGATGGCGTCCACCGCCATTTGAGTGTTCTCCGGCGACGTGATGGCACCGGCTATGACGTGTTTCGACGTATCTGTGGAATCTTCCACCGCAATGATTTTTGCAGGACCGCCCCAGCGTGCGGCGACCTCGCGGGTGACAGAGGATTTCACCACGCCGTCGTCATCATGGAACATGAAAAGGGCAGGGACTTTTATGTCTTCAAAGGGCAGGGCGCGAACGTGGTCGATGCTGGCTTTCATCGGAAGTGCTGCCACGGTTGGATACGTGGTGGACCACCATTTCTCCTGTTCGGCGTTCATCGGTTCCCAGCTGCGCTCGGCACCTGCCAGAACAGGCACCAACTGACGCGCCCAAGGCAGGGTCAGAATATCGGCACTGGCGTTCTGCACGGCGTAGTTCGGGGATATGAAAACGATGCCCGCAACATCCTTGATGAGGTCCGGCTTCGTTGCGGCCCACGTCGCCAACGTACCGCCCGTGGAGGTGGAGATGATGATAACCTTCTTGCCGATACGCCTGCCGATTTCGATGGCCTCTGCGGTGTCGTTCATCCAGTCATTGACCGAAGGCTCCGCCATCGCGTCCGGTGAACGGGCGTGGCCGGCGAGACGACCAAAGAAGAGATTGGCCTGCAAGCGGTCCGCCACCATATCGGGAACCGGGCGGATCTCTTCCGAACTGGCCGAGAATCCGTGAATGTTCACCACGGCGATATCGGTCTGGACCTTGGCGATATCGCTGTCCCAGATGATCCGCTTTTCAGCGCCGGGCTTGATATCGGTGAAGGCGGCTTCTGATTTTGCCAGATAACCTTCTATGTCACTACCTACAGCATCAGCGGAGAATCGAAGCGTCTCGTCGATTTCTTCACGCGGGCCAAGAGCAAAAATGACGCCCAGAACTACGATAAGGCTCAAAAGCCCAAGTGCGATCTTCTTAAACACGGCAAAACTTCCTGTAAGTCGGTCTGATTCCACACGGTTTGGCACGCCATTGACGTTTACGGTAGTTCGATCATGCCTTTTGCCATCAAAAGCGCCAGTTTGCGGCCTTTTAGGGAAGATATCGGGGTTGACGGGATGGGGGGTTGGGCCTAGATACCCTTCACGACGAGCCGATGTGAGCCGTGAATTGCGATGCGCCTAGCGTTGCAGCCAGCCCGCTCAAACAAGGTTCGCAAAAACGAATATGTATGGTTCGAGAGCAAGAACCGGGTCGTACTTTGGCCTTGTTCCTCTGCATTGAGAGTCCGGCACCCGTGCGGCAATCCCGCGTTGTGGTGCCTTTCTCGTGTTTGGCATGTGGTTTTCACATGCGCTCGACAATCCCTATCGCACGGCATCTCGGGTGACAGCCTAGAGGTGCCAGCACAGTGAAACGCCCATTCTCTCACGGTTTTGTGGAGCGGGCAGATAAGAAGGATGTGTCATGCCGACCATCAACCAACTTGTACGCAATCCGCGCAAAGCGCCGATCAAGCGTTCCAAGGTTCCAGCAATGGAAGCGAACCCGCAGAAGCGCGGCGTTTGCACACGTGTTTACACCACGACCCCGAAGAAACCGAACTCGGCTCTTCGTAAGGTTGCCAAGATCCGCCTCACCAATGGCTTCGAAGTCATCGGCTACATTCCCGGTGAAGGTCACAACCTTCAGGAACACTCCGTGGTTATGATCCGCGGCGGTCGCGTGAAGGATCTTCCTGGTGTCCGTTACCACATCATCCGCGGCGTGCTCGACACGCAGGGCGTCAAAGACCGTAAACAGCGCCGTTCGAAATACGGCGCCAAGCGTCCGAAGTAAGGTAGAGATATATGTCACGTCGTCACCGCGCCGAAAAACGCGAAATCCTGCCCGATCCCAAATTTGGTGATCTGGTTCTGTCCAAGTTCATGAACTCCATCATGCTGGACGGTAAGAAATCCAAGGCCGAAGCCATCGTTTACGGTGCATTCGAGCAGATGGAAGAAAAAGCGCGCTCCGAAGCGCTGCCGATGTTCCACACTGCGCTCGAAAACATTGCGCCTTCCGTGGAAGTTCGCTCCCGCCGTGTTGGTGGTGCCACCTACCAGGTGCCCGTCGATGTTCGCACCGAGCGTAAGCAGGCTCTGGCCATTCGCTGGCTCATTACTGCAGCCCGCAAGCGTAACGAGACCACTATGGTCGACCGTCTCGCTGGTGAATTGCTGGATGCTGCAAATAACCGTGGTTCTGCCGTCAAGAAGCGTGAAGACACGCACAAGATGGCTGAAGCCAACCGGGCCTTCTCACACTACCGCTGGTAGTGCCTGAACCCGTAACGTCTCCCGATATTCCCAAAGAGCATAATCATGGCACGCGAATATAAACTCGAGGACTACCGCAACTTCGGCATCATGGCCCATATTGATGCGGGCAAGACCACGATGACCGAGCGGATCCTGTATTACACGGGCAAAATCCACAAAATGGCCGAAGTGCACGAAGGTGCTGCTACCATGGACTGGATGGAGCAGGAGCAGGAGCGTGGCATCACGATCACGTCTGCTGCGACAACCACCTTCTGGGAAGGTCGTGACGGCAAGAAGCGTCGCTACAACATCATCGACACCCCTGGTCACGTCGACTTCACGATTGAGGTCGAACGCTCCTTGCGTGTGCTCGATGGCGCTGTTGCGCTTCTCGATGCTAACGCCGGCGTAGAGCCACAGACAGAAACTGTCTGGCGTCAGGCCAACAAGTACAACGTCCCGCGCATGATCTATGCCAACAAAATGGACAAGGTCGGTGCTGACTTCTTCAATTGTATCGACACGGTCCGTTCGCGCCTTGGCGCAACCCCTTGTGTTCTTCAGCTGCCGATTGGTGCTGAAAACGAGTTCGAAGGCATCATCGATCTGATCGAGATGAAAGAGCACGTCTGGAAAGGCGAAGAGCTCGGCGCGACATGGGATGTCCTGGAAATCCGAGACGAGCTGAAGGCTCAAGCTGAAGAGTATCGCGACCTGCTCATCGAAACGGCTGTAGAAGCCGACGATGCTGACATGGAAGCCTATCTCGAAGGCAACATGCCGGATAACGATCGTCTGCGTGCATTGATCCGTAAGGGCTGCATCGCGGTTCAGTTCTTCCCAATGATGTGCGGTACGGCGTTTAAGAACAAAGGTGTTCAGCCGCTGTTGAACGCAATCACCGATTACCTGCCTTCGCCTCTGGAAGTGCCTGCAATTAAAGGCATCGACGCAAAGACCGAAGAAGAGACCGTACGCAAATCTTCCGATGATGAGCCTTTCTCAATGCTGGCGTTCAAAATCATGAACGACCCGTTTGTCGGCACGCTCACATTCTGCCGTATCTACTCGGGCAGCCTGGAGACAGGTGGTTCGTTGATGAACACGGTGAAAGGTAAGAAAGAGCGCATCGGACGTATGTTGCAGATGCACTCCAACGACCGCATCGACATCAAAGAAGCATATGCAGGCGACATCGTTGCTATTGCAGGCCTCAAAGAGACGACAACGGGCGACACGCTTTGCGATCCGCTCAAGCCGGTTATCCTCGAGCGTATGGAATTCCCCGATCCGGTGATTTCCATTGCAATCGAGCCTAAAACCAAGGGCGACCAGGAAAAAATGGGCATCGCGCTCAACCGTCTCGCAGCCGAGGACCCGTCCTTCCGTGTGCGTTCCGACGAAGAGAGCGGCCAGACCATCATTTCCGGTATGGGCGAATTGCACCTCGACATTCTTGTCGACCGCATGAAGCGCGAATTCTCGGTTGAAGCTAACGTTGGTGCACCGCAGGTGTCCTATCGTGAGACCATCACCCGTGAAGCTGAAATCGACTACACGCATAAGAAACAGTCCGGTGGTTCCGGTCAGTTTGCGCGCGTGAAAATTGTCTTCACACCGAACCCCGACAGCGAGGAGTTCGAATTCGAGTCCAAGATTGTCGGCGGTAACGTGCCTAAGGAATACATTCCGGGCGTTGAAAAGGGCATCAAGTCTGTCATGGACAACGGCCCCGTGGCCGGCTTCCCGATGCTGGGCGTGAAAGCGACCCTTCTTGACGGCGCATACCACGATGTCGACTCCAGTGTTCTGGCCTTTGAGATCGCAGCACGCGCTGCATTTCGTGAAGGCGCGCAGAAAGCTGGCGCAAAATTGCTTGAGCCCATCATGAAGGTGGAAGTTGTGACACCGGAAGACTATATGGGCGATGTGATCGGTGATCTGTCCTCCCGTCGTGGTCAGGTTTCCGGTACGGAATCCCGCGGTATCGACCAAGTCGTGTCCGCGATGGTTCCTCTCGCAAACATGTTCAAGTACGTCGACAGCCTGCGCTCCATGAGCCAGGGCCGTGCGCAGTACACGATGACATTCGACCACTACGAGCAGGTGCCCCAGATGGTCGCCGACGAAGTGATCGAGAAATACGCGTAAGCGTATAAAGAGTTCGAAGGCGCGGTCGGTTCCGCGTCTTCCAGTTAAGTCGGCGGCAGCGATGTCGCCAAGAAGTTCAGAAGTCGCTAGCGAGCGCTGGTGAAAAATGGAGGCCAAGATGGCTAAAGAAAAGTTCGAACGTAATAAGCCGCATTGCAACATCGGCACCATTGGTCACGTTGACCACGGCAAGACGACGCTTACAGCGGCGATCACCAAATATTTTGGTGAATTCAAAGCCTATGATGAAATCGACGGCGCTCCCGAAGAAAAAGCCCGCGGCATCACCATTTCGACGGCTCACGTGGAATATGAGACGGAAAACCGTCACTACGCCCACGTCGATTGCCCGGGTCACGCCGACTATGTGAAAAACATGATCACCGGTGCTGCCCAGATGGACGGTGGTATCCTCGTCTGTTCCGCAGCTGACGGCCCAATGCCACAGACCCGTGAGCACATCCTGCTCGCTCGTCAGGTTGGTGTTCCAGCCCTCGTCGTGTTCTTGAACAAGGTCGATCAGGTTGATGACGAAGAGCTCCTCGAGCTCGTCGACATGGAAGTGCGTGAACTGTTGTCTTCCTACGAATTCCCCGGCGACGACATTCCGATCATCAAAGGCTCCGCACTGGCAGCCGTTGAAGGCCGCGATCCTGAAATTGGTGAAAACGCTATCCGTGAACTGATGGAAGCTGTCGACAGCTACATCCCACAGCCAGAGCGTCCTGTTGACCAGCCATTCCTGATGCCAATCGAGGACGTGTTCTCGATCTCTGGTCGCGGTACGGTTGTGACCGGTCGCGTTGAGCGCGGTATCGTCAAGGTCGGTGAAGAAATCGAAATCGTCGGCATCAAAGACACGCAGAAAACAACCTGCACCGGCGTCGAAATGTTCCGCAAGCTGCTCGACTCGGGTGAAGCTGGCGACAACATCGGCGCGCTGATCCGTGGTGTCGATCGTGAAAACGTCGAGCGTGGTCAGGTTCTTTGTAAGCCTGGTTCCGTCAAGCCGCACACCAAGTTCCGTGCGGAAGCCTACATCCTGACGAAAGAAGAGGGTGGCCGTCACACGCCGTTCTTCACCAACTATCGCCCACAGTTCTACTTCCGCACCACCGACGTGACGGGCATCTGCTCGCTGCCAGAAGGTACGGAAATGGTCATGCCCGGCGATAACGTCGAAATGACTGTTGAGTTGATCGTGCCGATCGCTATGGAAGACCGTCTCCGCTTCGCTATCCGCGAAGGTGGCCGTACGGTTGGTGCCGGCATCGTCGCCGAAATCCTGGACTAAACAAAATTATGCACGGCGGGGCGGCTGGAAAGCTGCCCCGCCGTTCGCTTGCCCCGAAAGGGCCGGCTAAACGACACGGGACGGCTGACCGATCCCGTAATGAATTCAAGGGCCATCAGCATCCGGCTGATGTCTCGTATCAAGGACGAAACACATGACCGGTCAGAATATTCGTATTCGCCTGAAAGCGTTCGACCATCGCATCCTCGACACGTCCGCCAAGGAAATCGTGTCGACTGCGAAACGCACAGGCGCACAGGTTCGCGGCCCAGTGCCGTTGCCGACCCGCATCGAGCGCTACACCGTCAACCGCTCGCCCCACGTGAACAAAAAAGCACGTGAACAGTTCGAAATGCGCACCCACAAGCGCCTGCTGGATATCGTCGATCCGACGCCACAGACCGTGGACGCGCTGATGAAGCTCGATCTGGCAGCTGGTGTCGACGTTGAAATCAAGCTCTAGCGAGCGTGAAATCAAACTGTAAGACCTCGGTCTGACAGAAGGGCATCCGCCCACAGTCTTCACATCGTGCGGACTGAACAAACAACAAAAGCGGGGCAGTGAACGTATATGCGTTCCGCCTGCCAGGACCACACGGTCCTAAACGCTAAAGGATGAGAACAATGCGCTCAGGCGTGATTGCACAGAAGGTCGGGATGACCCGCATTTATACCGATGAAGGTATCAATGTCCCCGTGACCGTTCTCCGTATGGAGCACGTTCAGGTCATTGCCCAACGGACCGAAGAAAAACATGGCTACACCGCCGTCCAGCTGGGCGCAGGTAAAGCCAAGGTGAAAAACGTTTCCAAGCCGATGCGTGGCCACTTCGCTGTTGCGAAGGTCGAGCCAAAGCGCAAATTGGCCGAATTCCGCGTCACCGAAGAAAACCTTGTTCCGGTGGGCGCTGAAATTATCGCTGCTCACTACATGCCAGGTCAGTTCGTCGACGTGACGGGCACGACAATCGGTAAGGGCTTTGCCGGTGCTATGAAGCGTCACAACTTTGGTGGCCTTCGCGCTTCCCATGGTGTGTCCGTTTCGCACCGTTCGCATGGTTCGACCGGTCAGTGTCAGGATCCGGGTAAAGTGTTCAAAGGCAAGCGTATGGCTGGCCACATGGGCAACACCCGCGTCACCACGCAGAACATTCAGGTTGTCTCCGTCGATGTCGATCGCGGTCTCGTTTTGGTGAAGGGTGCTGTGCCCGGACCAAAAGGCGGCTGGGTCACATTGCGTGATGCTATCAAGAAGCCGGTTCATCCCGATGCGATATTCCCTGCAGCACGTCGCCGCGATGCGGAAGCTGCTGAAGAGGCCGCTGCTGCTGCTGAAACCGCTATGGCTGAAGAGGCTGCTGCAGAATTGGCAGCAACTCAGGCTGCCGAGCAGGAAGCTGCTGTTGAAGCTGCCGAAGAGACGGCTGCTGAAGACAACAAAGAGAAGGGCGCAGAATAATGGAACTCGACGTCACCAAGATGGACGGTTCCAAGTCCGGCAAAGTGTCGCTTTCCGACACCGTGTTCGGTCTTGAGCCCCGCCAAGACATCATCCAGCGCATGGTTCGCTACCAGCTTGCAAAAGCTCGTCAGGGTACGCACCAGGTACAGGGTCGTTCCGATGTGGACCGCACCGGTAAGCGCATGTACCGCCAGAAAGGTACTGGCGGCGCACGTCACCACTCGCAGGCTGCTCCGCAGTTCCGTGGTGGTGGTAAGGCCCATGGCCCGCAGTCGCGTGACCACAGCCACGACCTGACCAAGAAGTTCCGTGCATTGGCTCTGCGCCATGCACTGTCCGCCAAGGCTCAGGCCGGCACTCTGGTCGTCGTTGACGATTTGGCCGCCAAAGATCCTAAGACTGCTGCTCTGCGCGGCAATCTCGGCAAACTCGGTTTCGAGAATGCTTTGATGATCGGCGGTTCCGAACTGGACAACAACTTCAAGCTCGCTGCCCAGAACATCCCCCATATCGATGTGCTGCCGGTGCAGGGCATCAACGTCTATGACATCATTCGTCGCAACACCCTGGTGTTGTCGAAAGCTGCCGTGGACGCACTTGAGGAGCGCTTCAAATGAGCGAAGTCCGCAATTATGACGTGATCGTCTCCCCGGTTATCACCGAGAAGGCATCCTTGGCTGCCGAAGCCAACCAGGTTGTATTCAACGTGTCGCGTGACGCTTCCAAGCCTGAAATCAAACGGGCTGTCGAAGGTCTGTTTGGTGTGAAGGTCGTTGCCGTCAACACTGTGCTCCGTAAGGGCAAGGTGAAGCGTTTCCGCGGCCATCTCGGCAAGCAGAGCGACGTGAAAAAAGCATTCGTGACGCTGGCCGAAGGCCAGTCCATCGACGTGACGACCGGTCTGTAAGGAACGGTCTTCAAGACAAAAAGCTAACGGCACCGCAGTCCGGACAACAAGTTCGGAAACAGGGTGCAGGGAAATAAGAACATGGCACTGAAAAAATTCAGACCAATTACCCCGAGTATGCGCCAACTGGTGATCGTCTCTCGTGAGGGTCTGTGGAAGGGCAAACCGGTCAAGACTTTGACCGAAGGCCTGACCAAGTCCGGTGGTCGTAACAACCTCGGTCGCATGACATCACGCGGCATCGGTGGCGGTCACAAACGCTCCTACCGCAAGATCGACTTCAAACGCACAAAGCGTGACGTCGAAGCAACGGTCGAGCGTCTGGAATATGATCCGAACCGCACGGCCTTCATCGCGCTGCTGAAATATGCAGACGGCGAAGTCGCCTACATCCTGGCGCCACAGCGTCTGGGCGAAGGCGATAAGGTTATTTCGGCAGCTTCCGCTGATGTGAAGCCCGGCAACGCGATGCCAATGTCCGCTATTCCGGTCGGCACCATCATCCACAATGTGGAGATGAAGCCGGGCAAGGGCGGTCAGATCGCACGCTCCGCTGGCACCTACGCACAGTTGGTCGGTCGTGATGGCGTTATGGCCATCCTGCGTCTCAACTCCGGCGAACAGCGACTGATCCACGGTTCCTGCATGGCCACCATCGGTGCCGTGTCGAACCCAGACAATTCCAACACCAACATGGGTAAAGCCGGCCGCAATCGCTGGTACGGTAGCCGCCCAAAAGTACGTGGTGTTGCTATGAACCCGATCGATCACCCCCACGGTGGTGGTGAAGGTCGTACATCCGGTGGTCGTCACCCAGTGACACCTTGGGGCAAGCCTACTAAAGGCAAGCGCACGCGCTCCAACAAAACCACGGATAAATTCATCATGCGCTCGCGCCACCAGCGCAAGAAATAAGGATCGATAGATTTGTCACGTTCAGTCTGGAAAGGCCCGTTTGTCGATGGCTACCTTCTCAAAAAAGCAGAGAAGGTACACGAGGGCGGCCGCAAGGAAGTTATCAAGACCTGGAGCCGTCGCTCTACCATCATGCCACAATTCGTTGGCCTGACGTTCGGCGTCTACAACGGTCACAAGCACATTCCGGTCAATGTCTCCGAAGACATGGTTGGCCAGAAATTTGGTGAATACGCACCGACCCGTACCTATTACGGTCACGGCGCCGACAAAAAGGCGAAAAGGAAGTAAGTCATGGGTAAGCCCAAACTTGAGCGTCAGCTCGCCGACAACGAAGCAAAGTCGGTCCACCGTATGATCCGCGTTTCCCCGCAGAAGCTGAACCTTGTGGCTCAGCTTATTCGCGGTAAGAAAGCGCAGAACGCGTTGAACGATCTTGAATTCTCCAACAAGCGGATCGCGGGCACCGTTCGTAAGTGCCTGCAGTCAGCCATTGCCAATGCCGAGAACAATCATGATCTCGACGTTGACAGCCTTGTGGTGAAGGAAGCCCATGTTGGTCATTCCATCGTCATGAAGCGCTTCATGGCACGTGGTCGCGGTAAAGCGAGCCGGATTCAAAAACCCTTCGCGCACCTCACGATTATCGTGAAGGAAGCCGAAGAAGAGGAGGCCGCGTAATGGGTCAAAAGATCAATCCCATCGGGTTTCGCCTCGGTATCAACCGCACGTGGGACAGCCGCTGGTTCGCCACTAAAGGCGATTACGCGAGCATGCTTGATGAAGACATCAACATTCGCAACTACATCGAGAAAGAGCTGAAAGCAGCTTCCATCTCGAAAGTGATTATCGAGCGTCCGCACAAGAAATGCCGCGTTACTATTCACGCCGGTCGTCCCGGTCTGATCATCGGTAAAAAAGGTGCAGACATCGAGAAATTGAAGCGCAAGGTCCAGACGATGACCAGTGCCGAAGTTTCCGTTAACATCGTGGAAATCCGCAAGCCGGAACTCGACGCAACCATCGTTGCCCAGTCGATTGCCCAGCAGCTGGAACGCCGTGTTGCATTCCGTCGCGCCATGAAGCGCTCGGTGCAGTCCGCAATCCGTCTCGGTGCCCAAGGTATTCGTATCAACTGTGGTGGCCGTCTTGGCGGCGCAGAGATTGCCCGCGTCGAATGGTATCGTGAAGGTCGTGTGCCGTTGCACACCCTGCGCGCCGACATCGACTACGGTACAGCTGAAGCTGAAACCGCTTACGGTATCTGCGGCGTGAAGGTCTGGATCTTCAAAGGCGAAATCCTTGAGCACGATCCGATGGCGCACGAACGTCGTCACACGGAAGCTCAGGAAACCGGTGGTGGTGGCAACCGTCGCCCGCCCCGTAACTGATAGCTGCCTATAATAAGAACAAAGGAACGCCGGTCGCCATCGCAAGAGACAGACCGGTAAGCCTGAGAAGGAAAACAGCAAATGCTGCAACCGAAACGTACAAAATTCCGCAAGGCGCATAAGGGCCGTATCCACGGCAACACGAAAGGCGGCTCGACGCTGACTTTTGGCGCTTATGGTCTGAAAGCTCTCGAGCCTGATCGCGTCAACGCGCGCCAGATCGAAGCTGCACGTCGTGCTATCACGCGTCAGATGAAACGTCAGGGCCGTGTGTGGATTCGCATCTTCCCTGATTTGCCAATCTCTGCGAAACCGACCGAAGTTCGTATGGGTAAAGGTAAGGGCGCTCCTGAATATTGGGCAGCCCGTGTTGCACCTGGCCGGATCATGTTCGAGATCGATGGTGTGTCGGAGCCGATTGCCCGTGAAGCCCTTCGTTTGGGTGCCATGAAGCTGTCTGTGAAGACCAAATTCATCCAGCGCATCGCCGACTAAAAAATTAGTTCGCATTTCTCGCGTTTCACGTAGAGACAAATCGAAAGGTTGAGGCTATGAAGCCCAGCGACATCCGCGCCATGAGCGAAGATCAGTTGAAAGATCAGCTGATCGCATTGAAGAAAGAGCAGTTCAACCTGCGATTCCAGCGGGCAACCGGTCAGTTGGAAAACACAGCACGCATGCGGCAGATTCGTCGTGACATTGCGCGCATCCAGACAATCGCCCGCCAACAGCCGGCTCAAGCGTCAGCATAGTCCGCTGCCTCTGGTTTTCAGAGGCGGGCGACACGAGGAAAGAACACAATGCCTAAACGTATTCTCCAGGGCACCGTGGTGTCCGACAAGAACGACAAGACGGTCGTCGTGAAAGTGGAACGCCGCTTCACACACCCGCTGTTCAAGAAGGTTGTGCGTCGTTCGAAGAACTACAAAGCGCATGACGAAAACAACCAGCGCAAAGTCGGCGACATGGTCTCCATCGAAGAGACGAAACCGATTTCAAAAGACAAGTGCTGGATCGTCCTCGAGGCGTAAGCTTCGATTGATTCAACACACGAGCAGGGCAGCGTAAGCTTCCCGCAAATGGCACTTGGGTCTGACCGTTCCGGTCGGGCCCTTCAATAATAGAAGAGAACAGCCATGATTCAGATGCAAACTAACCTGGACGTTGCCGACAATTCCGGCGCGCGCCGCGTCATGTGCATCAAAGTGCTTGGCGGCTCCAAGCGCAAATATGCAGGTGTGGGTGACATCATTGTCGTCTCCATCAAAGAAGCTATTCCGCGCGGCCGCGTTAAAAAGGGTGATGTGGCAAAAGCCGTCGTCGTCCGCACTGCGAAAGACATTCAGCGCGCTGACGGTTCGGTGATCCGTTTCGACACCAACGCCGCCGTGCTGATCGACAGCAAGGGCGAGCCGACCGGCACGCGTATCTTCGGCCCGGTGCCGCGCGAACTGCGCGCCAAGCGTCACATGAAGATCATCTCGCTGGCACCGGAGGTGCTCTGAGGCGAAAGTCCAGAGCGTTAAGGAACCGATATGAACAAGATCAAAAAAGGCGACACTGTCGTCGTGTTGTCTGGTAAGGACAAAGGTCGCTCCGGCACTGTGCTGGAAATGATCACCAAGACCGACCGTGTGCTTGTGCAGGGCGTCAACATGGTCAAGCGTCACACGAAACAGTCGCAGGAAACCGAAGGCGGTATCATCGCCAAGGAAGCCTCACTTCACATTTCCAACCTCGCGCTTGCCGATCCCAAAGACGGCAAGGCAACGCGCGTTGGAATTAAAACCAATGACGACGGCAAGCGCGTCCGCTTCGCCAAACGCTCCGGAGACCTGATCGATGGCTGAGCAGAAATCCGAGCCGCGGCTCAAGAAGCATTACGAAGATAGCGTCAAGAAGGCTATGCAGGAGAAGTTTGCTTACGCGAACGTCATGCAGATGCCCCGTCTCGACAAGATCGTGCTGAACATGGGCGTTGGTGAGTCCACCGCCGATTCCAAAAAGGCTTCGGTTGCTGCCGAAGACCTCACCCTCATCGCTGGCCAGAAGGCCATGGTGACACGGGCCAAGAAGTCCATCGCGGGCTTTAAGGTACGTGAAGAGATGCCACTGGGTGCGAAAGTTACCCTGCGCGGCACTCAAATGTACGAATTCATGGACCGTCTGATCACCATCGCGCTGCCGCGCGTTCGTGACTTCCGCGGCCTGAATCCAAAGAGCTTCGATGGTCGTGGCAACTTCGCCATGGGCATTAAAGAACACATCGTGTTTCCAGAGATCAATTACGACAAGGTCGATCAGATCTGGGGCATGGACGTCATCGTCTGTACGACGGCTGCAACGGATGATGAGGCACGCGAACTGCTGCGCGCTTTCAACTTCCCGTTCCCCGCACCCAAGGAAGAGAAAGAAGCCGCTTAAGGCTTCTACTCTTCGAAAGTGCGGGCCGGCATGGTGCCCGGCCGTAACGGCAAACGAATATGAGGACTAATTGAATGGCCAAGGTTTCGGCAATCGAGAAGAACAAGAAGAAGCAGCGTCTGGTGGCTAAGTTCGCCGCCAAACGTGCTGAACTTAAAGAAATCATCAACAACCGCGAACTGCCAATCGAAGAGCGCTTCCGCGCGCAACTTCAGCTTGCAGCTCTTCCGCGCAATGGCGCGAAGACACGGGTTCGCAACCGTTGTAACATCACAGGTCGTCCACGTGCTTACTATCGTAAGTTGGGCATGAGCCGTATCGCGATGCGTGAACTGGGGTCGAATGGCCTCGTTCCCGGCCTCGTCAAATCCAGCTGGTAAGGAGCGCGCATCATGATGAACGATCCTGTAGGTGACATGCTCACCCGTATCCGTAACGGTTTGATGCGCGGTAAGGGCTCTGTGTCCACGCCGGCTTCGAAACTTCGCGGTCGTATTCTCGACGTGCTGGAAGCTGAGGGCTACATCCGTGGCTATTCCCGCACTGACTACGACAACGGCAAAGCGGATTTCGAAATCGAACTGAAATATTTCGATGGCGCTCCTGTGATCCGTGAGATCACACGCATCTCGAAGCCCGGTCGTCGTGTCTATTCGTCGGTCAAGACGATGCCACGCGTCGCTAACGGCCTCGGTATCTCGATCCTCTCCACGCCCAAAGGTGTGATGGCGGACCACGATGCGCGTGAGCACAATGTCGGTGGCGAGGTGCTTTGCCGGATCTTCTGATCTTGTTTTAGGGCACTCAATTTTAATCACGCCCGGCCTTCTTATGGTTGGCTTGGGCGCAGAAAAACAGGCGAGACAACATTATGTCACGTATCGGCAAAAAACCGGTTAGCGTCCCCGATGGGGTAACGGCTACCGTCGACGGCCAGACCGTCACAGCCAAAGGTCCTAAGGGCGAGCTGTCCTTTGTGGTCAACCAGCAGGTCATGGTCAAATTGGAAGATGGCATCGTGTCCGTCGATCCGGCGGACAAGTCGAAGGACGCACGGTCCCAGTGGGGCATGTCGCGCACCATGATCGAGAACATGTTCACCGGCGTTAAAGACGGTTACGAGCGTAAGCTTGAAATCAATGGCGTTGGTTATCGTGCTGCTATGCAGGGCAAGAACGTTCAGCTCTCGCTTGGCTTCAGTCACGAAGTGATTTACACGCCGCCTGAAGGCGTTTCGATCGTCTGTCCGAAACCAACGGAAATTGTCATCACCGGTCACGACAAACAGGTCGTTGGTCAGGTGGCTGCAAAAATCCGCGCATACCGTCCGCCGGAGCCCTATAAGGGCAAGGGCGTGAAATATGCTGAAGAGACAGTCTTCCGCAAAGAAGGCAAGAAGAAGTAAGATGGCAAATCTCAACACCAAAGAACGCCGCGCAGCCCGCGTCCGCCGCAGCCTCAAGAAGGTTGCTAACGGTCGTCCACGTCTGTCAGTGTATCGCTCCAACGCCAACATTTACGCCCAGATCATCGATGATGTGAACGGTGTAACGCTGGCAGCGGCTTCCTCCATGGAAGGCGACAAAAAAGGCGGCGGCAACGTTGATGCAGCCGCAACCGTCGGTAAGGCGATTGCAGAACGCGCAACCAAGGCCGGTATCGCTGAGGTTGTTTTCGACCGTGGCTCCTTCCTCTACCATGGTCGCGTAAAGGCTCTTGCCGATGCTGCCCGTGAGGGTGGCCTGAAGTTCTAAGCACTTGCTTTAGAATGACCCAAGTTTCTCGGCGGGATGTCTCACATGAGGCTTCCGCCGTTTGCTCATTCACCTCGTAGGTTCAAACCGGCACTGACTGGTCTGCGAAAGGGAAAGGGCTTCACCGGCAAGTCGTCTGATTTGCCAAATGTTTGTGCACCCGGAAAAGAATAAGGAACAGGATATGGCACAACGTCCCGAACGCGGAGGCCGTAACAACCGCCGCGATGAGAAGCCAGATGATGGCTTCACCGACAAACTAGTTCACATCAACCGCGTGGCCAAAGTGGTTAAAGGCGGTAAGCGTTTTGGTTTTGCTGCACTCGTCGTTGTCGGCGATCAGAAAGGCCGCGTTGGTTTTGGCCACGGTAAAGCTCGCGAAGTCCCAGAGGCTATCCGCAAAGCTTCCGAAGCTGCAAAACGCGATCTGATCTTCGTGCCATTGGCCGACGGTCGCACGCTGCACCACGATGTTCACGGTCGCCACGGCGCCGGTAAAATCATTATGCGCGCCGCACCTGCCGGTACCGGCATCATTGCTGGTGGTCCTGTTCGTGCTGTCTTCGAAATGGTCGGCATGTCTGATGTTGTTGCCAAGTCGCTCGGTTCTTCGAACCCGTACAACATGGTTCGTGCAGCTTTCGACGGCCTCAAGCGCCAGATGCACCCCAAAGACATCGCTTCGCAGCGTGGTCTGAAATACTCCACTCTTCAGGAGCGTCGTCGCGACCTGATCGGTGCGGAAGCGGGTGCTGAATAATGGCTGATAAGAAAACAGTGACCGTGGAGCAGATCGGTTCGCCGCTGCGCCGCCCCAAGGATCAGCGTCAGACCCTAGTCGGTCTCGGCCTGAACAAGATGAACCGTCGTCGCACGCTGGAAGATACTCCTTCCGTGCGCGGCATGATCCGCAAGGTTTCTCACCTCGTCAAAGTCGTCGACGAAGCCTAAGCAGGAGGATCTGAATTATGAAACTCAATGAAATCTCCGACAACGAAGGCGCAACGCCAAGCCGCAAGCGCGTTGGTCGTGGCATTGGTTCCGGCACCGGCAAGACCGGTGGTCGCGGTGTGAAGGGGCAGAAGTCCCGTTCCGGTGTAGCCATCAAGGGTTACGAAGGCGGGCAGATGCCAATCTATCGTCGTCTGCCAAAGCGTGGTTTCTCGAACGCACAGTTCGCGAACAAGTACAATGAAGTCTCCATCGCCCGCCTTGAAAAGGCAGTCGAAGCTGGCAAGTTGGACGTCAAGAAAACTGTCGATGCAGCAGCTTTGAAAGAAGCCGGTGTCATCCGTCGCGAGCTCGACGGTGTCCGCATCCTCGGTGGTTCCGAAGCCAAGTCGAAGTTCAACCTCGACGTGACCGGGGCCTCCAAAGGCGCCATCGAAGCCATCGAAAAAGCCGGTGGCTCTATCAAGGTCGCCGCTAAGGAAGCCGCCGCTGAATAAGCGACGCCTCTTGCGACAAAGATCAGAGGCCCGGTGCGAAAGCATCGGGCCTTTTTCGTTGATGAATTTGAAAACTGTTGCCGTGCGCCTTACCGGACATTGCAATGCGAGAACCACTCAAACTTCACCCTACAGTCGCGCATACTATCGACCGTGAGACAATTGAGCGTCTCGGCGCCCAAAAAATATGATTTCATTTTCTTTCGAACGGGTAAAACCAAAATGGCTGCAACGGTTGAATTACAACATAGTGGGAAGTTTTACAGAACGAAGGGTGAATGCCTGAACGTCAAGGGCGAGCGTTATAAGGATGGTCTTTCTGCTTGGCATAAAGCTTACGATCTTAGCAATATGGCGGTCGCATCTTACGAAGGCGTTCCTGTCCCAGTAGACATCGCACCAGACACTGTGCGCCTGACGCAAGGTGGGAAGCTCTACGATAGCAACATCTTTGTTGGCGTGCCGCTTTTCAGCGAGCGGTTTCGGCAGGCAGTCGAGGATATAGAACCCGGCGTTCATCAATTCCTGCCGGTGAAGGTCATTGGTGTCGATGGTGAGTCATATTCCGAGCCATGGTGGTCTTTCAACATTTGTCAGTTGGTTGATTCCATCAGCCCCGAGTTGGGCGGTGTTTATAAGCAGGAATGGGAATACCTTCGTGAAGAAAAATACGAAAAATTCACATGGAATATAAAGTCTGGGTGGTTGCCGGGTCGCGTTCCTGAGCCAGACGATAGCGACCCGTACAATCCCTACACGATGAACCCGAGCAAGAAACTCGCCGTTTATAAGGATCGCATTGCCGGCCGTGCGGCATGGATCGACAGCCGGTTACCCCGCACATTTTATTCCGATGCCCTTATGGCGCGCATCGAGGCCGAGGGCATGGAAGGTTTCTACGTCGTCCATCACTGGAAAGAGATCTAGGGCAACAAGATGAACACTCATCAGTATCTACGATCTCTGGTCAGTCGTACCGCCACGACCTTCCTAAAGCTCGTCAAAATCATGCTGCCGGTGATGATCTTTGTTCGTATCGCTGACCAGCTCGGTTTCTCGAAATGGCTGGGCGATGTTCTTGCGCCGGTCATGTGTCTGGTCGGCTTGCCGGGTGAGGCGGGGCTGGTTTGGGCCATTGCTTTGCTCACCGGTTTTTATGGTGGAGTAGGCGGTTTGGTGGCGCTCGTGGCGACGGTGGAATTGACAGCACTGCAACTCAATATTCTGCTGTCGATGATCATGTTCGCTCACGCGCTTCCGGTGGAGCAATCCATCGTTCGTGCGGCAGGCGTGAGCGCAGTGGCCACCGGTCTGGTGCGAATCGCCACAGCGATCACATTCGGGTTTTTGCTGTGGCACATCGGTAGTGCGACTGAGGTGCTCACGGAGCCTGCACAGTTGGGCTTCCTGCCGGAGGTCCAAACGGATACAGGTTGGTTGGCATGGACCATCTCAACCATTCGTACACTCGGTTTTATGCTCCTCATTCTGTTCGTTCTTCTCGCATTATTGGACTGTATTCGCCGCATCGGCCTGTTCGATCGTCTGACAGCACTCCTCACGCCGTTCTTCCGCATGATTGGCATCGTGCCCGCGCTTGCCCCATTGGTGACCATCGGCATGTTGCTTGGCCTCAGTTATGGTGGCGGACTGATCGTTGAGGAGACGAAGAAGCGCCAATACAGCCGTCGCGAGTTGTTCACGCCATTGGCTGGCCTCTCGATTATTCATGCCGTTCTGGAAGATACATTTGTCGCCATCGCCCTTGGTGCGAACATTTGGATCATTCTTGTTTGGCATACGCTCTACGCCTTTGCGGTTATTGCCTTGATTGGTGGGATCATTCAGCTTTGGCCTCGAAAGACGATTGCCCCAAAGCGCCACTCTCTCTAAGGAAGGCGTGATCGTTTTGCAGCGTGTGTGACTACGTGCGACTGCATGCTTGAAATTACAGTGGTGCGGACCCCACATGGGGCGTTCCATGCAGAGCCGGTCGTTTGTTGCCTGAAAGGGCAGGGCGACATCAGCGGACACAGCGGAGACTTCTATGGCATCAGCTGCCGAACAACTTGCCGCCAATCTGAACTACAAAACGTTTTCCAAGGCGACCGACCTTAAGAAGCGTATCTGGTTCACCCTTTTGGCGCTTATCGTTTATCGCCTTGGCACATATATTCCTGTGCCAGGCATCAATCCGGAGCAGTTGCAGGCGGCATTCGACCAGCAGAGCCAAGGCGTGTTGGGTCTGGTGAACATGTTTGCCGGTGGCGCTGTGGAGCGCTTGGCGATCTTCGCGCTAGGCATCATGCCGTATATTTCGGCCTCCATCATCATGCAGCTTATGACGTCGGTTATTCCGACGCTGGAAGCGCTGAAGAAAGAGGGCGAGCAGGGCCGCAAGGTCATCAACCAATACACCCGCTATGGCACGGTTATTCTTGGCACGGCGCAGGCCTACGGCATCGCTATCGGCCTGAACGGCGCTGAAGGCATGGTGCTGAACCCCGGTTGGTTCTTTATTCTCACCACGGTCGTGACGCTTGTTGGCGGCACCATGTTCCTCATGTGGCTGGGTGAGCAGATCACCGCACGCGGCATCGGTAATGGTATTTCCCTCATCATCTTCGCAGGCATCGTGGCAGCTCTTCCGGGCGCTCTGGCGCAGCTGCTGGATGCTGGTGCAACAGGCTCGATCTCCACACTCACCATGCTTGGTGTGTTGGTGGCCATCATTGCGCTCATCGCGTTCATCGTCTTCATTGAACGCGCTCAGCGTCGCTTGTTGATTCAGTATCCAAAGCGTCAGGTCGGCAACAAAATGTTCCAGGGGGATTCGTCCCATCTGCCTCTGAAGCTGAACACCGCTGGCGTCATTCCGCCGATCTTTGCATCGTCTTTGCTGCTGTTGCCTGCCACGATCACCGGCTTTTCCGCCGCTGGCGAGCAGGGCGAGTGGGCAGCATGGATTTCCGCCTTCCTCGGCCGCGGTCAGCCGGGCTACTTGCTGTTCTACGGCGGCATGATCCTGTTCTTCGCGTTCTTCTACACGGCCATCGTGTTCAACCCGAAGGAAACCGCTGACAACCTTAAACAGCATGGTGGTTTTATTCCGGGCATTCGCCCCGGTGACCGCACGGCTGAATATATTGATTACGTGCTCACCCGCATCACCGTGGCAGGTGCGATCTATCTGGTCTTCGTCTGTCTGCTGCCCGAAATGTTCCTGACGGGACTGGGCATCTCTGTTTTCCTCGGCGGCACGTCGTTGCTCATCGTTGTTTCGGTAACGATGGATACGGTGCAACAGGTGCAAAGCCACTTGTTTGCCCAGCAATATGAGGGTCTGATCCAGAAATCGAAGTTGCGCGGGGCGAAATCGTCCGGCGCGAGGGGAGGAACGCCGGGCGGTAAGCCGGGCGGTCGCAAGACGGGACGACGCAAGAAATGAGACTAATCCTACTTGGCCCTCCCGGGGCCGGCAAAGGTACGCAGGCACACCGGCTGGTGGAAGAGCACAAAATCCCGCAGCTCTCTACAGGCGATATGCTTCGCGCTGCCGTGGCGGCTGGAACCGAAACAGGCCTCCGCGCCAAAGCAATCATGGATGCAGGCAAGCTGGTGTCTGACGATGTGGTCAACGCAATTGTCTCTGATCGCATTGACGAAGCAGACTGCGCTAACGGGTTCATTCTCGATGGCTACCCTCGCACGTTGCCGCAAGCTGATGCGGTAGAAGCGATGTTGGCTGAGAAGGGCACGGCGCTCGATGCCGTCGTTGAACTTCGTGTCGATGATGATGCCATGGTCGAGCGCGTGGCCGGTCGATACACCTGTGCCAATTGCGGAGCCGGCTACCACGACACATTGAACAAGCCGGAAGCCGAAGGCGTTTGCGACAAATGTGGTTCCAAAGAATTCAAGCGTCGCCCAGACGACAACGCGGAAGCCATGCGCACCCGCCTTCAAGTCTATTACAAAGAAACCTCTCCGCTCATCGGCTACTATTACGCCAAAGAGAAACTGCGCACCGTCGATGGCATGGGCGCAATCGATCAGGTGAGTGAAGAAATCGGTGCGGTACTCGCGCAGGTTTAACGACATCTGTTCTGCTCCAACCAAAATGCGAGCAGAACAGCACTTGACCGGAAGCTTGACAGTCCTACCTGTCATGTGTTGACGCGCGAAGGCTTCACGCTTAAGACGCACCAACAATCCGCTACATTAATAGTGATCGGATTCGGAATGCTCCTCAAATGGGGATCAATTCGAGCGGTCGCTCTGGGCTTTGGCCCCGCACTATGCGGGCGTTCTGGTCCGCAAACCATTCGCATACCGCGACTTTCTTCCCACCGGCGGCGCCAAGCTGCTGGATCGGGAACATCAACTTGGCAAGGAGAGCAGCGTGGCTCGTATCGCTGGCGTCAACATCCCAACTAATAAGCGCACTGTTATTGCGCTTCAGTACATTCACGGCATTGGTCAGAAAAACGCCAATGAGATCGTGACGAAGGCTAACATTCCAATGGAACGCCGCGTCAACCAGCTGACGGACGCAGAAGTTCTGCAGATCCGTGAGATCATTGATGCTGACTACATGGTGGAAGGTGACCTGCGTCGCGACACTTCCATGAACATCAAGCGCCTCATGGACCTTGGTTGCTACCGCGGCCTGCGCCACCGTCGCAGCCTGCCGGTTCGTGGCCAGCGCACGCACACCAACGCCCGCACCCGTAAGGGCCCGGCGAAGGCTATTGCAGGCAAAAAGAAATAAGGTCGTGCGCCGTTAGGCGTACGTTTCTTACCGGGGGCGCACCGTTCTGGTGCCGTCCCCGTTAGCGCGTTTAACGCGCGTTATAATGAAGGCGCGTTTATGGCGCGCTTGAATGAAATCCGATGTAGCCGCTGGAATCACGGCGGTGACGATATCCCAAAAGGAAGACTGAAATGGCAAAAGACGCCGCTCGCGTAAAACGCAAAGAGCGCAAGAACATCGCCTCGGGCGTTGCTCATGTGAACTCCACCTTCAACAACACCATGATCACCATTACAGATGCACAGGGCAACACAATTGCTTGGTCGTCTGCTGGTGCTCAGGGCTTCAAAGGCTCGCGTAAGTCGACGCCATTTGCTGCACAGGTTGCTGCTGAAGATGCCGGTAAGAAGGCTCAGGACCACGGCATGAAAACTTTGGAAGTTGAGGTTCGTGGCCCCGGTTCCGGTCGTGAATCCGCGCTTCGCGCTCTTCAGTCCATCGGCTTCGTCATCACGTCCATCCGCGACGTGACCTCCGTGCCGCATAACGGCTGCCGCGCCCGCAAACAGCGCCGCGTCTAAAATCCACTGCCGCGCGGCAAGCAATTGCCGCGCCTTCTCGCCCCGAACCCATCCCGCGGGGCGGACCATCATTTGCTGCGATTGGATGGCAGCAATTTGTATTGAAGGATTACCCCATGATCCACCGCAATTGGCAGGAACTGATTAAACCCACCAAGCTGGACGTAAGCTCCAACGGCACCAAAGGCACTTTGGTTGCAGAGCCACTTGAGCGCGGCTTTGGCCTGACGCTCGGTAACGCGCTTCGCCGCGTTCTGCTTTCCAGCCTCCAGGGTGCTGCTGTTACCGCTGTCCAGATCGATGGCGTGTTGCACGAATTCTCATCGATCCCTGGCGTTCGTGAAGATGTCACCGACATCATCTTGAACATCAAGGAACTTGCCATCCGTATGGAAGGCGAAGGCCCGAAACGCATGGTTGTGCGTAAAGAAGGCGCTGGCGTGGTTACCGCCGGCGACATTCAGACCGTTGGCGATCTCGAAATCCTCAACCCGGAACACGTGCTCTGCACGCTGGACGAAGACGCAGAAATCCGCATGGAATTCACCGTCGATACCGGTAAGGGCTACGTCGCTGCGGACCGCAACCGTCCCGAAGATGCGCCTATCGGCCTCATTCCGGTCGACGCGCTGTTCTCGCCTGTCCGTAAGGTTTCTTACAAGACGGAGAACACCCGTGAGGGCCAGGTTCTCGACTATGACAAGCTGACCATGACCATCGAAACCGATGGTTCGGTTACGCCGGAAGATGCCGTCGCTTACGGCGCACGTATCCTTCAGGACCAGTTGTCGATCTTCGTGAACTTCGAAGAGCCTCAGAAAGAAGTCGTTCAGGAGCAGGTTACCGAACTCGCGTTCAACCCTGCGCTGCTCAAGAAGGTCGACGAGTTGGAGCTTTCCGTTCGTTCCGCCAACTGCCTCAAGAACGACAATATCGTCTATATCGGCGATCTCATCCAGAAGACCGAAGGCGAGATGCTCCGCACCCCGAACTTCGGTCGCAAGTCGCTCAACGAGATCAAAGAGGTTCTGGCTACGATGGGTCTCCATCTCGGCATGGAAATTCCAGCATGGCCGCCAGAGAACATCGACGATCTGGCCAAGCGTTACGAAGACCAATACTAAGCTTCATACCAATTTCAACGCTCCGGGCTTAAGTCCTAGGCCGGAGCTTTTCCTACAGGAGAAGGCATATGAGACACCGTAAACAAGGGCGTAAGCTCAATCGTACACAGAGCCACCGCAAAGCCATGTTCATGAACATGTCGCAGGCGCTGCTGACACACGAACAGATCGTGACAACTCTGCCCAAGGCGAAAGAACTACGTTCTATCGTCGATAAGCTGATCACACTGGGCAAGCGCGGCGATCTTCACGCTCGTCGTCAGGCGCTCTCGCAGCTGCAGGACAACGAAGTCGTCAAGAAGCTCTTCTCGACGCTTGGCGAGCGCTACAAGGAACGTCCAGGTGGTTACACCCGCGTCCTGAAAGCTGGTTTCCGCTACGGCGACAACGCACCGATGGCCGTCATCGAACTGGTTGACCGCGACGTCGATGCCAAGGGCAAAGCAGACCGCGAGCGCATGGAAGCTGAAGAAGCTGAAATGGGCACCGCACCTGCCGAGGCCGCTGCGTAAACCGCAAGCGTCATCGTAAGAATTGAAAACGGCGGTCCCTCATCGGGCCGCCGTTTTTCGTTTCAGATACTGGTTGCATTATTCGCAGCCGTTACGGGTTGGCGATACCGTCATAGCAAGCGAAGGCAAGCTTGTTCCCGTCAGGGTCACGCATGTAGGCGACATAGAACTTGTCGCCGTATTGTTCGGGTCTGAATCCGGGTGCGCCTTCATCCGTTCCGCCGAGCTTTATTCCGATGCTGTGGAGGTCATCCACCATCGAAGCGCGGGGCAATCTGAAGGCGGTCATGGTTCCATTTCCCACGGTCGCAGGCTGGTCATCGAATGGCGTACAGACGAAAAATCGCGGAACGGCTTCGTCACTCTTGTCGCCCCAACAAAAGACCTGATCGTCCTCGAAACAGAGCGATAACCCCATCTTTTCGAAAATCGGATCGTAGAACGCTTTCGATCTCGCCAGATCAGACGAACCCAGCGTCACATAGCCGATCATGCCGCCAGATTTTTCAGAGCTACTGGCCAAATGACTTCCCATCCCAGCGCACTTTTCCGGTGCCGAGCGAACTGGTGATGATGATGGTGGGTTTTTCACCGCCACTAATTTTCGCGTCATTGGCCAATACTTCGAAGGCCGGTTTCAACAAGCCGCGTTTGGTCCGCACGTAAATTTGAATGGTGCAATTCTTCGGCCCGCAGCGCTCGTTCTTACGCTTTTTTGCACAGCGAATCTTACGGTGATTCACCAGAAGATCGGGGCGTCCATCGCCGGTCAGATCCTTTTCTTGAAAGGCGTCACTGGCAGCTTTGGCGCGCTTGCGGCTGCCACAGGCTTCCGCCATCTG
The DNA here is from genome assembly GCF_000179775.1 of Ahrensia sp. R2A130. Taxonomy (GTDB): domain Bacteria; phylum Pseudomonadota; class Alphaproteobacteria; order Rhizobiales; family Rhizobiaceae; genus Pseudahrensia. The sequence continues at coordinate 137,259 of NZ_AEEB01000003.1, forward strand.
TTCTTTCGCCACATAGGCGCCCGCTTTGGACGGTTGGGCTTGTGATACGCTAGGTGTTAAAACGGCGATTGCTGCCGCCAACAGGGTTGCGGTTCGGATCATCTTGGGGCCTTTCTGCTACGCAAAACTTTTGCAGGGCTAAGGAAGGATGACCGACCTTGGTAAATAAATTGATGAGAGCGACTTTGCCCATGCGACTGACCCGTTTTGCCGCAGCACTTGCTGTGCTTTTTGCTACGCCCATTGCTGCTGCCTACGCGCAAACTGCGGTTCCGCAAACGCGGGAGCAGGTGACGTATTCCTACGCGCCGCTGGTGAAGCAGATCGCACCTGCCGTGGTGAATGTTTATGCCGCCCGCGAAGTGCCGCAACGCCGTTCGCCCTTTGCTGGCGATCCGTTTTTCGAGCGATTCTTTGGCCGCGAGTTTTCCGGCAAACCGCAGCGCCGCCAAAGTCAGTCGCTCGGTTCCGGCGTCATCGTTTCTGCGGATGGCCTCGTGATCACCAACAACCACGTTATCGAAAACGCCGATGAGGTGAAGATCGCACTCGCTGATGGGCGTGAGTACGAGGCCGAGATCAAGCTGATCGATAAGAAGTCCGATCTGGCCGTGCTTCAGTTTAAGCCGGAAGGTGAGCTGCCGGTCGTAAAACTTGGCGATAGCGAAAGTCTCGAAGTGGGCGACCTGGTGCTCGCCATCGGCAACCCGTTCGGTGTCGGGCAGACGGTCACATCCGGTATCGTCTCGGCACTCGCCCGCAGTCAAAACGGCGTCAACGATTTCGGTTTCTTCATCCAGACCGATGCTTCCATCAACCCGGGTAATTCCGGCGGTGCATTGGTGGCGATGAACGGTAACCTGATCGGCATCAACACTGCGATTTATTCTCGCTCCGGCGGGTCGAACGGCATCGGCTTCGCCGTGCCGTCCAACATGGTGCAGGTTGTGTTGAACAGCGTGCGCCTCGGTTCTTCGACACTGATGCGCCCATGGATCGGCGCGCAGTTTCAGGCCGTCACCGCAGAAATTGCAGAATCGGTTGGCCTTGATCGGCCGCAAGGTGCGTTGGTCGCAGGCGTGTTCGGCGGTAGCCCCGCAGAGGCGGCTGGCCTGCAGTTGGGTGACGTCATTCTGGCCATCGACGGCAAGGCGGTGCCCCATGTGGATGCGCTCGGCTACCGGTTGGCCACTGCCGGTCTGGACCGTACAGCCAGCCTGACCGTGCTGTCGCGCAGCACCCGTAGCGAATTGACCTTGAAGCTGGCCGCCGCACCGGAAGTGCCCGTGCGGGACACGCGCTTGCTCCGTGGTCGTTCTCCTTTCGCCGGTCTCACGGTCATCAACCTGTCGCCACGCACTGCACAGGAGCTTGAGATTCCTGATCGTGTTCGCGGCGTGGTCGTCAGCAAAGTCGATCAGCGCAGCCCGGCGCGTCGTCTCGGTTTTCGTGCTGGCGATGTGCTGCTCGACATCAATGGGCGTGATGTTTCCAGCACCAAGGTGATGGAAGATATCGCCAGCCGCCGTGCTAATGGCTGGCGCTTTGCCATCGAGCGTGAGGGAAAAGTCCTGCGCCAGTTCTTGCGCTAGACCCTTATGAGCGACCTGTTCGGATCATCGAAAGAAGCGCAGGACCTGAAGGCTGACGGCCTGCGACCGCTCGCGGACAGGCTGCGCCCGAAAACGCTGGACGAGGTCGTAGGCCAAGACCACCTGCTGGGCGAAAACGGTGCGTTGCGTCGTATGCTGGAAGCGCCGAGTTTGGGATCGATGGTCTTCTGGGGCCCACCCGGCTCAGGCAAGACCACGGTTGCTCGATTGCTGGCCGACGAGGGTGAGCATCATTTCGAGCAGATCAGCGCTATTTTCACCGGTGTTGCCGATTTGAAAAAAGTGTTCGAGCAGGCCCGCATTCGCGCTGGCAATGGCCGCCGTACATTGCTCTTCGTCGACGAGATTCACCGCTTCAACCGCGCCCAGCAGGACAGTTTTCTGCCGGTCATGGAAGACGGGACGATCACGCTCATCGGCGCGACGACGGAAAATCCCAGTTTTGAATTGAACGCGGCTGTCCTGTCCCGCGCCCGCGTGCTTACCTTCCGTCCCCATGACGACGATAGCCTACGCAGCCTCATGGCCCGTGCAGAAACCACCGAAGGCAGAGCGCTGCCGCTCACCGATGACGCCCGCGAAAGCCTGCTGCGTATGGCGGATGGTGATGGTCGTGCCGTGCTGACCTTGATCGAAGAAGCATGGCGGGCCGCCCGTGATGGCGAGACGTTCGATGTCGAGCAGCTGCAAGAGATCGTCCAGCGTCGCGCACCGATTTACGACAAGGCGCAGGAGGGCCATTACAACCTCATTTCCGCGCTGCACAAGGCCGTGCGCGGCTCTGACCCGGACGCAGCACTCTACTATCTCACACGCATGATGGACGCTGGCGAAGACCCGCTCTTTCTGGCCCGCAGGCTGGTGCGTATGGCAAGCGAAGACATAGGGCAGGCGGACCCGCAGGCGCTGGTGGTCTGCATCGCGGCGCGGGACGCTTATCAGTTTCTCGGCTCTCCGGAGGGTGAGTTAGCACTGGCTCAGGCCTGCGTTCACCTTGCCACGGCTCCGAAATCCAACGCTGTCTATGTGGCCTTCAAGGCCGCCATGAGGACGGCGAAAGAAGAGGGGTCGCTTGCCCCGCCAAAGTGCATCTTGAACGCACCTACCAAGTTGATGAAAGACGAGGGCTACGGCACGGGCTATCTGTACGATCCCGACCAACCGGACGGCTTTTCAGGGCAAGACTATTTTCCGGAACGCATGGGCCGCAAACAGTTTTACAAACCTGTCGATCGCGGCTTCGAACGCGAAATAGGCAAGCGGCTAGACTATTGGTCCCGCCTTCGCGCCGAGCGTCAGAAAAACTAGCTTCCGCTGCGACCACGCTTCAGCCGGATGCGAACCGGGTTTGGTTCATGATCGTACAAGGCACCCGAAGCAACATCGACCGCACCAAGAACCGAGCCGCCCGGCGCAATGACTGCAACTGCCGTGGTGCCGAGCGCTGCTTTCTTGTTGATTTTACGGCCCACTTTTACAGTCTGCGTGCGGTAGCCCTTTTTCGATGCGGTGACCGTGAATACTTTGCGGCGTTTGACCTTGAAGCTGCAGGGCGCGGTGCAGCTTTCGCCCAATGATGTCGTCACCTTCGCACCACGCGGTTGCACGATGACTTTAACGTTCTCGGTCGATTTACGTTTGGCCGTTTGACAGCCGGTGATCGCGGTACAAGCTGCGAGACCAATGATGAGTGCGGTCGTTTTCATATCTGCGTTTCCGTTTCCCCAAATGCCGAGCCGCAAGTGTGACGCGCAAATTCGTGCGGGCATAGCTGAATTTCTGCACACGCTTAATGGTGGCACCGCGCTGCCCATCCGGCTAAGAGACGGCCATGTTGCATCTCTTTCTCATTTTCCTTGGCGGTGGCCTCGGCGCGGCTTCTCGCCATCTCGTCAACGGCGCTGCGTTGCGGGCGCTTGGGCCTGCGTTTCCCGCAGGCACCTTGGCGGTCAATGTGGTGGGGTCTTTGCTTATGGGGCTGTTCATCGGCTGGGCCATACGCAATGGCACGTCGAACGAAACACGCTTGCTCGTGGCCACCGGTTTCCTCGGCGGCTTCACGACGTTCTCCGCGTTTTCGCTCGACGTGGCGAACATGTGGGAACGCAGCGCAACCTCGGCAGCGTTCGGCTATATTGCGGCCAGCGTTCTTCTTTCTGTCGGAGCGGTGTTTGCCGGTCTGGCTATTGCTCGTAATTTGGGAAGCTGATCCATGGCTTTGACAGGCGTTTCGCAAAAGACGGTCGATGAGGACGAGGGCGGAATGCGCCTCGACCGCTGGTTCAAACTGCACTACCCCGGCGTTGGTTTCGGCAAGCTGCAGAAGCTGCTTCGCTCCGGCCAAGTGCGGGTTGATGGTGGTCGCGTGAAAACCGCATCGCGGTTGGAAGCAGGGCAAGTGGTGCGTATTCCGCCGCTCGATTCTGCCGCCAGCGACAAGCCTCTGCACATGACATCGAACACGATCCGCGACCGTCACGATGAAGACGTGCTGCGCGACATGATCCTGTACGAAGACAAGAAGGTGCTGGTCTTCAACAAGCCTTCCGGTCTCGCCGTGCAAGGTGGGTCCGGCATTAGCCGGTCGGTGGATTCCATGCTGGAAAGCCTGCGCGACAAAGCTGGCCAGAAGCCGCGTTTGTGCCATCGTCTCGACCGTGACACGTCCGGCGTTTTGGTCGTTGCAAAAACCCGTGGTGCTGCTGCGGCACTGACAAAAAGCTTCCGCCAGCGCACCACGCAAAAAACCTATTGGGCGCTGGTGCGTGGTATTCCGCGCCAGAAGGAAGGGCGCATTTCCACCTATCTGGTGAAAGAGCAGACGGAAGATGGCGACCGTATGCGCGTTGCCAAGCATGGGGAACGTCACGCCGACCATGCGGTATCGTTCTACCGCGTTATCGACAGCAATCCGCGCACGGTATCTTGGGTGGAACTGTCACCCCACACGGGCCGCACGCACCAGTTGCGCGTGCACGCCGACCATATCGGCCACCCCATCATCGGTGATAACAAATATTTTTCCACCGAGAATTGGGAGATGCCCGGCGGCATTCAAAAGCGGTTGCACCTCCATGCGCGGCGCATTCGCATTCCCCATCCCGACGAGAACCAACCCACGTTGGATGTAACCGCCCCACTGCCGCCCCATATGGTGCAGAGCTGGAACCTGTTCGCCTTTGAAGAAGCGGATGGTGTGGAAGTGGATGAGGATGGCTTTGATGTCTGATATTCTGGGCGAGCGCGACCCCAACGTACCCCGCGACCCGACCAAGGTTTCCGAACCCTCGCGTGAAAGCCAACTGCCGAAGCGCTTCTACAAAGCGGTCGAGTTGGGTGACGTCGATGGTGAATGGCGCGTGCTGCTGGATGGTCGCCCAGTGAAAACGCCGGGTAAGAATTTCCTCGCCGTCGACAATAAGCCCATCATGGAGCGTCTTGCTGCCGAATGGAACGCACAGGGCGAGCGCATCGACCCGCTGACCATGCCCATGACTCGGCTGGTGAACACGGCGCTTGATGGCGTCGCTACTGAAATGCAAGCCGTGCGCGAAGACATCATCCGGTTCGCTGGAACGGACATGCTTTGCTACCGTGCAGGCCAACCGGATGACCTGATCGAGATCCAACGCGCCACGTGGGACCCGTTGTTGGACTGGGCAGAAACCGCTTTGGACACCCGCCTGACGCTCGCGGAAGGCATCATGCACGTCGCCCAACCGCGCGAAAGCATCGCCGCATTTGGCCATCATGTGAAAGCAATCGAGCACCCGCTGACGCTCGCATCTGCTCACGTCGTCACGACGCTCACCGGTTCTGCAATCATCGCCATAAGCGTTTGCCATGGGCAGCGCGATGCGGAAGCGGCTTGGGCAGCAGCTCATGTGGATGAAGACTGGAATATCGCGCAGTGGGGGCAGGACTACGAAGCCGCCGACCGTCGCGCCGCCCGTTTCATTGATATGGAATGCGCTTGTTTCGCCATTACTGCACTTTCGGCGAAGGGCTGAAATGCCTCGTGCGGCGGCAGATGAGAAACTAAGCGCGGCAGGCTCGCACAGGCGTTCTGTGTGGGTTCGATTGTTGGCTGCGCTGGTGATCGCTGTTCTGGGCGGTATGTTAGGCAAAGCCTATGGCGATGCGTTCTACGGGCCAGATGATTTCGATTACCAGCTGGGCTTCCGCATTGGTTTTTCCATTGCCTTCGTCAGCGCGCTGATCGAAATTTTTTACATCCGCAACTACCGGCGCAGTTGGATTAGGCGGGTAGCCTATCTGCCGGGTCTCGTCGTGCGGGTTTTGGTTCTCACGCTGCTTATCCGCCTCTGCATTGTCGCCAATCAGGCGCTTTCATTTTGGCTGGGTGATGCCTCTGCTTGGCAGGATTTTACCTTTGCCAACCAGTTGCGCGACACGCTCTTGTCGGTCGTGGTGGTTATTGCTTTCATCATGATCTCGCAGTTCACGTCGATCATCGGGATGCGGCGGTTTCTGCATCTTGTGTCGGGCCGCTATTACCGGCCCGCCGTGGAAGAACGTATTTTCATGTTCGTCGATCTGGTGGGATCATCCGCGCTGGCACGGCGGTTGGGAGACCTGCGGTTTCACGATTTTCTGGCCGAAGTGTTCTTCCAGTTGGACCGGTCCAGTATTGGTTACAGCGGTGAGGTGGTGTCCTATGTGGGCGACGCCGTCATTTATACATGGCCGTTACGGGACGATCCGCAACGCAACCGCTCGTGCTTAAAAGCACTCCGCGCGATGCACCGACAGATGGATATGGTGGCAGACGCTTTCGAGGTCGAATTCGGCGAACGGCCGCATCTGCGTGCGGCAATTCATGCTGGACCCGTGGTTGTAGGGGAGTGCGGCGACAGCCGCCGACAAATCACTTTTCTAGGCGACGCGGTGAATATGACCGCCCGCATCGAGACGCTGACGAAGACACTTGATGTTGATTATCTGATTTCGCAGCAGGCGTTGGAGCGCATCGAATTGCCAGCTAATGTCGAAGCAATAGATGCAGGGCAGCATGAATTGAGAGGCTCGCAAGAGCCCTTCACGATGCATCGTCTGTTGCTGAAATAGCGCTTACGCTTTCAGCCGTTTGGCGTGCCACGCGATGTGGTCAGCCATGAAGGTCGAGATGAAATTGTAGGAGTGGTCGTAGCCATCCTGCATCCGCAACGTTAGCGGAATATCAGCCGCCTTGCATGCCTCTTCCAGCAACCAGGGGCGCAAGCCATCGTCGAGAAAGCTGTCAGCTGTTCCCTGATCAACGAGAAATTCGCTGAACCGTGCACCGCCTTCGATCAGCCGAACAGCGTCCCACTTGGCCCACTTGCTTTCGTCCGAACCAAGATAGGCGGTGAACGCATTGCGTGACCACTCAGCCGTTGATGGGTTCACAATGGGCGCGAAAGCGGAGCAGGATTTGAACCGCTCCGGCTCGCGCAATGCCGCGATGAGCGCACCATGGCCGCCCATGGAATGACCAAAGATGCCTTGGCGGTTCAGGTCAACATCGAAGTTTTCGGCCACCACTTCCTGCAGTTCGAAATGGATCGCGCTGTTCATCTGGTAGTTGGCAGCCCACGGCTCTTCCGTCGCATCGATGTAGAAACCGGCACCTTTGCCAAGCTGCCAGCTTTCGTCATCTGCCACGCCATCGCCGCGCGGGCTGGTATCGGGGCAGACTATCGCCACACCGTGTTTGGCCGCTGCCGCGCGGTATTCGCCCTTATCCATCACATTGGAATGGTTGCAGGTCAGGCCGGACAGGTACCAGAGCACAGGCACCAATTCATCCGCTGCTTGGGGCGGCATGAAGACGGCGAAGGTCATCTCGCCGTCCAACGAAAGCGACGAATAGGAATAAATGCCTTGCATGCCGCCATGGGCTTTTGCGGTGGAAATTGTGTCCATGGTCTCAGCCTCTTTTCATGTTTTGCTGCACCAACCGGTCCAGCGCCTGCAAAAAATTGGAACGGTCGCGCGGTGTGAAACCGGCATTACGGGTTTGCGTCTGCGTGGCCTCGCGCTGGTGCTGTTTGATCTCGCGCACGGCCAGCGCCATGCCGATGGTTTGTTCGGTAAACGGCTTGCCAGTGGGGCCGAGCGGCATCACCTTTTTGTCCAGCAGGCGGGCGGCCAGTGGAATGTCGGCAGTGATGGCGATGTCTCCGGCTTCCGCTTTTTCAACGATCCAGTCGTCGGCAACATCGGCGCCATCTGCCACCACTATGACGCTAACCAGCGGGTCTGGATTAGGCCGCATCCCTCCGTTGGATACGATGAAGACCTCCAGCCGGTAACGCGACGCGACCTTTAGAGTTTCCTCCTTCACGGGGCAGGCGTCAGCGTCGATGAAGATACGCAAGGATCTGCCGCTCAAGGTCGCGCGGGCAGGCCACGACAATGCAGATAAATCTTGTCGCCTTCCGCCAAAAATGTGCCGCGACCACGTTTGGCAAAGCGTAGCGGTAAGGTCGCGGAACGCCCGCGAAGAACATAGACGTTGAACGTCTCCCGCGGGACTTTCGCAATTTGCGGGAACACCGTCACGGTGCCTGCTTTCGTGTCAAAGCGCTGTAGGCCCTTGCTGGTGCGATAGTAGATCACGTGCCCCTTTCGGTCGTCCTGCGGGGGCAGGGCTCGTTCTGCTGTGGTTTCGAAACGCAATGACGGCACGCTGAGCGCCGCGTAACATCCGGCCAATGCAACCTTCACCGTGTCCTGCGAAAGCTGCCCTGTCAGTCCGCCGGGCATTTCCGCCCATGCGCCCAACAATTGCTCGTCCAGTTCCTTCCGCAATTTTGCCTGCGGATCAGGTTCGGCAGGTTCTGCTTCAGTCTCAGCAGCCTCGGCTTCTGGCTTTGCGGTCGAGTCACTGTCGCCCGTTGCATCACTTGATGGTGCGGCGTTTATCGAGCTGTTTGTCTCGACCTCAGCTGCGGGCCTCGTTGTTGTATTTTGCGCAGCCACTGACGTTCCAAGAAGCGCGATTGCGCCGCATATGAGAATTCCGCGCAGCATCAAAATTCAACAACCGCACGGATCGACTTGCCTTCGTGCATTAGGTCAAAGCCCTTGTTGATATCTTCCAGCTTCAGAAGATGGGTGATCATCGGGTCGATCTCGATCTTGCCTTCCATGTACCAGTCCACGATTTTCGGAACATCTGTCCGGCCACGCGCACCGCCGAAGGCCGTTCCGCGCCATGAACGACCGGTCACAAGCTGGAACGGGCGGGTGGAGATTTCCTGCCCTGCACCGGCCACGCCGATGATGATGCTTTCGCCCCAACCCTTGTGCGCGCATTCCAGCGCCACACGCATGACGTTGGTGTTTCCGATGCATTCGAACGTGTAGTCGGCACCACCGCCGGTAAGTTCGACAAGGTCGTCTACCTGTTCCTGATGGTCTTTTCCGGTCGGGTTGTAGAAGTCGGTCATGCCGAATTTCTCGCCCCATTCTTTGCGGTCATCATTCAGATCAACACCGACGATTTGCGATGCGCCGATCATCCGCAGACCTTGAATGACATTGAGGCCGATACCGCCGAGGCCGAACACAACGGCGCGGCAGCCGGGTTCCGCTTTTGCCGTGTTGATGACTGCGCCGATGCCCGTCGTGACGCCGCAACCGATGTAACAAATCTTATCGAAGGGTGCGTCTTCACGAACCTTAGCCAACGCGATTTCCGGCAGCACAGTGAAATTGGCGAAGGTCGAGCAGCCCATATAATGCATGATGGGTTTGCCATCGAGCGAGAAACGGCTGGAACCGTCTGGCATCAGGCCTTGGCCTTGTGTCGAGCGCACGGCTTGGCACAGGTTGGTTTTCGGGTTCAGGCAATAATCGCACTCGCGGCATTCCGGCGTGTAGAGCGGGATGACGTGGTCACCCTTCTTCAACGTCGTCACGCCGGGGCCGACATCCACCACGATGCCCGCACCTTCATGGCCGAGAATGGCTGGGAAGATGCCCTCAGGGTCTGCACCGGAACGGGTGAACTCGTCTGTGTGGCAGAGACCTGTGGCTTTGATCTCCACCAGCACCTCGCCCGCGCGCGGGCCTTCCAGTTGAACGGTGGCGATTTCCAGCGGTTTTCCAGCCTCGAAGGCAACGGCGGCTCTGACGTCCATGATGGTATTCTCCCGATAGTTTTCTGCGCCGACCATGCAAAGTGGAGCGCATAAAAAGCAAGGGCCGCAGATGCGGCCCTTGCGAAAATTCTTGCCTGCAGTGTGGCGGCTTAGTCGTCCCAGCTCACATCTGTCAGGTCATTGGCTTGAATGGGCGAGTTCTCCCACAGGCCTTTCACCTTGGCATCCCACACGCCGGCCTTGGCCAGTTGGAACAGAAAGCCGTTCACGGCATCACCGGAGATCGTCTTCTGTGCTTCGGCCATCAGGGCGTAACGGCCTTTTTCGTCAACCGTTTCGTTCAGCTTCGCGAGCGTCGCGTCCAGCGCATCGCTCTTGTAGTTGAAGTAGTAATCGGGGCGGCCATAGATGCCGATATCCATTGGCTCGGTGTGGGACACGATGGTGAGATCGTAGTCCTTGGCCTTGAACACTTCCGGCACCCAAACGGCCCATTCCACCGGAATGATTTCCAACTCGATGCCAACTTTGCGAAGCTGGTCGGCGATGATTTCGCCACCACGACGAGCGTAGGATGGTGGCGGCAGTTTGATGGTCGCCTTGATGCCGTCCGCAAAACCCGCTTCCGCCAGCAGTGCCTTGGCCTTTTCAGGATCGTAGGCATATTGGCCGACCAGATCCACATAGGCCGGGTGGTGCGGTGCAAAATGGGTTCCGATAGGCGTGCCAAGGCCGAACATCGCACCGTCGATAATCGCCTGCCGGTCGATGGCGTGGGCGATAGCCTGGCGCACTTTGATGTTGTCGAACGGCGGCTTGGCGTTGTTGGTGGACAGGATCGTCTCGCCCTCGGTCGAACCCACCACAACGGTAAAGCGCGGGTCGGCTTGAAGCTGAGGAATGGTTTCCGGTGCGGGGAAGTTGGCGAAGGCGTCCACATCACCAGCCAGCATGGCGGAAAGCGCTGCTGCAGGATCGGGAATGAACTTGAAGGTCGCGGTTTCCAGCGCGACGGCATCACCCCAATAGTCAGCGTTCTTTTTCAACGTGAGTGAAGAACCTTTCACCCAATTGGAAAACACAAATGGACCGGTGCCGACAGGTTTGGTTTTGTTCGTCTCAGCCGATTCCGGCGCAACCATAACGGCATCGCCCCAGCCGAGGTTGAACAGGAAGTTGCCTGCGGGGCTGGAAAGCGTCACCATCAGCGTGGCTGGATCGGCGGCTTCTACCGTCGCAATACCTTCAAACAATGCCTTCTGCGCGTTTTCCGTGCCTTCAGCGCGGGCACGGTCGAGGCTGAATTTCGCGTCTTCTGCAGTAAAATCCGAGCCATCGTGGAATTTCACGCCGGAGCGCAACTTGAAGGTGTAGGTCTTGCCGTCTTCGGAAACCGTCCAGCTTTCAGCGAGGCCTGGCTGCACCGCGCCATTGCGGTCGATACGGGTAAGGCCTTCAAAGACGTTGGAGTAAACCACTTCGTCGATGGCTGCAGGCGCACCGGCGGTTGGGTCGAGGTGAGGGGGCTGCAAAACCATGCCCATATTGAGAGATGTTTTGGCGGCATATGCGCCGGGAACGAATGCCACGGCAGATGCCGCCAGCGCCAATGCGAAAGACGCAAAGGCGGATGGTTTTGAGATGGTGCGGATCATAGAGTAGTCCTCCCTCTGTGGCAGGACTTAGCGCGCCTCTTGGAGCGCAGCCTGCAATCTTCGAATGCGCGAGCGGGCACTGCCTTCGCGTCTGTCGAAGTTATACTGCCGTTTTTGAAAAGCGACATAGGCTTGCTTCAATCGGCGCTCAGAAAATTTTCCGAAGTCCTTGCATCCGCGTGATTTTCTGCCGAACAGCGTCTTCAGCTTCTTCTCCAGCCCGCGGGCATATTCGCGGCTGATGCGGCCATGGGTTTCTTCGTGTTTTTTCACGCGGACTTCGAATGCGTCCCAAGCCTTGCGAACGTCGGCGTTGGCCCGTCTGCGGTCGCGCCAACGGGGATATTTGTAAGTGATGTCGACGAAGACATTCACGTTCTCCACCACGCAGTTCCGTCCACGAATGCCGAATTTCATGTCGCGCACTTTGATGGAGGTTGTTGTGGTTGCGATGGCGTGGCCCGTCATACGGTGCTTTGGCCCGCGCCGCTTGATAGAGCGGAACAGCGCCTTACCGTTGCGGCCGGTAACAGAGTAATATTTCGTCCGTTCGTTGATGACGACCTTGGCGTCTGCTGGCTTAACCAGTGCAGGCGCGATTACGAAGGCGGCCAGCAAAGCACCGGCAGTCGCAAGTTTTATGAGCTTGAACATCTATTCCCCCTGGAGAAACGTTCGTTGGTCGAAGCCGCGAACGGCAATTCCATCGCATGGTTCGCGGCTGCAGGCGCATTGGTCAACACACGGACCGTGCAGTTTAATGTGAAGGTGAATGAATGGTCAGGCCGTTCGGCTAGGAGATTGGCCCCTGCAGCAGCGCATCGATGGCGTGGGCCATCACTTGTGCGCTTTCCACCATATCGTCGATGATAACATACTCGTCCGCCATATGGGCAAGGTCCAAAATGCCGGGGCCGTAGGCGATGCAGTCATGCAGATGGCCGATGCGGGCGACATGCTTCTGGTCATATGTGCCGGGAGATACGACATATTCTGCGGGCTTGCCCAAAACAGCTTCGATGCCATCGCTCACGGCTTTCACCACCGGCGCATCGCGTTCGGTCATTGTCGGCATCACTTCCATGATGTCCTTTATCGCGTATTCGAAGCCCTCACGGTCGTGCTTTAGGCCGTCGAGAATATCGCTCACCTCCCGTTTTACGGTGGCGAGGTCTTCTTCTATCAAAAAGCGACGATCGATAATCATGCGGCAATGGTCCGGCACATTGGGGCTGGGCAGACCGTCGTAATCATCCGGTTTGCCGTCTGCGCCCGCTTCCGATTCGCCACCATGGATGGAGTTGATGTTGAGCGTCGATTGTCGCGCACCCTCCGGCACCACGGGCATGGTTGTGCGTTTTTGGGCGAGGCTGGGAAACATGTCGGTCTCGAACTTATCCAGCACGCTGCCCATGTGCCGCACGGCGCAATCACCAAGAAATGGCATGGACCCGTGGGCCTGCGTGCCAAATGTCTCGACTTCCGCCCACCACACGCCACGGTGGCCAAGGCACACTCGATCCTTGTTCAACGGTTCGGGAATAATGACATGATCGACGCGGGGCTTGGAGAAATAGCCGAGCGACGCCAGATGCGCGACGCCGCCGAAGCCGCCGGACTCTTCATCCACCGTGCCAGAAATTTCGATTGCACCGCGAAAGTCAGGCACCACGCGCATGTAGCTTTCCGCAGCGATAATGGACGCTGCGATGCCGCCCTTCATATCGCAGGCACCACGGCCATAGACGCGGCCATCGCGAACCTCGCCGCCGAACGGATCGACGGTCCAGCCGTCGCCCGCTTCCACGACATCGATATGCCCGTTGAAATGCACCACCGGTCCCGGCGCGCTGCCTTCGAACCGCGCAACAATGTTGGTGCGGGGAAAGGCGTCGCTGTCGCCCGGCGTGTCGTGGGCGCGAATGTACTCCACCTTAGCGCCGAGCTTCGCCAGCCGCTTGCCGATAAATTCCGCGCATGGCGTGTAAGCCTCGCCCGGCGGGTTGATGGTGGGAAACCGGATCAAGGCCTGCGTCAGTGCGATCAGTTCGGCACGGCGGTCTTCAATATCGCGGCGCAAGGCGTCGAACCTGTCTTGCATCGAATCCATCCCGTTTCGCGTGGCGCAAATACAACGCTACGATTGTCTATTGCACCGATCTGTCAAGCAGACACGAAACCGTGACCTTATCGCCTTGACCGTCCAGCCACTCAAGGCCCACGCTTTAAATGTCGTGGCGGCGCGACGGACAAACTTCGTTACAGGTTAGTGTGAATCCGCACAGTTCTTTAGACGGATTTAACTTAGACTGTAATCGGAGCGGAAATAGCCGCAGGTCTTTACTCTTGTGGTGGCAATCAACTGTTAGACCTTGGTCAGCAGAATGAGGGGCGGGGCCCAGCGTTCGGCGCCATTAGCCAATTAGGGCAGTACGAGTATCGTCAGCTGGAGGTGACACCAAAATGAAAAGATTATTTACCGTAGTGGCATTGCTGGCGAGCTTCATCGCCATGCCTGCCATGGCACACCATTCCAAAACGGTGAAGGTCGGCCAATCGACCAGCACTTACGTGAAGAAAGACAAGGCCTATTGGACACGCGTCTGGTACAAAAAGCAGGCCGCTAAAAAGAACGGCAAGAAATATCGCAAGGCCTCTTATACCAAGAAGAAGCGCGCCGTTAAGCGTCGTTCCAACGTCGGTGGCCGCGTGGTCGCCAAGGTCGACATTTCCTCGCAGACCATGCGCGTGACCAAAGGTGGTCGCCACCTGTACACGTGGAAAGTGTCTACCGGCCGTAAGGGCTACAGCACGCCAACCGGTACGTGGAAGATCCACCGCATGCACAAGGAGTATTACTCCAAGAAGTATGATGGCGCGCCAATGCCTTACGCCATGTTCTACCATCGCGGTTTCGCTATCCACGGTACGAATTCCATCAAACGTCTGGGGCGTGTGGCATCCCACGGTTGCGTGCGTCTGCACCCATCCAATGCCGCAACGCTCTTCTCGTTGGTGCGTCGCTCCGGCGGCACCGTGAAGGTGAGCTACTAAATCTCAACCCCGCGGTTGATTTGAAAAAGGCCCGCTTCCGAAAGGAGGTGGGCCTTTTTTGTGGTCCTGCCAGCTTGTCATCTGGACCTATTCAAGATTTCCCACTGGCTCCGCTCACCATCTCGCATTCGCCGTCAAGCTGTGATGATATTGCTTATCGCGCAAACGGGGGGACCGGATTGCGCCGCACAGTTGAGGGATGCGAACCATGAACATTCACGTCGGACAGAACGATCTTTCCCAAGTCATCGAGGCTGATAAGGCCCACGTTTGGCACCACCTCACGCAGCATAAAAAGTTCGAGGCCAGCGACCCGCTCATCATCGTTGAGGGCAAGGGCATGCGCGTCTGGAACCAGGCGGGCCGTGAGCATCTCGACGCCGTCTCCGGTGGCGTTTGGACCGTAAACGTCGGCTATGGCCGTGAAAGCATTGCTGATGCCGTGCGCGACCAGCTGGTGAAGATGAACTATTTCGCCGGTTCCATGGGCACAATTCCCGGCGCGCTGTTTGCTGAACGCCTGATCGACAAGATGCCCGGCCTGAGCCGTGTCTATTATTCAAACTCCGGTTCGGAAGCGAATGAGAAGACCTACAAGATCGTGCGCCAGATCAGCCACAATCTGCATGGCGGCAAGAAACACAAAATCCTATATCGTGCCCGCGATTATCACGGCACGACAATCACGGCGCTTTCCTCCGGCGGTCAGGACGAGCGCAAGGCGCAATACGGCCCGTTCACGCCGGGCTTCGTGGAAGTGCCGCATTGCCTCGAATACCGCAGCCAGTGGGGCGAAGTGGACGACTACGGCATCCGCGCTGCCAACGAGATCGAGAAAACGATTCTCGCTGAAGGTGCCGATACCGTTGGCGCCATCATTCTGGAGCCAATCACAGCAGGCGGTGGCGTCATCACCCCGCCGGAAGGCTATTGGCCGCGCGTGCAGGAAATCTGCAAGCAGTATGATGTGCTGCTCATCATCGACGAAGTGGTTTGCGGCATGGGCCGTACCGGCACGTGGTTCGGCTACCAGCATTACGGCATCGAGCCCGACATGGTGACTATGGCGAAGGGCGTGGCCTCCGGCTACGCAGCCATTTCCTGCACGGTCACCACCGAGCGCGTGTTCAACATGTTCAAGGCGGACGCCGATGATCCCATGTCCTATTTCCGCGACATCTCCACCTTCGGCGGCTGCACGGCTGGCCCGGCAGCGGCGATGGCGAACATGGATATTCTGGAAAACGAGAACTTGCTCGAGAACACCACCAAGATGGGCGAATACTGCCTTGAGAAGCTCGAAGAACTACAGGCCAAACATTCGATGATTGGTCAGGTGCGCGGCAAGGGCTTGTTCGTTGGTGCTGAACTGGTGACCGACCGCGAGACCAAAGAGCCGGTGCACGAAAGCGTCACGCAGTCTATCGTTGCCGAGTGTTTCAAGACGGATGCGGTGGTCATTGGTGCCACCAACCGCTCGCTGGCTGGCTACAACAACACGCTTTGCCTCAGCCCCGCGCTCATTGCCACAAAGTCCGATATCGACGAAATCATGGACTCTATTGATCGTGCACTGGCGAAAGCTGCCGCCTAATCAAAGACTAACAGGGGAGCGCAGTTCTTGCGCTCCCACTCACGTGAGTTGACAGGCAGGCCCGTCGCGCGCCATCACGATCTGGACCACAGCAGTGGTCTTGATCTGGAGCCAACATGCGCGATTTGCTGATAGAACTCGACCGCGACTCGCCTAAGTCGCTGCAATCGCAACTGCGCGAAGTGCTGGTTTCCGCCATCCTTGCTGGCCATCTGAAGCCCACAGATAAACTGCCTTCCACTCGTCATCTGTCGCGACAATTGCGCATTTCGCGCAACACGAGTGTCTTGGTTTATCAGGGGCTTGTGGAAGACGGTTACCTTCGCACATCACAACGTTCCGGTTACTACGTCAACGAAACCGTGCTGGAAATGGGCGTTCATCGCTCGGCACGCTCCATCGATGAAGCGTTGGAAGCGCCCACGGAAACGATTGATTGGGCGGCGCGGATGAAAAAGTTCCCCGGAGGTCAGGCCAATATTTCTAAGCCTAAGGATTGGCGCAAACTGCCGTTTCCTTTCATCTACGGCCAACCGGACCAGAAGCTTTTCCCGATCACGGACTGGCGTGATTGCGTCTATAAATCCATGTCCAAGCAGTGGCTGGATGCGTGGACGCAGGACACCCAAAACGATGATGATCAAATGCTGGTGGAGCAAATTCGCACCCGCATTCTGCCCCGTCGCGGTATTCTCGTGGGCGAAGACCAGATCCTCGTAACGCTGGGCGCGCAGCAATCGCTCTACACAGCCGCCAGCCTCTTGGTGGACAGCCACACCCGCGTTGCGCTGGAAAATCCGGGCTATCCCGACGCCCGCAACATTTTCGCTCTCCGCACCGACCGCATAACGCCGCAGCCGGTAGATCGTGACGGCCTGATCGTTGGCGAAAATCTGCGCGACATCGACATTCTCTACACCACGCCGAGCCACCAGCTGCCCACCAACGTCACCATGTCGCCCCAGCGCCGCCGCGCCCTGTTGGAGCGGTCTCGTGAGGAAGATTTCCTCATCATCGAAGACGATTATGAACTAGAGACGAACTATGTCGGCGAACCGCTTCCGGCTTTGAAATCCAGCGACCGCGATGGCCGTGTGATATACGTGGGTTCCTTCTCCAAGACACTGTTCCCCGGTTTGCGCCTAGGTTTCGTGGTGGCCGATGCGCCACTGATCGCAGAAATGCGCGCTCTGCGCCGTCTGATGGTGCGCCACCCGCCGATGAACAACCAGCGCAGCACGGCCTTCTTTCTGTCGCTCGGCCATTATGACGTGTTTGTGCGTCGGCTCCACCGCACCTACCACCAGCGTTGGAAGACCATGGGTGAAGCGCTTGCAAAACATTTGCCACAAGCCACGGTCAGCCGTGGGCAGGGCGGCTCATCCTATTGGGTGGAATTGCCTGAAGGATCGACCGCACCGGCTGACCAGATTGCAAAAGCTGCGCTGGCCGAAGGTATTCTCATCGAACCCGGCAAGGTCTATTTCACCGGCCCCTGCGGTGAATACAGCTTCCGGCTGGGCTTCTCGTCCATCGAAGATGATGTGATTGAGACGGGCATCGAGCGCCTCGCGCATGTCATCGCGCAACACTCGGTGAATTGACCGCCGCTTGCCGCGACACCACAATTCTGTCCAGTGATGGTGTCTTTATACGGCCCATAATGCCCTGTTTTTGGCCGTCTAATCGCGGCCATAATAGACGGGTTAAGGTTTCGCTAACCATAAAAAACGATGCTGGAGAGTTAGTACGGGCGGTTTGTGATCGCACCGGACATAACTCGTTTGGCGGATGGAACGCATCATGATCGACTATTTTACATCGTTCAGAAGAGCGCTAACGGCCTCGTTTCTCGCAATTGTTGTTGCAGCTCCTGCAGTACATGCTGACGAGTTCAACAACACATGGCGTACAGACAATTCTGCTATCGTGCTGGATGCCTATGAGCATACGCCGATCAAATGGCTGGAACTGCCAAAGAACAAAAACCTAGCGGCTTTCATCAACAAGGCCTCTGACGGGCTGGCACCTGAATATCGTTGCAAGAGCGACAAGACCTGCCGTGTGAACTGGAAGCGTTATTCTGCCACCAAGGAACTTTATCAAACCCGCCGCGCACTTGCGATTACGCAGGGTTTGAAATGGGGCGCCTATCATCTGGCGCGCCCCGGAAACCCCATCAAGCAGGCGGAACATTTCCTCAGCTACACCAAGCCCGGGCCGGACGACTTGCTCGCGCTGGACATCGAGCATGATGATCCGCGCAAATGGATGTCGCTGGAAGATGGCGAGATTTTTGCCGAACACATCAAGATGCGCACAGGGCGCTATCCGGTTCTCTACACCAACCATTACACCGCCCGCGCTATCGCTGCCCGTAAGCACGAGCTTCCGGTCCTGTCGCGCCTGAACCTTTGGTATGCCCGCTATAAGTCCGATATTCGCGGCGTCTTTCCCATGGGGAATTGGGATAGCTACACGATTTGGCAGTTCTCCTCGATGGTGAATTGCAACGACACAACATGCCCCATGCGTATCAAAGGCACGGGTAACTGGATCGACGTAAATGTCGCTGCCATGACGCCTGCGGAACTGCGCGCAAAATGGCCGTTTGCGAAGCTGACAGCCCGCAAGCCCGAGCCTGCCGAAACGCTACTGGTGGCAGCGGCCAATGAAGGCCAACCGGCTGCAGCGCGCGCTGTCATTAATGTGACAAAGCCAACACGCGTCGTCTCGTCAGGTGGCATTCCCGTTCTAAGGTCGACATTCGAGAAGCCTGTTGTAGAGCCTGCAGTTGTGGTGGCGCGCTTAGGCTATCATATTGCCGCGCACTCCCACACATATTTACCCCCGATTCCCGGCCAACCGTCGGCGTCTCCGCGCACTGAAGATAGATCCGCTGTGGTGGAAGCCGAGGTTGCAAAGCCGAGTTTCCGCACAGCATCCGCTGCAAGCGCTATTGCTGCGCCAAAGACACGACGGAAGGCTGCAAAGCCAAAAGCGACCAAGGCTAAAACCATCAAGCCGAAAACGGCTAAGGCAAAAACCAAGCCCAAATACACGCCGGAAGAGGTGGCAGCCTACAAACGTTTCTTGAAGCGGCAGGCGGTCATTCGCGCATCCCGCAAAAAGAATGCCGCCGCGCCCAGCTAGAGCTGTCTAATTGAAATTGCCCTGAAAGCCGCCACCTAGCGGTGGAGTCTGGGAACAATAGCGCACGCGGCAAGGACCGGTTTTTGTCGGCACCGTTGTTCTACGCGCATATAGCGGTGACGGGCAAAACTTGTAATTGCGCACCAAGCGTTGATAAACATTGCTGTTTTTGGTGTTTAGCACGACGCCACCGCGACGGTTGATCAAGCTGCGCACCCCATCACAGGTGAAGGATTTCGTGCTTTGCCGTGCTTCGGCTTTGCCTGTCGCGGCTACACCGGTCGCCAATATCGTTCCGCCAGCAATGGCGGCCATCATTAAAGTTCGCATCATAAATTCCCTTCGGCCGCAGCTTTGCATGAAGTCGACGTTGCCGCTGTTCATAACAGTATACGTGTGGACGAGCCCGATAGTTGCCAATTGCATGGACTCATTTGTCTGTGACAGATACCACATCAAATTGGCACCATGGTGACGTAACCATTGGCACCAAGACACTGCGTCCTCAAACCGGTAAACTGCACATGCAATTCAAATAATGAGACTTCTTGTCTCGTTTTTCGCGTATTTTCCGGTATTGGGGGAGCTTTCCATGACCAAGATGACCACCGAAGAAGCCTTTGTAAAAGTCCTGCAAATGCACGGTATTGACAATGCATTCGGCATTATCGGTTCCGCCATGATGCCGATCTCCGATCTGTTCCCAGAAGCTGGAATCAAGTTCTGGGACTGCGCCCATGAGTGCAACGCAGGCATGATGGCTGACGGTTTCACCCGCGCCACCGGCAAGATGTCCATGATGGTCGCCCAGAACGGCCCCGGCATCACCAATTTCGTCACTCCTGTTAAGACCGCTTACTGGAACCACACGCCATTGTTGCTGGTCACGCCACAGGCGGCCAACAAGACAATCGGGCAGGGCGGTTTCCAGGAAATCGAGCAGATGAAATTGTTCGAAGACATGGTCTGCTACCAGGAAGAGGTCCGCGATCCATCGCGTATGGCCGAAGTTCTGAACCGTGTGATCGCGCAGGCATGGCGCGGTTGCGGCCCGGCCCAGATCAACATCCCGCGCGATTACTGGACGCAGGTTGTCGACATCGAGCTGCCACAGATCGTGAAATTCGAACTGCCCCGCGGTGGTGAAGACGCGATTGCCGAAGCTGCCAAACTGCTGTCTGAAGCCGAATTCCCGGTCATCCTGAACGGCGCAGGCGTCGTCATCGGTGGTGCCATCGAGGCATCCGCCAAGCTGGCCGAACAACTGTCCGCGCCAGTTTGCTGCAACTACCAGCACAACGATGCTTTCCCCGGTTCCCATCCGCTTTCCGTCGGCCCGCTCGGCTATAACGGCTCGAAAGCGGCGATGGAGCTGATCTCGAAAGCCGACGTTGTTCTGGCTCTCGGCACACGCCTCAACCCGTTCTCCACGCTGCCCGGTTATGGCATCGATTATTGGCCTAAAGACGCGAAACTCATTCAGGTCGACATCAATGCAGATCGCATCGGCCTCACCAAACCTGTCGCCGTTGGCATTCAGGGTGACGCCAAGAAAGTCGCAGAGCAGATCCTCGCGCAGGTGACATCGTCGCCGAACAAGGATCGTGAAGCTCTGATCCACCAGACGAAATCCTCTTGGCTCCAGACTTTGTCCTCCATGGACCACGAAGACGACGATCCAGGCACAGACTGGAACGAACGTTCGCGCAACCGCGAGCCGGAAAAAATGTCACCCCGCATGGCGTGGCGCGCAATCCAACAGGCACTGCCCAAGGATGCGATCATTTCCTCCGATATCGGCAATAACTGCGCTATTGGCAACGCCTACCCGACCTTCGAGCAGGGCCGCAAATACCTGTCGCCGGGCCTCTTCGGTCCTTGCGGATACGGTTTCCCAGCCATCCTCGGCGCGAAAATGGGCCAGCCCGATGTACCGGTCGTTGGTTTCGCAGGCGACGGCGCTTTCGGCATCTCCATGAACGAGATGACCGCTTGTGGCCGCGACGACTGGCCAGCGATCACCATGGTGATCTTCCGCAACTACCAGTGGGGCGCTGAAAAGCGGAACACGACATTGTGGTTCGAAGACAATTTCGTCGGTACGGAACTCGACCTTGATGTGGAATACGCAGCCATCGCCCGCGCCTGCGGCGTGAACGGTGTGCAGGTCACTTCCATGGAAGAGCTGACAACGGAACTCGACAAAGCCGTCGATGCCCAGATGAAGAAGGGTGAAACCACCTTCATCGAAATCCTGCTCAATCAGGAACTCGGCGAACCCTTCCGCCGCGATGCGATGAAAAAGCCTGTCTCTGTCGCGGGCATCAATCCCGGCGATATGAAACCTCAGGTTTCTGCCTAACAGATTAATCTAACGAAGCCCGGCGGCGGGGGATTGCCGCCGGGTTGAATGCGCGTCACGTTCAATCGAACGTGGCCGAACGACTGAACTGACTGCGAGGGGAGCCGTTTGACCGCATGGTTGGCAAGCGTTGGACTAACAGCCTGGGAAGCAGCCTATCTTGCCGTGGTGGTTTTCGCCGCGGGAATGGTGCGCGGCTTTTCGGGCTTCGCCTTGTCCGCACTTGTGATGGCCAGCGCGGCTTTGGTCCTGTCGCCGCTCCAACTCATTCCTATTCTGTGGTGGCTGGAAACGGCGGCAACGCTGTTGATGGTGCGCGGCGGATGGCGCGAGGCGGATCGGCGCATCGCAATTCTGCTGGTGCTGGGTGGCATGATGGGCCAACCCATCGGTCTATACCTCACCACAACACTGCCGGTGGACCAGTCGCGCATCATCGCACTGTGCATGATTATCGTGTTGGCCATCGCCCAACTGGCGAAAGTGCGGTTCGCATTTCTGGCAACCACTGTTGGCGTTGTCTTGAGCGGCGTTGCAGCCGGTCTTGCAACCGGCCTCGCCATGGTGGGCGGAATGGTGGTGGCGCTTTACGTGCTGTCGCAGGACCAAACCCCCATCATCATGCGCGCCACGCTGGTGCTTTATCTCGCGATCTCATCGGTGGTTGGTCTGGGCTATCAGGTCGGCTTCGGCATCATGGACTGGACGGGCATTTTGCGCGGTTTGTCCTATGCGCCGGTGGTTATCGCCGGTGTATTGTTGGGTCAGGCTTTGTTCAGGCCGCGCCTCGAACGCTATTACAAACCCTTCTGCCTTCTATTGTTGATGCTGCTGGCCGCTTCCGGCCTGGCGCGTCTTGCACTCGCATAACTGGAGAACCGGGATGACCGTTCACGACCAGCCGAAACTGAAACTCTCCGAGCCAATCGGCGAAAAGCGGCAGACCACGTGCTATATGTGCGCCTGCCGTTGCGGCATCAATGTGTATCTCAAACCGGACGAAACCGGCGAGATGAAGGTGCGATATATCGAGGGCAACCGCGATCATCCGGTTAACCAGGGCGTGCTTTGCGCCAAGGGTTCCGCCGGTATAATGCAGCACTATTCACCGGCCCGCTTGAAGGCACCGATGAAGCGTGTCGGCCCGCGTGGCTCCGGCGAGTTTGAGGAAATCAGCTGGGAAGAGGCGCTGCAAACCGCCGTCGACTGGATGGAGCCGCTGAAGAAAACGCCGCGCAAGCTGGCGTTCTTCACAGGCCGCGACCAGTCGCAATCGCTCACCTCATGGTGGGCGCAACAGTTCGGCACGCCCAACTATGCGGCGCATGGCGGCTTCTGTTCCGTGAACATGGCCGCTGCCGGCATCTACACAATCGGCGGCGCGTTCTGGGAATTTGGAACGCCTGACTGGGATCGCACCAAGCTTTTCATCATGTTCGGCGTCGCGGAAGACCACGATTCCAACCCTTTGAAAATGGGCATCGGCAAGCTGAAGGGCAACGGCGGACGTTTCGTTTCCGTCAATCCGGTTCGCACCGGCTACAGCGCGGTGGCCGACAACTGGCTGGGCATCCGCCCCGGCACAGACGGCCAACTCATTCTGTCGGTAATCTACGAACTGTTCCGCAACCGTAAAATCGATCTCGACTACCTCATCCGCTATTCCAACGCGCCGCACCTCGTGGTGGACGCGCCCGGTACGGCAGACGATGGCCTCATCGCCCGCGACAAAGATGGTGCGGAACTGGTGGTCGATAGCGCCACCGGAAAAGCGGTTTCGCGTCACAAAAAGGGCGTTGCTCCGTCGCTCACCCAGACGGTGAAAATCACCGCTGGCCCCATGAAGGGCCGCACCGCGCGTCCGGTGTTCACGTTGATGGCGGCGGAATACTCCAAGCCCGAACACGCGCCGGAAGCGGTAGCTGATTCCACCGGCATTGATGCCGACACAATTCGCGGCCTCGCCGCTGAAATCGCCAAGGTCGCCTTCGAAGAAGAGATCGTGATCGAACAGCCGTGGACGGACATGAAGGGCGAGCGCCACGAGCGTTTCATCGGTCGTCCCGTCTCGATGCACGCCATGCGCGGTATCTCGGCCCACTCCAACGGCTTCCAGACCTGCCGTGCGCTGCATGTGCTTCAGGTGCTCATCGGTTCGGTGGATTGCCCCGGCGGTTTTCGCTGCAAGCCAAGTTACCCGAAGCCGTTCACGGCGCACCCGAAGCCCCACGCTTACAGCAACACGGAAGCGCCCGACGGCCCGCTGGCAGGCCCGCATCTCGGCTACCCCCACGGTCCGGAAGACCTGTTGCTGGACGATGATGGCTCCGCCATCCGCATCGACAAGGCCTACACATGGGACGCCCCAATGTCCGCCCATGGCATGATGCACATGGTCATCGCCAACGCGCACGCGGGCGACCCGTACAAGATCGACACACTGTTCATGTACATGGCGAACATGGCGTGGAACTCGTCCATGAACACCCGTGGCACCATCGAAATGCTGACGGACAAAGACGAGAACGGCGACTATGTCATTCCGCGCATCATCTATTCCGATGCCTATAATTCCGAGACGGTCGCCTATGCCGACCTCATCTTGCCGGACACGACCTATCTTGAACGCCACGACTGCATCTCGTTGCTGGACCGCCCGTGTTCCGAGCCGGAAGCGGTGGTGGATTCCATCCGCTGGCCGGTGGTCGAACCGAAGCGTCCCGGACATGAAGGAGTACGCGGCTTTCAGTCCGTCGTCCTCGACCTCGGCGCTCGCCTCGGCCTGCCGGGGATGGTGAATGAAGATGGTTCGCCGAAGTTCAAGGATTATGCCGACTACATCGTCAACCACCAGCGTAAGCCGGGCATCGGCCCGCTCGCCGGTTTTCGTGGCGAAAACGGCGATAAGGCAGGTCGCGGCGAACCGAACCCAGATCAGCTCGAACGCTATAAAGAAAACGGCTCGTTCTCCGTTACGCACCTGCCGGAAGAGGCGTTATTCTTCAAACACGCCAACGCCGCCTATCAGGATTTCGCCGTGGACATGGGCTTCTACGATGCGCCCCAGCCGGTGACTTTCAACCTCTACAGCGAAGTGCTGCAAAAGTTCCGCCTAGCCGCCCAAGGCCACGGCGACCGCCAGCCGCCTGACCGATTGCGCGCGCGCATCGAGCGCACCTTCGACCCGCTGCCATGTTGGTATGCGCCATTCGAAGAAGAAGGTCTCGGCGACCGCACGAAGGAAGAATTCCCCTTTCACGCGCTCACCCAGCGACCGGCGGCCATGTACCATTCATGGGGCAGCCAGAACGCATGGCTGCGCCAGATCCACACCAAGAACCCGCTCTACGTGCCGTCCAACATCTGTGACGAGAAGGGCTTGGTCGATGGAGACTGGGCGTGGATCACATCCTACCACGGCAAGATCAAAGTTCAGATCGCCCGCATGGATGCGGTCAACGACAAAACCATGTGGACGTGGAATGCCATCGGCAAACGTCGTGGCGCATGGAGCCTCGATAAGGATGCGCCGGAGGCCACCAAAGGCTTCTTGCTCAACCACCTCATCAACGAGCTGCTACCGCCCAAGGGCGACGGCCATCGCTGGGCGAACTCCGACCCGATCACCGGCCAAGCCGCGTGGTACGATCTGCGGGTGAACATCGAAAAAGCGCCTGAAGGCGATGCAGTGACTGAACCTGTTCTGGGCTATCAGAAGGGCGGCACCGCCAACCCGGATGAACTGCGCTACGGCCTGCAATGGACGAAAGAAAGGGAGGGCAACGCATGACCATGCTTCCCGCAACGACCGACAAAAAGCTCGGTCTCGTCATCGATCTCGACACATGCGTTGGCTGTCACGCCTGCGTGGTCAGCTGCAAAGAATGGAACACCTCCGGCTACGGCGTGCCGCTGTCGGACCAAGACCCGTATGGTGCTGAACCTGTAGGCTCATGGCTGAACCGCATCCACACCTTCGAGATTATGCCCGAACCCAAACTTGCCAAGCCCAAAGGGCAGGGCGTGGGCGAGGTGATAGGCATGGCCGGTGAAGCCCGCGTGGTCCACTTTCCGAAATCCTGCCTGCACTGCGAAGACGCCCCCTGCGTCACCGTTTGCCCCACCGGCGCATCCTACAAGCGCGTCGAGGACGGCATCGTATTGGTGGATGAAGACAAGTGCATCGGCTGCGGCCTCTGCGCCTGGTCCTGTGCCTATGGCGCTCGCGAAATGGACGCTGCCGCCGGTGTGATGAAAAAGTGCACGCTCTGCGTCGACCGCATCTACAACGAGGAACTGGAAGAGATTGACCGCCAGCCAGCATGCGTAAAAACATGCCCCGCCGGCGCGCGCCACTTCGGCGATTTGGGTGATCCGAACTCCGCAGTCTCACAGCTCGTTGCAGACCGTGGCGGCTTTGATCTGATGCCGGAACAGGGCAACAAGCCCGTGAACAAATACCTGCCACCGCGCAAACGCACAGCGCTCGGCGAGGGCGCAATGCCAGCCGCAGGCGCTGCAGACGCGAACGACACATCCAGCGCCGATGGCCTGCTGGGTTGGATCGACCGCGCGCTATCCGGCGGCTCGGCAAAAGGAGCGAACTGATGCATCCCGCACTTTCCGTTATCGCGTTCACATCGCTTTCCGGCGCTGGCTACGGCCTCGCTATTGTACTTGGCACAGGCCACGGTAATCCCGGTTTTCTTGCCACCAAGATTGCGTGGATATTAGCGCTCGCACTCATCGCCATCGGCCTGCTGTGTTCGACCTTGCATCTTGGCAATCCACAACGGGCATGGCGCGCTTTCAGTCAGTGGCGTTCGTCATGGCTGTCGCGCGAGGGCGTGTTGGCGATTCTAACCTTCATTCCGCTCGGCCTGTTGGCGCTGATGAGCTTGTTCATGGACGAGTTCAACTCGGTTCTTGGCTACATTGCAGCGTTCCTGTCCATTGCCACCGTCGCCTCCACCGCGATGATTTACGGCTCACTCCGCACCATTCCTGCCTGGCACACCATGTGGACTTTGGCGTCTTATCTCGCCGTTTCGCTCACCACCGGCACGATGCTCTACCTCACGTTTTTCGGGCGTGAAGCGGGCACCGATTCTGCTGCGATCTGGAACTGGTTGGCGATTGTCTTCCTCATTATCACATGGGGTATTCGCATGGTCTGGATGAACCGCGCCCGCACTGTGGGCTATGGTGATAGTTCGATGGAAAGCGCCACGGGCCTTGGCGGTTTGGGCAAGGTGCGCCTGCTGGAACGCCCCCATGCCATGGGTAATTACCTGACCAATGAGATGGCCTTCCGGGTGGCCCGCAAACACGAAGACAAGTTCTGGCGCATCGCGCTGGTCCTGGGCCTTGTGGTGCCGGTAATCTGCCTCATCATCGCCACCTATGCGCCAAGCTTCGGCTTCTTGCGCGTGATCGGAACGGCGTCTCTATTCGCTGGTGTGTTCATGGACCGTTGGTTGTTCTTCGCCGTCGCCCGCCACGCTGTTGGCCTGTATTACGGCGGTGACGAAGCGTTGGTTCCAGCCGAATAAGATTGGCTAGTTTTTATCTCTAAGTTGCTTGGCGCGGGCTTCGCGCCAAGCCTTTTTGGGGTCGGCTTTTATCTTCCATCGGTCGTGTAGCCACAGCCATTGTTCCGGCTCTTCGCGCACCCAACCTTCGATGATCGCATTGATCCGTTCGGTGGTTCCCAGCACATCGACGTCACCATTGGCGGTGCGTGGAATGTCGATGGCTTCGTGCAGTTCCAAGCGGAAACGGCCCTCGGGCAGACGAACACAGCGGGCAGGGTGGATGTCGCAATCATATTGCCGTGCTAGCTTCGCCGCCACCGGGTTGGCGGATGCCTCCCGCCCAAAAAACGTGATGCGCGGGCCGGTGGTGAACGCCTGATCGGCGAGAAGCCCCACGGCCTCGTTATTATCCAAAATACGCGCCAGCGACCACGCGGCACCAACCCGTGACGGCACAAGATGGCCGCTCGCTGTACTGCGAGCCTTCATCAGCTTTTCGGCGAGATAGCGGTTGTTGGGCGGGCGGAACATTGCGGTGACATTGAGATCGTAAGCTGCCGCAGCGATGGGCAGAATTTCGAAATTACCGGTATGGCCGGTGAAGATGATGACCGGCTTGCCGCTGTCGCGCAGTTTCACGAATTGTTCGATGCCGCAGACTTCGATACGACCCGCCGTGGGATTTTCGACATCGAAATCGAACAGCTGGTCGAGAAACACATATTCCGCGATACCGCGCGCAACATTGCCCCACACACCGCGCAGCAGTGTCTCGATCTCGTCGTCGGATTTTTCAGGGAAGGCGAGACGCAGATTTTTGCGAGCCAATTTGCTGCGAGGCAGAATGGGCGCTAAGCGACGACCAATACGCTCCGCCATGGCGGTGGAGCGTTCCGGCGGCAGCAGGCGCACTACCTTCAGCAATGCGCCAATAAGTTTTGCGACGATCCAGTCGCTCGTGTTCTTCAGCTTGAGCGCAGCACGTTCGACATGAGGGTTACGGATCAGGCGGGCCATGCTGGCCTTACGACATCCGCATGATGATTTTGCCGAACACCTTGCGGCTTTCCATGCGCTCAAGCGCGGTGGCCAGATCGCCGAATTCGATCTCGGTATCAATCACCGGCTTCACGTGGCCTGCCGCGATTTTATCCATCGACGTGACCATGTTTTCCATGCGGCAACCGAAGGAGCCGATAAGGCGCAGCTGGCGCTGGAACAACATCATCAGGTTGGTTTCAGCAGACACGCCCGATGTGGAACCACAAGTGACCAAACGTCCGCCGCGCTTCATCACCAACATGGAGCCCGCCCAAGTTTCCTTGCCAACATGCTCGAAAACGACATCAACACCCTTCTTTTTGGTCAGCTTGCGCGTCTTACCTTCGAAGCGGTCTTTGCGGTAATTGATGACATGGTCAGCGCCCAGCGCGAGCGCGGGTTCGATCTTGTCGTCGCTGCCGACGGTGGTGATGACGGTGCAGCCGATGGCTTTTGCCAACTGAATTGCCGCTGTGCCGATGCCTGAACCACCCGCCTGAATGAGAATGGTTTCGCCCGGTAGCAGCTTGGCGTTGTCGAACAGCATGTGTTCGCAGGTGCCGATGGTAATCGGCGCAAGTGCTGCTCCTACATCATCGCAACCCGGGGGCACGAGCACGCATTGGCGGGCCGGAATGTTGACCAATTCGCGGGCGAAGCCGCCGAGGTGAAAGCCGTGAACGCCTTCGACGTGATCGCAAAGATTGTCGCGTCCGGCGCGGCAGTCCGCGCATTTTCCGCAGGTGCGCGCGCCGAAGATCGAAACAAGATCGCCCGGCTTCAACCCGCTCACGCCTTCGCCAAGCGCCACCACTTCGGCGGAGGCTTCTGCGCCGATGGTCAGTGGCATTTCGCGTTGGGTGAACGCCATGCCGCGCCAGCCCCAAACGTCGAGATGGTTCAGCGCCACAACTCGAACGCGCAACTGCACTTCGCCAGCGGCTGGTGCATCCGGTTCTGGCAGATCGACCGCCTTGGTTTCGCGGTCGGAGACGAGTTGAAGCGCGCGCATGATGGCCTCGAAAAATAGTGAAAATTGAGCGGCAATTACTCCGCGTAAGCGGCCGGTTTACCCGTTCGGCTGGCTCAACACCAGACAGGCATTTTGCCCGCCGAAACCGAAGGAGTTCGACAACACATTTCGCACGGTCGCTTCCCTCGCCTTGTCCGGCACAACGTCCAGCGGAATGTCCGGGTCTGGATTGCCGTAGTTGATCGTCGGCGGCATCAGGCCGTTTTGCAGTGTGAGTACGGAGAACACCGCTTCGATGGCACCGGCCGCCGTTAAAGTGTGGCCGATCATCGACTTGTTGGAAGAAATCGGCGTGGTGTGGATCGCATCGCCGAACACGGCTTTCAGCGAGTTGTACTCCATGCGATCGTTTTCCGGCGTCGATGTGCCGTGGGCGTTGATGTAGTCGATCTCGTCCACCGCAACGCCTGCATCTTCCAACGCAAGACTGACAGCTGCAATGACGGGGGAGCCATCGGGCGACGAACGTGTGCGGTGGAAATGGTCGGCCTTCTCGCCGCAACCGCGCACGATTGCGAGAACTTCTGCGCCACGCGCCGTGGCGCTTTCAAGCGATTCCAGCACCAGCGCACCGGCGCCTTCCGCCATGACGAAACCATCACGGTCTTTGGAGAACGGCTTGGCAGCTTTGGTCGGGTCTTCGTTTTGTGTGGTCAGCGCGGAAAGCAGCGAAAAGCGGATGAGCGACTCGGTTGTCACCGAACCGTCAGTGCCGACGCAAAGCGCGGCATTTGTTTCGCCGCGACGGATTGCTTCTACACCCATCTGCACCGCGGTAGTACCGGAGGCGCAGGCGGTGGACAGCGAAACGGGCAGGCCGTCCGTGCCGAATTCTTCTTCCAGCGTGTCTGCAATCCAGTTGAACTGCAGCATTTCATAGAGGTCGGAATGATCGCCTTTGCGGGCGGCGGCGAGCAGGCGGCCATAGCCTTCGCCTTCATCGACCTCCTGGTCGAGCGCGAAGCGGTGCTGCCACTCCATCTCCACCGGCGGGGCTGCGAGAAAAAGCGGACCGGGAAATTTTTCACCGTCGATCGAAGCCTGATCCACGGCTTCCCGCGTTGCTGTGCGGGCGAGTGCCAGCGACAGGGCAGGTGCGCTGTGGGTGTCCAACTCCATGAAGTCGACAGTTCCGGCGACGCTGGTCTTCAGCCCGTCGGTGGAAAAGCGGTCAATGCGGTGAATACCGGATTCACCAGCCGTCAGTTTCGCCCAGTTTTCATCTTTGCCTTTGCCAAGCGAGGAGACGACGCCGACGCCGGTGATGGCAACGATGGGACGCCCTAAATGGTCGGTAAATTTGCTCATCGGGCCTGTCCTTCATCTTTCAATTTTGTGACCACGCCCAGCCCTTCGGACCTGTGATGGCCGACGCCGGTGACCAACACGGCAGTTGCCGGTTTGGCCGCTGGTCGTTCTGCGCCTTCAAACGGCGGAGGCATTTCGCCTTTGTTGACCGACAAGGCCGCCAGCGCGATGCCCAACGGGAATTGCGCTTCGACACCGTGGCCGAAGAGCGAGCCGAAGGCCCGTACCGGCAGATCGGGCACACCATCGCGCAACCATGAGGCTTCCATAGCGGTCGCGGGGGCGGCACCTGTGGCACCGCTCATCACGCCGTCGAAATCTTTGTCCGGCATCCGGTTCCACGCATCGTTCAAACGCGCGCGACCTGCACCTGCGGTGCGGCGGCCATGTTCACCGATTACTTCGTTCAGCCGCGCATATGCTTTTGCGCCACGCTTTTTGGCGTGGTCGGCGCTTTCGAGCACCAGAAATGCTCCGATTGATCCCTGCGCGAAACCGGCCTTGTGGCCTTCGCGGCTCCACACGGGCTGCAGTTCATCTTTTGTCAGATAGTGGCCGAGTTCGAACAGCAGCAGCATGTCTTCGCGTTCGCCGTTGAAGGCCCCGCCCACCAGAACGATGTCACTCTGGCCGGATTCGACACGGGCAAACGCCGTGCGGATGGCAGAAATGCCTGCGCCTTCTTCACCCATGAAGGTGCGGGATGAACCGGTGACCTTATGGACGATGGAGATGTTGCCAGCGAGCAAGTTGGAAAGTTGGGCTAGAAAAAGCGTCGGGCGCAGATCGTTCGATAGGCGTTCGTTCAACAGCGCTTCGCGGTCGTTGGCAGTGCGGCCCGCTTCCATGACGCTGGCATCGACTTCCACGTCGCGCTCGCCACCACCGGCAGCGATGATCATGTCCATGCGTCCGCACAGTTCTTCGTTGTCCTTGGCACCGGCATCATCCAGCGCGAGGCCAGCGGCATAGGTACCAATGCGTTGCCAGCCTTCCATCTGCCGCATGTCGCGGCGCGAAATCTGCTGCGACCAATCCACCTCGCCCAGCGCGTGGACGGGGTAAGGCGCAAAGCGCTCGATATTGACATTGGCGGGCTTGCCGCCAGCCATAGCATCGAGATGCGCCTGCGGGCCTTCGCCGTGGGACGATAGAAGGCCAATGCCGGTGATGAGAACGGGTTGTTTGTCTGCGGCCATGAACGGGCGACCTGAAGGCAAATGAGTGGATGGCGTTATGTAAGGTGCCAAACCGCGATGGGAAAGCCCCACCGCATCATTCCCAACTATTCCTGCGGCAGATAGCGGGCCGGAACGTCCAGTTCAGCGGCACGACTGCGGATCATCGTGGCGAATGTGTCATCGGGGAAGTCCAGCGTCTTTAACGTCAGTTGTGCGTCGCAAATCTTTTTGCCGTCGCTGGTGATGGCCGCTTTCGCCATGGCGAAGCCGGAACCGCGGTGCTCCAACTCGGCTGCGATGTCGAGCGGCGTGCCGGGGTCGACGAAGGTCCGCATTTTCGCGTTCTTCACACCGGCCAAAAACGGCATGGCGGAAAAATTGAGCGATGCCATGAGCAGAAAACCGCTGGCCTGCGCCATGGTTTCGATCAGCAACACGCCCGGCACCAGCGGCATTCCGGGAAAATGGCCCTCGAACACAGGGCTTTTTTCCGGAACCATGGAACGAGCGACCAAACGCACAGCACCTTCGTCGTCATCCTCGATAGAGGAGACGCCGTCGATCATCTGGAAATATTCAAGCAGCATGGCGGTGGCCCGAAAACCTTAGGCCTTGGCAGCGATCAACTGTTCGATCTTGGCAACGAGATTCTTCATCACGAAGTATTCCTCGGTGGTGGCTTTCCCGTCGTTCACTTCCTGCGTCCAGGCTTCCAGCGGGATCTTGATGCCGAATTCCTTGTCGATGGCGAACACGATGTCGAGAAAATCGAGCGAGTCGATGCCCAGATCGTCGATGGTGTGGGACTCCGGCTTGATCTCCTCGCGGGGGATCTCGGAAGTGTCGGAAATGATGTCGGCGACTTTGTCGAATGTGGACACGGGTTCAACGTCCTTGAGCAAACTGAAATGGTGCGGCGAACATGTCTCCGCCGATGTTGGCGGCTTCCTAAACGCTTCCCCGAAATGATGCAAACGGGCGGTGGGCTATGGAAGCGAAATGGCTGGGTCGTGTTGCGCTGATGCAAGAACCGCAAAACGTCGCTTTCGCCGCACACATCCTGCCGATAGAACGAATGGAACGTCATTATACGCCGAGATACATATGCCCGACATCGTCATCACCGAATTTATGGACGAGGCCGCGGTGGACCGCCTCAGTGCCGTTCATGACACGCATTACGATCCTGCGCTTGTGGATGCGCCGGACGAGCTGGCGAAGTTGGCAGCGGATGCAAAGGTTCTCGTGGTCCGCAACCGCACACAGGTGCGGGGCGCACTGTTGGAAGGTGCAAGCAAGCTCACCTGCGTGGGCCGCCTCGGCGTCGGCCTCGACAACATAGATGTGGCGGCGTGCAAATCACGTGACATCGAAGTGATTCCCGCCACCGGCGCAAACGATCTCTCCGTCGCTGAATACGTCATCACGTCCGCGATGGCGCTGCTACGGACGTCATATACCGGCACCGCATCGGTCGTGGCTGGCGAGTGGCCGCGACAGGCGATGGTTGGTCGCGAAATGGCGGGCAAGACCATGGGCCTTATCGGCTTCGGCGCGATTGCGCGCGAAGTAGCGGGCAGGGCGCTGATGATGGGTATGGAGGTCGTCGCCTACGACCCGCATTTGCCGAGCACCGACCCCGTCTGGCAGCACGCCCGTAATGTGTCACTCGATGGTGTGGCGGAACTGGCCGACGTCATCAGCCTGCACGTGCCGCTGACGGAAGGCACCCGCCACATGGTCGACACGAAATTCCTCACCGCGATGAAGGACGACGCGATCATCGTCAACGCGGCCCGTGGTGGCGTGGTGGATGATGCAGCGCTCGCCTACGCGCTGTCTGAAAACATGATCGGTGGTGCAGCACTCGATGTCTTCGAGGTCGAACCGCTTACCGCAGAGGCGGGCGCGAAATTCGCCGGTCTCACCAATCTCATCGCCACACCGCACATTGCAGGCGTGACGGTCGAATCAAACAGCCGCGTCAGCGAATTGATCGCCGATAAGGTTCTTCAACATCTGGAAACATCCGCATGAGCCGCAAACTATCTCCCGCTGAACTCCGTGATTTTGTCGCGGGTATTTTTATGCGCTGCAACACTAGCGAGTTGAATGCACGCTCCGTCGCTTCTGCGCTGGTAGAAGCCGAACTTGCAGGCCAGACCGGGCATGGCCTGCGCCGTGTTGAAAGCTATGCCGCACAGGCACAAAGCGGGAAGGTGGACGGCAATGCCACTCCGAAACTCACCCGTACCGCGCCCGGCACATTGAGTGTCGATGTCGCCAAGGGCTACGCTTATCCGGCTCTCGACATGGCACTTGAACAACTGCCTGCCATGGCAAAAGAGCAGGGTATTGCTGCTGCAGGCTTTCACAATTCGCACCATTGCGGCGTCGCCGGTGTGATCGTCGAGAAAATGGCGTCACAAGGTTTGGTGGCGCTGCTTTTCGCCAACACACCCGCCGCGATGGCCCCTTGGGGCGGATCGCAGGCGACATTCGGCACCAACCCCATCGCTTTCGCCGCGCCGCGTTCCAACGGTGATGCGGTGGTGGTGGACGTGTCGCTTTCAAAAGTCGCGCGCGGCAAATTGATGGCGGCAAAACAAAAGGGCGATGCTATTCCCGAAGGCTGGGCGCTGGGTCAGGATGGGCAGGCGACGACCGACGCGGCCACCGGCCTGTCCGGCACCATGGTGCCGCTGGGCGACGCTAAAGGCACGGCGCTGGCGCTGATGGTGGAAATTCTCGCCGCTTGTCTGACCGGTGCAAACACGGCTGCCAATGCGACCTCGTTCTTCGATGCAGAAGGCGAATCGCCAGGCGTCGGCCAGTTTCTTATCGTCATCGACCCCGACAAGATCGGCGGCCCCGGTGCGACGGACCGGATTGCTGCGCTCACTGCATCCATCGAATCGCAAGACGGTGCCCGTGTTCCCGGTGCACGCCGCTCCGCACTTCGCGCCGACATGGAAGCCGATGGCATCGCGGTGGATGATGATTTGTTCGCCACGCTGGACGCAATCGGGCGCTAAAATTGTCGGGCGTGGTTATCATCGGCGGTGGGCAGGCAGCAGCGTCAGCAATGGCGGAAATTCGCAAGCATGATGTGGAAATTCCCGTCACGCTTGTGATGGATGAGCCGGTGCTGCCCTATCAGCGGCCGCCGCTGTCCAAAGCCTATCTCAAAGGCGAGCTGCCGGTGGATCGCCTGCTGCTTCGTCCGCGTGAGTGGTATGACGGCAACCGCATCACTATCCGCGACAGCCTGCGGATCGAGGCGCTCGACCGCGAGTCGAAGACGCTCCACGCATACGATGGTTCAGTACTGGCTTACGACAAGCTGCTGCTCGCCACGGGCGCGCGACCACGCAGACTGCCTGCGGAAATGGGCGGCACTCTGGATGGTGTTTTCGTACTCCGCTCCAAACGCCATGCCGACCTGCTGTCAGAAGCCTTTGCAGCGGGCGAAAAGCTACTGGTGATCGGCGGCGGTTACGTCGGGCTGGAGGTGGCAGCGGTTGCCGCGAAGGCAGGAAAGCAAGTCACGGTCGTTGAGATGGCCGACCGTATTCTGCAGCGCGTGGCGTCACCTCAGACCTCGGAGTTCTACCGCGATCTACACCAGAGCCATGGCGTCGAAATTGTCGAAGCTACCGGAATTTCCGAACTGACAGGCGAGGGCGGTCGTGTGACCGGAGCCAACCTCTCCGATGGCGGTCATATAGAAGCCGATGTCGTGCTGGTGGGAATCGGTGTCGTGCCGCGTTCCGATTTGGCCGAAATGGCAGGGCTGCATATCGAAAACGGCATCGCGGTGGATGGCGATTGCCGCACGTCCGACGAGAGCATTTTCGCTGCCGGAGACTGCGCCAGCATCATCTGGAACGAAGAGCGCACCCGTATCGAATCGGTACCCAATGCAATCCAGCAAGGCGAGGCGGCGGCGCGGGCCATGATGGGGCAGGCAGCAGAGTATCAACCGAAACCGTGGTTCTGGTCCGATCAATACGACGTAAAATTGCAGATCGCCGGCCTGAACAGCGGTTACGACGACACCGTATTGCGCCCCGGAAAACGCGAAGGCGCCCAATCCATCTGGTACTATCGCGGCGAGCAGTTGTTGGCGGTCGATGCCATGAACGACGCTCCGGCCTTCATGATGGCACGACGTATTTTGGAAGCTGGTGGGAACGTGCCGAAAGCTGTTGCCGCCGATCCAGCAACCGATCTAAAAGCCTTCGCATGACGATCAGAACGTGGACCGCAGACGACTACGCCCGCATTCTCGACGATGACATCAAAACCTTCATCGCCCGCACCGAAGCGTTTTATCCAGTTGACGCAACTACCGCGTCGATCCCCGAACAACGCCAAATGTACGACGCTCTCAGCGAAGACTTTCGACCCGATGATCTGCCGCAGATAGAGACTCGCGATGAAGTGATCCCGAACGAACGCGGCGACATTCCCATCCGCCGCTATATGCCCTCCGGTTGGCAAAACGCTGGCGCGCAAATTCTATTCTTCCACGGTGGTGGCTACGTACTCGGTTCGCTCGAAAGCCATCACGACCTGTGCCTTCAGGTGGCGGATGCAACCGGAATGCTGCTCACCGCTGTCGACTACGCGCTCTCGCCGGAACGTCCGTTCCCGCAAGATTGGCACGATGCCATGGCGGCCTTCGAACATGTGACGCGTGACGATCTGCCGATCATCACCTTCGGCGACAGCGCCGGTGCGAATCTGGCGGCAGCCGTTTGCCACGAGAAACGAAACCACCCGAAAGCACCGGTGGGGCAGGTGTTGGTCTATCCCGGGCTCGGCTCGGACCTCACCCGAGGTTCGTTTGTCGAACACGCGAACGCACCCGGTCTCTCCACCGCCGACACCCGCGCCTACAAATCCATGCGGGCAGGCGGCGACATATCCCGACTGGCCAACGCCAAAGCATCGCCGCTCGAGGACGAAGACTTCTCCAACCTGTCACAGACAACAGTCTTCTCGGCCCAATGCGACCCACTTCGCGATGACGGAAAAGTCTATTGCGAGCGCATCAACGCGGCTGGCGGGCAAGCGACCTATATCGAAGAAGCGAGCCTCATCCACGGCTACCTTCGTGCCCGCCATGCCGGTGGAAAAGCCGCGCAATCCTTCGTCCACATCTGCGACGCGCTCAGGTCAATCGCGGAAAAATCCAGTGGTTAGAACCGCCTAGCGGCGTTTCAATCCACCTCGAATGGACAATTGACGCATGCGTCAATCCATACACCTTAAGGCTCATTGATAAAAACCTTGGCCTCTCTACTCTTCAAGCCAAGAACCGGGGGAGGATTCCGGATCTTGAAGCTCGTTTTCCAGGGAGGAACCACATGAGCAATTTTAAAGACTTCACGCGTCGCCGCGTGATCAAGTCAGGTGCAGCTGCTGCCGCAGCCGCTTCCGCGACCCCATACTTCTTCACCAATGCAGCTTTGGCTGATGCCCACGCCGGCTACCGCAAC
Organism: Ahrensia sp. R2A130; assembly: GCF_000179775.1. Classification (GTDB taxonomy): domain Bacteria; phylum Pseudomonadota; class Alphaproteobacteria; order Rhizobiales; family Rhizobiaceae; genus Pseudahrensia. The sequence goes on from NZ_AEEB01000003.1 coordinate 174,399, forward strand.
GCCCCACAGGGCGACACGGTTACGCTGGGCTTCAACGTGCCACAGTCCGGCCCATATGCCGACGAAGGCGCTGATGAGCTGCGCGCTTACGAACTTGCCGTCGAACACCTCAACGGTGAAGGCGATGCTGGTATGATGCCGACATTCTCGTCCAAAGCGCTGAAGGGTAACGGTATCCTTGGCAAGAAGGTCGTTTACGTTACCGGTGACACCCAGACGAAGTCTGACGCCGCCCGTGCATCCGCCCGTTCGATGATCGAAAAAGACGGCGCTGTGATGATCACTGGTGGTTCGTCCTCCGGTGTTGCCGTGGCCGTTCAGGCGCTCTGCCAGGAAGCCGGTATCATCTTCATGGCCGGTCTTACCCACTCCAACGACACAACCGGCAAGGACAAGAAGGCCAACGGTTTCCGTCACTTCTTCAACTCCTACATGTCCGGTGCAGCGCTCGCGCCAGTGTTGGCCAAGAACTACGGCAACGACCGTAAGGCTTACCACCTGACCGCAGACTACAACTGGGGCTACACCACCGAGCAGGCCGTGAAAGAATCAACGGAAGCTCTCGGCTGGGAAACTGTTGCAGCTGTGAAAACACCGCTGACACAGACCGACTTCTCCGCTTACATCGCGCCTGTTCTACAGTCCGGTGCCGACACGCTGGTGCTGAACCACTACGGCGGCAACATGGTCAACTCGCTGACCAACGCTGTGCAATTCGGCCTGCGCGACAAGCAGGTGAATGGCAAAGACTTCCAGATCGTTGTTCCGCTCTACTCGCGCCTTATGGCGAAGGGTGCCGGTGCCAACGTTAAAGGCATCTTTGGTTCAACCAACTGGCATTGGTCGCTGACGGATGAAGGTTCCAAAGCCTTCGTGAAATCCTTCGGCACCAAGTATGGCTTCCCGCCATCACAGGCAGCCCACACATGCTACGTGCAGACACTGCTCTATGCAGATGCCTGTGAGCGCGCCGGTACGTTCAATCCATGCGGCGTCGTCGAAGCACTCGAAGGCTTCGAGTTCGACGGTCTTGGTAACGGCAAAACGCTATACCGCGCCGAAGATCACCAGTGCTTCAAAGACGTGCTGGTTGTGAAGGGTAAAGAAAACCCGGATTCCGACTTCGACCTTCTTGAAGTTGTGGAAGTGACGCCGGTCGATCAGGTCACCTATGCACCAGATCACCCGCAGATGCGCGATGGCGACGGCAACGTTGTGCCCGTCGGCACCTGCAATCCGGGCGCCTGATTTCAGGCAAGCCTATCGGGAGTGGCCCTAGCGGCCGCTCCCACTCTTTCTGACATTTACGTTGCCGACACTTGGGTCGGTGTGACGTGACGGGGAGGGCCCTTAAGGGTTCCGACAATGGAAGCAATCGTTCTTCAAGTCCTCAACGGCCTTGATAAGGGTTCCGCCTATGCGCTCATCGCGCTCGGCCTGACCCTCATTTTCGGCACGCTTGGCGTGGTCAACTTCGCACACGGCGCGCTTTTCATGATCGGTGCTTTCTGCGCGGTGACATTGAGCAAGCTGCTCACCGTGTCCCACATCGTCATCGACGAAACGAAAACCGACTTCCTCGGCAATCCGGCCAAAGTGGAAGTCCCTTACCTCTATGATGTTTTCGGTCAGGCCACAGGTGATGTCATCATCGACTGGGCCGTGCCTATATCCATTTTAGTCGCCATTCCTGTGATGATGGCCATTGGCGTTGCCATGGAACGCGGCCTTATTAAGCACTTCTACAAGCGTCCCCATGCCGACCAGATCCTCGTGACATTCGGTTTGGCGATCGTGCTGCAGGAAATCATCAAATATTTTTACGGCGCCAACCCAATCCCGACGCCTGCACCTGAAGTGTTCGCAGGCTCTTTTGACTTCGGCACGTTGCTGGGTTTCGACCCTAATCTCGTGATTTATCCCTACTGGCGTCTGGTCTATTTCGCCTTTGCTGCTGTGGTGATCGGCGGCGTGTTCTCATTCCTTCAGTTCACCACATTTGGCATGGTCGTCCGTGCTGGCATGCAGGACCGTGAAACGGTCGGTCTGCTGGGCATCAATATCGACAAGCGCTTCACCATCATGTTCGGGTTGGCGGCTGCTGTCGCCGGTATTGCCGGCGTCATGTACACGCCCATCAACTCACCCAACTACCATATGGGCATGGACTTCCTCGTGTTGTCCTTCGTCGTGGTTGTTGTTGGTGGCATGGGCAGTCTTGGCGGCGCTGTGCTGGCCGGCTTCCTTCTCGGTATTCTGGAAAGTTTCGCCTCTATGGGGCAAGTGCTGGAAGTGCTGCCCGGCATCAACCAGGTTATCCTCTACGTCGTTGCTATCGTCATTTTGCTTACCCGTCCGCGCGGCCTTATGGGCCGACCCGGCGTGATGGAGGATTAGACCAATGCTCGGTCTCAACGCCCGCGATCTTCAGATTTTACTTCTGGTCGCAATTCTCACCATGTTTGCGCCGTTCTTTCTAAACCCGTTTCCTGTGGATTCGAGCCTCGCGCAGTTCAATGCCGGCTATCCCGACCTGATGCAGCGTTTTGTTATTTTCGGTATCTTCGCCATCGGGTTCAACATCTTGTTCGGCCTCACAGGTTACCTGTCTTTCGGTCACGCGGCCTTTCTCGGTGCCGGCTCTTATGCAGCAATCTGGATGATGAAACTGCTGACGATGAACATCATTCCGGCCATCACGCTGTCGATCATCGTGGCAGGCCTGTTCAGTCTCGCGGTGGGTTACATCTCGCTGCGCCGCTCCGGCATCTACTTTTCGATCCTGACACTGGCTTTCGCGCAGATGTCATATTCGCTCGCCTATTCGGTGCTGACGCCGATCACCGGTGGTGAAACGGGTCTTCAGCCAAAATCCAACGATCCCCGCATTTTGGACGGCGCTCTTGAGCCCGGCGAGCAGGCCCGCGCCAGCTTGTTCGGGATGGAAATGAGCAGCAGCTACGAACTGGTGGTCAGCGGCTGGGTCTTCACCTTCAACGTCGGCTACTATGTTGCAGCGTTTCTCATGCTGGTTAGCTTCTACGCGTCCATCCGTATTTTCCGCTCGCCTTTCGGTCTGATGCTGCGGGCGGTGAAATCGAACCAGAACCGCCTTGGTTATACCGGTGTCAGCGCTCGTCCCTACAATCTTGCTGCGTTCGTGATTTCCGGCATGTATGCCGGTTTGGCTGGTGGGCTGATGGTGGCGATGGACACGCAGGCCGGTGCTGAACGCATGTTCTGGACGGCCAGTGGCGAGGTGGTGCTAATGACCATTCTCGGCGGTGCCGGTACGCTAATCGGCCCCGTGCTGGGCGCTGGCATGATCAAATACATGGAAAACATCATTTCCAAGATCAACCAGAGTGTCCTTGAAAGCTGGTTCGCCTGGGCTCCTGATTTTCTTCAGGATTTCATCGTGGCCGTTATCTACCCGTTTGTTGGCAAAGGCTGGCATCTGACGCTCGGCCTCATGTTCATGCTCGTCGTGATCTTCCTGCCCGGCGGTCTGATGCAGGGCATTGGCAAGATAGGTGCGCTCTTTTCGCGCAAGAAACCCAACGACCGTGACAGCGTTGCAGGCAGCACGCCTGCAGCCGCTGAATAAGCCCGCACGAAAGAGATCGATACGATGAGCATTCAAGACATCACCGATGACGCTGGCGAAGATCGCGGTTTCAAACGCGGCACGCCAAATACGGTTTTCCACATCGACGATGTGCACAAAAGTTTTGCGGGTCTCCATGCCTTGTCCGATGTGGACCTGTCGGTGCATGAGGGCGAAACCCACGCCATCATCGGGCCGAACGGCGCCGGTAAATCGACGCTCCTCAACGTCTGCGTTGGGCGCCTGAAACCGGATCGCGGCGCGGTCGTTTTCGACGGTCACGTTCTAACGGGTAAGACACCCTACGAAATCAATCAGGTGGGCGTTGCCCGCGTGTTTCAGACACCGGAGGTCTTCCCCGATCTCACCGTTCTGGAAAACGTCATGGTGCCCGGCCTTTCCAAAAAACACGGCCACTTCAAGTTCAGCCCGTTTTCCAGTTTCCGTAAGGAATCCGCATTGCAGGACGAAGCCGAACACGTTTTGAAAAGCGTCGGCCTGCAGGCACAACTCACCGACAACGCATCTTCCATGTCACGCGGCGACAAGCGCCGTCTGGAACTCGCCATGGGCCTGATCCAGAAGCCGCGCCTGTTGCTGCTCGATGAGCCAACTGCAGGCATGGCCCGCCACGACACCAACGCCACCATCGACCTGCTGAAGCAGATCAAAGAAGGCGGAATGACCAAGGTCATCATCGAGCACGACATGCACGTCGTGTTCTCGCTCGCCGACCGCATTTCGGTGCTGGCCGGTGGCCGCATCATCGCGCAAGGCACGCCGGAAGAGATCAAGAACGATCCCCGCGTGAAAGAAGCTTATCTGGGAGACGAAGAGGTATGACCGCTCAACAAACAGGTGGGGCTACAGCAACCGAAAGCGCGGCTCATCCTGCTCCTAATGCCGACGCGGTCAGCGACTATTTTTCCGTCGATAAGCTGAACGCCTATTACGGCGACAGCTACATTGTTCAGGACATCTCGTTCGATGTTAACGAGGGCGAAATTCTTGCACTTCTGGGCCGCAACGGTGCTGGTAAAACCTCGACGCTCCGCGCGATCGCCCGTGCTGACGAACCTGAACTGCGCGGTGGCAAAATCTGGCTTCAGGGCCAGCCCGTTCACGACATGAAGAATTTCAGCGCCTCCAACGCAGGCATCGCGCTCGTGCCGGAAGACCGCCGCATTATTCCGGGCCTCACCGTGGAAGAAAATCTCGACCTCGCCACCATCGCAGGCGGCAAAGGTTGGGACTACGAGCGGATCTACGACCTGTTTCCGCGCCTCAAAGAGCGCCGTAAACAGGAAGGCACTACAATGTCTGGCGGCGAACAACAGATGCTGGCCATTGGCCGCGCGCTGGCAAAGGAGCTGAAACTGCTGCTGCTCGATGAACCATACGAAGGTCTCGCGCCGGTGGTTCGCCACGACATCGAAAAAGCGCTGTTGGAAGTCCGTGCAGCGGGCATCACCACCATCATCGTTGAACAGAACGCCGTTGCTGCGCTCAAAATCTCCGACCGTGCGGTGATTCTCGATACCGGAGAAATCGCGTTCAAAGGCTCCGCCAAAGAGGTGCTCGACAACGAAGAATTGCGCCACGAGTACCTCGCGATCTAATTTTTAGTGCCAATCTCGCGCCACTCTGCTGGTGGTGTGACTTTCCGCACAGTGATGCGCTGGTGACTGGCTCACTGTGGTCTCCAAGGGGAAAATTGATCCCGTATTGGAACTCAGGAGCATGCCTCCTGTATCGGAGTATCACCATGTTCAGAAAATCACTTGCCGTCGCCGCTATCGTTGCCATCTACGCCGCTGCCGCACCATCCGCACAGGTCGCCTTCGCATCCGATGGCGTTTGCGGCCACTACGCTTTTGCAGGCGCCTTCTCCACCCGTAACGCTGCCCGCAAACAAGCGCGCCGTGTCGGTGGTCAGGTCTTCGATCTCGACGCTTCCGACAGCCCCAACGCGGGCAAAGGCCTTTGGGTCGTCGGTACCGGTCCCGGCCCACGCGGCTGGGCCAGCAAACAGGCCCGAAAATTCCGCAATCGGGGCGTGCGCGGCGCCTATGTCGCCGCCCGCTGCATGTACGGCTAAAATAACCGGAAATTTCAGCTCTTTGCTGAAATTGTAAGGCGATCAAGTATCGCCCGGCGCTGGTGCGCCGCACTCGCGTAGCGAAGGCCGATGGGCCGACAGCGTTAGCGCCTAAGAAGAGTTCTCCCGAAGAGGCCGGATCTGCGTTAGCGCAGACCCGGCTTTCGGCGTTCGACAGGACGGGCGAAACTTTACACCACAGCCCGACCCTCCTATCGGTAGGCGCATCCCAGCCCCACCGAGACGACCCCATGCGCGCCGAAATGCAGACCCTTGCCGATGAGATCACGCAAGCCATCAGCCTGCTGCGCCGTCACCTTGATTGGGAAAAGGCGAACACCCGTCTGGAAGAGCTGAACGCAGCCTCCGAAGATCCTGACCTGTGGAACGATCCCGGCAAGGCGCAACTGCTTATGAAAGAGCGCCAGCAGCTGGAAACCGGCATCACCTCCATCAACGGCCTCGAAGGCGATCTGGGCGACACCAAAGACCTGATCGAACTGGCCGAAATGGAAGACGATGCCGACGTTTTGGCGGAAGCCGAAAGCGCCCTGCGCGAACTGCACGCCGACCTCGGTAAACGACAGGCGGCGACGCTGCTGTCCGGTGAGGCCGACGCCAACGACACCTATTTCGAGGTCCATTCCGGCGCGGGTGGCACGGAGAGCAACGACTGGGCCAACATGCTGTTGCGGATGTATATCCGCTGGGCAGAAACCAACGGCTACAAGGTCGAGGTGCAAGCCACCACGTCCGGCGACGAGGCGGGCATCAAGGCTGCCACGGTGCTGGTGAAGGGCGCAAACGCTTACGGCTACATGAAGACCGAAAGTGGCGTACACCGGCTGGTCCGCATCTCGCCCTACGATTCACAGGCCAAGCGCCACACGTCGTTTTCATCCGTCTGGGTCTATCCCGTCATCGACGACAATATCGAAATCATCGTGCCCGACAACGAAATACGCCTCGACACGTTCCGCTCGTCCGGCGCTGGCGGGCAGCATGTGAACACCACGGATTCCGCCGTTCGCATCACCCACATTCCCACCGGCATCGTGGTCACATCATCAGAAAAATCGCAGCACCAGAACCGCGCTAACGCCATGAAGGCGCTGAAATCGCGGCTCTACGAAGCCGAAATGCAAAAGCGTAACGAGGCAACACAGGCCGCCCACGAAGCAAAATCGGACATCGGCTGGGGCCACCAAATCCGCTCCTACGTCCTGCAACCCTACCAACTCGTCAAAGACCTCCGCACCGGCGTTGAAAGCACCAATCCATCAGCAGTGCTGGACGGCGACCTCAACGCCTTCATGGAAGCGGCGTTGGCGCATCAGGTGAGTGGCGAGGATAAGGTTGTCGAAGACGTGGAGTAGGGGCTACTCACCCACACCACTGTCATCCCCGCGAAGGTGGGGACCCACTTTGCAACCAGTGGTAGATTTGAATTTGCCTCGGCATTTTTTGCGAGCGAACGACCGCACGTCGACTTTTCTCCCGTCCCCTATTTCGCAAGCAGAAAATCGGCAAAACATGCATCCACGGGTCGCAGAGCTTCAGGGTCTTGCTTGGAATCTGACAACACGCGACGGATATCCGCCGGAAACCGCACACTTGCCCGATATTTCGATGTACTGACCAAGGCTTCGACGGGGCTGTGAGTGCGGCTCAAGGTCCTTCCAAAAGAATGCTGATGCGCCTTAAGCGCGACGGTGCAGGCAGCAGCGCTTTTTGGGCAGATGCGCTTACAAAGGCCCAACAAGGGCTTCATCCTTACATCAGATAGAGAGATTCCTTGCAGCCGATTGAAGAGGCTGGCGTTATCGACAAGGCTTTCCGGATAGCCTGGATAAACGCCTTTACTCAGATCGAACAGGATCTTGGGTGGCCGCCCCCAGAAGAGAAATTCATGTTCGGCAGGCGAGGTATAAACGTCGCCAATCTTTGCATATTCTTGGACAAGAGCGCCATTCGGACCGCCGGGCACTGGCTTGCCCAAAAGCAGCTTGCCCCGAATGTACATAGCGACCCAGGGCCTGTAGATCTCATCTATCTTGCCCTCCGCAGCAAAGCGGAACAGGCTGTCCATTTCCTGCCAGTTGATAAGGCTGTTGATCCCACGCCACTGCGGGAACTTTTCATCGTGATCCAAGAGATAGGATAGAGCCTGAACGAGGGTTTCGGGTTGCTGAACGTTCACAAGGGCCCAAGCCAGTGGGTGTCGATCTTCAGCAACCCACAACCAAGACTTTCCCCTCCGGGAACCATCGTTTTTTCGTGTGATGGCTCTGCGATCATCCCGCCCAAGGCCATCAAGCAGATCACGACTCGTATGAGATGCACGGCCGACAATCTGCCCCAGAAAAATCTGTGCCGCGAGGTGGTCCTCGTTCGCCATCTTCGCCAACTCGTTCAGCGCGGCACTGTCGTTACCGTTCAGCCAGACCTCCAAGACCTGTTGGAAATTTGGGTCATCGGCATCCGCTATGGGTAAGCGATCTTCAGATGCCCAGACATTGCTTGAAAGAACAGTGAATACGAGCAAGAAAAATAGATTTACGATTTTCATAATACATAACTCCCTCTGGTTCCCGTAACGAGTAAAATAAAATATAGAAGTGAATGTTTCATCCTAGAAATAAGCAGAAATTTTAAGCAATCTAGGGCGGAGTAAATCTGCTGTGTATTTTAAACGCGAACCAGCTAGTCTCAAATGCGAATTTGCGGGATATTTTCTCTCCCCGCACTCGCCCAGCACTCTATACTTCCTTCTCTTTCGCGCATGAGCCGACGGCCCAGACCATACTGATCGTGGTGCGCGTTTAACGAACGGCATCGGGCAGAGCTCTATGTCGCACCGGCAAAGCTGCCACAGCAGCGTCCGGACCGGACGTCGAACTTCAGCAATGGCGGATCGAACGCCTGCTGCCGGAATTTCGAATGCGCGTTAGGTCAATCCGTGATCTTGAACACATCGGCCCGCGACCAATAGGGCAGATATCCGCCTGTTTCATCTTGGCAATGCGCATCCCAAAAGGCTGCTTCGAAGGCCGGTTTATCCTCGTCCTTCAGCACTCTCCCGCTATCAACCGACACAAGATCAGCGATCATGTCTGCTGGTGTCTCCATGTTATACTTTGAGGCAATGTGCAGGGTGCTGCTGCGCTTCAGAGCGCCTGAAGTGACGGCCTTGTCCAGCGCGGCCTGCGCTTCGGCGCAGATGTCGCTTTCATCGACGATGAAACGTACCACAGGATAGAGCGGGTCACGCGGTTCTGGTTCGATCGCCAAGATGAGACCGCCCGGTCGAGTAACCCTACAGGCTTCCCCGATCGCAGCCCTCATGTCGGTCGCGTGGTGAAGGCTGAGTGAAAAGATCGAGATGTCGAAGGTTGCTGCATCGAATGGAAGCGCCTCGGTCGGAGCGGTCACGAACCTAATGTCAGGGTGCTTAGCCTGCGCTGCTTTCACCGCCTCAGGGTTAGGCTCGGCACCGACTGCCCGGGCACCGAGATTGCTCAGCCTATGCGTCAGCCTTCCTGAGCCTGCGCCAATATCCAAAACATCCAGACCGGCAATGTTGCCCAAGACATCTGTGAGCAACTTGTCGGTTTCCAAAAATGGTCGTTGGCTCATGGCGCTGTTGCTTCCTGTGCAGTCTGACCCCGTGGCGACACCTTATGACTTTGCATGGGGGCACGACCAGACACGGCGCACGTTCGGTAGATAAATCTGTCCCCGCACGACCAAGCCACCTCATACTACGCCTTCTTTCGCGCATGAGCCGACGGTCCGGACCGTCCTGATCGTTGCGTGAAAGCGATCCTTCCGTCGCGCGCGCTTAACGGTCGCAAGCGGGCGGAGCTCTATGTTGCACCGGCAGAGCTGCCACAACAGCTTCGGGACCGGACGTCGAACGTCAGTAATGGCGGGCCGAAGGCAAGGCCGATGGGAACTTTCGGGTTCTCATGTTCGGGGAGGTGACGGGAATGGTGTTGAGACACATCCGCAGCAGGATCGAGCGGGGCGAAGGCGTATGCCTTTTCGCCTGAAACTACAGGCTAACGGCAGATTCCTTTGCTCCGCTGGCTCATTTTTTACGGGGCCGCTTTCGTTCGCTAAAGGCGAATGGCGACACCTTGCTCCTCACTCGGACGTCGGAAGGCGGGTCGATATTTTCGCGCATCCGCAATCCAACATTCTCTTGTCATCCCGGCGAAGGCGGGGACCCACTTCACAACGAAACGAGAGCAAGAGAGTAAACGCCGATGCTTCCGTGCATCCGCTACCTCACATCCATCCACCGCTGCGTCTCGCGGGTGGATGGGCCCCGCTTTCGCGGGGATGACAAGGTAGTGTGGGGGAAATGGGAGCTTAAAAGATGACAGCGGAATGAACCGCAGGCCTCTAGCGCAGCAGCGGGCTGAGGTGTTTTGCCAGCCGCACGTAGTGGATCGGGTCCAGCACGCGGCCTTTGCGGCGCACTTCGTAGTGCAGGTGCGGGCCGGTGGAGCGGCCTGTGCTGCCGACTTTGCCGATGCGCTTGCCGCGTTTGATCTTCTGGCCCTTCTTCACGTGAATGCGCGAAAGGTGAGCGTAGCGGGTGGTGATGCCGCCGCCATGGTCGATTTCGACCATCTTGCCGTAGCCACCGTTGCGGCCCGCTTTCACCACGCGGCCGGAAGCCGTGGAGAGAACCGGTGTGCCGCGAGCTGCGCGAAAATCGAGGCCACCGTGAACGGCGGTGCGTTTCGTAAACGGGTCAGTGCGGCGACCGAAGCGGGAGGAGATGGAAGAGTTGGGAGTGGGCGAACCGTGGGGCAGAAAGAGAGCGGCCTTGCGGACGGTCGCAAGAGTTTCCATCTGCTCGTCCAGCGCGCGAACGGAATCGTCAAAATTGGCGGCGCCGGAAAGTTCGATCAGCGGGCCACCGACTGCTGTAGCACGGGGTAGGCGCATACCCTGTTTCTTCAGGAAAGAAGCAAGTCGCGAAACTTTCTTGCGGGTGGAGCGACGCATCTCTGTCAGCTCGGCAAGCTGGGCCTGTTCGGTTTCGTAAAGCGAGGCTTCCAGCGTGGCGAAAGCGCGGTCATCACCCGCGTCCAGCTGTTCGGCAGCAAGGCGGGTTAGGCCGGAAACCGATGCGGCACTTCCAAGCGAAGCCCGCTGGTCAGCAATTCCGGCTTCGATGGCGGAACGTTTCAGGTCCAACTGCTGCTGGCCCAACTCGCGTTGCTTTTCAACGAGCTTGGACACTTTCTCGCGGATCACCCGTTCACCGGCAATCTGGCGGCTGGTCATCACATCCACCTGCATACGCAGATGGGAAATGCGCTTTTCATACGTCTGGCGGATCTGCGCTTCACGCTCGATGCTGCCGCGAACGAGGTCGTCCTGGAAGAAGAGGTACGCACCGCTGGCGACTGTAAGCGTGGCGAGGCACGTCATAGTTGCCGTGCCAAGCCACATCAAAGCGGGACGCACGGTCCATGTGCGGGTTCGGTCGCCGCGGGCCCACACCAGAACAGCCGGGCCTTTGGCGCGGGTTGGGCGGTTGGAGCGGGCGGCGTTGCTGAGCATGGAATGTCCGTGAAAGTGGGCAGTGTGCCGTCACTATCGCAGATCGTGGTTAACCGAGGGTTTCCAGTTTCGCGTTCAGGTTGTGAAATTCATGTTCCCGCGCTTGAAAGTGCACGATAAAATCCTGGTGTCAGGCCGGCTCGAGCCCGTGCCAGATCGTTGAAAGGCGGTTTGAGTGGTCCACGGAAATGCAGACGAACAAGACGTTGAAATTCATGGGAAGGAGAGATGCCACGCCGCAGACACAGGAAGCGAAACCACTTGGCACCCACAGCAACATGGCCTTCTTCGTCGCGGTAGATGATTTCGAAAATACGACGGCTATCGTGGTCGCCCACCTCATCCATTTGCCGCAGCAGCGACGGCGTTATGTCCAACCCTCGCGCTTCCAAAATTAGGGGGACGACGGCAAGGCGAGCGTCGAGTGAATGCCCGGTTTCCTGCGCTGCTTCCCATAGGCCGTCATGGGCATCGAGGTCGCCATATGCACCGCCAATTTGGGCAAGACGTTCGCGCAACAGGCTGAAATGCTTGGCTTCTTCCAGCGCCACGCGCATCCAGCCATCGTAGAAGGAACGCGGCATCTGATGTTTAGGATCGCAAAAACGTGCGACCACATCCAGAGCCAGATCAATGGCGTTCAACTCGATATGCGCGATGGCATGAAGCAGCGCGAAGCGGCCCTTTTCAGACCGCAACGACCGCCTCTTCAGTTGCGAAGGAGCAACGAGATTTGGCTGTTCAGGTCGTCCGGGGCGCGAAGGGACTGGCAGGGCGACATCGCCACCCGGACCGATGCCGCCGGAGAACCAACCCCACGCAGCTTGTCGGGTAAGGGATATTTTATCGTCGAGGTTGGCCGCAGACAGGGCGGCGATGGCGGCAGATTTTAATGTGGAGGCCCTGCCTGATGCAGGAAGCTCTTGCCAGCGTTCCGGCCATTCATCCGGTGTGAAAAGCCGATCCCGCAAGGAATTGATAGACAAGGAACTGACTGAATTATCGAGTAAGGAGTTATCCAAAGTGGCTGCGCGCGGCCTCTAGCACAGCGTCCACGTGGCCCTTCACGCGAACCTTGTGCCACGCCTCAAGCACTTTGCCGTCGGCATCGACGAGGAAAGTGCAACGAACGACGCCCATATATGTCTTGCCGTACATGCTCTTTTCTTGCCACACGCCCCATGCAGCCAGCGTTTCGGTGTCCGGGTCAGCAGCAAGCGTGATGCCGAGATCGTGCTTGGCGGTAAATTTGTCATGTTTGGCCGCCGTATCGGGCGACATACCGATAATATCCACGCCGAGAGCTTCAAAATCGCCCTTGGTACCGGTGAATTCTTTGGCCTCGGTGGTGCAGCCCGGAGTGTCATCCTTGGGGTAGAAATAGACCACCGCAGGTTTGCCGGAAGGGAATTTCGCACGCCCGCCGCTCTGCGCTTCTAGATCAAAGGCCGGTGCCGTATCGCCAACGTTAAGCATTTTCGTGTTCCACTTCGTTTGCCCAAACTATCACCACACTGTTTGGCAAAATAAACGGGGCTTGTAACCCTGCGCAAATGCCGCGCTTTTCAAGCGCTTGAAGGCGAGCTTCTGATTTGAGCCTGATGATGCTCGCGACTAGTGTCGTGGCAGGCTGGGTAAAGCTGATTCGCTGTCGGACAAGTCTGGCATAGGGGTGACGAACGCGGACATGATTGACGAGACGACCCTTGAACAACGGCCTGATCTTGCGCGTTTTCCGTCCGCGCAAGCCCAAACAGGTGCGCCGGTTGAAAAAGGCGCGCGCGACAGGTCGGGTAAGCCCAATCGCGCGGTGCGTTTCGTGGGTCGCTCGTTGGTTGTTTTGTTCATCGCTTTTGCCTGCATAGGTGGCGTGCTGTTCTACGCCCTGACGCAGGGGGGCGTTTCGAACGAGCAAATGCGCGCGCAGTTGGAAAGCAGATTGTCCGCAGCTCTTGGGCCGTCGCTCACTGCAAAATTAGGTGAAACCGAAGTTGCGGTAGGGCGCGGCGGACTGTTGTCATTGGGAGCTTCTGATGCCCGTATCGTGGACGCCGCCTCCCGCACGTTAACGGCAGCTTCGCGTGTTGATGCAGAACTCGACCTTTGGGAATTGATGCAGGGGCGTATTCAGGCCCGATCCGTCAGTATTGCAGGTGGTGCATTGGATGTGTCGGCATTTGCAGTTCCTGAAACGGCGCAGCAGCCCGCCTCCGCGTGGTCAGGAGCGCTGGATTTCGAAAAGGCGCTGCGTCAACTCGGATCGGCGCTCGACAACATTGTCGCGTCCATCGACCGCGCTGGTCTGAAACAGTTTGACCTCAACAATGTGAAGCTTCTGGGATTGGACGCATTTCCGATAAACACCGGTCGCGCTGCGGTTAAACAACTTCGCATAACGCGAAAAACAGGCGCAGGCGCGAACCTGTCCGGTGTCCTGCTGATCAACGAAAGAGACATTCCATTTTCCGCGTCGTGGAAGCCGCAGGCCACCGGTGAAAAGCGGGTCACCGTCAGTATCGACAGGCTGACCGTCGCCGATTTCAATTCTCAATCCGAGGTGACGGCTGGCTTCAAATTGGAGATCGACGCGCCTTTCGATGCAGATGGTAAACCGCTGGAAGCGGTCGCCAAACTGGATGTCGATGGTCTCGACGTGCCCTACGTGAAAGGGCGGACACTGGTGAAGGGAGGAAGCGGTGTTCTCAACTTGCGCCTGCTCCCGAACAAGAACCAGATCGAACTCGATCGTTCGCCGATGCGATTTGCATCGTCTGATGCTGTTCTGTTGGGTGGATTGCGATTGCCGCGAAATTCCGATGATCCACAGCCGCCACGCTTCGAACTTATCGCCAATAACGTCGCGGCATATGGCTTGCTGGATGGCACGAAACGTCAACGCGCGGCTATGCAACTGGACGGGCGTTGGGAAGCTGCGAACCAGACCATCGTCGCTGACAAGATAGCGATCAAGACGCCCGATGGTTTGCTGGAGGGGGACGGCAGTTTGACGTTCAGCCCTCAAGGTCCAGCTGCAAAAGCAAACCTGACTATCGCTTCGATGCCTGTCGCTCAGCTGAAGCAATTCTGGCCGGATTATCTTGCGCCAAAAGTGCGTGAATGGATTTCCGATGGTGTAGTCGGCGGAACAATCACCAACGCCCTCGTTGAGGTGGACCTACCGGCTGGCGTGTTGGGCAAGGACGAGTTGTACACGGCTGAACATCTGGCCGTCAGTCTTCCTATTTCCGGTTCTCGTGTGAAGACCGCTGGAGCCATTCCCGATATCGAGAATGCTACGGCCGTCGTGCTGTTGGCCGGTACGCGCACGACGATTGATTTGTCGACAGGCACCGCAGATCTTGGCAAATCCGGTACGTTGCAGGTTGGCCCATCGCGCCTGACATTCGGCAGCTACACCAATCCCGACCTGCCTATGAATCTCGACCTCACCTTGGACGGTCCGCTTCGGGCGTTGGCGACCCTGGGTTCTCGCAAGCCATTGGGTGTGACTAAAAAAATTGGCCTTGATGCCAATGCCCTGAGCGGTAACGCCAGCGCTCAAATCGACCTTGATATGATCATGCACAAAGGCGGCAAGATCGATCCGGGCGAATGGAACGCCGACATTCGCTTGCGCAATGCGGCTTCTACGAAACCTATTGCAGGTCGCGTTTTCAATGACGGCGACTTGACCATCAAGGCAGATCGGCAGCAGGCGCAAATCAACGGAACAGCGCTAATCGATGGTTCGAAGACCGAAGTTGCCATGGTGCAGCCAACCGACGGTTCCGGCGGCGGCACAGGCTCGTTCAAGCTGACCCTGAGCGACAAACAGCGCGAGAAAATGGGCATTTCCACCGGCGGTCTGCTTAATGGTCCCATAACCGTAGAGGTGCAGCGTAGGCCCGATGGAAACAGCAAGATTGTTGCGAATCTAAAGCGTGCAGAACTGTCTCTGCCTTGGATCGGATGGCGTAAGGGTGAGGGCATCACGGCGACGGCCAGCTTCGATTTGCGCCAGCGCGGTGACACGACGAGTGTCAGCAATCTTCGCCTCAAGGGTGACGGGTTTTCCGCGCAGGGCGAGATCACGCTGGCCGGTAATGCCTTCCGAAAAGCCCGGTTTAAAAACGTAAAACTGAACCGCACAGACGATTTCGATGTTGCCGTGTCCAGCACAGGTGCAGGCCGCTACGACGTCAATATCGACGCGCAGTCTTATGATGCCAGATCACTGATCCGTGGATTTTTTGCAAAAGGTAAAGGCACCGCCGCCGGCAAGGGAGCGCAGGTTGCGGTGGCCGCAAACATAGGGCGCATGATCGGTTTTCGACGCGAAACCATGAGCAGTGTCACCGTTGAATTCCGGCAGCGTGGCTCCACAATCACGAAGGCCGTGGTCACCGGTCTTTCTGCAGGCAACACGCCAACAGCGTTTTCTCTGCAGCCGGTAAAGGGCGGAATGGAAACCACCATCGCATCCGCCAATGCGGGCTCTATGCTGCGCTTTCTCGATCTTTATACAAAGGTGCAGGGCGGTCGCATCGAAGCGCGTTTGGTGCGGGATAAGAACCAGGTCTATCGCGGCACGGTGAAAGCCTACGATTTCACTCTCAACAACGAGCCGCGTCTCGCTAAGCTATTGAAAAAGCCATCAGCTCCGCGTGACTTGGAAAACCGCGATCAGATTGTTCGTGAACTTAGCAAAATACCGACGCAAAACGCCCGTGTTGATGAGTTGACGGCGGTCGTGGAGAAGGGGCCGAAATCGCTCTACATCCGAAAGGGTCGACTGACAGGTGGCGATGCCAGTGCGGCTTTTGAGGGCCGTGTTTATGATGCGGCCAACAACATGAAAATTTCCGGCACTTTTTTGCCAGGCCGTGGCCTCAACCGGCTGGTTTCAAAGATTCCGATTCTTGGTCTGGCCTTCGGGCGCGGCAAGGTGAATGGCCTGCTGGGCATCACATTCCAGCTGGCAGGCCGCTACGGAAACCCGCGCTTGCAGGTCAATCCGCTTTCGATAATTGCGCCCGGCGTGTTCCGCCAGCTGTTCCGTTTCTGATAACTCGGAGCGAGTGGGTCTAACTATTCGGGGCGGATCAGGACGTGGCGCTTTTTGCCGAAGGACAGTTTCACAGCGCCATCGGTGAGGAAGGATTTGTCCAACATCATGCGTTCATCTGAGACCGCCTGATCGTTGACCTTCACCGCGCCGCCCTTGATGTGCCGGCGTGCTTCACCATTCGATCCGGCAAGTCCGGCGGTAACGAGAAGGCCCAGAATACCCGTGCCAGCTTCGAAATCCCCAGCGGGTACAGATATGGTAGGAAGGTCGGCAGAAACTGTTCCTTGCTCGAAAGTCTGCCGTGCCGTTTCCGCTGCTTTTTCTGCAGCATCGCGGCCATGTACCATCGCGGTTGTTTCTGTCGCCAGCACTTTTTTGGCGTCGTTCAACTCATTACCTTCAAGTGCTGAAAGGCGCGCGATTTCATCCATCGGCAGGGTCGTGAACAGCTTCAGGAAGCGCGGCACATCAGCGTCTTCGGTGTTGCGCCAATATTGCCAGAAATCGAAAACCGGCAGCATGTCTTCGTTCATCCACACCGCGCCGGAGGCGGATTTGCCCATCTTCGCGCCTGACGATGTGGTCAACAGTGGCGAGGTGAGCGCGTATAATTGAGGCGTGCCGGAGCGACGACCGAGATCGACGCCGGACAGGATATTGCCCCACTGGTCCGAACCACCGATCTGAAGGCGGCAATCATAGCGGCGGCTTAATTCCACATAGTCGTAGGCCTGCAGGCACATGTAGTTGAATTCGAGAAAGGACAGGTGCTGTTCGCGGTCCAGCCGGGTCTTCACGGAATCACGCGCCAGCATCGCGTTGACCGACAGGTGTTTACCGTAGTCGCGCAGGAACTCGACATAGTTCAGGTCCAGCAACCAGTCGGCATTGTCCGCCATGATCGCATCGTTCTTGCCGTCGCCGAAGGTCAGGAAAGGATCGAAGCATTTCTGGATGGACGTCTTGTTGTCGGCGATGATCTCCGCCGTCATCATCTGGCGCGACTCGTCCTTGCCGGAAGGGTCGCCCACCATGGTGGTGCCGCCACCCATCAAAGCGACGGGGCGGTGGCCGGTCTGCTGGAACCAGTGCAGCAGCATGATTTGCGTCATGGAGCCGACATGCAGGGACTTCGCGGTTGCATCAAAGCCGATATAGGCCGTCACGACTTCCTTGGTCAGCAGATCGTCGAGACCGGTCTCGTCTGAAATCTGGTGAATGAAGCCGCGCTCGTCGAGCGTTGCGAGAAAATCGGATTTGAAGCGGGACATGGGTGCATAATCGGTTGTGGACGTCGCCGGTGTGCTACACCACCAGCCGAACCTGTCCAACCCGCAGCGCAACGAGGCTTGAAATGAAAACTGCAATCGGCCTGATGAGCGGCACATCGATGGACGGTATCGATGCCGCGTTGGTGCGAACGGATGGGCGTAACGCGGTGCAAATGGGCGTGGCGATTGAGCGGCCCTATTCACCGGCCACGCGCAAACGGATCGAGGCTGCGCTTGAAGATGCGAAGGTTATCCAACACCGCGATGAACGTCCGGCAGTGATTGCAGAGTTGGAAGTGGAACTAACTGAACTCCATGTGGACGCGACATTCCATTTGTTGGAAAAAGCGAAACTTCACCCGTCTGAAGTCGATCTTCTGGGCTTCCACGGCCAGACCGTCCTGCATCGCCCTGATGTCGCGCTCACCGTACAGATCGGTGATGGACAGGCACTGGCTGATGTCACCGGTATCGACACCGTCTTCGATATGCGCGCCGCTGATATGGAGTCGGGCGGGCAAGGCGCGCCGCTGGTGCCCGTGTTCCATCAAGCGCTGGCGTTCGGGCTGAAACTCGATGAGCCGGTGGCCTTCGTTAATATCGGCGGCATTTCCAACATCAGCTATGTCGATGGCGATGATCTGATCGCATTCGATTGCGGCCCGGGCAACGCGCTTATCGACCAGTGGGTGCATAACGGTGCAGGCGTGCCTTTCGACCAGGGTGGCGCGATTGCCAGCGAGGGAGGCGTGGTGGCGTCCGTGGTCGAGCGCTACATGGCATCGCCTTACTTCGAACTGGATTCACCGAAGTCACTGGATCGACTCGATTTTGCAGCGTTGGAAACAAGTGCCGCAGGCCTTCACGATGGCGCGCGCACTCTGGCGCATGTTACGGCTAAAGCGATCTACCGCTCGGTCGACCATTTGCCGAAGCGGCCCAAGACCTGGATTTTGTGCGGCGGCGGAAGGTTGAACCCGAGCATAGTGGGTGATCTATCAGCCATGGCAGATCATGACGGAGCAACCGTCCAACTGGCTGACAAGCTCGGCCTAGACGGCGATATGCTGGAAGCACAAGCTTTCGCCTATCTCGCAGTGCGAAGCGTTGAAGGCCTGCCGCTAACCTTCCCCGAAACAACCGGTTGCGCCGAGCCAACCACGGGTGGCGTGCTGGCCCGGCATTTGAAAAGTCCGGTTCAACCTGAGGATGAAAATTAGCCGCCCGTTAATCGTCCTTAGCAGCCTTCGGTCAACATGTCGCAGCTAGGTTTGCTCCCGAAATGAACTCTATATCGGGCAGGGGCGACCGCCATGAAGTACATTCTGACAATGCTGGCAGCGATCTTCATCCTGCCAACCCTTCTTCCAACAGATGCAGATGCAAAGCGTCGCGGCGGTTTTAGTTCGCGGTCCAGCAAGAAGGTCAGGGTGATCCCAATCATCATACCTATGAGCCGTGGTAGCAGCGATGTCGTCTTCGTGCGCGAATTGCCCGATATCGAGAACTTCAAGAGAGAGGGCCGCTACTTTGATCTCGGTTGGAAACACGGCTTCTTTGGCGGCGGAGAATGGGTCGGCTATTTTAGCAAGCCTACCCGCGGCTATGTCGAGGTGAACCAGAAAGTTGTTGTCGAAAAGCTATTGCCAGCCTTGGGTATGACCGCCGTCGACGCACCTGCAAAAGCATCCAGTTTCGATGGGGTCAGCATGGGGTCTGCCTGGTCTGGCATAAAAGACATCTGGCCATTCGGCTTTGTCATGACATTCGTGATGGGGTTTGTAGCGCTCGCCATGGCATCAAATGCTCACAAGAAGTGGCAGCAGAATCGGGCCATCGACAAAGAGCTGGCGAAGCACGGCATCTCCAGAGCGCAATACGACGCTCACCGAGCAGCTGCTCAAGAACCTCAAGCTGCCTCAGCAGGGTTTGGCAATCGCAAGAACTTTGGTCGCGCCAGCGCCTAACTGCAGAATAGGTCAAACGCAAAAGGCCCGGATGGTATTTCCATCCGGGCCTTTTGCTTAATTTTAAATCTGTGCTTCAGGGGTGATCTAGCGCAGCAACATCGTCTCTTCGATGCCGCCTTCGATGAGACCCAAGCGTTTGTCGAGGTAGATCTGGCACTCGTCCAGCAACTCGTCCTGATGGTCGGAGAAGAAGTGGTTGGCCCCGGGCAGAGTGATCTGCGTTGTGGTGATGCCCTTCTGCGAACGCAGCTTGTCCACCAGCGTTTGCACGTGTTCAGGGCGAGACACGCGGTCGTCTTCGCCGTGAATTATGAGGCCGGAAGACGGGCAAGGCGCGAGGAACGCGAAATCATAGACGTTCGGTTGCGGTGCGATAGAAATATAGCCTTCGATTTCCGGACGGCGCATCAAAAGCTGCATGCCGATCCATGAACCGAAGGAAAAGCCCGCGACCCAGCAGCCGGTCGAATCAGGATGAAGCGTCTGAATCCAATCGAGCGCAGCAGCTGCATCTGACAGTTCGCCAGCACCGTGGTCGAACTCGCCTTGGCTACGACCGACGCCGCGAAAGTTAAAACGAAGCGTCGTAAAGCCGCGTTCCTGAAACATGTAGAACAGCTTGTAGACGATCGGATGGTTCATCGTACCACCAAACTGCGGATGCGGATGCGGGTGCAGTATGATCGCGATGGGCGCGTTCTTGTCTTCAGACGGCTGGTAACGTGCTTCCAATCGGCCCTCGGGGCCGGTGAAGATAACTTCGGGCATAGTGTCTCCTGACAAATATCCGACTGCGACAAGTGCCGCCGCCAGACCCACAACGGCCAGCTACGGCTTGACGTGGGCAGGCGAGGTTCTTAACCTAGTTTAGAACAGTTCAAAACTTCGTACCGCGCCCCATTCGATGGGAAGCGTAGCGAAGAAAACGGGTTTTCAACGGCGCGTATACGCTAACGAAGCCCGGAATTTCAAGAAAATTGGACATGGCCAGCTTGAGCGACCATGTCCGGCAATCTCTAATCCTTCGAAAGTGCGCGAAACATACCGTGACCGGCCACCGTTTCTACCTTGATCACAATGCCAGTGCACCACTGCGCCCGGTCGCGCGTGATGCTATGGCGGCGGCTATGGATTGCACGGGAAACCCGTCTTCGATCCACGGTGAGGGGCGCTCTGCCCGCGCTATAGTAGAGCGTGCCCGGGCGCAGGTGGCAACGCTGGTTGGCGCAAAACCCGCTGGTGTGATCTTCACCAGCGGCGCGACGGAAGCTGCTGCATCAGCGCTTACACCACACATCTTCGTAGACGGCGAAGAGCGCATTGCACCGCGTTTGTATAGATCTGCGACCGAGCATCCTTGCGTTTTGGATAGCGGCCGTTTTTCTCCCCATGTTGTCTTTCCGCTTGCCGTTGATGAGCAGGGCCGACTGACCGACGAAACGCTGGACGCAATGTTCGAGGAGCATGACGATTCTTTCGGACCTCTGTTCGTCGCCGTGCAGTTGGTGAACAGCGAAACGGGTATCATTCAACAGGTGGATGAAATCGCCCGCAAAGTTCGCTTGCGCGGCGGGTTCACGCTCTGCGATGCCGTTCAGGCGGCAGGACGCATGCCAATCGACATCGCCACATTGGGTGTCGATTTTCTGATGCTGTCTGCCCACAAGATCGGCGGACCCGCTGGCGTCGGCGCGCTTGTGTTGGCTGCAGAAAACGTCCTGCCGCTCACTTTTATCGCTGGCGGCGGACAAGAAATGCGCCGTCGTGGCGGTACTGAAAACGTAGTCGGAATTGCTGGTTTCGGTGCTGCGGCTGAAGCTGCCGCCGCTGAAGCGCACGATGCCGCACATCTTTCCGACCTGCGGGACTCGACCGAAGCCGGTCTGATGTCCATATGCACATCTCAAGGCTGGAGTGAAAAACTCCACTTTTATGGTAGAGATGCGGAACGAACACCAAACGTCTGCTGTTTTGCCGTCGAGGGCATGGACGCGCAGACCGCGTTGATCGCTTTCGACCTGGCAGGCGTAGCGCTTTCGAGCGGCTCGGCCTGTTCGTCGGGTAAAGTTGGTGTGAGCCATGTTCTATCGGCGATGGGCGTCGATGCGGACATCGCAAAGGGCGCGCTTCGGGTCAGCTACGGCTGGAACAGCACGGCCAAAGATATGGACGCCTTTCTTATGGCGTTCGACAAAATTCTGTCGCGGGTCACTGTATTGCAGATGGCCCAGCAGCAAACACAACTGTCAGGCGCGGCATAAGCCGCCGCCAAAAGGAGAGATATTATGGTCGCCGTTCAGGAAACCATCGACACCGTCAAAACGCTGGAGATCGACCAGTACAAATACGGCTTCTCGACAGATATCGAGTCCGACAAGGCCCCAATCGGTCTCAACGAAGACACGATCCGCTTTATCTCCGCCAAGAAAGACGAGCCACAGTGGATGCTGGATTGGCGTCTGGAGGCGTTCGAGCGCTGGAAGACGATGACGGAGCCGGATTGGGCTCGGGTCGAGTACGATAAGATCGATTATCAGGACATCTACTACTACGCCGCCCCGAAGAATTTCGCGGAAGGTCCGAAGTCGCTCGACGAGGTTGATCCCGAACTGCTGCGAACCTATGAAAAGCTGGGTATTCCGCTGCGCGAACAGGAAGTGCTTTCCGGTGTCGCTGCAACGAAGGCTGCTCTTGCTGCTGAGGATGATCGCGAAGAAGATTTGGGTGACAACATCTATAAGTCCGGTCGCGTTGCGGTGGATGCCGTGTTCGACTCCGTGTCGGTTGTCACTACTTTCAAAGCAGAGTTGGCCAAAGCTGGTGTGATATTCTGTTCCATGTCGGAAGCCATCAAGGACCACCCCGAACTGGTGAAGAAATACCTGGCCACCGTTGTGCCGGTGTCGGACAATTATTTCGCCACGCTGAACTGCGCCGTCTTTACAGACGGCTCGTTTGTCTATGTGCCAAAGGGTGTTCGTTGCCCGATGGAACTGTCGACCTATTTCCGCATCAATGAAGAGAACACCGGCCAGTTCGAGCGCACGCTCATCATCGCCGAAGAGGGCTCTTACGTGTCCTATCTAGAAGGCTGCACGGCACCCCAGCGCGATGAAAACCAGCTGCACGCAGCTGTGGTCGAACTGATCGCCATGGATGATGCCGAGATCAAATATTCCACCGTTCAAAACTGGTATCCCGGTGATGAAAACGGCAAGGGCGGCATCTACAACTTCGTCACCAAACGTGCCGACTGCCGCGGCAAGAACTCAAAAGTTTCATGGACGCAGGTGGAAACCGGTTCAGCTGTCACGTGGAAATACCCAAGCTGCATCTTGCGCGGTGATGGTTCGCAGGGCGAGTTCTACTCCATCGCCGTGTCCAACGGCATGCAGCAGGTCGATAGCGGCACCAAGATGCTGCATATCGGCAAGAACACGACCAGCCGCATCATCTCCAAAGGCATTTCGGCGGGCCGCTCGTCGAACACCTATCGCGGTCAGGTCAACGTTGGCCGCCGCGCCAGTGACGCACGCAATTTCACCCAGTGCGACAGCCTGCTGATCGGCGACCGCTGCGGCGCACACACCGTGCCCTACATCGAAACCAAAAGCGCCTCAGCCCAGCTGGAGCACGAGGCGACGACAAGCAAAATCTCCGATGACCAGCTGTTCTACTGCCTCCAACGCGGAATACCGGAAGAAGAAGCGATCGCGCTGATCGTGAATGGCTTTGTGAAAGAAGTGATTCAGGAACTGCCGATGGAATTTGCCGTCGAAGCGCAGAAGCTGATTGGGATTTCGCTTGAGGGGAGTGTGGGGTGATGTTCTACTTCCAAAATCCACGCTGATCGCGCTGGTCGCGCTCAAAATAGCTTAGGAGCGCTGTTGCTGAGACGGACCAACAGGGGCGAATAAAATCAACGAGATTCCGATCTATAATGTTTGAGTGGGCTCGCAGAGAGAAGATAGAGCGAGAACGCCTTGGCCTCGCTCCTCAAGATATGGCCAAGCGTCGCAACCCACGGCTGAACAGGCGGATTACGTTGGTTCTGTTTATCCCCACACTAGTTTCTGTTTGGCGGGGGTGGCCTGAAGGCGACGGCAAATTCTACTGGGCGTTAGTTTTAATCGCGCCATTTCTTTTTCTCTCGATCGTTCGAGATACCTGGATTATCTACAAGAAAGACCTCTAGTTCATGCTTGAAATCAAAAACCTCCACGTCCGCATCGCGGAAGATGAAACGGAAATTCTTCGCGGATTAAACCTGTCGGTGAAGGCTGGCGAAGTGGCTGCGATCATGGGGCCGAACGGCTCTGGCAAGTCCACGCTGTCCTACGTTTTGTCCGGCAAGGACGACTACGAGGTCACCGAAGGCTCGATCACTTATATGGGTGAAGACCTGCTGGAAATGGACGTAGCCGAACGCGCAGCTGCCGGCGTGTTTCTGGCCTTCCAGTACCCCGTCGAAATTCCCGGTGTGCCGACGCTGACCTTCCTGAAGGAAGCCATGAACGCCCAGCGCAAGCAGCGCGGCGAGGATGAGCTGACCACGCCGGATTTCATCAAGCGCGTGCGGGGCGCAGCCAAGGACCTCGAGATCGACTTCAATATGCTGAAGCGCCCGGTCAATGTCGGCTTTTCCGGTGGTGAAAAGAAGCGTGCGGAAATTCTGCAGATGGGCCTGCTGGAGCCAAAACTCTGCGTGCTCGACGAGACTGATTCCGGCCTTGATATTGACGCGCTGAAAGTGGTTTCCGATGGCGTAAACCACCTGCGCGACCCTAACCGCGCCGTGATCGTCATCACTCACTACCAGCGTCTGCTCGACCATATCGTGCCGGACAGCGTGCATGTTCTGTCGAAGGGCCGCATCGTAAAATCCGGCGACAAGGATCTCGCCTTGGAACTGGAAGCCAAAGGCTATGCCGACATCATCGCGGCGGCGGCGTAACCATGACAGCCCATTCCCCCCGCATTCTCACCGAAGGCGAAACATCGCTTATCGATGCAGTGGCCCGCAGCACATTTGATGGCGACACCTCGGCCCGCAAGGCTGCCGTGGACGCAATTGAAGCCAACGGCCTGCCAACCCGCCGCGTGGAATATTACCACTACACAGACCTGCGCGCGCTGCTGAAGGGCGGGTTCGAACCTGCCGCTCCCGTGTCGGAAGAGGTTGCCCGCGATGCTGGCAAACCTTATCCGCGTCTGGCATCCGACGCCTGCGTGCTGCATTTCCGCGACGGCTATTACCACGATTTTGGCGAAGCATTGCCTGCCGGAATTTCGGTAACGGACGGTCTGCCGGAAGCGCCAAGTGCGACCAGCAATGCTGACGCCACATCGCTCATCAATGCTGCTGTCGCCATCGGCGGCGTGACTGTCGAGATCGCCGATGGCGTAGAAGTCGACCGCGTGTTGGGCCTTGCCCACGCACAAACCGGCGCTGCCAACACAGCCTCCGGTACACGCTTTGCGGTTAACGCTGGCGCAGGCTCCAAAGCCACCGTCATCGAACGCGCTTGCGGTCCGAACGGTAACGGTTACCTCAACTCGTCCCACGTCGACATTACAGTGGGCGAGGGCGCTACGCTGACCTATATCCTGTCCATCGAAGAGGGCGACGCCGCATCCCGCATGGGGCGCTTGACCGTGGACCTCGGCAAAGACGCCACGATCAACCTTTTCGTTCTGAACGCTGGCGGTAAGCTGGTGCGGCAGGAAATCGTGTTCGATTGCCGGGGCGAGGGCGGGCACGTCGAAATCGCTGGCATCAATCTTGTCGGTGGTGAAGCCCACATCGACGTCACATCTACGATCAACCACCACGTCGCCAACACAACGGCAAACGAGCTGTTCCGTAACGTGTGCACCGGTCGCGGTCGCGGCGTGTTTCAGGGCCAGATCAACGTTGCACAACCCGCGCAGCTGACAGACGCGAAGATGGCCTGCAACACATTGCTGCTTTCGGACGATTGTGATTTTTCCGCAAAGCCTGAACTCGAAATCTTTGCTGATGACGTGCAGTGCGGCCACGGCGCGACGGTCACTGATCTGGAGCCGAGCTACCTGTTCTACCTGATGGCGCGCGGCATTTCTGAAACACGCGCCCGCCGCCTGCTCATCAAAGCCTTCGTTGCCGAAGCCTTTGAGCCCATGGAAGACGAGAAACTGGAAGAGGCGCTGGAAGCCCGTATGGACGACTGGCTGGACGCAAATGTCTAACGCATACCCCATCGATCAAATTCGCGCTGATTTCCCGATCCTTAGTCGGGAAATTCACGGCAAACCGCTTGTCTATCTGGACAATGGTGCATCGGCGCAGAAGCCGACACAGGTGCTGGACGCCACGCGCCACGCCTATGAAAATGAATATGCCAACGTTCACCGTGGCCTGCATTTCTTATCGAATGCAGCGACCGACGCGTTTGAAGCTGCGCGCGGCAAGATGGCAAAATTCCTGAACGCACCGTCAGAAAACAACATTGTCTGGACCAGCGGCACGACGGACGCGATCAACCTGGTGGCCTATGGCTGGGCGATACCCCACATCGAGCCGGGTGACGAGATCGTTTTGTCGATCCTTGAGCACCACTCCAACATCGTGCCATGGCATTTTCTACGCGAGCGTCATGGCGCGGTGCTGAAATGGGTGGATTGTGATGAGAGCGGCGCGGTATCGCTGGAAGCCGTGGAAGCCGCCTGCACCGACCGAACCAAGCTGATTGCCATCACCCATATGTCGAACGTCACCGGCGGTGTGCTGCCGGTGAAAGAAATTTGCGCCATGGCCCGCGCGCGAGGCATTCGTACATTGATCGATGGTTCGCAGGGTGCTGTGCACATGCCGGTCGACGTGCAGGATATCGGTTGCGATTTTTACTGCATCACCGGTCATAAACTCTATGGCCCGTCGGGCATCGGCGCGCTGTATGGCACGGCTGAAGCCTTGGAAGAAACACGTCCCTTCAAGGGCGGCGGCGAGATGATCCTCGACGTCACCACCGATGGCGTAACCTATAACGACCCGCCGCACCGCTTTGAAGCAGGCACGCCGCCCATCGTTCAAGCCATCGGTTTGGGCGCTGCGCTCGACTATATGGAGAGCATCGGACGCGACGCGATTGCGGATCACGAGGCTGATCTGCGCGATTATTGCCGCGAGCAACTGCACGGTATCAACGCGCTGCGAATAATCGGCGATACGCCTGAAAAAGGCGCAATCTTCTCCTTTGAACTGGAAGGCGTTCACGCCCACGATGTGTCGATGGTCATCGACCGTTCAGGCGTCGCCGTGCGGGCTGGCACCCACTGCGCCCAGCCGCTGATGCAGCGTTTCGGCGTCACATCGACATGCCGGGCAAGCTTCGGCATGTACAACACCCGCGCAGAGGTCGATACTCTTGTGGAGAGCCTCGAGAAAGCACGGAAGTTTTTCGCATGACCGAGCAAGTAGCCGACACCGTACCAGAACATGTTCGTGATGACCTTCTGCCTGAAGGCGGGCCACACGTACCAAACGTCACAGATGGCAATGTCACCGCCATCGACGATGATGAATTGAAGCGGCTGACCCACGATATCATTGCTGCGTTGAAGACCGTCTATGATCCGGAAATTCCATCGGATGTGTATGAGATCGGTCTGATCTACCGCATCGACATAGACGACAACCGCATGGTCGACATCGACATGACGTTGACCGCACCCGGTTGCCCGGTGGCAGGCGAGATGCCCGGCTGGGTGGAAAACGCGGTCAGCCCTGTCGAGGGCGTGTCCGGCGTGAACGTCAACATGGTTTTCGATCCGCCATGGACGCCGGAACGGCTGTCCGAAGAAGCGCAGATCGCGCTTGGATGGTATGTCTAGCGTGCGTTTGAACATGGGCCGCATTGCCCCTATGTTCAAACAATAGGAGAGTCACAATGTCTCGTTTTGCAGTCATCACTTTAACAGATGCAGCTATCTCGCGCGTAGATGAAATCGTTGCCAACGCTGACGATGCCAAGGGTATTCGTATAGGCGTAAAAAATGGCGGTTGTGCCGGTATGGAATATACCGTCGATCTCGTAACGGCCCCGGAAGCGGGTGACGATGCCATTCCTGCAGGTGACAACACGGTGTTCATTGCACCACAAGCGGTTCTGTTCCTGCTCGGCACTCAAATGGATTTTGAGGTGACGAAATTGCGCTCAGGCTTTGTGTTCAACAATCCGAATCAGACATCAGCTTGTGGCTGCGGTGAAAGCGTGACGCTGATTGCTGCATCGCCTGATGCTTTGGAAGACGCTTAGCTGACAGTTGTTCTGTTGAAAATATGGAACCCAAGCGCTATCGCGGCGTTCGTGTGGCATGGTGTTACCCATCATTTCGATAAACAAATCAAAGGGTAGTTTAAGATGACAGGTCTTGGCTGGATTATGACGATCATTATCGGCGGTATCGCCGGTTTCATTGCAGAAAAAATCATGAAGGCCGATATGGGCCTGCTCGCGAATATCGGTCTCGGTATTCTTGGTGCGGTCGTTTTGAACTTCCTGCTTAGTTTGCTTGGCGTTTTTGCCGGCGGTGGCATTATTGTTCAGGGCATCGTTGCCGTTATCGGTGCATGTCTGCTTATCTGGGTCTATCGCGCTATCAAAAGCCGTTAGGTCGACTGTTGAAGAGGGGATGTCTTGGTAACGCTGCTTGATACGATCTCGGCTCCGAAGCCGAGACATCCCGAAAAAGAACACCGTCCGGACCAGCCTGCCGCGCCCAAGCGGCCTGACTGGATCCGCGTTCGTGCATCCAATTCGCCCGTTTACGAAGAAACCCGCCAGATCGTGAACAGCAACAAGCTGGTCACGGTGTGTGAAGAGGCGGGCTGCCCGAATATCGGCGAGTGTTGGTCGAAAAAGCACGCCACCATGATGATCATGGGCGACACCTGCACCCGCGCTTGTGCGTTTTGTAACGTGAAAACCGGCCGTCCCGACGCGCTGGATAGCGACGAGCCCAAGCGCGTTGCCGAAGCGGTGGCGCAGCTCGACCTCAACCATGTTGTCATAACATCGGTGGATCGCGACGATCTTGACGACGGCGGGGCAAGGCATATCGCCGACACCATTTACGCCATTCGAAATGCTTCGCCACGCACGACAGTCGAGGTTCTGACACCGGATTTCCTGCGCAAAGATGGTGCGTTGGAAATTGTCGTGGAAGCGAAACCTGACGTGTTCAACCACAACGTTGAAACCGTACCCGGCCGCTATCTCACGGTCCGCCCCGGTGCACGTTATTTCCATTCTTTGCGCTTGTTAGATCGGGTGAAGGAACTGGACCCGACTATGTTCACCAAATCCGGCCTAATGGTTGGCTTTGGCGAAACGCGCAACGAAGTGCTGCAATTGATGGATGATTTGCGTTCTGCGCAGGTCGATTTTCTGACCGTTGGCCAGTATCTGCAGCCGACCAAAAAGCACCACGCCATCGACCGCTACATCACACCCGATGAATTCAAATCTTACGAAACAGCGGCCTACGCCAAGGGCTTTCTCTTGGTCTCGTCCAGCCCTTTGACCCGGTCCAGCTACCACGCTGATGAAGATTTCGCCCGCTTGCGGGAAGCGCGGGACCAGCAGGCCGCCTGATATGCCGCAATTTGAGAAGGTTCACACCGTCGCCCATTCGGCGGATGATATGTTTCAGCTTGTCGCCGATATCGAGCAGTATCCAGAATTTGTACCCCTATGTCAGGCGTTAGCCATACGGCAGACCCGCGAGAAAGCAGGTCGCGAAATTTTGGTGGCCGACATGACGGCTGGGTACAAAAAGGTGCGCGAAAGCTTCACCTGCCAAGTGGTTCTGAATCGCGAGACGCGAGAAATTCAGGCCAGCTATATCGATGGCCCGTTCAAATATCTCGACAACCGCTGGCGATTCGAAGAGGCCGGTACGGGGCGTTGCACAGTCCATTTCACGCTGGATTATGAGTTCAAAAGCCGCGCGTTACAAATGCTGATGGGCTCGATGTTCGACCGCGCTTTCGGAAAATTCGTGCAGGCATTCGAACAGCGCGCAGACGAACTCTACGGCGAAGGCGCTGCCGTTAGTTGATCGAGCAACATAGCAAGCGCAACCTCGACGGTGCGTTTACGAATGCCGCTGCGGTCTGTGATACCCTCTTCGTCAAAGCGGCACTTTTGCACCGCCATCTCACCGCCTGCCAAACCTGCGGCAACGAACACTAGTCCGACAGGTTTTGCTTCGCTTCCACCACCCGGTCCGGCTATTCCGGTTACGGCGACGGCTAGTGTTGCGCGCGATTTGGCAAGTGCTCCGGCAACCATAGCCGTTACGACCTCCTCACTAACAGCGCCGCGATCGGCTATCAGGTCGGCGGTAACGCCCAACATCTCCGTCTTCGCTTCGTTGGAATAGGTAACAAAGCCGCGTTCGACCACCGCTGATGATCCGGCGACTTCGGTCAATGCCGCAGCGATGAGGCCGCCAGTGCAGCTTTCTGCCGTGGCAATCATGACGCCCTTGGCTTTTGCAGCACCTAGAACAGCGGCAGCATCTGCGCTCATGTAACTACTCCAAAAACCGCCGTGGCTGTGGCTAAAGCCACTATACCTTCTTCGCGACCGATGAAGCCGATGCGTTCATTGGTAGTCGCTTTTACCGAAATTCGGGCGCGGTCGACGCCGGTAATGCTTGCCATCGCGCCGCGCATCACATCGCGATGCGGACCGATCTTCGGGCTCTCACAAAGCAGCGTCACATCCATATGGGTGACCGTGCCACCAGCCTTCCGCACCAATCCTATCGCATGGGCAAGAAACTGATCGGATTTCGCGCCCTTCCATTTTTCATCGCTAGGCGGAAAATGAGAGCCGATATCGCCATCTGCGATTGTTGCCAGCAGTGCATCTGTAAGCGCGTGAAGGCCGACATCGGCATCGGAATGGCCGCTGAGTTTTCGACTGTGAGGAAGTTCGACACCGCACAGCCATATGCTGTCACCATCGACCAGTTGGTGCGTATCGTAGCCATGACCCACGCGAATATCGGGCACTGAAAATGCCGCCTGCGCGCGCGCAATATCGTCGGCTGTGGTCAATTTCGTGTTCACGGCGTCCCCTTCGACTGAAGTTACCTCGTGGCCCGCATCGCGCATCAACGAACTGTCGTCGGTGAAGGTATTCACGCCCTTGTTGGCGGCAGCCTTGTGCGCCGCGTGGAAAGGTTCGAATGCGAAGCCCTGCGGAGTTTGAGCGATGTGCAGGCCTTCGCGGCTGACAGTATCGCCGACCACATTGTTGTCGACCTTTTGCAAACTGTCGGCCACCGCAAGCGTCGGTAACGCGCCTACCGAGTTGTCCAAACCGTTCAGCACACGGTCGATGATGCCTGCGGTCACGAAAGGTCTGGCCGCATCGTGAACCAGCACGCGCTCGCAATTGTAATGGGTCAGAGCGTCCAAGCCGGCCAGGACCGAAGCCTGCCGCGTTGCGCCACCGTTCACGGGTGGCAATAATTTCGGACCACCTTTCGCAGCGACTGCAAAAAGTTCGTGATCGTCTGCATGTATGACCGGCTGAACAAGATCGATACCGTCATGTGCGCTGAAGGCTGCAATGGCGCGGTCGATGACGCTGCGTCCGCCAAGTGAACGGTATTGCTTCGGTCCATGGTCCGTGCCCGCGCGCTCGCCGCGCCCTGCGGCAACGATAATGACGGCTGTTTTCGTACGCTTATCCATGTGGTTCGATTGCCACGCCACCATTGCCACCGCAAGCGTTTGGCTTGCGATGCAAAGCGTGTCTGCCTAGAAAGCAGGCATGTTGGAAGAGAGCCCAAAACAAGAGCAGCCGTTCACCATCGGCAACCGGGCCGTGCGCAATGCAGCGTTTCTTGCGCCCATGTCCGGCGTGACCGATGTTCCGTTCCGCAGGCTGGCTTGGCGTTACGGCGCAGGCATGGTCGTGTCGGAAATGGTGGCCAGCGAGGCGCTGACCACGGGCATGGATGAAATGGTGCTAAAGGCTGCAGGTGCCGGCCTGCCGGACCATATGGTGCAGCTAGCAGGCCGCGAACCGCAATGGATGGACCGCGCCACCCGCATGGCGGAAGACGCTGGCGCAACCATCATCGACATCAATATGGGCTGCCCCTCCAAGCGCGTGACGAACGGCTATAGCGGCTCCGCACTGATGCGCGATCTTGACAATGCAGAAGGCCTGATCAACGCCGTGGTCGCAGCTACCGATTTGCCCGTGACGTTGAAGATGCGCTTGGGCTGGGATGAGCAATCTATAAACGCGCCTGAACTTGCCCGTCGGGCAGAAAATGCTGGCGTACAGATGCTCACCGTTCACGGGCGCACGCGCAACCAGTTCTACAAGGGCACGGCCGACTGGGATGCCATCCGCGCTGTGCGCGAAGCCAGCCGATTGCCGCTGGTCGTAAACGGCGACATTTGTGATGAGGCGACGGCCTGTGCGGCCCTCATTGCCAGTGGCGCTGATGGGGTGATGATCGGTCGCGCGTCCTACGGCGCGCCGTGGTTGCCGGGTCAGATCGGAGCGGCACTTGCTGGAACACCGGTTCCTGAAACACCGTCAGGTGAACACCTCGCTGCGCTGGTCTGCGAACATGTGGACGCGATGCTGTCCCATTACGGTTTGGAACTGGGCCTGCGCAACGCCCGTAAACATATCGATTGGTACGCCGCGCATTTGCCGAAAGATGTGCGGAAGTCTCCGCTACGCCGCGCGATTATGACGGGCACGGATGCGACCGAAGTGCTGTCGATGGTGGAGAAACTGTTCTCGCAGTCGCAAGTAGCTCCAATTCGGACCGCCGCATGAGCGATCTGGTTGAAACAAGCGAAGCGCTGGGTGTTATGAACGCGTTGCCGCACCCGGTTTTCGTGGTGGATGCAAGCGGGAAGTTTCACTTTGCCAACACTTCTGCGGAGATGTTCTTCAAGACCAGCGCAGCTGTGCTTTTGGCGCGCAATCTCGATCAATACCTCAGTCTAGCAAGCCCATTGCGCGCGCTCATCGAACAGGTGCTAAAGGGCCGCTCGCCGGTCAACGAGTACAAAGTCGATCTCTCATCCCCTCGGCTCGGCAGTGAGCGTTGGGTGGATATCTACGTTTCACCCATGGTGGAGGAAGAAGGGCGCGTTGCAGTGCAGCTTCAGGTGCGCTCCATGGCCGATACGCTGGACCGCCAACTTACCCATCGCGGTGCTGCCCGAACGGTAACAGGTCTAGCTGCGATGCTGGCCCACGAGATCAAGAATCCACTATCTGGCATTCGCGGCGCTGCTCAACTTTTGGAAACCTCTGGCACGGAAGATGACCGCACGCTTACGCGCCTCATCACCGACGAGACGGATCGGATCGTGAGGCTGGTGGACCGGATGGAGGTCTTCTCCGACGAACGGCCTGTGGAACGCGATCCGGTGAATATTCACTCGGTTCTGGAACACGTAAAAAAGGTTGCGGAAAGCGGCTTTGGGCGCGGTGTGATGGTCGAAGAGCTCTACGACCCGTCATTACCGCCGGTTCTCGGCAACCGTGACCAGCTCATTCAGGTGTTCCTCAACCTCGTTAAGAACGCCTGCGAAGCGATGGAGGGACGCGAGGATCGCGTGCTGACGCTAAAAACCGCTTACCGTCCCGGAATGCGGGTGGCCGCCGCTGGCAGTCGTGATCGTGTGTCGCTGCCGATTTCACTGTCTGTCGGCGATAATGGCGTGGGAATTCCTGACGATATTCTGGCGCATATGTTCGATCCCTTCGTGTCGTCGAAAATCAATGGCTCCGGTCTCGGTTTGGCATTGGTGGCGAAAATTGTTGGCGACCATGGCGGTGTCGTTTCGTGTGACCGCAGCGGGAAGGGCACCCGTTTCGAAATTTTGCTGCCCGTCTGGAAAGAGGCGCGTCTGACGAATGGCTGAAATTCTTGTAGCCGATGATGATTCGGCGATTCGCACCGTGGTGTCTCAAGCCCTTACACGTGCCGGTTATGAGGTTCGCGTTACCAGCAATGCGGCAACGCTTTGGCGTTGGACGCAGGCAGGTGACGGCGATCTGATTGTCACCGATGTCATCATGCCCGATGAAAATGCGTTCGAACTGTTGCCCCGCATCAAACGCATTCGGCCCGACCTACCGGTAATCGTAATGAGCGCGCAAAATACATTCATGACGGCGATTACAGCCACTGAAAAAGGTGCCTACGACTACCTCCCGAAACCCTTCGATCTAAAGGAACTGGTTTCTACCGTGGAACGCGCGCTGGCCCAACCGGTGGGAACGGCAACGAAGTCTGCGCCCGATGAACCGCGTATGCCGCTGGTTGGTCGTTCCCCCGCCATGCAGGATATTTACCGCGTTATTGCGCGCATGACGCAGACAGATTTGACCGTCCTCATCAACGGTGAGTCGGGCACAGGTAAGGAACTTGTCGCCAAGGCTCTGCATGAGTTCGGCAAGCGAAAGAACGGCCCGTTCGTTGCCATCAATATGGCCGCGATCCCGCGCGAACTGATCGAGTCGGAATTGTTCGGTCACGAGAAAGGCGCGTTTACCGGAGCTGAATCCCGTTCCGCAGGCCGGTTCGAGCAGGCTGAGGGCGGCACGCTGTTTCTCGATGAAATTGGCGATATGCCGCTGGAGGCACAAACGCGCCTGCTGCGTGTGCTGCAGGAAGGCGAATATTCGACGGTGGGAGGTCGCAAAGCGATTCCCACAGATGTGCGAATTGTGGCGGCCACCCATCAGGATCTCACGGCGCTCATCGATTCTGGCCAATTCCGCGAAGACCTTTTTTACCGATTGAACGTTGTGCCCCTACGGGTACCGCCATTGCGTGAACGCGGGATGGACGTGCCAGACCTCGCTCGTCACTTTCTTGAACTTGCCCACGACAACGGCCTGCCGCTCAAAGCCTTCACATCCGAAGCGTTAGACCGGCTGAGAGCTCACAATTGGCCAGGTAATGTTCGCGAACTGGAAAACCTTGTCCAACGTCTCGTGGCGCTGCATCCGCAGGAACAAATCACGGGCGAATTGGTCGATAGCGAGCTGCGAAGCGTCCGCCCGCGGGGCGACATGCCTGCCGGAATGTCTGCCGAGGGTGAACTGGATGTGGCCACAGCAATCTCGACATTGGCTAGTCAGGCGCTGGATGCCGACAGCGATGAGGCTCCGCTGAACGACTTGTATCAGAGCATTTTGCGCGAGGTCGAAGAGCCGTTGCTGCGGGTCGTGCTGAAGGCCACACGGGGCAATCAGATCAAGGCAGCGCGTATTCTTGGTCTGAACCGGAACACGCTTCGAAAGAAGCTGAAGGAACTCGATATGCCGGTGACGCGCGGAATTGGGTAAATGAGACAAGCGTTGCATTTCCGCCACAAATAGTTGCAACTTAGCAACGATTGGGTGGCTGGAACGGTTAGATAACACGCACTATGGCAAATTTGGACGCCGGATTGGATGCCGGAACACCGGCATTGGTGTTCGAAACGCCCGTCGATCGGCTGTCCAGCCTACGCACAGTGCGCCGCTTCGGCTTAGGCTTTCTGATCCTCACCATCATCTTTGGTCTCGCGTCCTTCGTGGTGCTTCTGGGCCTGACACCGATTGAACTGACCGACACGGTGGTGCTGACAACAGTCGCTATCAACTTCGTCCTCATTGCTATCATTGTGATTCTCGTTGCGCGCGAAGTTCGCCTGCTGTTGCGGGCGCGGCGAAAGGGTCGTGCTGCGGCGCGAATGCACATTCGCATCGTGGCGCTCTTCGGTATCGTTGCTGCGCTTCCGGCAATCATAGTGGCAGTGATCGCGGGTATAACACTCGATCTTAGGCTGGACCGGATTTTTGATGAGCGAACGAAATCCATCGTCGCTTCGTCCATGTCACTAGCTGAATCTTATGTTGAAGAGACGGCGGGTAACTTGAATTCCAGCACTTTGAATATGGGGTTTCTGTTGAGCCGGAATCGCAGCGGCTACGTTCTAGACCGACAATCCTTCAAAGGTTTCATGACAGGGCAGGCGCGTGCACGGGGAATGGTTCGGGCTGCCATCGTCAACTCTCGTGGCAACATTGTCGTCGAAGCTACGCTGCCGCAAAGCACGACTTTGCCAACGGCGCCGCTAGGGTTGATCCAGCAAGCTGCCGACCAAAAACCGGCCTGCGGCGGACCGCGCAGGCGCAGTCTTGCCGGCTGCGTGGTTAAGCTGCCAGCGCTGGGCGCTGACGTGTTTCTCTACACATTGCGAAACGTCGATCCGCAAATTCTGAATTCTCTCGGCCTTATGGAAGAGGTCACCGAGGAATATCGTCTGATGGAAAGCGGGCGCATTCCGCTGCAGATCGCCTTCGGTCTTCTCTACGCAGGCATGTGCCTTACCATTTTGCTGGCGGCCATGTGGATGGGCATCGCGGTCGCTGACCGTCTCGTTGATCCTATTCGCCGCCTTATCACCGCAGCAGACCAGGTGGCATCAGGCGATCTTGATGTTCAAGTCGCTGATATTCGCTCCGAAGGCGAACTTAAGTCGCTGGCCAATACTTTCAACTCTATGACGAGCGAACTGCGCGCTCAGCGTGATGAAATTCTCGACAATCAACAACAGATTGATGACCGCCGGCGCTTCACCGAAGCCGTGCTTTCCGGTGTCACAGCTGGTGTATTGGGCGTCGACCACGGCGGATCAATTGCTATTGCCAACACGTCGGCTGCCGGACTTTTGAAGCGCGACGATCTTATCGGATTATCGCTTGCCGATGTTTCGCCTGAGCTTGCAGCCGTGGTTGATGGCGCGGAATTGGCTCACAAATCTAGCTTGCGTGAACAGATCACCTTGGAACAGGAAGGGCGCGAGCGAACCTTTGATGTGCAGGTAACGCTGGAGGGTACGGGTGAGGGTACTCACTCGCACGTCGTCACAATCGACGATATTACCGATCTTGTTTCCGCCCAACGTACCTCAGCTTGGGCCGACGTTGCGCAACGCATCGCACACGAAATCAAGAATCCGCTGACGCCGATTCAGCTCTCAGCAGAGCGTATTCGCCGCCGTTACGGTAAGGTCATCACCGAGGACCGCGAAGTCTTTGACCAGTGCACAGAAACCATCGTGCGGCAGGTCGCCGATATTGGCCGGATGGTGGACGAATTCTCGTCATTCGCGCGAATGCCGAAGCCTGCGCTAACGGTGGGTAATCTGTCGGAATCCATGCGTGAAGCGGTGTTCCTGCTGAAGGTTTCCAATCCGCACATCAAGTTCAACGTCGAGTTAGGCGAAGAGCCGTTGCTTGCGAAATTCGACAGCCGCCTTCTGGGCCAGGCATTTGGCAACCTTATCAAGAACGCGACAGAGGCAATCGAGGGCCACGAATACGAAGATGGCGAGAAGCCTGAAATTGCGATCAGCGCACAGGTTGGTGATGATTTTCACATCATCGACATCATCGACAACGGTAAGGGTTTGCCGATGGAAAACCGCGCGCGCTTGTTGGAGCCTTACATGACCACCCGCGAAAAGGGCACCGGCCTTGGCCTCGCAATTGTGTCGAAGGTTCTTGAAGAACACGGTGGCTCTATCGAGCTGCGCGACGCACCGCAGGTCGCCGATGGCGGCCACGGCGCGATGGTAAGAATTCTAGTTCCGGTAAACCCGGTAGAAGACAATTCACAGGGAGAACAACATGGCGTCTGACATTCTGGTTGTTGACGACGAGGCGGATATCCGCGAGCTGGTTTCCGGCTTGCTGGAGGATGAGGGGCACGAAACCCGTACCGCTTATGACAGCGACTCAGCCTTGGCCGCCATCGCAGACCGCAGGCCGTCTATGATCTTTCTCGACATCTGGATGCAAGGCAGCAAGCTGGATGGTTTGGGTCTGCTGGACGTAATTCAGGATTTACATCCGGGTCTGCCCGTCGTCGTCATTTCCGGCCATGGCAATATCGAAACAGCCGTGAGCGCCATTCAGCGCGGCGCATATGATTACATCGAAAAGCCGTTCAAGGCTGACCGCCTGATCCTTATTGCCGAGCGTGCATTGGAAACTGCTGGACTGCGCAAACAGGTGGAAAACCTCGAACGCAAAAGCCCTGATATGCCGGAAATGATTGGCATGTCATTTGCGATGAACCAGTTGCGTTCGAATATCGACAAAGTAGCGCAAACGAATTCTCGTGTGATGATCATCGGGCCATCGGGCTCCGGCAAAGAAACTGTTGCCCGCGCCATCCATCGCAATTCCGCACGCTCAAGCGGACCATTTGTCGTGCTGAACGCCGCAGCCATTACTCCGGAGACAATGGAAACTGAGTTGTTCGGCATTGAGGCCGGTGAAAATCGGGAAGGCAAAACGGGCGCTTTGGAAGAAGCCCACCGCGGGACTCTACTGCTTGATGAAGTGGGCGAAATGCCTGTCGAAACGCAGTCCAAAATTCTCCGCGTGCTTGTCGCTCAGAAGTTTGAACGCGTCGGCGGTACCCGCAAGGTGGCGGTCGATGTGCGCGTTCTGTCATCCACCGGTGTTGATCTGGAGGAGCGGATTACTGAGGGATTGTTCCGTCAAGATTTGTTTGATCGCCTCGCCGTGGTCCCCTTGGCAGTGCCATCATTGGCTGATCGCCGTGAAGACATCGAACCGCTCATCATTGCATTCATGCACCAGATCGAAGCGCAAACGGGCGTCAAAGCCTGCGAGATCGGTGATGATGCCATGGCAGTTCTTCAAGCTCATTCATGGCCCGGAAATCTGCGCCAGCTTCGTAACAATGTCGAACGCCTGATGATCCTGTCGCGTGGCGACGATGGAGAAACCGTAACTGCGGATCAGTTGCCCGGCGAGATCAGCGATATGTTGCCGAAAACACCCGGTACCGAAGACGAGCACATCATGTCGATGCCATTGCGCGAAGCGCGGGAGGTCTTCGAGCGCGATTATCTGGTGGCGCAGATCACCCGCTTCGGTGGTAACATCTCCAAGACGGCAAATTTCGTTGGCATGGAACGGTCCGCCCTCCATCGCAAATTGAAAAGCCTTGGCATATAAGGTTCGTTCGTGAGGCCGAAATGGCTTCGTTCGAAGGGGCTTGCCCGGTATGAAAGTCATCATTTGCGGCGCTGGGCAGGTGGGCTACGGCATCGCCGAACGCCTTGCCAACGAAGGCAATGACGTCACTGTAATCGACAATTCCGCGTCGCTCGTTCAGGGCGTCCGTGACCACTTGGATGTGCGCGGCTTTGTTGGTCACGGCTCGCAGCCGGACGTTTTGCAGGCTGCCGGTGCTGATGACGCTGATATGATCATCGCGGTCACTCTCTATGACGAGGTCAACATGGTGGCCTGTCAGGTGGCGCACTCATTGTTCGATGTGCCAACGAAAGTCGCCCGCATCCGCGCGCAAAATTACCTTCAAGATATCTATAAAGACCTGTTTTCCCGTGAGCATATGCCCATCGACGTCATCATTTCGCCTGAGATCGAGGTTGGTGAAATGGTGTTGCGCCGCATTGCATTGCCCGGCGCGACGGATGCGGTGCAGTTTGCCGACGGCGAGATCGCGATGATCGCAATCGAATGCAACGAGGATTGCCCGGTCATCGACACGCCATTGGATCAGCTATCGGAGCTGTTTCCCGACCTGTCTGCCGTGGTCACAGGTATCTGGCGTGGTGACAAACTGTTCGTGCCACATTCCAGCGACGCCATGGTCGCTGGCGATTTGGCCTATGTCATTGCGCGACGCGATAAAGTTCGCCGAACATTGAGTATTTTCGGTCATGACGAAGCGGCCGCCAGTCGTATTGTAATCGTCGGCGGTGGTAACATTGGCCTCTACGTCGCCCAAGCCATCGAAGAACGACAGCCCAATGCGCGAGTAAAAATTGTCGAAGCATCGCGTGAACGCGCAGTGGCTATCGCCGATATTGTTGACCGAACCGTTGTGCTGCACGGTAGCGCGCTTGATCAGGAAATCCTGCTGGAAGCCGATATCGAGCAAGCCGATTTGATGGTTGCGCTTACCAATGACGATCAGGTCAACATCCTGTCTTCCGTCATGTCGAAGAAGCTGGGGTGCAGGGCCAACCTGACGCTTCTGAACAACATGAGCTATTATGGCTTCACGAAGTCACTTGGCATTGACGCGCATCTCAACCCACGTTCTGTGACGATCTCGCGCATTTTGCAGCATGTGCGGCGCGGTCGTATCCGTGGTGTGCATTCAGTTCAAAACGGTGCGGCTGAAGTTATCGAAGCAGAAGCGCTCGAGACTTCAACACTGGTCAACAAGCCCTTGCGTGACCTCGATTTGCCCGATGGTATACGCGTCGGTGCCGTCTATCGCGACAAGCAAGTGATCATGCCCAATGGCGATCTACAAATCCGTGCCAAGGACCGCATTGTTATGTTCGCCGTCTCCGAACGCGTGAAACAGGTTGAGCAGATGTTCAGGGTCAGCCTGGAATTCTTTTAATGCTGGCGGTCGCCTTCTACCTCGCCTGTACCGGCCTCATCGTCACCGTCTCGCTGTTGGCACCGGTCGCTATCGCCATTTTGGCGGGCGAAGGGGACGTTGCTCGCCGATTGGGCTTTTACATCCTCATGGGCAGCTTTGTCTTCGGTGGTCCCGCACTCGCGATAATAGGCCGTTTGGGGCGGTTGCCGCAAATTGGCCGATTGCTGTTGCTTGCGCTGGTCTGGACCGTGCTTCCAATCTCATTGGCGGTTCCGATCTGGGATCTGACACAAATCTCATTCGTCGATGCACTATTCGAAGCCGTTTCCGGCCTCACCACTACGGGGTCGACCACTGTGCGAGAAATCGAACAGTGGCCTCAGGCAATGATTTTCCTGCGCGTTCAGGCACAGTGGATTGGCGGTTATTTGGCCTTACTAACTGTAATTCTCATCATCGCGCCAAGTGGCATTGGTGGGTTGCAAAGCCGCGACACGATTATGTTTGTCGGTGCAGATTTCCGCGCCCAGCAAGGCCGCTTGTTAGCATTTGCAGGCAACCTCGCTCTGTTTTACGCGATCCTGACTGTGGTCTGTTTTCTGGCCATGTTCATAACAGGAACGCGCGCGTTTTACGCGCTTACGCTTTCTATGACGGCCATATCGACCGGTGGCTTTCTGCCCTTCGATAGCTCGCTCGACCAGACGGTGCCGTTGGGCAGCCTGTTCATTTTTGGTGTTTTTCTCGTTGCCGGTGCTACCAGTATTTATTGGCAACGAATGCTGACATCGGGGCAATGGGCGCGGGCGCGCCAACATCGGGAGAGCTATTTCGTGCTTGGGCTCATCGCGATCACAACATTTGTGTTCGCGTTTTCGTTCATCGATGTTTCTGGCGTGGAGGGCACAGGCGGTGGCCGAATTCTGATCGAAGCCTTCGTCAATGCGGCCTCGCTTGTCTCCACCAGCGGTTTGGAAACCCAACCCGGCTATATGACGCTGTTGCCGCTCGTTACAGTGCTGTTCATCGTGTTTGCTGGTGGCAGCGCGTTTTCCACCTCGGGCGGACTAAAACTCTATCGCATGGGTGGCATGTTGGTGCAGTCGCTGTCGGAACTAGACCGTTTGATCTACCCGCACATCGTGCGCGGTTCCCACTTCGGTTCAGAGCGCTATGACATGCAGTTGATGAAAGCGATCTGGAGTTTCTTCGTTGTCGCCATCATCACCATTGCGGTCGCGTCAATTCTGGTGTCGGCAGGCGGCGTGCCGTTTGAAGCCGCGCTCACAGCCACTATCGCCAGCTTCACCACAGCGGGGCCAATTTACAACCCTGATTGGGGGCAAGCGTCCGAAGTGCCGTGGCCCGAGTATGCGAATTTTGCCACCTCGGCCAAGCTGGTTTTGATGATGACCATGCTGCTGGGCCGGTTGGAAGTTCTCGCGGTAATCGGTATTTTTTCGCTTCGGTATTGGCGAACACGCTAATGGTGATTGCGTGGCGGCGGGCGCACCCTATATTAGGCGAGTAAATCGGCAAAGAAACGATACGGATAACATGGCTGAACGACAGCAAAATCTGCAGGACGCATTTCTGAA
This sequence comes from Ahrensia sp. R2A130, assembly GCF_000179775.1. Classification (GTDB taxonomy): domain Bacteria; phylum Pseudomonadota; class Alphaproteobacteria; order Rhizobiales; family Rhizobiaceae; genus Pseudahrensia. The sequence continues at coordinate 216,081 of NZ_AEEB01000003.1, forward strand.
TAACGTCCGCAAAAACAAAATTTCACTGACTATATTTCTGGTCAACGGCGTTAAATTGACCGGCGTCGTGACGTGGTTTGATAATTTTTGCCTGCTGCTGCGCCGCGATGGCCATTCGCAGCTGGTCTACAAACACGCAATTTCCACAATCATGCCCGGTGAACCGTTGAAGATGTTCGACGACACTGGCGGACGCGGTGATGAATAAAGGCGATGAATAGGTCCATGGGTCAACAGATTTGAGTTCTCCTGACAGCTTTGAGAGTGCCGGAAAGCCGCGCTTCCAGCTCGACACCACCAATGAACGGCCGGTTACGAAGGCACTGGTTTTATCGCCAGTGATCGCGTCACGCGCCACTTCAAAAGCCGATAAAGAGCGTGTGCACGCCCGCAGTGAAGCAGCGCGGTTGGACGAAGCTGTCGGTCTCGCACGGGCGATTGATCTGGAGATTGTTCATTCCGCCTCGGTTCCGTTGTCAAAACTAAAGGCGGGCACGCTTTTTGGCACAGGCAAAGTGGAAGAGTTGAAAGGCTTGATTGCCGCCCTCGATGCTGGCCTCGTTGTTGTCGATCATCCGCTTACCCCTGTGCAGCAGCGCAATCTTGAAAAAGAATGGCAGGCCAAGGTCGTTGACCGCACCGGCTTGATTCTCGAAATCTTTGGTGCGCGTGCGCAAACCAAAGAAGGTCGATTGCAGGTCGAACTCGCCCACCTGAATTATCAGAAGGGCCGGCTGGTTCGTTCGTGGACCCATCTTGAACGCCAGCGTGGCGGCGGTGGCGGTTCCGGTGGCTTCCTTGGCGGTCCCGGTGAAACCCAGATCGAAAGTGACCGCCGTCAACTTCAGGGCAAGGTGAACGCGCTGGAAAAAGAGCTCGAAAAAGTGCGTCGCACCCGCACGCTTCACCGTTCGCAGCGTAAGCGCATTCCTCACCCTGTCGTGGCTCTTGTGGGCTACACCAACGCCGGTAAATCGACCCTTTTCAACAGCCTCACAGGCGCCGAGGTGATGGCTAAAGACATGCTTTTTGCCACGCTAGACCCAACGCTGCGGCAGCTTCATTTGCCGCAAGGTACGCAGGCAATCTTGTCGGACACGGTGGGTTTTGTTTCCGATCTGCCAACGCACCTTGTCGCTGCTTTCCGCGCTACGCTGGAGGAGGTGATCGAGGCAGAGCTCATCCTGCATGTGCGCGATATTTCAGACTCGGACACAAAAGCGCAGGCCGAGGACGTCTATACGATCCTGTCCCAACTCGGCGTGGGCGAAGATGGCCACAGCCGTGTTGTGGAAGTGTGGAACAAGATCGATCTTCTGGATGCGGAAGCGCTCGAAGCCATCCGCGCCACGCGAACCGGAAATGATGCACCACTGCTCGTGTCAGCCGTTACCGGCGAGGGCGAAGGAAGCTTGCTTGAGTTGGTTGAAGACAAGCTCGGTGGTTCAGAAAATGTCGTGGACGTTGTGTTGGCGCCTGCGAAACTGGGCCAACTGAACTGGTTCTACGAGAACGCTCACGTTATCGAACGAACTGACCGTGAAGACGGTAGCGTTGCGATAACGGTGCGTGTAGCGCCTGCATTACGGGCGCAAATGCCAAACTAGTTAAGGCTGGTCGGCTTCGTGATCACCGGTTTTGTCGTTGGTTTTGACAGATTTGCGCTTTTTCAACACTGGAAATGCTGGCGTCATATTCGCTTCGCCGGTCTGGACCACATCGTAATCCTGAGCCGGTTTCCAGTCATATTGGTCGGATTTTCGTCGACCGCCGAATTTGATGTAGAGCAGGACCAGCGCGACAACCAGAAGCACCAACGAACAACCAACCACAATTCCGGTGTCGGAAAAATGCATGTCCGCAGCCTATTTGGGTGGGCTGGTTTGTAGTGCGAGCGCGTGAAGAACACCGCCCATTTTGCCCTGTAGCGCACCATAGACAAGCTGGTGTTGTTCCACCCGCGATTTGCCGACGAATTGTTCGGACACGACCTCAGCCGCATAGTGGTCGCCATCACCGGCCAAATCACGGATAGTGACCTCGGCGTCAGGCAGGGCTTCCTTGATCATCGTCTCGATTTCACGCGCGTCCATTGGCATCGTGCAGCCCTTTTCAAATTATTCCGCAGCTTCAGCGATCTTTGGTCCCGCCATATAATCCGGGAACCACGCTTCGTGTGCAGCTTTCATGTCCTCAACCGATATGTCCACCAGATCGTTGATCTTCAAGCGGTCACCACCAACTGTGCCGATGCGCGAGAAGAAGCAGGCAGAGCCTTCGCAATTTGCGCCGAACATATCGGCCCATTTTGCAGGCACGCTGACGATGTAGCGGGACTGGTCCTCGCCGAACAAGGCAGCATGCGGGTAGGTGACGGTGATATCGCAATCCGCGCCCAGACCTGAGGCCATGCACATTTCAGCCAGTGCTATTGCTAGGCCTCCATCAGAAATATCATGGCAGGCGGAAGCGTAGTCGCCACGAATGGCGGACAGCACAAAGTCTCCACGGAAGCGCTCGGTCATCAAATCGACGGTTGGGGCAGGGCCGGTTTCTTCGCCTAGTATTTCTCGTTGATAAATCGAGCGCGAAAGGTGAGTGCCCTCGGTGCCGATGAGGAACAGAACATCGCTTTCGTCTGCCGTGCCAACGCGCGCCATTTTGGCGTGGTCGTCAATCAAACCGCAGCCGCCGATGGTCGGCGTCGGCAAGATGGCTTCGCCGTTGGTCTCGTTATAAAGCGATACATTGCCGGAAACGATGGGCATATCCAGCGCCTGGCAGGCCTCGCCGATACCACGGATAGCAGCCACGAGTTGGCCCATGATTTCCGGTTTTTCAGGGTTTCCGAAATTGAGATTATCTGTCGTTGCCAACGGCTTCGCGCCGGTAGCTATGAGATTACGATAGCATTCGGCAACGGCCTGTTTGCCACCTTCATAAGGGTCGGCCTCGACGTAACGTGGCGTCACATCAGAAGAGAACGCGAGCGCCTTTGTGGCGTGGCCTTCGACCCGCACCACACCAGCATCACCGCCGGGCAGTTGCAACGAGTTGCCCTGAATCAGCGTGTCGTACTGCTCCCAAACCCAACGGCGGGAGCAAAGGTCGGGCGAGGCTAGCATCCAGAGCAGGGCTGCCGAATAATCATCCGGCGGAGCAAACAAGTGTGGTTCCTGATCCACATGGGTGCCGGGCTCGATCCATGGTCGGTCGTATTCGGGCGCTTCATCGCCTAATTCTTTGATCGGCAAATTAGCGACTTCTTCGCCCTGGTGCATAACGCGGAAGCGCAAGTCGTCAGTGGTCTTACCAACGATGGCAAAATCCAACGCCCATTTGTCGAAGATGGCCTTCGCCTCGGCTTCTTTTTCAGGCCGCAGCACCATGAGCATCCGCTCCTGGCTTTCCGATAACATCATTTCGTAAGCTGTCATATGCGTTTCGCGCACCGGCACGGTGTCGAGATCGAGTTCGATGCCAAGATCTCCCCGCGCGCCCATTTCAACGGCGGAACAGGTCAGGCCCGCTGCGCCCATATCCTGAATGGCGATAACAGCACCGGACGCCATCAATTCCATGCAGGCTTCCATCAGGCATTTTTCGGTGAACGGATCGCCCACTTGAACGGTGGGGCGTTTCTCGTCGATGGAATCATCGAATTCTGCTGACGCCATAGTCGCGCCGCCTACGCCGTCGCGGCCCGTCTTTGCGCCGAGATAGACGACCGGTAGGCCCACGCCTTCAGCTTTTGAAACATAGATCGCGTCGGTTTTTGCAAGGCCCGCCGCAAAGGCGTTGACCAGAATGTTGCCGTTGTAGCGTTCGTGAAAATTCACCTCGCCGCCGACTGTGGGAACACCAAACGAGTTGCCGTAGCCGCCGACGCCCGCGACGACACCGGCTACAAGATGCCGCGTTTTTTCGTGGTCAGGCGAACCGAAGCGCAGCGCATTCATGGCAGCGATCGGGCGAGCGCCCATGGTGAACACATCACGAAGAATGCCACCCACGCCGGTTGCGGCGCCTTGGTAGGGTTCGATGAAAGAGGGGTGGTTGTGGCTTTCCATCTTGAAAACCACGCAATCGCCGTCGCCGATATCAACCACACCGGCATTTTCGCCGGGTCCGTAGATCACTTGTGGGCCCTCCGTCGGCAGTGTTTTCAGCCACTTGCGGGACGATTTGTAGGAACAATGTTCATTCCACATCGCCGACCAGATGCCCATTTCCGTATAGGTGGGGTCGCGTCCGGTTAGCTCCAGAATGCGCTGCCATTCCTCTTCGTTCAGGCCGTGTTCGGCAACGAGTTCTGGCGTAACGGGGCGGGTGTTATCGACGGTTGGTTTGGTCATGATCTCAGCAGGTTTTTGAGCCGCTGGCCCAAGCAGCCATGGAGGCGCGAAGGGCAGGGCCGTTGCTTGTTTGAAGAAGGGGCCCGAAGCTCGTGAATTGGGTGCTGCCGCCTTGGCGTTCAGCTTGAGCTACGAGCTTTGGAAGTCCGGCGGGCTTGTTGCGCGGTACGATAAGCACACGCGGCTTGCCGGAATAGGAATCAAGTTCAGCCGCCAGCTTGTAAGGTTGGAACTGCGCCAGTTTGGGTTTGAACCAGCAAGCTTGCATCTGTTTGGCGACGTTAAGCATCACAGCTTGCGGGGTGCCGAGACCCGAATTGCCAAGGTCTGTCGGTTTCGACTGACAGGCACTCAATAACAGCGCGCACAAAAACAAAATCCCTTGCGTAGCCCTCATGCGGCGTCGGCTTGGAGCAAGTTCATCGCGCCTTCGAAAAGCCGCCGTCCGTCACTGCCACTATGGGCGGCTTCGATAAGGTTTTCCGGATGGGGCATCATGCCCAAAACGTTGCCTGCATCGTTGAAGATGCCCGCAATATCGTTGATCGAGCCGTTCGGATTGGTCCCGCTCGCGTAGCGGAACGCCACCTGACCTTCGCCTTCGATCCGGGCCAACGTGTCTGCGTCCGCAAAATAGTTGCCATCGTGATGCGCCACAGGACAGCGGATCACTTCGCCTTTGCTGTATCGCTCGGTGAACGGATTATCGGTGTTCACAGCTTCCAACTGTACCTCGCGGCAAACAAATGTGAGCGCCGAATTCCGCATCAACGCGCCGGGCAAAAGACCTGCTTCAACGAGAATTTGAAAACCGTTACACACGCCCAAAACGCGAGTGCCCGCGTGAGCTGCTTTCGATACGGCATCCATAATAGGTGCCCTTGCAGCGATTGCGCCGGAACGCAGATAGTCGCCATGGGAAAAGCCACCCGGCAGGATCACCAGATCACTCGCAGGAAGCTCTGTATCGGTGTGCCAGACAAGGTTTGGCTCAACACCACCAACCTTGCGGATAGCCGCAATCATATCGCGGTCGCGATTTGAGCCGGGAAATTGAACGATAGAGACTTGCATGAGCTATCTATAGCACCGCAAGGATGAGCTTTCCACCACATCACCCCGGCAGATTGGGAACTGCCCGACTTTCTTCACCGAACATTTGCCACAGATTAGTGACCGTGGTGCTTGCGGTCGTGGCGCCGGTATTTGCGGCTGTGACGCTTTGGCGTGTGTGCTTCGGGTACGTAGTGTTTGGCCTTCGGCTCACCGAAAAATGGGCGGTAGTGGATGCGTGTGCTGTTGTAATGCGAGCGCTCATATTGCTCGTTGTCGAACTGCACCTGCACCGCATTGCGAGTGGGGCCGTATTGGATGCCCTGACCGTATTCAGCAGCTTGAGCTGATGCGGCATGCATGGGCAGTGCGAGACATGCGGCGAATATCGTTACATTTTTCATGATCATTTCCTTCATCCGTTAACCCCGTTGTGGAGTTGGATGGTCAGGAATCGGTCAAGAAAGGTGGTGAACGACGCGGTAAGGAAAACGAAACGTTAAGATGTGGAAAATTCGACCGAATAGTCTTCGACCACGGTATTGGCGAGCAGCTTTTCGCACATGGCACCCAGCTGATCTTCGGCAGACTGTTTGCTGTCGGCCTCAAGCCGGATGTCGAAGGTCTTGCCTTGGCGCACCTGTTCGACACCGGCAAACCCGAGCGATCCGAGCGCGCCTTCAATAGCTTTGCCCTGAGGGTCCAGCACGCCGTTTTTCAGCCGCACCGTTACTTTTGCATTGAATACAGTCATCAGTCGCTCTTCACCAATACGGGGCCTTTGCCGCGTGGCGGCTCGTTTTCGTTCAAAATGCCAAGGCGTGAGGCCACTTCGCGATATGCTTCCAGCATTCCACCGAGGTCTTGGCGGAAGCGGTCCTTGTCCATCTTGTCTTTGGTCTTCACGTCCCACAGACGGCAGGAATCTGGGCTGATTTCATCTGCCAGTATGACGCGCATCATGTCGTTTTCGTACAGGCGGCCGAACTCGATTTTGAAGTCCACTAATTGAATGCCAACGCCGTAGAACAGGCCGGATAGAAAATCATTGATGCGGATGGCCAGCGCCATCATGTCATCGATTTCTGGTGGCGACGCCCAACCAAAAGCGGTGATGTGCTCCTCGGAAACGATAGGATCGTTCAACTCGTCGTTCTTGTAATAAAACTCGATAATCGAGCGCGGCAGTACAGAGCCTTCTTCCACGCCGAGGCGTTTGGAGAGCGAGCCAGCCGCTACGTTGCGGACAACGACTTCCAGCGGAATGATCTCGACTTCTTTGATAAGCTGCTCACGCATGTTGATGCGGCGGATGAAGTGAGTCGGCAGGCCGATACGGTTCAACTGCTCGAAAACGTACTCGCTGATACGGTTGTTCAACACACCCTTACCATCAACAATCTCGTGCTTTTGCGCGTTAAAGGCTGTGGCATCGTCTTTGAAAAACTGCACGAGCGTGCCCGGTTCCGGACCCTCATAAAGGATCTTGGCCTTGCCTTCGTAAATCTTGCGACGTCTGCTCATGATGTATCTGCCTTTCTGTCGGCTGAAGCCCAGCCATAGGCGTCTGCGGCGGTGAAGACAATCACGGTGAGCCATCCTTAAGACGGTTCGGCACAGGAAAACCGGTTGCGACGGGCTGGGTGCGTGCTTACCTTCCAGCCAACGCAATGATTGCCGCGCGTATCGCGGTCTGAGTCGGGAGACCATCACATGTCATCTATGGACGATCGGGGCGATGCCTACGAAAACAAGTTCGCACACGATGCGGAGTTGAAATTCAAATCCGAAGCCCGCCGTAACAAAATGATCGGCCATTGGGCGGCTGAAAAAATGGGCCATGCTGACCCTGCTGCTTACGCAAAAGAAGTGATTCTCGCTGACTTTGAAGAAGCCGGCGACGAAGACGTGTTCCGCAAGCTGCGCAGCGACCTCGATGCCTCCAGCGCGACCGTCAGTGATGATGAGCTACGCGCAAAGATGCGTGAATTTTTGATCGCGGCGGCCGAAGAAATTCAGGGCCAGTAAGGTCCACCAAACCGGCCTTGGGAGGGGCAGCACCATGAAACGAATGACCAATCTTTTGGCGAAGGATGGCGTGCCGGTTTCCGCATGGTCTGCCCAGCAGGATCCGTTCTATCTACAACTTCTGGCCAGGACGAACGCTGATTTTATCACGCTGGATATGCAGCACGGTATGCAAACCGAAAACAGCGTCATCCGTGGCATAGCTGCGGTTATGCCGTCCGGCAAACCGACGATGGTTCGCATTCCCGTGGGGCGCTTTGATCTTGTCAGCCGCGCGTTGGACGCAGGCGCCCACGGCATCATCGCCCCGATGATCAACAATCTGGATGATGCGAAAGCACTGGTCAGTGCAGCGAAATACATTCCCGTCGGCGATCGTTCCTTCGGCCCCACCCACGGTGCGGGCCTGATGGGGCTGACAAACCCGGAATATGTAACGCAGGCTAACGATCACATCCCGATCATGGCGATGATCGAGACGGCTGAAGCCGTGTCCAATATGGACGTAATTCTCGACCTCGACGGTATCGACGGCATTTTCCTCGGCCCTGGCGATCTGTCGATCTCCATCCGCCAGAACGTCGTGCCCGATCCCTATGGACCAGACACGATCGACATCATCAAAACAATGCCGGAAGCCGCACACAAGCGTGGCAAGTACGCCTTCGCTTGGTGTGCGGGGCCGGAACATGTCGATCTAGCCACTGAGATCGGCTTCGACTGCTGCTTCATGGGCCACGACATTGCCTACCTGCAGCGCGGCATCGACACTATGTTAGGTGAAATCAAAACGCGGAAGTAGCGCATCTCGCCTCATACTCCACTGTCATCCCCGCAAAGGCGGGGAACCACTTGAGCCAGGAAACGCGCCTAAATTCAGCGGGGAATGGCTGCATTTTGCGGATAGTTGAGCGCTCATACATGCGTAGTTTGAGTGTAGTGAGATGTGGGTCCCCGCCTACGCAGGGATGACAGCGGAGTGTGGTTCGCTTTCTTTTTGCGCTCAAAGCCCGGATAGAAACTTCGCGAAGACGATCAACCCGTCCGGCCATGGTCCGTGGCCGGATTCGGTGTTGAAGTGTCCGCTTTCGCGTCCGTCCACCAGCATCGAGCCCCAGCAATTCGCCATATCGCCTGCTTTTTCATAGGTGCAGAACGGGTCATTCTGGCTCGCCACGACTATAGATGGAAATGGGAATGGATCGCGCGGGTAGGGGCCGAAGGTCTGTAGGTGTTTCGGCTTTATGTCGGGATTTTCCACATCCGGTGGGGCGACGAGAAACGCGCCTTTCACATTCTTCATCACGCCATCTGTATCCCGGGCGATTGCTTGCGCAACGGTTTGCACACCGAGCGAATGCGCGACGAGAACAACCGGTTTTTCGGTTTCTTTTACGGCAGCCAAAAGGCTTGCCACCCAGTCTTCGACAACCGGCTTATGCCAGTCTTCCTGGCTGATGCGACGTGCGGTCGACATCTTACGTTCCCAGCCGGTCTGCCAGTGTTCCGGCCCTGAATTGGTGTAACCGGGAACGAGGATGATGTCGGTTTCGGCAAGTTTCATAAAGGTCAGCCTTAGCCGAACACGCGGTTGAAAATCGTGTCGACATGTTTGGTGTGATAGCCGAGATCGAATTTCTCGTGGATCTGCTCTTCGGTCAGAGCCTTGCGCACATCTTCGTCGCCGAGCAGTTCCTCCAGAAAGTCCGCACCATCTTCCCAAACCCGCATGGCGTTGCGCTGGACGAGACGGTAGGATTCCTCACGCGAACAGCCAGCCTGCGTGAGCGCCAGCAGCACACGCTGCGAATGAACAAGACCACGGAACTGGTTCAGATTGCGGTCCATGTTTTTCGGATAGACCAGCAGTTTTTCAATCACACCGGTCAGGCGCACAAGTGCGAAGTCCAGTGTTACGGTGCAATCCGGCCCGATCATCCGTTCGACAGAAGAGTGCGAAATATCGCGCTCATGCCACAGCGCTACGTTTTCCATGGCCGGGACGACGCCCATGCGGACAATGCGGGCAAGACCGGTGAGGTTCTCGGTCAGCACAGGGTTACGCTTGTGTGGCATTGCCGACGAACCCTTCTGGCCCGGTGCGAAATATTCTTCAGCTTCCAGAACTTCGGTGCGCTGAAGGTGGCGAATTTCCGTGGCCAGCCGCTCGATGGATGATGCGATAACGCCAAGCGTTGCAAAATACATGGCGTGGCGGTCCCGTGGGATGACCTGCGTGGACACCGGTTCGATGCTCATGCCGAGCGCCTCTGCAACGTGCTCTTCCACCGCTGGATCGATATTGGCAAAAGTGCCGACCGCACCGGAAATGGCGCAGGTCGCGATTTCTGCGCGGGCTGCGATCAGCCGTGTTTTGCAGCGCTCGAACTCCGCATAGGCCTGCGCCAGCTTCACGCCGAAGGTTGTCGGCTCCGCGTGGATGCCGTGGGACCGGCCAATTGTAACAGTGTCCTTGTGCTCGTAGGCACGCTTTTTAAGAGCTGAAAGCAATCCATCCAGATCGGCGAGGAGCAGGTCTGTTGCCTTCATCAACTGTACGTTGAAGGTCGTGTCCAACACGTCGGACGACGTCATGCCCTGATGCACGAAGCGGGCGTCATCGCCGACGATTTCAGCCAGATGCGTGAGGAAGGCGATCACGTCGTGTTTGGTCTCGCGCTCGATTGCGTCGATGCGTTCCACATCGAAAGTTGCAGCACCGCCGCGCTCCCAGATGGTTTTGGCGGCCTCTTCGGGAATAACGCCGAGTTTCGCCAGCGCGTCGCAAGCGTGAGCCTCGATTTCAAACCAGATGCGGAACTTGGTTTCCGGCGACCAGATGTCGGTCATTTCGGTGCGGGAATAGCGGGGGATCATGGCGCGGCCTGAATGGGAGCGGAAAGGCAAGCAGGCTCTAACACTAGCGTGTGCTGCGCTTCAACGCAGGCGAAAGCCCAATCCCCCGTTAGGTGCGGTGGAAGCGGTCCGCCCATGTTGGAAACAGGTCATTCGGCATTGTCGTGGCGTCGTGAACACCCCGCGTAATGGCCCGGGCCATCGTGGCTGCTGCGGCGGCAGACAGTTCGATCGAGATGGGCAGATCCCCATCGGCGTCGACCGCTCCGGTTGAAATGGAGAAGACCAGGTCGCCATCAAGCGGTGTGTGAGACGGCCAAAGCGCGTGGGCGAAACCATCATGGGCCGCCACAGCCAATCGCTTTGCCGCACCTTTCGATAGCTTCGCGTTGGTGGCGATGATGCCAATCGTTGTGTTTGCGCCTGCCTCTTGCTCACGATTGCCGAATTTTATGTGCAAGGCGGACGGATCTTCGCTGTTCGCACGGTACCCGCCGAACTCATCGTTCAACTCGAAGTCGGACGCCCGAAATTGCCCACTGTCACCGCACACTGGCGAGCCAAGCGCGTTGACAGCAACAAGAGCGGCAACAATTACGCCGTTCTCTAGCATGGTCGACGCTGTCCCTAATCCACCCTTCAGGCCTGGGTTAGGTCCGCCGGTCAGCGCGCCGAAACCGGCACCGGCGCTTCCGGTTGCAAAATTTTCGGACGCCGCCTGTGCGGCGCGAATGCCCAAATCGCGATAGGGGGGCTGATCGCCCCAGTCTTTGTCGCCACCATTGATCAGGTCGAACAAGATAGCCGACGGCACAATGGGCACGCGGTGCGGCCCCACAGCAAAGCCACGTCCCGCATCGCGCAACACCTGTTGAACGCCGCCTGCCGCATCCAACCCGAAAGCGGAGCCGCCGGACAACACCAAAGCATCCACCGATTCCACCGTGTTCTCAGGAGACAGAAGATCGGTTTCGCGGGTTCCGGGCGCGCCGCCCATCACGTGAACCGAAGCCACGTTGGGAAGATCGCAGAGCAAAGCAGTCACGCCGGATTTTAGAGAATCATCATGCGCGTTGCCCACCCGAAGTCCGGCAATATCGGTAATGGAATTGCGTGGTCCTGCTTGCCAAGTCATGGCAGAGGCTGCCATTCGCCGCCGCGCATAACAATCGGCTCAAAAGCCTGAACACTGGCGCGGCCGTCTGCGCTAAAGCGTATCGGTCCGATCACCGTGTCGAAGCTATTGCCCAGCAAACCGCTTTCTTTGTTCGCCTGCGTGCTGGCGATCTGTATGGCGATGTAGCCGAGGATAAGGCTGTCTTCGACATCCAACCGCTCCATATCGACGCCATTGCCCAGTTGAGCATCCGGCAGCAATTTCAATTCAGAAAGACGGATGGCAAGTAGCCCGTCGCGCAACCGGTTCGCACCTTCCAGAAAAGGCACCAACCGCGCGGCTTCACCACCGGCAACCTGCCATGTCGGTTGGTACTGGAAAATATCGCGGGTTATGGTGAGTACATCTTCCGGTTCGGCGGCGATAAACACCGCTTTTGCGCCAGCAGCAGCTAGTCGGCGAACAAGCCCGACTTGCGAGCGTTGGAGCGGCCTGAAATTCTCGTTCGCAACAGCCCGTAAGCCCGCTTCATCCGCCGCCAGCCGCACTGCATCTGCCAGCCCACGTCCATACACGCTGCCATCATCTACGATAGCGAAAGGCTCCCCATTGAAGCGGGGCAGTATGTTCTGAACCACCGTTGCAGCTTCGGAACGTGCAGGTGGCGAAATCTCGAAAATCGGCAACCCATCATAGCTGCGCGCTCGCTCCATACCGCTGCTGCGGGTGGACAGGGCGATCACTGGCACGGATTTTCCGCCATCCTGATTCAAGCCACGGGCGATAGCCAGAGCGCCTGAAAAGCAGGGCGGGCCGACGACTATGTCGACATCTGCTTTCTTCAACGTCGCGATCTTGTTGTCGATTTCTTCGTCATCGCAACCGCCCGAAACGAGCTTCACTCGCATCTCATCGCGCAATGTCCCGGCGGCCAACATCGCACCGAATTCCATGCGTTTGGCGGGTACTGCCACGCTGCCTTCCAACGGCAGCACTAGGCCCACCTTGGTCTGCGCGGATGCGCTTCCTGACCAAATGAATATGGCGGCGATAATTGTGAGAAACCGGGCCATCAGAAAAGCTGCAGCGCTTTCATGCTGGTGTGTGTGTCGCGGCCTATGATGATGTGGTCGTGCACCGCGATGTTCATCGTCTGGCAGCTCGTGTTGATCTGGCGTGTGAGTTCAATATCGGCCCTCGATGGTGTCGGATCACCAGACGGGTGATTGTGCACCAAAATGACAGCCGTTGCGCCCACTTCGAGTGCCCGCCGCACGATTTCACGGGGATAGGCGGGGGTGTGGTCGACGGTGCCTTCCTGCATTTCTTCATCATCCATCAGGCCGTTTTGCTTGTTGAGATAGAGCACACGAAGCCGCTCGTTTTTCAATTCGCTCATGCGCGACTGGCAATAGGCGATGACTTTAGACCAGGAACCGAGATCGACCGGCCCTTCGATACGATCTTTCAGCGCACGCGATGTGATTTCCCCCACGACAGCAAGGTTTTCTGCCATTCGTGGTCCTACTTTTTCGACCTTCTGCAACTCGGCAGAACTTGCGCCCAAAACGCCCCTTACGGAGCCGAATTTTTTCAGCAACCGCTTGGCGATGGCCTTGGTGTCGGCACGCGCGACGCTTTGGAAAAGGAGAATTTCGAGAACTTCGTAATCCTCCAGCGCGTCCGGTCTTTTTTCAAACCGGTTTCTCGCGCGGTCCCGGTGGCCGAGGAGAAGGTTTTCGGGCTTCGCTGCGGCGGTCTTTAATATGGGAAGCTGTGGAGATTCTTCCAGCTCGATTGGAGGTGGCGAACCAGCATCATATGCACCGGTTTCATCATCACGTCCCGCCATGTCGGGTCAGGCAGCTTTCGGGACGCTGAGGCCGGGCTTGTGCAGACCGGCAGGCGAGGTGGTGAAGATCTCACACCCGTCTTCTGTAACGCCCACGGAATGTTCGAACTGGGCGGAAAGGCTGCGGTCACGGGTCACTGCCGTCCAACCGTCCTTGAGGATTTTGACGTGATGTTTGCCGAGATTGATCATCGGCTCGATGGTGAAGATCATGCCCGGGCGCATTTCTACGCCTTCATCTGTGCGACCGTAATGCAGCACGTTGGGGGCATCGTGGAACAGGCGTCCGAGGCCGTGGCCGCAAAAATCACGAACCACACTGCAGCGCTCGCGTTCTGCTAAATCCTGAATTGCAGCGCCAATGGCGCCCATGCGATTTCCTGGCTTCACGGCATCGATGCCAGCCATCAGGCAATCATAGGTCAAATCCACAAGTCGTTCGGCGGCACGTTTAGGCTGGCCCGCAATATACATGCGGCTGGAATCGCCATGCCAACCGTCCAGCACGAAAGTGATGTCGACATTCAGAACGTCACCATTTCGCAACGGCTTCGGCCCAGGCATCCCGTGGCAAACAACGTGGTTGAGGCTGATGCAGCTCGAATAGGGGTAACCGCGATAATTCAGCGTGGCAGGAACGGCGTTGTTCTGACGACCGTATTCATAGACGAATTCGTCGATTTCCTGCGTCGTCACGCCCGGCTTCACCATATGTGTCACCTCATCGAGGCAACGCGCGGTAAGCTGCGAGGCGGCGCGCATACCGTCGAAATCGGCTGCGGAATAAAGCTTGATCTGCCCCGTGTTCTTCAGGGGCGCGTCGTTGGCGGCGATGTAGCTGTTCACGGTTGGCTCTTGCTCTGAAGGTTAAGACAGTTCGGGTGCGATCATCTGGACGGGGTGGAGGGCCTCGATACCCGTCGTCGAGATTTCGCACCGAATGGCGATGGCTTCAACCCCGGCTGCCTGCGCTCTGATAAACGCTTCTGCGTAATTGCGGTCGAGATCAGCCGCCAGCGTCATACGGTCCCCGTCGCTGCGCTGGATAATGTAAAGCATCACGGCTCGACCACCGGCAGCAACGACACCTGTGAGATCATCTAGATGCTTTGCTCCGCGCGCCGTCTTACAATCGGGAAATTCGTGCAGGCCCAACTCTCGAACAAGATGCACGTTTTTGACCTCGACATAGCAAGGTCGCCGGTCGGGATGTTCCAGCAACATATCGATGCGGGAGTTTTCGGAATACGGCACTTCCGGTCGAATGCTGTCGTAGCCAGAAAGCTCGGGAATACGTCCGGCCTCGATAGCCTCTCGAGCTAGTTTGTTGGGCAGCATCGTGTTCATGCCCACCAGCACCGGCCCTTCCGGCGCTTGAGCTTCCACCAATTCCAGTGTGTGGCGCAGTTTGCGCTTGGGGTTGTGGCTGTCTGAAATCCAGCAGCGGTTGCCGGGGTCGTTCAGCCCCATCATTGCGCCGGGATTGGGGCAATGCACCGTCAGCATGTCGCCATCAGGCAAGCGCACATCAGCCAGAAACCGTTTGTAGCGTTGTATCAGCACGGCTTCTTGCAGAGGATGTGCGAATTGCATCGGGCGTTCTCGCTTAGGAAGTTTTGGGGAAGACTATGTTTCTGTCGATCACGGACCTGTTCAAAGTGGGCGTCGGTCCATCCTCTTCCCATACCATGGGTCCGATGGTTGCGGCACGTCGTTTTCTGCACGAATTGCGCGATGGCGATTGGCCGCGCCCGGCGTCTGCACAGGTGGATCGCTTACAAGTGTCGCTGCACGGTTCGCTCGCTTTTACAGGTAAAGGCCACGGAACAGACCGCGCAGTGATTCTGGGGCTTATGGGCGCTGAGCCATCCACGCTCGACCCTGATGATGTCGATGTGATTCTGGCAAGGAACGCTGCGAGCAATCGCATAGATGCTGACGGTTTCGATCATTGGCGGTTCGATGCCGACAGCGATCTGATTTTCGACTATGACGAAACACTGCCCGGTCACGCCAACGGTATGCGGTTTTCTGCGTTGGACGCCGCCGGCAACCCGCTGCTCCGCAAAGTCTATTACTCCATCGGTGGCGGTTTCGTGGTGGACGACACCGAACTGGCCCGAACCCAGGCGGGTGGCGACAATGACGAGCGCAGAGAGACGGCGCCGTGGCCCTTCGAGAGCGCTGCAGAAATGCTGGAGATGTCGAAACGCTCCAAGCTTTCCATCGCAGACATGAAGCGTGCCAACGAAACAGCAATGCGCGGACCCAACCATGTGCAGCAATCCGTGGGTGAAATCGCAAAAGCCATGGACGACTGCATGCAGCGCGGCCTTTCCAAGCAGGGCGAATTGCCCGGCGGCTTGAAGGTCAAACGCCGCGCCGCATCGGTCGCCGCACGGTTGGAAGAGCGTTGGAAGGACAATGATCTCGGACCGCTCGCCGCAAACGACTGGCTGTCAGTTTTCGCCATGGCGGTGAACGAGGAAAATGCTGCTGGAGGCAAGGTCGTCACCGCGCCCACAAACGGCGCAGCAGGCGTCATCCCGGCGGTGCTGGCCTACCACAACAAATTCAACGCAGGCGCGAACCAGGCGGATGTCGAAACTTTCCTGCTCACCGCATCTGCCATCGGCGGCATAATCAAGCACAAGGCATCAATTTCCGGTGCGGAAGTCGGCTGTCAGGGGGAGGTTGGTTCTGCTGCTGCCATGGCCGCTGCGGGTCTCGCCGCTGTTCTGGGCGGCACGCCGGAGCAAGTGGAAAACGCTGCCGAAATTGCGCTGGAACACCACCTTGGCATGACCTGCGACCCTGTTGGAGGGCTGGTTCAGGTGCCGTGTATCGAACGCAACGCGCTTGGCGCGGTTAAGGCCGTTACCGCCGCATCCTTGGCGCTGCACGGCGATGGTACCCATTTCGTACCTCTGGACGCCTGTATCGAAACCATGCGCCAAACGGGCATGGACATGAACGAGCGTTATAAAGAGACCAGCCAAGGCGGTTTGGCGGTCAATGTTCCGGTGAATATCGCAGAGTGTTGAGGGCAACCCCATCTCGGTGATGGTGCAAGGCGCACTTGCCGGTTAGAACGCTTCCATGATCCGTTCTCTTCTTATCGCAAATCGTGGCGAAATCGCCTGCCGCATCATCGCCACAGCACGTCGCATGGGCATCCGCACGATTGCTGTTCATTCCACTGCAGACGCGAATGCCCGCCATGTGCGGCTGGCAGATGAGGCATTCGAGATTGGCGGGCCAGAGCCGAAAGAAAGTTATCTTCGCCAAGCCCGCATCATCGCGGTTGCCCGTGAAGCCGGTGCGGACGCTATTCACCCCGGCTACGGTTTCCTCTCTGAAAACGCGAAATTCGCCACGCTTGTCGCTGAAGCGGGGATGATTTTCGTTGGCCCGCCGCCATCGGCCATTTCCGCCATGGGTCTGAAGGACCGTGCGAAATCTATAATGGACGACGCCGGAGTGCCGGTGGTGCCGGGTTATCACGGTGAGAACCAAAACCCTGATCTGTTACGTCGGAAGGCTTACGAGATCGGTTATCCCGTGCTCATCAAAGCCGTCGCCGGCGGTGGTGGCAAAGGTATGCGGAAGGTCGAGAAACCCGCAGAATTTGCAGAAGCCTTGTCAGCTGCCATGCGCGAGGCGCAGGCGGCTTTCGGCAACGACGACGTGCTGGTGGAGAAATTCATCGAAAACCCGCGCCATATCGAAGTGCAGGTGTTTGGCGACAGCCAAGGCAATGTCGTGCACCTGTTCGAACGCGATTGTTCGCTCCAGCGCCGCCACCAGAAGGTGATCGAAGAAGCACCCGCACCGGGCATGACACCGGAACTTCGCGCGGCCATGGGGCAGGCGGCGTGCCGTGCTGCAGAGGCGGTTGGCTATCAGGGTGCTGGTACGGTGGAGTTCATCGTGTCCGGTGATCTTGGCGAAGATTCGTTCTATTTCATGGAGATGAACACCCGTCTTCAAGTGGAACATCCGGTAACGGAGGCCATCACCGGCGTCGATCTGGTGGAATGGCAGTTGCGCGTGGCGTCCGGTGAAACGCTACCGAAGAAGCAGGACGCGCTATCCATAACCGGTCACGCGGCGGAGGCGCGCCTCTACGCTGAAGACCCATCGACCGGGTTCTTGCCGTCAATAGGCAAGCTCATCGCGGCCGATTTCGGCGCCGACGACGACCATATCCGTATCGATACGGGCGTTGAAACCGACGACGAGGTCAGCGCATTTTATGATCCGATGATCGCGAAAATTATCGCTCACGGCATGACACGTGATGAAGCCATGCGCCGTTTGGCCGAACGGTTGAAACAGGTGCAGATCGCCGGCCCGCAAACTAATGCGGGCTTTCTCATCAAACTGCTGGAGCATGAAGGCTTCGCTGCCGGTCACTTCGATACAGGCCTCATCGACCGTAATCTTGAGGCGCTGACGGCGGTTGATGATAATTCATTGGCCTTCATCGCAGCGGCAGTTCAGTCGATGCAGACCGCGTCCAAATCCAACTCTCCATGGACTGCGACCGATGGCTTCCAACTGTCCGGCGCACGCGAAACACCACTTCGGGTCGAGGTGGATGGTGAACCGCTTGATCTCCGTATTCGCCATGGTGCTGATGGCATTTCTATCTCTGAAAACGAAGTGACTTGGAGCGCCCCGGACCCGAAAATTTCTATCGCTCGAGATGGCGATATCACATACGCACTCGCCGCAGGACGACAGGTGAAGGTGCGCCCTTGGGTTTGGTCGCTAGATGAGACAGGCGACAGCAGCTCCGATGGCTCGGTCAAAGTTCCCATGCACGGGCGGATCCTCGCGCTCACCGTGTCGGAAGGTGACGAGGTGGAAAAAGGCGACATGCTGTTCGCCGTGGAAGCTATGAAAATGGAACATGCCGTGGTCGCACCCGCAGACGGCATCATTCGCGATATCGCCATAACGAAAGATGGCCAAGCCGCAGCCGGTCAAATTGCCATGCGCGTGGAAACACCTACGGAAGTCGATTGATGCCGCTCAATATGCTCAAACTCAGCGTCGGGACCGACAGCCTTGAAGAGCTGCACCGATATGTGGCTCACCGGCAGCGCACCGGCACAAGTTTCCACACCACTCGTATGGTGCCGAAGCGCATGGATGAACTGCTGGACGGCGGTTCGCTATACTGGGTCATCAAAGGTCATGTGCAGGGGCGGCAGCTCTTCCGCGACATCGAACCGTTCACGACACCGGATGGCATCAAGCGCTGTCGTCTTCATCTGGCGAGCGAACTCATTCCGACCCGTTGGGTGCCACGTCGTCCGTTCCAAGGCTGGCGATATCTGGTGGAAGCCGATGTTCCACCGGATTTACAGGCTGGAGAAGCCGCTTTGCCAGCAGATTTGCAGAACGAGTTGGCCGATCTCGGTCTTCTTTGACCATCCGTTTTCAAGCGAACAATTAACCCTGTCGAACATCAAATCCCAAAGCTTTGTGACTTTGAGGCAATTTGTATCGAAATTCGATCCATGTTCGGCCAAGCGCCTGACAAGGGTGCTTTTAGGGCGATGACAAAGATCTGTGGGTGGATCTCGTTTGGGGAAAATGACGATGTTGACCGGTGATGTGATGTCCTTCGAGGCGGCTGGCAAAGCCAAGCGCCGCAAAAGCAATGCGCATGTGATTGTTTGCGGAAATGAAAAGGGCGGTTCCGGTAAGACGACCACGTCAATGCACATAACGGTGGCACTGCTCAAGGCAGGCTTTCGCGTGGCGACAATCGATCTTGATACACGCCAGAAATCGCTGACCCGCTACGTGCAGAACCGCCGTAATTTTGCGCAGACCCATAAGGTCGATCTCGAACTGCCCAGCCATTTCCGCTTCGACACAGCCACTGTCGATTCACAACGTGACGCGCAGAGCGAAGATTTCGCAGCCTTCGTGCGGGCCGTGTCCGATGTCGAAGAGAGCCATGATTTCGTGGTGGTCGATACGCCCGGTTCCGACAACTATCTCATGCGCCTGTCTCATTCGATGGCTGACACGCTGGTAACGCCCATGAACGATAGTTTCGTTGATTTTGACGTGCTTGGGCGAGTTGACGGTGACAGTCTCGAAATAGTCGACGTTTCCCACTACGCCATGATGGTACGCGAAGCGCGCCGCCAGAGGCGACTGGCTGACAACGGCCTTCTGGATTGGATTGTAGTGCGCAACCGTCTCGCTTCAATCGGCTCCCGCAACCAGTTAAATCTCCACGCTTGCGTGAAGGAATTATCGCTGCGTCTTGGCTTCCGTGTGGCCGATGGAATTTCGGAACGCGTGGTCTATCGCGAATATTTCCCAAAGGGCCTAACCGCGTTGGATGATGTAAAAAACCTTGGGCTGACCGACCGTGCATCGCGTTCCCATCATTCTGCATTGTTGGAAATTCGCAATCTCATCAAGATGTTGCGCTTGCCCGTGGATGAGGCTGGTCGCCAACGGGCCGACGCGCGCAAAGTGTGGTTGCAGCGTTCGGCAGAACCAGTCGCCATGCCGGACATCTTTGCCTAACCAGACAAGATGCAGATAACGCCAAGCCGCGACCGCAGCGCGACTTGTCACGGGCCGTTTGGCAGCCCAACTATCAGGCATGAGCAAAGATCTTACGCCAAAGAAGCCGATCACGACGCCTACGACGTCAACCGGCAGCGATATTTCCAACTTTCTGAAGGCTGCTTCCAAACTGAAAGGGCGCGGCGAGGGTGCTGGCGGGCTGATATTCGCGTTAGATGCAACGCTGAGCCGTGGTCACACATGGGATGAGGCGCAAAAGATCCAGTCCGAAATGTTCAACTCTGTTGAAGACACTGGCGGGCTGGATGTGCAGCTAGTTTATTTTCGCGGATACGGCGAGTGCCGTGCATCAAAATGGGTCACGCGGCCCGCCGCACTTCGCGATCTGATGACAGGTATCGATTGTCGGGGCGGCCAGACCCAAATCGGCAAGGTGCTTTCTCACGCCATCAAAGAAGCGGGTAAGAAAAACCCGCAAAACGCCAACCGCTCCCGTGTTGACGCGATGGTGTTTGTTGGCGATGCGATGGAAGAGAACGCAGACGAGCTTTGCCATCGTGCAGGCCAGTTGAAACTTCTGGGCGTGCCGTGTTTCATGTTTCAGGAAGGCCATGACGGAAACACAGAGCGCACGTTCCGTGAAATTTCACGCCTGTCCGGCGGCGCTTACATGCGCTTTGGCCCGGGCAGTGCGGCGCGGTTGGCTGATCTTCTCCAAGCAGTTGCCCGTTTTGTTAGTGGCGGCCGCGCGGCACTGGAAGACGCGCGGGCAAAGGGCGATAAGGGCGCGCAGGCCCTTTTGGAGCAATTGAAATGACATTTATCACCGGCCTGATCGCATTCGGCTTAATCGCTGCTGTGCTATTTGTTGTCGTGCCCGCAGCACAACTCGCCACGATCATTCGCCGTGCATTACCAGTCACGCTTTTTGTGTTGGGTGGCGGGGCATTGCTGCTAGGTCGTGCAGGCCTCGGTATGATGATGGTGATGGGCGGTGCCGCACTTTGGCGGCGTTGGGGCGGCGTATCGCAAATGTTCGGTGGCGGTGGTTCATCCGGCCCGTCCAAATCTTCTGTCCGGTCCGCAGCACTTGAGATGGAACTGGATCACGACAGTGGCGAGATGAACGGCATTGTTCTCGTCGGTCGCCACGAAGGGCGTGTGTTGGACGAGATGGACGAGGCCGACATTCTCGATCTTCGCAGTGAAGTCGTCGATGACGGCCAGTCGCTCGCTTTGTTAGACGCGTATCTTGACCGCCGTTTTCCCGCCTGGCGTGAAGACGGAGAGGGCGATGCCGGTGCGGGGCAGACTGCTGCGCCGAGCACGGGACCCATGGGCGAACAGGAGGCCTATGAGGTGCTGGGGCTTGCTGCGGGGGCTGGCATCGACGAAATCAAGGCTGCCCATCGGCGATTGATGAAGACCGCGCACCCCGACAGCGGGGGCTCGACTTTTCTTGCGGCCAAAATCAACGAGGCGAAGGATATTCTTCTGCGGGCTCATGGGTAGTTCCTCATACACAAAACAAATTGAGGCAGTGGGACACCGGACAGGTACGCGTCCGGCGGAATTTAAGCGCGATTTTGGGCTGAACTAGCCTTTGATCGCGATGCAAGCGGTGCGTTTCTTCTTCAAGAAGGAGCAGGCACGGACAGCAGACTTCTGCGAACCGAAGCCGGTAAAGCGCGCGCGGTGCAACACTTCGCCACTTGCGAGACGCACGGGCTGAAGACTTTTGCCGTTCTTGCCCAACAACCAGCGATGCTTGCGCTGCGTGTTTTTGAGCATCTGGGCAGCCTTGTCGCGGTTTGGCGCAGCCGCAATCTGAATCTGCCACCCTTTGGGGGCAGGGGTCGCGGCAGTCCTGACCGGATCAGATGCAGCGAACGCTTTCACGGGCAGTGTCTGGCGCAACACGGGCACAGGGCGAGCGCCCCCGGCCAGTTTCTTCAGCTTGCGATTAACCACTGCGATTTCAACTGCCTTTGGTGCTGCTGCTGAATGAGCGGTCGCGATGCGGCTGGAAATTTTCTGCTGCGGGCTGCGGGCCGAAGAACGAGCGGCCAGCGGGCTTGGCGTTGGTGTAACGGCCTTGGCAACGATCACCTTTTTCGTAGCAACCGAACCGCGTGAGCCGGTGGCACGAGCAACTACGCGACGCTGCTTACCACGGCTGGCCTTGCGCAGGTGTCGTTTGATGAGCGTCTGCATGTGGGCGTTGCGGGAACGGCCCGAACGGCCACCCATGACTACAGCCACGATGCTGCGACCGCCGGTTTGAACAGAGGATACCAGGTTGAAGCCCGAAGCGCGGGTGTAACCGGTCTTGATGCCATCGACACCGCGAACACGACCCAACAGCTTGTTGTGGTTGCCGTAGCGGCGCTTGCCCAACTTGAAGACACGCGTGGAGAAAAGCTTGTATTTGCGCGGGAAATGCTCACGCAACGCCATGCCCAGCTTTGCCATATCGGCAGCAGTCGTCACCTGACCACGAGCGGTGAGGCCGTTGGCGTTCTTGAATGTGGTGCGGCTCATACCAAGTTGGCGCGCTTTACGGGTCATGCGTTTGGCAAATTCGACTTCGGAACCGGACAGCTGACCGCCGATTGCAGTTGCAACATCGTTGGCCGATTTCGTGATCAGCGATTTCACAGCCTGATCCATGGAGATGGACTGACCAGCACGAAGGCCGATTTTGGAAGGCTGCTGAAGTGAACCCTTCTTGGACATCACCAAGCGGGTTTTACCGTTGATGCGACCAGCTTTCATGTCTTCAAAGACAAGATAGAGCGTCATCATTTTGGTGAGGGACGCCGGATAGCGACGGGCATTTCCGTTTCGCGAGAAGATCACTTTGCCGGTCTTGGCGTCGATCACGTAAGCCGCGTAGCGCGGATTACCCTTTTTCTTTCGTTTTGCCTCGGCATCGCCGGTCATCATCAGCTGGAAGCTGAGAACGAGAAAAGTGGACAGGAAAAGAGTGAACACAAGCCGCATTGCTGCAGCGGAAGTCGATCCGAAAACGGTACGCACGACAAAACCTCAAACTGAGGGCCCGCCCATACACGGCAGACCGAAGGATTACTCGTGACGTCAGGATGGTCCCAACGTCACAAGAGCAATTGGTAAACCGTCGTGGTTGCCAGAAGCTTAAGCCGTCACCTTAATTTTTTGAGAAAATTGATTCAGTCGCTTGTCATTCACGATGTTGTCGCACCAGTGCGTATCGCGGTTGAAGGTTGGGCTGCAGGGGGCTTAAACTCAGCAAATCACGCCCTATATTCTTTCCAACAGGAAGCCGCCCTCCAAACCCCTCATCCGGCTTCTATCAACACCGGGCATCGCCCCGAAATTCTCCAGATTGATCGTCATAAACGTAATGAAATCAGAAGACTACAATACAACTGAAGCCCGTTTCGACATCCGCCTAGCTGGCAATGATGATGACATGGGCAACGATGATGAGGGCGGCACCGGCAACGATACCGGCGTCATCACCCGCACCAAACCGAAACTCAAGAAGCCCAGCCTTTACCGCGTTTTGCTTCTCAACGACGATTTTACCCCCATGGAATTCGTGATCGAGATCCTCGCGCGTTTCTTCCAGATGAATATGGAGCAAGCCACGCAAGTGATGCTCCACGTACACCAAAACGGTGTCGGCGAGTGCGGAGTCTACACCTATGAAGTTGCCGAGACCAAGGTAACGCAGGTCATGGACCACGCGCGCAAACACCAACATCCGCTGCAATGTGTGATGGAAAAAAAGTAGGGGCCGCAAGCCTCGACATGAATAAGTAGGGGCCTTGGGCCTCGCCCGTCCCGCGCTGTTGCGAGGCGGACATACAAAAACGGGAACGAGCTATTGCCAAGCTTTACCGACAGCCTAGAAAACGCGCTTCACCGCGCACTGACATTCGCAAACGAACGCGACCAGGAATACGCCACGCTTGAGCACTTGCTGCTCGCGCTGGTGGAAGATGAGGACGCGGCAGCCGTGCTTCGCGCCTGCAACGTCTCCACCCAGAAACTTGCCGATGACCTGCAGGAATATATCGATTCCGAGCTTTCCAATCTGGTGACCGAGGCGTTGGATGACTCCAAACCCACCGCCGGTTTCCAGCGAGTTATTCAGCGCGCGGTAATTCATGTGCAATCTTCGGGTCGCGAAGAAGTGACGGGCGCTAACGTGCTGGTGGCGATCTTTGCCGAGCGTGAGAGCCATGCCGCATACTTCCTGCAACAGCAGGATATGACGCGTTATGACGCCGTAAACTTCATCTCCCATGGCATCGCGAAGCGCCCCGGCGCTTCTTCTGCGCGTCCCGTTGAAGGTGTCGATCCAACCGCTATGCCGGAAGGCGAGGGCGGTGAGATGCCGAAAAAAGGCGAGGCGCTGGCGGCCTATTGCGTCAATCTCAACCAGAAGGCGATGGACGGCAAAGTCGATCCGCTGATCGGCCGCACGAGCGAGGTGAACCGCACCATTCAGGTTCTGTGCCGTCGCTCCAAGAACAACCCGCTTTACGTGGGCGATCCTGGCGTTGGTAAGACCGCGATTGCTGAAGGTCTCGCCAAGCGCATCGTCGATAAAGACGTGCCGGAAGTGCTGCTCGACTGCACGATCTATTCCCTCGACATGGGCATCCTGCTGGCCGGTACCCGCTATCGTGGCGATTTCGAAGAACGCCTGAAACAGGTGATGAAAGAGATCGAAGAGACCGACGGCGCGATCATGTTCATCGATGAAATTCACACCGTAATCGGTGCTGGCGCCACGTCTGGCGGCGCCATGGATGCGTCCAACCTGTTGAAACCGGCGCTGTCTGGCGGCGCGATCCGCTGCATCGGTTCGACCACATACAAAGAGTACCGCCAGTTCTTCGAGAAGGACCGCGCTTTGGTGCGTCGATTCCAAAAAATCGACGTGAACGAGCCGTCTATTCCCGATGCTATCGAGATCATGAAGGGGTTGAAGCCGTATTTTGAAGACTTCCACAAAGTTAAGTTCTCCAACGATGCGATCATCCAGTCTGTTGAATTGTCGTCGCGCTACATCAACGACCGCAAGCTGCCTGATAAGGCGATCGATGTGATTGATGAAACCGGCGCGAGCCAGATGCTGTTGCCGGCCGAGAAGCGGAAGAAAACGCTCGGCACAGAGGACATTGAAGCGACAATCGCGACAATGGCCCGTATTCCGGCGAAGACCGTGTCGAAGGACGATGCCGAGGTTCTCAAGAACATCAACGATGAGTTGAAGCGTATGGTCTATGGGCAGGACAAGGCTATCGACGCCCTGTCATCCGCGATCAAGCTGGCCCGCGCCGGTTTGCGTGAGCCAAACAAGCCAATCGGTTCTTACCTGTTCTCCGGGCCCACCGGTGTAGGTAAAACCGAGGTCGTGAAACAGCTTGCTGACACGCTCGGCGTGGAACTTCTGCGCTTTGACATGTCGGAATATATGGAACGCCACACGGTTTCCCGTCTCATCGGTGCGCCCCCCGGCTATGTTGGTTTCGACCAGGGTGGCATGCTGACAGACGGTGTCGACCAGCATCCGCATTGCGTGTTGTTGCTGGATGAAATCGAGAAAGCCCACCCGGACCTTTTCAACATCCTGTTGCAGGTGATGGATAATGGCGCGCTGACCGACCACAACGGCAAGAAGGTCGATTTCCGCAACGTCATCATTGTGATGACGACGAATGCGGGCGCGTCGGAAGCTGCCAAATCCGCTATCGGCTTCGGTTCGTCCAAGCGCACAGGCGACGATATGGAAGCGATCAACCGTCTGTTCGCACCAGAATTCCGCAACCGCCTCGACGCGATCATCCCGTTCGACGGGTTGAAGCCGGAGGTCATTCATCAGGTCGTGCAGAAATTCGTCATGCAGCTAGAAGCCCAGCTTTCAGAACGTGGCGTGACCTTCGATCTGACACCTGATGCTGTGAGTTGGATTGCCAAGGAAGGCTACGACGACCGCATGGGCGCGCGTCCGCTAGGCCGCGTTATCCAAGAGCACATCAAGAAGCCGCTGGCTGATGAAGTGCTGTTCGGCAAATTGCAGAAGGGTGGCACGGTGAAGGTCGGTGTCGAAACCGTGGATGGCAAAGAGCAGTTGAAGCTGGAAGCTATCGACGACAAGCCGGTGAAACCGAAAAAAGACCCAACGCCGAAAAAGAAAGCGGCTGCGAAAAAACCCGCTGCCAAAAAGACCCCTGCTAAAAAAACGGAGGCCAAGAAGACGCCGCCGAAGAATCCTCCCGCCAATAAAGGCGGCGGTTCGAAAGTGCCGAAGGTTCCTTTGAAAAGCTGATGAAGAGCTGACCTTAAAACGAATGACGGGAAGGGCGGGGCAAGACCTCGCCCTTTTCACATCCATCTGCTTGCAAGCGAATGCGTAACCCGCTGTAAGCGAAAGTGAAGGGCCACTACGAATCTTGCCGCATTCCTCGTCAATCTGACGCGTGACCGACAGTAAAAGGACTAATCCCATGGAACATATCGAACAGCTGAAAAAAATCCGCGCCGATGCCCTCAACCGTCTGCGCATGAGCGAAGATTTCCGCTTGGCCGGTAAACTTGGCCAGCTTCTTGCTGAGCTCGGCAGCCCGGTGGATGACAATGTCATGGCCGCGCCAGCACCGGTCGCCAGCGCAAAGCCAGCCTCCGCTACTATGAACCGTTCGCCGCTGAATGCAGGTAAGACTGACGATGCAAATCTCGAAGATCAGCTTGCCGAAGAACTGGACGCCGCATTGGAAAGCGGTGCCGGTGAAAAGAAATCCCCGTTGCCTTTCCTAGCAAGCAGCAAAGGCGATGATGCGAAGGACGACAAAGCCGCTAAGGCTTCCTAAATCTAATCAGAAAGGGCTGTCGCGTTGAGCTGCAGCCCTTTTGTTTGCCATAGCTCGAAAACTGAGCGTCTCGTGCACAGCAGCAAAGAGGCAAACATCCTTGCCAAAGCTCCGGTCCGGTCGCACAGATGGTGCGTAGTTTGCCCATCGAATGACTTTCATGTCTCCCGCCGATCCGCCAACAGTTGAAGACAATGGACCGATCTACGATTGGTCGTGGTTTCCGCGCGGCATGGCGAAAATTCTCTCCATTCCAGCTCTAATCCTACTGTCCGCCTTTATAGGGTTTGGCGGTCTCGCACGTGAAGTTGGCCTGCCGTTGGAACAAGTCATGTTCATGGTGCCGCTGGTCTGGGCATTACCGTCGCATTTGCTACTGGTGGGCGGCATCGTGACAGGCCTGCCTTGGCCGTTCATCGCGCTTACAGTGATGCTGGCCGCAATCCGCATGATGCCGATGGTTATGGCGCTGGTGCCGGAAATCCGCGCTCCGCGTACGAAGCCTTGGCATCTGTTTGCAGTATCCAACATGGTGGCGATCACCCCTTGGGTGCACACGTTGGCAGTTGCTTCCGAGATACCACGGAGGGGCCGTTTGCCCTATTTCATGGGTTTTGCAGCCACCATGATGCTCGCCACCACTAGTGTTGCTGCATTGGTGCATCAGCTTGCAGCTACATTCCCGCCTGTGTTGATGGCAGCGCTTTATTTCCTCACGCCGATCTATTTCACCATGGCGACTTGGAAAACGACCCGTGTTTTGGCTGAAAAACTCGCCTTGGGCTTAGGCTTTGCGCTCGGCCCGCTATTCGCGCTGGTTGTTCCGCAAGCGAACATTCTGGTTGCTGGTTTCCTTGGCGGTGCCATCGCGTATGGCGTGCACCGCTGGCAAAAAAGCAGGGCTGTGTGATGTTTTATGACAGCTTTGATACCTGGTGGTGGCCGTTCGTTTTCATCATGCTCGCGGCTTGGCTTCCGACCAGTATGTGGCGATGGGCGGGGGCCTGGTTAATTGGCGATATTGACGAACATTCCGAGGTTCTCGTAGCCGTTCGGTGCGTTGCTACAGCTCTTGTTGCTGCCGTTGCAGCGCAGTTCATATTCTTTCCTACAGGAGCACTAGCCGATTTCGCGATGCCTGTTCGGGCTGGCGCTGCAGTAGTGGGTTTTGTGACTTATGTGGTGACAAAACAAAACATGATCGCCGGTGTTCTTGTCGGCGAAGCTATTCTGATCGCTGCTTATCTTGCCGCTTGATCACTCAGCGCCGTCCGGATTTTTTCCGCATTGGCCTTCAACACATCGCCATCGGCCATCGTGCCAGTGTGCGGTCGCAAGCTCTGGCCCTCGTGGCGCGGAATGACATGCATATGAAGGTGAAACACCACCTGTCCGCCTGCTGCCTCGTTGAATTGCTGGATTGTAATGCCGTCTGCAGAAAACGCGGTTTTCGTTGCCCGTGCCATGATCTGCGTAGTTGTTGAAACGGCGGCAAGCGAAGCAGAATCAATGTCTAGAATGTTGCGGGCAGCCGCTTTGGGAATCACCAGACAGTGCCCGTCGGCGCGGGGCATGATGTCCATGATCGCCACCGTGTGCTCGTCTTCATACAGCTTCTCGCATGGCAGTTCGCCACGTAGAATTTTCGCGAACACGTTCTGGTCGTCGTAAGCCTCAGTCATTTTTGTCTCCTGCGCTTTCCCTGAACGGGCCATGTTGCGCGATGATTTCGTTTTCCCGCGCAACTTCGCGTCTTTCCATCTCCAGATAGTCTTCCACGGCGCGGCGAAAATCCGGATGGGCGATGTAATGGGCGGAATGGGTGGTTTGGGGCATGTACCCCCTCGCCAGCTTGTGGCTGCCCTGCGCACCGGCTTCAACCCGTTCCAACCCGTGTTTGATCGCGTAGTCGATGGCCTGATAGTAACAGACTTCAAAATGCAGGAACGGGTGGTCTTCAACACAACCCCAGTGACGCCCGAACAGGGTGTGGGACCCGACAAAATTGATCGCACCGGCTACATATTGCCCGTCACGCTTGGCCATCATCAGCACGATATCGTCCGCCATCGTCTCGCCGATCCGGCTGTAGAAATCCCGCGTTAGATAGGGCTGTCCGTATTTGCGTGAACCCGTGTCGATATAAAACTGAAAGAACCGATCCCAAATTTCTTCGGTCAGTTGATCGCCCGTCAGCCAGTCGATGGTTATGCCATTGCCTTCCAGCGCTGCCTTACGCTCCTTGCGGATGTTCTTGCGTTTGCGCGATGACAGCGCTTCGAGAAACTGACCGAAGCTTTCATAATTATCGTTGAGCCAATGAAACTGCTGGTGGCTGCGGCGTAGGTAGCCATTTTTACCAAGCAGATTCCATTCGTCCTCCGGTAGAAAAGTGATGTGCGCTGAACTGGCATCCAGCCTGCTGCACACTTCCGCTAGTCCACCAGCCAGCATCAAACGGTGGCGCTTTGCGTCCGGCCCATTGCCAACGAGAAGCCGTCGTCCGCTTGCCGGTGTGAACGGCACGGACGCTTGCAGCTTGGGATAATAGTCGCCGCCAGCACGCTCGAAAGCATCTGCCCAGCCGTAGTCGAACACGTATTCGCCTTGGCTGTGGTTCTTCAAATAGCACGGCACAATGCCGAGCACGGCCTTGTCAGCATCTCGCATGACAAGGTGTTGTGGCAACCAGCCGGTGCGGCCAGTGGCAGAACCGGACTGCTCCAACGCATCGAAGAACGCGAATGATTGGAACGGATTATAGTCGAACTCTGACGTCGGGTCCGAAGCAGGGTTGGCGACACCGTCCCATTCGACCCGTCCCACAGCTTCGGCAGAAGACACTACTTCGATTGTGATTTCGTCACTATCAGCCAAGGACAGGTGTCTCCGGCAAAAAGCATTCGAAAGTCATCTGGTCGGCGTACTTGTTGGTCAGTTCAACATGCTCTTCGTTCCGCACCGTCCACGTAATCACCGGCAAGCCGTACTCACGCGTTTCTGCAACGAACGGGTTGGGCAGATCTGTGACGCTGTAGGAGACGAATTGAAGGTCGGCTTTTTCCATGATGGTCGCATGCCTATCACGGGTTTCATCGTCACCTTCTGCGGTCAAACCGCGCGGTACGTGCGGCATGGTCTTGGCAAACTCGTTCACCAGCCAATGGGCAAAGCTCATCACTGCGACCGGGCCGTCATAACCGGAGAGCGCATCAGCAGTTGCCTGTACCAAACCGGCATCATGGCCCTTCAGACCTTTCAACTCCACGATAAGCGGAACACGACCGGCCACTTGGGCCAGGTGTTCAGATAAAGTGTGAATGCCGTCTTCGGTACCGGCGAGCCGCATCTTGCGCAGATCGTCCGGGGTATGATCGCGCACATTGCCTTCCACACCGGTCATGCGCGCCAGAACTGTGTCGTGAAACACTACGGGTTCTCCCGACGCGCAAGTCTGCACATCGCACTCTATCGCGTATCCAGCGGTAATGGCGGCATCGAAGGCGCGCCAGCTGTTTTCAGCGCGCCCCAGTTTCAAATCGTGCAGCGCCCGATGGGCTATGGGTCGTTCTACGAGCCAATCGGGCGCAGCTTTCAGCATTCTAGCGGTCGCTATTCGTAGGCGATCATTGCGTCGATTTCGACGCTCACATCCATCGGCAAGGAACCCATGCCCACTGCGGCACGAGCGTGTTTTCCAGCGTCACCCAGAATTTCTGCAATGACGTCAGAAGCACCATTGATGACCTGTGGATGCTCAGTGAAGTCAGGCGTAGCATTAACAAACCCCTGCAATTTCAGCACTTGCGTAATACGGTCGAGGTCACCCAGCGCGGCCTTGGCCTGTGCCAAAATGGCGAGTGCGCAAACGCGAGCTGCAGCCTGACCACCGGCCACATCTACAGAATCACCCAGCTTGCCGGTCATCATAGTGCCGTCGCCTTGCTTGGAAATCTGGCCTGAAACGATCAGCATGCCGTTGTGCATCGTGAAGGGCACGTAATTGGCTGCCGGGGCCGGTGCGTCCGGCAGTTCGATGCCGAGTTCTGCCAGCCGTTTTTCTACTTTTCCTGCCATGATTAACTCCCATATGGCGCTATGCTTGTTAGCAGTGGTAGCCTGTTTGCATCTCCTGCAACAGTCGCCGAACTGCCGCCCAATACGAAATTGGCGGCTTATCAGCTAAGGAATCACATGACCCTGCGCCTTGCTCTCATTTCGCTCGCTATCAGTGTTGCGCCCGTTGCTCATGCTGCCGGTCTCGAAGGGCTACTTCCCCATCGGGCCGTTTATGATTTGAGCCTCGATAAATCGAGTGATCGCTCGGGAATCACCGGCATCAAGGGCCGCATCGTCTATGAAATGACGGGCTCAGCCTGCGAGGGTTTTGCCACGCGCTTTCGTTTCTTCACGGAAGTTTCGACGCCACGCAAAGGCTTCACCAACGACCAGCGCACGACAAGCTTTGAAAGCGCCGATGGTAGGAGTTTTTCCTTCGTCAACAAGTCCTATCTCAACGGCCAATTGGAGCAGGATTTGAAGGGGCAGGCGGAACGTGAAGGTGATTCCATGCAGGTGGAAATTGCATTGCCAGAGGAGCAAAGCATAAAGCTCGACGATGCGGTCTTCATGTCTGAGCATATGGCGCAAATCATCAAGGCTGCAAAAGCCGGTGAGACGGTTCATCAGGCTGTGGTTTTCGACGGCTCGGGCGATGCGGATGAGCTGATGGAAACAACAGCGATCATAGGCAAAGAGCGCGCTGATCTCGTCGAGGTTACGGGCGAGACAGACGGCCTTGGCAAGGACTTTGCCGGCCAGTCGGCATGGCCTGTCACGGTGAGTTATTTCAAACAAAACGATACGCTGGGAACCGGCGAGAAGACGCCGCTTTATGCGGTATCTTTCTACATGCACGAGAGCGGCGTCTCCCGCCGGCTCATCATGCAATACGAGGATTACTCGTTGCGCGGCGATCTGAAACAGATCGAAATGCTCAAAACCGAACCCTGCAAATGATTGGTTCTACTTATCCAGTTGCGGTTCGCTTCGCGGCTTTACCGTTCCGAACGTAAGGCCCAGTTCCACCGATTGATCGCCGAAGCGGGCGCGTAAATCATCCATTGCGCGCTCGGCTTTTGCGCGACGTTGCGCGCCATCATCCACCAGATCACCGGGGTCTGCGGTCTCGTCGCTTTTCATATCCGACACGCCGATGCCAAGCAGCCGGAAACGCGTACCGTCCAATTCCTTTTGCAACATGGTCCTGCCAACGGAAAATATGCGGTCGGCCAGTTGCGTGGGGTCAGGCAGGGTGGTGTTGCGGGTGCGGGATTTGAAGTCTGCGGTCTTCAGCTTCAGCACCACAGTCTGCCCCGCGAGATGCTTTTCCTTCAGCCGCGCCGCAACCTTTTCCGACTGTCGCCGCAGAATTGGCACAAGGTCTGCAGGCAGTGATTTGTCGTCGTTGAATGTGGTCTCCGAACTCACGCTTTTGGACGCACTACGTGCCTCCACGCGCCGAAAATCCAGCCCCTTGGAAAGCCGCGCCAACCGCATGCCCATTGAGCCATAGCGGCGGATAAGGTCTTCCTCCTCCATCTGCTGCAGATCGGAAATCAAGCGAATGTTGTCGCCATGCAGTTTGTTTTGCATCGCGCGGCCCACACCCCAGATCAGCGATACCGGTTTGGTGGCGAGAAAATCATAAGCCTCTGCTGCACCGATGACGGAAAATCCGCGTGGCTTCTCCAAGTCAGACGCCACCTTAGCTAGGAACTTGTTTGCAGCCAGTCCCACTGAAATGCTGATGCCGACCTCGTCGCTGACCCGCCGCGAAAACCGCGCCAACGTCAGCGCCGGTATGGCCCCGTGCAGTTTTTCGGTGCCGGATAGGTCGAGAAAGGCTTCGTCTATAGACAGCGGCTCTACCACCGGCGTCAGGCTGCGCATCATCTCCCGCACTTGCAGCCCGACCTCTGCGTACACCTTCATGCGAGGCCTCACGATTGTGGCTTCAGGGCATAATTTCAGCGCCTTGAACATCGGCATGGCAGAGCGCACGCCTTTGATACGGGCGATGTAGCAGCATGTGGTGACGACACCCCGCGTTCCGCCGCCAACGATGACCGGCTTATTGGCCAGCGAAGGATCGTCCCGCTTTTCCACCGATGCGTAGAAAGCGTCGCAATCGACATGGGCAAGCGAAAGCTGCGCTAGTTCAGGGTGGCGCACGACGCGCGGGCTTCCACATGCCTCGCAACGGGTCAGGGTGTTCGCCTGCGGTTGCAGGCAGTCACGACAAAATCCGAGCGAGCCATCCATCACGAAAGCTTAGCATGTTCTTTTCTTGTTCTCTATCGTTCGTTCGCGGTTCAGCTCGCGAAAGCAGTCTCCATACCGCGCCGTGCTTCGACCCAATCGCCGGTGGAGAAATGAATGCCTTCGACTTTCTCCGCCATATCGCGAAATGTGTCATTGGCCATGAAGTGGAACAATTTCACGTCTGGAAGTGATTCCGCCACCTGTTTCAGGTTGGTGGGCGTGTCATCCACGAAGCCAATGCCTGCGGAACAATGGGACGCAAGAATGCGAATCGCGGGCACTTTGGACCGCGTGTTCGTGACCAACGGAAATTCCAGTCCGCGCGATGCCAGATATCCGCGACGAATATCGCCGAACGGGTGAGGCATGTTGGTCAGGAAAATCACGTCAGTTGATTCCGCTAGGCCGTTCAACCCATCGACAACACCATCGACGATGCCCTGCCGCTGCTCCTGTTCTTTGAACAACTGCGTCAATCCTTCCCAAACCTCGTCTTGCGTTGCCTCCCGACCCGTTTCGCGGTCGAACACGTTGCCGGTCAGCTGGAAGGCATGAGACCGCAATTCGTAGCCGCGCTCTTCCATGATAGCGACGAATGGGTCGACCAGATGCACCACAACCTCGTCCACGTCGCATACCAGCAAGGGTTTTTCGTGCCGTGTGGCGCGTTTTCCGCCTGTGTAGCCAAGGCGGTTCAACTGTTCGATCGTGAAGAGATCGGCTTCATAGGCCTTGGTCATTGCATTCCTGCCATGTCTTCCGGAGCCAGTGCATAGCGCGCAGCCATGACATGTTCGGGTGGGAAATCATCGCCACGCGCCCAGTCGAGCAGGTCCGGCTCGTGGGCAAGGTAGAAGTCGAGGACGCCGGGCAGGAAATTCGGCTGCGTCGCGGCCTCCCGCATTTCATTCGACAAGATGCCGGTCAATTCGCAAAATCGCAGCAAAAGCTCGTCGTCAGCCGCCAATCTGGCAAGACCTGCAAGCGCCAGCGCCTCGGCTGCGGTGTGTGATAGGGGTGTCATCTTCACCTGTCCTAAAGAAAAGAGCGGTTATCTAAATGTGACGAAATCAACGTGTTGATGGAATCGCGGTCAATCCGCGTTCAATTTGCAGCCGCATCCATAGCGGTCTCGACACGGGAAAGGCGAGTTCTTGGCCAAGAAAGTGATGATTGTCGAGGATAACGAGTTGAACATGAAACTGTTCAACGACCTCCTCGAAGCGCAGGGATATGAGACAATTCAGACGAGTAACGGCTTGTCTGCGCTGGATCTCGCCCGCAAACATTACCCGGACCTCATCTTGATGGACATTCAGTTGCCGGAAGTTTCCGGGCTGGAAGTGACAAAATGGCTGAAGGAAGACGATTCGCTTGCCCGCATTCCGGTCATAGCCGTCACGGCTTTCGCCATGAAGGGCGATGAGGAGCGTATTCGGCAGGGCGGCTGCGAGGCATACATCTCCAAACCCATCTCCGTGATGCGTTTTATCGAGCTTGTGAAAACTTATCTGGGTGAAGGCAAAGCCCGATGACGGCCCGCATTCTGGTCGTCGATGATGTGGAGGCCAATGTCCGGCTTCTGGAAGCGCGACTTCTCGCCGAGTATTTCGAGGTCGTCACGGCTTCCAATGGTCCCGATGCTATCGCCATCTGTCAGGCTGGTCGTTGCGATGTGATTCTGCTCGACGTTATGATGCCGGGCATGGATGGTTATGAAGTCTGCACGCGGCTGAAGGCAGACCCGAAGACGGCACATATTCCCATCATCATGGTAACGGCGCTGGATCAGGCGTCCGATCGTGTTCAGGGCCTGGATGCTGGAGCAGATGACTTTTTAACTAAGCCTGTCGATGATCTGGCCATGACGACCCGTGTGAAGAGCCTTGCACGCCTCAAACACTCCATGGACGAGTTGAAACTTCGTGCGGCGACCGGCGCGAGCCTTGGCATGGAAACGGAAGCGGAGGTCGTGGACCCGCGAAATGGCCGCGACGGTAAGATTTTGATCGTCGATGACCGCGCGTCATCCTACGAACGCTCCGTCAACGCGCTGACCACCGAACATTCCGTGGCCGTGGTCACCGATCCCCAAGAAGGTCTGTTCCGCGCTGCTGATGATGATTTCGACGCGATCATAATATCGCTGGGAATCGAGAATTTCGATCCGCTGCGTCTTTGTTCGCAACTGCGCTCCCTCGACCGCACAAGATTGGTGCCGATTCTTCTCGTGGCTCAGAAAGAAGATCAGGCGGTTCTCATTCGGGCCATCGATCTGGGCGTGAACGATTACATCACGCGCCCGCTGGATGTGAACGAATTGAGAGCCCGTGTGCGCTCACAGGTGCGGCGCAAGCGGTTGAACGACCAACTACGCGCCAGTGTCCACAACACCATGGAAATGGCTGTCACCGACGGCCTGACGGGTCTGAACAACCGCCGCTATTTCGACAACCACATGCAAGGGCTGCTGCAAAAGGCGAACCTTGCCAACAAGCCTTTGTCGCTCATCATTATGGACATCGACCACTTCAAACACGTCAATGATACCTATGGGCATCAGGTGGGTGACGATGTGCTGAAAATCTTTGCAGAGCGCGTTTTGAAAAACGTTCGCAACAAGGATTTAGCCTGCCGTTTCGGCGGCGAGGAGTTCATCGTTGCTATGCCGGATACCGACCGTGAGTTGGCTTTCGTTGTGGCAGACCGGATGCGTCGGGAGGTCTCCGCGCATCCGTTCATCGTCGACAATGGTCGTCAGCAAATCTCGATCACGGTGTCTGCAGGCGTTGCCGGCATCGCCGGCCCCAATGAGACAGTTGAAACGATGTTGAAGCGGGCAGACGAGCGTCTGTACGATGCCAAGCGCCGTGGTCGCAATCAGGTGGTTGCAGACGCCGCGTAACGGGCGGCCGTTAACCCCGCAGCTTTACCTTAACTGTTCACTAACAATAGCTTATCGCGTTGCAGCAAATTTTAGCTTGCGCCAGTGTGCCTGCAGGGACGACGCGCTTGCGCGACATCCTCGCCTTTCCGGATCACCCGGGCCCGCCGCATCACTCGGGCCGGAAAGCGAGCCGACGGCCAGCGCAACTTAGGTTGCAGCAGGCCGTCGGCTCATTGCGTTTTGGACGCGTGTTTTGGTGTCGGAGTTTCTAATTGCACAAACAAAAAGGCCGTCGGAAACGCATGATTTCCGACGGCCTTTTCAAAAATTCTGAAGGTGGCTAGATCTACTTGATCTTGCCTTCTTTGAATTCGACGTGCTTGCGAACGACCGGGTCGTATTTTTTCTTGGTCAGCTTCTCGGTCATCGTGCGCGAGTTCTTTTTGGTGACGTAGTAGAACCCGGTGTCTGCGGTCGAGTTCAGCTTCACCTTGATGGTGGTTGCCTTAGCCATTTTCGTGTCCTTGAATATATCAAGACGCGGCGCACGGCTCTTCCGGGCAGCGTCGGTGAGGTTCGTGTAAATCAAGCACGGCGATTGTCAAGCCGCACAACGTATCCGGTTAAATCGTTTCTTCCACGTAGCGGTTATATCTCATGTGATAGAACGGCAGCGGCGCTTCCGGTGCGAGATCAGGATCGCGCTCCAACCGCTTCTTCAGGTCTTTCAACACCGACACGGTGATGACCGGTAGCTCGAGTTGCAGCGCGTCATCGACCGTCAGCCAATGCAGGTCCTGCAGCTCTTCGGTAGGCAATTCTTCCAGTCGCACTGCGATATGCTCGGCGCGGGTGAGGAAGAACCAAGCATCGAAGCGCCTGTTTCGGCCCGGCGGCGTGATGGCGCGTGCAAGAAGGCGAAGCGGCGAGAGCGTCGGCTCCACGCCGTGTTCCGCAAACCCCTGCCAGTCATCGTGCGTCGGCGCATAAGCGTTGTTGCAGCTCCCCAACAGCAGTCCAGCTTCTTCGTAGGTCTCTCGTATCGCGGCCAGAGCGATTCCCCGCGCACGGCGCCCTGAAGGTTTTCCGCGTAGGTTCGTGATCAGCTTTGTGTGAACCTGATCGTGCAACTCGTCCGCTGTCGTGATCGAGCCATCACCAGAGTCCACACGTCCACCGGGAAAAACGAACAGTCCGGGCATGAATTTATGCCGTTCGTGGCGACGGCCCATGAGCACTTTTGTTTTCGCGCCTTCACCGTCCAAAATAATCAGCGTCGAAGCATCCTTGGGCCGCATATTGGGCGCACGCCCGATGCCTTCGCGCACAGAAGCGCGTTCCACGGCATCGCGGCTCATGACCTCTTTGCTCATGGTTGTTCGACGCGCTCTTCCGTATCGCCGAAACCAAACATGCGAACGGCCCACTGAAAGCCGACCACTCCGCCTTTGACCGGCTGCATGATGGCCAGCGTCATGGCGGTGGAAAGCGGAATCCAGACCAATAGATGTGTGGTCAGCGACCACACAAAATTCGCCTCAACCATCATCAGCAGCGTCACGATAACGTGGCCGACGATCATGATGGTGATGTAGGGTGGAAAGTCCTGCGCGCGCTCGTGGTGAAGTTGCTCGCCGCACACCGAACATTCAGGCGTGACCTTCAACCACTTGTCGAAAAGCTTGCCTTCAGCGCAGTTAGGGCATGTGCATTTTAACCCTCGCATCACGGCCTGACTTTTAGAACGATCGGGCAGGGTGGTATCAGAAATGGTCATTTTCTTCCTCCGAAGCGGTTGGAGCGGCGTTGTCTTTGCGGTCTCCCTGAAGGTGAACCTGAACGGCTGCGTTTGCTCCGTGGCAGACCGTCGCCCTCTCGCGGCTCCGTGATCATATCAAATCGCAGCGATCCCGCTACCGGCGCGGCCTCAACGAGCTCTACCTCGACGCGATCACCCATTTGGTAAATGCCGCCGGTCACGTCGCCCTGCACCCGGTGGGTGACCTCATCATAAATGAAATACTCATCACCCAGCTTGGAAATCGGCACGAAACCATCCGCGCCCGTATCGTCCAGTGTGACGAACAAACCGGCGCGGGTGACGCCATTGATGCGAGCGGAGAATTGCGCGCCGATCTTGTTTTGCAAGTGGTGCGCGATCAACCGGTCGATGGTCTGCCGCTCGGCCATCATGGCGCGGCGTTCGGTATCGGATATCATCTCCGCAATCTGTTCCAGCCGCTCTTCGTCCGCCAGCGTGATGCCACCAGCGCCCAAATTCAGCGTCGATACCAAAGCACGATGCACGATCAAGTCGGCATAGCGGCGTATAGGCGAAGTGAAATGCGCGTATTTTTTCAGGTTCAACCCGAAGTGACCCTGGTTGTTCGGGCTATAGACCGCCTGGCTTTGCGACCGCAGCACCACAGTGCTGACGAGTTCGGAATGGGGCGTACCTTCTACGCCTGACAGAATACCGTTGAACGTCTCGGCCTTCACCTGATCACCCTTCGCCAAGGGAATCGAAAGCGTCCGCAAGAAGTCTCGCAGCGACTCGATCTTCGACATGCTGGGCTGTTCGTGGACACGGTAGATCAACGCCTGCTTTCGCTTCTCAAGGGTCTCGGCAGCGGCCACGTTGGCCTGAATCATGAACTCTTCGACGAGCTTGTGCGCATCCAGTCGTGGCGGCACGATCACGCGATCCACCTGACCGTCTTCCGTTAGCACGATCTTGCGCTCCGGCAGATCAAGCTCCAGCGGCTTGCGGTAGTCGCGCCCGCGTTTCAGCACCTCGTAAGCCGCCCACAACGGGCGCAGCACAGGTTCCAGCCATGGTTCGGCACGTGGGGCAGGGTCGCCATCAATTGCCGCTTGCGCTTCTTGATAGGCCAGCCGCGCGTGGCTTTTCATCATGATGCGGTGGAACGTGTGACGCAACTTGCGCCCGTCCTGAGCGAATGTCATCCGCACCGCCATGGCTGGGCGGTCGACATCTTCTTTCAACGAACAAAGATCGTTGGAAATACGCTCCGGCAGCATTGGCACAACGCGGTCTGGAAAATAGACCGAGTTGCCCCGCGTCAGCGCTTCGCGGTCCAGCGCAGTGCCGGGGCGCACGTAGTAAGACACGTCAGCAATCGCCACGGTGACGATGAAACCGCCCTCATTGGTCGGTTCGTCATCTGCAATCGCGTAGATAGCGTCGTCGTGGTCTTTGGCATCCGCCGGGTCGATGGTGATGAGCGGCAGGTCGCGCCAATCGGCCCGCTTGTTCATGTCCGCGTCACCCGCGGCGTCAGCTTCTTTGATAGCCGCTTCCGGAAACTCGGTCGGAATATTGTGCTGATGCAGCGCGATGAGACTGACGGCTTTTTCTGAAGCCAGATCACCGATCACCTTGTCGATTTTTGCCTGTTTCAAACCTTGAGTATTTCGCCCGACGACGGACACTTCCACGAGGTCGCCGTTTTCAGCGCCACCTGTATTTTGCTCATAAACGAGCATCTCGTTGACCTTGCGGTCGGTCGGTTCGATACGCCCTACGATGCCGCCTTCCGGCTCCTTGAAAGCGCGGAATACGCCCAACACGGCACCGACATTACGTTCCAGCCGCTTGATGACACGGCCACGGAAACCCAGCGTCGGGTTGCCACTTATTTTCGCCAGCACACGATCGCCGATGCCTGCGGTCGGGGCCTTAGAATTGCGATGGTTCACAATAGAAACGGCAGGGGCAGGGCCATCGACCTCCACATCCCACTGAATGGGCCGCGCGATCAGCCCGCCCTCGCGGTCACGCTCGACAACGTCCAAAACAGTCGTGGGCGGCAGTTGGCCGGGTTCGGCAAAACGCTTGCCGCGCTTGTTCACAACGCCCGATGCTTCAAGCTCTTTCAACACGGCTTTCAGTGCGATCTTATTCTGGCCCTTCAGGCCGAAAGCGCGTGCAATTTCTCGTTTGCCAGACTGAGCGGGATTCTCACGGATCCACTCCGCCACTTGCTCGGGTGTGGGAAGTTGAGCGCGCTTGCCTTTGTTCTTGTTGGCATTTTTATCTGTGGGAGCTTTGGGCAAGGGCGTCTTTCAGTGGAAAGTGCGGTTGCCCGCAAAACTATAAAACGACCGGGCGTCCAATGGGTTGCCCGGTCATATTCGACTGTTATTCCGCTTTCTTTGCGGTTGTCTTTTTCGCGGCAGGCTTCTTGGCCGCTGGTTTTTTCGCAGGCGCTTTCTTGGCTGCGGGCTTCTTTGCCGCAGCCTTTTTGGCCGGTGCTTTTTTCTTGGCAGGCGCCTTCTTCTTCGGTGGCTTCTTGCCCAATTTCTCAACACGGTCGGCCAGCAACTGCACGGCCTGTTCTACGGTAACTGCCGTTGGTTCGATGGATTTCGGAACAGTCGCGTTGATTTTGCCGTGGTTCACATAAGGCCCAAAACGACCGTTCTTCACGGACATGGGTCCACCGAATTCTGGATGCTCGCCCAGCTCCTTCAGCGCTGCTGCTGCGGTGCCACGACCGCCACGCTTTGCGCCATCGGCGAGAGCTGCAACCGCACGATTGATGCCGACGGTGAAAACCTCATCATCGCTTTCCAAGCCGCCATATTTACTGCCGTGCTGGACAACAGGGCCGTAGCGGGCGAAGCGGGCAATGATATCTTTTCCGTCTTCAGGGTGCTGGCCAATCGTGCGGGGTAGGTCCAGAAGCATCATAGCTTTTTCAAAGTCGACCTCCGCTGCGTTCCAGCTGTTTGGAATGCCGGAATTCTTGCCTTCCTTACCCTCACCACGCTGGACGTATGGGCCAAAGCGACCCACCATCAGCTTCACTTCTTCCGAGGTGTTTGGATCGACGCCGAGCACTTTCGGCCCGTCATTGGCCATCTGCTCGGATTGCTCCAAACCTTCCGCGCCCAATTGGCGGGTGAATTTGCATTCGGGATAGTTGGAGCAACCGATAAACGCACCGAACTTACCGACCTTGAGCGAAAGCTGGCCTTCATTACAGGTCGGGCAAAGGCGCGGGTCGGAGCCATCTTCTTTTTCAGGGAAGGCAAGAGGGCCCAGCTCTTCGTTCAGCTTGTCCAGAACCTCGGTGATGCGAAGCTCTTTGGTGTCGCCAATAGCTGCGGAGAAATCTTTCCAGAAGTCACGAAGGACGTCCTTCCATTCCATTTCACCGGCGGAAATCTTGTCGAGTTTTTCTTCAAGCGATGCCGTGAAATCATATTCGACATAGCGGTTGAAGAAGCTCTCCAGGAACGACGTGACGACACGGCCCTTGGCCTGCGGCGTCAGGCGGCGCTGTTCGATGGTGATGTATTCGCGGTCTTCCAGCGTCTTCAGCGTGGAGGCGTAGGTGGAGGGGCGACCGATGCCCAGCTCTTCCATTTTCTTGATGAGGGAAGCTTCTGAATAGCGCGATGGCGGTTCGGTGAAGTGCTGATCGGCAGTGATCGCTTCGCGCGAAATCACTTCGCCCTCATTCAGCGGAACGAGGCGTTTGTCCTCTTCATCTGCCTTCTTCTTGCTGTCGGAATAGACAGATAGGAAGCCGTCGAATTTCACCACAGAACCGTTGGCCCGCATGGTCGCAGTCTGGCCGTCTTTCGTGGCGACGAGGTCGGCTGCTGTGCGTTCGATCTTCGCAGACGCCATCTGGCTGGCAATAGAGCGCTTCCAGATGAGATCATACAGCTTGCGCTGGTCATCATCGAGGTGGCTCGCGATGTCTTTAGGGTTACGCGACAGGGAGGTAGGTCGAACCGCCTCATGCGCTTCCTGCGCGTTTTTCGCTTTCGACGAATAAAAACGCGCTTTTTCCGGCAAATACATCTTGCCGAAATCTGCGCCGATCACCTTGCGGGCTTCGTCGATCGCTTCCGGTGCCATCTGAACGCCGTCGGTCCTCATATAGGTGATGAGACCTTCGGTGCCGCTGCCGAGATCGACGCCTTCATACAATTTCTGCGCCACCTGCATGGTGCGGGACGCGCCGAAGCCGAGTTTTGATGAGGCTTCCTGTTGAAGCGTAGAAGTGGTGAAAGGCGCATAAGGATTACGTGTCGTGGGCTTGGCCTCGACCTTGCCGACCTTGAAGTCGGCGGTCATCAACATGCGTTTGATGGCGCTGGCTTCGTCTTCCGTCTTCACATCGAGACGAGTTTTTTTAACACCGTCGAACTCGGTCAACCTTGCATCGAAATCGGAACCGGCGGGGTTTTTGAATTCACCGGTGATGGTCCAATATTCCTGAGGCTTGAAGACCTCGATTTCGTTCTCACGCTCACAGACCAGTCGAAGGGAGACAGACTGCACCCGACCAGCCGAGCGGGCACCGGGCAGTTTGCGCCAAAGCACCGGAGACAGGTTGAAACCAACCAGGTAGTCCAGCGCGCGGCGGGCGAGATAAGCGTTGACCAGCGGCTCATCGATCTCGCGTGGCTGCTCCATCGCTTCCAGAATCGACTTCTTGGTAATCGCGTTGAAGACCACCCGCTCGACGGGCATGTCTTTCAGAATCTTCTTGTCGCGCAGCACCTGCAGCACGTGCCACGAAATCGCTTCGCCCTCACGGTCGGGGTCGGTCGCGAGAATGAGACGGTCGGCAGCGCGGGCCGCTTTTGTAATATCCGTCAGACGCGGCTTGGCCCGTGCATCCACCGTCCATGACATAGAGAAATCGTCGTCCGGCAACACCGAGCCGTCTTTGGCTGGCAGATCGCGCACGTGGCCGTAGGACGCCAGGACCTTATAATCCGAGCCTAGATATTTGTTGATCGTTTTTGCTTTTGCCGGGGACTCGACGATGACCAGTTTCATGGAAGCCTGCTGTCGGACGGGGAATTCGTGACGGGCAGCATGTAGGCAAGCCGGTTGCCGAAAGCAATTGCATGATAAGTCACGGTGTATAGATAAATGAGTGTATTAAGATTAAAATACTACTATGGGTTGTATAATTGGGTCGGGTTGATTAGTGCTGCTCTCCAGCAATGCAACCAAAACAGGTATTTTTATAAATTTCAATTAGATTGCGTGTATTCACAACCAAAGCGCAGTTGGCAGCGGGCATCTGTCAAATCATAGGGCAACTCAACGGGTAATACGGGGGCATAATGCAACAGACCAAAACCAGGTCGCAGGGCCAAACAGACGCGCAGGCAACAGGCGAATA
The DNA here is from genome assembly GCF_000179775.1 of Ahrensia sp. R2A130. Lineage (GTDB taxonomy): Bacteria > Pseudomonadota > Alphaproteobacteria > Rhizobiales > Rhizobiaceae > Pseudahrensia. Next base: position 259,155 of record NZ_AEEB01000003.1, read on the forward strand.
CGTCCGCCAGATGCTGACAGAATTACGCATGATCGCAAACGCCAAGGATCTGGATTTCCTGACCTATCTCATAGAGATGGCATTGCTTGAGGCCAACGATATTGCAGAAGGTCGCATGACGCCGCCTCGACGCGAAACGGTTGTGCCGGAAGTGTCAGACACGCCGCAGGCTGTCGAGCTTGCCAAAATGTTCATGCGTGGTGAATTGAACTAGGCCTTCGCCAGACGTTTCGGCAGAGTTGCGAAAATCACTCCGCTCAGCACCAGTGCAATACCCCAGCCGTGATAAGTCGCGAGTTCCTCGCCTAGCCAGATCACCGCAAGCGTCACGCCATAGACAGGCAACAGATAGAGCGAAATGCCGGCAACCGATGGACCCAGCACTTTCACCCCGTACTGAAATGCCGAAAACGCCAGCAGCGATGAGATGAAAACGATCCCGGCAATGTTGCCCCAGCTCGACCATGTGTTGGGGAAAGTGGAAAGCCAGACAGTTTCCGCCACCGCAAATGGTGCCAGCAACACGCCACCGCAGGCGGCGGTTACGGTGAACAAGGGCAGGGTGGGAATGCCGTCGAACGCTTTCGATTTCAGCACCACCGAATAGATTGCCCAGCTTATTGCCGCGAGAACAAAGATCAGGTCACCGGCGTTGAATTTTAACGCCGCCAAAACTGCAAAGCTACCTTTCGCAACGATTACCACAACACCGATCAGCGCCGCCGTAATTCCAACGATCTCGCGCCAACCCACTGCGCGGCCTCGAAACAACCACTCGGTTAGGATGATCAGTACCGGCGACGACGTATAAATCAGCGTGCCGTTCGTGGCGCTGGTGTATTTCAGCGCCAGATAAACCAGCGCACCACAAATCCACATGCCGAGAAACGCGTTGATGAACAGCAGGCTTCCTGCAGATCGGATAGCTGGCCATGCGGCCCTCACTGCGCCCGCAGTGATCAACAGCAGTATCAGCGCGCTGGACGTCCAGCGAATAAAAGCCAGCGTAAATGGCTCCACATCATCCACCGCAGCGCGACCGAAGATGATGTTGCTGGAGAAAAACAACGGCATGATCGCCAGCAGCAAATAAGCGTTGCGGCGTTCACGGATAGCTTCTGGCGTGGAGTTTTGATCGTCGGACAATGGCGGAGGGTTCCGTCGTGGGGTCGAAACCCTATGTCGCGCATCCAACAGACGCGCAAGCTGGTAGTCTTAACCGTCGGAATTTGGCCAGTCTGCCGGTTCGCAACCAAGCGTCAGACGCAACACAACAGATCGGCAAAACGACGCGACAGATTCGCGAGTGGTGAACGGACCAGCGATCAGCTCGCCTTGGGATGAGCTTGCTTTCAGCCGTCCCATCAAATCCGGCGCACGTTGCGCAAGGCGAACAAACAGTTTTGCAGGAATTGGTGTGCCATTGGGCGCGCGCAGGCGTGCTGCGTGTTTGCCGGTAGAGTGAGTGATGTTGGAACGAAGTTCGCCGGTGCGCTGATGCTCCATAACAGGCAGAGGCTCGGGCAAGCCTGCAACTTTGGATGTCGTCGGTTTTGGTCCCAAATATACGGGCTTAGTCGTAATAGTGCCGACTGGATTGGTGTCGAGGCCTTCTGGATTGATCGTGCCACTATCGGCCAACCATGTGCTGTGACCCGGTAGACCATCTTCGCCCATGGCAACTACACGATCGACCTGCGGCTGCTTGGCAGGTGCTTTGCGCGCCATTTCCACCATTTGCGGCCCGCCATCAGGCCCAGTTGCAATGGATGCTGCCATGAACGCAACGCATCCGAAGGCAAGCGCGCCCCATGTGTAAAGCGCTACATCTGCACCCGGCAGCGGAGCATCGTTGGGCGGGTTTTGGTCAAGTTCGGGCGTGTCATTTTTCAAGGACAGCAGATGGCTGATCTGGCTGGTCTGGGCGCCTTCTTCTACAATCCTGAAATCGAGATATTTGCCCATGTCGCGTCATCCTGCTGAGATACTGGCGCCGAACACCCTGTCCATTCGACTTGCTGCGCTGCAATTCCGGCAAAAGCCGAGACAAAGGCCGGAAATGTGCCCGCGCGTGTTCATCTATCTCGCGTCATGCTTAATCTTCGGTAAATAGGGTTGCGCGAAACTCGCGATTCAAGACCACAATTGAAGTTTACCGCCCATGACCACACCCGACCAAACCACCTGCACGACCGTAATCCTTGCCGCCGGTGAGGGTAAGCGAATGCGTTCCGATACGCCCAAAGTGCTGCATCCGGTCGCGGGCTTGGCGATGGTCAACCACGTCATCGACACAGCAATCAGCACGGGCAGTGATACGGTCGCTGTCGTGGTGGGCAATCAGGCGGAGCGGGTAGAGGCCGTGGTGCGGGGGCATTCCGACACCGTATCGACGCACATTCAACACGAGCGCAAAGGCACCGCACACGCCGTGCTGGCGGCGCGGGCTGTGATCGAAAAAGCGGGTGGCGATCTGGTCATTCTTTATGGCGACGTGCCATTGATCCGATCAGAAGCCATCGACAGCGCCCGCGAGGCTTTGCGCTCCGGTTGTGATGTTGTTGTTCTGGGCTTTCATACAGCAAAACCAACCGGCTATGGGCGCTTGCTCACAGATGGTGCGCAGCTTCTCGCCATTCGCGAGGAGAAAGATGCGACCGACGAAGAGCGCAAGGTCACATTCTGCAACAGCGGCATCATGGCTTTCCGCGCCGAACATGCGCTTGATCTGCTGGACGCTGTGGGCAGCGGTAACGCGCAGGGCGAATATTACCTCACAGACACCGTAGAAATCGCCCGTGAACGCGGCCTCAAAGCCGTCGCCATTGAAGTGCCGGAAGCTGACACACTGGGCGTGAACGACCGCGTGCAACTGGCGCAGGTTGAAGAGCTATGGCAGCAGCGCCGGCGCGAAGCGGCTATGCGCGACGGCGTGACCATGACGTCGCCCGGCACCGTTATTCTGCACCACGACACGCAACTTGCCTCAGACTGCATTATCGAACCCAACGTTGTCTTCGCTGCGGGCGTTTCCATCTCGTCCGGCGCAACTATCCGCGCATTCTCGCATCTGGAAGGTGCGACCGTTGGTGAAGGTGCGGTGGTTGGTCCTTACGCCCGCCTGCGTCCAGGTGCCGATCTGGGCAAATCCACCAAGGTCGGAAATTTCGTCGAAATCAAAGGCGCGACGCTGGGCGAGGGCGCAAAGGTCAACCATCTGTCCTACATTGGCGATGCTGAAGTCGGGGCAAAAGCGAATATCGGTGCGGGCACCATCACCTGCAATTACGATGGCTACAACAAATGGAAAACGCGGATCGGCGAAGGCGCTTTTATCGGTTCCAACACATCTCTGGTCGCTCCCGTCACTGTAGGCGCAGGCATCATTACGGCGGCTGGTTCTGTCATTAGCCGTGACGTCGAAGCTGATGCTTTGGCCATCACACGAGCCGAACAGAAGAACCTACCCGGCAAGGCCAAACAGCTGCGCGAACGCAACGCGGCTACGAAAGCCTCTAAAAAACTGGACGGAAGTTCCAAATAAGAAACGCTTTCTTTGCGTCTTTGCAATCAATTGTGACTTGGAACCTGCCCGCACTTTGATACGGGCGGAACAGATGCGTGCGCTTTGACGTGCGAAGTTACAAAGGACTGCGCCCATGTGTGGTATCGTCGGAATTGTGGGTCAGCAGCCCGTTGCGCCCCTCATCGTGGACGCCCTGAAAAGGCTGGAATATCGCGGCTACGATTCTGCAGGTGTCGCAACCATCCACGATGGTGCGCTCGACCGTCGTCGCGCCGAAGGCAAACTCATCAATCTTGAGCAGCGCTTGGCCGATGAGCCGCTCGCCGGTCACATCGGCATCGGCCACACCCGCTGGGCCACCCACGGTGCACCGGTGGAAAAGAACGCCCATCCGCATTTTTCCAACGCTGACGTGGCAGTCGTCCACAACGGCATCATCGAAAACTTCCGCGAGTTGCGCGAAGCGCTGGAAGCCGACGGCTATACCTTCTTATCGCAGACCGACACCGAAGTTCTGGCCCATCTCGTCGCCAAGGGAATGGCTGCGGGAAAAGAACCGGAGCAGGCGGCCCACGCCGCCATCGCACAGCTTACCGGCGCATTCGCTATCGCTATCATGTTCAAGGGTCGTGATGACCTCATTGTCGCCGCCCGCAACGGGCCGCCGCTAGCCGTTGGCCATGGCGAAGGCGAAATGTATCTCGGTTCCGATGCCGTAGCGCTCGCCCCCTTCACCAACCGCATCACCTATCTTGAAGACGGCGATTGGGCCGTTCTACGCCGCACTGGCGCCACTATTTTCGATGCGAACGGCAAGGTCGTCGAGCGTGAAACCAGCGTGTCGTCCGGTTCGGCCCACATGGCCGACAAGGGTAACCACCGCCATTTCATGCTCAAAGAAATCTACGAGCAGCCGGAAGTCGTGGGCCATACACTTTCGCGCTACGTGGATTTTAATGAACGCAAGATCATGTTGCGCCGCCGTAGCGAGGGTCGTGAAGATCTCGATTTCTCGACGCTGGATCGACTGACCATCACAGCCTGCGGCACGGCTTACCTCGCGGGTCTCGTCGGGAAATACTGGTTCGAGCGCCACGCCCGCCTGCCGGTGGATATCGATGTGGCCTCCGAATTCCGCTACCGCGAAGCGCCCATGTCGAAAAACGGCCTATCCATGTTCATCTCGCAATCCGGCGAGACGGCGGACACGCTGGCCGGTCTGAAATACTGCCAAGACAACGACCAGAAACTCTTGTCCATCGTCAACGTGCAGGAGAGCACCATGGCGCGGGCATCCGATTATGTGTTTCCTACACTGGCTGGACCGGAAATCGGCGTAGCCTCCACTAAGGCGTTCACATGCCAGCTTTCCGTTCTCGCCTCACTGGCGGTCGCTGCTGGCGTTCAGCGCGGCCATATCGACAGCGATCAGGAAAAGGAGATGGTCGATGCGTTGGAAGAAGTGCCGCGCTACGTCCATGAAGCGTTGAAGCTGGAAGACGAAATCAAGGAACTTTCGACCACACTCGCGGGCGTAAAATCGTGCCTCTATCTAGGCCGCGATACCAACTTCCCGCTGGCGCTGGAAGGTGCATTGAAGCTGAAAGAGCTGTCCTACATCCACGCAGAAGCCTATGCGGCTGGTGAGCTGAAGCACGGTCCCATCGCGCTCATCGATGAAGAAATGCCGGTCGTCGTGGTAGCACCCCACGACCGCATATTCGAGAAAACGGTGTCGAACATGCAGGAGGTCGCTGCCCGTGGCGGCAAGATCATCCTCATTACCGACGAGCAGGGTGCAGAAAAAGCGGGAATGGAGGAAGCGAAAACTATCGTCATGCCCACAGTGCCGGAACTGGTAACGCCTATCGTCTATTCGCTGCCGGTGCAGTTGCTGGCCTATCACACCGCTGTCCACATGGGCACGGATGTGGACCAGCCGCGCAATCTGGCAAAATCGGTCACAGTCGAATAGCCAAAGCCCTTGCGCTTGGCGGTTTGATAGCCAACTAAGGAAGTGTCCGGCATTCGCGCCGGATACCTCTCCCAAACCGTGTGAGTGCCCGTGAGCCGCAACTCCAAAGACAGTCCGAAAAAGCCGTCCAGCTTTCTGCGCCTGAGGAATTATTTCTTCACGGGCCTGGTTATCTGCGCGCCGCTTGCGATCACGCTTTACCTGACTTGGACGTTGATTGGTTGGGTCGATGGCTGGGTGAAGCCGTATCTCCCCGATGTCTTCAATCCTAACAATTATCTGCCATTCACAGTGCCTGGCGTCGGCCTGCTGATTGCTTTCGTGGTCATAACGATCGTGGGTTTCCTCACGGCTAATCTTATCGGTCGTTCAATCGTCGGTTATGGCGAATATCTGCTGTCGCGGATGCCGGTCGTGCGCTCGATCTATTCTGCGTTGAAGCAGATTTTCGAAACAGTTTTCCGCGAAGACAGTGACAGCTTTCAAGCCGTTGTGCTGGTGCAGTACCCGCGCAAGGGTTTGTGGGCGTTGGCATTTGTCGCCACCGATACATTGGGCGAAACGCAGGCGAAGCTGGATGAACCCGCTGGCCCGACCGTTTCTGTGTTCCTGCCGACGACGCCAAACCCGACGTCCGGGTTCCTGCTCTTCGTCCCGAAAGAGGACGTGATTCAATTGGACATGAGCGTTGAAGAAGCTGCCAAATTGGTAATCTCCGCAGGCCTAGTCGCACCGGAATATGTCCAGATGCAGCAAGAGGCCATCGCCAAGCACGAGGCGAAAAAGAAGGTCTAACCCGCTCTCAACAGCCTTACGGCTTCATCTTTCGAGAACAGATAGAGCAGCACGCGCAAAGCTTTGCCGCGTTCGCTTTCCAGTTCTGGATCGGTGGCGATCACCAACCGTGCATCGTCGCGGGCAAGTTCGAGTATATCGCCGTGATGTTCCATCTGCGCGATCTGAAAGCCGGGCGTCCCGGACTGGCGGGTGCCGAGAATTTCGCCTTCGCCACGCAGCTTCAAATCTTCCTCCGCAATGCGAAAACCGTCCTCGCTCTCGCGCATGATCTTCAGCCGAGCGGTGGAAACCTCACCCAGTGGCGCCTTGTAGAGCAGCAGACAGCTAGACGATTTGTCGCCACGCCCGACACGGCCACGCAACTGGTGAAGCTGGGCGAGGCCGAAGCGCTCGGCATGTTCGATCACCATGATCGTCGCATCTGGCACATCGACACCGACTTCGATCACCGTGGTCGCTACGAGAACCCGTGTGCGCCCTTCCTTGAAATCAGCCATGGCAGCATCTTTTTCGGTCGGCTTCATACGTCCATGAACCAGCCCGACATTGTCGCCCATCAGAGCTCGCAGTGAGTCGTAGCGTGCCTGCGCAGACGTGACGGGCAACTCGTCATTGTCCTCGACCAGAGGGCAGAGCCAGTAGATCTTGTCGCCCTTTGCTACGGCATCGACAGTGCGTTGGATAAGCTGGTCGAGCCGCTCCATCGGCAACGCGTTGGTTTGGATCGGCAGGCGGTGCGCTGGTTTTTCGTCCAGCTTCGAAACGTCCATATCGCCGAAAAACGTCAGCACCAATGTGCGCGGGATCGGCGTCGCGGTCATCACCAAAATATCTGCGCCTGCACCCTTTGCTGCCAACGCCAACCGCTGATGCACGCCGAAGCGGTGCTGCTCATCGACAATGCCGAGCGCGAGGTTTTTGAACTCCACCGGCCCCTGAAACAGCGCGTGTGTGCCAACGAGCAAGTCGATGCTGCCATCCGCCAACCGCTCCAGTATGGCTTCGCGTGTTTTGCCTTTTTCACGGCCTGTCAGGATCGCAATCCTTATGCCCGCAGCTTCTGCCAGTGGCGTGATCGTCGCCAAATGCTGCCTCGCGAGAATTTCGGTCGGCGCCATAATAGCCGCCTGTCCCCCGGCTTCGATGGCAGCACAACAGGCCAACAGCGCGACGATGGTCTTGCCCGACCCCACATCGCCCTGCAGCATTCGCAACATGCGTTCCGGCTGCGCCATATCGGCCAGAATTTCACCGACGGACCGCTCCTGCGCACCGGTGAGCGGGTAGGGGAATGTCTTCCGCACGACCTTCTGAAGTCGCCCGTCACCCACCCACGCGATACCTGCGCTGCGCTTCATACGGCTGCGAACGAGCGCCAACGCAAGCTGTCCCGCCAGCAGCTCATCGTAGGCCAGCCGGTGCCACGCTTTGCCATGCACGGAGAGGTCGAGTTCATCCTGCGGATGGTGAATGCGGTCCAGCGCCTCGGCCATGGCGGGCCATTCGTGCTTTGCCAAAACGGATGGCTCCGCCCATTCTGGCAGGTCCGGCAGTTTTGAAAGCGTGGCATCAACCGCTTTCCCCATCACCTTGAGCGAGACACCAGCCGTCAGCGGATAGACCGGCTCGACCAACGGCAATTCGTCGATATTTTCAGGCGAAACCACATGGTCGGGATGCACCATGTTGGGCCGCCCGTTGAACCATTCCACACGACCCGAAACGATACGTGTTTCACCCTCCGGCAGCTTGTCGCGCAACCATCTGGCTTGGCCTCGAAACCAGACCAGCCCGATTTCGCCGCTCTCGTCATGGCCGAAGACTTTATAAGGCACCTTGAAGTTCCCACGCGGCGGTTCTTCGTGGCGATCTACCCGCAATTCCAACGTCGCGAGCGAACCATCCGGCGCGTCCATAATGAGCGGACGATTACGCCGGTCGATCAGGCCGGATGGCAGATGAAACAGCAGGTCGGAAACATGGGCTGGCAGTTTGCCGTCACCACCCTTCAACAGTTTCGACAAAGCAACAGCCAGCTTCGGCCCAATTCCCGGTAGGGACTGGAGCGGCGAAAACAGCGGGTTGAGAATGTCGGGACGCATACCTGCTTTTTGGCGTGAGCCAGGCTGCGGCGCAAGCGGTGTTAGAGCAGGCAGTCGTTGATAAGGCGTCCAGCTTCGTCGGTCAGCGTTGCGCCTGTCGACTTGCGCAACAAATTGATCGTGCCGTCAGTAAAATGCGGCCCAAAAACGTGGGTGCTGCTATCAAGCCGGATGCGAGGACCGCTGTCGTATTTTATCTCGACATATTGATGTGGCTGCTCACGAATATAGCGCGCATAAAGCGGCGCACCATCGTCACAACTGTAGTAAGTCCACTCGCCGACGATAACTTTCTGGGCGACAGGCTCTGCCTGTTGTTCCGCATTAAGTGCGGTTTGTGCAGCGTGAGGATAAAATAGCAGCGCGAAAATGAGAAGTAGCGTGGTCATGCTGCAAACTATCCGACAAATTCCTAACCGGTCGTTTATGCCGCATGGCAAAGCTATCGGCTGACAAGTGGCAGACAGCCACTTATAGGAAGCGGAAACCTCTCCCGTACCGGACGACCCCATGAGCGAAACCATGCGCAGCAGCGCCGGGCTGGATGCCCGCCGCAAACGGCTTCTTTTCCGCTCGTGGCATCGCGGTATGCGCGAGATGGACTATGTGCTCGGCACATTCGCAAATGCTGCAATCGAAGACATGAGCGATGAGCAACTGGCGGAGTTTGAAATGCTGATGCAGGTGCCGGATCCCGATATGTACAAATGGCTTTCCGGTACAATCGAGGTTCCGCCAAACTGGAACAACGAAGTTGTGCGCCGCATCCGCAAGTTCCACGGCGCAGCTTGAGTTCAACCCATGACAACACCTGAAATCGCCCGCCTGAAAGGGCTGCTTGCCGACCCCGGCACCATTCGTGTCGGTGCTGTACCGGATGGATACGAAGCGCAGGTGCTCGCGCAAATTTTGGCGTGGCAGCAGGAAAACGCGCCGGACCGCCCGTTGGTTTATATAGCCCGGGATGGCCAGCGCGCTGCTGATCTGGAACAGACGTTGCCGTTCTTTGCACCATGGGCAGAGATCGAACATCTGCCCGCATGGGATTGCCTGCCTTACGACCGCGTATCGCCGTCTAACGACGTGCTGGCGAACCGTATCGCCACGCTGTCCGGTCTGGCTCGCGGTACGAAATCCGACAAGCCACGACTGCTGACGCTGACGCCCAATTCCATAATGCAGCGCGTGCCGCCCAAGGCGTTCATGACGGAACAAGTGAAACGCATCGCGCCGGGTGGCCGGGTCGATATGGACGCGCTTATCATCTGGCTGTCCGGCAACGGTTTTGAACGCACGCCCACGGTGCGTGAAGCGGGGGAGTTCGCCGTGCGCGGCGGTATTCTCGATCTTTACGCGCCTGGCACAGAAGCGCCCGTGCGGCTCGATTTCTTCGGTGACACGTTGGAAACGCTCCGCAGCTTCGACCCATCCACGCAACGCACATTGGCGCAGCTGAAAGAGCTGACGCTGGCCCCCATGAGCGAAGTGGTGCTTGAAAAATCCTCCATCGCCCGTTTCCGCACCAACTATCTGTCCACCTTTGGTGCTGCCACCCGTGACGATGCGCTTTACGAGGCCGTGTCCGAAGGTCGCCGGTATGCAGGTCTCGAACACTGGTTACCGCTGTTTTTCGACGGGCTGGAAACCGTGTTCGATTATCTTCCGGACGCAATCTTCGTGGCCGATCTCACCCATGTTGAAGCGTTGGAACAGCGCTACGCCCAGATCGAAGACCATTACGAGGCCCGCCAGCGAGGCCTCGATGGCAGCGAAGATGGAGGCGCGCCCTACAAGCCGGTGAAGCCCGATCAGCTCTATCTGTCGCCACAGCTCATTCAGGCTGGTCTTCAAGCCCGTCAGCTCATCACGCTATCCGCCTTCGACGCACCGGACTTCAGCCAAGGCGAACGCGTCATCAATCTGCACGCTAAACAAGGCCGCAGTTTTGCCGCCGAACGCAGTGCGGGCAACGTCAATATCTTTCAGGCGCTCACCGACCACGCCGCGAATTTGCGCGCAGCCGGCAAGCGCGTTGCCATCGCCTCCTGGAGTGGCGGCGCACGGGACCGGCTGGTGCAGGTATTGGATGAGCACGGCCTGACCAACGTCAAAACCGTCGACAACATCGCAGAACTGGATGCGCTGAAAAAAGGCACCACGGGGCTCGCTGTTCTGAAAATAGAGCAGGGGATCGAAGACCCCGAACTGGCGATTATCGGGGAGCAGGATTTCCTTGGCGACCGGCTGGTCAAGCGCAACCGCAGCAAGCGCAAGGGCTCTGAAGTCCTGCAGGAAATTTCGTCGCTGTCGGCAGGCGATGTCGTTGTCCACGTCGATCACGGCATCGCGCGTTTCCACGGCCTTGTCACCATCGAAGCAATGGGCGCGCCCCACGATTGTCTGGAGCTGCGCTACCACAACGAGGACAAGCTGTTCCTGCCGGTGGAGAATATCGAACTGCTGTCGCGCTACGGTAATTCCGACACGGAAGTGCAATTGGACCGTCTCGGCGGCGCGAACTGGCAGGCCCGCAAGGCCAAATTAAAGAAGCGCATTCTGGAAATGGCCGGTCAGTTGATCGCCATCGCCGCCGCCCGCCAGTTGAAAAAAGCCGACCCCATCCAACTGCCAGACGGTGTCTATGGCGAGTTTGCCGCAAAGTTTCCTTACGAGGAAACCGACGATCAGCTGAACGCCATCGACTCGGTTTTCGCAGACCTCGCATCCGGCCAACCCATGGACCGTTTGGTTTGCGGCGACGTCGGGTTCGGCAAGACGGAAGTTGCCCTGCGCGCAGCATTCCTCACCGCTATGTCGGGCAAGCAGGTGGCCGTCGTCGTGCCCACCACACTGTTGTCGCGCCAGCACATGAAAACCTTCACCGAGCGTTTCCATGGTCTGCCCATCAAGATCGTGCAGGCCTCGCGGCTCGTCGGTTCAAAAGACCTGTCGGCTGCAAAAGCTGCAGCGAAGGACGGCACCGCCGACATCATCATCGGCACCCATGCGCTGTTGGGCAAAAGCATCGAATTTAAGCGCCTCGGCCTGCTCATTATTGATGAGGAGCAGCATTTCGGCGTGAAGCATAAGGAGCGGTTGAAGGAGCTGAAAGCCGACGTTCACGTCCTCACACTGTCCGCCACACCGATACCACGAACACTGCAACTGGCGCTTACGGGCGTCCGTGAGCTTTCGCTCATCACCACCGCGCCGGTGGACCGTATGGCGGTTCGCACCTTCGTCATGCCCTTCGATGGCGTGGTTGTGCGAGAAGCGCTGCTACGCGAACGCTATCGCGGTGGCCAGAGCTTTTACGTCTGTCCGCGCCTAGCTGACATTCGCGGCCGCGAGGAATGGCTGGCTGAGCACGTGCCGGAATTGAAGGTCGCCGTCGCCCATGGCCAGATGCCTCCGGGCGAGTTGGAAGACGTGATGAACGCCTTCTACGAGGGGCGTTACGATGTGCTTCTGTCCACCACAATCGTGGAATCCGGTCTCGATATTCCAACCGCCAACACCATGATCGTTCACCGAGCCGATATGTTCGGCCTGGCGCAGTTGTATCAGATGCGGGGCAGGGTTGGCCGGTCGAAAACCCGTGCGTATGCGCTGCTCACGCTGCCGCCGAAGAAGGTGCTCACCGCAACGGCCCAACGTCGCCTCAAGGTCTTGCAGTCCCTCGACACGCTGGGCGCAGGCTTCCAGCTGGCCAGCCACGATCTCGACATTCGCGGTGCGGGCAACATTCTTGGCGACGAACAATCCGGTCACGTCCGCGAGGTCGGCTACGAGCTTTATCAACAGATGCTGGAAGAGGCTGTGGCCGAGCTCAAAGAGGGCGGCGAAGCGGAAATGGACGGCAAGTGGTCGCCGACGATTTCCGTCGGCGCGACCGTCATGATTCCCGAAGGCTACGTGCCGGACCTCACCGTCCGCATGAGCCTCTATCGACGCTTGGCCGAGCTCGATACCGCGCAGGAAATCGATGCATTCGGCGCAGAGCTAATCGACCGCTTCGGCAAACTGCCAGAAGAGGTGGAGCATCTGCTCAAGATCGTCTTCGTGAAAGCGCTGTGCCGCAAGGCGAACATCGAAAAGCTGGATGCGGGGCCGAAAGGCGTCGTCGTGCAATTCCGCAACAAGGAATTCGCGTCACCCGGCGATCTCATCACATGGATCGGCGAACAGGGCAGCACAGCCAAAATCCGTCCCGACCAGTCCATCGTGCTACAACGCGACTACCCGACCCCTGATAAACGTTTGCGTGGTGCGGCGGTGATCGCTCAACAACTGGCGAAAATGGTGGCGTGATCCAAACCACTTGCCGACTCGCACTCATCGCGCCCATAAACGCCTAAATTCAAACGGTTCAGGAGCCTCCCATGACCGCAATTCTCGACGTCCACGCCCGCCAAATTCTCGACTCCCGTGGCAACCCCACGGTTGAAGTCGATGTGCTGCTTGAGGACGGCTCCTTCGGTCGTGCGGCTGTTCCTTCCGGCGCATCCACCGGCGCGCATGAAGCAGTGGAATTGCGCGACGGCGGTTCGGACTACATGGGCAAGAGCGTCAACAAAGCGATCGAAGCCGTCAACGACGACATTTTCGACGCCATCGCGGGCATGGAAGCCGAACACCAGCGCGGCATCGACATGGCGATGTGCGATCTCGACGGCACGCCCAACAAAAGCAAATTGGGTGCGAATGCCATTCTCGGCGTTTCGATGGCCGTTGCAAAAGCCGCTGCCGAAGCCGCCGGTCTGCCGCTTTACCGCTACCTCGGCGGCCCATCCGCCCACGTGCTGCCGGTGCCGATGATGAACATCATTAATGGCGGCGAACATGCCGACAACCCCATCGACTTTCAGGAATTCATGGTGATGCCAGCCGGTGCGGACACATTCGCCGAAAGCCTGCGAATGGGTGCGGAGATTTTCCACACGCTAAAAAAAGCGCTGCACAATGCCGGTCACAACACCAATGTCGGCGACGAGGGCGGCTTCGCCCCCAACATTGGCAGCGCGCCGGAAGCCTTGGATTTCGTCATGCAGTCCATAGAAAAGGCTGGCTACAAGCCCGGCGAAAATGTCTTTATCGCGCTGGACACAGCGTCGACCGAATTCTTCCGCGACGGCCAGTACGACCTGAAGGGCGAGGGCCGCGTCCTATCGTCCACCGACATGGCAGCCTATCTTGCCGAACTCGCACAAAAATACCCGATCATCTCCATCGAAGACGGCATGGCCGAAGATGATTGGGACGGGTGGAAAGACCTGACCGACCGCATCGGCAAGACCCATCAGCTTGTGGGCGATGATCTTTTCGTCACCAACACCGAGCGCCTGGGAGAAGGCATCTCGCGCGGTACGGCGAACTCCATCCTCGTGAAGGTCAACCAGATCGGCACGCTGACGGAAACATTCGCAGCCGTCGATATGGCTCATCGCGCTAGCTACACCGCCGTCATGTCTCACCGCTCCGGCGAGACGGAAGACAACACGATTGCCGATCTCGCGGTCGCCACCAATTGCGGCCAGATCAAAACCGGGTCGTTGTCGCGCTCCGACCGTTTAGCGAAATACAACCAACTGCTTCGCATTGAAGAAGAGCTTGGGTCGCAGGCGGAGTTCGCCGGTCTTTCTGTCGTCAAAAGCTGATGTGAGGGCGGCTTGATAACCGCTCTTTAACCACACTGGCTGCAGGGTGCGGGCATGGCTGTCCGCTCCCGCAAACGTCCACTCACCCGCTTCATCGCGCCTTTGGCGACCTTGATGATTCTCGGCTATTTCGGATTCCACGCTTTCAACGGCCAGTATGGCATCCGCGCTAAGATCGCCATGGATGTGCAGACCGCGAAGCTGGAAAAGAAGCTCGCACAACGCACCGCCGTCCGTGAAAAGCTGGAAGCGCGTGTCGCCATGTTGCGTGATGGCAATCTGGAAAAAGACATGGTCGACGAATACGTCCGCCGCCAGCTCAACATGGCGCGCGAAGACGAGATCGTGCTCATGAATCCGGAAAATCAACTATAGCTGAAATATAGTTATAATTTGAATTTGCAATACAAGTCATGCGCTTACATCAATTGTCGCATGCAAAAAACGGCATTGTGAAATGTCTCCATCCGTTTATGCTCGGCAACTGGGAGCCTGCTTGAAACGTATCGTACGTTTTGGCGTTCTCCCGTTGATGCAATCGAGAACGGGTGTGCGCCTTGGCCAAAACCTCCACCGCAAAATCTTCATCGAAATCGGTTCCCAAAGCGCCCAAAACGCCCAAGCCGATCGACTACGATAAGCAACAGGAACTCAATGCGTATCGCGAGATGTTGCTGATCCGTCGTTTTGAAGAGAAAGCCGGCCAGCTGTACGGCATGGGCTTCATCGGTGGTTTTTGTCACCTCTATATCGGGCAGGAAGCTGTCGTCACCGGCATGCAGGCCGCGCTTATCGAGGGCGATCAGGCGATCACCGCCTATCGCGATCACGGCCATATGCTGGCTTGCGGCATGGACCCCAAGGGCATCATGGCAGAGCTGACAGGCCGCGAAGGTGGCTACAGCCGCGGCAAAGGCGGCTCCATGCACATGTTCTCGAAAGAGAAGAATTTCTACGGCGGCCACGGTATTGTTGGCGCGCAGGTTTCGCTTGGCACCGGCCTCGCCTTCAACAACAAATACACCGAAAACGGCAACGTCTCCTGCACCTATTTTGGTGACGGCGCATCGAACCAGGGCCAGGTTTACGAGAGCTTCAACATGGCAAAGCTCTGGGATTTGCCGGTGATCTACATCATCGAAAACAACCGCTATGCTATGGGCACCGCCGTACACCGTTCGTCCGCGCTAACCGATTTCTCCAAGCGCGGTTGCTCGTTCAACATCCCCGGCATCGAAGTCGATGGTATGGACGTCCGCGCCGTGCAGGCCGCTGGTGAGCTGGCAGCCGACTGGTGTCGCTCCGGCCACGGCCCGATCATTCTCGACATGCAGACCTACCGCTATCGCGGCCACTCCATGTCCGATCCGGCCAAATATCGTTCGAAAGACGAAGTGCAGAAGATGCGGGCTGAAAATGACCCCATCGAGCGCGTAAAAGCCCGTATGGCCGAAAAGAAATGGGCCGATGAAGACGAGCTGAAGGCCATCGACAAGGAAGTCCGCGCCATCGTCGCAGAAGCTGCCGATTTCGCCCAGACGAACCCGGAACCCGATCCGTCCGAATTGTGGACCGACATACTCATTCCCACCGACGGGGAGGCTGCATAGATGGCGACCGAAATTCTCATGCCCGCGCTTTCTCCAACGATGGAAGAAGGCACTCTGGCCAAATGGCTCGTTAAAGAAGGCGACAACATTGCCGCTGGTGACGTGATTGCCGAAATCGAAACCGACAAGGCCACGATGGAAGTCGAAGCTGTCGACGAAGGTATCGTGGCAAAGCTCTCTGTCGAAGCTGGCACCGAAGGCGTGAAAGTGAACGCAGTTATCGCTGTGCTGGCCGACGAAGGTGAAAGCGCAGAAGATGCTGCTGCCGCACCTTCCAAGACCAAACCTGCCGATGCAGGCAAGACGACATCCGTAAAGCCGGAAGCCGATGAAGTCGCCGATGGCGCGCTCGACGGTGACATGGCCGACCGCCGCGTCCCTGCTGAAGGCAAAGTGCGCCCCGAGCCCAAAGCCGCTGCCCGTATGTCGGACCCGGACATTCCAGAAGGCACCGAAATGGTCTCCACCACTGTGCGTGAAGCCTTGCGCGACGCCATGGCAGAAGAAATGCGCGCCGACGAGCGCGTCTTCGTCATGGGCGAAGAGGTTGCCGAGTACCAAGGCGCTTACAAAATTACTCAAGGCCTCCTCGACGAGTTCGGCGGAAAGCGCGTCATCGACACGCCCATCACCGAGCATGGCTTCGCCGGTATCGGTGTCGGCGCGGCCATGGCTGGTCTGCGTCCTGTCATCGAATTCATGACCTTCAACTTCGCTATGCAGGCCATCGATCAGATCGTGAACTCTGCCGCCAAGACGCTTTACATGTCCGGCGGCCAGATGGGCGCACCAATGGTCTTCCGCGGCCCCAATGGCGCGGCCGCCCGCGTCGGCGCGCAGCACAGCCAGTGTTACGCAGCCTGGTACGGCCATATTCCCGGTCTCAAAGTCATCGCTCCATATGGCGCGGCAGACGCAAAAGGCCTGCTGAAAGCAGCCATCCGCGATCCCAATCCTGTCGTGTTCCTCGAGAACGAAATCATGTACGGCCAGTCCTTTGACGTGCCGAAGATGGATGATTTCGTCCTCCCCATCGGCAAGGCCCGCATCCACAAACAGGGTGCCGACGTTACCTTCGTGACCTTCGGCATCGGCATGAAATACGCTATCGAAGCCGCCACAGAACTCGACGGCATGGGCATTGACGTGGAGATCATCGATCTTCGCACCATCCGCCCCATGGATATCGAAACGGTCGTTGAATCGGTGAAGAAGACCAATCGCTGTATCACCATCGAAGAGGGTTTCCCGCAATCCGGTATCGGTGCGGAAATCTCCGCCCAGATCATGGAGAACGCTTTCGATTATCTGGATGCGCCCGTTATCCGCATCACCGGCAAAGACGTGCCGATGCCTTACGCGGCAAACTTGGAAAAGCTTGCGCTTCCCAATGTCGGCGAAATCATCGAGGCGGCAAAAGCCGTCACCTATAAGTAGGCCGCGCCCGTGGCCTCCTTTCCCCCGCTGGACGTGAACCGCGCAAAATATGACCGCTTCCGCGAAGCGGTCGTCATCCCCTGTGGCAGTGACCAGTTAGCCATTTGCCATGATGCACTTGAAGAGTTTGTCGGACGCAGGCTGACCAAAGAAGAAGCGCTGGAGGCGGCAATCGCAGACCAAGCCACATTGCGCGCCGTCGCCAACGCCACCCCCGCCCACGACAACGTCATCACCGTGACGCGCACCATCCTGTCCGCGCGATCCTGGGATGCCGCACCCTATGACGATGGCCCGGAAGATTCCGGACCCATCTATCTCGAAGCCGTAAACGGGAGCCTCACCCGATGAGCGTGAACATAACCATGCCAGCCCTTTCCCCCACCATGGAGGAGGGCAACCTCGCCAAATGGCTCGTGAAAGAAGGCGACACCGTTTCCGCAGGCGACGTGATCGCCGAGATCGAAACGGATAAGGCTACCATGGAAGTGGAAGCCGTGGACGAAGGTGTTGTCGCCAAGCTGATGGTTCCTGCCGGTACCGAAGGCGTGAAAGTGAACGCCGTGATCGCAGTGCTGGCGGAAGAAGGGGAAGACGCCTCCGATATCGACGCGCCACAAAATGCGGCTACTGAAAAGCCTGCCGAAACGCCCCATGCCGATGACGACCCGAAAACCGCGCCCGCTCCTGTGATCGCAGAAAAAAGCGCTAACGACGCCAAGGGCCATGGCAAGCCGGACGTCTCCGCAACGTCCGCAAAACGTGCTGATGGCGAACGTATTTTCGCAACACCTCTTGCTCGCCGGATTGCAGAACAAAAAGGCGTCGATCTTGCCTCCATTTCCGGCTCCGGCCCGCGTGGACGTATCGTCAAAGCCGACGTCGAAAACGCGCAGCCCGGCGCCGCGACGAAAGCCGCAGCAAGTGGCCAGACGGTTTCCCGCGCTTCCGGCATGTCCGACGATCAAGTTCTCGCGCTCTATGATGCCGATGCCTACGAGAAGAAACCTCACGACGGCATGCGGAAGGTCATCGCCGAACGCCTGACCGAAAGCGCCCAGACCATCCCGTCTTATTTCGTGACGATGGAATGCGAACTCGATGCATTGCTCGCGCTGCGTGCGCAAATAAACGCTGGTGCGCCGGACGTCGACGGCAAGCCTGCCTTCAAAATTTCGGTCAATGACTTCATCGTCAAAGCCATGGCTCACGCGCTGCAGGCCGTACCGATGTCCAACGTTTCGTGGACCAGCACCGACCGCATCTATCACAAGCATTCCGATGTTGGCGTTGCGGTTGCGGTCGAAGACGGCCTGTTCACACCCATCGTTCGCAAGGCAGAAACCAAATCTCTGTCCGTTATCTCTGCCGAGGTGAAGGACATGGCTGGCCGTGCGCGCAGCAAGAAGTTGAAGCCGGAAGAATATCAGGGCGGCTCCACCGCCGTGTCCAATCTCGGCATGTTCGGCGTGCGCGAATTCACATCCATCATCAACCCGCCTCACGCTTCCATCGTGTCGATTGGCGCGGGCGAGAAAAAGGCTGTCGTGAAGTCTGATGGCACCATCGGCGCAGCGACGTTGATGGCGGCAACGTTTGCTTTCGACCACCGCGCTATCGACGGTGCCTTGGGTGCGGAACTGGCAAGCGCGTTCAAGCGCTACATCGAGAATCCGACGGCGATGCTGGTCTAAAGGTGACCTCTGTAGCCTCAATCGGTGGCGGGCGCAGCTTCGGGTTGCGGCGCACCGGGAAGCGAGGGATCGCGGGGTTCGAACTCGCTCTCTTTCAGGTCGTTCAAAACGATGGCGCGTTGCTCGGCCAGGAATATCGTGGCGAAACCGAAAGCAACTGCTGCAATGGCCAGCAAGACGAGGCGCATCCAGATCGGGCGCGCGTACATTTTCAACCCGTTCCAAACCACCGCAGTGGCGAACACCATGGCGATAATCAAAACGATCGACGAATAGCCGAGGCTGGCGAAAGCGGAGAAGAAATCCATCGAAGAACTCGCAATGCGGACATGTGGTTTGCACGCGGGTTAGCGGGCGCAGGCGAACTGCACAAGGTGGCGTTTCGCCAAGCGCGCACACGAATTCATATGAGGGACCATCATGGCTGACACATACGACGTTCTCATCATCGGCGGCGGCCCCGGCGGCTACGTCGCTGCCATCCGCGCATCCCAGCTCGGCATGAAGGCTGCGGTTGTCGAGCGCGAACATCTTGGCGGCATCTGCCTCAACTGGGGCTGCATCCCAACAAAGGCATTGCTTCGGTCTGCCGAGATTTACGACCATATGAACCATGCGGACGCTTTCGGCCTGTCGGCTGAAGGTGTCGGTTTCGATATGGAAAAAATCGTCAAACGTTCGCGCGGCGTGTCCGGCCAGTTGAACGGCGGCGTCGGTTTTCTGATGAAGAAGAACAAGATCGACGTCATATGGGGCGAAGCTTCGCTGAAGGATGCCGGCACCGTCGCGGTGAAGTCGCCCACCAAGAAAGCCGTCGAGCCGCAACACCCCGTGCCGAAAGGCGTGAAGGGCGAGGGCACCTACAAAGCCAAACACATCATCATCGCCACCGGCGCACGCCCGCGCGGCCTGCCGGGCATGGAACCGGATGGCGACCGCATCTGGTCCTACTTCGAGGCCATGGTGCCGAAGAAGATGCCGAAGAGCCTCGTCGTCATGGGCTCCGGTGCTATCGGCATCGAGTTCGCTTCCTTCTATCGCTCCATGGGCGCGGAGGTGACGGTGGTTGAATTGATGGGGCAGGTCATGCCCGTGGAAGATCACGAAATCGCCGCCCACGCCCAGAAGCGTTTTGAAAAACAGGGCATGCGGATCGTGCTGGAGGCCAAGGTTGCCAAGGTCGATAAATCCAAAACTGGCATCACCGCTCACGTGGAAACCAAGGACGGCAAGATCGAGAAGATCGAAGCCGAGCATCTCATTTCCGCAGTCGGCGTCATCGGCAACACGGATGGTCTCAACCTTGAAAAACTCGGCGTGAAAACCGACCGCGGCATCATCACCGCTGATGAATACGGCGCAACCAGCGTCAAAGGCATCTACGCAATCGGCGACGTTGCTGGTGCTCCAATGCTTGCCCACAAGGCTGAACATGAAGGCGTCATCTGCGTTGAAAAGATTGCTGGTAAACATCCTCACGTCATGGACAAAGCAAAGATCCCCGGTTGCACCTATTGTAACCCACAAGTCGCTAGCGTGGGTATGAATGAACGCGCCGCGAAAGAGGCTGGCCGTAAGGTCAAGATCGGCCGCTTTAACTTCGCCGGTAACGGCAAGGCTATCGCACTGGGTGAACCCGAAGGCATGGTGAAGACCATTTTTGACGCCGAAACCGGTCAACTCCTTGGCGCCCATATGGTCGGTGCAGAAGTTACCGAACTCATCCAGGGCTTTGTCGTCGCCATGAATCTGGAGACCACAGAGCAGGATCTCATCGATGCCGTTTTCCCACATCCCACCCTGTCGGAAATGATGCACGAGAGCGTCATGGATTCCGAAGGCCGCGTTATCCACGCCTAAGTTCGGCGTTGCTTCGCACGGTGTGAGCTAACGCACATCATGCCTCCCAAATGAGTAGCACTGTGATGTGCGGGTCGGACGTTTGCGCCCCAGGCGTTCGACCCCACCGCATCACAATACCGGCTTGGGAGGCCACTATGATCCGATTTCCAAAACTCTTTCGCGCAGCATCCGCATTCGCGATTGGCTTCAGCGTCAGCGCAGCAGCCTTTATGATCTCCGCTCCTTCCGCACACGCTGCCAGTTGCTGGAACCACAACGGGTCGATCATGCGGCTTGAAGCGAACGGCAACGCCCGCACCTTCGTCTATCAACGGCCCCGCGCCGTCTTGCGCCGCGCCGGTGTGCGGCGTGGCACGGTGCTGTTCAACGGCCGCAAGCGGGGCAACAGCTATGTTGGTACCGCGCGGCGTTACTCGAAATTCTGCCCCGGTACCCCGCTGACGTATAATGTTTCCGGCCCCATTTCGAACGGCCAGACCAAGGTAACCGTCCGTGGTGATCGTCAGGTCCACCGCCGTTGCTCGCCCACTGGTGAGGTCGCATATGACACACTGGTCTTCACCTACAGCCATCAATGCTGACGCTCTCGACAAGAGGTCACGTCTGCCGTTCATTGACGCATGACCCAATTTATCGATCCCGACCGCGAAGCGTTCACCGCCTTCAAAAACCTGCCCCGTGATGTTCCCGTTGAAATGCTAAACCTCCTCAGACTGAACGAAAGCGCGGCCTATGAAGATGGTCGCGTCGCAACGGGTGCCGAGGCCTACAAAGCCTACGGCAAGGCAAGCGAGCTGATATTCAAACGCGTCGGCGGCTCCATCATCTGGTCCGGCAACCCGAAACTTATGCTCATCGGTCCAGCCGACGAATTTTGGGACGTCGCATTCATCGCCAGATACCCCACCGCAGGTGCGTTTCTAGAAATGGTCACCGACCCGGATTATCAGGCGATAGTCTATCACCGCCAGGCAGCAGTAAGGACATCGCGTCTTATAAGAATGGAAGCGAAGGATGCGGGGCAGGGTTTCGGCTAGGGCTTATACCGGTTGCAAACGCGCTTGACGGATTGTGCGAAAATGCTACCAGCAAACCAAGTGCCGTCTTAGCTCAGTTGGTAGAGCATCGCATTCGTAATGCGGAGGTCGGGTGTTCGAGTCACCTAGACGGCACCATTTTGGCGGCGAGTTCAAAACACTCCCTGCTAAGGTCGTTGACAGCTTCGAGCAATCGAAACCGACAGCCATAGTTGAACGCGTGCGACATCGAGCCATGGATGCGCCAATGGTTCGAGCAGAATGTCGATGGTCGAGACTACACCGGTCGTTGGAATTGTTCGGTGCACCTGCTGATCCGCGTATTCTCAAGGCGCGCCCGCCTCGGCAGCGCTTGCCAACGTGCAGCTTGTCCTCGCTGTAAAGTGGTTGCATCGTTCTGCCTGGCAGCTGGATCGCTTATCCCGCTCTAATCCGGTTCAGCTATATTCCTTGGTGCTTCAGGCATCGCTCGGATGAGGCGTTAAACAAATCGGCATCGTTTCGCAGCGGTCGCCTAGCGGGACAAATGGCTGCCCACTCCCTGCTAGTCATTCGCCGAGCCAAAACCCACCGTTTAGCAGCGAGCACTTCCATGTCGTCGAACTTGGCGTTCGCCTACAAATTCGGATCGACTAGGCCTCCAGAGGCTTACCACTCATAGAACTATGTGGTGCTAGTCTAACGCTTGTACAGACCTCCATTGTCGGTGTGCTTTCCTCTTGATGTTTATTCAAACAGCTAATCAGCTGGTCGCTGAAAACTGACCGTCTTTCTTATTCAGGTGCTCAAGTAATTGATAGCGTTTCATACTGCTGATGATGCATTAGATGGCGACACCACAATTTACTGTTTTTAGAAATACTGATAAACAGGCCGTCGCAATTGTGGCGGACTTCCAAGGAGATTGTCCGAACCATTTTGATGATGTTTTCAAAGAATTGGAGCGGATGGAGGCCATTCTTCAATCCATCCCAGATTTAGGCGTGGATGAACCGGACAGTGATCCCTTCATTGATCACCCACCTGATCCAGAACTCGATATTTGAGACTTCAAAATCTCTCGTTTGACCGCGCTTTCACCCAATGAGGTGGGCGCGGTTTTTTAGTTTTCATTCTTTAATTTCACAATTGAAGGCGTGACCGCATTTACGTGTGGTTTACGCGTAGCCGATCTATGCCAAAGCAAGAAACAACAAAGCCGCGTTCGATCCGTTTTTCCGATGAGGAATGGCGGGCGATTGATGCAAAGCGCGGCAAGCTTTCGGCGAGTGCTTATGTGCGTCAATGCACTTTGGATAGACTTGGCAAACCCCGCCGCAAAATATCCGGTGCGCCTGCACCTCATACGACTCAAACACAGCTTGCGCAGATCATTGCGCTTTTGGGCAAAAGCCAAGCTTTGAGCGTCTTACGCGGCCTTCTCAATCTTGCCCGCATGAGCGCGTTGCCTGTCACAACTGAAACGGAAAACCATATCAAAGCCGCCTGCGATGACATCCGCCAGATCAAGTCACTTCTGATGAAGGCCCTTGGCCTCAAAGAGAGATAGGCGCTGCATGATTATTGTCGGATCAGAACGGGGAAGCGCACGAGAGCTTGCCGCTCATTTGCTCAATGATAAAGACGGCAATGAGCATATTACGGTCCATGAACTGCGCGGCTTTATCAGCGATGATCTGGAAGGCGCGTTGGAAGAATCTTACGCAATTTCCAAAGGTACCAAGTGCCGCAAGCATTTATTCAGCTGCAGCTTTAATCCTCCCGCGCATGAAGAGGTGAACATCGCAGCCTTTGAAGAAGCCATTGAGCGCGTTGAGTTTAAGAACGGCTTGATAGGACAACCCCGCGCCATTGTCTTCCATGAGAAAGAAGGCCGCCGCCACGCACACGCTGTCTGGTCACGCATTGATGCCGAGACCATGACGGCTAAGAACCTTTCTCATTACAAGCTGAAGTGCCAGAGCATCAGCCGCGAGCTTTATCACGAGCATGAATGGAAAATGCCGGACGGTCTGGCCCGCAAAGGTGCAGGCGATCCGCGCAATTACACGCTCGCAGAATACCAACAGAGCAAACGCATGGACGTTGACCCGCGTGATCTAAAAGGTGCAATTCAAGACGCCTATGCCGCGAGCGATAACAGAGTGGCCTTTACTCATGCACTTTCAGAGCGCGGCTACATTCTTGCCAGAGGGGATCGGCGCGGCCATGTGTCTGTCACGCCACAAGGCGAAGTGCTTAGCATCGCGCGGTATGTTGGCAAGAAGGCCAAAGAGATACGCGCCAAACTTGGTGAGCCTGACGAACATCTACCAAGCGTTGAGGCCGCCAAACGCGATATGGCTATGGATATGCGCAAGGCATTTGTGCGCCATGCCAAAGAGGCAAAGACGCAGCACAGCCAAACGCAAGATGATCTAAAGCAGAAAACAGATGCCCTAACCGCACAGCATAAAGCGGACAGGCAAGCACTCGATGACCGACATAAGCAAAGATGGCTCGTGGAAACCAAAGCCCGCTCAGATCAGCTTAATTCCGGCTTGAAGGGGCTTTGGCAGTGGGTGACGGGGCAACGCGCACAAATCCAAGCGCAGAACAAACGCGAGGCTCTGGAAGCGCAGCAGCGGGATCGTAAAGAGCAAGACCGTATGATTGCGCAGCAGCTTGCAAAGCGCCGTGAACTGGCAGCGCGTCAGGCCCAAATGCAAAGCACCCATAAGAAAACTCTTGAAGATTTACGCGCCGATCAAAAGCGCGCGCGTGAACATCTGCGAGAAATGCAAGCTTCGATCAAAACGCAGCGCGATAGGCCGCGTAGGGAACGTAAAGGCCGTGCGCAGCGAGATGCCAATTCATCTCATTGTGAACGCACACGCGATGGACCTGATTTAGAGCCTTAGAAGGTTCTAAAATTGAGCAGATATTTGCCATTCAAATCAATGGCTTTGCGGGAATGAGTTGCAGGCGAAATCTCAAATCCGTTACACTCAAATTCTATGCTGACTTATCTTATTGAACGCGAACACGAAGAAATCCTCCGCACATCCAAACGCCGCTTTGAATGTCCAGATGGTGAAACCAGAACCATCGAAGTCTATAGGGCCGTGTGGAACTGGTATGATCGCATTGTTGCTGACGCCGCTTATGATGAAGCATCGACATTGGCGCTTGCGCTACAGTGGAGCCATGAAAGGAACGTATCCTTGGATGATGCTTTTGCATTGTCCGTTCAGTGCATCTTGAAAGCCCATGACGAGGCGGGATGGGATTTGACCAACGATACTGCCGCCTTGGATATGGCACGAAAACGCATTGATGCCTTCAAAGCCCGCCAGAGGGCCAAACAGGAAAAAAGGCCGGACGATTAGGCCCGGCCTTTGATTTTGTTTTTGATGAAAAGCAACCTTCAATTCTATCGCTCGTACTCCCGGTCTTGAGCCTGTGAAACGCCGCGGTCTTGGGATTTTGCAAAACCATTTCGAAGCCTGTCTTGGGCTTGGCGCAGGCTATTGCCGATTTTTTGAATGCGGCGCTCCTGTTCTACATTGACCTTCTGTTTGACCGTGGTTTCAAACCCGCCTTCTGGTGTGAGATTGAGTTCCATTTCCGGCTTTGGACGATTGGCTTCCAGAAACTCTTTTTCAGCCTTGGTTGCCACTTCGCCCAGATCAATGTCCGCGCGAAACTGAAAGGTGTTCTCTTTGCCTTTGGGCTGATTGCTATCGGCAGCATCAAAACCACCGCGCGCCGATGCGGGTGATGATCCACCCGCATCATTATGATCTGAACTCAACGTTCATGCTCCTGTTCAAGCTGCATGGAGCCTTGACCGTCTTTGAGTTTCGCCAAGCGATCTTCGAAACGGCGCAGAGTGACTTTTCCATCAACAGGCACAGATTCCAAAATGACATTGATGCCTTTCTCATCCTTATGCTCAAATCCAACGCCGATATTGTTGAAATAAGACTTCTCGCCATTCTCACGCACCTGATAGGCAATGTGAGAGGGGCGCTTTGGTGCTTCGCTTTGGTTGTCCTGTCGATCCTTGGCATTTGCGCTTTCACGCGCTTTCACGCGCGTTTCGGGGTTGATCATGTTCGCTCATGGGCGTGTGATCCTTTCGATGTTTTTAGGTGTTACGAACGGCTGTAGAAGCCATCCAGATACTCCCAACCCCCATCGGCATATTGGGCGAACTGACGGAAAGACGCAGGGACGCGCTCGCGAATAATCTTGTGCCAACGCGCGCCGTACCAGTGATGCACGCGCACATAACCTTCCTTACCCGGAGGCGGCGCGTGATAAGGGCTATCGAGATATTTTCCCGCCATTTGTTTGCGGGCTTGGCGCGTGAAATATCCAAACTTATTGGCCTTAATCGGCGGCAGATTCAGGCCTGAGGCAAAGATAAGTTGCTCGTCTTCGCCGAGCGCCATCACTTCTTCGGGCAAGATCAATCGACGCTGCTGTTTGCTGCGATGCTTGGAAGCCTGATCAAGCTGCGCCATGTGATGGCCTGCCTCCATCGGATCGGCTTTGCCAAGCATGACATTTTGAGCAATTTTGCGCCTTAACCGCTTGGCTTCGCCTTGTCTCAATTCATCATCGAAAGTGAGCGTTTGCGTTCCGCACATCTCGCTGACCATTTTTGCAGTCTCTAAGTCGCGCGCGCCAAACACTTGCCTATATTGCGCCGATCCCAAAAACGTCTGCACGGCCTCGCGGTCAAAGTTGCGTGAAATTTGCCCGATGTCCTGCCAGAACGTCCAAGTTGTAATGCCCGCACCACGCCCAAAAGTCACACTGCGCAGCATCGCCTCGAATTTACCAAGTTGTCCCGCTTCATCGATGACGAACAGAACGCGCGACGCGTCTGGCTTGCGTGCCTTGGCAAGCATCGTAGCCTCGAAAATAATCCTGAGAAGGCCTGCCCAAATTCCAAGATATTCGGCGGGGGTATTTAGGAAAACCTTACACACGCGGTGCGGGTCAGTGAGGCATTTGAGCGAGAAATCCGTTCCATCCAAAGAACGCAGAAGGTTCTCATCGTCCAAAATACCAAGAGCATTATAAAGCTCACTTAAGATCGAGCCAAATTCTCGACTGCTTTCGGTTTGCTTGTTGAGCATTTCACCCGCTACGCGCTGTACTTTGGAATAGGGGGACGCCATCATGGCTTGAAGAACGCTAGTCCAATAATCAGCATCTGATTCAATTGCATTCATAATGCGCACCAGATCGCGAAACGTGACCTTTCCATAACGTTCGACATGAAATTTGAGGAAGCTTGCAACCCATTCCTGCGCCCGCCCGATCCAGTAAGGGTCTTTGCCTTTGGCAGCGACGAGCAGGCTATCGGCAAGCATTTTACAGTCTGATATAAAGGTCGGCGCATTCGGATCGAGAATGTCCAAGGGGTTGCAACTCAGGCTTGGACGGCCAGCCATTGGTATAGGTGTCCAATCATAGGCGGACTCATTGTTAAGAACATGGATGAAGCGCGACACTGCGGAAGCTTCACCGCGCGGGTCGATAAACAACGCCCGCTGCCCCGGTGAATTGCACGCCAAAAATGCGATTTGATCTTTGAATTTCCCCGAACCCGCGCCACCTATTGTGATGAGGCTCGCATCGCCGAAAGCGTTAATCGGCTTTCCGCCAAAGTAGCCCAAATGCCGCCCTTGGGCTTTGAACAATCCGGCGCGGCGGACTTCCGCTGCCGTCGCCCATCTTGCGGAGCCGAAACGAAATTCTTCATTGAAATCTGCCATAACTAATTCTCCTGAAACGCAGACACAAAAAGGGCGCGATCCCGTCAGGAAACGCGCCCATTCAAAAGGTTTGGATTAGCCAATCACGTTGGCGATGACGACCAGAACGATGATCCAGACCGCAACTGCACCAGCGCCTTCAAAGATGGCTTTGGTCCAGTTGGTTTTTGGTTTCGGCTTTCTGGAGATATCAATTCTGGTATCGTGTTCGAGATTGCTCATTTGAAGCATCCTTTTAGGTGCGCGGAAGAACCTACTATCCGATGCGGGCAGCAAGCAGTTGTCCCAATCTGAGCAGGAACGCGGTCAACGCCCTGAGCAGAAAGAAAACAAGGGCTAAGGCAACCGGAAACCAAACAAGCTCTACGACGAAGACGAAATCAGGGCCGTAGTGATTGGCTGTGAACCGCAAGAGCGCTGAAACGCTTGCCTGATAAACAAGCGGCGTTACGAAGAACGTCATTACCGCAGCACCAATGGATGCAATCCATCCGATTGAATGGGCTATGACGTCTTTGTTTGGCTCTTGGTTGTTGTGCTGCCACATGGGGTTTAGTCCTTCACCAGCGATGCGACATGCATCGCTTACAAGGACAGCAAAGCGCACTCGCACCGACGGGTTGGGCAAAGCAACGGACAAAGATGCACTTGCCTCAACAAAAAAAAGCGCCGCTCATTGGCGGCGCTTTCAGAGTCTTTGGCTTTATCAGATCGCTTGCAGTTTTCTGATTGCAACGAAAATATAGATCAGCCTCAAGCGAGGCGTCACTTTGATCTGTGCAGACTGTTTTGCGGGCTTTTTCGCGCGCATGAAGAAGTTACTAATCCACCGAAGCTCAGTGTCCCACTTCATGCCTTGATCGTATTCTTCACGCTCGCTGTCAGTTGGAACACCAAACGCTTTATCGATATCGTTCTCGCCAATGATAAACGGCTTGCCGTGATGGTTTAGGATCGCGCCACGAAAGCCGAAAATTGCGTCCGCCATCGCGTTCGGAAACTGACGACGTGGGATTTCCAAACGCGCACAGTATCGAGCAAGCGCATTCACTGTTTCAGGGCTACGCAGCACCTCATCGTTTGGAAGCCGAACCGCATGGTTGTCATTCGCTGCTTCAGGTACGCAAGGTGTGCAAACTGGTAAGCCGCATTTAGTGCATAGGGCTTTGTCTTGCATCGTAACTCTCCATCGTAATGGAGGGAGTCCATCCCCTCGAAAATGTTTCCGAGCGCTCGGGGACAGGAACACAATGGCCATGGAACCAGAACGAGGCACGGGAACTTCGGGGAAGTTTGGGAAATTCGTTTATCTCTATGTTTTTTCTGTGCTTTTTTGATATCTCGTGATACAATTTAACTAATTAGAAATGGAGGTTTATGAAATCCAAAGAACACATAACTACATACACTGTTGAGGTTATTCGACATCACGATGCCGGGCATGTCGCTGTTGAGGCTTGGAAAGACGAAAAGGGCAATTTGCGACGATGCAATGGCCCCTATCTTACCAACTACGATGAGAAGGGCCGAAAGACGCTTGAAACTTTCAACGTCGATTTATTCGATCCGTTCGAAGACGGTCGCCATCCTGCGAGCATACGATACGACCCTGAGACCGGAAATGTGGAAAGCGAAGTTTATTTCAATCTTTCCGGCCAGTTACATAGATATCACGGCCCCGCCACAATCCATTACGACCCCGAAACGGGTGAGGTGGTCGGCGAGCATTTTTTCATCAACGGGCAGAGAGTTGATGAGAATGGGCAACTGGTGGAGGATATTGGATATGAAGACCCAATATTTAATCTACACCCCGAACCGTAGGATAAACGATTTTGCAATCGATGTCGTTTGACAAATTCAAACGTCGCTTTGAATCAGATGCCCTGAAACTTAAGAAGGTTGGGCCGAACCCAACGAATCAAAAGGCCGTTCAGGCTCGGAAATTGTTGGCGAAGGCACTCAGCGAGAAGCGAACCGTTGTTGAACGGGAGAAGATCGTTAGGGCCGCATGTAAACTGGCCGGAATATCAGACAGCCTTATCTCCGGCTCATTTGCGGCCAGTTTCTCTAAGTCAGGTAACGGGCATGAAACGATCATTTGGACGCTTTATTTTTATTTCCATTGGCATCAGCTACATACTGACTTCATAGTTAAAGCGGATAAAATCTTGCTCGGCGCACCCTTTGAAAAGGCAGCTAAGCGGCCTGTCAGGGTCAAAGCCGAAATTAATCCCTCAAAGACCCGCAGCGCATGGGCCGTAAAAGACGAAACTCTTGCGGTTTTCTTTGAGCCAGTCATGCCAAAGCAGGGGGTCGACCAACTCATTGAGATCACGCATGAGGTGGTCAATGAAAGCCTCGAAAGCAATCCAATTGATTACAAAACCTCGATTGTCGAGCGCGCACAAACAGAAGGGCTCATTGATTCCGGTTTGGAAACTCAATGGCTGACCGCCGGTCTATCGGCAGGACTAAGGCCGGATGTTAATCGCGGTTTTAGCGGTGAAGGCTCTGAGGCGTTTGAACAACTCTACCGTGAGAAATGGCGATTTCTGAGTTCTTCGCCGACCGATGACGAGAAATCGTGGATCGAGAAAATTGCGGCGAATAGCGAAGATCGCGAGTTCTTGGATCGTGAACTGGAATCAACGACCGTCCAAACGCCCGAAGGGGCGAAGCGGATAAAGCTACTCGAATGTCTTATCGCAACGCAGGATGGTCTGCCATTGATTAACCATTCCGAGAGTGTCATCGGACATCTGATACAAATGTCAGAAATGAACCTTTCGCAAAGTACCAAGAATTTCCTTGATTATTCGCTTGCCAGAAACGCTGCTGTGACCGGGCAATCTGAATTGGCAATTCAAAATTATTATCGCCTGAAAGACAAAAAATTCCTAGCGGAACGGGCGATTGATATTCGCTACAACATGATAAATGCATCATATGCATTGAGAATGAATAAGCACTACGGCTCTGAGGCGGTTTCTACCGAAATTCGGCTTTCAGCCGATAGAAGCGAGGAGACCCAGAGGCAGTTGAATTCGGAAAAGCTTGATGGCTTTGACGCAAATAAGGAAATCACAAAATTCTGTAGCGATTTCTCTATTGATCCCGAAACGGTAACGACTTCATCCATCCAAGACTACGTCAAACGCTTCAATGGCCCGAATGGCGCGAAGATCATCTATTTCTTCCATCTTGAGAAAATTCTTCGGACCAAACCATCAGAGCGACTTCTCATTCGTGAGCGCTACGAAGACATCGTAAGAATGTTAAAGCTGTTGTCTGATACAGCGCGCGCCGGGGATACAAGTGTGAACTTCACCACGGATGCTTGGTATCCGCTCGTATTCCTGCATTCCATCGCAGGAAACTTAGGCGACTATGATCTGATGAAGACGATTGAAAACACAATTGATGGCTTCGAGGGTTGGAAGCATGCGAGCAATTTGAGGGAGAGCGTCCAAAAAGAGCGCGATCAGGGGAGTTTTCTCATGTTGCTGCATGAGTTTAATCGCGGCATGGGCGTCGCTAGCAAGGGTGTGACAGTCAACATTCGTTCAGAAGTTGAAAAGTTCAAAAGCCAGTTCAAAACGCTACGTTTCATGCCCGCACTCTTCCAAACGGTGACCCATGGCTTACGCGAGATTGGCGATGAATATGACCCGCTATGGGACGTGAGCGCCCTTTCCAGGCGAGGCGTCTCCCATTGGAATTATATGGATCGGTGGCGGTAAGCTCGACATTGGCGACTATGTTTGAGTGAAATTTGCACTGCGCACCCAAAATTTGGGGGTATATATACGTGTGTGACCCATTGACTTGGGTCCGATAAAAGCCTAAATTATCGGTACAGCATAGGAGCCGTACCGATGAAAATGCAGTTTGATAGCCTCTTCGCAATGATGGAAGCCTTTCCAGACGAGCAAACCGCTATCGACCACCTTCGCTCAATCCGTTGGGGCGAGAACAACGAACGCGCTCACTGCCCACATTGCGGCTCCACTCGCGTCATGCATTTCAAAGACGGCAAAACCCACAAGTGCAGCGAGAAAGAGTGCCGCAAGCGCTTCTCAATCAAAGTCGGCACGATCTTTGAAGACTCGAAAATCCCTCTGCGTAAATGGTTCATGGCAATCTGGCTTATCACTTCCCACAAGAAGGGCATCGCCAGCACCACGCTCGCCAAGGACATTCACGTCACTCAAAAGACCGCTTGGTTCATGACGCAACGCCTTCGCTTTGCTGCGCGTACACGTTCGTTCAATCGCAAGATGCAGGGACCGGTGGAAATTGACGAGACTTTCATGGGTGGCAAGGAAAAGAACAAACACGCCAACAAGCGCCAGAACGCCGGTCGCGGCCCTGTAGGCAAAGAAGTCGTATGGGGCGCGTTGGAGCGCAACGGTGAACTTCGCGTGATGCACATTCCCAACCTGCATGGCGTCAAACAGCGCGTCTTTGACAACGTGAAGGAAGGCGAAATCGTTGTGACTGACGAGTATGGCGGGTATCGCGGCCTATCGACCGCATACTTCCACCAGACGGTGAACCACGGCGCAGGCCAGTATGCACACACCGGCAATTATTATCACACCAACTCAATCGAAGGCGCTTGGTCGCAATTCAAACGGCAGGTCTATGGCATTCACCATTGGGTGAGTGGCAAGCACTTGCATCGCTATCTTTCGGAGTTCGCATGGCGCTACAATCGCCGCGAACATGGCGAAGGTGATCGCGTCAACGATCTGCTGAAATGGGCTGATGGCGGCAAACTCTCCTACAAGGAATTGATCGCGTGACCCGCAGACCAAAGAAATACGAACCGCCTTTATCTCTCGACATGGATTTTGGAGAGGCGTTGGCAAGGTTCGGGCAAACTGACAAGGTAGAAGCTGACAAGCTAGCGGAGAAGGCCCGTTCCAAAAAGAAACCGCCACCATCCGATAAGGATAGCAGCGGCTCTTCCGAGCCATCTTAAGCGGCTACGCCGCCGGACAGACACGTTGTGGGTCTTACCCCCACTACCTTAGAGGCAGCAGCGGTAGTGGCCGCGCACAAACTCAATTCGGCCATGCCGAATGCGAGTGTACGGGTCTACCCAATGACAAGCTTTTTGGCTCATCACAGGCACTCCTGTGTGGCGTGCCTATTGTGCGCTCCGACTGGAATCGCTATAGTCGCGTAGCGTTACTACGCACGAAACTGCCTTCGCTCTCGGCCTTAGCACAATCCCGCTACCGAGAGATGCTGGCACCTAGACCGGGGCCCCTGCAAGGGCACCCGGTCACTTCGTACCAGATCGCATCCTTCATTTACCATTCAACAAACAATTCGGCAAGTTTTGAGTGGGGATGAATGGCCTCTAAGCCTTTGATGAGAATCGCGTTTTGACTCTGATGTATCCCGTGGTGCAAGTTCGCTGTGAACGGGAGACGATCATGAACGACGATATACGCAAAGCACTGAAAACGATCATTGAATCGAAGAACGCGATTGCGCGAGCCGAGCGGTTCATTAAGGCCTACGAAGAATTTTCAGGCGCATCTGTTGATCGGGACACGCTTATCGCTGAAGGGGACGCTGTGAGTACTCCCCGCTATTCACAGGAACATTCAGGGAACCAAATGAGACGTCGCAACAATCCTAAGCGTGTTGCTGACGTGGCGGCGCGCGTGATTCGAGGCTTTGGTGGCCCTGTTCAGCGCGGCGATCTGGTAGAAGCGATTGAGGCAACCGGCCTAGAAATATTCAGCGATGATAAGCCAAGATATGTCGGGACAATTCTGTGGCGCAATAAAGAGCGGTTCGTGAACATCGAAGGGCGGGGATACGTGACTAAGGATATTGCAGAGGAGATGGCAAACAATGATCGGGAAGAAATCGAATACCAACGCCTGAGGGATCAGCAAGCGGATATTGACGACCTGATATGAGTCATCCGACTTGGGTCACACACGTATATAGTTCCCCTACAAAGGTCACGAGGTCGTAGAAGTTTTTCGTGATGAAGGTGTATCCGGCGGCGTTGTAGATCGCCCCGCGATTAAAGCCATGCTCACATGGCTACGCAAAAACAGAAGCCAAGAGCCAATCGTCCTTATTGATGATATCTCTCGCATTGCCAGAGGCATTGAGGCCCATTGGAAACTGCGAAGTGCTATCGGCTCGGTTGGCGCAAAACTGCAAAGCCCCTCGATTGAGTTTGGTGATGATAGTGACAGTCAGCTTGTCGAGAACATGCTTGCCTCTGTTTCGCAGCACCAACGCCAGAAAAACGGTGAGCAGGTCGTCAACCGCATGAAAGCGCGTCTGATAAACGGGTACTTTCCATTCTGGGTGCCAACGGGCTATCGCTATGAGCGCGTCAAAGGCCATAGCGGCAAAATGATTGTGCGCGATGAACCTCATGCTTCTCTTATTCAAGAGGCCCTTGAAGGCTTTGCAACTGGACGTTTTCAAACACAGGTGGACGTGAAACGCTTTTTAGAGCCGCACTCAATATTCGCACGTGACAACAAGGGAGAGATACACCCGCAACGCATTGCCAATCTTCTTACCAATAAAATCTATGTAGGCTATTACGAATACAAACCTTGGAACGTACCGCTCACCAAAGGCAAACACGAAGCGTTGATCTCATGGGACACGTTTCAGCGCATCCAGGCCCGCTTGAATGAAGGCGCTGTTATTCGCTCAGGAGCAAACACGGAGAGCGATTTCCCGCTCAAAGGTTTCGTGACATGCGGATGCTGCAACAAGCCTCTGACGGCTTACTATGCTAAAGGCCGCAACAAACGCTACCCGTACTATGAATGCTTCAACAAAGAGTGCGACGAATGCCGAAAAACCATCCGCAAGGAAATGATTGAAGGGGAGTTCGAAAACCTTGTTCAATCCATGCGCCCCCATGCAAGTCTCATGGCTACAGCAGCAGCCATGTTCCGCGCGCACTGGAATGCCCGCATCGCAGGCTTTGCAGCCAAGCTCGAGGAACAAAAGAAAGCTTTGGCAAGGATCAAAACCAAAATCAGCCGTCTGACAGATCGCTTGATTGATACCTCAAGTCCAAATGCCATTTCAGCCTATGAGAACAAGTTAGACAGGCTTGAAGCTGAAAAGGCACTGATTGCCGAGAATCTGGCGCAGAAGCCGGATTTGAACCAAGACTTCGATGTTAGTTTTCGAACCGCAATGAACTTTCTCGCAAACCCTTGGAAACTATGGACTTCTGACAATCCCGAACACCGTAAAACACTCATCAAACTGGTGTTCGCAGCCCCATTACCATACATGCGGAATCAGGGGTTTCGAACCGCAAAAACCACTAGCCCTTTCAAGGCGTTAGTAGGTATTTCAGGTGAAGAAAAAGAAATGGCGGACAGGGTGGGATTCGAACCCACGGTACGCTTCCACGCACGGCAGTTTTCAAGACTGCTGCCTTAAACCACTCGGCCACCTGTCCGCTATCTGCTCTATGACGCTGTGCGGCGCGGAAATCAACGGGGGAAAGCACCTGTATTAGCTCTGCACTTGCTGCGAATCGAGGAATGAGGTTTGAGGGGCATGCTTTTCGCAGGCGGTTTGTCCGCCAGCATGATTGGACAAGCCACCAATGCGCCTTACCCAATATTTTCTTCCTGTTCTTAAAGAAGCACCTCGCGAGGCCGAAATTGCGTCTCACCAGCTGATGCTGCGAGCGGGCATGATCAAACAACAATCTGCCGGCATCTATTCCTGGTTACCGCTGGGCTTGAAGGTTTTACGCAAGGTCGAGCAGATCGTGCGCGAAGAGCAGAACCGCGCCGGCGCGGTGGAAGTGCTCATGCCAACAATTCAAAGTGCTGACCTGTGGCGCGAGTCCGGTCGGTATGATGACTACGGCAAAGAGATGCTGCGCATTCAGGACCGGCACGAGCGCGACATGCTGTTCGGCCCAACAAATGAGGAGATGATCACTGACATCTTCCGTACCTACGTCAAAAGCTACAAAGACCTGCCACTGAACCTGTACCATATCCAGTGGAAGTTTCGCGACGAGGTTCGCCCACGCTTCGGCGTGATGCGCGGTCGCGAGTTCCTGATGAAGGATGCTTACAGCTTCGACCTGAATGCTGATGCAGCGCGTGCGGCATATTACAGGATGTTCGTCTCTTACCTCCGCACATTCGACCGGTTGGGTGTGAAAGCCATTCCGATGCGGGCCGATACCGGGCCGATTGGCGGGGATTTGTCTCACGAATTTCTAATTTTGGCTGATACCGGCGAAAGCGAAGTGTTCTGCCACTCGGATTTTTCGAAAAAGACAGTTCCTGATGCGGGAGTCGATTATAGCGATGACGCACTTATCGCAGGTATCGTGGATGACTGGACTTCAGGCTATGCCCGTACGGACGAGATGCATGACGAAGCTCTTTGGGCCGAGGTTCCTGAAGACGAGCAGCTTAACGCGCGCGGTATCGAGGTCGGTCATATTTTCAACTTCGGTTCCAAATACTCCGAGCCCATGGGCGCGAAAGTAACAGGACCGGACGGTAAGGATGTGCCAGTTGAAATGGGCTCCTATGGCATCGGCCCGAGCCGCGTGGTCGCGGCGTTGGTCGAAGCTGGACATGATGAAAACGGCATCATCTGGCCAGACAGCGTGGCTCCATTCGACGTGGGCCTTATCAATCTTCGCTCTGGTGACGAAGTGACTGATGCTGCTTGTGATGACATGTACGCGCAGCTGAGTGCGGCGGGCCTTGATGTGTTGTATGACGACACGGACGGTCGAGCTGGTGGTAAGTTCGCGCTTGCGGATCTGATTGGACTGCCGTGGCAGCTCATCGTTGGGCCACGTGGCTTGAAGACAGGTGAGGTCGAATTGAAAGCTCGCGCCAGCGGTGAACGACACACCGTCTCTATCGATGCTGCAATCAACCAACTGACTGCATGGCATGTTGATAGCCGGAAACGCTTCGGTGGTTGATGTGGCGATGACCGGCGTTGCGGAAAGCGCAAACACGAATCTGCGCGACAGTCTGCCGGGTAAAACTGGTGCGTTTTCGCGCTTCGAGTGGATGCTTGCACGGCGTTATCTTGGTTCGCGGCGCAAAGAAACATTCATCTCGGTGATCTCGATCATCTCGTTCGTTGGCATCATGTTGGGCGTTGCAACGCTGATTATCGTGATGGCTGTTATGAACGGATTTCGCACCGAGCTGCTGGACCGTATTCTCGGCATCAACGGTCACCTTATCGTCGCCCCGACAGAATACGCACTCACCGACTATGATGCGGTCGCAAGTCGTCTCGAGGCTGTCGACGGCGTAATTTACGCGTTCCCGCTGATTGAGGGCGAAGTGCTTGCATCGGGCGGCAAGGGCGGTAGCGGAGCGCGAGTACGTGGCATGCGCGAAGGCGACTTGAAACGTCTGCCATCGGTAGGTTCCAACATCGTTGAAGGCACGCTGGACGGTTTCGACGCCGGTGATGGTGTTGCGATTGGTGCGGTGATGGCCCGCAATCTCAACCTTTACCTCGGCGATTCAATTACGCTGGTCACACCAGACGGAAACAAGACCGCATTCGGCGTCACGCCACGGGTGAAAAGCTATCCGGTCACGGCCATCTTTGAGATGGGCATGAGCGAGTATGACAATATTTTCGTCTTCATGCCGCTGTTGGAAGCGCAGCTCTATTTCAACAAGGAGCAGGTCGTCGATGTCATCGAGACGTTCATCACGGACGCCGATGATGTGGAGAAAATGCGCGGTCCGATGGAGGCTGGGGCGGAGCGCCCGATCTCTGTGTCCGATTGGCGGCAGCGTAACGCCAGTTTCTTTTCCGCGTTGGAGGTGGAACGGAACGTCATGTTCCTGATCCTCACGCTGATCCTGCTGATCGCGGCGCTGAATATTGTTTCGGGCCTGTTCATGCTTGTTAAGGAGAAGGGCAGCGACATCGCTATTTTACGTACCATGGGCGCGACCCGTGGGGCCGTTATGCGCATTTTCCTGATAACAGGCGCGTCGATTGGTGTTTTCGGCACGATCGCGGGTTTCGGACTTGGCGTTCTATTCAGCCAGAACATAAACGCGATGGGCGAGGGGCTTTCATCGCTTCTGGGCACAAGTGTGTGGGACCCGACCGTCCGGTTCCTGTCTGAAATTCCTGCACGGTTGGATATGGGCGAAACGCTGATGGTCGTCTTTATGGCGCTTGGCCTTTCGCTACTTGCGACACTGTTTCCTGCATGGCGTGCCGCGCGTCTCGATCCGGTGGAAGCGCTTCGCTATGAGTGATGCCGTATTTCAAATGAGTGGAATTCGTCGGACCTACGGCGAAGGCGAACACGCGCTCACCGTTTTGGATAATGCCGAATTGTCTATCGGTGCAGGCGAGTTGGTGGCGCTTGTTGCACCATCCGGCGCGGGTAAATCCACACTGCTGCATCTTGCTGGTCTTCTGGAGAAACCAGATGCGGGCTCGTTACAAATCGGCGGTCGTGAGTGCGGTAGCTTGAGTGATGCAGAGCGCACCGCCATGCGGCGCACGAGAATTGGTTTTATTTATCAATTCCACCACCTGCTGCCCGAATTGGACGCACGGGAAAACATAACTTTGCCACTTCAGATCGCCGGTGCCAGCGCCGAGCAGTCGCGTGGTCGTGCCGACGAACTGCTGGACATGTTGAATATGTCTCCGCGTGCGACGCACCGGCCTTCAGAGCTTTCAGGCGGTGAGCAGCAGCGCGTCGCAATCGCCCGTGCTGTGGCCAACCAACCGCGACTGCTTCTTGCAGATGAACCAACGGGCAATCTCGATCCCTCGACATCCGATCTTGTTTTCGGGGCTCTCACCGAACTGGTACGCTCCACTGGTCTTGCAGCACTCATCGCTACCCACAACCACGAGCTGGCCGCGCGTATGGACCGGATTGTAACGATCCGCGATCTGCAAATCGTTCCTCGCTAAAGTTTCGCACAAGCGCGTCTATGCAGCCGTTGAGTACGACGGTGGCAAGGCCCATTGTCTGAGCGTTGTGTCTGGTCCGGGTGTGAGTCGATGTCCAAGAAAGAAGAAGTGATAGCGGCTTTGAAGAAAGCCGCGCTCCCCAAACCAGAGCGCCCGTTCGTTCATCTGCACACCCATTCGGCCTATTCGCTGCTTGAGGGTGCCGTTCCGCTCGCAAAGCTGATGACGCTCGCGGCAGACGATGACCAGCCTGCACTTGCGATTACCGACCGCAGTAATCTGTTTGGCGCGCTGGAATTTTCCAGCAAAGCGGCCAAGGAAGGCTTACAGCCGATTATTGGTTGCACGCTGGAAGTCGATTTCGATGATGAAGGGCGGGGTTCCCGCAGCGGCAGCACGCAACAGGCGATGGTGGCGTTTCCAACGCTGGTGCTGCTGGCATCCGATGAGCGCGGCTATCAGAATCTCATTCGGCTGGTCAGCCTAGCGTATATGGAGGGTGCAGTTGAATCGCGGCCACATATCTCAATGGGTCAATTGGTTGAGCACAATGACGGATTGATTATCCTTACCGGCGGCGCCCATGGTCCAATCGACGCGATGATTGTCGATGATCATCCAACAGAGGCCAGGGCGCGACTGGCACGATTGAATGACGCTTTTGGTGACCGGCTCTACATCGAATTGCAACGACAGGCTGGCTACTCCCCAAAGCGCGAAGGCGAAATATTGGCGATGGCCTACGAGTTGGGCATCGGCATCGTGGCTACGAACGAGGTCTTTTTTGCCAAGCGCGAGGATTACAGCGCTCACGATACGCTCATCTGTATTGCTGAAGGACGAATGGTCTCGGAAGATGATCGCAGGAGGCTGACGCCTGATCATTATCTGAAAAGCACCGCAGAAATGAACGTGTTGTTTTCCGATTTGCCGGAGGCGATCGACAACACCACGATCATTGCCCAGCGCTGTGCGTTCGCAGTTCAGGAACTTGACCCCATCCTGCCGTTCTTCACCGGCGGCGTGGGAGACGATCCGTTGGCGGCGGAAGCGGCGGAACTTCGCAAGCAAGCTGTCGATGGACTAAAAGATCGATTGGCGGTGCACCCGCTGGCAGACGGGTACACCCGCGAACAATATAACGAACGTCTCGAATTCGAGCTATCCGTCATCGAGAATATGAAATTCCCCGGTTACTTTCTCATCGTTGCCGACTTCATCAAATGGGCGAAGGAACAGGGAATTCCAGTCGGACCGGGCAGGGGCTCTGGTGCCGGTTCGCTGGTTGCGTGGTCGCTGACGATCACCGATCTCGACCCATTGCAGTTCTCGCTGCTGTTCGAGCGGTTCCTGAACCCCGAACGCGTCTCAATGCCGGATTTCGATATCGACTTCTGTCAGGATCGCCGTGACGAGGTTATTCGTTACGTTCAGGACAAATACGGTCGCGATCAAGTGGCGCAGATCATCACGTTCGGAACGCTGCAAGCCCGGGCTGTGCTGCGTGATGTGGGACGCGTGTTGCAGCTGCCTTACGGGCAGGTGGACCGCCTGTGCAAAATGGTGCCGAACAATCCAGCCAACCCGACACCGCTCTATCGTGCTGTGGTGGAGGAAGCGGGGCTGATCGAGGCGCGTAAAGAGGAAGAAGTCGATCATTTAATCGATATTTCTCTCAAGCTGGAAGGCCTATACCGCCACGCCTCCACCCACGCCGCCGGCATCGTGATCGGCGACCGGCCGCTTGACCAACTTGTGCCGCTCTACCGCGACCCACGTTCCGATATGCCGGTGACGCAGTTCAACATGAAGTGGGTGGAAAAAGCCGGGCTGGTTAAGTTCGATTTCCTTGGCCTGAAAACGCTCACCGTTATTCGTACCGCGCAGAATTATCTCAAAGAGCGAAACGTCGAAGTTGATGTCGACAAGCTGACATTGGACGACGAAGCGACTTTCAAGATGCTGCAGCGCGGCGAAACAGTCGGTGTGTTCCAGCTGGAATCCATGGGCATGCGCAAGGCGCTCATCGGCATGAAGGCGGATGCGTTCGAAGACATCATCGCTCTCGTCGCGCTCTACCGGCCCGGCCCAATGGAGAACATTCCGACCTACAACGCGCGTAAGCATGGCGAGGAGGAGGCCGACTATTACCACCCGAAGATCGAGCATGTTCTGAAAGAGACACAGGGCGTCATCATCTATCAGGAACAGGTCATGCAGATCGCCCAGATCCTGTCCGGCTATTCACTGGGCGAAGCCGATATGCTGCGCCGCGCGATGGGTAAGAAAATCGCGTCGGAAATGGAAGCGCAACGCGCCCGTTTCGTCGACGGTTGCGAGAAGAACGACATCAAGGCGCAGCAGGCGAACTACATCTTCGATGTCTTGGCGAAGTTTGCCGACTACGGTTTCAACAAATCCCACGCCGCAGCTTACGCGTTGCTGAGCTACCAAACCGCTTGGCTTAAGGCGAACCACCCCGTCGAATTCCTCGCGTCGCTGATGACGCTCGATATGGGTAACACTGACAAGTTGAACGACTTTTACCGAGAAGCCGTGCGGGCGAAAATCGAAGTCGTTGCGCCATCGGTGAATTCTTCGCAGGTGAAATTCTCGGTCAAAGACGGCAAAATTCATTATGCGCTTGCTGCGATCAAAGGCGTTGGTGCGCAGGCTGTGGCACATATCGTGGAGGTTCGTGATCGCGATGGACCGTTCCAAAGCCTCACAAGCTTCTTCTCCCGTGTGGACCCCAAACAGTTGAACCGGAAGATGCTGGAGAACCTCATTCATGCTGGTGCGTTCGATGGGTTTGGGCCTGCGCGGGAAGAGTTGATCGGTGGGCTCGACCGGCTGATCGGTCATTCGGTGCGCGTGGCAGAAAACGAGGCCATCGGCATCTCCGATATGTTTGGTGGAGATACCGGTGAAACCGATGTGGTGTTGCCGAAGGTGGCTGCATGGGCGGCTGCGGAGCGTTTGCAGCGTGAACATGCCGCTATGGGCTTCTACTTTTCCGCGCATCCGCTGGACGAGTACCAAACAACGTTGGAGAAGTTGCGGGCGCAGAGCTGGGCGGATTTCCAGCTAGCGGTCAAAGCGTCCGGCCAAGCCCCCGGTATTTTGGGCGGCACAGTCTCGTCCATCCAATACCGCAAAACCAAACGCGGCAAGCGTATGGGCATCGGTATGCTTTCCGATGCTACGGGACAGTTCGAAGTCGTGTTGTTCGATGAGCAATTGGAAGCCGCATCTGAACTTCTGCAAGCTGGCCGTTCGCTGATTTTGAACGTCGTTGGTGAAGATCGACCGGAGGGCGTGAGCCTGCGTGTCATGATGATCCGTGGCATCGAGGATGAAGCGGCACGCACGCAATATCTGCTCAACATCTTCCTGCGAGACGCCAGCCCGCTGCCGTCAATTGCATCTCAGTTGGGCAAGCAGGGTGAGGGGATAGTGAAGCTGGTGGTGATCGATTTCGACGGTGGCCGCGAAGTGGAGGTCGAACTGCCCGGCAAGCGTCTTGTATCGCCCCAAATCGCGAACGCCTTGAAGGCAATCGATGGCGTTGTACACGCGGAACTCGTCTAGCCAATGCAGCCGAAGTTCAGCCAATCAGCCGATCGTAACCGCAAGGACATCGCCGCGAAGCTGCGCGCACGCGTGCAAGACGGTGCGACGGTCCTCGAAATCGCCAGCGGGACCGGCCAGCACATGCTCCATTTCAGCGAAGCGATGCCCGATATCATCTGGCAACCCAGCGACCGTTCGCTTGAAGAGTTTGAATTGCGCGAAACTGTGTTGGCAGCCAGCCGCGCCAATCTGTTGGCTCCGTTGCAAATTGACGTCTCACGCTTTCCTGATTTTCAAGAGGCCTACGACGCAGTTTATAGCGCCAACTGCATCCACGTCATGTCGTCTGCCAATCTGGAACCTTACATTGCAGGTGCTGCGAAGGCGCTGAAGCCCGGCGGAATGATGATGCTCTATGGTCCGTTTAAATATGATGGCGAGTTCACCACACCCAGCAACGAGCAGTTCGATGCCTTCCTGCGTGGTACTTATGATGATGGCGGCATCAGAGATTTCGCCCGCGTCGATGAGCTTGCAGAGGCCAACGGGCTATCGTTTCACAGTGACTCCGAGATGCCAGCCAACAATCAGTTCATTATCTGGCGCAAGACGGTGCCAGCTGGCTGAATCACTCTGAACATGACTCACAGGCTCTTCGGGGTTGCCAACTCTGCCTGTTGTGCTAAACGCCGCCTCATTCCACACGCGGGAGCGTGTTGGTCACCGGGTTACCTTCGGGCAAGCCGCACAGCCTCCAGTTAGCGATAACACGGCATCGACCTGCACTTCCGGTGCGGCAGCATACGCTGTCGTTTCTTCCCCGCGCCAGGACCAACCGGTAAACAGGAGATGAGACCCAATGGCTCTTCCCGAATTTTCTATGCGTCAGCTGCTTGAAGCAGGCGTGCATTTTGGCCACCAGGCCCACCGCTGGAACCCAAAGATGGACCCGTACATCTTTGGCAAACGCAACAATATCCACATCCTCGATCTGTCGCAGACCGTGCCGCTTATGCATCAAGCACTGAAGCAGGTTTCCGACACGGTTGCCCGTGGCGGCCGCGTGCTGTTCGTCGGCACCAAGCGCACCGCTTCCGAAGCTGTTGCTGATGCTGCGCGCCGTTCGGCACAGTATTACGTCAACGCTCGTTGGTTGGGCGGCATGCTCACCAACTGGAAAACCATTTCCAACTCCATCAAGCGCTTGCGC
This sequence comes from Ahrensia sp. R2A130, assembly GCF_000179775.1. Taxonomy (GTDB): domain Bacteria; phylum Pseudomonadota; class Alphaproteobacteria; order Rhizobiales; family Rhizobiaceae; genus Pseudahrensia. The sequence goes on from NZ_AEEB01000003.1 coordinate 302,373, forward strand.
GAGTTGGAAGAGCTGCTGACTGCTGATCAGTCCAGCTACACCAAAAAAGAACTCCTGAACCTGACCCGCGAGCGCGACAAGCTTGAGCGTGCACTCGGCGGCATCAAGGACATGGGCGGCACGCCTGACCTCATTTTCGTGATCGACACGAACAAAGAGGCGATTGCCATTCAGGAAGCCAAGAAGCTGAAAATCCCTGTCTGCGCGGTTCTCGACTCCAACTCCAGCACAGACAACATCGACTTCCCGATCCCGGGTAACGATGATGCGTCGCGTGCCGTTGCTCTGTATTGCGATCTGATCGCAAAAGCATGCATCGACGGTATCGCTCGGCAGCAGGGTTCTTCCGGCGTTGATCTCGGCGCACAGGCTGAAGCACCTCAGGAAACTGTTCTCAACGATGTATCTGCTGCCGCGTCTTCTGCCGCTGCTGCAACTGTTGATGCAGCATCAACCGCTGCTGGTGCCGTTCAGGAAACTGCTGCTTCCGTCATGGATGCAGTGTCGAACATCGCCACTGCCGCCGCTACTGGCGTTGCTGAAGCAGTATCCGGCGACGACAAGGCTGCTGCTCCTATGTTTACGGCACCAGCCGGTGACGCTGATGATCTGAAAACGATCAACGGTATCGGTCCGGTTGCTGAAACGCAGCTGAACGAACAGGGCATCACGACTTTTGCCCAGATTGCCGCTTTGACTGATGCCGAGATCGAAAAAATCGACGCCAACATGCCGTTTTCTGCAGCGCAGATTTCGGATTGGAAAGCTCAGGCCGCCGCCAAGTAGGCAGCGCATGCCAATAGCGACCTGTCATGCGACTGTTGCATAGCTGGCCGCTTGAAGGCTTCGGGGTTCGACCCATTTAATAGGAAAGCGCCGCTCCGTACCGGGGCGGCGCTTTCCCTTGAAAATTAGCACAAACGGCACCGCCTCCCGCGCTGCCCCAGCGAAAGGAACCTGAGATGGCTATTACCGCATCGATGGTCAAAGAACTGCGCGAAATGACCGGCGCAGGCATGATGGACTGCAAAAATGCGCTAAACGAAACCAATGGCGACATTGAAGCTGCCGTTGACTACCTGCGCAAAAAAGGCGTTGCCAAAGCAGACAAGAAATCGGGCCGTACTGCGGCTGAGGGTCTCGTCGGTGTCGAAGGCCGCGGCAACAAAGCTGCTGTGATCGAATTCAATGCAGAGACTGATTTTGTCTCGCGCAACGAAGATTTCCAGAAATTGGTTTCAGGCATCGCTAAAGTGGCCGCCGATACAGATGGTTCTGTCGATGCAATCAACGCGTCAGACCTCGGCGGCAAAACCGTTGCGGATTCTGTCACATCAGCCATTGCCACAATTGGTGAGAACATGTCACTGCGCCGCGCCGCCGTCATGGAAGTAGAGAACGGCGTTGTCGCTTCTTACGTCCATAACGCGACCGCAGATGGTCTCGGTAAAATCGGTGTTCTGGTTGCGCTGGAATCAGCCGGTGATACCGACAAGCTTCACGCCTTGGGTCGTCAGGTTGCCATGCATGTTGCTGCCACCAACCCGCTGGCCGCAACGAAAGACGATATGGATCCTGATCTGGTGGAACGTGAGAAGAAAATCTTCTCAGAGTCCGCTCGTGAGTCCGGCAAGCCGGAAAACATCATCGAGAAAATGGTAGAAGGCCGCATCCGCAAGTTCTTCGAAGAGAACGTGCTTTTGTCGCAGACTTTCGTCATCGACGGCGAAAACAGCGTTGAGCAGGCATTGAAGAATGCTGAAGGTGATGTTGGCGGCCCAATCGCACTCAAAGGCTTCACCCGCTTCCAGCTTGGTGAAGGCATCGAGAAAGAAGAAGGCGACTTCGCTGCAGAAGTTGCTGCGATGAGCAAGGGCTAACAGTCCACATCATTTGAACTGAGTAGGGCCGTTGATGAAAATCAGCGGCCCTATTTTTATGGGCTGTTTTTACGGCCAGCGGTAAATGGCAAGTGACGGGCTGGCGTGACACACCGCAATGCATGGGTTAGACGCAAGCAGTTACAAATGCGCCCCTCCGGATTCGATGCAAAGCCCGATCTACAAACGAATTTTATACAAGATTTCGGGTGAAGCTCTGATGGGCGATCAGCCTTCCGGAATTGATCCCAAATTCGTGGCGCGCGTCGTTGACGACGTGATCGAAGCCAAACAGCTGGGCTGCTCCATTGCGTTGGCAGTAGGCGGCGGGAACATTTTTCGCGGCGTCCAACTGGCCGCTAGCGGCGCAGACCGCGTGACTGGCGACCACATGGGGATGCTGGCTATCGTCATGAATGCGCTGGCACTTCGCATGGCGTTCGACACACGTGGCGTCGGTGCAACTGTGCTGTCCGGCCTTGCTGTACCGCAGGTCTGTGAGACTTTTACCCAGCGTGGCATGATAGAGGCGCGGGAACGCGGAGATGTGTTGATCTTCGCCGGTGGAACAGGCAGCCCGTTCTTCACATCCGACAGTGGAGCCGCATTGCGGGCAGCGGAATTTGGTGCTGACGCAATCCTGAAAGGCACTCAGGTTGACGGAATCTACACATCTGACCCCAAAAAGAACATAAACGCAGAGCGTTTGAACACGCTCACCCATGATCAGCTGATCGAACAGAAGCTGGCGGTCATGGATACATCTGCTGCGGTTATCGCGCGGGACAATGGTATTGATGTGGTGGTTTTCTCCATCCACGAACCAGGTTCTCTATCGCGGGTTTTGACCGGGCAGGGCACATATTCGACGGTTTCTGCCAAACAGGCATGACCGGGCAATGAAGAGGTTTTACACTGCCGGGTATGGCGGTGTGGGACACACGATCAGGGAAGACACAACATGGCTGATGGCATCGATCTGAAAGACGTAGAAAAACGTATGGAGACTTCGCTCGCCTCGTTTACGAAAGATCTTGGCGGCCTTCGCACCGGTCGCGCTTCGGCAAGCCTGCTGGACCCGGTGATGGTGGATGCCTACGGGCAGAAAATGCCAATCAATCAGGTGGCCAATGTGGGTGCGCCGGAACCGAAACTCATCACGGTTCAAATCTGGGATAAATCGATGGTCGGGCCTGTCGAAAAAGCAGTTCGGGAAGCAGGCCTTGGCCTGAACCCTGTTGTTGATGGTCAGAACCTGCGCATCCCAATGCCGGATCTGAACGAAGAACGCCGTCGCGATCTTGTCAAAGTGGCAAAAACTTACGCTGAAGATGCCAAAGTGACGATCCGCCATGTCCGTCGTGATGCTATGGAAACGCTGAAGAAGGCGGAGAAAGATAAAGAAATTGGACAGGACGAAGCCCGTGGCTCGTCTGAGAAAGTTCAGAAAATGACCGACGATAAGGTCAACGAAGTCGACAAGGTGCTTGCCACCAAAGAAGGCGAGATCATGCAGGTTTAAGCCGGTTCGCTTGGCTAACGGGGACACGGCACCATGACTTTTGAAATCACACACGCAACCATCGCACCGCGATGCCCGAACGAAACGCAAGATACGGCAGACCCCGTCTCAGCATTCGGTTCCACGCGCGCGCCGGGCGTTCCCAAACATGTTGCCATCATCATGGACGGGAACGGTCGTTGGGCGCAGGCAAGAGGGCTTCATCGCTCCCGTGGTCACCGTAAGGGTGTTGAAGCGGTTCGGGCTACAGTTCGTGCTGCAGGCGAATTGGGCATCGAAACACTGACACTGTTCTCATTTTCATCTGAAAACTGGAATCGACCAGCTGCCGAAATCAACGAACTGATGCGGTTGTTGAAGATATTTATTCGCCGCGACCTGGCTGATTTGCACAAGGAAAATGTGCGTATCTCCATCATCGGTTCGCGCGACGGTGTACCGTCCGACATCCTGCCGCTGCTTGACGAAGCCGTAGCCCTAACGCGTAACAATACGCGCACACGGCTGGTCATTGCTTTCAACTACGGTGCCCGCGATGAACTTGCCCGCGCGACGCAACGTATTGCGGAAGCTGTGGCTGCAGGAACTCTCGACCCAAGCGAAGTGACGCAAGACACGATTGCTGCTCATATGGACACAGCAGGTTGGTCCGATCCAGAGTTGATCATTCGCACGTCCGGCGAAAAGCGACTTTCCAATTTCCTGCTTTGGCAAGCGGCTTATTCGGAATTTGTTTTCGTTGACTGCATGTGGCCGGAATTCGACAAGGCTCAATTGGAAGCTGCGATTGGTGAATATGTTTCGCGGGATCGCCGCTTCGGTGGTTTGGCCGACACCACACAGCTCGCCCGGGTTGCTACATGATTTTAGGTGCTGGCTTCGGTCGCGCCCGCGAAAGCGAGCTCGGCCAGCGGATAATGTCCGCTATAGTTTTGCTTGCTGTTGTGATTGGCGTCGCATGGATTGGCGGCACAGCTTGGTGGCTGCTGGCAACAGCTTTATCGGCGGTGCTGTTCTATGAATGGCAAGGCATGGTTCGCACGACACCATTCGATACGCCCGACGTTTTGCTTACCGTTGGCTTCATTGCGATTTTGCTATCGGGCGCTTTCGACTTAACTCTCTACGTTGTTTTGGCATTCGTGCTGCTCGGGTTTATTCTGGAACAGATCAATAGCGGGCAAGAACGTTCCGATGTTCGGTGGATGGGGGTAGGGGCTCTCTATTGCGCCATTCCTGAGCTGGCTTTTCCGATCATCCGCGAAGTGGGCGGATTTGCCCCACTGTTGTTCGTTTTCGTCTGCGTGTGGATGACCGATGTCGTGGCCTATTTCACGGGTCGCAAACTGCAAGGGCCCAAGCTCATGCCCACTGTTTCGCCAAACAAAACATGGTCTGGTGCTTTGGGCGGCGTTCTTGGTGCAATCATCACCGCCGGTATTTTCATGCTGATTTTCCCGACAATTGCCTCTCCATGGTGGATTGCACTTGCCATTGTCCTGTCAGTTTGTTCGCAAACGGGAGACTTGTTCGAGAGCTGGGTCAAACGCCGTTCCGGTAAAAAGGATTCCAGCGGCTTAATCCCCGGACATGGTGGTTTTCTCGACCGGGTTGATGGATTGCTATTTGCCTGCGTCCCCGTCGCGCTGATCTACGGGTTGCAGAACCTGTAATGCCTCTGCACATTGCACCGAACGCAACCACTTTGGCTTGTGCGTTCCTCGGAAGGACACGCTGAATGGATATTTTAGGCACCCTTGGCGTTCTTGGGGACTTCGCGCTGACGAAAGTGCTGCCGTTCATCGTGGTTTTGACGATTGTCGTCTTTTTCCATGAGCTCGGTCACTTTGCAGTTGCTCGCTGGAATCGCGTTAAGGTTGATGCCTTCGCAGTTGGCTTTGGCCCGGAATTGATCGGCCGTACCGATAAACACGGAACCCGGTGGAAATTATGCGCCATTCCGCTAGGTGGCTATGTGCGTTTTCTGGGCGATGCCAACGAAGCGAGCGCCCCGGATGCGCATGCTTTGGAGGGCATGACGAGCGAAGAGCTTGACGGAGCGTTTCAAAACAAGAGCGTCTGGCGCCGTGCAGCTGTGGTCGCGGCAGGTCCAATCGCAAATTTCATTCTCGCCAGCGTCATCTACACCGGCGTGTTCGTCTATCAGGGCGAGGTCACAGTCCCTGCGGTTGTTGGTGAAGTTACAGAAGGCGCACCCGCACAGCAGGCGGGTATTCTGCCGGGCGACCTCATTACCTCTGTGGAGGGGCAGGATGTCGCAGATTTTGAAGATGTATCGCGACTGACCATGATCAGCTCTGATCAGCCGCTTGCGTTCACCGTGGATCGCGACGGCAAGAGCCTCGATTTCATCGTTGCGCCGCTCATGACCGAGCGCAAAGACCAGTTTGGAAACACCTACAAAGTCGGCCTCATTGGTATTTCGTCACGACGTGGCGTCGAAAATTTCGTGCACCGTGATTTGGGAATCGGTGAGGCATTTGTCAAAAGCATCGACGCCATTGGGCTCATTATCAGCCGAACAGGATATTTCCTGCGGGATATTTTTCTAGGCAAACAGGATGCAGATCAACTGCGTGGGCCATTGGGAATCGGTCAAATGACCTCTCAGGTCGCGACACTTGGTATTGTTTCGCTGCTTTCTCTTGCCGCAGCGTTGAGCGTCTCAATCGGATTGATGAATCTTTTTCCGATTCCCATGCTCGACGGTGGTCATCTGGTATTTTACGCCTACGAAGCCATACGGGGCAGGGCTGCGAGCCCTAGAGCGCAGGAAATAGCGTATCGTGTCGGCCTGACATGCGTTTTGATGATGATGATTTTTGCTACGAGCAACGACATTGCACGGCTGTTTTCAGGCTAAATGGCGTTATTTGTTAACGTTTCGTTTACCAAGGTTGCCGTTGTTGTAACCTGTTGGCAACGCTTTCAACAATTTGGCGAGAGCGTTGGTGCAGTATGGTTGCGTCGTGTCTGAAAGCTTGTAGAAACAATTAACAATTGCAGGATTCTACCGTGCGCGGTTTGGCCTGTATGAGAGAAAATAAGGGGTCTTGGTGGGAATACGCGCCAGGCGTGTTCAAACCAGATTGCAAGAGAGCTTCATGAAAGCCTTCACTATGTTCCAGACCAAAGCCATTCGGCAAATTCTCATCGCCCTGACATTGATTGTCGTGGGCGTGCCATCTGCCATCGTGGTCGCAGGCAGCGGTGCTACCGCTGCGCAGGCCGCTGTCGTCAATCGGATTGATGTTCGTGGCAACCGCCGCGTCGATGCAGACACCATTCGCTCATACGTGACGGTGAAGCCGGGTCGGAACTACACGACATTCGATACGGATGAATCGCTGCGCGCTCTGTTCGCGACAGGTCTGTTCTCCGACGTGCGCATCTCACGTGCAGGCAGCGCGCTTCTGGTCGAGGTCGAAGAGAATCCAACGATCAATCTCGTGCGCTTTGAAGGCAACGAGAAAGTAAAAGACGATCAGCTCGGTCGTATTGTGCAGTCGCAGAGCCTCGGTATTTTTAGCCAGGACAAAGTAGACAGCGACCTTGAGCGCGTCCGCGAAGTGGTTCGTCGCTCCGGCCGTGCCAACTCGCAGGTCACAGTTCGTGTCGACCAGCTCGACAACAACCGCGTCAATGTCATCTTCGTTATCAATGAAGGTGGTCGCACCAAGATTAAGAACATCGAGTTTGTCGGTAACAATGCTTTTGGTGATCGTCGCTTGGCGGACATCATCAGCCACAACGAGAGCAATCTGTTGTCTTGGTTGAAACGCGATGATATCTACGATCCAGACCGCCTGCGCGCGGATGAGGAGCGGTTGCGCCGCTTCTACTTCAACCGCGGTTACGCCGATTTTCAGGTGATTTCTGCAGTCGCGGAATTCGATTCAGCCGATAACGTCTATAATATCGTTATCACTGTTGAAGAAGGCGACCTCTATCGTTTCGGCAGCATCCAGATCGATAATGCGTTGGCTGTTGTTGATGATGGTTTGCTGCAGGACAATCTGAAAATTGACTCTGGCGACATCTACAGCGCTCGTAATGTTGAAAAAACGCTTGTTGCTATGACCGATGCTATCGCTGCATCGGGTTACGCTTTTGCAGAAGTTACGCCACGTGGTGACCGCAACTTTGAAAACCGCACAATCGACATCACATTCTTCGTTGATGAAGGTCCACGTACGTATGTCGAACGCATCGACGTTGTAGGTAACACCCGTACACGCGAATATGTCATACGCCGCGAGTTCGATATCTCGGAAGGCGATGCTTACAACCGCGTTCTTGTGAACAAAGCCAAGACCCGCCTTGATGCTCTAGGTTTCTTTGACTCGGTACGCATGACAACACGTCCAGGCTCCGCGCCGGACCGTGTGGTCGTTGTCGTGAACGTTAAAGACAAAGCGACCGGTGAATTTTCAATCGGTGGCGGTTATTCGTCAGCCAACGGTCCAATTGCTGAAGTCTCTCTCACCGAGAAAAACTTCCTTGGTCGTGGTCAATTCCTGAAAATCTCCGCCGGCCTTGGCGATGATGTGGAAAAATACGAACTATCGTTCACCGAGCCATATTTCCTTGGCAACCGTATTGCTGCCGGTTTTGACATCTCTAGAACGACGTCTGGTGATACTGACGACAAGTCTTTCGACTCGGAAACGACATCGTTCCGCTTGCGGGCTGCTGCTCCATTAACTGACAATCTGACGGCTTCGGTCAATTACACCTACACTTACGAGGACCTGTCTATTGACCCAGGCACTGTCGTATCGACAGCTGTTCAGGACACGTTGAATCGTAGCCCATATTCTACATCGTCCATTGGCTACGCACTGACCTATTCGACAATCGATAATCGTAAGAGCCCTCGCGAAGGCATTTATGCCCAGTTCCGTCAGGATATTGCGGGCCTCGGTGGTGACGCTGAATATGTTCGTACAGAAGCAGAACTATACGCTTACTATTTGCTCTCCGAAGACGCTGACATTGTTCTGTTCGGTGGTGCTACGGCAGGTGCGATTGAAGGATTTGGTTCTGACGATCTCCGAATCACTGACAACTTCTTTAAAGGCGGCAATCTGGTTCGTGGTTTCGACAGCCGTGGTCTAGGTCCACGCGCTACCGACGGTGAAGCGCTTGGTGGCAAATATTTCGCCAGTGTGACAGCTGAAGTTCAGTTCCCGCTGCCATTGCTTCCACGCTCTTACGGTCTGCGTGCGGCACTGTTTGCCGATGCAGGTACAGTGTATGGCAACGACTTCGATAAGATTGACCCGACTATCCGTGACGAGAACTCTATCCGAGCATCGGTCGGTGCATCCCTTCTCTGGGACTCGCCATTCGGCCCATTGCGTGCAGACTTTGCACACGTTCTTGCCGAAGAAGATTTCGACGAGAAGCAGTTCTTCAAGTTTGGTGTCAGCACCAAGTTTTAATAGGGCTAATCGTGGGGACTGGGTTGTCGTTTCATCACGCAGCCTGGTTCCTAGCTATTCGTGATAGTTTTCTCGTCCAGCGGAAACCCGAGTTAGGAAACCCATTCGCTTGAGTGATTTTTTCCGATCTGAAGGGCCTATTTCCGTTGGAGATTTGGCCAAACTAACAGGCTCGCAACTCGCCGATGATGACTACAAGTCGGTCGAAGTTATTTCGGTATCTCCGATCGAGGCGGCTGCCGAAGGTAGTCTAACTTTTCTATCGAATCCCAAATATGTGGACGCTCTTGCACATACCGGAGCAAGCGCCGTTATATGCAGCGAACGCTATCGTTCCGGCGTTCCGGAAGGTGTCGCTGTTCTCGTAAGTGATCAGCCTTATAAATCCTTCGCTCGCGCTATGGCTGCTATGTTTCCCTCCGCAGCAAGACCAACATCAATATTGTGCGACGGTATTTCTACCGCCGCAGGCATTCACGAGACCGCAATCTTGGAAGAGGGCGTTACCGTCGAGCACGGCGCTGTTATTGGCGCTAATGTGTGCGTCGGCAGCAACACGCTGATTGGTCCAAATGCAATAATCGGACCAAACGTCATGATTGGCCGCAACTGTGCGATTGCAGCAGGCGCGTCTGTCATCGCAGCTCACCTTGGCGACAACGTCATCTTGCACAGCGGTGTGCGGGTTGGTGGTGATGGCTTTGGCTTTGCAATGGGACCTGGCGGGCACCTGAAAGTGCCGCAGACCGGCGGAGTTATCATTCAAAACGATGTAGAAATAGGCTCCAACAGCTGCGTCGACCGCGGAGCTAATCGCGATACTGTCATCGGCGAGGGCACCAAAATCGACAATTTGGTGATGATCGCGCACAACGTCATCATCGGTCGTCACTGCGTTATTGTGGGCCAAACCGGTATTGCAGGCAGCGCTCGACTCGGCGACTACGTGGTTCTTGGCGGACAGTGCGCCATCAATGGTCACGTTTCCATCGGTGATGGAGCACAGATTGCTGGACTCAGCGGTGTGTCTGGCGACGTACCGGCAGGTGTACAATGGGGCGGTGTTCCAGCCCGCCCAATCCGCCATTGGATGCGCGACATTGGGCGTTTGCGCCGTGAGGCACAGGCAATGGAAGCCGACAGAAAGAAACCACAGGCGGAAAAGTAATGACCGAGACATCCAAAGAGCTAAAAACGCTGGATATCAGCGACCTGATGAAGCTGCTCCCACATCGCTATCCGTTTCTGTTGGTTGATAAGATTGTTGATATTGATGGTGATCAGAGCGCACGTGGCATCAAAAACGTGACGTTCAATGAACCTCATTTCACGGGTCACTTTCCGCACACTCCGATTATGCCAGGTGTTCTTTTGGTAGAAGGTATGGCCCAGACAGCTGGCGCCATCTGCTCTGCGCATCACTATACTGGTGATCCAAAAACCACTTATTTTATGACAATCGACAAGGCTAAATTCCGCAAGACCGTGGGGCCGGGCGACGTCGTAGAATACGTGATCGAGAAAATCCGCCAGAAGCGTAACATCTTCAAATTTGCCTGCATTGCTGAAGTGAACGGCGTGAAAGTGGCCGAAGCCGAGATCAGTGCCATGATGGTCGACCGCGATGAACAATAACTCTTCCATCCATCCAAGTGCGGTTATCGAAAAGGGTGCGCAGTTGGGAGACAGTGTTCGTATCGGTCCGTTTTGCCATGTGGGGCCGCAGGTGGTTCTTGAAGCCGGTGTCGAACTCCTAGCTCAATGCTCTATTCAGGGCGATACACGTCTGGGCGCGCGGACACGCGTCTTTCCATTCGCTTCTATCGGAGCTGTTGCGCAAGATTTGAAGCCTCACGGTCAGAATGCGACCCTATCCGTTGGCTCAGATTGCGTGCTGCGCGAAGGTGTGACGATCAACACGGGCACAGAAGGCGGCGGCAGCAAAACGGTTGTGGGCGATAAATGCGTCCTGCTCGCCAACGCTCATGTGGCCCACGATTGTATTGTCGGAAACGGCGTTATCATGTCGAACAACACGATGCTTGCTGGTCACTGTACTGTAGGCGATAGCGTGATTTTCGGCGGTGGCTCTGCCGTGCATCAGTTCAGCCGCATTGGGCATCACGCCTTTATAGGCGGCCTTGCAGGCATTGAAGGTGACGTTATCCCGTTTGGGATGGCCACCGGGCACCGTGCAAACCTGATTGGCTTGAACTTAATCGGGATGAAACGCGCCAAGATGGATCGCGCTTCCATGAAGGCGGTACGTGCGGGCTATGATGAGCTTTTTGCTGCGACCGGGCCAATGCGCGAGAAGGCAGAAGCGATGTTGGAGAACTGCGAGGACCCGCTGATGCGCGATATTTTGATTTTTGTTGGCGAGACAAGCGGGCGCCCGTTTTGCTTGCCGGCCTCGTAGCCCGCTTATGACGTGGCGTGCAGAGCACGACCGTGTTGCCATATTGGCAGGTAGTGGCGCATTGCCAATTCAATTGGCGACGCAGCTTACTACAGTTGGCCTTCAGCCTTACATTTTGCGCCTGCCAGGCGTGACGGAAAAACCATTTGAGAATCTCGATGGTCAAGATTTGCGCTGGGAGCAGGTCGGGCAGATATTCCCACTTTGCAAGGAACACTCCATTGGCCACATCGTTCTGGCTGGCGGTGTTGATGGCCGCCCTGACTTGAAATTCAGCCAGATGGATTGGCCCACACTTCGTACTCTACCTACTATCCTCGGACAGTTGCTCAAGGGAGACGATGCGGTTCTAGGGTCGGTCATAACGGTTATTGAAAAGCGGGGACTCAAGGTTCTAGGTGCTGCTGATATTGCACCATCGCTTGTCGTGGATGAAGGCCGTTTTTCTGGCGCCCCAGGCACAAAGGACCGCAACCGAATTGATCTGGGTTTCCAGCTTCTCGATGCGATGTCTCCCTTTGATATGGGGCAGGCCTGCGTCGTTATAGGCGGTCGGCCTGTCGCGGTAGAGGGCGCGGAAGGCACTGACGCGATGCTGCGGCGTATCATGGATTTGCGAGACAATGGCCGCCTGCCGTTGCAACGCGGGGGCGTTATGGTGAAAGCACCAAAAGCCGGACAGGATCATCGGGTCGATATGCCAACGATTGGGCCGGAAACGGTTTCGCGCGCTGTTGCTGCTGGTTTGGACGGTATAGCAGTTCGAGCTGGCGCAACACTGATACTTGAGCGTGAAACCTGTATCGACATCGCTCAACGTGGCGACCTGTTCCTGACAGGAATAGCGGCATGAGCAAGACGTTCTATTTCGTGATCGGAGAGGAATCGGGTGACCTGTTGGGCGCCGATCTCATTGATGGCTTCAACGACATCAAAGACCTCGACGCGAAATATGCGGGGCTTGCAGGTCCAGCTATGGAGCAGCGTGGTGTCAGCAGTCTGTTCGATATTGAAGACATTGCGGTCATGGGGTTTTCAGCCGTTATCGCCCGGCTGCCCACCATCGTACGGCGGGTTCACCAAGTGGTGGCCGACATCATCTCCAAGCGTCCTGATATGATTGTCTTGATAGACAGCCCCGACTTCACACATGCCGTGGCGAAGCGTGTGCGTAAGAAGCTGCCTAATGTACCGATCGTCGACTATATTTGTCCCAGCGTTTGGGCATGGCGGTCGGGCAGGGCCAAGACCATGCGTGCCTATATCGACCATGTGCTGGCAATATTGCCTTTCGAGCCTCGTGTTTTGGCAGAGCTCGGCGGTCCACCTGCGACCTATGTCGGACATAGGCTTGCAGGACATGTCGCGGCGCTTCCGACGAAAAAGCGACCACCAAGTGCGCGACCAAAGCTTCTGGTGCTACCCGGCTCACGGCGCGGCGAAATTGACCGAATGCTTCCAGCGTTCGGTGCGACGGTCGAGCTACTAAGAGCGCGCGGTCATGACTTTGAAGCGGTGATCGCTGCGGTCCCAAGGCACCGAAGCACCATCGAAAGACACACCGCAACATGGCGCACGGCACCGAAGATTGTTTCTAGCGAGGACAATGACAGCACATTTGCAGATGTCGATCTGGCGCTAGCGACATCAGGCACTGTCGCGCTGGAGCTTGCTTTGCACGGCGTTCCCATGGTCACGGGCTATAAGCTTGATGCTGTGGCGCGACCGTTTGCCAGCATGGTGACGACTTGGTCAGCATTGTTGCCTAACCTCATCGTGGACCGGTTGATCGTACCTGAAGAGATCAATGAACTGGTGTTACCCGGTCGATTGGCGCGTCATCTTGAAGAGTTATTTATCGAAGGACCCGCCCGTCTGAGGCAGTTGGACGGTTTCAAAGACGTGCGTCGTGCCATGGAAACAAAAACGCCGCCCGGAGAAAGGGCGGCGTTTGTGATTGCCGAGCTTCTGCGCAACAAGGCGTCGCGTTAAAAGCTTACTTGCGCTTATCGACCGGCACGTAATCGCGATGTGTTTCGCCTGTGTAAAGCTGACGCGGACGACCGATTTTCTGGCGTGGATCCTCAATCATCTCACGCCACTGCGCAATCCAACCCACGGTGCGGGCCAGTGAGAACAGCACGGTGAACATGTCGGTCGGGAAGCCAAGGGCTTTCAACGTGATGCCGCTGTAGAAGTCGATGTTCGGATAAAGACCACGTTCTTTGAAGTATGGATCTTCGACTGCGATTTTTTCCAATTCCATCGCAACATCAAGGATTGGGTCATCGGTGATGCCCAGATCGTTGAGAACCTCATGGCACGTCTGCTGCATGATTTTCGCGCGTGGATCGTAGTTCTTATAGACGCGATGACCGAAGCCCATCAGGCGGAACGGATCGTTCTTGTCCTTGGCGCGAGCGATGAACTCGGGAATGCGGTCCGGCGTGCCGATTTCGTGCAGCATGTTAAGCGCTGCTTCATTGGCACCACCATGTGCGGGCCCCCACAGGCATGCGATGCCGGCAGCAATGCAAGCAAATGGGTTGGCACCGGAAGAACCGGCCAGACGTACGGTAGATGTCGAAGCGTTCTGCTCATGATCTGCGTGCAAAACGAAAATGCGGTCCATGGCGCGGGCCATAACCGGGTTCACCTTGTAGTCTTCAGCCGGTACGGCAAAGCACATCTGCAGAAAATTTGCCGCGTAGCCGAGGTCGTTGCGCGGATATACGAACGGCTGACCGACGGTGTATTTGTAGGCCATTGCCGCAATAGTCGGCATCTTTGCAATCATGCGCAGGGACGCGATATCGCGCTGCTCAGGATCGGTGATGTCGGTGGAATCGTGATAAAAAGCGGAAAGTGCGCCAACAACACCGACCATCAAAGCCATCGGGTGCGCGTCACGACGGAAGCCCGAATAAAGCCGCGTCATCTGGTCGTGCAACATGGTGTGATACGTTACGCGTTCTTCGAAATCTTTCTTCTGCGCGGGTGTTGGCAGTTCGCCATAAAGCAGCAAATGGCAGGTCTCTAGAAAATCGCCATGCTCAGCAAGATCGTCGATGGCGTAACCGCGGTGCAGCAAAATGCCTGCATCGCCATCAATATATGTGATGTTGCTTTCACAAGATGCTGTGGAGGTGAAACCCGGATCAAACGTGAAACGGTCTGTGTGCTTGTAGAGTGTGCCGATATCCATGACATCGGGACCAACCGAGCCGGACCGAATGGGAAATTCCCAGGTCTCATCGCCAATTCTAAGGGTCGCGTTCTCGTCAGCCATATTGTTCCTTTCAACAGCGGTCCGTAGGGCGCAACCATTGAAAAGGCAGGCCCCGGAATCGTTTCGTTCGCCAGACCCGACAAGTGCCGGTGTCTATTGGCGAACGAACAATCTCCCTGCCGTTTGATAAGCTATCGCTCCCCCGGCCACAAGCGAAGCGAGTGTTTTGCAGATCAGCAATTGGTCAAACATGGCTAGCGGCGTGCAGCTTTCAGGTGGCTTGATCCTGCAAGCGTGCGATGCACTCTTCCTTGCCAAGCACAGCCATCACGTCGAATACGCCCGGTGACTGGGTTTTACCGGTCGTGGCCGCCCGAATGGGCTGGGCAATCTGGCCCAGTTTCAACTCATTGGCTTTCGCAAATACACGAACTGCGTCTTCAACGGTTTCCACAGACCAAGTTTCGATTTTCTGAAGGTCCGGCAACAACATAGCCAGCCGCTCCTGTGCATCTTCACCCAGCAGAGCAGCAGCCTTTTCTTCCATATTGAGTGGTCGCTCAACAAACAGAAAACGCGCACCTTCTAAAAGGTCCAGCAGCGTTTTGGCACGCTCTTTTAAACCCGGCATGGCCTCTACAAGCTGTGCGTGTCGCGTGTCGTTCCAGCGTTCGGAAAACCAGCTGCCACCCTCAACTTCGGGCAGAAGCCCCTGCAAACGTGCCGCAAGATCAGCATCATCTGCTGCGCGAATGTAGTGGCCGTTCATGTTCTCCAGCTTCGCAAAATCAAAGCGAGCCGGGGATTTCCCTACGGAATCCAAGCTGAACAATTCGTCCAACTGCGCCTGCGTGAAGAACTCCTCGTCTCCATGAGACCAGCTCAGACGAACGAGATAATTACGCAGCGCGTCCGGCAAATAGCCCATGGCACGATAGGCTTCAGCGCCAATGGCACCGTGGCGCTTGGACAACTTAGCACCATCAGCACCGTAAATGAGCGGAATATGAGCCATTTCTGGCACATTCCATCCCATCGCGTTGAAGATAATTGTCTGCCTTGCGGCATTTGTTAGGTGGTCGTCACCGCGAACAATGTGGCTAACATCCATATCGTGATCATCAACAACAACGGCCAGCATGTACGTGGGCGATCCGTCGGAACGCAGAAGAACCAAATCATCGAGATCGGCGTTCGGAAAGCGCACTTCGCCCTGAACCAGATCGTTTACCACGGTCTCCCCATCCTGCGGACTTTTGATGCGGATCACAGGCTTCACACCTTCCGGCGCTTCGGCGGGGTCGCGGTCACGCCAGCGACCATCGTAACGCGGTGGCCGCTTTTCGGCGCGCGCCTTCTCGCGCATCTCGGTCAGTTCTTCGGGCGTGGCGTAACAAGGGTAGGCTTCGCCCTTAGCCAACAGCTCATCAACAACTTCGCGATGACGGTCGGCGCGGGAGAACTGCGAAATCGGTTCGCCATCCCAATCAAGCCCCAGCCATGTCAGGCCATCCAGCAATGCGTCGACGGCTTCATCTGTTGAGCGCGCGCGGTCGGTGTCTTCGATGCGCAGCAACATTTTGCCGCCCAGAGAGCGGGCCAGCAACCAATTGAACAGCGCCGTGCGTGCGCCGCCGATATGGAGAAAACCGGTGGGCGAGGGGGCGAAACGGGTGATTACGGGCTTGGTCAAGATTGGCCTTCCAGAGCGTGTCTGCGGATGCGGAGAACAAAAGGGGACGTTGCCCCTCTAGCATACGACCGTCATCATACAAGCGACGGTCGCACTTCCGGTTATGTGTAAGCGCCGTTCGGAGTGCGCGTGTTTTTAAAGCCCGATCAGAATGTGACGGAGTCTCCTGATGGAGATTTAGCTTGGTCGGTTGAATCTTCCAATGACAGCTCGCAAATCACGGAATGGCAGGGCTGGAATGATTCTGGGCTTATCGCGCCGGAACCATTGCCTTTGCGTTCGCGCTTTGGGCATCGACTTTCTATCGCGGGTGCAACGCTTTCACGCCAGCTTCAAATCGAGGTGGATCGTGGTGCAGGCTTTCTTTGGGCACCGGTATGTCTGGCGGTAGGAATTGCGGGATACTTTCAGTTGCCACGCGAGCCTTGGCCTTGGGCGTTCGAGGTGCTGGCCCTGGCTTTTATGGTTGTTGCGTTCGTCAGTAGAAATCGCCCGATGCTTCATGCTGCTCTCATGGGCTGCATGTTGGTTGCAGCAGGGGCGGGACTAACCCGACTCCACACTGCGGCTAACGACACCAAAATGCTTGAACGTCCTAGGATCGCCACGATTGCGGGCGCAGTTTTGCAAAGAGAAATGCGCGCCAATGGCAGCGTCCGCTACCGGATAGCGGTTACCGAAGGCGAGTTAGCGCGACCGGACGGGTCGCAACGAATCTTTCGCGTGACCGCCCGAGCTGGTGGCCCCGACGCGCCGGTAGGCAGTCGGTTGGAAGGCCTCGCGCGTCTTAGCGCGCCATCTGGTCCAGCTTATCCAGGCGGTTACGATTTCGCCTTTTCAGCATGGTTTGACGGCCTTTCAGGGTCTGGTTTCTTTCTCGGTGCACCGACGGCAACGCGGCCTGTAGAAGCGGTCAGCAGTATTCAGGCCGTTCGGGACGGGTTGGCGAGTCTCATTCGCCAAAGCGTTCCAGGCGAGGGGGGCGGCATCGCGGCAGCCCTTATAGTGGGGGACCGAAGTGGCATTTCTGCGCCAACCACCGAGGCGCTGCGCCGGTCCGGGCTTGCCCACATATTGGCTATCAGCGGCCTGCATATGGCGCTTGTTTCATTGACCGCGATGGGCGGGCTGCGCGCAGTCTTCGCGTTGTTTCCGCAAATTGCGCTTCGTTATCCGGTAAAAAAATGGGCGGCGGCAGGAGGGTTGGCCGCGGCAACGATTTACCTGACCTTGTCCGGCATGGCCGTTTCAACGCAACGGGCATGGATCATGGTCGCGATTATGCTCGGCGCCATTATGCTGGATCGCAAAGCGCTAACGATGCGCAACGTGGCTTTGGCAGCTTTGGTTGTGATGCTTGTAAGTCCAAGCGCAATATTGTCTGCCGGATTTCAGATGTCATTTGCTGCAGTGGCAGCGCTGGTGGCTGTTTACGAAGGTCTCAATCGGCGCAATGCAGCGCGCCCGAAGACATTTCGCAAAGGCGGTTTGATTGCCGGAACAGGTCGCGTCTTACGGCGCGACGTGGGCGGTTTAGCTTTGACATCGCTGGTGGCCGGTTTGGCGACAGGCATATTTGCCGCCTACCATTTTCAGCGGGTTGCACCGCTTGGATTGCTGGCGAACCTCGCTGCGATGCCTGTCGTTTCATTCGCGGTGATGCCGCTGGCCCTGCTGTCCATGTTGGCGCTTCCATTCGGGCTGCAAGACTGGCCATTGGCGGCGATGGCATGGTCGACGGAATGGGTGGTTGCTGTGGCAAACTCGGTGTCCGACATGGGTCCGCAAGGTATCACCGGACGCATACCTGTCTCGTCCTTTATCTGCGCGACGGCCGGCCTACTGATCATGACGCTCGCCCGTTCCAAGCTTAAGCTGTTTGGCTTGGCATTCCTATTACCTGCGGTGCTTCTGGCTCAGACTACCAAGATGCCAGCAATCCTCATTTCTGAAGATGGCAGGCAGATCGCGATATTGAGTGAAAGCACCGAGCCAAGTCTGTTGAGGGAACGAGGCAGCAGGTTCATCACGGAAATTTGGCAAACTGCTTATCCGCCTAACCAAGCAGATGGAACGCCCCACTCTTCGTTGCGATTCCAATGTGACGCTGATGCCTGTTCAGCCACTGTAAACGGCCTGCAGATCGTGAGTCTCAAGACCTCAGCGAGCCTTTGGACGGACTGTCAAATTGCCGATATTCTCGTGGCTCCATTTCGTCTACCAGACGCATGCAATCACGTACCCGTTGCTGAGCGTCCGTTGGTATTTGACGAAACCAGTCTACGGTCAGGCGGATCAGTTGCTATACATTTGGGTGCAGATGGCTCGCTGTCGGATGCCACGGTTGAACGCGCGGTGATTGGCTCACCGCGCCCGTGGAACCGGCACCGTTTCCATAGCAATCAATGATAGCTGCGGATGAGCCCCACCAGTTTGCCCTGCACCGCAACGCGGTCCGGGCCGAAAATACGGGTTTCGTAGGCAGGATTTGCAGCTTCCAGAGCGATTGAATCACCTTTACGGCGAAAACGCTTCAGCGTGGCTTCTTCGTGATCGACCAATGCCACCACGATGTCGCCCGGTGTCGCTGTATCACCGCGTTGAATAACCACGGTGTCGCCATCCAGAATGCCAGCCTCAATCATTGAATCGCCTTTGACTTCCAGCGCGTAATGTTCACCACGCCCCAGCATATCTGGTGAGACAGCGATGGTGTGGGTGTTTTCCTGAATAGCGGAGATGGGCGTACCAGCCGCAATACGGCCCATGACAGGCACTTCCGTCATGGCGGGACCGGTGTCGTTAGCCACCATTTCGGGAGCGCGGCCTAAGCCACCTTCGACGACACTAGGCTCAAACGGCCTGCGGCCTGCCGGGCTAGGCTGATATGAGTCTGGAAGCTTAATGACCTCCAAAGCACGGGCACGGTTGGGAAGACGGCGGATGAAGCCCCTTTCTTCCAACGCTGTGATAAGGCGGTGAATGCCGGACTTGGACTTCAGGTCCAACGCATCCTTCATCTCGTCAAACGACGGCGGGACGCCAGCCTCTTTCATGCGTTCCTGAATGAACATTAGCAGTTCGTGCTGCTTTTTGGTGAGCATTTGCCTCGTCTCCATTGCGTCGGCGTCGAATCATGACACCGTACAAACCAAGAACAAGTTAACAGGTTGCCAATGTGTTCTACAAGCCCAAGCCTGAAACGACCGAAATGTAGGAACATTTGTCACCCGCCTTGGCAGCTGGTGCGCCTGCTTGCCGGATAACCAAAGCTTCGGCGCGGGCAAGGCTGGAAAGGATAGAGCTGTCCTGATTGTCGAAAGGCACAAGTTTGCCATCATCGAAAACGGCCCGCATATATTCCTGACGTTCGTCATTTTCGGGAAGGCTACTCCCCAACACACCCTCGCGCAAAACGCCTTGCGACCTTGCGCCGAGAAGAGCGCCGATGAGCGGAGCGAGATAGACCTGCGAGCAAACCAGACTGGACACGGGATTACCCGGCAGACCGAGATAGCTTTGCTTGCCTTTGCGCCCAAATATGAGTGGCTTTCCGGGGCGCATGGCGATCTTCCAGAAGTCCAGCTCAACGCCATGATCTTGCAACACCGGTCGTACAAGATCGTGGTCACCCACACTTGCGCCCCCGGATGTGACGACCACGTCGCAATCGGATGCGCGCGCGAATTTGTCCGCCAGTGCCGCACGCGTATCAATAGCGATACCGAGATCGACAGGCTCGCCCCCTGCTGCCTTTACGATGGCTGCAATACCAAGATTGTTGGAACTGACGATACCTCCTTCGGGCACGTCTTCACCGGGAGAAACCAGTTCGTCTCCCGATGCGATGATGGCGACACTCGGCTTTCGTCTAACGGGCAGGGTGGGCAGCCCCATCGATGCCGCAAGCGATAATCGTGCCGGGGAAAGCTGAATGCCTGCCTCAAGCAGAGTATCACCCGCGCGGAAATCCAGTCCTGCCTTACGAATGTAACGACCAGGACTCTCAGCTTTTTCGATCGTTACCCGGCCATCTTGAGCGCTGGCATTTTCTTGAATGGCAATCGTATCGGCGCCCTGCGGAATACGCGCACCGGTGAAGATGCGGACCGCACAAGCGGCAGGCAATTCGCCTGCGAATGGATGGCCAGCGGCGCTTTCACCAACCACAGCAAACTCTCCTGAGTTGCCGTTAAGATCAGACGCACGAAGCGCGTAGCCATCCATTGCTGAAGCATCAAACGGAGGCTGGTCTCGCGTTGTTGTTAGGTCAATCGCCAAAATGCGTCCGGCAGCTTCGTAAATTGGAACGTTTTCAGCGGGCAAAGTTTCGATATCTGCCAGAATGCGGGCTAGGGCTTCATCGACAGACAGCAAGCCGCTCACGTGGCGTCGGCGGTCCAGTCGCCCGATTTACCACCGTTCTTGGCTTCCAGTCGCGTGGGCCCGATGGACATGCCGCGATCAACCGCTTTGGCCATGTCATAGATTGTAAGCGCTGCTGTGCTGGCCGCGGTGAGCGCTTCCATCTCGACGCCTGTCTGGCCGGTGCAGCGGGCAAGCGCGCGAATGCGAATACCCGGCAAGGTCTCGTCTGGCTCGCAATCGACTGTGACTTTGGTCAAGGCAATGGGATGGCAAAGGGGGATGAGCCGCGATGTTTCCTTTGCGGCCATGATGCCGGCAATGCGAGCGGTGCCAAGCACATCGCCTTTTTTGGCATTTCCAGCTTCGATCATTGCAAGCGTTTCCGGCAGCATCGTCACCGCGCTGGTAGCGATGGCTTCACGGGTGGTGGAGGCCTTGTCACCAACATCAACCATGTGAGCTTCGCCGCTCTTACCGATATGGGTGAGGCTGCCGCTCATGCGGCTATAGGCCGGGCCAGAAGCTCACGGGTGGCCGTTGCAACATCTTCCTGACGCATAAGGCTCTCACCGATCAGGAATGTCTCCACACCGCAGCGCGTCATGCGCGCAAGGTCATCAGGTGTGAAGAGGCCGGATTCGCCTACAACAATCCTGTCATCGGGAATTTTCGGAGCGAGGATCTCTGTGGTCGTCAGACTGACCTCGAACGTTTTGAGATTGCGGTTGTTGATGCCGATCAAAGGGGACGTGAGATGGAGCGCACGATCGAGTTCGGGTTCGTCGTGAACTTCAACGAGCACGTCCATGCCGAGTTCGAACGCCTCATTTTCCAGCGCTCTGGCGGTATCATCGTCGATGGCAGCCATGATGATGAGAATGCAGTCTGCCCCCCAAGCGCGGGCCTCATGCACCTGATAGGTGTCGTAGAGAAAGTCTTTGCGCAGGCAGGGCAGGGCCGTGGCGTCTCGCGCTTCACCTAGGAACGCAGGGGCGCCTTGAAACGATGGCGTGTCGGTGAGAACGGACAGGCAGGCCGCACCACCGGTTTCGTAAGCTTTAGCCAATGATGCGGGATCGAAATCTTCTCGGATGAGCCCTTTCGATGGGCTGGCCTTTTTGATCTCTGCGATAAGCGCGTAATCGCCAGCTGCGTGCTTGGCTCTCAAAGCATCGGCAAAGCCGCGTGGAGGTGTGACGTCCGTCATGCGGGCCTTGAGATCGGCTAGTGAAACCTGTGCTTTAGCGGCAGCTATTTCCTCACGCTTG
The DNA here is from genome assembly GCF_000179775.1 of Ahrensia sp. R2A130. Lineage (GTDB taxonomy): Bacteria > Pseudomonadota > Alphaproteobacteria > Rhizobiales > Rhizobiaceae > Pseudahrensia. Next base: position 324,217 of record NZ_AEEB01000003.1, read on the forward strand.
TAAGCGCCGATACGATCAAGAATATCAGCCATTTGCTTCACCGTTTGACGCAGCAACGAGATTTGCGAGAGCAGCTTTGGCTGCCCCGCTGTCGATGCTTTCGGCAGCCATTTCAGCACCGGATTTAAGGTCGTTTGCAAGGCCGGCGACGTGGAGACCGGCACCGGCATTCATCAACACGATGTCGCGGTAGGCGCCTGCTTCACCGTCTAAGACAGCGCGAAGACGAGCCGCATTGTGCTGTGCGTCACCACCACGAATGTCTTCGATTGCATGGCGACCAACGCCAGCATCCTCTGGCTCGACTTCAAACGTGCGTAGAACACCATCGCGGCCTTCCACGACCTTTGTGGTGCCTGTAACGGTCAACTCGTCCATACCGTCGCCGTGGACCAGCCAGACATGTTCGGAACCAAGGTTGAGCAACACCTGCGCCATTGGTTCCAACAGGTCGGGCGAATAGGCACCGACGCATTGTCGCTTCACACCGGCAGGGTTTGAGAGCGGCCCAAGAATGTTGAACAGCGTGCGCGTGCCAAGTTCGACACGCGATGGACCCACATGACGCATGGCGGCGTGATGGGCGGGAGCGAACATAAAGCCGACGCCTGCCTGCTCTACGCATCGCTGTACGCCATCTGCGCCGGTACTGAGATCGACACCCAAGGCCTCCAACGTATCGGCAGTGCCAGTTTTGGATGAAAGCGCGCGGTTGCCATGCTTGGCGACCTTCGCACCCGCGCCCGCTGCCACGATGGCGGAACATGTCGAGATGCTCACCGTACCCGTCTGAGTACCACCGGTTCCCACGATATCTATTGCGCCGTCTGGCACATCCACTTTCAACATGTGATGGCGCATAGTCGTAACCGCGCCTGTGATCTCGTCGACGGTTTCGCCTTTTACACGCAGAGCCATCAAAAAACCGGCAATCTGCGATGGTGTGGCATTACCCGACATCATCACGTCAAAGGCCTGTGTGGCTTCTTCGCGGGTGAGCGAACGACCCTCAGCGACAATCGCGATGAATGGTTTAAGATCGTCCATGCTAGCGGCCTTGGGTCAAAGCCATATCTATGGTCTGCGGGTTTTGCGTCACGCCGTACTCACCTTGCAGGCGCGCAATCATCTGATTCAACAGATCATCGGCAGCGCCTTCGTTGGCGATGTTAACCTGTTGATCGACATTCGGCGCGGCTGCAGCTTCCGGCAAGCGAACTTCTTTCACCTTAAGCAAAATGCTTGTTCCGGCTTCCGAGCCATCAACGATAGCAATGTGGCCTTCAGCACCCTTGAAGCCTTCTTGCGTGGCAGCGCTGGGGAAACCTTGAGCAGTACCGGTGCGGTTTAATGGCTGTGTCGTTGGCGCAGCGCCTAGAGTGGAAGGATCAACCTCAGCGCTCAGTTCTCGCATGGACGCGCCACCATCAAGCCGGGCTTTCAAAGCTTCAGCTTTCTGTTGGACCATCTTGCCGCGTTCTGCTGCCATCCAATCTGTCGTCAAGCGTTCCGTCACCTCGTCTTGAGTGCGGTCACGGGCGGCTGCGATTTCGGTGACATCGTACCAGACGAAACCTGCTGCACCGATGTCCAGAGCGCTGGCCTGTGCCCCGACTTCCGTCTCAAACGCCTGGCGCAATAGATCGGACGACTGGGGAATATCGGTGAGCTGCGTGCCATCTGGTGTGCGACCACGGGCATCGACTTCAACGCTGCGGATTTTCAGATCGAATTTAGGTGCTGCTTCAGCAAGCGAAGAACCTCCGGCGCGGCTGTCCTCGATTTCTTCAGACAGGCTCGTGATGCGGCTTGCAGCACGTTCCAGCGCCATGGCGTTCTTGATCGTGTCTTTCACTTCATCAAGCGGTGTTGTGCGGGCCTCATTGACCTCCGTCACACGCACGATGACCGAACCAAACGGCCCGTCGATCACATCGCTGATCGCATTTACCTCAAGCCCGAAGGCAGGGTCTTGCAAATGAGCGGGCAGGGCGTCTTTGGCCATCAAACCAAGGTCTGCATCCGCCATTGTGCGATCGGCTTCAGCGACCACGGTTTCGAAGAAAGCGCCTTCTTCAAGTGATTTTTTGGCCGCTTCTGCTGCTTCACGTGAGGGGAATACGATTTGCTGAACACGACGGCGTTCCGGCTCCTGATAACGTGAGATACGGGCCTGATAATCAGCTTCGATCTCTTCGTCGCTAACTTCCATGGATGCCGCGAGATCTTCAGGGCGCAGGCTTAGAAGATCGAGCTTGCGGTATTCAGGCGCTGCATAGTTGGCCTTGTTCGCCTCAAAATATGTTTTCAACTGCTCCGCAGTTGGGGCGGCTGGTTCACCAGCGATGGCGGGTGTAATCGTCAGATATTCAAAGACACGCTGCTCTTGCGCGTAGTTCGCCAGCGCTGCCTTAAACGTGTCCGGCAGAATGGGGCCGTCCGCGAAGGAGCGAGTCAACTGGCTGCGGACTGCGGAGGCATTCTGGGCTTCTATAAAATCGCTCTCCCGCATCTGTGCCTGAAACACCGCCTGGCGGAATGTTTCGCGATTGTAGCTGCCGGTGGAGTCATGAAACGCCGGGTTCTCGGCGATCATCTGCGCGAGTTGTTTGTCGGACAGTGCCAGACCGTGGACACGTGCAAACTCGTCCAACGTTGCCCAAGCTACAACGTTGCCCAATGCGCGCTGCTCTACACCGAATATGCGTGCTTCATCGCGGGTCAAACGACGTCCGGCCCGCTGCTGCACTTCGTTCATGTTGCGGTTATAGGCCGACAGGAATTCCCTCACTGGCACTTTGGTTTCGCCCACAGCCGCTACGGATGTAGTGTCACCGCCGCTAAGAATGGAGCCGGTAATGCCCCAAAGCGCGAAGCTGGCAACCAGCAGGATAAGAAGAATTTTGGCCGTCCAGCCAGTTACAAAACCACGAAGAGCACCTAGCACGTCGAAACACCTCATTTGGGTGGAATAGAAATGGCAGCGTGCAGAATCCGCAACGCTGCGCCTGGCGGCAACATATGGACGGTCACGCGGTGCCGCAAGCGCTGCGCCTTATACGAGCTTTGCATTTAGGCTGATGCGGGCTAGGCCTCACGCCAACGTGTTCACCCTTAGCCTAAACGGCCATGGAGCCATCCAGATGACACCCGATATCAAGCCACTCGTAGCAGGCAATTGGAAGATGAACGGCGAGCGCGACAAGCTCGACCAACTGGCGCTTTTGGCAGCAGGCTTGGATGCGGAACTGGCAGAAAAGCTTGATCTTGCTGTCTGTCCACCCGCCACGCTTCTATATGTTGCGACAACATTGGCGGAAGACACGCCGCTGATGGTGGGTGCACAAAACTGCCATGCTGAGGTCGAAGGCGCGCATACTGGTGAGATTTCAGCTGAAATGATCTCCGATTGCGAAGCTGATTTCTGCATCGTCGGCCACAGCGAACGCCGCACGGATTGCGGAGAGACAGATGCAGACGTTGCCGCCAAGGTAAAAGCCTGCTGGCGCGCTGACCTGACAGCAATCGTCTGCATCGGCGAAACCGAAGCGCAATATGATGCCGGTGAAGCGGAAAGCGTGCTGCGCGGGCAGATCAGCAATTCGATCCCCGATGGTGCGGAAGAAGAAAACACCGTCGTGGCCTACGAACCCGTTTGGGCCATAGGCACCGGCAAAACGCCCAGCCCGGACGATATTCGCGAGATCCACGCATTCATTCGTGAAGAACTGGCGGAAAGGTTCGGCGGACACGGTGAGCGCATGACCATTCTCTACGGTGGTTCGGTGAAGCCGAGTAACGCATCGGAATTGCTGATGATCGAGAATGTCGATGGCGCATTGGTGGGTGGGGCCAGCTTGAAAGCGGCTGATCTGTTGGCCATATGCGAAGCCTACCGCAAGACATAAACTGGGACGGCGTTTGCTTTCGCCGCCTTTTCCATTAAGACGCGCAGCGGTGCCTTTCGGCGCACCATTATTCTTACAGGCAGTATCCCGACCATGACGACAGTCCTCATCGTTGTTCACATCATGCTGGTTCTGGCGCTTATCGTGCTGGTCCTTCTTCAAAAATCTGAAGGCGGTGCCCTTGGTATCGGCGGTGGTGGCGGCGGTGGCGGGGGCTTCATATCGGCGCGTGGTGCTGCTGATGCTTTGACCAAGACGACAACCATCGTTGCTGCGGGCTTTTTTGCTACTTCCGTCGCGCTGGGAGTGGTCGCAAACCGTGACAACCGCACCGAAGATATTCTGCGACAGGTGGAAACTGCACCGACAGGTGTTCCGACCGATAGCGGCACAGCAACGCCTCCGGCCAACGTTCCCGATGCTGGTGGTCTGCTCAACGATCTTGAAAATCTTGGCACTCCGCAGCCTTCAACAGGTGTTCCGACCGAGTAATTTCGCTTTCAGCGCGCGGAAGATGAATTTTTCCGCGTGAACTGTGTGAATTGCTGCAAAACGGTTTTGCTTTTGCTGTTCGGGCGTCTAAGGCTCCACTCCCATGGCGCGTTATGTTTTTATCACCGGCGGCGTGGTGTCTTCCCTAGGGAAAGGCCTTGCTTCAGCCGCTCTCGGAGCACTTTTGCAAGCAAGGGGCTATAAGGTCCGGCTGCGAAAACTCGATCCCTATATCAATGTCGATCCGGGCACGATGTCGCCCTATCAGCACGGCGAATGCTTTGTCACCGATGACGGGGCGGAGACCGACCTCGATCTTGGTCACTACGAGCGCTTTACCGGGCGTCCGGCAGAGCAATCCGACAACATCACCACAGGCCGCATCTACCGCGATATCATCGCAAAAGAACGCCGTGGCGATTATCTCGGCGCTACTGTTCAGGTGATTCCCCACGTCACGAACGCCATCAAGGAGTTCGTGCTGGAAGGTAACGACGGGTACGACTTCGTGCTGGTAGAAATCGGCGGCACGGTGGGCGACATCGAAGGTCTGCCTTTCTTCGAATCAATCCGACAGTTGGGCAATGATCTGCCGCGTAACGGCTGCCTGTACATGCACCTGTCGTACATGCCGTATATCGCGGCTGCCGGTGAGTTGAAGACCAAGCCAACGCAGCATTCGGTCAAAGAGCTACGTTCCATCGGTATCCAGCCGGACATTTTGCTGGTGCGCGCCGACCGCGAAATTCCAGAAGAAGAACGCCGGAAACTGGCTTTGTTTTGCAACGTGCGCTCCGAAGCCGTCATTCAGGCGTTGGATGCGTCCAGCATCTACGACGTGCCAATGGCCTATCACCGCGAAGGGCTAGACCAGCAAGTTCTGGATTCCTTCGGTATCGACCCTGCGCCCAAGCCCAAAATGCAGGTCTGGGACGATATTTCCCACGCAATTCATCATCCTGAGCACGAAGTCACGATTGCAATCGTCGGCAAATATACCGTGCTCAAGGACGCTTATAAGAGCCTCATGGAAGCGCTGGTTCACGGCGGCATTGCCAACAACTCCAAGGTGAAGCTGCATTGGGTTGAAAGCGATGAACTGATCGCGGGAGACATCAGCGAAATTCTGTCCGGCGTAGATGGCATCCTTGTGCCCGGCGGCTTCGGCGAACGCGGCAGTGAAGGCAAAATTGCCGCTGCAAAATACGCCCGCGAAGAGAAAATTCCTTATTTTGGTATCTGCTTCGGCATGCAGATGGCCGTGGTGGAAGCCGCGCGGAACCTTGCAGACATCGAAGGTGCCTCATCCACGGAATTCGGCGAAACCGATGCACCTGTGGTTGGCCTGATGACCGAATGGCTCAAGGGCAACCAGCTTGAGAAACGCATGGAGCAGGGCGATATGGGCGGCACGATGCGGCTCGGCGCTTATGACTCAACTCTCGGCAAAGACACGATCATCGCTGAAATGTATGGCGATACCCAAATCTCGGAACGCCACCGCCACCGCTATGAAGTGAATATCGACTTCAAGGATAAGCTGGAAGCTGCCGGTCTGGTGTTCTCCGGCATGAGCCCGGACGGATTGCTGCCCGAGACCGTTGAATACCCGCGCGACGTCCATCCGTGGTTCATCGGCGTGCAGTACCATCCCGAGTTGAAATCACGACCATTCGAACCGCACCCGCTGTTCTCGGGCTTTGTGGCGGCAGCTAAAAGTCAGAGCAGACTGGTCTAACCTCTTTCAGGCGGCGCTCGGTGTTTGCGCTGCTCCTGCTGTCGAAGTTGCGATGAATATGTTGTCGCTGCCACGTTCCACCAAACCGGTGCGCGCCACTTTGCGTGCCATATCGACATTGAACGCATCGCGTATCGCAATCCGCAGGGCAGGGTAGCGAAGTTCCAACTTCCGCAACGCTTCGAACTCCCAACGCATCGTCCACGTTCCCGGCGCGGCCGTCACCGTTGCTGTAGCAGGCGTGTTCAGCAGGTACGCGATTTCGCCGATAAAGCACCCACCTTCGACGGCGAAGTCCTCGCCTTGGCGATTGATCGAGACCAATCCATCCAAGGTGCAGAACAGATGACCCTGTTTCTCGCCCTCGATGGTCAGGTGTTTGATGCCATCACCTTCGATCCATGTACCACTACGCACCAGACGACGGAATTCACCCGGAGCCAGCCCGGGAAACTTTGCGTAGAGCGCACGTTCCCAGCTTGAGAGAGCGAATGTCGTCCGGTCCAGCGTCAAACCGGCCAGAACGTAAATGTTCGCGGTACCAAGAATACAGCTCCAGATGATCGCCTCCCACAATGGAATCGAAGGCGCTAGATAATAGTAGGCAATGTAAAAACCGGTGCCGACCAGAATGAGAACACGCAGCAGGATTTGGTTGCGTGTCAAAAGACCCAGCGCATAAAGGCCAGCCGCAGCATGGGCGAGGCTGTTGGGATTGCTCAGAAACTCAAGGAAAGCATTCATCCTCAATAGCCTTGGTGGAAAATTTTGTAAGTGCTGAATACGAATAATTTATCAGCGTGAAAGTGTCCTTTGACACAGAGTGGGAAAACGCGAGTTAACGAAGGGTAAACTGGATTGTGAGACTGTTTTTCAGATCACCTCCGCTCCGGATTAAGTTTCAAAGTGCACCACGTCACGCGCCCCTTCGCATGGATTGGCCTTACTGCTTCTGCGCTGGCACTTGCCGGTTGCGGCGGCACGGCTAATCAGTCGATCATCAAAGCTATGCCTGCAGGCGCGGGCAAACCTTACATCAACGACGAAACGAAGTTCTCTGAATCCGCTTACGGTGTGGCAGCCAGTCCGCGCGTTTCCACCAGCCTGATCGTTCGCAAGGGCGGTGGTCGTCGGCAGGTGGGTAAGCCCTACAAAATTCGCGGTAAGTGGTATGTGCCAAAAGAAGAGCCGGGTTATGATCGGCGCGGTCAAGCCTCTTGGTACGGTCCCAACTTCCACGGTCGCTTGACAGCCAATGGCGAAGTTTACGACCAGTTCGCCCTTTCTGCCGCACACCCGACATTTCCGTTGCCCAGCTACGCGCGGGTGACGAATGTGGACAATGGCCGGTCCGTTACGGTGCGGGTGAATGATCGCGGGCCTTACCATTCCAAACGCATCATAGATCTTTCAGCGAAAGGTTCTGAACTGCTGGGCTATCAAAAGCAGGGCATCGGTAATGTCCGTGTCCAGTGGATTGGTCATGCACCGCTACATGGCCTTGATGCACCATATCTGGAGGCCAGCTTCAGGCCGGGCGGCGTGGGTGGCTCGCTCTTTGCGGCCAATGAAGTGGACCGCTTCGCTACCGGCTCGATCAAACATATCGCGGCAGATCCTTTCGCAGAAGCCGGACCGATCGATCCGTTTTACGCACGCAAAGCAAAGCCGAAGAAAAAGTCCAAAAAGAAGTAGGCGACGAATTCCCGTTCTTGCCCCGTTGTGAAGATGTCGTAGGCTTCGTAGTATCTCGGCGCGTATGTGCCAGGGGGGCACGTGCTGCTTGCATACGGGACCATATCCATGATCATGCGCCTTGCCGCTGCTGCACTGTTTTTGCTGGCCGGATTGACCGGAGCTTTTGCCCAGTCGTTCGAGACGGCAGCCAAACAAGCCATTGTTATGGACTACGAGACTGGCTCCGTGCTGTTTCAAAAGAATGCCGATGAACTGATGCCGCCGGCTTCCATGGCCAAGTTGATGACGATGGAAGTCGTTTTCGACGCCGTTAAACGTGGCGCACTTGAGCTGGATGATACGTTCACGATCTCCAAAGACGTCTGGCAGCGCGGCGGCGCGACCTCCGGTGGCTCCACGATGTTCGCTGATTTGAACGATGATATCGCGCTTGAAAACCTCATTCGCGGTGTGATCGTGCAATCAGGCAATGATGCTGCTATGGCGATTGCCGAAGGTATGGCTGGCTCCGAAACAGGTTTTGCGGGCCTTATGAACCAACGCGCACGCAGAATTGGGTTGGAGAAATCCAACTTCACCAACTCCACCGGCCTGCCGGACCCGAACCAGCGCGTGACAGCACGTGAACTTGGGCTGCTGGCCCGGCATCTTATCCGCACCTATCCGGAACTCTACCAAATCTACGCTGAGCCGGAATTCACCTGGAACAAGGTTCGCCAGCGAAACCGCAACCCGATTCTAGGCCGTGTCGATGGTGCTGACGGCCTCAAAACCGGCTATACGGAAGCTTCCGGCTACGGCCTTACTGCATCTGCGAAGGTTGGCGATAAACGCATCATCATCGTGCTGAACGGCATGTCCTCTCAGGCCGAGCGCCGTAACGAAGCGATCAAAATGATGCGCTGGGCATTTCGTGCTTTCCAGTCGATCAAGCTGTTCGAAGAAGGTGAGATCGTAGGTGAGGCCACATTGTTCGGTGGGGCGAAATCAGGCGTTCCGTTGAAGGCGGAAGGCGCACTTTCTATCTTCGTGCCTGTTGGTTTCCGCGACCGGCTGAAAGCCGACATCGTTTTTCAAGGGCCAATCAAAGCGCCAGTCGAGGCTGGCACCCGCATCGGCAAACTGCAGGTCAGTGTCGATGGCGAGGTCACGCAAGAAACTCCGCTCTACGCTGCTGAAGATGTTGGCACAGGCACGATAACCCAACGCGCGGTCGATGCAGTGCAGGAGCTGTTGATCGGCCTGGTTCGTTTCGACTAGCGCCGTTGCGCTGCAACCTCGCTCCGCCTATCGCTGACAGCGGACAATCGGAGAGCAAAGCGTGCGCGGTCACTTCATCACATTCGAAGGCGGGGAAGGGGCTGGAAAGTCCACCCAGATAAAGCGCCTCGCCAAGAAGCTGGAAGATGATGGCCACGAGGTCGTAGTCACCCGCGAACCCGGCGGCACAACGGGCGCAGAAGCCGTACGCCACGTTGTTCTTTCCGGCGCAGCACAACCATTCGGCACAGAATTGGAAGCCGTACTTTTCGCTGCTGCCCGCGCAGACAATGTGCGTGAACTCATCAAACCGGCATTGGCGCGTGGCGCGATTGTGCTGTGCGATCGATTCATGGATTCCAGCCGGGTTTATCAAGGTGCAAGCGGCGGTGTGTCGTCCAACATGATGGACATGCTGGAGCGCGCCGTCACAGAAGACGCGCGCCCCGATCTTACATTGCTGTTCGATCTTTCCCCCGAAGAGGGGCTGAAACGCGCGGCTGACGTTTGGAAAGACGATGGGCCGGACCGCTATGAAAGCGAGGCACTGGCGCAGCAGCACATTCGTCGCGATGCCTATCTCGCCATCGCCAAAGCCGAGCCTGACCGTTGCAAGATTATTGATGCGTCCAAAACCCTTCGCACGGTCAGCAAACAGGTCGACCGTGTGATCGATAACTTCTTCGCCGCCCAAGCGGTGTCCGCGTAATGGTCGAAGATGAGGAACGGCCCGTATTCGACAGGCTGGACGGCATCGCCATTCCGGCGGCGAGCCGCAGCGTTGTTGGTCATGATGGTGCCATGTCTCAGCTCACCAGCGCCCACAGGGCAGGGCGTCTGCATCACGCTTGGATGATTTCCGGCCCCCGTGGTGTAGGAAAATCGACGCTGGCGCTGAACTTTGCGAAACATCTGTTTGCTCATCCTGCAGGCGCTCATGCGCCCGAGGCATTTGACGGGGGTTCCATTTCCGATGCGCTGCACGGCTCCGTATCGCAGGGTTCACACAATCAACTGCTGCACCTCACCCGCCCTTGGGACCCCAAAGGCGAACGGTTCAAGACGCAGCTTTCGGTCGATGAGATTCGCCGTACCGTGCCGTTTTACGGCATGACAGCCGGTGGTGGTGGCTACCGCGTCACAATCATCGATGCTGCCGACGATATGAACACGAGTGCCGCCAATGCTGTGCTGAAGATGTTGGAAGAACCACCGGCAAAATCCATCTTCTTTGTCTTGGCCCACGCGCCGGGTTCACTGTTGCCAACCATCCGTTCGCGCTGCCGTGTGTTGCCGCTCGATCCTCTTTCGCCTGAGAATATATCCAGCATTCTCAATACGGTTTCATTAGATGGTGCAGGAGAGGGTAGTGGCGATGCCGCTCGCCTCGCCCAAGGTTCCGTCCGTCGCGCAATCCAGTTGCAACAAGGCGATGTGCTGAAATTCTATAGTCAATTCGAAAGCCTGATGAAGCAGCCGAAACCCGGTGAAGCGCGGGATTGGGTGGCGGTTCACATGCTGGCCGATAATTTGTCGAAACGTGGCGGCGAGGCGGCCTACGACCTGTTCATCGAGCTGGTGTTAGACTGGATTGCCAGCCGCGTACGCGAAAACCCGAACGTGCCCGTGGCATGGATGGCCCGCTGGGCAGACCTGCACACCAAGGTGCGCGATGCGGTGCGTTTGGCCGGTGCCTACAATCTCGATAAGAAACAGGTGTTGCTGAACCTGTTCAGCGACCTTTTTTCCGTGGCGCGTTCCTGATAGGTGCTACCCAAATTCCGGCGCGCAAGTGATGCCGGAAACGCGGAGAATACCTCGCCCCATGGCGCAAAAATATTACATCACCACAGCGATTTCCTATCCCAACGGCGCGCCGCATATCGGCCACGCCTACGAATTCATCTGTGCCGATGCCATCGCCCGCTTCAAGCGGCTGGACGGTTATGACGTCCGTTTCCAGATCGGCACGGATGTCCACGGGCAAAAAATGTTCCAAACGGCGCGTGATCTCGGCATTACGCCGAAAGAGCTGGCGGATAAGAATTCCGACGCATTCCAGTCGATGACCGAGCATTACGGCATCTCGTGGGACCGCTTCATCCGCACGTCGGACGAAGACCATCACCGCGCCAGCCAGGCCATCTGGAGCGCGATGGAAGCGAATGGCGACATCTATAAGGACGCCTATGCCGGCTGGTACAGCGTGCGCGATGAAGCTTACTACGAAGAAGACGAAACACGGCTGACCGAAGACGGCAAACGCCTCGGCCCGCAAGGCTCCCCGGTGGAATGGGTCGAAGAGGAAAGCTACTTCTTCCGCCTGTCCGCCTATGGCGACAAGCTGCTGGCGTTGTTCGACGAGCAGCCGGATTTCATCGCACCGGCAAGCCGCAAGAACGAGATAGTGTCGTTCGTAAAAGGCGGCCTGCGCGACCTGTCGATTTCCCGCACGACGTTCGACTGGGGCGTGAAGGTTCCGGGCGACGACAAGCATGTTATGTACGTGTGGGTCGACGCGCTGACGAACTATCTCACCGGTGCGGGTTATCCCGATACCGAGAGCGAATTATGGTCCTATTGGCCTGCTGATCTTCACGTGATCGGCAAGGATATTACACGCTTCCACGCTGTCTATTGGCCTGCCTTCCTCATGTCCGCCGGTATCGACCTGCCCAAGCGCGTTTATGGCCATGGCTTCCTGCTGGCTAATGGTGAGAAGATGTCGAAATCACTGGGCAACGTTGCCGACCCGATGGATTTGGCCGCCGAATATGGCATCGACGCCATGCGCTATTATTGCCAGCGGCTGGTGCGGTTCGGCTCCGACGGCAGCTACAGCCATGATGACATCGTGAATCACACGAATGCGGATCTTGCGAATAATTTCGGCAATCTGGCGCAGCGTTCGCTGTCGATGATCTTCAAGAATTGTGATGGCAAGCTCGACGGAGCAGGGGCCTTTACCGAGGCAGATACTGCCCTTCTCGCGACTGCTGACGGCATGCTGGCCCCCTGCCGCGACGCGATCGACCGCACAGTGCCGAACGAAGCCTTGGACGCCATCTGGGCCACGCTGGACGCTGCCAACCGCTATTTCGATGAACAAGCTCCGTGGGGGCTGAAAAAGACCGATCCAGAGCGCATGGCGACAGTGCTTTACGTGACCGCAGAGGTCGTACGTCAGGTTTCGATATTGGTTCAAGCGTTTCTGCCAGAGAGCGCCGAAAAGCTGTTGGATCAGTTGAAAATACCGGAAGATCAGCGCGATTTCGCATATCTGGGCGGCGACAATCGCCTAGACACGGCAACCGTAATCGAGAAGCCTGAAGGTGTGTTTCCACGCTATGTGGAGCCTGCCGCGTGACCTATCTCGTCGACAGCCACTGCCATCTCGATTTTCCCGACTTCGCGCCGGAACTTGATGCGGTCATCGAAAGCGCCCGCGAAACGGGCCTGCGCCGAATGGTGACCATCTGTACCCGCGTGCGGAAATTCGAACAGGTGCGCGCTGTGGCCGAGCGCTACGACGACGTGTTCTGCAGCGTCGGCACTCATCCGCACAATGCCGATGAAGAGATGGACGTGACCGCCGACGAACTGTTGAAACTGGCAGACGATCCGCTCGTTGTCGCCATCGGCGAAGCAGGCCTCGACTACCACTACGACAAGTCGGACCGCGCCAACCAAGCCGCCAGTTTCCGCGTCCACATCGACGCCGCCCGACGCTCCGCCCTGCCCCTCGTCATTCACGCGCGCAGCGCTGACGACGACATGATGGCCATCTTGGAAGAGGAAACACGGGCAGGGGCGTTCCCTGCCGTGCTGCACTGTTTCTCATCCGGCGCGGCATTGGCTCACAAAGGTATCGAGCTTGGCCTATACGTCTCGTTTTCCGGCATCCTGACGTTCAAAAACAGCCAGGATATCCGCGATATCGCAGCCGACATACCTCACGACCGCGTTTTGGTAGAAACCGACGCGCCATATCTCGCGCCAATGCCCAATCGCGGCAAGCGCAACGAACCGGCATGGACGGCGCATACAGCAGCCGTTCTGGGCGACGTTTGGGGCATGGATCGTGACGCAGTGTGGGCCCAAACGACCGACAATTTTCACCGCCTTTTCTCCAAAGTGCCGCGTGCTGACGATGGCTGATTTAGTCGGCCAAACCCGCTTCACGATCCTTGGCTGCGGCTCGTCACCGGGCGTGCCACGCATCGCCGATGACTGGGGCAATTGCGACCCGAAGAATCCGAAGAACCGTCGACGTCGCGCGTCTATGCTGGTCGAAAAATTCGGCCCAGACGGTACCACTACAGTGGTCATCGACACCGGACCGGATTTCCGCGAGCAGATGATTACTGCTGGAATTTCGTGGGCCGACGCCGTGGTCTATACCCACAGCCACGCTGATCACATCCACGGTATCGACGATCTCCGCAGCTTCGTTATCAACGACCCAAAACGCCGTCGCGTGCCCATCTGGGCGGATGATTTCACGTCGCAACGGCTGCACGAGGGCTTTGGCTATTGCTTCGAGACGCCCGAAGGCTCGAACTATCCGCCTATCCTCGACGAGAACCGAATCGTAGCCAAACAACCGTTCACGATTTCAGGCGCCGGTGGTGACATTGAGCTACTGCCATTCGAACAGCCGCATGGCAATATTTTGTCACTCGGATTCCGCATTGGCAACGTCGCATATTGCAGTGATGTCAGTGCGTTGGACGAACGAGCTCTACCATATTTAGAGAACTTGGACGTCTGGATCATTGATGCGCTGCAATACCGCGAACACCCCAGCCATTTAAGTCTCGATCAGACGTTGGCCTGGATCGAGAAACTCAAACCTCAACGCGCAATACTGACCCATATGCACACGCCGCTGGACTACGAAACAGTTCTAGCTGCCACGCCGGACCATGTAGAACCCGCATTCGACGGCCTGCAATTTAAGGCTTAAGCGGCTTTTGGCACTTCGAGGTCGTTCGCCGTGGCCCGCAACCGCGCCCAGCGCGTCACTGCGTGCTTCGTCGTCATCATCTGCGGCGGAATCAACTTCTTCACGGCGCCACGAACCGCGCTGAACCGCTCACCATCCGTCACCAACTCCTGCTCAGGAAGTGTCACGATGTCGGCCTTGAATTTTGACGCGAGCTCCTTGCCGAAATCGCGGTAGATGGAACGGTCCGGGTTCGAATAACCCGGTGAATAGATGAGGAAAGTCACATCTGGCGTGTGCTTCAGATCGGTGTCGAGAAAGCCGCCAATCATCTTGTTCTGCAGTTCATCTGAGAATTCGACGGAGGCGAGGGCGTCCCAGTCGAGGTCCAACTGCTCATGCTCGCGAAGGCCATTCCAGTCTTCGAACAGGCATTCGTGATACGCTAGCGGCATGTCCTGCCGGTCGCTGCGATTGTGGCGGAAGCGGTAAAGTGGTGCCAGCTTGTCGCTCTCATAAGCCACCACAGGACCGTGGTCGTATCCACGGCCGCTGTGCTCGTTGTGAATCCACGTGATGCGCTTGACCATGCCCTCCATGATCGCATGGGTCATGAAGTTGCCGCGATCAACAAAAGTGGATTCACGATGCGATGTGAAACAAGCTCTCTGGCTTGGCCGATCAATCAACAGCCCGCGCATATCACAATGGGAATCGACATGGGCCACGGAAAGCCCACGCATGCCGTGGTCCTTCCAGAACGTGTAAACTTGGTCATGATGGTCAGCGAGAAAGATCGTCGGCATTAGGATGCTCTGCAAATGAAAACCCATGCGGGCGTGTATCCCTCGTCTTTAACGGTGACCCATTAAAACGAGGCTCCAATACGTCTAAAATTGTAACGACCCGCAGAAGTCTTGGATTCGGACATCTAATAATGTTCCATAATATATCTTATGCAACATATATGTGTTGATCACCATGGTCGTACATCACCTGCGAACGCATGCAGAACAGTCGTTTGGCCTGGCCGCGCAACTGACCTATCTTACAGCTTAGCAAACTGACTTGATTCGCCGGATGCGATCCGGCGCTGAGGACCACATATGTCGGACGATCTCTTTTCCGGTGGCGCATCGACACCTGCGACCACGCAGGTAACGCCGAGTACGCCTGTGAAAACCGGCAAGGCAGCCGCCAAGCCTGTCAAAGGCAAAACTGAGGGTGACTACAACGCGTCCGATATCGAGGTTCTCGAAGGCCTCGAACCCGTGCGTCGTCGGCCGGGTATGTATATCGGCGGCACGGACTCCAAAGCGCTGCACCATCTGTTTGCCGAGGTTATCGACAACTCCATGGATGAGGCCGTGGCGGGCCACGCGTCTTGGATCGAGGTCGAGTTGGATGCCGAAGGTTATCTGACGATCACGGATAACGGGCGCGGCATACCCGTGGACCCTCACCCCAAATTCAAAGACAAGTCCGCGCTCGAAGTCATCATGACCACGCTGCACGCTGGCGGAAAATTCGACGGCAAGGCTTACGAGACATCCGGCGGTTTGCACGGCGTCGGCATCTCGGTCGTGAACGCGCTGTCGGACGATCTGATCGTGGAAGTGGCGCGCAATCGTGAGCTATACCGTCAGTCCTTTTCGCGCGGTCATGCTGTCGGGCCCGTGGAACTGGTGGGCGAAGTTCAAAATCGGCGCGGCACCAAGGTTCGCTTTCATCCCGATGCCCAGATTTTCGGCAAGGATGCACGTTTCAAGCCGCTGACTTTGTTCAAGATGGCGCGATCGAAAGCCTATCTCTTCGGTGGCGTGGAAATCCGCTGGTCCTGCGACCCCGCCCTTGTTTCCGGCAAGGACGAGGTGACGGACAAGGCCGTGTTCCATTTCCCCGGCGGGTTGAAAGATTTTCTGCTCGAAAAACTCGGCAAGCAAATGCAGGTGACCGACCGACCTTTTGCCGGAACAACCGAAAAACGCTCCGGCCACGGCGCGGTAGAATGGGCGATTACGTGGTACGGCGATGATGGGTTCGTAAACTCCTACTGTAACACCATTCCCACGGCAGAAGGCGGCACCCACGAGGCAGGTTTGCGAACCACCCTCGCCCGTTCGTTGAAGTCCTACGCCGAACTCGTCGGCAACAAAAAGGGCGCGATGATCACCACGGATGACGTGATGACGTCAGCGGCTGCCATGATTTCCGTCTTCGTGCGCGAGCCAGAATTTGTGGGTCAAACCAAGGATAAGCTTGCGACCGTGGAAGCCTCCCGCATCGTAGAAAGCGCCATCCGTGACGCCTTCGACCATTGGCTTGCCGCCTCACCCGCCCAATCGGCCAAACTGTTGGATTGGGTGGTGGACCGCGCCGAAGAGCGGATGCGCCGTCGGCAGGAAAAAGAGGTCAACCGCAAGAATGCAACGCGCAAATTGCGCCTGCCGGGCAAGCTGGCGGATTGCTCCAAAAACGCCAAGGGCGGCACGGAAATCTTCATCGTGGAGGGCGATTCCGCTGGCGGCTCCGCCAAGCAAGCCCGCAATCGCAAGAGCCAGGCTATCCTTCCGCTACGCGGTAAAATCCTCAACGTTGCCTCTGCCACACGCGATAAAATGGCGAGCAGTCAGCAGATTCAAGACCTCATTCAGGCGCTGGGCTGCGGCACCGGAACAAGATTTTCAGCTGACGATCTGCGCTATGACCGCGTTATCATCATGACCGATGCGGACGTCGACGGCGCGCATATTGCGTCACTTCTCATCACGTTCTTCCATCAGGAAATGCCGGGAATTATCGAGACAGGTTCGCTCTACCTGGCCGTGCCTCCGCTCTACAAACTCAGCCAAGGCGGCAAAACAATGTATGCGCGCGACGACGCCCATAAAGACGAGTTGCTGAAGAGCGAGTTCAAATCAGGCAAGAAGGTCGATCTTGGGCGCTTCAAAGGCCTTGGCGAAATGATGCCCGCGCAATTGAAAGAAACCACGATGGATCCCGCTAAACGCACGCTGCTGCGGGTGAATATTGATGAACCAATCCCAGCAAAAGACAGTATCGACAGGCTCATGGGCACCAAACCGGAACTGCGCTTCAACTTCATTCAGGAAAATGCGTCGTTCATGGATGAAGAGATGATCGACGTTTGAGGCAACCGGCAGCGGATATGTGCGTTCTAAAGGCATTATCCAGACTAGAGACAACCTCATGCTTCGCACATTTATGACGACCGCCCTCACCTCCCTTGCCATGCTGACACCCAGCTTTGCGGCAGATCAAATCGAAGGTCCGGAATTCGAGGTCATCAAAGCGGTAGACGGTGTCGAGTTGCGCGCATACGCGACGTATCTTGTGGCCGAGGTCGATGTGAAAGCGGACGATCGTCGCGCAGCAAGCCAGATGGGTTTTGCACCTCTCGCCAGCTATATTTTTGGCAAGAACAGGCCCGGCGAGAAAATTGCGATGACCGCTCCGGTAACAACCCAACCTGTTACAGAACGACAGCCAATGGGCGGTGGCGATGGTGCAAAAATTGCTATGACGGCTCCGGTAACAACTACGCCAACAGAGGATGGTCTTTACACAATCCGGTTCACGATGCCGAAAAAGTGGACGATGGAAACGCTGCCGAAGCCTGAAAGCGATAGTGTGCGGCTGATCGAAGTTCCAGCCAAGAAACTCGTTGCTGCGGGCTATGTGGGGCCACGCAATGAAGAGACGGCGGCAAGCTTAAATGCAAAGCTGGATAGTTTTGCTGCAGCCAACGACATCGTGCTCGCTCCGGGCATGATAAGCGCCGGTTATGATGGTCCCAACACACCCGCCGCCAAGCGTCGCTGGGAAGTCATGCGGGAAGTTCTGGCCGACTGAGTGACTGCTCGGCGGGCCGCTGTTCCCCCTCTGTTTGACATAATTGGCGCTGCGGCCTACTCAACGGGCGTTCTGGCGGCTTGCGATATGCGTATGCCGCTCCCGTTTGCCGGCGCGAGGTCGGCTGATCGACCCCTTCCCCGCCGCTGACGACGCCATGCCGGACGCGGCCAAAGCAAAGCCAAAGCACACATGAAATTTTCCGACCTCGGGTTGTCCCCGAAAGTCTTGGCGGCTGTCGAAGCCTCCGGTTACACCGAGCCAACGCCCATTCAGGCGCAGGCCATCCCCGAAGTCCTGAACCGCCGCGATGTCATGGGCATTGCCCAAACCGGTACGGGCAAAACTGCGGCCTTTACGCTACCCATGATTTCGCTCTCAGAAAAAGGCCGTGCTCGCGCCAGAATGCCCCGCACGCTGATCCTTGAACCGACGCGCGAACTTGCTGCTCAGGTTGAGCAGAATTTCGAGAAATACGCGGTAAACCACAAGCTCAACGTGGCCCTTCTCATCGGCGGCACGTCGATGGAAAAGCAGATGAAGATCCTTGATCGCGGAGCTGATGTGCTGATCGCGACGCCAGGCCGTCTGCTGGACCTGTTCGAGCGTGGTCGCATCTTGATGAATGGCGTAGAAATCCTCGTCATCGATGAAGCCGACCGCATGTTGGACATGGGTTTCATTCCCGACATCGAGCGCATCGTGAAAATGGTGCCGTTCACGCGCCAGACGCTTTTCTTCTCGGCAACCATGCCGCCGATTATCGAAAAATTGGCTGACCAGTTCCTGCAAAATCCTGTTCAGGTGATGGTGGCTGCTGCTGCAACAACGGCAAAAACCGTCGAGCAAAAGCTGGTCAAAGCTCCGAAAAAGGACTTCGAAAAACGCGCCAAGCTGCGCGATGTGATCGACAGTCAGGACAACATCAAGAACGCTATCATCTTCTGCAATCGCAAGGTGGATGTGGCGACGCTGCACCGGTCCATGACCAAGCGCGGCTATTCCGTCGGTTCGCTGCATGGTGATATGGACCAGTCCGCACGCATGAAGACACTGGCCGCTTTCCGCGACAATGAGATCACGCATCTTGTGGCGTCCGATGTTGCCGCGCGCGGCCTCGATATTCCCGACGTTTCCCACGTCTTCAACTATGATGTGCCGATCCATCCGGACGACTATGTGCACCGCATTGGCCGCTGCGGCCGAGCCGGTCGCGATGGTTGGGCGTTCACCTTCGTCACGCCTGCCGATGATCGCTACATCAAAGCAGTGATGGCTCTGACCGGCGACGAGATCGAATATCTTGGCCGCGCGCCTATCGCAAAAGCCGACGATGCGGATGAGGCCGACGACAAGCCAAAGCGCGGCCGTCGTGCAGCGCCGAAATCCGATGATTCAGGCGAAGCGCCCAAACGCGCCAGACGCAGCAAACGCGCAGCGCCTGCCGAAGACGAAGCCGCACCGGAAGCTGAAACCGATGGCGAAGAACGATCCACAAAGCGCCCTCGCCGCACATCACGCCGTGCACCGGAGCAAGAGACCAAGGTTGAAGAGGCTGCACCGGTCGCCGCTAAGGAACCTGCTGAACGACAAGAGCGCCCCAAGCGCGAACCGCGCCGTGACGACAGGGCTGAAAAGAAGCCCAACGATCGTAACAATGACCGCAACAATGATGGTAACAGGGGCGGCGGACGTGACCGGTCCCGGAACCACGACGATGACGGCCCGACCAGCAAAGGATTGGGCGATCACGTTCCCGCCTTCCTGTTGCAGCCGACCGGCAAATCCTGATCGGAACCAACGATCATTTCGGCGTCTCGCAACATCGTGAGCGCCGACCTGCTCTTTGCCATCGAAAGGCCCTGTTTGCTGGGCTAAGAATGGGTTGTGTCGGAGACAGGAATGCGAACAGTGCTGCCATGGTGATACGGTTTTTCAAAAGCCTGCTGGCGGTTTTTCTTGCGGTCGCAATATCGACACCAACGACGATCGCAAATGCGCAAAGCCGTGGCATCTCGCTTGTTCGCGATGCTGAAACCGAAGCTCTCATCCGCATGTATGCCGCCCCTCTGATGAAGGCTGCAGGCCTTCGTCGTGGCTCGGTAGAATTCATCATCGTCAACGACCCAAGCTTCAATGCTTTCGTTTCCGGGCGCGGAATGTTCATCAACACCGGACTTTTGTTGCAGGCGGAAACACCTGACGAAGTTATTGGCGTGATCGCTCATGAGTTTGGCCACATCATTGGCGGCCATCAGGTTAAGCTGCGGGAACGCATGGAAAATGCCCGCCGCATCGCCCGTTGGACAAGCCTTCTGGGCGTTGGCATTGCTGCTGCAGGTGCTGTTTCCGGCAGTGGCAACACTGCGCAGGCGGGTGCAGCAATCGCCACAGGTGGTGGTGGCATCGCGATGCGCGACATTCTTCAATACCGTCGCGGAGAAGAAACGGCTGCTGACCGAACAGCCGTTCGGTTGCTGAAGGCAACAGGTCAAAGCCCCCGTGGTTTAATCAAGACGTTTGAACGGCTTGCCCGCGCATCATCAATTATTGGCGGTCGTATAGACCCCTATCTGCGCAG
Organism: Ahrensia sp. R2A130; assembly: GCF_000179775.1. Taxonomy (GTDB): domain Bacteria; phylum Pseudomonadota; class Alphaproteobacteria; order Rhizobiales; family Rhizobiaceae; genus Pseudahrensia. Next base: position 344,712 of record NZ_AEEB01000003.1, read on the forward strand.
CCACCCTGCCCCGAACGAACGTATCCGCGATCTCACGAGTGCCGTGCAGTCCAGCCCTTACAAAAACAAACCAATTCCTGCTTCCATGCAAGCGCGTCACGATCTCGTCCGCGCTAAACTGGCAGCCTATGTTGGCGGCAGCAGCTACGCCCGCTCTTTGTTGCAAAACAAAAGCCTTTCCGAGAATGCCCGGATCTACGGTCGCGCTATAACCACCTATCTTTATGGCTCGCCCCGTCGTGCCATTCCGATGATCAATAAGCTCTTGGACCGTATGCCAAACAACGCCTACGCCCACGAAATGAAGGGCGAAATTTTGCTACGATCAGGTCGGGCAAAACAAGCCGCTCCTCACTTTCGTAAGGCTGTTAAGCTCGACGGCACCGGTGCCGGTATTCTTCGCATTCAACTGGGCCACGCCCTTTTGGAGAGTGGCAATCGTAAGGATTTGCCGGAAGCAATTGATCAACTGCGCAAAGGTGTAAGCCGCGATCCTACTGCTGTTGCCGGCTACCAGTATCTGGCCCGCGCATATGGCGAGACGGACCAGACAGCACGCGCTCTGCTTGCCTCTGCAGAATATGCTGTTCGCACCGGGCGTCGCGGACAAGCCCGCAGCTTTGCGGAACGTGCTCAAAAAGGTTTCAAGCGCGGCGAACCTGGTTGGCTTCGCGCGCAAGACATCATCGGTTATAAGAACTAACTTTGCACGACCTGTGCCGCGCTTGCGAAAGGCCTTACTCTATGTCCGTCAAATTTCTGCGCAGTGCGCTATGCGCTATCGCCATCATGTTGCCTGCACCCGCATTGGCTTTGGACGATACAGACAAAGCTGCGGTCGAGCAGATCATTCGTGATTACCTGTTGGCCAACCCGGAATTGATGGTCGAGGTGCAGCAGGCGCTTGAGGCCAAGCAGCAAGCAGAGGCTGCAGAAACGGCCAAGCGCGCACTGGATGAAAACCGCGAGACAATCTTCGCTTCGGCTAATCAGGGTATCATCGGAAATCCTGAGGGTGACGTAACGGTAGTCGAATTTTTCGACTACAATTGCAGTTTTTGCCAACGCGCCATGGAAGACATGAACACGCTTTTGGAAAGCGATAAGAACCTGAAATTCGTGATGAAAGAGCTGCCAATTTTGTCGCAAGGTTCTGTTGAAGCCAGCCGCGTATCAACCGGCGTCTACCGCCTGTTCCCTGAGAAATACGAGGAATTCCATAACAAGTTGCTGTCGCTTCAAGGCATGAAAGACGGCAATCGCGCCCTTCGTATCGCGCAGGAAATGGGCCTCGATATTGATGCCATCAACACCGAAGGGCAGAAACCCGATGTGTTGGACGCTTTCCGCGAAGCCAACGACCTCGCCAACAGCTTGGGAATCAACGGCACACCATCCTACGTCATCGGCGATGAGGTTATTTTTGGAGCCTTGGGTGCCGATACATTGCGCGAAAAAATCGAAAACGTGCGCCAATGCGGCAAAACCACCTGTTCATAGGCGAATTCGACGCTCAAACCTGTCGACGCCCCCATGCCAGCGTGGCATGACTGATTCATGTAAATAGTCCGGGAACCATAGCTATGTCCGCATCCAAGAACGCGAAAACAGCAATCGACACCAAGCTCATTCGCGAATTGGCAGAGATGCTGACCGATACCGACCTGAACGAGATCGAGGTCGGCCTTGGCGAATTCCACGTTCGTTTGGCACGTGGCGCAGTCGCCGTTGCTGCGCCGATGCAAGTTCAGCCTGCCGCAGCAGCCCCTGCCCCGGTTGCAGCCGCTTCACCTGCTGCCGCTGTTCCGGCAGAGGCACCTGCCGGTGCCGGTGAGCCGGTACCCTCTCCCATGGTCGGTACCGCCTATCTGTCACCAGCACCTGGTGCAGATGTGTTTGTGAAGGTCGGAGACAAAATCAAAAAAGGCGACACGATCCTGATCGTCGAGGCCATGAAGACGATGAACCAGATCGCTTCGCCGCGAGATGGCACGGTCGAATCCATCAACGTGGTCGACGGCCAGCCAGTGGAGTTCGGCGAAGCTCTGGTCATGCTGAGCTGAGGCGGCTGAGATGTTTAACAAGGTTCTGATCGCCAACCGGGGCGAAATCGCGCTGCGCATTTTGCGCGCTTGCAAGGAAATGGGCATTCCAACGGTTGCCGTGCACTCCACGGCTGACGCAAATGCCATGCACGTGCGACTGGCGGACCAAAGCGTTTGTATCGGGCCGCCAGCATCGCGCGATTCCTATCTCAATGTGCACCAGATCATCGCAGCCTGCGAAGTGACCGGCGCTGACGCGATCCATCCCGGCTACGGTTTTCTGTCGGAGAATGCCAAGTTCGCCGAGATACTCGAAGCTCATAACATCACATTCATCGGTCCATCTTCCGCACACATCTCCATGATGGGTGACAAGATCGTTGCCAAACAGACAGCCAAAGAATTGGGCATTCCAATTGTTCCCGGTTCCGATGGTGCTGTGACCGAGTTGGATGATGCCCGCCGCATCGCCAATGACATCGGCTATCCCGTCATCATCAAAGCCGCATCCGGCGGTGGTGGCCGTGGCATGAAGGTCGTCAACAATGACGACGAAATGACAACAGCCCTACAGACAACCCGCACCGAAGCGGGCGCTGCGTTTGGCGATGATTCTGTCTATATCGAGAAATACCTCGCTACACCTCGCCACATCGAAGTGCAGGTTATGGGCGATGGCAAGGGTCGTGGTGTTCATCTTGGTGAGCGAGACTGCTCACTTCAGCGTCGCCATCAAAAGGTGCTGGAAGAGGCCAATTCCCCTGCCCTGACCGTTGAGCAGCGTGAGAGAATCGGCGGCATCTGCGCCAAAGCAATCGGCGACATGGGCTATAGCGGCGCAGGTACGATTGAATTCCTTTACGAGAACGGCGAATTCTACTTCATCGAAATGAACACCCGATTGCAGGTCGAGCATCCGGTCACCGAGATGATCACCCGAATCGATCTGGTCAACGAGCAGCTCAACGTGGCCATGGGCAACGGCATGACATTCGAACAGAAAGACGTGCGCTTTCAGGGCCACGCCATCGAGTGCCGCATCAACGCTGAAAACGCGCGCACCTTCGTGCCGTCACCCGGGGAAATTACGTACTACCACCCGCCCGGTGGCTTGGGTGTCCGAGTCGATTCCGGTGTGTTTTCCGGCTACCGCGTGCCGCCATATTACGACAGCCTCATCGGCAAATTGATCGTCGTTGGCCGTACGCGTACCGAGTGCCTGAACCGCCTTCGCCGTGCGCTGGACGAGTTCGTGGTGGATGGTATCGATACAACCCTGCCTCTGTTTCAGGATCTCGTGCGCAACGAAGACGTGATTGCAGGCGATTACGACATCCACTGGCTGGAGAAATATCTGGCCAACAAAACCGACTGATCCTTTCCAGCTACGATGTCGAATATCGACAATTTGATGATGGAGATCACGCCGGAAGTCCTGCTCAAAGCGTATGCGAGCGGTATTTTCCCTATGGCAGATTCTGCCGACGACCCAGGCTTGTTCTGGGTGGAGCCGGACTATCGCGGCGTCATCCCGCTTGATGGTTTTCACACGCCAAAACGGCTTGCCCGCACCATCCGTCAGGAAAAATTCGACCTCCGTATCAGCACGGCTTTCGAGCGGACTGTCGATCTATGCGCGGAAGAAGCGCCAGATCGTAAAGAGACATGGATCAACCAACGGATTCGTCAGCTCTACAGTGAGCTGCATCTTATGGGACATGCGCACAGCGTGGAGAGTTGGCTGGATGGCGAACTGGTAGGCGGCCTTTATGGCGTATCGCTGGGCGGTGCGTTTTTCGGGGAAAGCATGTTTTCCCGCACCCGCGACGCCTCCAAAGTTGCGTTAGCGCATCTGGTGGACCGGCTGAATTTCAACAGATTTGTTCTGTTGGACACCCAGTTCAATACGGAACATTTGAGCCAGTTCGGCGCATTGGAAATCCCCAAGCGTGACTATCTCAAATTGCTATCGGATGCTTTGGACGTGGAAGCTCGCTTCGTCTGACGACTAGTTGGTTGATGGCGGTGGTGGTGGCACATCCGAAGTCTGCTTGCAGGCTTTCAGCCACACATCGTTCACAGGGTGCTCGATGGCGTTCAACCCCGGGCTTTCGGCAAACATCCAACCGGAGAAGATCCGGCGGATGCGACGGTCGAGTGTGATTTCGTCGACTTCGATGAAGGACGTGGTCTTGGGCGTTTCCGCAGCCGAGCTTGAATAGCATGCGCGCGGCGTAAGTTCGAGCTGACCGAATTTTACGGTCTCGTCCATATAGACGTCGAACGTGGTGATGCGTCCGGTGATCTTGTCGAGACCGGCAAACACGGCGACCTTGTTGGCAATCCGCGAGATCTGCTCTTCTTCAGTAAAGCCATCTGTCTGGGCTAAAGCCGTGCTGGCAACAGTTGCCATCAGTGCGGCCATTAGAATTCGCATCATATTCGCCGCCATTTGCATCTGATTGTTTTGCACGTGCCGCCGGAATGTGGCGACAGTGTTGGTTATGGGGTGAACTATGGAGTCCAAGCCTCGTAGTCGGCGGCAGGCTTGTCGCGTGATGCAGCGTTCGCAAGCGAACCTTGCGGGCGATAGGCAGCTGCCGTGCCCGTCATGTTAGCAAGATGCGGCTTTTCCCATTCGCGCAATTCGTATTCTTCGTCGGCCGGCGAAACATCGGTGCGGTGATGCAACCAACCGTGCCAACCGGCCGGAACACGAGAAGCGTCTATGTCACCATTATAGGTGATCCAGCGTTTGTCTTCAGCAGAGCGATAATACCGGTTTCCGCTGGCGTCTTCGCCAACAAGCTCGCCATTGCGCCAAGTGAAAAACCGCGTGCCGAGCGTTTGCCCGTGCCACCAAGTGAAGAATTGCAGGAAGAAGTTTTTCATGTTGCCGCTCATTTCGCGCCGCTAACCGCAACGCACCCTCGTATATTTCGTTGTTAAACCTGAATGCCGATCAGGTCCACCGCGTCATTCGGCATAGACAGTTGGAAACCAGTCTTCCGGCAGCGTATCGTTCATGGAAAGCTTCAAACCCATTTGCGGAAACGGCGGTGAAACCGCGTGAGGGCGCTCAACATAACGGGCATCATCGCCCGTAAAGCGAAAGCTGACCGCCCGCCGCCGTGTGGGCATCGGGTTCGGTGGCGCGTCGTGCAACGTGTGAAAATCAAAGGCCAGCACGTCACCACGCTTCACCGCAAAGGACACGATGTTCGGATCATCTTCAGCGATTTCCGGAAAGGGTTCATAGGCCGTGGTGTCGCCTTCTAGCGGCTCCAGCGTTTTGAAACGACGCGGCATGTAGGTCTTTGCGCCGACGTGAGAACCTTTGAGAAAATTCAGGCTCTGCGCTTCGTCCACATCATCAAGCGGCACCCAAAGGCTGACGGTCTGCGGACCGGCCACACAGTAATACGGCATGTCTTGGTGCCACGGCGTTGCGGAAGAATTGCCGGGCTCTTTGACCAGCACATGCTCGTGAAAGAATTGCGCACGCTTTGCACCCATCAAGTTGGCAGCCAGTTCGCCCAGTGGGCCATCGCGGGCAATGTTGATGAAGGTCGGGATGCGTTGCCAGTTTACGTAGTCACCGAAATAGGCACCGCCTTCTTCTGCGTGGTTGGCTCCATGTGGACCTGGTGCTGCCATGTTGGTCTCGACGGCCTGAGCGAGCCGGTCCAGCCAGCCAGTATCCAGCACATCGCGGATGACGGCCACACCATCGCGACGAAAGGTTTCAACGGTCTCGTTCGTCATCGGAATTACCCGTCCTGTTCAGCCAACTGTCTTGTCAAAAATAATCGCCGAAATTCCGGCCAAACCGCCGCAGGCATCCGTTTCACCGTCGCGAGTATAGCCCACCGTTTCATAGAAGCGGATAGCATCGTCATTGCCGCGCAGAACATCCAGCCAGATGCGCGAGTCCGGAAAAAGCTGCTGCTCAAGATTGCCGAGCAACGCCTTACCGATACCAAGACCTTTCATCTGCGGATCGACATGCAGCCGGTCAACATACATGCCGTCTTTCTGGAACGCGTAAAGATGGCCCACGACCTTTTCACCCTGCAACGCCACCAGAAACCGGTCCTGTATTCGCGCTGCTTGCTCGCGGAACACATCGGCTGAGTGCCGCGTCGTGATGATTTCTTCCGTCTCCGCCTGCCCGATCAATGCCGGATAGGTGGACAGCCAAGAGCGGTTCGTAAGGTCACGAGCATCAGCAACCTCGGTGCCATGTGCGCGGCGTACAACGACACTCATTCGCCAATCTTCGCCCGCAGCAGATCGTTCACCGCCTTCGGATTGGCTTTGCCGCCGGTTGCTTTCATCACCTGCCCGACGAACCAGCCCAGCATCGCGGGCTTTTCCTTGGCCTGCGCCACCTTTTCAGGGTTGGCTGCGATGATCTCGTCCACGGCCGCTTCGATTGCACCAGTATCGGTGACCTGTGCCATGCCACGATCTTCAACGATTTTGGCTGGGTCGCCGCCCTCGTTCCAGATGATTTCAAAAACGTCCTTCGCGATCTTGCCGGAAATCGTGTCGGCCTTGATGAGGTCGATGATACCACCCAACTGAGCTGCGCTGACAGGTGAGTCCGCCAAATCGGTTCCGGCCTTGTTGAGCGCACCCAACAGGTCATTGATCGTCCAGTTTGCGGCCAGTTTGGCATCGCGGCCTTCGGCAACCTGCTCGTAATAATCGCCCACAGCCTTGTCGGCGACGAGGATGGAGGCATCGTACTCGCTCAAGCCATTGGCTTGGAAGCGCGCCCGCTTTTCGTCCGGCAATTCCGGCAGTTCTGCGCGGATGGTTTCGACGTAGGCATCGTCGAACTCCAGCGGCAGCAGGTCCGGGTCTGGGAAGTAGCGGTAATCATGCGCTTCTTCTTTCGACCGCATAGACCGCGTTTCGCCCTTCACTGGGTCGAACAGACGGGTTTCCTGATCGATCTTGCCGCCCTCTTCCAGAATATCGATCTGGCGACGGGCTTCGTAGTCGATGGCCTGGCCCATGAAGCGGATGGAGTTGACGTTCTTGATCTCGCAGCGCGTGCCGAACTCGCCACCGGGTTTGCGCACGGACACGTTCACATCAGCCCGCATGGAGCCTTGGTCCATGTTGCCGTCGCAGGTGCCGAGATAGCGCAGGATCGAGCGCAGCTTGGTGACGTAGGCTTTCGCCTCGTCGATGGAGCGAATGTCCGGCTTAGACACGATTTCCATGAGTGCTACGCCGGAACGGTTGAGGTCCACGTAGCTCATGGTCGGGTGCTGGTCGTGCATCGATTTACCTGCATCCTGCTCCAGATGCAGCCGCTCGACGCCGATTTCGACGCTTTCGAAATCGCCCTTCTTGTCCGGCCCCACCTGCACCTGCACGACGCCTTCACCGACGATGGGGTGGTAAAGCTGGCTGATCTGATAGCCCTGCGGCAGATCGGGATAGAAGTAGTTCTTGCGGTCGAAGGCGCTTTTCTTGTTGATCTGCGCGTTCAGCCCAAGCCCTGTTTTCACGGCTTGCCGCACGCAGTGCTCGTTGATGACGGGCAGCATGCCGGGCATGGCGGCGTCGACCAGCGACACGTGGCTGTTCTGCTCTGCGCCGAAACCGGTGGAGGAGCCGGAAAACAATTTCGCCTCGCTCGTCACCTGCGCGTGGACTTCCAGCCCGATGACCAGCTCCCACGGGTGGTCTTCACCGGGGAAGAAATGGGCTTCGTTGGGCGTGCGGGTATCGACGAGTGCTGGGGCGGACATGGATGCGGACCTGAGCGTTTACGAATGGGGAGGTTTCCCGCAATTCATAAGCCCGTGCGGCGCTTTTGTCAGCCCTCAATCATCCGTGATGCAGCCTTGAAAATTTCCGCCCAACCCCGACCTTGAAGGCCGATCACCACACGAGACCACGCCCATGACCTCCCCCACCCCTTTTTCTGCTCCGGCAGGTACCCGCATCGGCCATGTGCATCTGCGCGTGTCGGACCTCGAACGGTCCATCGCCTTTTACCGCGATGTCATCGGCCTGAAGCTGATGCAGCGCTATGGCACGCAGGCGGCTTTTTTGGCGGCGGATGATTATCACCACCATATCGGCCTCAACACGTGGGAAAGCCGTGGCGGTGCGCCCGCGCCGAAGGGGCATCCCGGCCTGTTCCACACCGCCTTTCTCTACCCCGACCGCAAAAGCCTCGGCGCGGCAATCGCACAGGTTGCGAAATGCGGGGTCGGCCTTACGGGGGCCGCCGACCACGGCGTGAGCGAGGCCGTCTATCTCGATGATCCCGATGGCAACGGCATCGAACTCTACACCGACCGCGCCATGGACGAGTGGCCGCGCGGTGCCGATGGCGAGTTGGAAATCGTCAACGCGCCGCTGGATGTGGACGCCCTCGTGGCGCTGGCGACCACCTGAAAGCCGCGCTGGCGAAAAGCTGAGCCGAACACCCGAACGGCCCGCTGGCAGACGTGCGAAAGCGCCCGCCGGTGCGCTTGTTGGTGCGGCACCGCGGGGTTTGCATCAGTCCTGGCCCGAAACCTGGAAAGTTCGGGAACCGGTGGGGCGTGATAGGCAACCCGTTAGCCGGTAGTTTCCGGCGAAAAGGGTTTCCCCTCACGCCCCACCCGGTTCTTGCTGCGGTGAGGAGTTTCACCTCACATTGCCCTGACACACCACTACATCCGTGTCCGTTACCAGACACGCCTGCACACCACGGCCGACGGAAGCGCGAACAACCGCCCGGGAAGAGAGCGCGGGGCTCCAAAGCAAACGGCCGTTAAACCCGCCACCCCGGAAGAACCGACCCCACACGACGACACAAACGGAGCGCCCCGCCGGTTCCCTGTGTGGGGATGGGGGCAGTGTGGCATGGGTGGTTGGGGACAAATTTATTCAGCGATCCCTGCTCATCCCAAATTCCTTTGTCATCCCCGCGCAGGCGGGGACCCACTCATCAACAAGCTCTCAACGCCGCAAAAGGACCGACGCGGCTCCACCCCACTCCCTGATCACCACATCATTCAGCAGAAAAGTGGGTCCCCGCCTGCGCGGGGATGACAGTCGAGGGGGTAGCGAACTCCTAGCGTGACAATCCCAGCCCCACCCTTCACGCTACCTCATGCCCCGTGACCACCACTATTATGCCTATCTCCTCACCAGCCGTCCGCACGGCACACTTTACTGCGGCGTCACCAACGATCTCTACCGCCGCCTACTAGAGCACCGCGAGGGTAAAGCTGCCGGTTTCACAAACAAATACGACGTCCACCGTCTTGTTTGGTTCGAAGAACATGGCGACATCGAACTCGCCATCGCCCGTGAGAAGGCCATCAAGAAGTGGAACCGCGCATGGAAAATACGGCTGATCGAGGAAGGCAACCCGATGTGGGATGATCTCGGCATAGCGATCTTGTGAGACGGTTCAGACCATAAATGCCAGCTAACACCCACCACCGTCCCCATTACCCCTCACCGCTTGTCATCCCCGCGAAGGCGGGGACCCACTTCTCCGCGAAATGATGTGGCGATGGTAAAGCGATGACTGACCAGCATCGCATTGCCGCCGCTGTACATAGAGCTTGTTGAAGAGTGGATCCCCGCCTGCGCGGGGATGACAAAGCCAGACACTGTTACTGTGCGGTCGCGGGTCGAAAACTAGCAACTCCTAATTAGCTCTGCGACTTCTCAAAGCCCATTTTCCAATCCAACAACAGGGTCTCTACATCTGGCGAATGCCCAGACTTCAGAACATACATCAAGGCAGTACGGACAACATTGACTACCGTGAGCGCTTGTTCCGCGGTCGGTTCCTGTCCTCTATGAAGAGTGTTTTGACGAATGTCGTAGACTTCTAACGTCTTAGCAAAGGCTCTATCTCGCTCATCGGCACGAAAGCTGGTCAGAACAGCGACGCATTTTGATATAGTTTTCGCCGTGTCACGCCGCTCGCTTCGGAAAATCCGTTCAAGAGCCATGAAAGAAAAGGTCACAGACTTTCGAAGATTATCCGCCACGCAACTTTCATCAAAGAGTGTCATGCACTCACGCAGAAAAACCAAGTCCTCGAAAGTTTGAAGCAATCTAATAATTTCCGAGATGTGTCGCAAAATATCGCCATCAATTGTGATGACGCTGTCAGAAATTTGAAATCTTTGACGCAACCCGTCACGAACTTTGAAGATTGGTTGTTCTAAATTTAAAGACGGAGGATGGAAACTTGTGCTGGAAACATAAGGGACATCCACTGCTGGTGCGGTGGCCAACCGAATAACGCATGCGATCAACCAAATTTGTTCCTCTACGCTTTCTTCAAACGCACCGGTCGCTGGATCAACAACTAGTTGACAGTGCGCTGTGCCTTCAATGCCGTTGTCTAAAGCGACCCAAGGCGATGGTTTCGCCTTGCCTTTTTCCGCTGGAGAATAGGATGCCAACACCGGCGCGAATGCGTTGAAGTAGATTTTTTCTAACCAGATACCTTGTTCTAGCTTCACGTTATCTTTGGATATCTTTAGTCCGCGTAGCATTCCAAACCGCATCCCATGCTTGACGGCATGTTCCGCTTGCGATGCGTTGATGGAATTAGCGATGTCACCGATAACTCTATTGGCTACTAACGTAGCGACCGCTGTCCTAAACGCCCAAAGAGAACAACCTAACGAGTCACTGAGTTGAGAACGAGCCCGCTTTGCTGTTTCTGCGTGGTTAGACGCTGCGATCTCAAGTCGGGTCAACTCAAAATCGGTCAATCTAGAGGTCGGTTTTGTTGCTTTGAACTTGCCTCTCATTGACCAAAGCGTTGGCGTCCAAGCTTCACAAAACTGCCCCCACCCGGAACAAATCCTCTTCCCCGAATGGCTTCCCAATCAGTTGCAACCCTAGCGGCAATCCCTTCGCGTCCACGCCTGCTGGCACGGCGATGCCCGGCAGTCCCGCCATGTTCACCGTTACCGTGAACACGTCATTCAAATACATCGCGACGGGGTCTTCCTGTTTGCTCACGTCGCCGATGGGGAATGCGGCGCTGGGGGTGGCGGGGGTGAGGATGCAGTCGATGCCATCCGCGTAGGCGCGTTCGAAATCCTGCTTGATGAGCGTGCGAACCTTTTGGGCGCGGGTGTAGTAGGCGTCGTAGAAGCCGGCCGACAGCACATAGGTGCCGATCATGATGCGGCGCTGCACCTCGTCGCCGAAGCCTGCGGCGCGGGTGCGCTCGTACATATCGGTGATGTTCTCGCCATCCACCCGCAGCCCGTAGCGCACACCATCATAGCGGGCGAGGTTCGACGAGGCTTCCGCAGGGGCCACGATGTAATAGGCGGGCAGCGCGTATTTGGTGTGGGGCAGCGAGATATCGACGATCTCCGCGCCCGCATCACGGAGCCGCTCGGCGCCCTCTTTCCAAAGCGCATCGATCTCATCGGACATGCCGTCCATTCGGTATTCGCGCGGAATGCCGATCTTCATGCCCTTGATGGACTTGCCCACGGCGGCCTCGTAGTCCGGCACCGGCATGTCGACGCAGGTGGTGTCCTTAGCGTCGCTGCTCGCCATGCTCCGCAGCATGATCGCGGCATCGCGCACGGTGCGGGTGATGGGGCCAGCCTGATCGAGCGACGAGGCGAACGCCACCATGCCCCAGCGCGAACAGCGACCATAGGTGGGCTTGATGCCCACGGTGCCGGTGAGTGCCGCTGGCTGGCGGATCGAGCCGCCGGTGTCCGACGCGGTAGCCGCCGCGCACATGTTCGCCGCAACCGCTGCTGCGCTGCCACCCGACGAGCCGCCGGGGACGAGGTCTTCGGTTTCGCTTACAGGGTTCACTACCGCGCCGTAATAGGACGTCTCGTTGGACGACCCCATGGCGAACTCGTCCATGTTCAGCTTGCCCAGCATCACCGCGCCATCATCCCACAGGTTCTGCGTGACGGTGGATTCGTAGGGCGGCTTGAAGCCATCGAGAATGTGGGAACACGCTTGGGTGTGGACGCCCTTGGTGGCGTAGAGATCCTTGATGCCCAGCGGCACACCTTCCAACGGGCGCGCGGTGCCAGCGGCAATCGCCTTGTCGGAAGCACCCGCCATCTCGCGGGCCTGCTCCGCCGTGGTGACGATGTATGCGTTAAGGCGCTCGTTCTTGGCCTCGATCGCGCCGAGGTAAGCGTCCGTCACCTCACGGGCGGAGAAGGATTTGGCGGCATAGCCATCGCGCAGGTCTGCGATGGTGAGGGCGGTGAGATCGGTCATGGGCGGGCGGTCCGGCTTAATGTGATGCTTGGAATGGCGGCTGTAAGCAATTGTCTATTCGACGACTTTAGGAACCGCGAAGAAGTTGTCATCGCTTCCCGGCGCGTTGGCGGTGACGGCCTCGGCCATCTCGCCATCGGTCACCACATCGGCGCGTTTTCGCATGTCCATGTCGACCACGGAGGTCATGGGTTCGACGCCCTCGACATCGACTTCCTGCAGCTGCTCCACGAAGCCGAGGATGGTGTTCAGCTCCGGCACCAGCTCTTCGGCGCGCTCATCAGAAACACGGATGCGGGACAGCGCAGCAACGCGCTTTACGGTGGCAAGATCGACGGACATGGGCGGGGCTTTCGATGAAGCTGGAATGGGCGGAAGTTTCTGCCCCGCTTCTAGCGACGGGACGGCGGGGAATAAAGCCCCTGCCTTCTTCTACAACTCTAGCGAACCGCCCGGTTCCACCACCTTCACCGTGTCGCTGCTGTTCATTGCGGCCACGAAGCTGTCTGCCGACTGGTCGATGATGGGGAATGAGCCGTAGTGGCAGGGCACGATGGTCTCGAATTTGAAGTAGCGCTGGCAGGCTAGCGCTGCGACTGCGCCGCCCATGGTGAAGCGGTCGCCGATGGGGACGAGACCAATCTGCGGCTGGTGGAGTTCCTGAATAAGCGCCATGTCGCCGAAAATATCGGTGTCGCCCATGTGATACACGCTGGGGCCATCGGCGAAATGAAAGACCAAGCCGTTGGCGCTGCCGAGATCGTGGGACACGCCGTTCTCATCCACATGGGTGGAGGAATGGAATGCCTGGGTGAAGGTGACCGAAAAACCTTCGTGGTGCAGCGTGCCGCCGGTGTTGCCGCCATCGGTGTTGGCCACGCCTTTTGCAGCAAGCCAGCTGGTGAGGTCGAAATTACCGATCACCGTCGCGCCGGTTTCTGCTGCAATCGCCACCGTATCGCCCACGTGGTCGCCATGGCCGTGGGTGAGCGCGATGTGGGTGATGCCCTCAATAGCCTCTGCCCTGCCCGCTTCATCGAAGCTTGGATTGCCGGAAAAGAACGGGTCGATGAGGATGTGAGCTGCGCCCGCGTCGATGCGGAAGGCGGAATGGCCGAGGAAGGTGAGTTTCATATCAAGCTGCCTTGTCTATAAGCGCAGCCATGGACGCTACGAATCCCGCAGAGTTGGCCCAATTTGCCGATGCCTTGCAAGGCAGCGGACGGCTTTTGGGTATCGATCTTGGTACCAAAACTATCGGGCTGGCGATCAGCGATGAGAATTGGGCCATTTCTTCTCCGGTGCGAACCATCAAACGCACGAAATTCACGCCAGACGTTCAGGCCATGCTGGAATTCGCCACGGCAGAACGGGTGTCCGGCATCGTGATTGGGTTGCCGTTGAACATGGACGGGTCGGAGGGGCCGCGCGCGCAATCTTCGCGCGCTTTCGCCCGTAATCTGTCACGGCTGACGGAGTTACCCATTCAGCTTTGGGACGAAAGCCTGTCCACCAGCGAGGCGCTGGAGGGTGTCAGCGCCAAGAAGGCCGCGCAGATGAAAGCTGACGGCAAGCTGGATGCCTTGGCGGCCAGCCTTATTCTGCAGGGATGCTGCGACGCGATGCGGGCTTTGCCGCCGCGATAAAGCTGCCGATCTTTGCCTTGGCCTGAGGCCACCAGCGGGCGCGCATACGAAACGCGATGAGCAGTGGAATAATGACAGCGCTGTCGAAAATAACCGCTTTCACCACCATGCCGGGTATGATCTGCGGGTCGATGCCCAACAGATTGCCGTAAATCTGCATGATGTGATCGAAAAATGCGCGGCTGAAGAACTGATAGCCGAAATGCATATCGTTGGCGGCAAGGCCGCCCCAGATGCCGAGCAAAACAATAGGTGCCAGCCAAAGGATCAATAGAGTTCGAAACACAAAATACGCCGCCGCGTGCAGATTCCAGTTGCAGCTAGAATGCTTGGCTGGCCCTGCTCGCGCAAATTCATACTTAAGAGAAGGTTAACATCCCCGTATTCCGGCGGTTACGCCCTGTGGATAGACGCGCAACCTAGCGCTTCCAGAATATCACCAGCATCGTGGCGGGCATCCAACATACCGTAGCTGCTGCGCCACGGGCGGCCCAAACGGGTCTCAGTAAAGGCTTCTGCCAATATGCCCGGCGCGATACGCTGCAACTCTGCAGCTGCTGCTGCAAAGGCCAGCTGTTCCATGAACATGCGGATCGAACCCGGGTCGGCCACCGCCATTTCGCGTGACGAGCGCAACACATTGGCCGTGCCCTCACCGCTTTCGCCAAGGTCTTGCGCCACACGATCCACGACACGGTCCACGGTGCGCGGGCCGCGACGGGCGATCTGTGCGACATCATCGCAAAGCGCTGCGGGCGAGCGGGCCGGTTCTGTGGTTAGGCCACATTCAGCGAGGACTGGCGCCAACAAGCGACCGCTCCAGAAGGCTGCAACGGGGGCCATCAGGCGGGCGTATCCGGCTTCTACGGGGTCATCGGCCGCACGGTCGAAACTGGCGGCTAACCGCAAGGCAAGCGCATGGGCTGCGGCCACATCGAGCGCGGCATCTGCCAGCGCCCGCAACTGCGCGTCATTATGAGCGGTTTCTGCTGCGCGGGAGATCGCTGCTTTCATTGTTCCTGCTTCTATGACGGCGCGATCAAGGCGTAGGAGCGTTGTGAGTTCAGCCATCACATCTGCACCGTCACCAGGACGACCGATTGGTTGGGCTGGAACATTGGCAAAGTCGCAGTGCGCTGCGCCATCTGAAATCGAAAGCCGTAAGCCGGATGATGCGGCAGCGTAACGGTCGATAACGAAACAGGTTTCTGCTTGTGGCGGTCCGTTTGCGGTGGTTTGGCCCCGCACGAGAATGAGATCAGCGGCGGGCGCTGGTAGCGGAAGCCCACGACCGGTGATGGTCCAGCCACCCTCGCCTTTTTCAGCCGTCATCACCGCGTCCACGGCGAGCGCTACGGTGAGCCCCTGTTTTTCAGCCGATAGTCTGGCTCCGGTATCGTATTGGCGCGACATGAGGCCGGACGCCCAGCGGCCAAGGCTTTCGCTGTCGTTCATCAACGCCGCCATGCTGGCATGGGTGTGCGACAGCAATGTCAGATGTGTCGGTTCCAGCGTGGCGGCAGTTGCCAGACGCAAAGCGCGGGTGAGATGCCGCGCGCCCGCCTCGACTTCCTCGTTACTCCAAACAGAACCAGCGAGACCAGCGGTGACCCCACGGCGAGCAAGCGCGTGGAAGGCGGGATGGAAATCAAAGGCAGCAGCATCGCCGTCCAAACGGGGCTGAAACAACGTGGTCAGCCTCGCCAATTCCTTCGCCTGTCGCGCTTCTGTATAGATCGCTAGCTCTGCAAGATCTTCCAGCACAGGGTCCGGCAGGCCGTTGGCCGCGCCATTCAGTACCGTGTTTCGTGAAAAGGCATTGGCTGCCCGTGTCGTATCGTTTGCCAAGGTTGCGTCCACTTTGCCGATTCACCATGTGCAGCTCTCATAACACGGCGCGGCGTTAACGGCAGTGTGGGAAACAACACCATACCGGTTGCGTGGGCGAACCCTCGCGCCTATCACCCACCTTTAATGACAAATCATTCTTCACAGCAGCCGCGCTCAGAATTGGACGCGCCGGCATTTCGCCTGCCCGGCTTCGGCCTGAGGCATCTTTTAGGCATCGAAGGCGTATCGCCTGCGGATCTTGTGGCGCTGCTGGACCGCGCTGATGAGATGGTGGACGTTTCCAAGCGCACCGATAAAAGCCGCGCTACGCTGGCGGGCCGCACGCTGATCAACCTGTTCTACGAAAACTCTACCCGCACCAGCTCGTCCTTCGAGATTGCGGGCAAGCGGTTGGGCATGGATGTGATCAACATGGCGGTGGCGACGTCGTCTGTAAAAAAAGGCGAAACGCTGCTCGACACAGCCGCCACCCTGAACGCCATGAACCCCGATCTGCTGGTCATGCGCCACAGCGCAGCCGGTGCAGCGGCCTTGCTGGCGCAAAAGGTCGGCTGTGCGGTCATCAACGCGGGCGATGGCGCACACGAACACCCGACACAGGCGCTGCTGGATGCGCTGACGATCCGCCGCCACAAAGGCTCTATCGAAGGGCTTGTCGTGGCGATTTGCGGCGACATCGCCCATTCGCGGGTGGCGCGATCCAACATCCACCTACTCAACGCGCTGGGCGCTCAGGTGCGGGTCATCGGGCCTTCGACGCTTTGCCCCAGTTCGATTGCGGACCTTGGCGTAACGGTCTTCCGATCTATGGAAGACGGCCTGCCTGGCTGCGATGTGGTGATGATGCTGCGATTGCAGACCGAACGTATGGCCGGTGCCTTCATCCCGTCCGCCCGCGAATTCTACCGCTATTTCGGTCTTACCGAGAAGCGCGTGAAACTGGCGAAGAAGAACGCCATCGTCATGCACCCCGGTCCGATGAACCGTGGTGTGGAAATCGCATCCACCATCGCCGACGGCGTGCAAAGCGTGATTGTCGAACAGGTGGAAATGGGTGTGGCCGTTCGAATGGCGGTGATGGAAATGTTGGCGCAAGCCCGTGAAGGAGACGCACAATGAAACAGTCTCCACCCCGCCGCCGCCTGTTCATCAACGCACGCATCATGGACCCGGAAACGGGTCTGGATATCCATGGCGATGTGCTGGCCGAAAAAGGCAAGATTACCGCTATCGGCAAAGGCTTGTCGCGCGACGAATTCGCTGACGGCAAAGGGATCGTCGATTGTCAGGGCGCCGTTCTCGCACCCGGCCTGGTCGACGCCCGCGTGTTCATCGGGGAACCCGGCGGCGAACATCGCGAAACCATCAAGACCGCTGGCCGTGCCGCAGCCGCCGGTGGCGTGACGACCATGGTGATGATGCCGGACACCGACCCGGTGATAGACGATGTATCGCTAGTGGACTTTGTTCGCGCCACGGCCAGCGCAAAATCCCCCGTCCGCATTCTGCCCGCTGCTGCGCTTTCCAAAGGGCAAAACGGCGAGATGATGACCGAGATGGGCTTGCTGAAAGACGCCGGTGCTGTTGCCTTCACCGATGGCCGAAAGACCATCGCCAACTCGCAGATGATGCGCCGCGCTCTAACATATTCCGCTGACATCGGCGCGCTTGTGATGGCCAGCCACCGCGATCCACATCTGGGCAGCGGCGTCATGAACGCAGGCATCAACGCCACCCGCATGGGGCTGTCGGGCATTCCACGCGAGGCCGAGATCATCCCGCTGGAACGCGACATGCGGTTGGTGGCAATGACGGGGGCGAAATATCACGCCTCTTGCCTGTCTACGGCAGAATCGGTGGAAGTGCTGGCCCGCGCGAAAGATGCAGGACGAGACGTAACGGGCGGTGTGGCTGTCGCCAATCTTTGCTTGTCTGAACTCGATATCGGTCCCTACCGCACCTTCTTCAAAGTCTCGCCACCGTTGCGTTCGGTCGACGATCGTCTTGCCATGGTGGAGGGTATCCGCTCCGGGGCTCTGGACATGATCGTGTCGAACCATGATCCGCAGGATGTCGATACAAAACGCCTGCCGTTTTCAGAAGCTGCCGACGGTGCCGTGGGCCTTGAAAGCTTATTGGCTGCAGCACTGCGCCTGCACCACAGCGACGACATTCCGCTGATGCGCGTTCTCAAATGCCTCAGCCTCGCACCTGCTCGTCGCCTTGGCCGAAAGTGTGGACGTATCACGAAAGGTGCGCGTGCAGATTTCGTGATCTTCGACCCCGATGCGCCTTGGAAGCTGGACGACACCAAATTGCGCTCTCGCTCGCGCAACACGCCGTTCCAAGATGCGTTGTTGCAAGGACGGGTCTTGAAAACGGTTGTCGCTGGCCGCACGGTCTTTTCTCAAGAGGACTAACTTCGTTATCAACGAAAGAACTGGCCGCTGATGTCTCTGACCATCTTCATTTTTGCGTTCCTGATGGGCTACCTCTCAGGTTCCATTCCCTTCGGTCTGCTGGTGGCGAAGATCGGCGGCGCGGGCGATGTTCGCTCCATCGGTTCCGGCAATATCGGCGCAACCAATGTGCTGCGGACGGGCCGCAAGGGCTTGGCGCTTACCACGCTGCTGTTCGACGTTATGAAGGGGTTTGTGCCCGTCATGACGTTCCTGTCGCTCGGCGGCGGAGAACCGACGCTTGCGGTTTTAGCAGGTCTGGGGGCGTTCCTCGGTCACCTCTACCCCGTGTGGCTAAAAGGCAAAGGCGGTAAAGGTGTCGCCACTTATCTGGGCGTTTTGGCAGGCTTTTCGTGGTGGGGCGTGGTGGTCTTCGCTGTGGTTTGGCTGGCGACTGCCTATGCGAGTAAATACTCCTCGCTGGCCGCTCTATTGGCCGCAGTTGCCGTGCCGATTGCGCTATGGAGTTCCCCCGCAATCGCCCCTGCGGTGACAGGGCTATTTCTCGTCATGTCTGCGCTGATTTTCTGGCGGCATCGGGCGAACATCGACCGGCTGACGAACCATCGCGAGCCTAAGATCGGCGCCAAGAAAACCGACGAACCGGCATGAGCGATGCGCTTGCGCCTACCGCTGGGATCCGGCTTGCAGACGAGCAAAAGCTGGCATGGCTGCGCCTCATTCGCACCCCGCGCGTCGGGCCTGCAACGTTCATTGATCTGATCCGCCGTTTCGGGACGGCGAGTGAGGCGTTGAACGCCCTGCCCGATTTGGCAGCAAAGGCTGGCGCGAAAGCGATCAAAGTTGCTGATGCCGATATCGCAAAGCGCGAGATGGATGCGCTCACAAGAGGTGGCGGAGATTTCGTGTGCCTTGGTGAGCCAGATTACCCGCCTGCCCTGCGCTTTGGCGACAGGCCACCGCCGGTGTTGGCAATACGAGGTGACAGAACTGCGTTGGGCCGCGATGCTGTGGCCATCGTTGGGTCGCGCAATGCCTCGGTGGCGGGGCTGAAACTCACCGCCCAATTCGCACGAGATATCGGTTCGTCGGACTACCTCATCGTTTCCGGTTTGGCCCGTGGCGTTGATTCTGCCGCTCACAAAGCAAGTATTGAGACGGGCACGGTGGCTGTGTTCGCAGGCGGCGTTGACCACCTTTATCCGCCTGAAAACGGGCCGTTGCTGGACGCCATTCTTGCTACTGGTGGTGCGGCGATTTCCGAAATGCCGTTGGGCTTCAAACCCCGCGCGCAGGACTTTCCCCGCCGCAACCGCATCGTGGCCGGTATGGCGATGGGGCTGGTTGTGGTGGAAGCGGCGAAGCGTTCCGGTTCGCTTATCTCCGCACGGTTGGCGAATGAAATGGGGCGACAGGTTTTCGCCGTTCCCGGCTCACCGTTGGACCCGCGCAGTGAGGGTACGAACCACCTTATCCGTCAAGGCGCTGAGCTGGCGCGCAATGGTGCGGATGTGGTTGCGGCATTGCAGCCACTGACCGATGCGCAAGGTCAGCTGTCTTATTCTCTGAACGATAGTGACTATGAAACAGATGGTTACGAAGACAATCTAAATCAAAGTGACAGAGAGAAATTGCAACGCTCCTTATCCCACGCGCCTGTCGATATAGACGATCTCATCCGCCATACGGACCTGCCCGCTGGTGCGGTGCAGATGTTGCTGCTTGAGATGGACCTTGCAGGAACCATCGAGCGACACAGCGGTAATCGCGTGTCGCTCGCGTGATTTTATACGCCCAGCTTCTTTTGCAGGCTGGTCGACGACGTTGTGTACTGGAACACGATACGCTCGTCGGGCGCGATGTGTTTTTTGGCGGCGTGGGCCATTAGCGCGGCTTCATGGAAACCGGACAGGATGAGCTTCAACTTGCCGGGATAGGTGTTGATGTCGCCGATCGCAAAAATGCCCTCTTCGCTCGTGGCGAATTTTTCGGTGTCCACGGGAATGAGGTTCTGGTCGAGGTTCAAGCCCCAATCTGCAATCGGACCGAGCTTCATGGTGAGGCCGAAAAACGGCAGCACGCGGGTGCACGGCACGTCGATCATATCGCCTTCGGAGGTTTTGACCGTAGCCGAAGTGACCTGACCGTTTTCACCGTTCAGACCGGTGACCTGACCGAGGTGCATCGCCATTTCACCGGCCTCTACCTTGGCGCGCATTTTGTTCACGCTATCGGGCGCTGCACGGAAAGCATCGCGGCGGTGCAGCAAAGTGACCGATTTTGCGATTGGGTGCAGGTTCAGCGTCCAGTCGAGTGCCGAGTCTCCACCACCCACGATGAGAATGTCTTCATCGCGGAACTCTTCCATGCGGCGCACGGAATAAAAGACCGATGTGTCTTCATATTCTTCGATACCCGGCACAGGCGGACGCTTGGGCTGGAATGAGCCGCCACCGGCAGCGATCACAACGACCTTGCAGGCGATCTTCTCATCTTCGTCGGTTGTGACGATGAACGAGCCATCATCCTGCTTTTCGAGACCTGCAACCATGCGGTTGAAGTGGAACTCAGGGCCGAATGGCTGGATCTGCTCCATCAAACGGTCGGTAAGACCTTGGCCTGAAATCTCCGGCCATGCCGGAATGTCGTAGATCGGTTTTTCGGGATAAAGCTCAGCGCACTGGCCGCCCGGGCGATCCAGAATATCGATCAGGTGGCATTTCAGGTCCAACAGGCCGAGTTCGAAAACAGCGAACAAGCCAACCGGCCCAGCGCCTACGATGACGACGTCAGTTTCTGCGATGGTATCGGACATGAATCAGCTTCCAGAAATCAGTTTATCGGACGCACTCGTCCGTTTCCGCTCATATGCGGATGAGTGGTGTGCTCCACAAGGAATGGAATTCCCCGCGAGGCGGGGCAACGTGGCAAATTCGTTCGCTTAGACGCTTAGGCTTGGCGTTCAGGCACCCGAACGATCAGGCCGTCCAACTCGTCACGCACTTTAACCTGGCACGATAGGCGGGAATTGGGCTGCACATCGTAGGCGAAGTCCAACATGTCTTCTTCCATGGCTTCCGGTGCACCGGCCTTCTCGGTCCATGCTTCATCGACATAGACGTGGCAGGTCGCGCAGGCGCATGCGCCGCCGCACTCGGCTTCGATGCCGGGCACTGCGTTGCGGATGGCATTTTCCATGACGGTGGAGCCGTTTTCAGCGTCGACTTCGAACTTCGTGCCGTCGTGGGTAATATAGGTGACTTTGGCCATGACAACGGCTCCGAGTGCTGCAACTTGTATTGATTGGCGGTGTAACCCGCCGATGCGTCAAGTCAAGCTGACAGTGACGCGCAGCCAATATGACTACATATCAATGAGCGCACCGATGAAGCGGTTGGTCTGGTCCAGTGTATCAGCAAAGCCATCGATCAGCGCGGTGCGGTCGGGGTGTTTTTCCAAGACAGCGGCCTCTTCCGCCAACTGCCAGGCACCGATGCCCAACGCGGAGCCACGCAAGGTGTGGGCGGCCATCGAACGCGCTTTATCGTCGGCCGCATGCCGAATGCGCTCCAGATAAAGATCGGACTGGGCGCGGAACAGCGCAAGAATTTCGACTTCCAAGGAGCGGTTGCCCAATGATTGGCGTGCCAGATGGACCATATCCACCGGCGCATCACTACGCTGTTCTGCGCCGCCCTTATTTGCGCGATGAGCGACTGCCGGACCTTCGGCACGGGTAGCGACATAGGCATGGGCAGATGAAAAAGCAGCGCGGGGCATTTTTGGTATCCTTGAAACCGTGGTCCGGTACAACACGCACCGGTTATGTTTCAATTCACGCCGGTTACATTGACGGGTCGTTAAACACGGCGGGAAATTTTTGGTATGGTGAATTTTCACACCGTCCGCGTGACACATATGTTGCGCCCAAAACGCAAAAACGGCCTCAAACGTTAACCAAACTTAACGAATTGCCCGGTGGGCAACCATGATTCCTGTACCATTCGGGCGTTGTGCACCCTATTAAAGGCGTGCGGCGGGACGGCTGCCAACAACCGAAATGCGCCTGTAAACCGGCCATTTCTCTATCATCCGCCCCGAAACTACTGGCCTGCGCGGGAATGCGCAGCGCTTTTGTATTAAGGCGATGCGTCCGACAACGGGTGCACCGCCGGTGAGTGAGGTTGACTGCGTTATGGCAAAATCGGCGAAACCATCTGTGAAGTCCGGCACCCCTTCCGGAAACGCGACCGAGCGCGATGCGCTGGATGCAGTGGAAGATGCGCTGAAAATCGACTTCAACGCGATTGCTGCAGACGACGAAGCGGATCCTTATCAGCAGACATCCGAACCGGAGCCTGCACAGCAACAGCAACGCAGCGTTGTTTCTCCGCGTAACCGCCCCGCCAACGACGACACCCGCGCCGGAACCGCCCGCCTGCGTGCAGCCTTGGCCAAAAAACCCTCATCCAGCCCGTTCTGGTTCGCCACGCTGCTGTCGATCCTCTGGATCGGCGCTTCTTTGTGGGCAGGCTTTCAGCAGTTGGGCGAAGAGATATTCGACCCGCGTTCATGGGCCAGCATCGTGACACGGCCTGAGCTTGTTTATCTCGCTGGTGCCGTTCTCGTGCCGCTGCTCTTCATCTGGGCCTATGCCCTGATGCTGCGCCGCTCTGCCGAGTTGAAACTCGCAGCCCGTTCCATGACGGAAGCAGCCTATCGCTTGATCGAGCCGGAAACAGAGTCCGCCAACGCAATCCGCACCGTCGGCCAAGCCGTGCGCGGCGAAGTTGTATCGCTGACCGAAGGTATCGAGCGCGCCATGCAGCGTGCTGGTGAACTTGAAACGCTGGTGCACAGTGAAGTTGCAACGCTGGAAGGCTCCTATTCCGACAACGAGTTGCGCATGCGCGGTCTTGTCCAAGAGCTTGCGTCCGAACGTGAAGCCATCGTCTCCCATACAGAGCGCGTGCGCTCTTCCATAGCCGGTGCAAGCGAAGTGCTGCAGGAAGATTTGACGAATTCGGCCCGCCAGATTGCCGACACAGTATCGGCCACCCAGCAGGAATTTGCCGCGTCCTTGGCCGCTTCCAACGAAAGCATGCGCGTATCGCTGTCCGATTCCGGCATCGCACTGCTGGAACAGTTGGGCACTGCTGGCAGTGAAATCGGCACCAACATCGAACAGCTCGGCCACGGCATCGTGCGCCAGTTGGATGGGTCCGCATCACGCGCCACCGAAACGATGGAGAACGTGCAAGCGTCCCTTGGTTTCGTGTCGCAAAACATGATTTCCGAACTGGATGGCCGCGCCGAAGAAATGTCGGGCCGTTTGACCAGCGCCAGCGAAAGCGTGATCGCAAAGCTTATGTCTGCGGGAACAAGCACTGTTAATTCAGTTGAAGATGTTCAGGCAAGCCTTGGATTTGTAAGCGAAAATTTGAACGAACTATTGACAACGAAGTCCGAAGAACTGGTTCAGCGTATCGGCGACAGCGCTGCGGGTCTTGTGGACAGTATTACGTCCAGCGGCACCGCAACGGTTGCCGAGATGGAAATTCGCACCAAAGACATGACCGACCGCGTCAGCTTCCTGACGGGCGATGTTACTGAAAAACTCGAAAGCCAGTTTGCTGCCCTTGATGAACGCCTGAACACCCGAGGCACAGCGTTGGTTGATAGCCTTGGCCAGCGCAGCGTTGAACTTTCCAACGCACTTGAGCAGCGCACCAGCGAGGCTGCCGCGGTGTTCGATAACGGTCGTAGACAGCTGGCAGGTGAAATCGGCCAAGCTCTTTCCGATACGCAGGAGCAGTTGGACTCCAAGGCGCTGGAACTCTCCATGTCGCTTGCTGCCCGTGTAGAGCAGATCAATCAGAATGTTTCCGAGCATGTGGACACGATTGACGCCAAACTGGCGCAACGCGTGTTGTCCTTTGCAGATGAAACTGCCGGACGTATTGAAGATGTGGATCGCCGCCTTGATGAGAAGGTCAATGCTTTCGCATCCATGAGTGCCACCCGTTTGACGGAAATCCGCGATGGTATCGCCGGTCAGGTCGCATCGTTTGCCGATATGAGTCAGGCAGAAATGGCCTCCGTCTCCGAACGCCTCGGCCAACACGCAGTTGGTTTTGAAGAAGCCGCGCGCGCTCGCATCGCTGAACTGGACGATGCCATTGCAGGCCGCACTATGGACTTCGATTTGGCAGCAGCAAGCCGCCTGTCCGAAGTCGAGGAGAAACTGGCGAACCGCACGGCAGAGCTTGCAAACGTCGCCAGCGCGCAAACCGAGCAGATCGACACCCGCCTCGCCGCCCGTATCGAAGATATCGAAGCCCGCGTGTCCGCACGTATGGGCGAAATCGACAGGACGCTGGCCGAAGGCACAGCGGCCGCAGACCGGATACTGGAACAGCGCGCCGGATCGTTGAAAGACAGCTTCGACGAGCAGCTGGGAGGCGTCGATATCGCGCTTGGCGCTCGTATTGACCAGATCGACGAAACGCTTACCGGTGGCGCTGCAAATGCAGCGCGCATTCTGGAAGAGCGCACGCAGGCACTCAAGGCCACTTTCGAAGAGCAGATCGGTACAGCGGAATTCGCCATCGGGTCGCGCATCGAAGAGGCCAAGGATGTGCTTGGGTCACAGTCCACGGAGGCTGCCCGCATTCTGGCTGAACGCACGGACGAACTGCGCAGCGGCGTAGAAGAGCAGCTTGGTCTTGCCAACACGGTGCTTGGTCGTCGTGTTGCGGAAGCACAGAACGCCATCAGTGGCGGTGCCGAGAAGGCTAACGAGCTTTTGCAGGGCCAGGTTGATGCGCTGCAAAAAACTCTCGTCGAAGATGTCAGCGTTGCAGACCAGATGCTTGCCCAGCGCACGGCAGAGCTCAGCGCGACGATCTCCGGTGGTGCCGATGCCGCCGAACGTATCTTGGCCGAACGCACTGCGGCTCTAGATCAAACCCTGTCCGGCGGCGCAGATGCAGCCAGCCGTGCTCTGACCGAACACACAACAATCCTGAAGGATACATTCGAGGAACAGGCCGAAGTGTTGGCCCTCACCCTTGGCACCCGCACCGACGCCATTGGCGCGTCGCTTGAGGAAGCTGCAACGCGGGTGAACGATACGCTCACCCAGAAAGCGGCAGACCTTGCCGGTGCGCTCGACGTAAACATGAACGGCGTCACCGAAGCCCTTGTCGCAGAAGCCGAACGGGCCGAGCGCCAGTTGCGCGCGGCGGTGGAGTCGCTTGAAGGCACCATGATCGCGCAGGTTGCTGCTGCAGATGCAGCGCTGGATGCCCGCAGCGAACAAGTGTCCATGTCGCTTGCCCAGCGCACGGCAGAACTCAACACAACGCTGGCCGCCCGCTCCCGCGAGCTCTCGCAGCTTCTCACCCGCGACACGCTGCCCATGCTGCAGAACTTCCAGGGCGAAGGGCAGAAGGTTGCCGAAATTCTGGCCAACCGCACAGACGACATCGCAACCAGCCTGTCGGAGCGCCTTGTGGTGACATCTGACGCTTTGAAAGCCGCAGCCGATGCTGCCGCCGCCAAATTGGAAACCGCTCTCATTGCTTCCAACGAGCGCATGGAAGGTTCCGCGCAGGCCGCTGCAGAAGACCTGTCGGCCCGCTACGTGGCACTGGAAGACCGCACAACGGACCTCATCGGCAAACTCGCCCGCTCCTCACAGGGATTGAGCGAAGTCGTTGAGAACCAGAGCGGACAGCTCATCGCCACCGGCGAACAAGTGACGCAGAAAATCGGCGACGTGACGCGCGAAGTGAGCGAACGGGTGCAGGCGGAAAACGCTGCACTGGTGAACACAATCACCGCGAAATCGACCGAAACCATGGAAGCGTTGTCGTCCACCAACGACCGCTTGCGCAACGACATTGGCGCGCTTCTGGCACGCCTTGATGGCTCAACCGGTGAACTGTCAGAGGTCATCACCAGCGCAGACGAACGCCTGACCGGCGCGCAGCAAATGCTGTCCGGCACCACGCAGGGCTTCCGCCGCGCGGTGGATCAAGCCTCCGCCGATCTGGGTAAATCGACAGAAACTATCGAGACGAATTACCTCGGTCTCAAGGACATCTCATCGACGGTTCTGGTGGAGATTTCAGAGATCGCAGAACGCTTCGAGCAACAGGGCCGCTCGCTCGATTCTGTATCACGCCTGCTCGACCAGACGCAGTCCAATATCGCCGTCAGCCTTGATGATCGTCGCGACGCTATCGAAACGCTCACCAGCGGCCTTGTGTCGAAATCGGAAGATCTGCGTCAGTTGATGGACAGCTTCAACGGTATCATGGCGCAGGCTGTTATGAACGCCGAAGGCCGTGCCACCGAGCTGACACGCGGCTTGGCCGAGAACGTTGGCCTTGCAGCTAACGATGCCACGGAGCGGTTCGCATCCGCCACGCAGGAAATGCGTGAAGCAGCGCAAGCCTTGCGCGCAGACCTTGCCAGCACTCGTGATGATCTTAGGAAATCGGTGATCGACCTGCCGGAAGAAACGAAGGAAAGCACGACGGCCATGCGCCGCGTGGTGTCCGATCAGATCAAGGCGCTGAAAGACCTCAACGACATCGTTGGGCGCAACGCGCGCCTTCAGGATGCTTCACCTTCCAATGTTGAAACGCAGCGTGTGGCGCAACCCGCACCAGCGCCGGTGGCACCACCTGCCCCTGTTGCGGCCCCGGTAGCTGCCCAAGCGATTGCGCCAACACCTGTTGCGCCGCCATCACCGAGACCCGCCCCACAGCCGGAACCGGTTGCTGAAGTTCGTGAGCCTGCACCAATGCCGCGCCAGCGTGCACCGCAGCCTGCTCCTGTATCGGTTGCACCACAGCCGGTTGCGGAAGCACCAAGTTTGCGCGGTGCGCTGGACTTCGATGTCGCCATTCCTGAACGCGCACCAGCGCCACAGGTGGAAGACAGCAGCGGTGGATGGGTGTCGGACCTGCTGCGCCGCGCCTCGCAGGACGATGAGCCTGCAGCACCTAAGGTCAAGCAGGGTGTTTCACTCTCTGGCTTGTCGCAAGACATCGCGCAGGCCATCGAGCACGACACGGCAGTTTCCATCTGGGACCGCTACCAGCGCGGTGACCGCAACGTGTTCGACCGTTCGATCTACACATCGAAAGGCCAGCGCACATTTGATGAAATCAGCGACAAATACGGGCGCGATGAAGGTTTCCGCACATCGGTGGACCGGTATGTCGATGATTTCGAGCGGTTGATTGCAGACGTTGCCCGCAACGACCGCGACAACATCATGACGCAGACCTATCTCACGTCCGACACCGGCAAGGTTTACACCATGCTGGCCCATGCGGCGGGGCGCTTCTCCTAAGGGGACGCTTCGGACAATAGACAAGCATCCAGCGGGCCTCGGTCAATCTCCAGTTGATCTGTGGGCCCGCTGCTGACACAACATCGTCATGGGGTCGGCAGGCACCCCGTGAGACGCAAGTCGAAAGCCCGCATCCCAACCCGCCCGTTTGCGCTGATAGCGTGAACCGTTCGCCAAACCTGTCCATATGGTGCGAACGAGCCAAGGATGCCCCATGACCGCTTTTGCCGAAATTTCATCCACCCAACTTTCCCGCCTCATCGGCCTGCCGGATTGCCCGATTATCGTGGATATCCGTATCGATGATGACTTTGCCGAAGACCCGCAGGTGGTGCCGACCGCTGTTCGGTTTGCCCACACCGATACGGCATCGCTCGCTGCTTTTCTCAATGGTCGCCGGTCGGTCGTCTATTGCCAGAAGGGGCGCAAAATTTCGCAAGGCGTCGCGGCGCTTCTTCGTGCTGAAGGGCTTGAATGTGAAGTGCTGGAAGGCGGTCATTTCGCATGGCGTGACGCACCCCTGTCGTTGGTTCCCAACGCTGTAATTCCGTCATCTCCTGATGGCAACGGCACTTTATGGGTGACAAGACACCGCCCTAAAATCGACCGCATCGCCTGCCCCTGGCTAATCCGCCGCTTCGTAGATCGTGATGCGCGGTTCCTTTATGTGCCGCCGTCAGATGTCGAATTGGTTGCTGAGAAATTCGGTGCAACGCCGTTTGACGTAGAGGGTCTTGGCTTCGCCCATGAGGGTGATCGCTGCAGTTTCGATGCGATGCTCGATACATTCGGCCTTCGCACCGAGGCGTTGGATCGTCTTTCCACTGTCATACGCGCTGCCGATACGGACAGTCACAAGACCTCGCCACAAGCCGCCGGGTTGTTGGCAATGTCGGTGGGGCTGTCGCGGATGTATCGTGATGATGGTGCACAATTGGATGCCGCCATGCCGCTTTATGATGCGCTTTACCGTTGGGCCCGTGATGGTTTTGACGAAGGCCACACCTCGTGACTGTCCCTACCCTACGCGAGGAATTGCCGGTCTGGGCGAAGATAGGATTTCTGTCCTTTGGTGGCCCCGCAGCCCAAATCGCACTCATGCACCGCGAGGTGGTGGAACTGCGCGGGTGGATGTCGGAGAAAAGCTATCTGGCCGCCCTCTCTTTTTGCATGTTGTTGCCCGGACCCGAAGCCATGCAGTTGGCAACCTATTGCGGCTGGAAAACCAATGGCGTGAAAGGTGGGTTGCTCGCTGGCGGGCTGTTCGTTTTGCCTGGTGCAATCCTTATAGCAGTGCTCGCCTTGCTTTACGGAGCCTATGGCCAACTGCCATTCACGGCGGCGCTGTTCCTCGGCATCAAGGCTGCCGTTCTGGTGATCGTCATCGAGGCGCTTTTAAGGGTCGCTAAACGGGCATTGGTGAGCAATTTTCACCGATGGTTGGCGCTTGCTGCATTTATCGCGCTTTTCCTGTTTGGCGCGCCCTACCCGCTTGTCATTGTGGCCGCCGCGCTTGCGGGCTGGTGGTACGGGCGGAACGATGCGGCGGAACCATCTGTCGAAATTCGTGTGGCCACCAGCGACACGATACGAACGGCTGCGATCTGGCTGTCGATCTGGCTCATTCCAGTGGCCGCAGTTTCGCTGTTTGCGCCGCAAGTGTTCGGCGATCTGGCGCGCTTTTTCTCATTGCTCGCCACCGTCACCTTTGGCGGCGCTTACGCGGTGCTGGCCTATATGACGCAAGAGGCGGTCACGACATTCGGCTGGCTGACGACGGCGGAGATGGTGGACGGATTGGGGTTGGCGGAAACCACGCCGGGGCCGCTGATACTGGTCACCGAATTCGTCGGCACCCTCGCCGCCGAACGTGCCGCACCGGATGGTTCAAATATCACGTGGGCGCTCTATGGCGCTGCAATCACGCTTTGGGCGACCTTCATTCCTTGCTTTGCATGGATATTCGTCGGAGCGCCATATGTGGAATGGCTGTCATCGCGCAGCGGGCTGCGGGCTGCGCTTTCCGGCGTCACAGCAGCGGTGGTGGGTGTGATCGGCAGTCTGTCTATGTGGTTTGCGATCCACGTTTTCTTCGCCACGGTTAGCCCTGCTGAAGGTTGGTTGCGCGTGCCGCGACCTGCGCTCGAAACATTCGACTGGCGCGTGGGCGCAATAGCGGCGGTGGCGGCTGTGTTGCTGCTGAAACTGCACCGCAGCGTTTTGCTGGTGTTGGCAATCTGCGCTGCACTTGGGGTGGCGCTATCTGGCTGGGCTTAGGTGCCTGCCAAGCCTTTATTGGCCAGCAACCCTTGGGAAACCCATGGAGCGCACAAGGCGGCGCGAGGCATAGGGCGATGGGCCGTTAAGGCGCGTAGCGGCCAGCACGGTGTCGGCAGACTTGCGATCCGACTCACTGGCTGCAGCCCAAGCGTTCTTGTTTATAGCGGTCACGACAGGGTCCAAGGTGCCAAGCGTATCAATGGAACGGGCCAGCATAACGAGGCCACGAACCGGGCTGCTGCGCAGGCCTTCACCATCGATGAGCATTTGGCCCAGTTCCGCCTGCGCCCAAGGATGACCCTTGCGTGCGGACAGGCTCAACCAACGCGCAGCACTTCGCGGGCTGGCTTCGCCCAAAACCTCGCCGCGATACAAAGAACCCAGCTGATACTGCGCTTCGGGGTCATGATAGAGGGCGGCGGCGCGGTAGAAATAGCTTTCAGCCGTGCGCGGATTGCGACTCATGCCGGAACCTTCAACGCCATGAAGCGCGTAAAGGCCCAGAGTGACCAATGCTCCGGAAACGTAAACCATCTCACGCGCCGGTGGCATCTGGTCGCCGTGGCGGTTGGCAATTTTTCTGAACAGCATCACGGCATCAGCGTGATTACGGACGCCTTGATCGCCGTTTTGCATCATGCGGGCCAGTTTCCACTGGGCCATAACGTCGTTCTGTTCTGCCCCAAAGCGGAAGGCACCCATCGCATCTTCGATGCGGTTGTCCTTCAGCGCCTTGAAGCCGTAACGCAAAATCTCGCGCGGTTCCTCACCGGCCTTGAACGTCTTCGATGGATCGAAGGCGTGTGAGGCCGTGGCAGTGACCGCTAGGATCACTGCTGAGAAAACTATTGAAGAAAAAGCGTTAAACGTCGCCATAGCAGTTCTTTTCGGCCTTTCCGCCTGGATGGGTGACGGCACCGTACAGGGCGGTGCCAACAGTCTGAGCATATTTCCAAATTGCGCCGGAAGTGTAGTCGGTCTCGCGCGGCTGCCATTCGGCACGGCGCGCTTCCATATCTTCGTCGCTCACCTGCACGTTCATCGTGCCTTCGACTGCGTCGAGTTCGATGATATCGCCATCTTTCAACAAACCGATCGGGCCGCCGACGGCAGCTTCCGGACCAACATGGCCGATGCAGAAACCGCGCGTTGCGCCGGAGAAGCGGCCATCTGTGATGAGAGCGACTTTGTCACCCATGCCTTGGCCGTAGAGAGCTGCAGTTGTCGACAACATCTCGCGCATGCCCGGGCCGCCTTTGGGTCCTTCGTAGCGGATGACCAGCACTTCGCCTTCTTTGAAATTGCCGGCAGACACGGCTTCAAACGCATCTTCTTCGCAGTCGAAACAGCGGGCCGGACCGGTGAAGGTCTGGTTGGCCATACCGGCCACTTTCACAATCGCGCCTTCAGGTGCGAGGTTGCCGCGCAGGCCGACGACACCGCCGGTGGGCGTGATCGGGTTGGACACGGGATAGACGACGTCTTGGTCCGCGTTCCATTTCACGTAGTCCATGTTCTCACCGATGGTGCGGCCGGATACGGTCATGCACTCGCCGTGAAGGAATCCGCCGTCGAGCAGCGTTTTCATAAGCAGCGGAATGCCGCCGACCTCGAACATGTCCTTGGCGACGTATTTTCCACCCGGCTTCAGATCGGCGATGTATGGGGTACGCTTGAAGATTTCGGCGACGTCGAACAGATCGAAGTCGATGCCGATTTCGTTGGCGATGGCTGGCAGGTGGAGTGCCGCGTTGGTGGAACCACCAGATGCGGCAACCACGGTTGCGGCATTTTCAAGCGCTTCCTTCGTCACGATGTCACGTGGGCGGATGTTGCGGGCCAAAAGCTCCATGACCTTCTCGCCGGCGGCGGTGCAGAAACGGTCACGCATCTCGTAAGGAGCCGGAGCGCCAGCAGAATATGGCAGCGCAAGGCCGATGGCTTCGGAAACGGTCGCCATGGTGTTGGCGGTGAACTGGGCGCCACATGCACCGGCAGACGGGCAAGCGACCTGCTCGAGTTCATGAAGGTCTTCGTCGGTCATGTTGCCAACGGAATGCTGGCCAACGGCTTCGAACACGTCTTGCACGGTGACGGGCTGGCCACGGAAATTCCCCGGCAGGATAGACCCGCCATAAAGGAAGACGGACGGCACGTTGAGGCGCACCATGGACATCATCATGCCCGGAAGAGATTTGTCGCAACCGGCAAGGCCAACCAGAGCGTCGTAGCAATGGCCGCGCATGGTGAGTTCCACGGTGTCGGCGATGACATCGCGAGAAACCAGCGACGCCTTCATACCTTGGTGGCCCATGGCGATACCGTCGGTCACGGTGATGGTAGTAAATTCGCGTGGGGTGCCGTTTGCTGCAGCAACGCCTTTTTTTACACTCTGCGCCTGGCGCATGAGCGAGATGTTGCAAGGGGCAGCTTCGTTCCAGCAGGTGGCAACGCCGACGAGCGGCTGGTCGATCTGCTGCTCGGTCAGCCCCATCGCATAGAGGTAAGACCGGTGCGGCGCGCGCTGAGGCCCTTTCGTCACATGACGGCTTGGCATTTTACTTTTATCGAAGGTCTTGGCGTCCATGTGTTGTAAAATTCCCTGTTTCACGCAATTTCGGGCTTCCGAAGCGTGATTCTTGCGGTTGTATGCAGGTGCATGGCCGCACAAACGGCTTTGGAAGTCGTTTGTGTTTGAAAAACGGCCAATTCCCCTTGCAACACTCTAGGGGAAGCCTCGTTAAACGTCTGTTGCTTCGCAGCCACATCTGAGATTTCGCAACGGGTATGACCGCGTATGGCGATAGTGTTCCAAAACCCGGCACCCGCCGCAGTGTGAATTCTCACGCAGCAGCGTTTGAAACTGGCGACCCCACAAATGTGGAACGATTTTGCGGACATTCGGTTGGTCCAACACAACAGACCAAACGCTTGAGGGAGCCAAACTATGAACTTTTCAGAATCTGGTCACAAACTCGAAGACGTGAAACGGCGTGTGACGAAAAACCTGCGACGCTATTCGATCACGCTGATCGGTATGAAGGCTATGGAGGATCAGCTTCGGCGTGAACACCGGATTGCTTCCGAAGCGTTGGAGCCGCCGAACCGTCGCGGCTGAATGCACCGGACCCAAAGCAAAAAGGCCCGCATCGTTTGCACGATGCGGGCCTTTTTATTGTTTGATTTGCCGAAGTTTAGACTGGCAGTTCGTCGTCTTCCATCAGTTCTTCTTTTGTGACGGTTTTATCGGTCACGTCAGCTGACTCCAGAATATGGTCGACAACCTTCTCTTCAAAGATTGGCGCGCGCATGGAACCGACAGCATCAGGGTTGGAGCGGAAGAACTCATAGACTTCCTTTTCCTGGCCCGGATATTGCTGAACCTGCTGCATGAGAGCTTGCTGCAATTCTGCTTCTGTCACTTCGACTTCAGCTTTTTCGCCGATTTCGGCCAGAACCAGACCAAGGCGCACGCGGCGTTTGGCGAGCTTCATATAGTCTTCTTTGGCTTTTTCTTCGGTCGTATCTTCGTCTTCGAAGCTCTTGCCAGCTTGCTGTAGATCGTTGGTGATCTGGGTCCAGATGTTGTTGAACTCCTGCTCAACCATGCCTTCCGGCAGATCGAAGGTGTAGGCTTCGTCCAACTGGTCGAGGAGCTGACGCTTTACCTTGGCACGGGTCTGGGTGCCGTACTGGCTTTCGATCTGGCCTTTGATGACTTCTTTGAGCTTATCTAGGCTGTCGAGGCCGAGGGTCTTGGCCATCTCGTCGTCGATCTTCAAATCGTCAGCGGCTTCAATCTCATGGATTTTCACTTCGAAGACAGCGTCTTTGCCAGCCAGATGGGCGGCCTGATATTCTTCTGGGAACGTGACTTTGATGTCTTTTTCGTCGCCAGCCTTGGTGCCGGTCAGCTGCTCTTCAAAGCCGGGGATGAACTGGCCGGAGCCGATGACGAGTTTCGCGCCTTCGTCTTTACCGCCTTCGAAAGGTTCGCCGTCGACCTTGCCAAGGTAATCCATGGTCACGCGGTCACCGTCAGCAGCCTTGCCTTTTTTGGTGGAGTAGCTGGCGTTGTTCTGAGCGATACGCTTCACCTGCTCGTCGATTTCCTCATCGGAAACATCAACGACGGGGCGTTCGATTTTCAGGCCCTTCATGTCGGCCACTTCGAAGGCGGGGATGATTTCGTAGGAAACCTTGAATTCGAAGTCTTTGTTTCCGGACAGGATTTCTTCGGCTTCTGCCTCGTCCTCGGTCATAGTGATCTTGGGCTGCTGGGCCGCTTTCTCGCCACGCTCTTTCAGCAATTCGCTGGTACGCTTGTCGATGGTCTCGTTGACCATCTCGCCCATGACGGATTTGCCGTAGAGTTTCGTGACGTGGGACATCGGCACCTTGCCGGGGCGGAAGCCGTTGATCTTCACCTTGTCCTTCAGGTCGAACAGCTTGGCATCGCGTTCGGCGACCATATCGGTGGCCGGTACGAGAACCGTGATCTCGCGCTTGAGACCTTCATTGAGCGTTTCGGTGACCTGCATGGATCGTGTCCTTCATGTGGCTTTGCAAAAGCTGCGCACCTTTCTCGAATTGGAAAGTGCGAGCGCTGCGCTATCTGGTAATTTCTACAAGCTTTGCAACGGCCCCCGCGCGCATTCACGCATGGGCCCAGCTCGGGTTCGGCGTCGTTTAGGGGAAAAAACGCTGGCCTGCAATGGGAATGCTGGTTGGCGGACCTAGTAAAAGGTACCGCAACGCCAGCGGCTAGTCGTCTTGCTTGCCGCGAAGCCTGTTCACCACCGCCCAGATGCCACGGCGCATGGGCGCTGGCATCTTATAGGCAAGGCTCTTGATCTGCGGGCGGGCGAAATCCACCCATGCTTTTACATAGAGATGTCCGGTGAATGTCATCGCCAGCAGATGGTCGTTCACTTGCACTTCGTTCGTGGCCCATGTTTGCTTATACGGCACGACGGGGATCATGAACTCGGCGCTTTTGACACCTTCGCCAAAGGCCGTTTCGACAACGGTGCCCAAATGCATGCGTCCCGGGCCTTTGGTGGCGTATTCCGCGTTCCAACTCGACATGTAAGCGTAGTAGCGCTCGTTATGAATGAAGCCCCACATTTCAGCGATGATCGTCTCACCATGCTTCAGCGTCATGCCAATGGAGCGAAAGGTCTCGTCGCCGAGCTTTGCCAGATCACGCAATATATAGAGGAACATCTCGTCATCGAAGGAGGATGAGTTGAGGCCGCGCTCTTCCAGCCATGCAGCACGGTTCTCGTAAGTGCGCTCCACAAGAGCCGAGGTCTCTTCGGTATTTTGCGTTATAACGTGGGTCACCGGCGCGGTGCGCTCCATCACATTTTTCATGTTGCGCATGTTCTTGCGAGTTTTGGCACGAACCGTCGGCAGATATTCTGCGTGGTCCTTAAAGTCGGACAATTGAACGTAGGGCGCAGCATCCACTTCACCGGCGACAGGTACCCGGTCAGCCAAGCCCCGCGCCAACGCGCTGTCGCCTCTCACCTGCCCCAAATGAATATAGTCGGCCTTCTCCTGCAGCATGTCAGCGTGCAGAAAACCGTAGGCCAGTTCCGCATTCACCTGCGGATCAAGCAGCATGTCGGTGAACTCCTGAAAGGGTTCAGCCAGACCTGTCAGCACCACCCTACCCGTCTTCCGCAGCAGGCGCATCGGCAGCAAAGCCACCAACGCACCATCCTGCGAAACGGTGAAAATACGAATATCGGCAAGATCGGCATCTTCCATGCGGCCAGCAACGGTGCTGCACCACGAAAGGCTCTGAAACAGAACGGCTGTTGGCGAAAGTGCTTCCAGCCGCTGCCACTCGTCACGGAGCGCGCGCAAGGCATTACCACCCACATGAACCCGTGAGATCAGTCGCGAACCGGTATCGGATGCCATCAACACTTTGTCTTTCGCCTCATCCCGACCATGCCGCCTAAGCTGGTCGTCACTGCCGCTCACCCGCGAGTTGCGGAGATATTCGGCGCAAACTAGCGGCCATATGTAAATACGATCACCACTGCAGCCTTAGAAATACCGCATACGCAGCAACATTCGAGTCAA
This sequence comes from Ahrensia sp. R2A130, assembly GCF_000179775.1. Lineage (GTDB taxonomy): Bacteria > Pseudomonadota > Alphaproteobacteria > Rhizobiales > Rhizobiaceae > Pseudahrensia. The sequence goes on from NZ_AEEB01000003.1 coordinate 380,671, forward strand.
ATGCGATATACTGGTTAAAGGATGTGCCGGTTAATAATGAACCGACACGCGGTGCCTCCAAACAAATGACTGCAATTGAGCCGTTGCGGAACGCGCCAAGGCTTGCTATCGCCCGCCCGTTACGTTGCGGCTGTGGCGGAACTGGTAGACGCGCCAGATTTAGGTTCTGGTATCGAGAGATGTGGGGGTTCGAGTCCCTTCAGCCGCACCATCATTCGCGTCTTGCGAATTGCTGAATGCAATTCGAGCGAATGATGCCGGAACGCGACGCCGCGCGCAGGCTCTTGCTGGATTCTTTGATCTCACGCGCAAGGCGCTCCGATGGGGCGGGCTTCGCCCGGCGGCCTCTTCGGCCGCGCCAGCTTTGCTGGCCTGCCTGATCCCAATTCCCCGCTTTGCTCAATCGGACGTGTTGCTCAAATAATGGGCATTTGCCGAATTGACGGGCGATTTAGTGCTGCGCCGCATAATTGGAATCTTCGCTTTTTGGCAAAAACCGCCCGAGTTTCGGGCCCAACCTTCAAAACCATCGCTACTTTGGGCCGATTCTGAAAGAAAAACGCCTCTTGTGGAGATTTTTTGGTCCATATTGCGCAAACTGGCACAAGTGTTGCATGGAAGTTAACAGCAGCGCACCAGCCCCGTTGATACAAACGAAGGCGGCGCGCACCCACCGGCCATTTTCGTGGCCGTTGCAAATAAGGACAGCCCACCCGTGAAAAAGATCGAAGCCATCATCAAGCCCTTCAAACTCGACGAGGTGAAGGAAGCGCTTCAGGACGTCGGCCTGCAGGGTATTACCGTGCTCGAAGCAAAAGGCTTCGGCCGCCAGAAAGGCCATACCGAGCTTTATCGCGGTGCGGAGTACGTAATCGACTTTCTGCCCAAGGTGAAAATCGAGGTCGTCGTAAATGACGATCAGGCAGAAGATGCCATCGAAGCCATCCGCAAGGCAGCTGAAACCGGTCGCATCGGCGACGGTAAGATTTTTGTGTCGGCCATTGAGCAGGCAATCCGTATCCGCACCGGCGAAACCGGTGCTGAAGCCGTTTAACGCGGCGCCCTCCCAACCAAACTTCCTCCACTACTTCTATTGTCAGAAGGGACGACAATGACCACTGCCAACGACATTCTCAAAAAGATGAAAGACGACAGCGTTGAGTATCTCGACCTGCGTTTCACCGATCCGCGCGGCAAGATGCAGCACGTCACCATGCACCACAGCCAGGTGGACGAAGATCTGTTTGCCGATGGCGCGATGTTCGATGGTTCCTCCATCGAAGGCTGGAAGGCTATCAACGATTCCGACATGGTTCTCATGCCGGATCTTGAGACGACCTACATGGACCCGTTCTACGCTCATTCCACGATGGCGATCTTCTGCGACATTCTCGAGCCGGACACCGGCGAAGGCTATGGCCGCGACCCGCGCATGACCGCAAAACGCGCTGAAGCCTACATCACCTCCGGTGGTTTTGGTGACACGGCCTATTTCGGTCCGGAACCTGAATTCTTCATCTTCGACGATGTGAAATTCTCGTCGAGCCCCTACAAAACGGGCTTCGAGGTGGATTCTGACGAGCTGCCCACGAACACCGACACCGACTACGAAGCCGGTAACATGGGTCACCGTCCACGCACCAAAGGCGGCTACTTTCCCGTCAACCCTGTCGACTCCGCACAGGACATCCGCTCCGAGATGCTCACCGTGCTCGGCAAGATGAATGTGAAGGTCGAAAAGCATCACCACGAGGTGGCTGCGGCCCAGCACGAACTTTCCATGCTGTTCAACACGCTGACCCGTAAGGCAGACGAAGTGCAGCTGTACAAATATGCTGTTCAGAACGTCGCCCACGCCTATGGCAAATCCGCGACCTTCATGCCCAAGCCCGTCTTTGGCGACAACGGTACCGGCATGCACGTTCACCAGTCCATCTGGAAAGACGGCAAGCCGCTTTTCGCCGGCGATGAATATGCCGGTCTGTCGGAAATGTGCCTGTTCTACATTGGCGGCATCATCAAACATGCCAAAGCGCTGAACATGTTCACCAACCCGTCCACCAACAGCTACAAGCGTCTTGTACCGGGCTACGAAGCACCCGTGCTTCTCGCATACTCCGCGAAGAACCGTTCCGCATCTTGCCGCATTCCCTACACCTCTTCGCCCAAGGGCAAGCGGATGGAAGTGCGTTTCCCCGATCCGATGGCAAACCCATACCTCGCGTTCTCCGCGATGCTCATGGCTGGCCTCGACGGCATCAAGAATAAGATCCACCCGGGCGAACCTATGGACAAGGATCTCTACGATCTGCCGCCAAAAGTGCTCAAGAAGATCCCAACCGTCTGCGGTTCGCTTCGCGAAGCCATGGATGCCTGCCGCAAGGACATGAAGTTCCTTACGGAAGGCGGTGTTTTCACCGAGGACCAGATCGAAGCCTATATCGCTCTCAAAGAAGAAGAGAACGAGCGCTACGAAATGACCCCACACCCGGTCGAGTACGACATGTACTACTCGCTCTAAGCGGTACGACATTAAATTGAGAAAGGGCGGTGCCAATGGTGCCGCCCTTTTTCTTTGCGCTTCATCATTCTTTTGGAAGGCGCGAAACCCGCAGCGCTCAGGCGGGTTGTGATAGCAGAACCTCCTCCCAAGATTTGTAGAAGAGCGAGACTGTCATATGTCCAAAAACATCCTCATCACCGGAGCGTCGTCCGGTATCGGCGCAGCCTGCGCGCGGCACGCTGTCAAAGCCGGACACAAGGTGGCACTTGCCGCCCGTTCCAAAGACAAGCTGGAAGCGCTCGTCGCTGAACTTGGCTCCGACAACGCCGTCGCGATTTCCTGCGACGTGACGAAGCCGGACGATCAACGTGCGATGTTCAAAGCCGCTTCCGACACCTTCGGTCCGCTAGATGTTGTGTTCGCCAATGCCGGTCTTGGCGCATCGGTATCCGGCAACCTTGATGAAGATATTCCGCAATTTGAGACCATGATCATGGTCAACTGCTTCGGAATGACGGTGACGGCGAAATTGGCGCAAGAACACATGAAAACCCGCGGTGGACATCTCGTTCTCACCGGTTCGCGCGCCGCTCATGTCACTATTCCGGGCTCCGTCTATGCCTCCACGAAATGGTATGTCGACGGCTTTGCCCGCATGATGTTCGAGCAGACCAAGGACACCGGCGTGCGCGTCACCAACATAGAGCCGGGCATGGTGGACACGCCCTTTTTCGACAGCGAAAAGCCGGATGCCTTGCGCCCCGACGACATTGCCAACGCCTTCATATACGCCATCAGCCAGCCGGACACGGTGAATGTCATGTCGATGGAAGTCTATCCGACACCAAAGAGTTAAGCCCGGCTCAAACCTTGTGACAGTGGCGGGCAATTGTTGATCGCCACTGCCGCAATTGCCTCGCGTTTTTACGTCTTTTCTAATCGTGCCGGTCGCGCCTGCAGTGGCGCGGCCATCATTTGGAAGGACCTGACATGACGCGCACCATATTGGCCGCCACGACATTAGCGGCTCTCTTCACCAGCTCTATGTTGTTTACGGGCTCCGCACTTTCTGCAGACCTGCCGGAGAGCGATCCGGTTCCTGAAGCCCCACCCGCTGTCGTTTCCGATGGCGTTGGCAATTTCTATATTGCTGGCCGTGGTGGCATTTCGCTGCTCGATGACACGGCCTTCAATGTTGGCGGTCTCGGCATCGCCTCAGTGTCCAACGAGTACGACACCGGATATCTGGGCGTCATCGCGCTGGGCTATAAATACGGAAACAATCTTCGCGCCGAGGTGGAGTATTCCTATTCCAATTTCGACGTAGATACCCATACGGCCTTTGACGGTGCAGGCGGTGTCACGCCCTTCACGTCCGGCCAGTCCTTTGGCGATGCCACAGGCCAAACCGTTATGGTGAGCGGGTATTACGATTTTGATTTGGGCCGGTTCAAACCGTTTCTCGGTGCAGGCATCGGCTATGGCCGCGTGGAGGCTGACGGCTACGGCGTCACTCCGTTGGCCGGCGCATTGCCGGGCGGCGTCGCGTTAAACGATTCAGACAGCGGTTTCGCCTATCAGGCAACCGCCGGCCTTGCGTTTGAAGTGATAGACGGTGTTACGGCAGAGGTCGGCTACCGGTACCAGAGTATCGACGCAAACCTTAGTTCTGTAACCGGCGCAGGAAACGATTTCGACTTTGATACCCACAACGCCTTTGTAGGCCTACGCGTGGGCTTCTAGCCGAATTTATGCGGCCTCGCGCTCGACGATAAGCACTGCGTCGGGCGCGACGGTCACGGTGAGGCCATCCAGCTCTTCGCTCATCAAAAGTTGGCAAGAGAGACGGGAATTAGCTTCGACGTCGAAGGCTTCGTCCAGCCGATCCTCTTCCTCTTCCAGCATGTCGGGCAGCTTTGCGGTCCATTCGGGCGCAACATAAACGTGGCAGGTGGCGCAAGCGCAGGCACCGCCACATTCGGCTTTGATACCGATGCCGGACTCGCTCGACCAATCGCGGATGATTTCCATCACGCGGAAACCGGGTAGCGCGTCGAGCGTGGCAGAACGGCCATCTGTGGTGTTCACATGGATCTGCATCACGCACCCTTCCCTGTTGCTGCCCAGCGGCGTTGCCACGGGCGGCTTCCTGCTTTCACCTCTGCGCCAAGCGCGGGCTGATAAAGCTCACTGATTGCTGGTGACTTGCCGGCCTTCAACGCTTCGATTGTTGGTTCGTGGTCGATCAGCAACTCATCAAAACCGCAGCGGTAGAAGAACATCACTTGATCGATACGAATATCGCCAGTGGCACGCAGTGTGCCGGTAAAGCCGTGGCGCTCTCGCAGCCAACGGGCTTTGGAGTACGACGTACCATTGGCGAAGCTTGGGAAATCGAGCGAAATGAGCGCGATGCGGTCGAGATGATCGGCAATCTCCGTCACCTCGTCCAGCGGGTCGAGATGAACCCCAATCTGTCCATTGCGACCAGCGTCCAGCGCCTCTGCGATACGGTCCATGGACACAATCACATTACCAGTGGCAGGCACCGGCTGGTCGCCCTCGACGCGCAGCCAATCGTCGGCTCGCTCGCCGGATTGGTCAAAAAGCGTGCTCATTACGCAGCCTCCTTAGCGGGATAAAGCGCAGCCTTGAAGGGCGCGGCCCCTACCCTGCGATAGGCCTGAAGGAAGGTTTCATCATCCGTCAGGCGCAGGCCGAGATAAGTCGCGACCAGCGTTTCCACCGCATCGCCAATTTCTTCGGCACCAAAGCCAGGGCCGACAATTTCGCCGACAGCCGCCGTCTCATCGCCGGAACCGCCCAGCGTGATCTGATAATTTTCGACGCCGCGACGGTCGAGACCCAGAATACCGATATTACCGGCATGGTGATGGCCGCAAGCGTTGATGCAGCCGGAAATTTTCAGCTTCAACTCGCCGATTTCCTTCTGTCTGTCGAGATCAGCAAAGCGCTGTGACAGCTCCTGCGCCACGGGGATGGAACGGGCCGTCGCCAGCGCGCAATAGTCGAGACCGGGGCAAGCAATCATGTCGGTGATGAGACCAGCGTTTGAGGCTGCCAATTCTGCTTCCAGCAGCGCAGCATAAACGGCGGGCAGATCGTCCAGCTTAACATGGGGCAGCACGACATTCTGCTCGTGGCTGACGCGCAATTCATCGAAGGAATAGCGTTCGCCAAGATCGGCCATAACTTCCATTTGCGCGTCTGTCGCATCACCCGGTGCTTCGCCGGTGCCTTTGATCGCGATTGTCACAATGCCGTAGCCATCGCGTTTGTGGGCGTGGACGTTCTGCGCGGCCCAGCGGGCGAAACTCTTGTCGCCTGCGATTGCAGTCTCAAAGGTCTCGCTCTGCGCGGGAAGTTGCTCGAAATCAGGCTCTGCGAAATAGGCTGCGATATCGTCACGATCCGCCTGCGGCAGATCGAGAACGCCACCACGGATGCGCTCGAATTCGGCTTCGATATCCTTACGCAGCACGTCGATCCCTGTCTCGTGAACGAGGATTTTGATGCGCGCTTTGTACTTGTTATCGCGGCGGCCATAGGTGTTATAGACGCGCAAAATCGCCTCGCAATAGGCAAGCACGTCGGCTTCCGGCAGGAAGTCGCGCACCAGCTTGGCGATCATCGGCGTGCGGCCCATGCCGCCACCCACGAAAACGCGAAGACCCAATTGGCCTTCATCGTTGCGGCGCACCTGAAGACCGATGTCGTGGAACTGCATCGCAGCGCGGTCCTTGTCGGAACCGACGACGGCGATCTTGAACTTGCGCGGCAGGAACAGGAATTCCGGGTGAACCGTGGACCACTGACGCAGGATTTCCGCATAGGGGCGCGGGTCAGCAACCTCATCACCGGCAGCACCTGCGAAGTGGTCTGCGGTCACGTTGCGGATGCAATTGCCGGAGGTCTGGATGGCGTGCATTTCGACGCTGGCGAGGTCTTCCAGAATGTCTGGAATATCCGACAGGGTCGGCCAATTGTACTGGATGTTCTGGCGCGTAGTGAAGTGGCCATAACCGCGATCATATTTGCGCGCGATATGGGCCAGCATCCGCATCTGGGCGCTGTTCAACGTGCCGTATGGCACCGCCACGCGCAGCATGTAGGCGTGTAACTGCAGATAGACGCCGTTCTGCAAACGGATCGGTTTGAAATTGTCTTCCGATAATTCACCGGACACGCGGCGTTCCACCTGGTCGCGGAATTGGGCGACACGGGCGTCAACAAAGTCGCGGTCGAACTGGTCATAGCGGTACATGGGAGGTGCTTTCAGATTAAGCGAATGAGCGGTTCGACTGTCGAGCCGTGAACGGAGGCAAGCCGACAGCGTGAGCGCAAATTAAGCGGCGAGCGGCTGCTGCGCTTGTTTACCGAGGTCCAGACGAATGGTCGGGCCTGCGGCGCGTATACGTTCGCGGTAGGATGCTGGGACGGCAGCGCCTGCTTCGATAGTAACCGGCATTTCGTAGGGCTCGACCACATGGTTCTCGCGGTCGCCACGGGCGGCGGCGATACGAGTGGCTTCCAACTCTTCAGCAGTGTGGGAGACCACGGCAGAGGCAGGGCTTTCGACCCAACGGCCATTGGCGCCGAGCCATACGGCTTCGCCGTCGAGCAAGCGGTTGGCGGTGAAGATGACTGGGGCTTTGAGGTTAGACATGAGAGTTCTCCTTAAGCTGCAATAAGATGTGATTGGGTAGCTGTTACGATGGGTTCGCAACGGTCGAGATCGAGGCCTGCAACGGCCTCGCCGATGACGATGAGCGCGGCGCTTTCAGCCGTCTTCTCGTCGCCTAGTTTTTCAAGATCAGCCAACGTGCCGACCAAACGGCGGGTGTCGCTGCGGCCGATATTTTCCAGCACCGCGACGGGTGTGGAAGATGGCAGACCGGCCTGCACCAGACGATCCGCGGTGCGGCGGGCAACGGTGCGGCCCATATAAACGGTGATCGTCGCGCCGGAGAGCGCAAGCTGCGCCCAGTCCGGCAGATGATCGCCATTTAAATCGTGGCCCGTCGTGAAGATGACCGATGACGCTGTGCCGCGCAGGGTGAGCGGCAGTTGTGCTTCAGCAGCACCGGCAAGTGCCGCGGTGACACCGGGCACCACTTCGCTGGCGATACCGTGGCTGCGGAGGTGAGCGAGTTCCTCACCGGCGCGACCGAAAATCATCGGGTCACCGGATTTCAGGCGAACGACCTTCAAGCCTTCGCGGGCTTTCTCAACCATCAAACGATTGATCTCGTCCTGTGATTTGGAATGGCAGCCCTTGCGCTTGCCGACTGAAATGATCTCAGCATCGCGACGGCTCATACGAACGATTTCCAGTGGCACGAGAGCATCATGAAGAACGACATCGGCATCTTGCAGCACGCGATGGGCGCGCAGCGTCAGCAGATCTTCGGCACCGGGACCGGCGCCGATGAGGGAGACAAGACCGTCGCGATCCTTATCAGCGGTCAGCAGATCGCGGGTGGCAGCGCAGGCTTCGCCCTCACGACCATCCAGCACGGCGCGGGCCGGCTCTGTGTTGAAGAAGCGCTCCCAGAAAATGCGGCGGTCGCGGCCATTGGACATCACTCGGGCAACAGCTGGACGGAAAGCATCGGCGAAACGAGCCAACGCGCCGGTGCGCGGGTGCAACAGCTTTTCAACCTGCCCTTTGATACGGCGGGCCAGCACGGGCGCGGTGCCATCGGTGGAGACGGCCACCACCACAGGTGCGCGGTTGACGATGGACGGCGTGATGAAATCGCAAAGATGCGGTTTGTCCACGGCATTGACCGGCACACCGACCATGCGGGCGGCTTCTACGATCTGCGTGTCGAGTTGCTCGTCTTCCATTGCCGAGAACACCAGCGCGGCATCGGCAAGGTCTTCAAACTGAAACGAACGTGTGAGCAGCGTTGCGCCGGACAACGCGATGGCGCGATCCATGGCTTCGCTGGTTTCTTCCGCGATCACTGTGAAACGGGCGGAGGTTTCAGAGACAAGGCGTAGCTTCGAGGCTGCCTCATCGCGACCACCAACGATTACTATTTCGCGGTCACGCACTTTGAAGAAGGCTGGAAAGACGTCCATACGGGAAGACTTGTCATCGCCAAATTTTTGACTGGCATCGCAAGATGTAGCGCTCAAATCAGCCATAGCGTGGCATTCCCTTTTACGTTAAAGGCAGCGCACGTTGCGCCTACCCCGGTGCAATTAAGATAGGGCGGCGGGCTCACTTGCTTGAGGAACCGCTTTTCGAATTTTGCGAAAGGCGAGGATTATGTTTCCTCAACATGGCCAGTCCTTGGAATTAGGGCTGATTTTCGAAGGTGCTGCCCGTTGAGCGCCGCAGACTCCATTCCAAAAGGCACCTCGCCAACAGGCACTGCTCCCAAAGCGGCGATAACCTTCATTATCGCGACCGTGGTCATCGATATGTTGGGCGTGGGCCTCGCTTGGCCGATCCTGCCGCAACTGGTGAAAGAGCTATCGGGGCAGAGTTTTTCCGATAGCGCCTTCATCTATGGGTTGCTGCTATCTGGTTTCGCCGCCGTTCAGTTCCTCGTCAGCCCGTTTATCGGCATGTTGTCGGACCGCTACGGCCGTCGCCCCATCCTGTTGATTTCACTGGGCGGCTTGGGGGTCGACTACATTATACTAGCGCTCGCGCCGAACCTTTGGTGGCTGGTGGTGGCGCGCATATTTGCGGGCGTTTTCAGCGCAACAGTGTCGACCGCGAACGCCTATATTGCTGATGTCACACCGCGCGAAGATCGTGCTGCAGCGTTTGGGTTGCTTGGCGCGGCGTTTGGCGTGGGGTTCACAATCGGGCCGTTGATCGGCGGCGTTTTAGGCCAATACGGGTTGCAATATCCGTTCTGGCTTGCGGCTGGCCTATCCTTCGCCAACCTCATATTCGGCTACTTCTATGTGCCGGAAAGCCTGCCGCCGGAAAAGCGCACAGCTATCGACATGAGCAAGGCCAATCCGTTCAAAGCCATTCTCTACGTGCGCCGCTACGCTTCGCTTGGGATTCTGATCGCAGCCTTCTTCCTCACAGGCCTCGCGCAGCAGGGTTTGCAGGGCATCTGGGTGCTGTGGACCGAAGCGCAGTTCGACTGGAACGTGGCTTATGCTGGCTACTCGCTGGCGTGGGTCGGTGTCTGCATGGCCTTCGTACAGGGCTACCTGGTGCGGATCGTCGTGCCGAAATTTGGTGAGCGGCGCGTGCTGTTCACAGGCTACATCATCTCCACCATCGCCTTTGCGCTGCTGCCGTTCATTACCGCTGGTTGGCTCATATATCCTGGCATCGCGTTTCATATTTTGGGCTGGGGTCTTTGCGCGCCGGTGTTGACGGCGCTGATGTCTCAAGATGTGCCGGACAATGAGCAAGGGCTGTTGCAAGGCGTGTTGGGGTCGATCAACACGCTGGCGATGATTATCGGGCCGCTATTTGCGACCTACATCTTCTCGAAATCCGTGGGGCCGGAAGCATGGTTCGCCCTGCCCGGCACGTATTACTTCTTCGGCTCGGCGCTGTTCGTCGGCGTGGTCGTAATGGTCGCGCGGGATATGAAGATCAACGGTGCGACCCGCTAGTTCAACTGGACCGGCAATTTCGACAATCCGGCTTGGCCCAGGGTCTTGAGCCTTTCAGGCTCGCCAGCGCGCGCCATGTTTGGGAAACGCTCGAACAGCGTTTGCAGTGCGATTTTCGCTTCCATTCGCGCAAGTTGGAAACCTAGACAGAAGTGCACGCCAGTGCCGAAACCCACATGCCGGTTAGGCTTGCGGTCTAGGTGCAATTCGTCGGGCGCATCGAAATAGGCAGGGTCGCGATTGGCGGCGGCGATATGGGCCATCAACGTGTCGCCGATCTTCAGTTCCGTGCCGAAGAAATCTCCCGACGCATGAACCTTGCGCGGCTTGGTCATTTGAACCGGCGCGCAGTAGCGCAGCAGTTCTTCCACCGCTAGCGGCCATCCAGTCGAAGTCTCGCGCAGTTTTGTGACCTCATCGGGCCGGTTCAGCAATTCATTAATGCCAAGGCTGATAAGGCTTTTGGTGGTTGCCTGTCCGGCCATCAAAAGCAGAAACGCCATGGCGATGATTTCATTGTCGGTAAGGCCGCTTTCACCACCCTGCCCCTCCACCAGTCCCGACAGAAGTCCGGGTTCACCACCGCCTGAACGAATAGCGATGATTTCATCACCTATGGCAGTTTGGGCGCGCTTTAGTGGGCCGAACATGCGCAGAAAACTCAGTGCACCGGTGACGCCATCAAGGTGCTGTGCAGCTTCAAAGAACACTGCCCGGGTGTTCTGGCGCAGGCCGATGAGGTCTGCGATGACCGCAATAGGAAGAGCCGAGGCATAGGCGGAAACGAGATCGACGGGTTCGGTGCGGGACAGGTCGTCCAACAGATCGTTAGCGCGTTGTTTCACGCTGGCCGCCATATCCACCACGGGACGGCGTGCGAAAGCATCATCCACGGCCTGGCGCAAACGGCGGTGCTGCGGGTCGTCGCTGGACAGCATGTTGTCGGCCAGCCGTTGCAACGCTTGTGGCATCCACCATTTCAGACCGACGACCCGACCCTTTGTATCGCGCATACGAAAGCGATCACTGTCCTTCAAAAGCGCAGATACGGCGTCGTGGTGGGTGGCAAAGTGGACGCGACCGACGATGGGCAGCCTAAGCGGCACCAAAGGTCCTCTTTTATGCAGGTACTCCAGATCCCGCAGTTTCCTCATCGCCACCTTCTCCTGCGCTGCCGTTTTCGCCGCGTTTCGTGTCCCAGCTTACGATCTTGCCATATTGTTCGGCGCGTAATGAGGCGACGCGGTAGTAATCGACCAGTGCCCGCAGCGGGCCGGACATGCGCTCGAAACCGCCGGTGAAGGCAACAATCGTGCCGATGGTCGTTTCGCCTTGAATGACCATGTAACCGCCGAACACCAGCACGCTGAGGGGTGCCAGCGAGTTGATGATGTTGACCAGCGCCTTCATCAGATATTTCAGGCTGGTGGAGGATGCACGGTTGTCGAAAATGTCGCCCAACACCCGCTTTTTCTCATCCTCGCCGCAATCCCCCTCTTGCGCGCTCGATACGTCGTCGGAGAGGTCGCGCACATAATCGGTGCGCTGGCGCATGTAGTGGTTCAGCCGTTTCTGGATGAGCGGAACCAAAATGATCTGCGGAATAAAGAACGCCAGCGCCACCAGCGTGACCAGCGGTTCGACGATGAGCATGTAGCCGATGGCGAACAGCAGCTTTGCACCATCAGCCACCAGATCGGAAAAACCTGTACCGACGAACTCGCCGACATAGTCGGCCTCGCTGCCGAGCACGGCGACCGCATTGCCCGACCCGTCTTCGTTGTCATGGTCTTTGCAGTTGGGAAACAGCCGCTTTCGCATCCGCAGGACAGTCGTCTGGGAAATCCAGTTCTGGTAATTTCCAAAGACGTATTTCGAGACCTGCAGCGCGATAATGGCCGCCAGATAAAGACCAGCCAGCCAAAGCAGCAAATCGAAATCCTGCCCCTCGATGGCTTCGTTGATGATGTTGCGTTGCAATTCGATAGGGGCGACGGTCAGCGCTGCGATTGCCAGCGCTATCAGCCCGATCATGATTTGATGACGTTTTCCGGCCAGCACCATGAAAAGGGGTAAACGATCCGGCCAGCTTTTGCGCGGCAACGGGCTGTCCGCGAAGGGCTTGGGGAATAAATTGTACATGAGTTGTCGGGATTGCGCCTAGCGTGAAAGCTGCCGCAGTAGCTCCTGATCGGGATAGCCGTCCGACGTTACCTTGATAGAACGTTGAAAGTCCCGGATCGCCATTCGGACACCCTTGATGATGCGGCCTGTCCGGTTGGGAACATCGAAGCCTTTGGCAGCCAAACGCGACTGGACTTTCATTCGTTCCGCTTTGTTCAGTGTCTTGCCGGTGGGCCAGTTGGGCTTGAACGACCCTACCCCGCCGATGCGGTCGCCCACCAGCGCTGCCGAAAGGCTGTAGGCGTCGGAAGAATTGTACTCGCGTATGATCTCGTAGTTGGACGTTATAAGAAAAGCTGGGCCTTCCGCGCCTGCGGGAAAGAACATCGTCGCATCGCCGGATTTCGGAAACCGGCGTTTGCCGGAAGCCTTCACGCCGCGCTTGGCCCAATCAGCCCAGCTTCGGGTCGCGGCATCGCGCGGCAGTGATTTTGGCAGGCTGACGGGCATGCCCCAAGGCTGGCTTGGCACCCATCCGTAGCTGGCGAGGAAGTTTGCGGTCGAGGCCAGCGCGTCGCCAGTCTCACGCCAAAGGTCGCGCTTGCCATTGTTGTTCATGTCCACCGCAAACTTGCGGAAGCTAGACGGGATGAACTGCGTTTGCCCCATGGCACCGGCCCACGATCCAACCATTTTGCGCGGGTCCAGCTTCTCGGCTTCAGCGATCCGCAGCGCATCTACGAATTCCTTGGTGAAGAAGTCGCCACGATATTGCTTCCATGACAATGTCGCCAGCGAACGCGGCACATTACTTTTGCCAATGCCCGCGCCGAACCCGGTTTCCATGCCCCAAATAGCAAAAACGATATTCGGGTCGACGCCGAAGGTCTTCTTTAAGTTCTTGGCCAGCCTGCGGTTGGCTTTCGCTTTGGCGCGGCCTGTCGTTACCAAACGACCATTCACGCGGCTGGTTATATAGCCACCGATGGGTTTCACCAGTTCTGGCTGCTTTTTGGTCAGGCGGTCGATGGACGGATCGGCCTTCAGGCCTCTTGTGGCCTTGCTGACAATGCTCTTGGAAATTCCGGCCTTGATCGCCCGCGCTTCCAACTTCTTCACATGGGCGCTGAACGATTCTGCAAATGCTGGCGAGACAACAGAAGCAAACGCAGAGCCAATCACGGCAAGTTTCAAGGCGTGGCGCATATCAGGCTCTCCGGCAGCGATTGTGTAAAGTTGAATCGACACTTCTACCGCAGCCGATTCTGATCTCAGTCTAGCACTTCTGCATCGGGAATCAGGCGATCTGTGGAGAAGCGTTTGGTCAACCAATTTTTTCGCAAATTTGTCACAAAAAGTCTGGAGTGGCGGAAATTGGGGGGTGCGGTTTTTTCCCTCACAAAATTGCCCTTGGGGACAAATCTGCAAATTCTCTTTGTTTCGGCACCTTTATCTCCAAAACCTCTTGGGGATTGGACGTTGGTCGCGCAATCGCCTATCTTGTGCCTGCAAGGCCACAGCACCCCCTAGATGATGTGGAACCGGTTGACGCTTGGGCCTGCTTGCGCCCAAAAAAGAAGCGTCGCTGGTGGTTGGAATCGGTACGGGTATCCGCATTTCACCAACGACCCATCAGGCACCGCTTTGGTTCCGCCGGGGGAATGGTTTCGCATTGCGACACCGACATCCGGGGCGGCAATTTGTGTGGTTTGAGGAATGTTGCGAGTACCGTTTGGTCGGATCGCGGATCTTGATGGCAGTCATGAATACCGACGGGGCAACTAACGAAGCTTCACATATGGCCGGATGGCGAATGCGCCGCCGGTTCTGGGAATTTTGAGGGAGGGGCGAGCGTTTTACGCTGCCCGCCAAAACAAAGATTTGCGCACTCGGCAACCTGCCTGAAGTGCGACACACGAGGACACGAATAAGATGCGTATCAACCGCCACTACACCACCGCAGGCCAGTCTCCTTTCGATGCCGTGCCCATGCGCACCGCAACGAGCGAGATCAAAAATCCGGACGGGTCCAGCGTCTTCAAACTGGAAGGCATTTTGGTGCCGGAACAGTACAGCCAGGTGGCGGCTGACATCATCGCGCAGAAGTATTTCCGCAAAGCAGGTGTGCCAGCGGCTCTCAAGAAGGTCGAAGAGAACTCCGTTCCTTCCTTCCTGTGGCGTTCCGTTGAAGACAAGGACGCAATGAAGAAGCTGCCTGAAGAAGAGCGCTACGGCCCGGAAATGACCGCCGAGCAGGTGTTCTCCCGTCTAGCCGGCACATGGACCTATTGGGGTTGGAAGGGCGGCTACTTCACCACAGAAGAAGACGCGCAGGCCTATTACGACGAGCTTTGCTTCATGCTGGCCACCCAGAAGGTCGCGCCGAACTCCCCACAGTGGTTCAACACCGGTCTGCATTGGGCCTACGGTATCGATGGCCCCGCGCAGGGCCACCACTATGTCGATTTCGAAACCGGCAAGCTGACGAAATCAAAGACTTCCTACGAGCACCCGCAGCCCCACGCTTGCTTTATTCAGGGCGTTGGCGATGATCTGGTGAACGAAGGCGGCATCATGGACCTTTGGGTCCGCGAAGCGCGGTTGTTCAAATATGGCTCCGGTACCGGTTCCAACTTCTCTTACATTCGCGGCGAGAACGAACCATTGTCCGGCGGCGGCAAGTCCTCCGGTCTCATGTCCTTCCTGAAAATCGGTGACCGCGCAGCCGGTGCCATCAAATCCGGTGGCACCACCCGTCGCGCGGCCAAGATGGTGGTGGTCGATATCGATCACCCCGATATCGAGGCCTATATCGACTGGAAGGTGAAAGAAGAGCAGAAAGTCGCGGCTATCGTGACCGGCTCCAAGGTCGTTTCCAAGCACATGACCGCCATCATGAAGGCCTGCATCAACTGCGAGGCCGATGGCGACCAGTGCTTCGAGCCCGCATCCAACCCTGTGTTGAAGCGCGAAATCCGCGCCGCCAAGCGCAACTCGGTTCCGGAAAACTACATCGCCCGCGTCATCATGCTGGCGAAGCAGGGTTTCACCGACATCGAATTCCCCGTTTACAACACCGACTGGGATTCCGACGCTTACCTCACCGTCTCCGGCCAGAACTCCAACAACTCCGTCTCCATTAAAGACGACTTCCTGCGCGCTGTCGAAGCTGACGGCACTTGGGATCTGATCGCCCGCCGTGATGGCTCCGTGGTGAAGTCCGTTCAGGCACGCGAGCTGTGGGACAAAATCGGCAACGCCGCATGGCAGTCCGCTGACCCAGGCCTGCACTACAACACCACCATGAACGATTGGCACACTTGCCCCGAAGCTGGCCCAATCCGCGCGTCCAACCCCTGCTCGGAATACATGTTCCTCGACGACACGGCCTGTAACCTTGCCTCTTTGAACCTGTTGCAATTCCGTCGCGACGATAAATCGTTCGACGTGGAAGCCTTCGAACACGCCACCCGCTTGTGGATGATGGTGCTGGAAATCTCTGTCCTCATGGCGCAGTTCCCGTCGAAGGAAATCGCGCAGCTGTCCTACGACTACCGCACCACCGGCCTCGGCTTTGCGAACATCGGCGGCCTGCTGATGACCGCTGGCATTCCTTACGATTCAGATGAAGGCCGCGCTGTTTGCGGTGCCATCACCGCGATCATGACCGGCATCTGCTACGAAACATCGGCTGAAATGGCCAAGGAGCAAGGCCCCTTCCCCGGCTACGCGCCGAACGCCGAACACATGGCCCGCGTCATGCGCAACCACCGCAACGCCGCCCACGGCAATGCCGAAGGTTACGACGCACTCGCCATCAACCCAGTCCCGCTGGACCACGCATCGCTCGAAGGCCGCGCCCGCTGGGCTGGCCTATCAGACCACGCGAAAGCTGCATGGGACCGCGCCGTCGAGCTTGGCAACGAGCACGGCTACCGCAACGCCCAATCTACCGTCATTGCGCCCACCGGCACGATTGGCCTCGTCATGGATTGCGACACCACGGGCATCGAGCCGGATTTCGCGCTGGTGAAGTTCAAGAAGCTCGCCGGTGGCGGTTACTTCAAAATCATCAATCGCGCCGTGCCGGAAGCTCTCGGTTCGCTCGGCTACGACGAAGCCACAATCAAACGCATGATCACCTACGCAGTCGGCAACGGCACGCTGAAAGGCTCCAACGCTGTCTCCCACGGCGCGCTGGAATCCAAAGGCTTTGGGCCGGAGCAGATCGAAGCCGTCGAGGCTGGTCTCGCGCAGGCGTTCGACATCAAGTTCGTGTTCAACAAATTCTCGCTCGGCGAAACCTTCTGCAAGGAAACGCTGGGCCTCAACGACGAGCAGCTGAACGACTTCTCCTTCGATCTTCTGGGCGCCATTGGCTTCTCCAAGGACGAAGTGCAGGCGGCCAACATCTATTGCTGCGGAGCGATGACGCTGGAAGGCGCACCGGGCCTGAAGGACGAGCACCTCGCCGTCTTCGATTGCGCGACGCCCTGCGGCCGCATCGGCACGCGGTCGCTGTCCACCCACAGCCACATCAAGATGATGGCGGCCGCACAGCCGTTCATCTCCGGCGCGATCTCCAAGACGATCAACATGCCGAACGACGCAGCCGTTGAGGACTGCACCGAGGCCTACATGATGTCTTGGAAGCTGGGCCTGAAGGCCAACGCGCTCTACCGCGATGGCTCCAAACTGTCCCAGCCGCTCAACGCCTCTCTCGTGGAAGACGATGAGGATGAAGATGCATTGGACAACCTGATCGAAGCGCCGAAAACCGCCGCTGCCGCCCAGATTTCCGAAAAGATCGTCGAGCGCATCATCGAGAAAGAGGTTCGCCGCCGCGAGAAGCTGCCGAACCGCCGCAAGGGCTACACCCAGAAAGCCGTCGTTGGCGGCCACAAGGTCTATCTGCGCACCGGCGAGTTCGATGACGGGCAGATCGGTGAAATCTTCATCGATATGCACAAGGAAGGCGCCGCCTTCCGCGCGATGATGAACAACTTCGCCATCGCCATTTCGCTGGGCCTGCAATACGGCGTGCCGCTGGACGAATATGTGGAGGCCTTCACCTTCACCAAGTTCGAGCCTGCCGGTATCGTCATGGGCAACGACGCCATCAAGAACGCCACGTCGATCCTCGACTACGTGTTCCGCGAGTTGGCCGTGTCCTATCTCGACCGTCACGATCTGGCCCATGTGGACACGTCCGACTTCGGCTCCACCGCGCTGGGCAAAGGCGTGAAGGCTGGCGAAGCGGAAGCCGTCAGCCGCGGCCTCACCCGTGGTCATAATCTGTCGGTGGTTTCCAGCAAGATCGACGGCAACACGCCCGCCGGTTTCGCCTCGGCATCCGCTC
This sequence comes from Ahrensia sp. R2A130, assembly GCF_000179775.1. GTDB lineage: Bacteria > Pseudomonadota > Alphaproteobacteria > Rhizobiales > Rhizobiaceae > Pseudahrensia. The sequence goes on from NZ_AEEB01000003.1 coordinate 398,277, forward strand.
CAACTGGCGGAAAAGCTGCCGCCACCGTCACCTCCATCGGTGGCACTACAGCTGCTGTAGCGGTGGCCACCCAGCCAATCGGCCTGATGGACGACGGTGCCGTCGCCTTCAAACGCGACTACGAAGAAAACAGCCGCACCACAGTCTCGACCACCGAAGTCGCCCCCGCCCAAACGCCGTCCAAAGGCCAGCAGCGGGAGATGGCCAGAATGCAAGGCTACGAAGGCGAAAGCTGCCCCGAATGTCAGAACTTTACGCTGGTGCGGAACGGGACGTGTTTGAAGTGCGACAGCTGTGGCGGGACTACGGGGTGTAGCTGAGAGAATGAAAGCGGAGGGAGGCTAGTAGGATGCCAAAGTCGGAAAAGTTCTCTCTGCACCTATTCAAGCCCGGCACAGCAGCAGTTGAGGTCCTCTCGGAGAATTTCCGAGAGAAGCTGACTTCGGGTGAGGTGTCTAGGATGACCCGCTTGGCCGGCTCTGCTGTTGAAATGGAAGGCTTTTTCACAAATTCATTCCCTAAAGAGCCAATGTGGTTTTCTACGCTCCGGACAACGTTCGAAATCCCAGAGAAGAAGGGAAGTTCTCCGGCATCCATCGTGACTTTTGTTGCAAAAGAGCGGCGTTTCGCACTTACTTTTGGCTACGGCGCGAGTTTGCTCAACGATCAAACCAAGGTTCACGACTTCGGGATTCTGGTTGCTATGAACCTACTTTCAGCAAGCGGCCTAAAAACAATCCAGCGATCCAGCCTCATCGACGCAAAGAATTCCGCTATGCAGAGCGTATCAGCTAGCACCTACGAGTCGTTCGGTGGCCTGCGTTCCTTCGAGCTCCTCAAGCGTGTTGCTGGACCGGTAAGTAATGATCCTACTATGCTTCAAGCAGTTGGCTCTTCATCTTTATCCTTCGCGTCAAAGAAACCTCTGTCGGAGGTTCCTGATGTCGCTGAGCGCGCTTTAGATTTGTACGCAGCAATAGATTACCAAAGCACAGCCTTCGCGGATTACGATCACTTGAAACCAGTGGTCGATCCGATTCAGATACGTGAGCTAAAACAGCAAACTGCCGATCTACTTTGCACGGCGGACTCCGGTTTTGAACTTGGTTTTCCAGCCTTTTTGAGCGGAGAAGCTAGTTACACGAAACTCCAGGGGCGCGGCATGAAAGGCGAGAAGCCGGATATAAGTGTCGCCGTTTATAGAGAAGCATTGGGACCCGCTGCCGCCGTCATCCATCCAGAGCATTTGGATCAAGACTACGTGCTCGTGTTCTCTGATGACCATAGGATGCTTGGTCGCAAGTCAATTTATAGGTGCTTAGTCGGTGGCCTGCAGGATAAGCACGGAGTGCAGCATGTGATCAGCGAGGGTCAATGGTATGTTCCTTCGGACGCCATTCGGGTCGCAGCGCAGGATTATTTTGATCGACATGTTCGTGAAGAAGATAAATCTCTTCCAAGCTGGAACGCGCGAACAGTTATCAAGACATCTAAAAAAGGTAAGAAAACACACGCTCTTAGCTACGAAGCTGAAGAGGTCTATAACACCCGTGCCGCCGCATCATCGGGATACTTGTTACTGGACCAGAAGTGGTTTGGCGGCGCTGATCGGGCATTCTCGAAGTTAGAGGCCTGCGATCTCTTTGATCCCGAGGGATTGCGATTCATCCATGTAAAGCGAACTGGCAGATCACCCAGTTCTACGGCGTACCTTTTCGAACAAGGACGTCGATCCGCAGAGTTGCTCGCCGATGACCGTGTACGTGGTGATTTTGCAGACATTCTGGAAAAAGAAGGACATCCAAAAACAGCGGCGAAGATCCGCGCAATGGCCAGAGAGGACTTCATTGTGGAGTTTGTAATAGCCGATATGCCTAACGACGACGGCAGAATGACTGTTCCTTTCCTAGCTAAATTGGCGTTTGCAGAGTCGACAAAATTCATCGAGAGTTTGGGCTTCAAATCTCAGTTGCGATTTATACCACTACCACGGCCGTAAATCTGTCTGGTTGGCAACGACATGACTGATCGGAAATCTGAAGTAGCGCGTCCACTTTTCTCTCCCCGCCCTCTCCCAAGCCCCCATAATCACCCCACCTCTCACAAGGAACCGGCGGTGCGCACCGTTCGCTTGTCGTGCGGGGTCGGTTCTTCCGGAGCGGCTGGAGTTTACGGCCAATCGTTTCGGAGCCCCGCGCTCTCTTCCCGGGCCTCGTATCGTGCGTGGCTGCCTGTTGGGGTGCAGGTGCGGTCCGCAAGGGCCGTAAATGTAGTGGTGTGTCAGGGTAAAGGCGCTTTTCGCGGCGCCCGCAGCAGAACCGGGTGGGGCGTGACGGGTGACCGTTCGCCGAAAATACCGGCATAGGTCGTCTCTTACGCCCCACCGGTTCCCGACTGCCAGCACATCCCGGCACCGCAACGGTGGCCGGGCGCTTTGGCATGTCCGGCGTTTGCATGGTCGGCACAGCTTGTCAGCCACCCGCCCTTGCGCCACGCTGGCTCCTTCGCACTGGAGGAAATGTCATGGCCCAACTCGTCGCCGTCTATCGCACACCCAAGGACGCCATAGCGTTCGATGCCTATTACGCATCCACCCATCTGCCGCTGGCCAAGACCATCCCCGGCTTGTTGAAATACGAGTTGAACGACGGGCCAGTCGCTGGACCAGACGAGGGCAACGGCGTGCATCTGGTGGCGATTTTGCACTTTGCCAACATGGCCACGATCCACGCTGCGCTCGCCTCGCCCGAAGGTCAGGCAGCCGCTGCCGATCTGGGGAATTTCGCCACCGGTGGCGCGGAACTGCTGATGTTCGACACCAAAGAGGTCTAGCCGGCCAGCACGATCATCATCACGGCAGCGGAAATGAGCGCAATTCCCGCAAGCTCCGGCCAAGTTACCTTCTCGCGGAACCAGAACCAGCCGACCGCCAGCGTAAATATCAACTCCACCTGTCCCACGGCACGGATGTAAGCTGCGTTTTGCAGCGCAAACGCCGTGAACCACCCCACGCTACACGCCATGCCAACAATACCGATGGGTAGCGCCGGTCGCCAAGCCGCAATCACCGCGCGCAACTGGCCACGGTCCTTCCACAGGAACCAAAGGCCCATGGCAATGGTCTGGAAAACCAGTGCAACGGCCAGCGTAAACGCTGCGCGCACAAGGAACGAACTGTCCGGAATAGACAGTGTCGCACCACGATACGAGACGCCGGACAAGCCAAGGCACGTAGCGCAAAGAAGACCAATTGCTGTGGCAGGACTGGTGAGGCCCTCGCGAATGGAAGCGGCGTTGAGGCTCGTTTCTTTTAAAGACAACAGCAGCAAACCAAGTGCTGCGCAGAACACTGCGAACCACGCCAGCGGCGAAAGAAAATCGCCAAGCAGCAACGCGCCAGCGATTGCGACTATGACGATTTCCAGCTTGGAAAATACAGTTCCTACCGCAAACGACCGGAAGGAAAACATCCACATCAACAGAACTGTGAATGCAATTTGCACGAGGCCGCCAGCAGCAACCCATGCAAAGAAAATAGGATGAACGTCGGGGATCGGCTCACCGGTCCACCACATCAGTGCCGCGCAGTAAGCCACGGCGAACGGCCAAGCATAGAAGAACCGGGCGTAAGCGGCACCGGTGTTCGACAAACGACCCTTGATTGCCTTCTGCATTGCGGAACGAAGGTTCTGCAAGAATGCAGCAGCGAGCGTAGCCCATATCCAAGTTTCCATGCTGCTCCCCATCCTCGCCATTCGGCGCTGTGATAAAATGTGTGTATCATGGTTGGTGAGCTAGTATCGAAATTGGCCGCTGGAACTTTGGTATGTCTGCAACAGCCTTTGAAATTGGAACTTTTAAAATTCAGTCCTTTTCCAAGAATGCGAAAGCCGCTGCGTAGTATGCTGTGACCTTATCAACCTCCACCGTGTGAACTCACACCCGGATGGTTTGAAGACCGGCAAGTGCTAATTAGCTCCCGCGAAATCGAATTTGCCGATAAGAACAATTTTACCATGCTCCGTAACGCGACCTTTAATTCGGCCCCCTAAATCTTATTACAGGAAAGCTTCAACATCGGGCGGATGAAGGAGTTGGTCATGGACCTCATTGCTGCACTGATCGTCACAGGTACGATCTTCACCGCCACCACACCGGAAGTGCTTGTGCCTGAACGGCACGCTCAGCTCGACGAGCAATCATTAGACCAAATGAGCACCGGAACGCTTCACCATCCAGATCAGAAGACGTGGGCTCAGCATCGCTCCGGTTACGAGCTGTGCACTGAATGCGTAGAAATTCAGCCATTCCCTGAAGGTGAATTGCCAGACGAGTGATTGACGGGTCCAATTCTCTTCCTTCAAACGCCATGAAAATCCAGACAAACGCTCCAGAGGAACCGGGCGGCGCATGCGGCGCTTTCCGCTGAACGAAAAAGGGCGCGACAGTGGCCTGTTGCGCCCTTCATCAACTCGTAGGTTCAAGCTTACTGTGGCAGTTTGTCGTCTACGCCTTTGACGTAGAAATTCATGCCCAGCAAAGCGCCGATGTCGGCTTTCTCGCCGTCTTTCAGCCATTCGCTACCGTCTTGCTTCATGATCGGGCCGGTGAAGGGTTCGAATTCGTTGGCCTTGATCTTGGCTTCCGTTTCCATAGCCATAGCTTTCACGTCGTCCGGCATGTTGGTGTAAGGCGCCATGGCAACGGAACCGTGGTCCATACCGTGCCAAACGTCCTGCTGCTTCCACGTGCCGTCCATCACAGCTTTCACGCGCTCAATGTACTGCGGGGCCCAGTCGTCGATGATTGCGGTTAGCTGTGTTTCAGGGCCGAACTTGATCATGTCGGAAGCCTGACCGAAAGCTTTGATGCCGCGCTCTGCAGCAACCTGCATGGCCGCTGTGGAGTCCGTGTGCTGCGTGATGATGTCGACGCCTTGGTCGATCAATGCCTTGGCAGCATCAGCTTCTTTGGCCGGATCGAACCACGTAGACACCCAGACCACCTTCAGTGAGAAATCGGGGTTCACAGACTGTGCGCCCAGGATGAACGCGTTGATGCCGCGCACAACTTCTGGGATCGGAAACGACGCGATGTACCCGGCAACGCCGGTTGTCGACATTTTGGCTGCGATCTGACCCTGCACGTAGCGGCCCTGATAGAATTTCGACGAGTAGGTCGAAACGTTGGCATGCTCACGCTTGTAGCCGGTGGCGTGTTCGAATTTCACGTCCGGAAACTTTGCGGCAGCTTTGTTGGTCGGGTCCATGTAGTTGAACGAGGTCGTGAAGATGATGTTGCAACCGGAACGGGCAAACTGTTCGATCGGGCGCTGCGCTTCAGCGGATTCTGGAACGTTTTCCAAAAATGCAGTTTCGACCTTATCGCCGAATTCCGCTTCGACGGCCTTGCGGCCTTCATCGTGCTGATAGGTCCAGCCGAAATCGCCCGTTGGGCCGATATAGATGAAGCAGGCTTTTGTTTTGGCGTGGCCGTCGGCAAGCGCTGCGGTGCCTGTGCCCAAAAGGGCGGTGGCTGCGGCGAGCGCGATAATGGTCTTTTTCATGTTTGATCCTTGGAGAGTTGAGAAAACAGATGAGAAGAAGGCAAGTGTTTAGCGATCGGGCACGAAAGGCTGGCCCAGTGCGGCGGGTGTATTGATCATTGTGAGACGGCGATTGCGGGCGATCAAGACCAGCACCACGATTGTTGTGATATAGGGCAGCGATGTCAGGAACTGCGCCGGTATGCCAAAGCCCTGCGCTTGCATGTGGAACTGCGCGATATTGACTGCGCCGAAAAGGTACGCACCGATGATGAGACGTCCGGGGCGCCATGAGGCGAACACAACAAGCGCGAGTGCAATCCACCCCCTGCCCGCCGTCATGCCTTCAACCCACTGCGGTACGTAAACGAGAGACAAATGAGCACCGGCCAAACCTGCGCATGCGCCGCCAAAAACGATAGCCAATGCGCGTGTTTTTAATACCCCTATGCCAAGTGCGTGGGCCGAACTGTGGCTGTCGCCAACAGCTCGCAGTTGGAGACCTTTTCTGCTGCGAAAAAGGAAGAACCAGACGGCGATTACCAGAGCGATTGATGCATAGAAAATCGGATCCTGACCGAAGACCAACTGGCCGATGATAGGCAGATCAGAAAGGAACGGTATATCGATACGCTCCATCTTGATGCCCGGCTGGCCTACAAAGCCTTCGCCAATCATGCCTGAGAGGCCCAGACCAAGGATCGTAAGTGCAAGGCCGGTTGCAACCTGATTGGCGACCAGAATGAGCGTGAGAAAGGCGAAGAGCAGTGAGAACGCGGCTCCGGCCACAATACCGAATAATGCTCCGACAAACGGGTCGCCAGTTAGTTGAGCCCCGGCAAACGCGCAGACGGCTCCCATGATCATCATGCCTTCGACGCCGAGGTTCAGAACGCCGGAGCGCTCAACGACGAGTTCGCCGGTTGCGGCCAGCAGCAGCGGCGTGGAAGCCGCGCAGACCGACAAAATTATGGAAACCCAAACGTCCATTATGCGGACCTTGCTGCTGTCGAAACGATGCGGACCTGATATTGGATGAGCGTATCGCTTGCGAGAACGAAGAACAGCAACAGGCCTTGGAAGACCCGTGTTGCACGGTCTGAAATGCCCATAGCGATCTGCGCGTTTTCACCGCCGATATAGGTGAGCGCCAGCACGAAGGCTGCAGCAAGGCACCCAAGCGGGTTTAAGCGGCCCAAAAATGCTACTATTATCGCGGAAAATCCGTAGCCCAGAGATAGTTTGTCATCGAGTTTGCCAACGGTGCCAGACACTTCGGCAATACCGGCTAAACCTGCCAGAGCGCCGGAAACACAGAAGGCAAAAATTGTCATACGTCGTGCGCTGAAACCGGCAAACCGCCCCGCGCGGGCGCTTGAGCCAAGAACGGCGATCTCAAAGCCCTTCATGGTTCGTGAAAGCACAAACCAGACGATAATTGCCAACACGACTGCAAGCACCAGCCCATAATGGGCGTCTGCATATTGCCAAAGCTTCGGCATCTGCGCGCCCGACGGAAAACTTGGCGTGCCGGGAAAGCCCATACCTTTGGGATCACGCCACGGCACGCGAACAAGCCAATCGACCAGCTGTTGAGCGACGTAAACCAGCATAAGGCTGGTGAGGATTTCATTCGCTCCGAAGCGGGTTTTAAGCAGTGCTGGAATAGCGCCGTATAGCGCCCCGCCCAGCATACCCATGAGGACCATTGCCGGCAGTAAGACCCATGTATCGACGCCCGGCAGAAACACGGGAAGTGCCGCACCAAACGCACCACCGATAAGATATTGGCCTTCAGCACCAATGTTCCAGTTGCCGGAACGAAAGCAAACAGCGAGGCCTATACCGATCAGCGCCAGCGGTGTTGCCTTCACCAAAATCTGTTCAAGTGACCAGGTGTCGAGCAGCGGCTGCACGAAATACGTGTAAAGACCAGTTGCCGGGTCTTTGCCCAACAGCAGGAACATGATCACTCCCGCGATCATCGTCAGCAGAAGTGCGATAAAGGGTGACGCGATAGAGAACAGCGGCGAAGCATCCGCCCGCTTGATGAGTTCGATCCTCATGCCGCCACCTCTGCCCGATCAGAAGTCTGCCCTGTCATTAGCAAACCAACGGCCTCACGGCTCATTTTAGCCGCGTCAGTCGGTTCACTTAGCGTGCCTTTAGCGATCACCGCGATGCGCGTGGCAATTGAGAAAATCTCGTCGAGATCCTGCGAGATCATGATCACTGCAGAACCAGAAGCTGCCAGATCAACAAGCGATTGGCGAATATGGCCCGCAGCGCCAGCGTCCACCCCCCATGTCGGCTGGTTTACCACAAGCAGCGCGGGTTGGCGGTCCAACTCACGGCCCATGATGAACTTCTGCAAGTTGCCACCTGACAGCGACCCCGCATTGGGGTCAGGTGCGCCTTTGCGAACGTCCATGGCGGCATTCACGCGGTCTGTTGCAGAGCGAATTGCGCTGCGGACGATGACGCCCAACCCGCCACCGCTTTGAAAGCTATCTTGATCGGATTTATGGCGAGCCAACAACATGTTGTCGGTCAGTCGCATGCCCGTCACAGCACCGTGGCCGTGGCGTTCTTCTGGTACAAATGCCGCGCCTTTTTTGCGACGTTCACTGATGTTCAGCGCCGACAAGTCATTGCCGCGCAACTCTATGGTTCCGCCGGTGGGCAATTGCTCAACCTCGCCGGAAAGAGCAGAAAAGAACTCGCCCTGCCCTTCGCCTGCTATGCCTGCGATGCCCAGAACTTCACCGGAATGAACGTCGAAATTGATGTTTTTCAGCGCAACGGCAAAGGGGTTGTCAGGTGCTAAAGATAGGCCACGAACTGAGAGAATGACTGGCGCAGCTTCCAGCGAAACGGGCGCAGGACGAATATCCTGCAATTCAGCGCCAACCATGCGGGCAGCCAAAGTCGCCGCTGTTTCCTCACGTGGATCGCAAATATCTACAACCTTGCCGTGGCGCATGATTGTCGCCCGCGAACACAACCGCTGAACCTCTTCCAGCCGGTGGCTAATGTAGAGGATCGCCCGCCCTTCGTCGCGCAGCCGGAACAGCGTCTCAAAAAGCGTATCCGCTTCCTGAGGTGTCAGCACCGATGTTGGCTCGTCCAGAATAACGAGTGAAGGGTCCTGCATAAGGCAACGAATGATCTCGATACGTTGGCGCTCTCCAACAGACAAATCGCCCACAAGTGCGTCAGGATCGAGTGGCAAACCGTATTGCTTCGAAAGCTCCCGTGCGCGTTCGGCAACTTGGCTGGTTTTTACATCCGGCTCCATGGACAGCGCGATATTCTCGGCCACAGTAAGTGCTTCGAACAGAGAAAAATGCTGGAATACCATGCCGATACCCATGCTTCTTGCTACAGAAGGCGAAGGCACGGTTACAGGCTCGCCACGCCACTCAATGATCCCCCCGGTCGGCTGCAACGAGCCGAAGAGCATTTTTACAAGTGTCGACTTGCCCGCGCCGTTCTCGCCCAGAAGAGCATGAATTTCGCCGGGACGAATATCGAAATCGACCTGATCATTAGCGCGCAAAGTACCGAAGACCTTGGTCAGGCCCTTGGTTTCCAGAAGCTTTGCATCGTCGGCGCTCATTGGAAAACCTTAGTGTTCACAGCGGTTTCGCACCATCACTTTATCGCGCAATCCACACGTGGGCTGACTATGGTTTGAGCAGCGTTGAACCAACCGTTCTGCGGCCTTCCAGAGCTTCATGAGCCCCTTTGGCATCGGCAAGCGGAAATGTCTGATTGATGGCAATTTTCATCGCACCGGACTGCACCACCTCGAACAGATCGCCAGCGGTTTCTTCAAGCTGCGACCGTGTCGCAATGTAATTGAACAGTGTTGGGCGCGTTGCGAAAAGTGAGCCTTTGGCAGCCAGGATACCAAGATCCACATCGGGAAGCTTGCCGGATGATTGACCGAAGCTCGCCCACATACCGCGCGTTTTCAGGCAATCCAGCGAACCGGGGAACGTGTCCTTGCCGACAGAGTCGTAAACCACATCACATTTTGCGCCACCGGTGATCTCCATCACCCGCTCTACAAAATCTTCATCGCGATAGTTGATCACGTGGTCGTAGCCATTGGCTTTCGCCAATTCCATTTTCTCGGGCGAACCTGCAGTCCCGATCATGGTTGCACCGAGGCTTTTGCCCCACTGCCCTGCAATGAGGCCAACTCCACCAGCTGCCGCGTGGAAAAGTACGGTGTTGCCAGCCTTCACCTTAAACGTCTGTCGCAGCAAATATTGCGCGGTCATGCCTTGCAGCATCATAGCTGCGGCTTCGTCATCCGAGATGCCCTCAGGGACGATCATAAGACGATCTGCGGCAATGAGCCGTTCTTCTGCATATGCGCCCACTGGAGCTGATGCATAGGCCACACGGTCGCCCGGCTTTACGACGGTGACGCCCTCACCAACCGCTTCAACGACCCCTGCCCCTTCCATACCGGGCGTAAACGGCATCGACGGCGCGGGATACAAGCCGGTTCGGAAATAGACGTCGATATAGTTCAGTCCGATGGCGGTTTGACGAACCAACGCTTCACCTGCGCCAGGTGTCGGCACATCGCGTTGGGCGAGTTTCAAGACTTCCGGCCCACCGGTTTCAGTCACTTCGATAAATGCCCCCATGGTCTATGCGTCCTTTTTCAATTCGCCCGATAGCACAAGGGCAGTCATGGAAATTGGTATGAGCAGCGCCAGCGCCCAGCGCAAGCCGATAGCGTCCGCCAAAAAGCCGATTGCCGGCGGCGCGATCATGAAAGCTGTGAAAGCAAACAGCGACATTGCAGCTACGTTGTCTTCGGAATCACCGGGGCGCTTTGCGGCAGCGCTCATCACCAGCGGATAAAATATCGCGACACCGAGACCAGAGAACAATGCGCCAAGAAACGCCACAGGAACGCTTTGCGACAGCGAGAACAGCGCAATCCCGAAGGTCGCCGACACGCCGGACACCCTTGCGACACGCAGCGAGCCAAATCGTTCAAGCAGCATATCGCCAGAAAAGCGTGTCACGGTCATCACGAGTGCGAAAGCGGAGAAGATCGAGCCGATGGCCAACGGCCCGGCCTGCAACTCCTGCTGCACGAAGAGCGCAGACCAGTCGATAAACGCACCTTCGATCAACATGATACCGATGGGCATGATGCAAAGCAGGATCAGACCTCGATTGGGCAATTTGAAAGGCGGCCCATCGTCGAGTTTTGCGCGGTCGAACTCCGGCATAGATAAACCAGCCCAGACCATAACCAGTGCGGTCGCACCCAATACCAACGCAAAATGCACTGTTAGCGACACGTCCATCACAGCAAACCCGGTACCAACGCCAGCACCGAGAAGCGAACCCAACGACCAGAAGCCATGAGCCTTCGACATCAAACGGCGGCCAGTGCGGACTTCCAGCCGATCAATAGCCGTGTTCATGCCAATTTCTGTCATGCCGATTGAGATACCCGCCGCCAGCAACACCGGTCCCATGGCCAAGCCGTTCGGCATGAACGGGATCGCCATGATCGACAACGCCCAAATGGGATTGAAGACCGTACACGCGAGCCGCAGACCGAGCAGTTTCGTCACGAAGCTACCGGCCAGAAATGCAATCATCGTACCTAGTGAAATGACGAAAAGCGCCAAACCTAATTCAGAAGCGGTGAAGCCAAACACAGCCTTCACTTCCGGTATGCGCGGTATCCAGTTGCCCAGCACGAAGGCTTCCAGCAGGAAAATCAGCGAGGTTGGCATCACCCCCGGCATACGGAGGGCGGCCGATGAGGCAAATGTCATCGAAGCGGTGTCACTGGCTTTTGGTCAAACGCTGCTTCTTGCGCTTGCGACCGGCCAGAATATTGATCGTTTCGACAAGCACTGAGAAGCCCATGGCTGCGTAGATGTATCCGCGTGGAATGTGGAAGCCCAAACCGTCTGCCACCAGCGAAACGCCGATAAGCAGAAGGAATGCCAATGCCAACATCTTGGTGGTGGGGTGGCGGCGAATGAAGTCTGCGACCGTACCGGACGCAACAAACATGATGCCGACCGCCACGATTACAGCTGCAATCATAACCTCCACGTGTTCGGCCATGCCGACGGCGGTGATGATGGAATCAACTGAGAATACGATATCGATAACGATGATCTGACCGATGATCGACGCAAAGCTGGTGACCGACAATCGTTCGGCTTCTTCTTCCTCGGTTTCGCCCTCGAACTCCTCGTGAATTTCGGCAGTCGCCTTGTAGATCAGGAAGACGCCGCCACCGATCAAAATGAGGTCTCGCCACGAGAACGCATGACCAAATGCTGTGAACAAATCGCTTTGCAGCCCGATGATCCACGTAATCACCAGCAGCAGAGCAATGCGGAAAATGAGCGCCAGCGCGAGACCAATCTTACGGGCACGCTCGGCCTGTTCGGGAGGCAAACGATTGATAATCACAGAGATAAAAACGATATTGTCGATGCCCAACACGATTTCCATAATCGTGAGGGTCGCAAAGCTAGCCCAGACAGCCGGGTCGTAGAGAAGTTCAATCATCGCGCGCGCCTATTGGTTCGCCCTGCTCTCAACCGCGATTAAGCCACCTTGCCGAGAAACTGCAACACGAAGCCTACGCAATATAGGTATAGTCCGGTGATCGTGATGCCCACGATTGCGAAATACGGCACGTCTTGTCCGTAATATCCGGCATAAAGCGCAACGCAACCGAACACGCCCCAAAGTGCCAGCACACCAAGATTTAATGGACGCATCAGTTTCACCCGCACCGGATGGATGAACATGATCGGCGCGAAGGTCAGCGCAGCAGATACGATCACCGCACCGAACGCGACGTACCAGCTTGGCGACATCACGAAGAGCGTGAAGATCAGCATGTTCCAGCACACCGGAAAGCCGATAAAGCAGTTGTCGCGGCTCTTCATACGTGTGTCGGCATAATAGATCGCGGACGTGCAAACGATGAGCGCCGCGCAGATGAACGAATAGATTTCGGCCAGAAAGCCCGATTGGTAGAGCGCAAATGCCGGAATAAGCACGAAGGTCACGTAGTCGATGATGCAATCCAGCAATTCGCCGGACCAGTTCGGCAAAACCGACTTCACATTAAAGTAGCGCGCCAGTGGGCCATCAACACCATCCACCACAAGGGCGACGCCGAGCCAGAACCACATGGTCGTAAAATTCTGCTCGGCAGCAGCCACCAACGCCAAAAACGCCCAGAACGCACCGGACGCTGTAAAAAGGTGGACCGCAAACGCGATCACTACATTGTTGGCCGGTCGATTCATCGCGCGGGCTTAACCCAATGGATCAGCTATGCCAATCCAGCTTGCAAACTTCCGCAGACAGACCTTCAAAATTCCAGTTGCGGCCAAAGGCACGGAAACGCGAACGATTGGACTTTGCCACGATGATTTCTTCGGCAATCCAGTACTGGGAATTTTTGATAACCGTACCCTCGTCGCCGTTCTTTCCGGGCACCGGCGTAACCGATCCATCCAATATCTTCGGGATCTTCACGTTGCGCGTATTGCCTTCGGTTTCGTAAGAAATTGGCTCGCGTTTCACACCAAGGAAATTGCCAACGAGGATCGAAAGCAGGTGAGTCGTCCCACCCACCTTGCCGGTGAAGATCTTGGTGATGGCCTTTGTGGCGTAGATGGAGGCTTTGTCGTCGATGAACAGACCGGCGGTCCAGTTGCCACGGCTCATATAGCCGGGAATTTCCATCATCAGACCCAGATTAATGCCGGACAGGTCGGTGTCTTCAAAATGGCCCTCATCGACGCGGAAGCCTGCCCATGTCTGGCAATAGCCTTCCGTCGGCGGGTGATCGCCAAGCGACAGCACGCATGGGCAAAATACGGTGCAGTTACAGGCAAGGACGAGTTCGCCCTTCATGCTCCAGTCGGGTTTAGCCATTTGGGATCGTCCAGTGCTGTTCAGATCAGAAGTTGATTGCAGACAGGACCAGCAAACCAGCCCCCCAGACGAGCATTATGCCGCCTGAAACGTATGACGTCACCTTGCCGGAACCGGATTTTTCCGCAACCGCAAAAAGCGTAAAGAATGCCATCCATGCCAAATTCATGGTACCGACGACCAGCATCACCAGCATAAGCGCCCAGCAACAGCCAACGCAGAAGAGGCCCTGCTCCATACCGATACGGAAAACGCCTTGGCGTTCTGTGGTCCATTGACCGAACAACGTGGCGAACGGGTTGCGACATTTCTCCAAACAGGCGTGCCGTAGTTGCGAAAACTGGTACCCCCCAGCACCCAGCAGAATTATACCGGCTATAAGGCCACCCAAAGGTTGTAAGGGCGACCAAGCTGCATCCGCTAACATGAGCACGGTTTGAAGTGCTGCCGCCGCCAGCGAGAAAGCCAGCCACAACACTAAATAACCGGCTAACAAATAGCCTATCGAAACCACTTTTTTGCCCTGGCCTGCAGCGACATCGGCAATATCAGCATAAGTACGCATAAGCGGCGCCGCCGATGGCAACATCATCGCAATCGACATAATGAACCACATGGCGACGCTGGCCGAATACACTTCGATCACTGAAGCGGTTGCAGTGTTGGGCGTGCATAGCGCGATCAGAATGGCGATGAGAGAACCTTCACCGGCCCAGCTTTCCCAACCACTGCCAACGCTCGCCTTCGACATTGCGACGATCCAGAACCACGCGATAAAAACGGCGATCAGCGTCGCGGCGTAGACCGGCCAGCGTGGTTTGGAGATCGTGCTGGCCAGAAAGCCATCTGTCCGTGACAGGTTCTCGAAACCTGTTGTCTGATCGGAAGTGATGGTCTCATTTGTCGGCAAAGCATGTTCCTGTGACGTTTCGCGGCGGGCCATGCCATTGGGTGCAAGGAAACCTAAGCTATATGAAGACGTATGCGACGCAGGTGAAGCGTCAAAACGCTTAGGCGCAGCAAATAGGTAGGATTTCATGACCTCGACAAAAGTTGCCGGAATACCTCTTGCAGTGGTTGGTGGAGGTTTGACCGGCTTGATTGCAACCGCCGTACTTGCTCAAGCTGGCCACGAGGTACATCTGGTTGCGCCAAAAGCAGCAAGCAAAGACGGCCGCACGACCGCCATGCTGAACCCGACGGTCGAGATGCTTGATGCAGCGGGACTATGGGATGGCATCGAAGAACACAGCGCCGCACTGAAGACCATGCGCCTTATCGACGGCTCAAAAAGACTGCTCCGCGCACCTATCACAGACTTTGAGGCAGCAGAGGTCGGGCTGGATGCTTTCGGCCACAATGTCCCAAATAATCTCATGTGCGAGCGGGTCGAGCAGGTTTTTACAAACATGGCCAACGTCCAGCGTCATGCGGCTTTGGTGAGCGCCGCCGAGGTTTCATCTGAAGGTGTTACGCTTCAGTTAGATGACGGCACTGAATTGACTGTACCTCAGGTCATCGCTGCAGATGGCCGAAATTCTGTCTTGCGAGAGGCTGCGGGAATTTCGACCCGATCCTGGTCCTATCCTCAAACGGCCTTGGTCACGACCTTCGCGCACAGTTTGCCTCACGGCGGCGTTTCGGCAGAATTCCACACCGAAAGCGGCCCCTTCACACAGGTGCCATTACCATCAATCAAGGGAACGAAACACCGCTCGAGCCTTGTGTGGGTGGTGAAGCCTGAAGACGCTCATGATCTGATTGATCTCGACATCGAAACTCTGTCGATGCGCATTGAAGACAGACTGCAATCGTCATTCGGTAAAGTTACAGCCGAACGCGGGTTGCAGGCATTTCCGCTAACCGGCCTAACAGCAAACCGCTTTGCTGCTAAAGGCGTGGCGCTTGTCGGCGAAGCCGGACACGTTTTCCCGCCTATCGGCGCACAAGGCTTCAACCTTGCTGCCCGCGATATCAGTGACGTGATTGCAACGCTTGCTGATCAGGAACCGGGAACCGAGGCTTTCGCCAGAGCCTACAACAGCCGTCGCCTAGCAGACGTAAATTTGCGAACGACTGGCGTCGACATTATGAACCGTTCACTGCTGACAGACTTTCTGCCCGTTCAGGCAGGGCGCGTTGCCGGAATTGCAGCACTGCGGAACATTGAGCCACTACGCCGTTTCGCAATGCGACAAGGTCTGGGCGCGCGGTAGTCTCGTTCAAACGGATGGAAAGAGGTCCGGCGGCAGCGTCTTCGTGGCGATGAGCCACAGCAGCCCTGTGACGGTTACCACTGACGCAATGGTGGAGACCAGAACCATCGACGATGCTCGAACCACCCAAACATCATATTGCTGCGCGATGACGAATACGTTGGTGGCCGTTGGAAGCGAAGCCAGAATTACGGCCGCATAGACCCAAACCGGATCGAAGTCGCCCACCCAACTCAAAAGCAAATAGACAATCACCGGATGAACGATCAGCTTCACCGGTACCAAAGCCGCCATGACCTTAGGGAAATTGCCGCGCGGAGCGAGTGCTACGGTAACGCCCATTGCGAACAGAGCGCAGGGTGCCGCTGCACCCTGCAAATAGTCGAGCAACACCTGCGCCGCTTCCGGCGCTTTAAATTCTAACGCTGCAGCGGTCACACCCACGATGGTGGCCACGATGAATGGATGGGTGAAGATCTTTTTCAACACATCCCAAGCCAGCTTGAGTGGGGACTGTTTCTCCCCCTCGCCCGACATCGCCATCATCAATGGTGCCATGGCGAAATGAAGCGTGTTGTCGAAGCACAAAATCAACGCAACAGGCACCGCAGCCGGCTCGCCGAGCGCGCCAATAGCGATGCCAGGCCCCATGTAACCTATATTACCATAGGCGCCGGAAAGCCCCTGTATGGTCGATTGGCGAATATCGCCGCCGGTGTCCGCAGTGCCAATAGCGAACGCGATGGCAAAGGCGATATAGGTGCCCAAAAGGCTGGCAAATATGAACGCGAAATTACCCAATTTCTCTATGGGTGTTTGCGATAGCAAATTGTAGAACAGGGCTGGCAGCGCCACGTAGACGATGAAGAAATTCATCCACGCCAAACCACTGACATCCAGTCGTTTGTATTTCGCAGTGACGTAGCCAAGCAGAATCAGCCCAAAGAACGGCAACGCCATGGAGAGAATCGCGGCCATGTTGTCGATTTCAGTCCTTGTGTGCGGGGCTACCCGAGAAAATTTGTGATGGTGAGTGGCTAGGCCTGACGGGAATGCGGGTCAAGAAGCTTCGCTGATCAACCATATCCCCCACTGGAAGTGTGGCCACCAGTAATCTATTGTGAAGCAGCAGCAGGAGTAACGAGGCAGATATGCGCACCGCTAAGTTTCAGATCGGTCAGGTGGTTAAGCACCGGGTATATCCGTTCCGTGGAGTCGTGTTCGATGTCGATCCCACATTCGATAATACCGACGAATGGTACGATGCCATTCCCGAAGACATTCGCCCTGCCAAAGACCAGCCCTTTTACCATCTCTTCGCCGAAAACGAGGAGACTGAGTACATTGCTTACGTCTCCGAGCAGAATTTGGTGCCCGACAGTGATGACGAGCCGCTGCGCCACCCGCAAATCGATGAGATTTTTCATCGCACAGACGCTGGTGCCTACGAGCCACGCGACCAGATCAGCCACTAGGCGGTTTTTAGAATTCCAACAAAAAGGCCGATGCTCCAAGAGCATCGGCCTTTCATTATCGGCTATTGATCGGAAAGATCAGTTGCCGGATTTTGCAGCTTCCTGAGCAGCTTTCAGCTTGTCAGCAGTTTCTTTCGCTTTGCGCTTAAGCTCTTCACCAATCTTCTGATTGCGGTTCTGCACTTCATCGCGCTTCAATGGCGGGCCATCGAAGGATGCAGTGAAGCCGTTCAGGGAAACTTTCACCGGGTTTTTCTGGGCACGGAAGTTGGTGGATGTCAGCGTAACTTCACCACCGCCCTTAAGTGCCTTTACAAGACCTTCGGACAACGGAATTTCCGCAAGGCACCGGTCTGGCAGGCAAAGGCTGTAAGGCAAGGTGTTCTCCTTGCCGTTGTCGATCTTCACCTTGATGCCTTCAGGAATGTAGCGGCCTGATGGCACGGCAACCTGAAAGATACGGCGGCTGGTTGCGCCCTTCGACTGAAGCAGATTCACGCCGGTGACCAACTGGCCGGTGTTCGTGACAATGCTGTACTGAACGTTGCAGATGTCTGTTTCGCCGACTTTAGAGCAAATCTTCGCCCAGGTCGGAGCCTGCTGGGCTTGTTGGGCAGACGCAGGAGCGGCAAATGCCACCGCCAGCGACATCGCGGCAGCCGGAGCTGCAAAACGGGAAAGGTTGATCGACATGACTGGCATCCTGATATTTTGACTGTGAATGAGTGTGGACGAATTGCTTCGCGACCAACAACTTACGTTACAAATGTGCGTGCGTCCGTGTCTCTATCAATTGCGGCGTCACAATGACAAGCGGCTAAGCGCGAGACCGGTAAGCTGTTGCGCGACTGTTGCCAAACTGATGCCAACGACCAAACTTATCTAACAGCGCTATCTGGTTGATTCGCTTTCTGCGGTTGCAGACCCTTCACCAGACCAGCACCAATCTGACTGATGGCCATGCGGGGACGAAACCAATGACAATGTTGAGATGGAGTTGGGTTGCGGCACTTTCTGCAGTGCTCATATCAGTCGCGTCGCCAGCACATGCTGAGCCCCAGCATGGCATTGCCATGCGCGGTGCACCTGCACTGCCCGCTGACTACGCACATTTCCCTTACGCTAATCCCGACGCACCCAAGGGCGGAAGATTGGTCTATGGCGTGTTGGGCTCGTTTGATGACCTCAACCCGTTCGATCTGAAAAGCATCCGCACTGGCGGGAGAGGTATATGGGACCCCGTCTTCGGCAATTTGGTCATCGAGTCGCTCCTGCAGCGCTCCCGCGACGAACCATTCACGCTTTACGGCCATCTCGCTGAAAAGGTCGACATGGCGGAGGACCGCAAGAGCATCGAGTTCTTCATGAACCCCAAGGCGAAATTTGCCGATGGACAGCCGGTTACCGTCGACGACGTCATCTTCACATTCGAATTGCTGGGCGAAAAAGGGCGACCGCCTTACAATTCACGCATGAAAGCCGTCGAGAAAATGGAAAAGACCGGCGATAATTCGGTCAAGCTCACCTTCAACGACCGCGCTTCGCGCGAAACACCTATGCTTTTCGGGCTGATGCCCGTTCTACCGAAACACGCCACTGACGTGGAAAAGTTTGGTGAAAGCAACATCGAGCCTCCATTGGGCAGCGGACCTTACACCGTGTCCGAGGTGAAACCGGGCGAACGCATCACCTACCAACGCAATCCGGACTACTGGGCCAAGGACGAGCCCCAGATGAAGGGCTTCCACAATTTCGATACGGTGCGCGTGGACTATTATCGCAATGGCACCGCTCAATTCGAAGCCTTCAAGAAGGGGCTTTTCGAAATTTATCCTGAAGGCAGCCCGGCCAAGTGGCGCACGGCATACGACTTTCCAGCCGTTACAAATGGCGATGTCGTGAAGGAAGAATTCGCCAAGAAAACACCTTCGGGCATGCTGGGTTTCGTGTTCAACACACGGCGCAAACCCTTTGACAATCGCAATGTCCGCAAGGCGTTGGCCATGCTGTTCGACTTCGAATGGGCCAATGAAAACCTGTTCTTCGGCGCTTACACACGCACATCGTCTTACTGGCAAAACAGCCCGTTATCTTCGCTCGGCAGACCGGCAAGTGAAGCAGAGAAAGCTATTCTCGCCCCCTTCCCAGATGCCGTAAGCGCGGATGTTCTAGATGGCACCTACACGGCCCCAATTTCAGACGGCTCCGGTTTCGACCGTAAGTTGCTACGCGCTGCGCTGGGTATTTTACGTGGCGAGGGCTTCAAGCTGGTAGAAGGCAAGTTAGTTGGCCCTGATGGCAAGCAGCTATCGATGGAGATGCTGCTCGCAGGCGACTCCAACATTAGCGGTGCAGACGTGGAACGACTTGCTCTTTCCTACAAAGAATCTGCTGGTAAACTGGGCATCGATGTTCAACCGCGCAGCGTTGACGATGCGCAATATCAGGCGCGCAAAGGCTCGTTCGAATTCGATCTCATCGTTGCAAGCTATTCATCGTCACTGTCTCCCGGAGCTGAACAATCCTACCGCTGGGGATCGCAGTCCAAAAGCATCGAAGGTTCGTTCAATTTCGCAGGAACGGCGGAGCCCGCTATAGATGCA
The DNA here is from genome assembly GCF_000179775.1 of Ahrensia sp. R2A130. Lineage (GTDB taxonomy): Bacteria > Pseudomonadota > Alphaproteobacteria > Rhizobiales > Rhizobiaceae > Pseudahrensia. The sequence goes on from NZ_AEEB01000003.1 coordinate 418,072, forward strand.
GCCATTGAAACTCTTCTCGCAGCACGTACCGAAGAAGAATATGTAGCTGCCGTAAGGGTTTATGATCGTTTGTTGATTTCCGGCCATTACGTCATCCCGCTATATCATCTGGGCCAACGCTTTGTCGCACGGCGCACATCCGTTAGCCGGCCTGATGCCGAACCACTCTATGGGCCCCAATACCCGACCTGGTGGTCCACCGAGGAAGTAAAATGAGTGCGCAAAACCCAACATCGAAAATAGTGTCCATCGACGTTGTATCCGACGTCATGTGTCCATGGTGCCTCATAGGCAAACGGCGCCTGGAAGAAGCCCTTGGTAAGCTTGACGATTCCATCTCAACGGAAGTTCGTTGGCGGCCCTATCAGTTGGACGCAACCCTTCCGCCGGAGGGCAAAGACCGCACGAAATATCTAGAAGACAAGTTCGGCGGCCCGGAACGCGCCCAGCAGATTTATTCCAGCATTGAAGAAGCAGGCCGTGCCGAAGGGATCGACTTCAAATTCTCCGATATCGCCGTCTCACCCAATACGCTGGATGCCCACCGCCTGATCCGCTGGGCCCAGAACGAAGGCGGCGACGTACAAAACCTGTTGGTCGAGCGGCTTTTCCAAATGTTCTTTCTCGAAGGCGCGAATATCGGCAAACACGATGTTCTTCTAGAAGCTGCCGAACACGCGGGTATGGACACCGCTATAGTGGCATCACTTCTACCCACGGAAAAAGACCGCGCTGAAGTGCAGGAAGAGATCGCAACCGCCCAACAGATGGGCGTGACCGGCGTGCCGTGCTTCATTATAGACCAGAAATACGCAGTCATGGGCGCGCAGGCCGCCGATACGCTGGTTCAGGCGATTACGGACGCTACGAAGCAGCCGGCCGACTAGAGGCCTTTGGCGATACGGTCGAAGGCCATGAGCTGTTCGAGCAACGCAGGCATCTGATCCAGCGGCACCATGTTGGGGCCGTCTGAAGACGTGGTGTTGTCGGGATCGTCATGCGTTTCGATGAACAGACCGGCCACACCAACTGCGACTGCAGCACGTGACAAGGTCGCCACGAATTCACGCTGACCACCGGTAGAACCACCCTGCCCGCCGGGCTGCTGCACAGAATGGGTGGCGTCGAACACAACCGGCGCCCCCATCGAAGCCATTTCCGGAAGCCCGCGAAAATCATTGACCAGAGTGTTGTAGCCGAAGCTCGTGCCACGCTCAGTCATCAAGACATTGCCGTTGCCGGCTCCCGTAAGTTTCCCCAGAACATTTTTCATGTCCCAAGGCGCAAGGAACTGTCCCTTTTTCACGTTGATGACGGCGCCTGTCTCAGCCGCTGCGACCAGCAAATCAGTCTGACGGCAAAGGAACGCTGGTATCTGCAAGACATCAACATGCGCGGCCACAAGCGCGCATTGCTCTGCCGTATGAACGTCTGTCACCGTTGGCAGGCCGAACTCTTTCTTCAAGTCTGAGAATATCTCAAGCGAGGCTTCAAGCCCGATACCACGGCTGGCGGAGAGGCTGGTGCGGTTCGCTTTGTCGAAGCTCGATTTGTAGACGAGACCGATGCCCAGCTTACCGCAGATTTCCTTCATCCCGCCCGCCATATCGAAAGCGTGTTGGCGGCCCTCCATCTGGCAGGGACCAGCGATCAGCGAAAACGGCGCATCCTGCGCAAAAGTAACATCGCCGACTTTTACGCTGGCTTGCGGTTCAACAGCGCTCATTATGCAACTTCCTCAAATATCATCGTGGTGCCCTGCCCGGTTCCATGGTTGGAGCCTGTGGCTTGGCCCGCAGCTTCGTCTTCAGGTGGTCGAACGACAATCCGTCCGCGCAGTTCGTCGAATGCAACGCTATTGGCAACCAACAAAGTGCGTGTGGCGCTTAGGTCGGTAACAGCAAGGATGAACGCCTCGAAACGCAATCCACGTTCGTCACGTTCCGTATCCATCCCAAAGAACGCGCGCATCCCATCCGGGCTGTAAACGGAAACCTGCGCACCCTCCACACCACCGTGTGTCGTGAACGACATGCCGAAGGAATCAACATCCATGTGTCGCTGGTTGAGGTAAGTTTGGAAGAAATACTGGAAGTCAGTCGGATTAGGTTCCGACAGAATGACTTCTTTCAAACCCACGACGCCGTTGGCATGCGCTTGTAGCGCACTGCGGTCGACCTTTGGGGCGTTCAACACCTGACAGGTAAAGAATTGCGCATCCGGAGCGCGCTGATCGCCAGCGAATGCCAGCTCGAAACTCACTTCACCGCTTTGGCCGTCTGGTGTCGAAAAAGCCCGCGAAAAATGCACCATATCGCCGCCATCGAGGCCTGTGGCCTCGTAAAGCGTCTTGTCGGCAGCTGCATCGTCAGACTTCAAAACAAGATGGGAAAAGCCTTCATTGCCGCGCCGGAAGCGATAGGTCTGGTCGTTAGCAACAAACGTGTTGCCCGCCAAAGCTGCCGCCTCGCAGGTTTCGCGTTGTGCGATGGCGATTGGTTCAAGAAACGTCTCATCTTCAAAAAACACGCAGCAATTCTCAGTTCCAAACGGATGAACGCCCGTGGGCGCTACTGTGAAGCCGAGTTTCTCGTAGCGGGAACGGGCAATATCGACGTCGGCCACTGGCAGAACCAAATGATCGAGACGACGCGGTGTGTGTTTTGTGCTCATAGCGTTCGTTTGCCCGAAGCTTGGCTCAGGTTCAAGCAGTGGAAGTTCAGGCGCCGGACGATGTTGCGCGGTCTGCTTCTTCAAGAACCGCAGGCATCGCTTCTGCAATGATATCCAGATCATGCTCAGTTCCAGCAGAAATGCGGATATGTCGGTTCAGAGGCGCAACGCCGGGCATACGAATGAAAATGTCCCGCGCAGCAAACGCCTCCACCACCGCTTTGGAAAATGCTCCGTCGCGGCCCGTGTCCATGGCAACAAAATTAGCGTGCGAACCCAATGGTGCTAGTCCGTTGTCACGCGCAATGTCGGCCAATCGGGCGTTGGCGTCAGCAATTTGTGAAACGCAGTGTGTGAGCCAGTCTCGGTCACCCAAGGCTGCAAGAGCACCGGCCTGCCCGATACGGTTCACGCCAAAATGGTTTCTCACCTTGTTGAATGCACCGATGAGATCCGCGTGACCGATGGCATATGCCATCCGCGCGCCCGCCATACCGTAGGCTTTGGAGAATGTTCGCAAACGAATGAGTTTGGTGTTGCTGACGTCTATTGGAAGCAACTCGTCTTGCGGCGCAAACTCGCAATAGGCTTCGTCGAGGCACAGCAAACCGTCATCCGGCAGTTGGTCCACAAGCTTCGTGATTACCGCTGGCTGGTGAAACGTACCCATCGGGTTGTCGGGATTGACCAGATAGGTCAGCGGCGCGTTGGTTTCCAACGTCTTTGCTGCCAGTGCATCAGGGTCTTCATACCAATCGCGATAAGGAACTGCGTGTAAGGCGCCCCCGCATGCTGCGACCTGAAAATTGAACGTAGGATAAGCGCCAAGCGACGTGACCACCGGCGTGCCGGGTTGAACCAGCAAGCGCGTCAACGTACCGAGCAGGCCGTCGATCCCCTCGCCCACCACAACGTTTTCGACGCCAACGTTGTGGTGTTCTGCAATCGCGTCACGCAGCGCGAAACTTTCCGGGTCGCCATAGCACCATGCCTCTTCAGCCGCGCATTTCTGCATGGCCTCAATGGCTTTGGGGGAAGGTCCAAACACGTTTTCATTCGCACCCAGCCGCGCACGGAAGCTGCGGCCGCGTGCCCGTTCGGTATTTTCAGGCCCGACAAAGGGAACAGTCGATGGAAGATCAGCGGCTAGTGGTGTGAAACGGGGCATGATGTCGGCAATCGCGGGCTGCTTTTTTGTAAGGTACCGCCAAGCTCCTCGTGCTGGCAATCATGTGTTGGCCGCCAGAGCCATTGCCCGCCTCAATAGCGAGGCATATGGAAAGGAATGACCGTTCAAGCGCCAGACCTTTCAATGCCAACATCGCGCTGGCGCACACCTGCGGTTTTGTTGATGGTGATGGCGGCAGCGATGCAGCTGTCCTTCGCCTCATGGTCCGCACTGCAATACAACTTTGCATTCGAGGTGCTGGGTTTCACCGGCAAGGAAATCGGGCTGCAGCAGTCTATCCGTGAAATACCGGGGTTTCTCTCATTCGCCGCGGTGTTCTTCCTGTTGGCCATCCGTGAGCAAACTTTTGCTATGGTATCGCTGGCACTATTGGCTTTGGGAACCGCCGCAACAGGCGTGTTTCCAAGCCATATGGGCTTCTACATCACCACCTTCATCGGGTCCGTAGGGTTTCACTACTACGAGACGATGCATCAATCGCTCAGCCTGCAATGGCTTCCCAAGGCGACGGCGGCAAAAACCATGGGCCGTATTCTGGGAGTTGGTTCATTAGCGCAGCTTGCTGCTTACGGTGCGATTTTCGGCATCGGAAACGTGTTCGCGGTCAGCTACACTGTCATGTTTGCAGCGGCGGGTGTCGTTACGCTGGCGTTTGTAGCTTTCATGGTTGCAGCTTGGCCGACCTATCCAGAGGCAACCGCGCAAACAAAATCCCTGATCGTGCGAAAGCGCTACTGGCTTTACTACGCTATAACGTTTTTGGCAGGCGCGAGACGTCAAATCTTTCTCGTCTTCGCCAGTTGGATGATGGTCGAACGCTTCGACTACAGCTTTGCTGATGTGGCAGGCCTGTTCTTTGCCAACGCGCTGGTGATGATGATTTCCGCACCATTGTTGGGCCAGTTCATCGGCCGCATCGGTGATCGCAATGCGATGATCGTGCAATATGCAGGCTTGGCCATGGTGTTCACCGCCTACGCCTTCGTCACCGATCCGATGATCGCGATTGCACTCTACATCATCGACCACGCCTTCTTCGCGATGGAGATTGCCAAGAAAACCTATTTTCAAAAGATCGCAGACCCTGCCGATATTGCGGGCACAACGGGTGTCGCTTTCACCATCAATCACATTGCCGCCGTTTTCATTCCGGTAGGCTTTGGCATCCTGTGGCTTACCAGTCCGGCGGCTGTGTTTTTGTGCGGAACTGCGATGGCCTTGGCTTCACTAGGTCTCGCGTTTCTTGTGCCGAAAGAGCCGGTACCGGGTTACGAGTGGATCGGCGCGAAAGCAGGAACCGGATAGCGATACTGCACGTAGCTGTTACTTGCAGAAACGATAACATTCGCATCAGATGCGGCGATGAGAACGAGAAAGGGCCGTGATGCGACGCTTGCTAGCCATTACCGGCCTTATCCTTCTCGCTGGCTGCCAGTCGGTTTCCGAGAACCGTGTTTCGGTCGATTATTATTCGATCAAGGGCAACAGCACCGCTGATTTGGATCGGGAAATCCTCCGCAAAGGCCCGAAATTGACCGGCGGACGCCACGCTGTTGCAGTGGCGCGCATCAAAATCATTCCGCAGATTCGCTTCAAACCTACGCAGAACCAATGTGCCATTCGCTCGGCCAATGTAACGGTGGATGCGAAAGTCACACTTCCCAAATGGACTGGCCGCGCGAAAGCCAAGGGTGAGCTGGCGGCTGCTTGGGACAATATGGACGCCTATACGCGCCTGCATGAGGCCGTTCACGTGCGTATCGCATTCGCATTCGCCAAACGAATCGAAGAGCAGTTGAAAGAGCTTGAGCCGGGGCCGGACTGTGCCGATGTGCGCAAGCGCGGTATGGCAATCGTCGATCGCGAGTTGGAAACGCACCACGCGATGCAGCAAAAATTTGACGCTGATGAACAGACGCGCATTGCAGGCTTGGTCGCTAAACAGCGCAACTCGCGGATGTTAAAGCGCGGCACCTAGTGGCCCGATTGCCGCAATAAGATTACAAACGCTGGCCTTGGGCTATTCAGTTAGTATTGTCGCGCTACAGTTGGCGCAGGCGTGGCAAAGGTGATGGGCAAGTAGCGTGGTATTTTCGGGTTTCAAACGGCTTGTCGCAATCTGCCTAGGCACGTCGATTATGGCTGCAGTCAGCATTTCGGCTCCTGCCCATGCCGCCAAAGGGCTGAAGATCAAGGAAAGCACGAAATACTACCGTATTTCCGGCAAAACACCCTCTGACTTCGCTAAATCCATGAGCCGCAAAGGCCCATTTTCTCTTCAGCACCGCAAACGTGCGTGGGCGACGGCTTCGCGCGATGTGACGTATCAACTCGTTCGCCGCAAAACGTCAAAGGGTTGTCGCATCATCAATGCGAAGGTCGCGTTGAAAATCACATACACGCTGCCAAAGCTGTCGAGCACCAAAGGTGTCACGAAGCGGCACCGTAAACGCTGGCGGCAAATGTCGAACCTGCTGGTCAAGCACGAGCGCGTGCATGGTCGTTACTACAAGGAATTCGCACAAAAGGTGCATCGCGGCCTGCGCAAGCTACCCCGCTCCAAGACGTGCCGCCAATTGGACCGTCGCGCTGCGAAACTGGTTGATCGGTTAAGCGAGCAGGATAGTGAACGTAATAACCTGTTCGATGCCCGCGACAAGCGAAACTACAGCCGCATGACCCGCCTCTATACGTTGCGCTAATCAGCGAAGCCGCTGGAAACTCGTCAGCCGAGTTGTTGCAGCGCAGGGAACGTTTCCAGCAACCAGAACGCCATGGTCTGCATTCCGCCGGTTAGGAATGCGATGCCTGTTAGCACGAGCAGCAGGCCCATAGCCTTTTCCACCAACCCCAAATGCCGCCGGAACCTCTGCAGGAACCGCAGGAACGGGCCTGCAAACAGCGCGGCAAGCATGAACGGTATGCCGAGGCCCAACGAGTAGACACCCAGCATAAAAGCGCCCTCACCCACAGTATCGCTGGTGCTTGCCATGCCGAGAATCACGCCGAGAATTGGTCCGATGCAGGGCGTCCAGCCAAACGCGAAAGCCAACCCCATTACGAATGCACCAGCGGCTGTCGCGCTGCGGGTGAGTTCCGGGCTGACCTGCACGCGGGCTTCGCGATACATCAACGCGAATCTGAACACGCCGAGGAAATGAAGCCCCATGGCGATGATGACCACACCTGCAATCGTCGACAGCACGTCCTGATTCTGCCGGATGACCTGCGAGAACGTGGAAGCACCAGCGCCAAGCGCCACGAATACACAGGTGAAACCCAGAACAAAAAACGCCGCATTGCCCAAAGCGCGGTTGCGAATGGTACGGCTGTCCTGCTCCCCGGTCAGCTCATCGAGCGACGAACCGGCAAGATAAGTCAGGTATGGCGGCACAAGTGGCAGCACACACGGCGACAGAAACGACAGCAGTCCTGCAAACAGGGTGCCAAGAAGGGTGAGTTCAGAAGTCATCAGCAGCTTATCGGATCACAGGTTAGGACAGCGGTGCCACAAAATGGCGGCATCGGGCACTCCACAATATGTCACCTTCTCGTTAGCAATGTCTGTGCCCGATGTCCGTGCAATGTCATCTTGATAAAAAGTTGTCGGATGCGCGACTTTTTCAACCACGTTGGCACGTGCTGGTTGACGCTTGAAGAACCTTTGCATATTGCATCGCCATCCGCTGCGGAAACGCGCCGGAGAGCCCATAGCTCAGTTGGTAGAGCGCCTCACTTTTAATGAGGATGTCCACGGTTCGAGTCCGTGTGGGCTCACCATTTTCCATTTAGCCAGAGCCGAACGATATGAGCGAGCGCGACGAGACATCGGCGACGTTCCAGTTTGCCGTTCACAACACCGATGGCGAAGCACGTCGCGGCACTTTGTCGATGCCTCGTGGCTCGATCCGCACGCCCGCATATATGCCCGTAGGAACCGCAGGCACGGTGAAGGCCATGTATATGGATCAGGTTCGCGACCTGGGCGCAGACGTGATTCTCGGCAACACGTACCACCTGATGCTGCGCCCCGGCGCAGAGCGCGTGGCAAAGCTTGGCGGTTTGCACGAGTTTGCCCGCTGGCCCCACCCGATCCTCACCGATTCAGGCGGGTTTCAGGTCATGTCGCTCGCCAATCTGCGTAAGATGAGCGAACAGGGTGTGACCTTCAAAAGCCATATCGACGGCGCAAAATACGAGTTAACTCCTGAACGCTCTATCGAAATTCAGGCACTGCTCGACAGCGATATTCAGATGCAACTCGACGAATGCATCGCCCTGCCCGCGTCTCGCGATGAAATAGAACGTGCGATGCAGCTTTCATTGCGTTGGGCAGAACGCAGCCACACAGCCTTCAAAACACAATCGGATCACAGCGCCCGCGCTATGTTCGGTATCGTGCAGGGCGGCGATGATGAAGCACTTCGTGTCGAATCAGCCCGCGCACTTCGTGCAATGGACATGAAGGGCTATTCCATCGGCGGCCTTGCGGTAGGCGAACCGCAGGAAACAATGCTGCGGATGCTGGAGACGGTATGCCCTGAACTGCCTTCAGAAAAACCGCGTTACCTGATGGGCGTTGGCACACCGGACGATTTGCTAAAGTCCATCGCGCGGGGCGTCGATATGTTCGATTGCGTAATGCCAACCCGCGCGGGTCGCCATGCCACGGCTTACACCCGCTTCGGAAAATTGAACCTGCGCAATGCCCGCCACGCGGAAGATCATCGTCCACTAGACGAACAATCTGACTGCCCGGCTGCGCGCGACTACAGCCGCGCCTATATTCACCACCTCATGCGTGCCAACGAAGCGTTGGGTGGAATGCTGCTGACTTGGAGCAATCTTGCCTATTACCAACAGCTAATGGCTGGAGCGCGTGACGCAATCGAACAGGGCCGTTACGCGGATTACATGGCCGAAACCCAAGACGGTTGGGCCAAAGGCGATATAGCTGCGCTGTAGCCGTTTCTAGGTAGCGACAGCAGCGCCCTTGCGGACCTGCACACCGGCAATGCGCCAAGTGCCATCCGCCTGCTTTTCCAGCGTGTATAAAGCTGCGTACGCAAAGCCATCAGGTCCAATGATGTCGACTTCCTGATACATGACTTTGCCTTCAAGGCGATTGCGCCCGAAAGTCCAGCTCTGCGCACCGTAAATAACGCTATAGCCACTTTTGACCATGCCAACAAAACGGTCTGTGTTTCCGAACATTTTACGGATATTGGGCGAAGCGTATCCAAACGCTTCATCGTGCTTACGCGCCCTGAACGCACGCATCTGCCCACCAATAACGGTTTCTGCACTTTCAAAACTCACACTTTGCGCGAAAGCAGGCGCCGCAGTCGATACCGCAACAATCGGCAATGAAAGCGAAATCGCTAGCGCAATTGCCTTGGGAAGAGTTGAAGTTAAAGCCATTGTAGTCTCCTCGCGTGCCCGCAGTTGGTTATCGGAGTAACGTCGCAAAAGCATGGCTGGTTTCAGCGTAGTATGTCCACGCGACCTATGGGCTCGCTCTAGCCGCGATATTCCAGCAACAGGTCCGCAATTACCTGACTGTCGATAGCAGAAGAATCACCAAGGCTCGTTGAAGTTAGGGCCGATGTGACGGCAAAGTGGGGGCAATGGAGCCTGCCGAACGAGAATTATTTATGCGTAAAATACCCGTCGTAATCGCAGCAATGCTGACCGCGTTGCTGCTTTTTGCCCTGCCTGCCCAAGCGCGTGTCATCGCGCCCAACACAAGCCAGCCCGATTTTACTGAACTAATCGACGCTGATGGTTTGGTGATCAATGTTGCCCAACAGAAAACTCTTCGTGAGCGTTGGAAAGCCCGTGCAAAGAAACGCGCCAAGCAGCGTGAACGCGCTCGTTCACGTGACCGTGCAAGACGCGCGAAAGCACGTCGGATCAAGCAGTCGAGACAGCGAACGGCGAAGGCCCAAAAGCGCCGTGCGGCTCGTGCGAAACTCTATCAGCGCACAGCCGTTCGCTACAGAACGCGCGAAAAAGCAGGTACTATCATCGTCGATACTGGCAGCAAGCATCTCTACCATGTGCTCGGCAACGGCCGCGCAATGCGCTATGGCGTGGCGGTGGGTAAAGCCGGTTTTGGCTGGAAAGGCAGCGCCCGCATCAAACGTAAGGCCAAATGGCCGACCTGGACGCCACCGGCTTCCATGATCAAGCGCAAACCGCATCTGGCAAAATGGCGCAACGGCCAGCCAGGCGGCCCTGCAAATCCATTGGGTGCGGCTGCGCTCTATCTCTATCAGGGCAAGCGCGACACGCTGTACCGCATCCACGGTACTAACAATCCCGCTTCCATCGGCACCGCCTCTTCAAGCGGCTGTGTACGGCTGCGTAACGAAGACATCCAGCATCTCTACGCCAATGTTGGGCGCAACGTGAAAGTGATCGTGCGCTAGCAAGCCGCGAATTATCGAGCTTTTGTAGGCGGCACTTCGAAAGAGGTGTCGCCTATTTTTGTTTCAGCGCTTAATGCGGGGAAAAGCAGCGACGAGTCACCATAGCTGTAAAAGCGGTATTGGTTTTCAATCGCGTGTTCGTAAGCTCTGCGCATCGTATCCAAGCCAGCAAATGCCGACACCAGCATAAAAAGCGTAGATTTCGGCAAATGGAAATTTGTCATCAGCGCATCGACGGCTAGGAAATTATAACCGGGTTGGATGAAAATATCCGTTGCGCCCTGCCAAGCCGTGACTTTCCCAGTTTCCTGTGCCGCGCTTTCCAGCAGTCGTAATGAGGTCGTACCGACAGCGACGACTTTGCCGCCACGAGATCGAACCCGCGCGAGCGCATCTGCTGTCTCTTGTGTAACAATGCCGCGTTCGCTGTGCATCACATGGTCATCTGTATCGTCCACTTTCACGGGCAAGAACGTGCCTGCACCGACGTGCAAGGTCACGAAGTGCCGCTCGATGCCACGCGCGTCGAGCTTAGCCATAAGCTCGTCGGTAAAGTGTAGGCCAGCGGTTGGGGCTGCAACTGCGCCTTCGTCGCGGGCATATATAGTTTGATAATCGCTGCGGTCCCGCTCGTCTTCGCCTCGTTTGAGCGCGATATAAGGCGGCAAAGGTATATGCCCGCGTTTGGCCAACGCGTCCCGCAAGGCTTGGCCGGATCTGTTGAACCGAAACACGATCTCGCCAGCGTCGCCCTTTTCGAGCACTTCAGCCGTGAAATCCGCGCCACCGAACTCGACCAATTCGCCCAATTTCAGCTTTTTGGCACCCCGGACAAAAGCACGCCACGTATCCGGCGCTTCTTCCATATGAAGTGTCAGCCCAACACGCGCCTCAACATCTTCACGACGCCGAATGCCTTCCAATTGAGCCGGAATAACCTTGGTGTCATTGAAGACCAATGCATCGCCGGGCGACAGCAGCTCAGCCAACTCGTTCACAACACGATCCGCCAGTTCACCGTCACGTCCCGCGTTGATGGTAAGCAATTTTGCTGAATCGCGCGGATTGACCGGACGGAGAGCTATCCGCTCCTCCGGCAGCTCAAAATCAAATGCGTCGATTTTCACGACCGTCTCCTCAACAAAACCAGACCTTCAACAAAAAAAGGCGCCACAGGCTTTCGCCCGCAGCGCCCAGATATTCGAGCCGCTAGCTTACGCGTCAGCAGCCACTTTCATGGTCGTGATGCTGTCGGGGTTCTTCGGTGGCTCGCCACGCGAGAACTCATCGACGTTCTCCATGCCTTCGATCACGCGGCCCCAAGCGGTGTACTGCTTGTCGAGGAAGGTCGCATCATCAAAGCAGATGAAGAACTGCGAGTTCGCGCTATTGGGGTTCTGCGAACGCGCCATGGAGCAAACGCCGCGCACGTGTTTCGTGTCGTTGAATTCAGCCTTCAGGTCCGGCTTCTTGGAACCGCCCATGCCGCTGCCTGTTGGGTCACCGCCTTGAGCCATGAAACCATCGATCACGCGATGGAAAATGATGCCGTCGTAGAAATTCTCGCGGGCCAATTCCTTAATGCGCGCGGCATGTTCTGGCGCCTCTTCGGTCAGAAGCTCAATCACGACTTCACCCTTAGTGGTGTCGAGAATGAGTGTGTTTTCGGGGTCTTTGATGTCAGCCATGCTGCAGTCCTTTGAGATTTTGAAATGAATTCGCGAGATGCATTAGCCTTGGTCGGCGGTCCGCATTTTCACGATAGTGTCTGGGTTCGAGACCGAGCCGTTGTTGGCGCTGGTGCCTTTTTTGATCGCATCGACGTTGCCCATGCCATCGGTCACACGTCCAAAGACGGTGTATTGGTTGTTCAGGAACTCGCCATCATCGAACATGATGAAGAACTGCGAGTTTGCGCTGTTCGGGTTCTGCGAACGCGCCATGCCGACCACACCGCGCTTGAACGGAACCGACGAAAATTCGGCTGGAACGTCCGGCAAATCGGAACCGCCAGTGCCATCGCCGCGCGGGTCGCCGGTCTGGGCCATAAAGCCCGGAATGACGCGGTGAAACTTCAAACCGTCGTAGAAGCCCTTGTTAGCGAGCGTCTTCAGGCGCTCAACGTGTTTTGGTGCCACATCCGGCAAAAGCTCGATGGTAACAGGACCATCCTTCAACTGCATGATGAGGGTGTTGGCCTTATCAGCAGCGATAGCCGCGAACGACACGGTCATGCTCAGGCCCAAAGCAAGGGCAGCAGCAAGTTTCATATTGGCTCTCCTGAGGTATCGGCGGCGGTTCGCTCGCCTAAATCTTTTTGTGTTGGGCAACGAGGCGCTGGGCCACCGGTTCCGGCACGAAGGGGGCAACATTACCACCCATTGCAGCCACCTGACGAACCAGAGTGGCGGTGATGTGGCGGGTTGCCGGAGTTGAAGGCACAAAAACGGTCTGAACCTCAGGCCGGAGTTGTCCATTCATTCCAGCCAGTTGCATTTCGTAGTTGAGATCGGTGCCGTCACGCAGCCCGCGAACCATTGTCGTGCAGCCATGGCGAACAGCAGCTTCCGTGGCAAGATCATCGAACGTCACGACTTCGATACGTGACACTTCTTCAGCAGTTAGGCTGGCTTCAATCAATTCGCGCCGTTCGTCGTGGCTCAACATACCCGCCTTGGACGAGTGCCGACCAATCGCCACGACCACAGTCTCGCTTAAGCGCAAAGCAGCGCGCAACACGTCGCGATGGCCGAGCGTGAAGGGATCGAATGATCCGGGATAAAATGCCTTGCCTGTCATAGGCTTTCGCTAAAGACTCTGTCTGATTGATGCAACCGAGGCCCTATCGCTGTTGGGCTGCAAGCCACAGGCCGCCACCGATCATCAATGAGCCACCGGCTATTTCTACCCCACGAACGTTGCGACGCGAAAGCAGCGAACCAGCACGTCCAGCAGCAAGGGCGTAAGCAGTGTCCAGCAAAGTCGCCAAGACCATGAACAAAAGGCCGTAACCCATTGTTTGTAAGAAGGTTGAGCCAGCTGGATCAATGAACTGCGGAAGGAAGGCGCCGAAGAAAAACAGCACTTTTGGGTTGGACAAAATCACAATGAAGCCCTGCACAAAATAGCTCGTATCGCTGCGTGACTTAACGTCAGGCATGCCCAGATCGCCATTACTGCGCAGCAGTTTGATGCCGAGCCAAATCAGATATCCTGCACCAATCAGACGCAGCCAATCAAACGCCCAAGCCACCGTTTGAGTGATGGCCTCCAACCCTAAACCCAGCAAAACAAGCAGGATGATGAGACCTGCTTGGGTGCCAGCGATGTTCAACAGCCCTGCCCGCGTTCCATTGCGGAGGCTATTGGCCACAATTACGGTGACGGTTGGTCCGGGCACGACGAGAATTGCGATACTGGCGATAACGAATGTTAGCAGGCTGGGTGTGTCGATCATTCATCCAAATCCATTATTAGGCGCTCTCGCCCGCTTGATCAAAATCAAACGCTCGAGCGATCGAAAAATCAAGCTTCGGAATCCTCAGCTGTATCTTCCTCATCGTCATCCTGTACTTCAGAGATGCGCTCGACCGCGACCACGGACTCGTCTTTCGCAGTGCGGAAGACACGAACACCCTTGGTGCTGCGGCTGGCAAAACGAATGCCATCAACAGGCACACGGATAAGCTGGCCGGAATTCGACACCAGCATAATCTGGTCAGAATCTTCCACCGGGAACGCCCCAACCAACTGGCCGATCTCACCTTCCTTGGAAACATCGGTCACTTTGATGCCCTTGCCACCACGACCGGACTTTCGGAAATCGTAGCTGGATGACCGCTTGCCATAGCCCTGGTCGGTAATGGTCAAGATGAACTGTTCTGCCGCACCCATTTCAATATAGCGCTCTTCAGGAAGCGAACTTGCAACCGTCACTTCTTCATCATCGGCTACTACGTCCAGATCTGCATCCTCGCCATCATCAGCAGAAGCCGCTCTGCGTAATGCTGATGCCTGCTTGATGTAGGAAACGCGCTCTTCGGGCGTGGCTGCGAAACCGCGCATGATCGCCATGGAAATAACGTGGTCGGACGCACCCATGCGGATGCCGCGAACGCCAACGGAATTGCGACTGTTGAACACGCGGACATCATCAACCGGGAAGCGAATGCCGTAACCAGCAGATGACGTCAGAAGCACATCATCGGATGCCGAGCAGACTTCGACACCTATAATTCCATCGTTTTCATCGTCCAACTTCATGGCAATCTTGCCATTGCGGTTTACCTGCACAAAGTCCGATAGCTTGTTGCGGCGCACTGTGCCGCGTGTTGTCGCAAACATAACGTCCAACGAATCCCAACTGCCCTCATCTTCCGGCAGCGGCATAATGGTCGTAATCGTTTCGCCAGCTTGCAGCGGCAACAGGTTGACCATCGCCTTGCCGCGCCCCTGCGGCTGCGCCAGCGGCAGTTTCCAGACCTTCAATTTGTAGGCGATGCCACGCGTCGAGAAGAACAGCACAGGCGTATGTGTGTTGACCACGAAAAGCCGTGTGACGAAATCTTCGTCCTTGGTCGACATTCCGGAACGGCCTTTGCCCCCCCGCGCCTGCGCGCGATAAGCGGCCAGCGGAACACGCTTGATGTAGCCGCCGTGGGTAACCGTCACGACCATTTCCTCGCGAGCAATGAGGTCTTCATCATCGTGCTCGTAGCCGGAGTCGATAATTTCAGTGCGGCGCGGATTAGCAAATTCTTCGCGAACCTCCCCCAACTCCGTGCGGACAATATCAAGCACGCGGGCACGGCTGGATAGAATATCGAGATAGTCCGCGATCTCCGCGCCAATCAGGTTCAATTCATCGGCGATTTCGTCACGGCCAAGAGCCGTCAAACGCTGAAGCCGTAAATCAAGGATGGCACGCGCTTGCTCTTCGGAGAGATTATACGTGCCGTCTTCATTGATGCGGTGACGCGGGTCGTCGATTAGCGCAATCAGCGGTGCAACATCCTTCGCCGGCCAACGACGTTCCATGAGTTGCGCGCGGGCCGTCGCAGGGTCTGGTGCCTTACGAATAAGCGCAATCACCTCGTCGATGTTGGCGACTGCTATGGCAAGACCGACCAACACGTGGGCACGAATGCGAACCTTGTTGAGCAGGAATTTCGTGCGGCGGGTGACAACCTCTTCACGGAAGCCGACAAACGCGCGCAGCATGTCAACAAGGTTCATCTGCTCAGGCTTGCCGCCGTTCAGCGCAACAAGGTTGCAACCGAAAGAACTTTGTAACGGCGTGTAACGATAAAGCTGGTTCAGCACGATATCTGCAACTGCGTCGCGCTTCACCTCGATAACAACACGGTAGCCTTGGCGGTCGCTTTCGTCGCGAACGGCAGAAATGCCCTCGATGCGTTTGTCGCGCACCAACTCCGCAATCTTCTCCACCATCGATGCCTTGTTCACCTGATAGGGAACTTCATTGATGATGATCGCCTCGCGGTCACTGCCACTTGTTTCGATATGGGCCTTGCCGCGCATAATGACGGAGCCACGGCCTGTTTCGTATGCCGATTTGATGCCCGCACGACCCAAAATCATACCGCCGGTGGGGAAATCAGGACCGGGAATGAGCTCCATAAGTTCGGCAAGTTCGATATCCGGCTTGTCGATCATAGCGAGACAACCGTCGATTACCTCACCCAGATTATGTGGCGGAATGTTTGTCGCCATACCGACAGCAATACCGCCAGCGCCGTTGACCAACAGGTTGGGATAACGTGCAGGCAGAACCATCGGCTCGCGCTGGGAACCGTCATAATTCGCCTGAAAGTCAACCGTTTCCTTGTCGATATCGTCCAGCAGCACGTCCGAAATACGCGCCAAACGGCACTCGGTGTAACGCATTGCAGCGGGTTTATCGCCATCGATGGAGCCGAAATTCCCCTGCCCATCTATAAGCATCTGGCGCATGGCAAAATCCTGCGCCATGCGAACGAGAGCATCATAAATCGAAGAGTCGCCATGTGGGTGATATTTGCCCATCACCTCGCCAATGACGGCGGCGGACTTACGGTAAGATTTCGTGTGGTCGAGGCCCATTTCGTGCATCGCATACAGAATGCGGCGGTGAACAGGCTTCAGGCCGTCACGCACATCGGGAAGCGCACGGCTGACGATCACGCTCATGGCGTAGTCGAGATAAGACCGGCGCATCTCATCGACGATAGAGATATTTTCGTGTGCGGACGGGACTATAGCGCCATCATTCGACGCGCCGTCTCCACCGTCATTTCCGGCAGATTCTACGTTGTCGTCGCGATCGGTTTCGTTATCGTTTTCGTCGGCCAAATTGCTTCTCCATCTGTCGGCAGAATCAATGCCGAAACAGTGAAACGATCTTACACCATCGGCGAGATGACCTCCAATTGCAGGGCATTCGGATGGGGATGAAATACCGCAACTTATCAATACGTTGGGCGGATTTTCGACCAAACATGAATAAAGCTTGCAGAAAGCGGTTGGCAAAACCCGTCTGTTGCCAATCTGGCCATGACGAAACCGCTCGCGCGGAGTAGTGATGGATGGTGAGAGACCGGTTTAAGAGGCACCGCCATGACCACAGATCAGATGCTAAACGCCTTCGCGACGTTTTTCGTTACCATCGACCCTCCCGGTCAGATCGCTATTTTTCTGGCGCTAACGGTGGGCTTGTCAGGCGAGGCGCGGCGCAAGATTGCGCTGTTCGGCACGTTGCTGGGTATCGGCATCATATTGCTGTTTATGATTATCGGCGCACCACTGCTGGAACTGCTGGGTATCAGCCTGCCCGCTTTCCGTGTCGCAGGTGGCCTGCTGCTCTTCTATACGGCCTTTGAGATGGTCTTTGAAAAACGGCAAGAACGCCGCGAGGATCAGGCCCAGCGTGCATTGAGCACGCAGGAAATGCGCTCCATCGCAGTATTTCCACTCGCTATTCCACTTATAGCCGGGCCGGGCGCTATTTCAGCGGCGATCTTGCTGTCCAGCGATTTCACGACAATTGCCGAATACGGTGCGCTGACGGGCATCGTGCTTTCAGTCGGCCTGATCCTGCTTGTGGCACTCTTGTTAGCAAACCGGCTGAACGACATATTGGGTGAAACCACCGGCATGGTGATAACGCGGCTGTTCGGCATTCTGCTGGCCGCATTGTCCGTACAATTCGTGGCGGACGGCATGAAGCAACTGCTGGGCTGACACCCTACGGCAAGTCGTAGCGAACAGCAGCACCCTCATATCCATGAACCTTGTCACGTCCGCGAACCATAACGTGATCGAGACCATCGGGAATTTGAACGCCTGATCTCGAGCGGGTGAACGGTTGCTCTTCAACATGGGGATGGGCCAGCTCTCGCCGCGCCAGCAACGTACCATCAGGCGCCAGAACCTCCCAGGCATCAGCGTAGTGATCCCAGCCTTCATCTGTATGGCTCAAAGTCACGTCAAACCGCCATGTTCCATCACTGCCTTGGCTGGCTTTCACCTTATCCACCACGACATCACCGGCCAAAGCAGGAACAGTGAGACCGGCAAGAACGGTTAAGCTGAGAAGCAGGCGTTTGACTGGCATGGGAAATTCTCGAAATTCTGGAGCGACACGAGAGCATATCACGCGAAAATCAGCGCGGCTATTTCGTGAATTCTACCAGATCCCAGAGATTTCCGTACAGATCTTCGAAAACGGCAACCGTTCCATAGGCCTCGGTCTTGGGTTCCCGAATGAAGTTTACCCCGGCAGACACGTATCGTTGGAAATCGCGATCAAAATCGTCAGTTTCTAAAAAGAGAAAAACACGCCCCGCACACTGGTCGCCGACGGCATGTTCCTGACCGACCCGGGCTTTGGCGAGAAGAATTGAACACCCATCGCCCCCTGGTGGCCGAACCAACACCCAACGTTTGTCCTCTTTTGGCTGCGCCTCATCTGCGATCAGGTCAAAGCCCAGCTTTTGGCAATAAAAAGAAATTGCTTCGTCGTAGTCGGCTACGACCAATGCGATGTGGGTGAGACGTTGCTTCAACGCCTTACCTATCTGTTATCCCAAGACATCTGCCAGAAATCAGCTTCCAACAATGAAGCCTTCGCAAACAATTTCCGCAGATGCGGATAGCGCGCCTCGGTCAAAAGCGTTTCAGCCAAGCGATCCAGATTGTCCCGCGCGGATTGGGCAACCTCCTGATATTCGGGCGACGCATATTCGCGCACCCATTCACCGTACGTAGCGTCTTCAGTTGCGGCACCCTGCGCCGCCAATTGCTTACCGATTTCGCCATAACCGATCATGCAGGGCGCTAAGGCTGCGAATAGATCAAGCAGATCACCGGCTTGCCCGGCATCAAGAACAAAGCGCGTGTAAGCGATGGTGCCGTTCTTCTCGACTGTGTTTTCCAACTGCTCTGCGGTCACGCCCCATCGTGCGCTCAGGCGCACATGCAGGTCCATTTCCACATCAAGAATGGCCTTCAAACCTTCGAGGGCGCCACGCATCTCCGCAAGATCACGCCCTTTGTAAACGCCAAGCGCGTAGGCGCGGGCGAACTGGATGAGGAACAGATAGTCCTGCCTTAGATAATCCTGAAAGGAAGCCTGCGGAAGCGACCCATCGCCCAAACCCGCGACGAACGGATGGTCCACGTAAGCAGACCATTCGCTAGCGCAATCAGCTTTCAAACGCTCAAAGAGACCGGACAAGATACACTCCTAGAACGGGATATCGTCATCCATGTCGCCGCCGCTTGGGAAGCCACCACCCTGGTTGCCGCCCCCACTACCGCCGCCACCGTAGTTTCCGCCGCCGGATCCACCGATCTGACCCCCGCCGCCACCACCGCCGAAGCTGTCTCCGCCGCCGTCGCCACCGCTGTTACGGCTGTCGAGCATGGTGAGAACGCCTGTGAAATTCTGCAACACGATTTCAGTCGTGTATTTTTCAACACCGGCATTGTCGGTCCATTTGCGCGTCTGAAGCTGGCCTTCGATGTAAACCTTCGAGCCCTTCTTCACATACTGTTCGATGACCTTGTTCAAGCCCTCGTTGAAGCAGGCGATGCGGTGCCATTCGGTCTTTTCACGACGTTCGCCGCTATTGCGGTCGCGCCATGTTTCAGAGGTCGCAATGGAGAAGTTGGCAATAGCCTTGCCATCCTGCGTGCGGCGAATTTCCGGATCACGCCCCAGATTACCCACCAAAATCACTTTATTGACGCTACCAGCCATGAAACTCTCCTACACTTTTCGGCGGCACGCTTATGGCTGCCGCTCTCGCTGTCTTATTCACCACATCGCGCCGCCACGTTCGCGCTCGTTGGCACCCTTATCCACTGCTTTCAGCAGATTGCGTGACGCGATAATGTTCTGTATATGTTCTATTTCCGTGTGACAACAGCCCGCCATCAGAACAAAGGTGCGGCAACGGGGTTGGGGGTGATGCGTTGAAGACGGACCTGTTCGGGTTGCGACGCAAGCAACCACGGGTGTAGCTCAAGCCAACGGTTGTAACAGACCGAATTACATGCAGGACGACCAATGGCCGCGAAAAAGACAGCCCGCAAAAAGCCCAACGACAAGTTCATCTCGGTGCGCGGTGCGCGCGAGCATAACCTGAAGAATGTCGATATCGACCTGCCTCGAGACTCGTTGATCGTGATGACCGGCCTGTCCGGTTCCGGCAAATCGTCACTCGCCTTCGACACCATCTATGCCGAAGGTCAGCGCCGCTATGTCGAGTCGCTGTCAGCTTACGCCCGCCAGTTTCTCGAGATGATGCAGAAGCCGGATGTCGACCAGATTGATGGCCTGTCGCCCGCCATTTCCATCGAACAGAAGACAACATCGAAGAACCCGCGCTCCACCGTCGGCACCGTAACCGAAATCTACGACTATATGCGCCTGCTATTCGCCCGCACCGGTGTGCCTTACTCGCCAGCGACCGGCCTCCCCATCGAAAGCCAGACCGTAAGCCAGATGGTCGATAGGGTCATGGATCTGAAAGAAGGCACGCGCCTCTACCTTCTTGCCCCCATCGTTCAGGGCCGTAAGGGCGAGTACAAGAAAGAGTTCGCCGAACTTCAGAAAAAAGGCTTCCAGCGCGTCAAAGTGAATGGCGAGTTTTTAGAAATAGCCGACGTCCCTGCCCTCGACAAGAAATTTAAACACGACATCGACGTGGTGGTGGACCGCATAGTTGTGCGCGAAGACATGGCCACACGCCTTGCCGACTCAATGGAAACAGCGCTTCGCCTGACGGACGGCATGGCAGTCGCAGAATTGGCCGACAAGCCGTTGCCGGAATCAGAAACTGCAGCCGGCGGCTCCAAGAACAAGTCGAAGAACGACACTCACGAACGCATTATTTTCTCTGAGAAATTCGCCTGCCCGGTCTCCGGCTTTACGATTCCGGAAATCGAGCCGCGCTTGTTCTCATTCAACAACCCCTTCGGCGCCTGCCCTTCCTGCGATGGTTTGGGATCTCAGCAGAAGATGGATGAAAATCTTGTCGTTCCCGACGGTTCACTTGCTTTGAATAAAGGCGCCATCGCGCCATGGTCGAAATCCTCATCCCCATCACCCTATTACGCGCAGACCCTTTCCGCGCTCGGCAAGGTGTTCGGTTTCAAGATTTCGGACACTTGGGATAAGCTATCCGCAGACGCCCAAACCGCCATTCTGTTTGGAACCGGTCGCAAGGCCGTCGAATTCAAATACGACGATGGCTTACGCACTTATAAGACGAAAAAGCCCTTTGAGGGCGTGATCGGAAATCTCGAACGGCGTTGGAAAGAGACGGACTCTTCGTGGATGCGCGAAGAGATCGAAAAATACATGTCCCGCAAGCCATGCCTCGCTTGCGAAGGCTACCGGCTGAAACCGGAAGCGCTAGCTGTAAAGATCGACGGTAGGCATGTATCGCAGGTGGCTGAGCTGTCCATTCGTCACGCCAATGACTGGTTCGCGGACCTTCCAAACCGGTTGACCGCCAAACAAAACGAAATCGCCTCCCGCATTCTGAAGGAAATTCGCGAACGGCTTCAGTTTCTGAATGATGTTGGCCTCGATTATCTCAGCCTATCGCGCAATTCCGGCACTTTGTCCGGTGGCGAAAGCCAACGCATCCGCCTCGCCTCGCAGATCGGTTCCGGCCTCACCGGCGTACTTTATGTGTTGGACGAACCGTCAATCGGCCTGCACCAACGCGACAATGCCCGCTTGCTGGAAACGCTTCGCCATCTGCGCGACCTCGGCAACACAGTC
Organism: Ahrensia sp. R2A130; assembly: GCF_000179775.1. Taxonomy (GTDB): domain Bacteria; phylum Pseudomonadota; class Alphaproteobacteria; order Rhizobiales; family Rhizobiaceae; genus Pseudahrensia. The sequence continues at coordinate 439,658 of NZ_AEEB01000003.1, forward strand.
ATTGTGGTCGAGCACGATGAAGACGCGATCATGACTGCAGACCATGTGGTCGATATCGGCCCCCATGCTGGCATCCATGGCGGCGAGATTATCGCGCAAGGCACGCCAGCCGCGATCATGAAGTCCAAAAAATCGATCACCGGTAAATATCTGTCAGGGGAGTTGGCGGTGGAAGTTCCTGCTGAACGGCGCCCTATCGACCCCAAACGAATGCTTAAAGTCTTTGGTGCGTCCGGCAACAACCTGCAAAACGTCGATGGCGAAATTCCGCTCGGCACCTTCACCGCAGTTACCGGCGTGTCCGGCGGCGGCAAATCCACATTCCTGATCGAAACGCTCTACAAAGCGGCTTCGCGCCACATCAACAAGTCACGAGCCCAACCGGCCAAACACGACCGGATCGAAGGTCTCGAACATCTCGACAAGATCATCGACATCGACCAGTCGCCCATCGGCCGCACGCCGCGCTCCAACCCGGCCACTTACACCGGCGCTTTCACCCCGATCCGCGAATGGTTTTCAGGTCTGCCGGAATCCAAAGCGCGCGGGTACATGCCGGGCCGTTTCTCGTTCAATGTGAAGGGCGGGCGCTGCGAGGCCTGCCAGGGCGACGGCGTCATCAAAATCGAGATGCATTTCCTGCCGGACGTCTATGTCACGTGCGATGTCTGCGACGGCAAAAGATATAACCGCGAGACGTTGGAGGTGCAGTTTAAAGGAAAGTCCATTGCAGACGTTCTGGATATGACCGTCGAAGAGGGCTGCACCTTCTTTTCTGCGGTCCCCTCCGTGCGCGACAAGATGGAGACGCTGAAACGGGTCGGGCTCGATTATATCAAAATCGGCCAACAGGCGACCACACTCTCTGGCGGCGAGGCGCAGCGGGTGAAACTCTCCAAGGAGCTATCAAAGCGCGCCACCGGTCGCACGCTCTATATCTTGGATGAACCCACCACAGGCCTTCATTTTCACGATGTCGCCAAACTGTTGGACGTTCTTCATGAGCTTGTGGACAGCGGAAACACAGTTGCTGTCATCGAACACAACCTTGAAGTCATCAAGACCGCTGACTTTGTCATGGACCTCGGCCCAGAAGGCGGAGACGGCGGTGGCGAAATGGTCGCCATGGGCACACCTGAAGAGATTGCTGAAGCCCCGCGCTCCCATACAGGCACCTTTTTGAAAGACCTTTTAAAGCGACGTTCAGGCTCGAATTTGGCTGCTGCAGAATAGATTAATAAGGCATTACGTTTACGTAAGGGGCAATGCACTCATTGCATAGCTGCAATGCCTATTTAGCCCTCGTCAAATTCGCCCAGAGTCCTAGATGTGGGTTACGCGATGCACAGGCAACGCGCTTTGCAAATGGCGGGCCGCTGATTGGTTCGCACCACATCAAGGAACGAAACCATGGACCTCTTCGACAACATCCGCACTTGGAACCGCGTTCGTCAGACGCGCAACGAACTCAACGGCTTGTCTAATCGTGAACTGAACGACCTCGGCATTTCCCGCGGCGACATTCCGTTCATCGCTAAACGCGCTGTCCGCAGCTAAATAATAATTTTCGACAAGTGTTTCGGGAACATATTCCCGCGCCACGAGTTTGAAAGATGAAAATAAAAATTTCGATCCATCAACCCTCCCATGATGGGTCGAATTCGCTCTGAAGGCACCTCCTCCCAAGCTTCTCAGAGCAAACTAGAAACGCTCGCTGCTCCTCCCGCAGCGAGCGTTTTTGTTTCTGCAACTAGCTTAGATGTTAGTCGCGTTATTCGTATTGAGAGGCACTGTTCCGCTCACGATACCATTGTTTCAGTGGCATCACTTCGGCAGCACCGCCTGTTGCGGTCTTCCATGGATCGACAGCCCAATCGGAACCGTCATCCGCTTTTATGCGCGCACTTTTGTGCGGATAGCGACCATCCAGCAGAACGCCACGATTGGCGTAATGCCGGTTCACTTTGTGGAATTTCAACAACCCTTCGGCCTGCAAATATGTCAGGTAGCGGGTCGTGTTGAGAGACTCATCCTCACAATCCATCTGCCCACGTTTTCCCCGATCAATTTGATAGGAAAATGGATTGTCCGCCCGTTGGCGCAGGTTTCGGCGGGTGGCGGCTTCCATAAGACCGATGGTTTTGCGTAGAGCAGCCCGCTCGGCATTTGCATCATCCGCAGTGTCCATAGCCAGTGCGAAGCTGTTTCTGTCAGATTCTGAAAAGACCATCTTGTCTTTGATCGCGCATCCGAAGCCCGAGCAAATCGTCATGGGCGTTCCCGCAGCGCCATAGGTGCTAATCGTACGGTCTATGGACGATGTGCAGCCAGCGGCGAACATACCAAGCGAAATGCAGATGATGGAGAGAGCGGGTTTCATAAGTTTGGTGTAGCCGAACAACCATGGTGCGACCAGCGGCCCGATACAGTCCAGCAATAGGCTGTTGTCACCATGCAACGGGCGTTCTAGACGAACGCATGAGCGATAATCCAGTACACATCATCGGCGGCGGTTTGGCCGGTAGCGAAGCAGCTTGGCAGTTGGCTGAAGCCGGTCACCACGTCATCCTGCACGAAATGCGCGGCATACGCGGCACAGAAGCCCACCAGACAGACCGTTTGGCAGAATTGGTATGCTCCAATTCCTTCAGGTCTGATGATGCCCGAGCCAACGCTGTTGGCCTGTTGCATCAGGAAATGCGGATGTCCGGCTCGCTGATCATGCGTTGTGCCGACGAAACGCAGGTGCCCGCAGGCTCCGCGCTTGCCGTCGATCGCGAGTTGTTTGCCGGTAAGGTCAACGACGCTATCGACGCGCACCCCAATATTACGCTCATCCGCGAAGAGGTGACGGGCCTGCCACCGAAAGACTGGGGAACGACGATCATCGCCACCGGTCCGCTGACAGCGCCGGACCTAGCCGCATCCATTGCTGCAGAAACCGGACAAGATGCCCTCGCATTCTTCGATGCAATCGCTCCCATCATCCATTTCGACAGTGTTGATATGGATAAGGCTTGGTTCCAGTCGCGCTACGACAAGGTCGGGCCCGGCGGCACAGGCAAAGACTACCTCAATTGCCCAATGGACCGCGACCAATACGAAGCCTTCATTGATGCATTGATCGCAGGCGATAAGGCCGAATTCAAACAGTGGGAGAACGTACCATATTTCGATGGCTGCCTCCCCATCGAAATTATGGCGGAGCGCGGTCGTGAAACCCCGCGCCACGGCCCGATGAAACCAATGGGTCTGACGAATGTTCACAACCCGACGGCCAAAGCCTACGCTGTTGTCCAGCTTCGGCAAGATAACGCTTTGGGAACGTTATATAATATGGTCGGCTTCCAGACGAAGCTGAAATACGGCGCTCAAACCGAAATTTTCCGGCTTATCCCCGGATTGGAGAATGCGGAATTTGCGAGACTAGGTGGCCTGCACCGAAACACTTATCTCGATTCCCCTCGCCTGCTGGATGACACGTTACGCTTGCGTTCCCGTCCAGAAGTTCGCTTCGCCGGCCAGATCACCGGCTGCGAAGGTTATGTGGAATCAGCTACAATCGGCTTGATGACAGGCCGTTTCATTGTGCAGGAACGTGCAGGACATAAGCCTCAGCTACCACCGGAAACAACGGCCATGGGTGCGCTTCTCAATCATATCACTCGCGGTCACATCGCTTATGACGAACCGCAGGGCAAAAAGAGCTTTCAGCCGATGAACGTCAATTTCGGCCTCTTCCCGCCAGTGCAGATCGTGAAGCCTGAAGATCACGAAGGTCGTTGGCGCGGGAAGGACAAAGCAATCGCGAAAAAGCGTGCGCTAACCGGCCGAGCGCTTGATGATATGGCAAATTGGTTGGCAGAAGAACCTGAAGCCACCGCTGCTGAGTAGCAGCGGAGACGGTGCGTATTAGCGCGCAGAGAACGGCTGCTTGTCGCCTAATACGTCGATAATGCCCTGCTCATACATGTAGTAGCGCGCAGTCTTCGTTCCGAATTTCTGATCGAATTCATCGCGTTCCGAATGTAGATCTCGGATTTCGTTCAGCAGTGGAGCGCGGGCGTCTGCCAACTGGTGTTCAAGCCGGTTTATGATTTCTATAGCGGTGCGACAAAGAGTTTTGCGCGTATCATCATCCAGATCGATGCCCATATTACCGAGTTGCTTCATGCGCGCAGCAACCACAGCAAACCAACCTGGTTCGCGCGTCCAAGCGCCATCATCTTTGGATTTCTTCTTCCAGGCTTCGAGCAAGGTCGCCTCGTCCATACCGCGCAAACGCCTTTGCCATTCCAGTAGTGGCTTGTCCATGTCGCTCTCCTTCAGACTGTCTTAAGTGTATCGAACGCCCATGACCCCAACACGTACAAAATCAGAAAACGGTTGGCAGAGAGTGAACAAAGAGTAGCGGATAAAAATTAAATTCCGCGAAACAACTGCCATTGCATGCGCAACTGGCTAAGCCGCCAAGGCTTTTCAAATGCATCGGTGCCTGCCTTGGAGAGCATGTCGAGTGTCGAACGCAGTGGCGAAAGTGGGGAAAACAACGGGCGTATATCGCTTGGACAGGCAGCTAGAGCAGTTAAGGCCTTATCGAGATGCGAAAGTCCCAACAAAGCGGCAGCGCGGATCACATCCACATGAAGTCTATCAGGAGCGCTGAACCAATCGTTTTCCGGCAATTCGTGCTGCTGCAACAATTCTGTAGGTAAAAACCGTCGTCCTGCTGCGCGATGCAGGGGCAGCGAACTCAAAACATCGGCATAACCCAATGCTACACCTGCATGACCGCAGGCATCAGCATATGCGCCATCAACAGCTCTGTCCGTTGCCAAAAGCTGCTGGAACAGAACCGAACGTGTTTCACCGCACCAAACCTCAAACGCTGGAAAATCGGGCATAGGGTCATGGTATAGGTCAAAAATATGCGCTTCGATTTTTCGCGTCAGCATTTGCGGATCGAAAACACCTGATTGAACGCCCAGCAGCAATTGCGACGCGAGTGGATGAGACTTCGCCTCGTTATCACGCCCGCCCTCGATGACCTCCTGCCACCACTGGAACCTGATCTGCCCCACCATTGGTTCGGTCGATTTCGCAGCAAGCGCATTCAGCTCACCGTGGAAGGCATGCAGCACTTGTGCCGTTCCCCGTAGTGGTTCCGGTAGAAGAAGGTCAGCGAAATAAAATAATGGTTCGCGCTGTTTCAGGGACCCAAGATATTCCCGACCAAGGCTAAGCGCGGTCACTTAACAGCCAGCAAGGCGGCCCCGACAGCACGGCCTTCGCCCAAAAGTACGTTGAACGTTCGCGCAGCGGCACCTGTGCCCATGGGATCGCAAGCAATGCCTTTTGCCGATAGTGCGTCTCGCAATTTCTGCGAGACAGGCACCAGATCAGTGCCGGTTCCCACTAGAAGAACCTCAAGCCCGTCTTCCTGCAGAACCTGAGCAAAGTTCTCTACAGTCAGGTCGGTAGGCAGGTTGGCAGACCAACCGTAGATGCCTGACGGGAGGCAAAGGATTGAACCCCGGTGAGACATATCGGCAAAACGAAAACCGCCATTACCGTAGCTGTCCACCGGTGCGCGGCCGGGAAAATGCGCCTGTTGAAAGACCAATCCTGTCTGCCGGGTCTGGCCGGTCTCTTCACTCAAATCAGCGAACCTCTTGCGCTTCCTGTGCGCCGAACGGCGACACATCGTTGGCACCTTTGTCCAAAGCATCAGGCCGCAGCTTGAACAGGATCAGAATTGGCGCAGCGATGAAGATGGACGAGTAAGTACCAACCAAGATGCCGAAGATCATCGCGAAGGTGAAGTTACGCAGCACCTCCCCACCCCAGATGTAGAGCGAAACGAGCGCCAGCAATGTGGTCAAAGACGTGATCACGGTACGCGACAGGGTGTCGTTGATCGACATATCCAGCAGCGTTCGGATGGGCTTCTTCTTGTATTTTCGCAAATTCTCTCGAATCCGGTCGTAGACAACCACCGTATCGTTGAGCGAGTAGCCCACAATCGTGAGAATGGCCGCGATAGACGATAGCGAGAATTCTATTTGCAGAAGCGCAAACAATCCGATCGTCAAAATCACGTCGTGCATGGTTGCAGCAACGGCACCAAGCGCGAACTGCCACTCAAAGCGAAGCCAGATATAGACCATGATCGCCAGTAGCGAGACGAGAACTGCAAGAGTACCTGCCTGAGCGAGCTCGCCAGACACAGTTGGTCCCACAACTTCCTGCCTGCGGAACTCGTGATCATCCATCGCGCTTCGCACTTTTGCCAACGCTGATTGTTCGGCGTTGTCGCCACCATCCTGGCTTTCGATGCGGATCAACAATTCTTCTGGTTGCCCAAAAGTCGAAACCTGAACATCGCCCAGATTGAGCTCGGAAAGGCGCGAGCGAACATCGGCGAGATCAGCAGGCGGAAGCGTTGTTGCATTCTCTGTCGCAGCCTTGGTGCGATATTCAATCAGCGTTCCGCCCTGAAAATCGATGCCGTAGTTCAGGTTCGAGATCACGAATGTTGCAAGCGAACCCACCAGCAAAACAGCCGACAGCGGGAAGCTGATCTTACGCCACTGCATGAAATTGACATGCGTACCGGCCTTCACGAGTGTTATCAGGCTGCCGGGCAAGTCGCGAGGACGTTTCCAGCGAAGCCAAAGCGTGACCATCAGGCGGGTAAGCGTGAACGCGGTAAAGACCGACGTCACGATGCCGATTGCCAGCGTAACCGCGAAGCCGCGAATGGGGCCGGAACCGAGGTAGAACAAAATGAAGGCCGCAATCAGCGTGGTGATGTTGGCATCAAGAATGGTGCCCATCGCCTGCCGGAAGCCGATATCCACGGCCTGCATGATAGAACGCCCTGCCCGTTTCTCTTCGCGAATACGCTCGTAAATAAGAACGTTTGCATCAACAGCCATACCCATGGTCAGCACGATACCGGCGATGCCGGGCAGTGTGAGCGTGGCGCCGATCACAGACAACAACCCCATGATGATGAAGACGTTGGCCGCCAGAGCCAGATTGGCGATGATACCCAGAGTGCCATAGGCCATCAGCATGAAGACGATGACGAGGATAGCAGCGATCAGAGCAGCGAACTGACCAGCTGCGATGGAGTCTTCACCGAGTGTGGAGCCGACGGTGCGCTCTTCAACAAAAGTAATGTCGGCGGGCAATGCACCAGCGCGCATAAGAACGGCGAGGTCATTTGCGGATTGCGCGTTGAAGCTACCGGAAATTTGGCCAGAGCCGCCGCAGATAGCATCGCGAATGACTGGAGCTGAGATGGAAGTGTCGTCCAAAACGATAGCAAAGCGGCTACCGATATTGCCGGAAGAGAAGCGGCAGAACGCTTGTGACGCTTTGTTATTGAAGCGGAATGTCACGATAGGTTCGTTGGTCCGTTGGTCGAAACCCTGCTGAGCATCCACCAGATCTTCGCCGGAAATATAAACGCGGCGCTGGATCAGAACGTTGGCTTCACCGCTTTCAGGGTCGCTGGTTGGAACAACCATTGTACCAACAGGAGGACGGGGACCTGAGAGCGCATCAGCAGCGCTCATAGAGTTGTCGACGATGTGAAAGCCAAGTTTCGCGGTCGTACCGATGACCTCTTTCAAGCGTTCCGGATCATCAAAACCGGGGGCTTGTACGATGACGCGGTCAACGCCCTGGCGCTGAATCACCGGTTCTGTCGTACCCAGTTCATCCACACGTCGGCGGATAACTTCGATGGACTGAGAGACAGCGGAGCGAAGACGCTCATCAATACCGTCATCGGTCAGGTCGTAGCGCAAGACACCATCAGATGGTGCAGATTGCTCGACCTCGACCACACCAAGACCACCCAGAAGCGACGAAGCGTTTGTCACGGGTTCGGTCAAAGTAGATAGGCGTTCAATGGCAGCTGGCGCATCAGCGGCGCTGAGAAGCCGAACGGTTACACCATTACCGCTGGCGCGAATGCCGTTGTAACCAAGTGGCCCCTGTGTCCGGTCCCGCATTTGCTGCCGAATATCGGAGACAAGCGCTTCGAGACGCTCTGCCACGATGTCATCGCGCTCGATTTTGACCTGAAGGTGCACCCCGCCCTGAAGGTCGAGACCCAGACTGATCTGCTTTTTCGGCATCCAGTCTGGAAGCGCTTTCAACTGCTCCTGGCTGAACATGTTTGGCAGCGCCAACATGATACCGAGAAAAACGGCAGCGAGGATGGAGAACATTTTCCATCGCGAGAAATGCAGCATGGTTAGGTATCCCTATGCGGCAACGGCCGCCAAAGTTTTGCGGATGGACGGCGCTATTAGACGCGCGTGCGGGAGCCTTTTTTCTTGGCAGGCTTTTCGCCGTCTTCCGGCGGTGTCGTGTCGTTGGCAGCCACCGGCTCACCCTTAACGCGAACGTCTGCGATCATCGAGCGCATCAAGCGAACTTTGACGCCGGAAGCGATCTCAGCCTCAAGTTCAGCATCGTCGATAACCTTGGTCACCTTGCCGACAACGCCGCCGCCGGTGATGATCGTATCGTTGCGCTTCACGGCAGCCAGCATGGCATCGCGTTTCTTCTGCGCCTGACGTTGTGGCCGGATAACAAGAAACCACATAATACCGCCCACCAGAATAAGTGGGAACAGCAGCTCGATTACGCCGCCTCCGGCACCTCCGGCAGTCTGTGCGTAAGCTGGGGTAATGAACATATCGGCGCCTGCTATTCTCGTGAATCGGGTGTGTGAATCGTCGCGCAGAGATACCTCTGCCTCGTGGGCCGCAATATAGGGTCCGACCCTATCATTGCAACCGAACCCGCGCCGCTTGAGGCGGTATTCTTGATGGCTTTCGCCAGCTTTGTGCGACTGCTAGGCATTCGATGAAATCAAACGAAGCACTGGGTACCCGATGTCCGAAACCATCAGCCTTGAAAGTCTGGGTGAAAAACTCGACCGGATCGCGTCATTAATCGAGCGCGCAGTGCCGCCGGCCCACCCCGATAATGATATCAAAGCCGCCGATGCCTTCGTTTGGAGCGCAGCGCTTGGGTGGTTGCAACCGGTGCCGAAGGTCAACCGCGTCGAGATGGTGTTGCTGCACGGCATAGACACGGTTCGCGATATTCTTATCGACAACACGGCTCGTTTTGCAGACGGTCTGCCCGCCAACAATGCCTTGCTGTGGGGTGCGCGCGGCATGGGCAAGTCGTCACTTGTTAAGGCAGCCCACGCAACCATCAATCAAGAACGCGCCGATAACCCGCTGAAATTGATTGAAATTCATCGCGAAGACATCGATTCAATGCCGGAACTTCTAGCGCTGCTTCGCAATGAGCCGCACCGTTTCATCCTGTTTTGTGATGATTTGTCGTTCGATCATGACGATACCAGCTACAAGGCACTGAAAGCAGCGCTCGATGGCGGCGTGGAAGGTCGGCCCGAAAACGTGGTCTTCTACGCCACCTCCAACCGTCGCCACCTCATGCCGCGCGACATGATTGAAAACGAGCGCTCCACCTCGATCAGCCCTAGTGAGGCTGTTGAAGAGAAAGTGTCACTTTCAGACCGTTTTGGACTGTGGCTCGGTTTCCACAAATGCTCGCAGGATGAGTATCTCGCCATGGTGAATGGCTACGTGGCGCATTTCGGCATCAGCACAGATGACGAAGAGTTGAGACGCGATGCACTGGAATGGGCCACCACGCGCGGCAGCCGGTCAGGCCGCGTCGCGTGGCAGTTCGTTCAAGAATTGGCGGGGCGGCTCGGTCATCGCCTCAGCTAGGGTCGGTTAGCGTGGGAGGTGCGACATCGGGTTTTGCGGATTGGAATTCTTCCGCAGTTCAAAATGTAGCTTTGGAACCGTCGTGTTGCCGGTCTTGCCCGATTTTGCGATCACCTGCCCGCGCGAAACCTTGTCTCCGCGGCTGACCAATGTCTGGCTGGCGTGGGCATAGGCCGACACCCAGCCATCGTTGTGGCTAACGAGAATGAGCTTGCCGAAATCTTCCAGTTCAGAACCTGAATAGATGACCGTGCCGCTACGGGCAGCCTTTACGGGCGTACCAACCGGTAGCGAAATATCTATGCCATCATTGGAACCCTGCGGACCACGTTCGCCAAAGCGCGACAAAATCTTACCTTGGGCTGGCCAGAGGAAACCTGCCGCCGCAGAGGCGCTTGCCGTTTGAACCGGCTTCTTCGCAGCTGGCTTCTTGGTTACAACCGGACCGACCTGCTGCGACTGCGCCTTGGGAATACTGGCTGTTGCTGAACGGTCAACACGTCCGGGGATCACAAGGCGCTGGCCGAGACGTACGTTAGTCGTCGTCATGTTGTTTGCGGTCTGAATGTCAGCCACAGATTTTCCGTGCTTCAGCGCAATCGCGTAAAGCGTGTCGCCTGAAACAACGGTATAAGACGTGCCGACACTTGCAACATTCTGGTTACGGGGCGCGACCGGCAAAACTTCCGGTCTTTCAGCAAGCTCACGCTCAGCACGGGTTTTTGGCGTCGTCACCTTACCAACTGCCTGCCCCTGAAAGCCACGCGAGGCCCGCGACGCTTTAACAATGGGGTTCTGGTCAGGCGCAGAAACGGGTGCGGACGTGTCGTAGGAATAAGACGGGATATTTATCCGCGTGCCAGCCTGAACGTCATCAGCATTTTTAATGTTGTTGGCCGTCATCAATGCGCTAACCGGAACACCAAAGCGGCGCGACAGATTATAAAGCGTCTCACCGCGCTTCAGCTCAACAGATGCAGCAGTCGCACCTTGCCAACCACGGGTTGCGGGTGCGCCAGTTGTCGCTTGCGAAACGTTGGAAGCAATCGACGATGTTTGTACCGGGTCAGTGCCACCGGTCGTCAGAACATTGGGGTTCTGAACTGGCGGAGCCAGAACGAAGGCGCCCTTAGGAGCTGGCGGAGCAGATGGAACCGATGCGCGAACCTGAGCAGCACTAGGCGGCAATGCCTGACGCTGGCTCAGTGAAGCAACAGCATCAGCACCTGATGCTACGATGGGACGGCCGGCTGTTGGTGGATAGCGGCGAACCTGCGAGACAGCTGGAAGCGATGTGGTGCTAACAGCAGGTGCAAGTTGCGTTGCTGTGGCAGATGGCAGGTTGGTCGCTCGATTGGCGACATAAATTCCATTGCGTGCAGTCGTCGCTGTCGATTGCGCGTTGTTCGCGCCGCCAATGATCTGCGACTGATTTGAACTCGACGGAATAGAAGCGGTTAGCACTTGATCAAACCGGCTCGCGCCGCTGCTGCAAGCGCTGGTAACGGCTGCCAAACAAAGCAAGCCGGAAGCTCTTGAAAGCGTGCGCAAACGGGGTGCGATGATGCTGGAACGCATAACTTATCCATCGGAATACTCGGTACAACGCCTCCGATAGAACAGGAACAGGCTTAATCGCCGGTTAAATCACGGCCAAGAATTGCCACAAATTCTTTAAAGTGCCTTTGCCAACCCAGGCTCCAGAGGCGCAAACCGGACAGGAAACAGGTCTTCGCGTTCAAAACGGCTGCCGATTTTCATCAAGCGCACAACCATCTGCTCACCCTGATCAGGTCCAATAGCCGTTATGATAATACCGCCAGAGGCAAGGCTATCCAGCAGAAAGCGCGGCATCGAGTCGAAACTCATGTCGCAGATAATGCGGTCATAGAGCGCACCGTTTTCGCCCAACTTCAAACCATCCGCTTGATCAAATGTGACATTGGTGAGTTGCAACCGCGCCAGCTTGTCCTTGGCACGCGTTATCAACATTCGGTAGCGATCAATAGAATGAACTTTCTTGGTCATCCGGGCGAGCAAAGCCGTTTGATAACCACCGCCTGTACCAATCTCCAAAACCGTATTTTTGGCATGCAGCCTCGCGGCATCCAGCATGCGAATGGTCGTATCTGGCGAATGGGCCAACTGCCCGCATGGTAGCGGCAGCGGGAACGGCTGCGATGCAAAGCGCGCATGTTCAGGCGCTACAAAATGTTCGTGTGGTGTCTTCTCCACATGGGTGAGAAAAGTCTCATCCATAATACCAAGAGCGCGCAGCCGCAGCAGGAGACCTATCGTGCCCTCGACGCCATCCCAATTTTCTGGCGCAACACTCAAAGGCTTACGTCTTTCAAAGTATCCCGCATCATATCCATCGTTCCATGGTCGGTCATGTCCATGCGGATGGGCGACACAGCAATCCGGTTTTCAGCCAATGCTGCAATGTCTGTTCCGGGCTGGTTCACCGGCGGCTCACCAATGAATTCAAGCCAGTAATATGGCAGGCCACGACCATCAGCCCGTTCACCGATACCAAGCCCATGCTCGAATTTCCCTTGGGTAGAAACCGCAATTCCAGCAACGTCATCAGGCCCACAATTCGGGAAATTGATGTTGATCAGCGTGTCCTTGGGTAGCTCGAGATCAAGACAGGACCGAATGACGGCCTCCCCGTGCGCTTCCACAGTTTCCCAAGGCACCTTGCGGTGTGAGTCGAAGCTAAATGCCTGGCTGAGAGCTATCGAGCGAATGCCCAACAGGACACCCTCCATAGCTCCTGCCACGGTGCCGGAATAGGTAACGTAGTCACCAACATTTTGCCCCGCATTCACGCCGGAGAGCACCAGATCAACGGGACCATCGACAACCTGACGAACACCCATGATCACGCAATCCGTAGGAGTGCCGTTTACCGCAAATGTTTTCGGCGCGACTTCCCGCAGGCGAAGCGGATGGTTGAGCGTTAGCGAATGCGCGAGGCCGGACTGGTCCGTCTCAGGCGCAACGGTCCACACATCATCGGAAAATTTAGCGGCAATTGCCTGCATAACAGCAAGACCCGGTGCATTGATGCCGTCGTCATTCGTAATCAAAATGCGCATTAAGTTGCCTCAATGACGGTCGTTCCGCCCATGTAAGATTGCAGAACGTCCGGCACCCGTATGCTGCCGTCTTCGTTCTGATAGTTCTCCATAACCGCGATCAAAGCACGCCCGACAGCAATGCCCGACCCGTTGAGCGTATGAACGTGAACGGGCTGCTTCTCACCCTCCGGCCTGTAGCGCGCATCCATGCGGCGAGCCTGAAAATCGCCGCAGGTGGAACAAGAGGAAATCTCGCGGAACGTATCCTGCCCCGGCAACCAAACCTCAATATCGAGGGTGCGGCGCGCAGAAAATCCAAGATCTCCCGTGCATAGTTTCACCACCCGGTAATGCAGACCAAGGCGCTTCAGCACCTCTTCTGCACAGCCGACCATGCGCTGTTGTTCCGCATCAGAATTATCTGGCGTCGTTATCGAAACCATTTCGCATTTCGCGAACTGATGCTGACGCAACATGCCGCGCGTATCGCGACCGGCAGAACCAGCTTCCGCACGGAAGCAATTGGTCAGCGCCGTGTAGCGACGCGGCAGTGTCTTCTCGTCCAGAATCGATTCACGCACCAGATTGGTCAGCGGCGCTTCAGATGTCGGGATGAGATAACGGTCATCTGAAGTCTTGAAGAGATCATCCTCGAACTTGGGCAGGTTACCGACGCCAAAAAGCACCTCGCTACGCACCAGAACTGGTGGAGCAACTTCGTGATAGGCGTGCTCATCCACGTGCAGATCAACCATAAACTGGCCCAAGGCCCGTTCTAACCGTGCTAGTCCGCGATTGAGAACGACAAACCGGCTACCTGAAAGCTTTGCAGCAGCATCAAAGTCCATCTGGCCAAGCGCTTCGCCCAACTCCCAATGTTCCTTGGGTTTGAATGCGAATGCGGGCTGCTCACCGTGACGATGGGTTTCAACATTGTCTGCCTCATCGGCACCATCGGGAACGTCATCGGCCGGCACATTATCAAGGGTCGACAGCGCCTCAGATAAAGCTGCACTTAGTGTGCGTTCCTCATCTGCGCCGGTCTGTAGAAAGCTCTTGAGCTTCGCAACTTCACTGATCGCTGCCTGCGCACCGGCTTCATCGCCCTGCGCTTTTGCAGCACCGATTTTCTTGGAAGCAGCATTGCGTGCTTCCTGGGCTTCCTGAACTTTGGAGATGTGGTCGCGCCGCGCTTCATCTAGCGCGAGCAAACGATCAGACTGCGGGCCAAGGCCGCGTCGCGCCATCCCTTGATCGAATGCTTCAGGGTTGTCGCGTATCCATTTAATATCAAACATGAATTAGACCGTCAGCTGGGGCGGAAGCCAGCGAACAGGATGTTACGCTTCTGCTTCTTCCTTATCGGCGCGTTTGCGCTCGATGAGTCGTGTTGCATAGATCGACAATTCGTAGAGAAGCAGCGTTGGCACGGCAAGACCGATCTGGCTTACAGGGTCCGGCGGCGTCAGAACGGCAGCAGCGATAAATGTCAGCACAACCGCCCATTTGCGCTTGTCCTTAAGCCCCTGCTCGGTCACCAGCCCTGCCCGCGCCAACAGCGAAATAACCACCGGCATCTGGAAGACCAGCCCAAAGGCAAAGATCAACGTCATGATCAGCCCAAGATATTCCGATACTTTCGGCAGCAGTTGCACGGCCGCAGCACCATCGCTTCCCGTCATCTGCATTGACAGGAAGAAGGCCATCGCCAGCGGCATGACCACGAAATATACGAGGCTACCACCTAGGAAAAACAGGATCGGCGTTGCAATCAGAAACGGTAAAAAAGCGCCACGTTCGTTTTTGTAGAGCCCCGGCGCAACGAACTTGTAGATCTGAGACGCGATCACCGGAAACGCAACGAAGAGTGCGGTGAACAACGCAATACGAAGCTGCGCGAAGAAAAATTCCTGCGGAGCAGTGAAAATAAGCGTCAGTTCCTGATTTTCACCAGCCGCCCGCTCGTAAGGAACAACGAGAATCTGGAAAATCTTGTCTGCAAAAATGAACGCAATCAGAAAGACGATCGCAACAGCTATAAGCGCCTTGATAAGGCGCTGCCGCAGTTCTGTTAGGTGCTCGACCAGTGGCGCTGCGGTGTCGTCGATATCGGTCTCGCTCACGCTTTGGCCGCCGTTTTCTTAGCTGCAGACTTCGCAGCAGGTCGTTTGGTCGTTGCAGCAGGCTTTTTTGCCGCAGCTGGCTTGGCAGAATCCGTCTTTTTGGAGGCAGTCGTTTTACGCGCTGCAGGCTTCTTGGTAGCAGTTACTTTTGCCGGTTTGGCCGTTGCTGACTTGGCGGTGGGCTTGCGCTTGGTTTTCGGCTTTGCAGCTTCGGGAGGTGGGACCTCCGCAAATCCAGGAACAGCGTTCTTGCCTACGCTGGGATTGGGCTTTGCTGCAGGCTCACCAACATCATCGCCGTAATTCGCAGAAAAGCTTTTCGGATCGAAGTCGGCAGCCTCTTCAATCATGGATTTGGCATCTTCCAACTCACCCTTGAGCGGGTTCAGCTTGTCCTTGATAGCTTTGGTTGGATCGAGTTTGCGAGCGTCGTTTATCGTATCGCGTACCGAGTCCAGCTCAGCGTCTTCAATCGCTTCATCGAACTGCTGGCGAAGATCGCCCGCCATGCCACGCAATTTCTTCGTGGTTCGGCCAAACGTTCTGAGCATGCCCGGCAGCTCTTTCGGGCCGACGAACAGGATGGCGATAATAGCCACCACGAGCATTTCTGTCGCGCCGATGTCGAACACGTCGAGGCTCCTGGCCTAGTAGATGAGGTTTATGCGAGCAGGCTTAGCAGCGAAGATTAGCTGCTTTTCGTGCGTTCTGCGTGAGCGTCGATCACTTTTTCCTTGCCCTCTTCGAGAGCATCAGCAGTGGTCGTATCCTCATCCTTCAAGCCTTTCTTGAAGGAATTGATGCCTTTGGCGACATCACCCATGACGGCGGAAATCTTGCCGCGACCGAACAAAAGAACGACCACAACTGCAACGATAGCGATCTGCCAAATACCGATCTGACCCATAAATACTCTCCCTTGAGAACAGCGCGTCATGCGCTTCTCGTACTGTTGAGCGGCAAACTAGAGACTCAGCGCCGGTGCCGCAACACGCCTTTCGTCGCCGAAGCTATCTTCTTGAGTTAAGGTTGCTTTGGGGAAAAAACTAGGCCGCAAGCCAGCTTTTTTGGCTTTTGCGCAGCGCCCTAGTCACCACCAGTTGGCGGCAGCAGGCCTAATTCCTCAATATCATCCGCACCCAACGGGTCTTCATCATCATCTAGCGTATCGGGATCACCAAGGATCGGCATCGCAGAAAAGCCACTTGGAATATCAGATTGAAGCAGCCCTGCGCCCTTCAATTCGTCCATACCGGGTAAATCTTGTACGCGCTCCAGCCCGAAGTGATCGAGAAAATCAGGTGTCGTGCCATAAGTTACCGGTCGTCCCGGTGTTTTCCGCCGGCCACGCATCCGCACCCAACCGGTTTCCATCAACACGTCCAGCGTGCCTTTAGACGTTGCAACGCCACGAATATCTTCAATTTCTGCGCGCGTGACAGACTGGTGGTAGGCGATGATCGCCAGAACTTCGAGGGCAGCTCTCGATAGTTTGCGTTGGTCCACGGCCTGCTTCTGTAACAGGAATGACAGGTCTTCTGCCGTGCGGAATGCCCATGCATCACCGAGTTTCACCAGATTGACGCCACGCCCCTCATAGGCAGCCTGAACATCGCGAAGCAGCGCCGCCGTATCGGTACCTTCTGGCATTTGTTCTGCAAGCAGTTTTTCAGGAACCGGCTCGTGCGAAGCAAAAAGAATGGCTTCGATCATCCGTGCCTGACGCGGAATATCAGAAGCTTCCGGTGACGTTTCGTCATCGCTTTCGATGCTGCTTGGGAACCGCAAAACATTGCTGCTGACTGCCCCATCGTCGTCAGCATCTTCAGCGTGCACGGCTGTATTGTCTGCAGTCATCGCTTGTTCCTCACGTTGTCTGCGCCAATGAGTCGGTCAATTTGGTGGTTGGTCGCCGCATATAGAGCGGTTCGAAATTTCCTGCCTGCTGGACTTCGATTTTACCTTCACGCACCATTTCAAGTGATGCAGCAAAAGTGCTGGCCAGCACACCACGCCGATCAGACCCCTCATCGAGATAGCGCGACAAGAAGACATCAAGCGGAGTCCAATCGGCCAAGCCACCAATTAGCCGCGCCAGAATTTCCCGGGCTTCTGACAACGACCAAACCTGCCGCTGCGAAATGGTAACTGTGGTCACGCTTTGACGCTGTTTCTGTGCTGCGTAGGCCGACAACAAGTCATACATCGTCGCGTTATAGCGTTGTTCACGGTGCACGATCACCGGCTCAGGGTCACCGCGGCCAAACACATCGCGGCCAAGCCGGTTCCGGTTCATCAGCCGCGTTGACACATCACGCATAGCTTCCAGCCGCCGCAGGCGGAACGCCAGTTGATTGGCGAGATCCTCGCCGCTCGGCCCCTCTTCTTCTTCAGGTTCCGGCAACAACAGCTTTGATTTCAGGAAGGCCAACCAAGCCGCCATCACGAGATAATCAGCAGCCAGTTCCAGTCGAAGCTTGCGGGCCTTCTCGACGAATTCGAGGTATTGAACGGCCAGTTGCAGGATCGAAATCTTCGCCAGATCGACTTTCTGGGTGCGGGCAAGCGCCAACAACAGATCGAGCGGACCTTCATAGCCATCAATATCCACTGTAAATCCGGGGTCACTGACCGCACGATCTACCGGCGTGGCACTTTCCCAAAGATCGGGATTGTTATCCGGTTTCGCGGCTGGCTCGCTCATGCTGTGCGTCCGTAGTCGGTCGGGTCAGCCGCGGCCACCAAAGGCCCCTCGCCCATCAACTCGGCGAACTCGCGACGCGTTTCCGCAACGTCGGCATCATCGAACGACGATAAGCCTACGACGGCTCGTTCCGCGCGTCGCAAGGCATCATTCTTCAAAATCGGGGTGTTCTCGGCCACTTCCACCATCTCATCCATATGCCCTGTGCAGTGGAGAATAATATCGCAGCCCGCAGCCGATATGGCACGAGCTCGATCAGATAACCCACCGGAAAGTGCACCCATGGTGATGTCGTCACACATGACCAAGCCATCATAGCCCATCTCGCCACGCACGATCTCGTCCATCACCTTTTTAGACGTCGTGGCGGGCAGTTTCGGGTCGATGGCCGAGTAAATAACGTGGGCCGTCATCGCCATGGGAATGTGTTGTAGCGTTGTGAATGGCTTGAAGTCCGACCGGCGTAGCGTCTCAAGATCCGCACTCACGACGGGTAGCGCATGGTGGCTGTCAGCGGTTGCACGCCCGTGGCCCGGAATGTGCTTTATCACCGGTTGAACGCCTCCAGCCATCAGCCCCTCGCATGCCGCCTGCCCCAAGTCAGTCACAGTCTCCACATCATAGCCATAGGCGCGATCGCCGATAACGTCGTGACCATCAGGCGTAGGCACATCGAGTACCGGCAGGCAATCAACGTTCACCCCAACTGCGTGCAGATCAAAGGCATGTAGACGGGACATGAGGTATGCGGCGCGGCATCCGGCAGACTTATCGCGGCGATAAACATCGCCCAACGCCTTGCCGGTTGGATATGCAGGCCAATGTGGTGGCTTCAACCGCTGAACACGACCGCCCTCCTGATCGACCAATATGGGAACCGCATCGTGGTCGGACAGGCTGCGCATCTCATCCGTCAACGCCAGAAGCTGATCGGGATTGTCCACGTTGCGGGCAAATATGATGAAACCCCACGGTTGAAAACGCTTGATAAAGGCGCGCTCTTCATCGGTGAGTTCAAGACCACGAACACCGCAAAGCAGAGCGGTGGTTCGGTCGGTCGCTGTAGTGATTCCTTTTTCCATGCCGAAAGATAGCGGCTTTGCGCTGCGCCCAAAAGACGAACGCCCGCCGTGCTTGTGCACGACGGGCGTTGATTCGGCAGTTTGTGCAACCGTTTAGCGGGTGACGAAGCAATCTCCGCCAGCAGATTTAAGGCTGGAACACATGGCGTTGGCTTCACTACGAGACTGCGCAGGAATGCGGACGCGGTAATAGTCGCGCCCTTTAACAACAGCCTTACGAATATCCACGCCCTTGCCGCCAACAATACTGGCGTAACGTCGGGAGATGTCTGCGTAGGATTGTTGTGCTGCAGCCTGCGAACGTTGGGAAGAAATCTGCACCGCAAATGGTGCGGTAGAAGCGGTCGTCACAGGCTCCGGTGCTGGCGCTGGCTTAGATTCGGGTGCTGGTGCAGCAGCAACTGGCGCAGGCTCTTCAACCTTTGGAGCCGGTACCGGTTCCGGCGTAACAGGCACTGCGGTAACTTTTACCGGAGCGATTTTCACCGGTGTTGGTGCAAGCTTAGCAACCGGCGCGGCTGGTGCCGCAGGTGTTGCCGGATCAGCAGTTGGTGCCGTGTAAGCGCCGGTTGGCTGGGTGGGCGCCACGATTGGAGCAGTCAGCGGAGCAGAGGCTGTCTCCTGCGGACCATCCGTAACGATAGAGCCATCAGGCCGCACAACGGTCGTGCGCACGCGCTTCGGCGTTAAAATGCGATCAGCAGCCTTGGGCGCACCGTCGTTTTGTTCGATGACACGTGTGGTCTGGACAGCAATTGGGGTCTCGGTGGTGTCGCGCAGTTCGGCCTGTTTCGGCGCTTCGACAGCTTTACCTTCGACGCTTTCATAGACCGCCTGATCTTGATTCGGCACAACACTGCCGCCGGCATCTTCAGGCTTTACCTTTACAGGATCTTTTTCGGCCATAAGAACAGGCACTTCGCCTTGGTTGCTGCCGCCGCCACTGAACAGCGAAACGCCAAGCGCCGCTGTCGCGCCTAGCATCGCAACGCCCAACAGAACGAGCGCAGCTTTACGCCCGCCGCGGTTGGCGGGTTTCGGCTCGAACGGCACCTGTGGAACGCGCAGTTCTTCTTCGTGGTAGATGGGAGCCTGAGCATCCGCGACCATGGTATCGAATTCAGCAACCGGGTCAGATGTATCGGCCACTAGATCAGAATAAGCATCATTGAAATCGGGCTCAGGTGCCATCCTAGGCATCGGAGCCTTGGCTGGTGCTTCTGCTCTGGGTGCTACCGGAGCAGCGGAAAAGCCGCCCCCCGCTTCAAGAACCGGATCGGTCATTAAAGATGGCGCAGCTGCTGCCGCAGTTTCTGCGCCCAAACCTTCAGATGCGATTTCTTCCTGCAGTGCGCGATCCAATTCTTCCGCGATAAGATCACTAAAGTCGGCTTCTGGCTCAGTGGATTTTGGAGCTTCATGTTTAACCGCGACAACGGAAACGACTTTCGGTTTCGCTGTGGTGGCTGGAGTGACTTGTGCTGGATCTGCGACGGCTCTCGCCACTGAAGGAGCAGCTGCAGCAGCGATAGATGCAAATGGCAGCGTCGCAGGTTTTTCTGCAGGTGCTGGTGCGGCGGCAGGGTCGCCATTGAAGGCACGCTGCAATTCCATCTCCAAATCGAACTGCAACGGTGGCGCATGATCGACCATTTCAATCTGCGGCGTCACAGCCTCAACGGGCGCTGGAGGAGATGCCGGGCGGGCCGGAGCTACTGGGCGGTCCAATATTGCCAGATCATCATGGAAAGATTGCGAAGCACCTGCGCTGCCAAGCGTGGTGCCGGAGCCCACGAGCCGTGACAGCTCGGCAAGCTGGTCCTCAGCCGCATTGGACGCGGAGCACAAATGGGTCTCGCCGTCACAAAAGGACGGAAGCAAAACGGGGCAAAGATCGTCTGGGGTATATGGGAACACAGCTGACACCTGTCTCTCGTGCCGGGCACCCCCCGCACGCGGCACAGACGAAACGCGTCGTGCCTAACTCAAAACTCGCCAATACTGGTGGTGCAGAAAGATTACGGCCAAATTCCAGCTACCGCATTTCCTGCGGAGCATCCGCCCCTATAATCGCAAGCCCGGAAGCTATGATTTCAGAGACAGCCGTAACCAAACCCAGTCTGGCCAAGGTCAATTCTGGGTTTTCTTGGTGAATAAACCGTAAAGTCACATCATCACGGCCCTTATTCCACTGTCCGTGCAGAAGCGCGGCCAGGTCGTAAAGGTAAAATGACAGGCGGTGCGGCTCCTGCGAACGGGCTGCTGCATCGATCACGCGCGGGTATTCCGCAAGCTTCCGCATGAGGCCATCTTCGCCATCATCAAGCAGTAGTTCCGTCTTCGCAGCGCGCAAAGCATCAGCCGAAATATCAAGGTTCGGCATGTCGCGAGCGGCCTGCCGCAACACGGAATGGCACCGTGCATGGGCGTATTGAACGTAGAAGATCGGGTTGTCGCGAGACTGCTCCTTCACCTTGGCGAAATCGAAATCCAAGGGCGCATCGTTCTTCCGATAGAGCATCATGAAGCGCACAGCATCGCGCCCAACCTCGTCCACCACTTCACGCAGCGTTATGAAATTGCCGGAACGTTTCGACATAGTCACCGGCTCGCCATCACGGAACAGTTTGACCAACTGGCACAAACGGATTGTGACTTTCGCCGTGTCTTCGGAAATTGCTTTCCCAAGCGCCTCCATGCGCTTCACGTAGCCGCCATGGTCTGCGCCGAGCACGAAAACCATCTCTTCAAAGCCACGGTCGAACTTGTCCTGAAAATAACCGACGTCAGCAGCAAAATAAGTGTAGTCGCCGCTGGATTTCTGCAACGCACGATCCATATCGTCGCCCACATCGGTGGAGCGGAACAAAAGCTGCTCACGGTCTTCCCAATCTTCCGGCGCAGTGCCTTTGGGGGGGGGTAGCGTGCCGGTATAGACAAGCCCCATATCGGTTAGGCGGTTCACGGCTTTCGAAATCGCGCTGCCCTGTTCGCCGCCCGCATGAAGGCTACGCTCTGAGAAAAACACATCGTGATGAACACCAAGAGCAGCGAGATCAGCGCGGATGAGGTCCATCATCGCATCAATTGCCGCAGGGCGAACGATAGCGAGCATGTCGCTTTCATCCATCGTCAGAAGCGCATCGCCATGAGCATCGACCAGCGATTGCCCCAGTGGTTTCAGATATTCACCGGGATAAAGGCCTTCAGGAATTTTCCCGATATCCTGACCCAACGCCTCCCGATAACGCAGGAACGCAGAGCGGGCGAGAACATCGATCTGTCCACCAGCGTCGTTGGTGTAATACTCGCGCACAACGTCATAACCCGCGAATTCCAGCAGGTTCGCCATAGCATCACCAACAACCGCACCGCGGCAATGGCCGACATGCATCGGGCCTGTTGGGTTGGCGGAAACATATTCCACATTCACCTTTTTGCCGTTGCCGGTAGCATCGGCGCCATAGCGCCTACCCTCGGTCAAAACGCGCGTTAGTTCGCGAGACCAGAAGCCATCGACAAGACGCAAGTTGATGAAACCGGGACCGGCAATCTCGACGGATGCGACATCGGCATCCTTTTCCAATTCCGCAGCAATAGTCGCCGCCAGCGCGCGCGGGTTGGTTTTCATCGGTTTGGCAAGGATCATCGCAGCATTGGTAGCGAGGTCGCCATGGCTCAAATCACGCGGTGGCTCGACCGTTAGGCGCGATACATCAGCGCCACTTTCTACAACATCTGGAAGGGCTTGCAGAACATTCGTAATGCGTTGCTCGAAGTCTTGGAAGACGTTGGTCATGCGATAAACTGCTCAAAATACGGGATAAGTGCCGCTTTGCTGCGGTGGGCAGCGGTTATCCCAGTTGCGGTGTGTGGTCAAACAGCCGCGCATGTTCCTGCATGGCATAGCGATCGGTCATTCCTGCAATATAGTCAGCAATGCGTCCGGCCTTTGTGTGACCATCCAAATTCTCCAACCGCCATTCAGGATCAGCAGGCATAGCGTTAGGATCATCGAAGTACCGATGAAACAGCTCCTCAACCACCTGCTCCGCCGCTCCCACTGCGCCCATAACCTTGGGGTGCCGGTACATGCGGCGATACATGAAGCGCTTATGCTCCTTCTCCAGCACATCCATTACAGGCGAAAACGCTACGATTGCGTAGTCCAGCTTCCGCACTTCATCGGCACTGACGGGCGCAGCTTCGCTTAAACGGCCGGAGGCTTCAGCGATCACATCCTCCACCATGCGCGTGATCTGCCGACGCACGAGTTCATGGATCATCCGAGAGCGTTCCAGATTAGGGTGATCACGACTGATTTCATGCAAAATCTCAGCGCAGAGCGGCACGTCACCTAGATCATTGATGTCAAAAAGCCCGGACCGGAGACCATCATCGAGATCGTGATTGTCGTAGGCAATATCGTCAGCAATCGCCGCACATTGCGCTTCAACGGAAGGCCAGCTCCAAAGCTGCAAGTCGTGCTTTTCGCTGTAGGCGAAAATGGCGGTTGGCACCGGCTCATCCAGCGGGTCACCGTCACGATCGGTCAGCGGACCGTTGTGCTTCACCAGGCCCTCGAGCACTTCCCATGTCAGGTTCAACCCATCGAAACCGGCGTAGCGGTGCTCAAGCGCTGTCACCACACGAAGCGATTGGGCGTTGTGCTCGAACCCACCCCAAGGCTCCAAACACCGCGACAGGGCGCGTTCTCCCGCATGACCGAACGGCGTGTGGCCGAAATCGTGAACCAACGCCAAAGCTTCAGCGAGGTCCTCATCGACATTGAGAGACCGCGCCAAAGATCGCGCAATTTGGCCCACTTCAAGCGTATGCGTTAGCCGAGTGCGAAAATGGTCGTTTTGGTTGTGAACGAAGACCTGCGTTTTGTGCATAAGCCTACGAAAGGCGTCGCTGTGAATGATGCGGTCGCGGTCGCGCTGAAAATCCGAGCGCGTCGGGCTGGAAGGCTCTGCCAACAACCGTCCCCGGGAATGGCGCCAATCACAAGCGTAGGGGGCGAGACCAAATCGCTCCGCAGGCTCTAGCGTCGAAATATCCGTCGTCACGCTCTCGCCTCACCGCATATAGCTATAGATGGTGGTAGAATCGTATAATTGACGCTCACCGTGCCCGTTCCTACATAGTTGGGTGAGCGGAGCATGAGAAGGCTAGTCCAATGACAGGGTCCAAAGAGATGAATTCCCAAAGCAGCGAAGCCGAAGTGAACGGCGTTGTGGTGTCCGAAGCGGCGGCCAAACGGGTAGCGCGTATTCTCAGCACCGAGCCGGACATGAATGCCCTGCGCGTGTCAGTAGAAGGCGGCGGCTGCTCCGGCTTTTCCTATAAATTCGATCTCACCGACGCGAAGTCCGACGATGACATCGTGCTGGCCAGCGAAGGCGCTACCGTGCTGATCGACCCGATCTCGCTGCAATATATGGATGGATCGATCATCGATTTTGTCGACGATCTAATGGGGCAGAGCTTCCAGATTCGTAATCCCAACGCTACCGCGTCTTGCGGTTGCGGTACCTCATTTTCGATGTGAGCCAGAGGTGAAAATCGCAAGCTGGAACATCAACGGCATCAAAGCCCGACACGATGTACTGATCGAATGGTTGAAACAGGCCGAGCCGGACATTGTTGGTTTGCAGGAAATCAAATCTGTCGACGAGAATTTTCCAGCCTCTGAGATAGAAGCGTTAGGCTATAACGTTCAAACCCACGGCCAGAAGGGTTTCAATGGCGTCGCCCTTCTCTCCCGCCTGCCATTCGACGAGGTCAATCGAGGCTTGCCCCTTCTTCGAGAAAGCGAAGATGAAGACGAACAAGCACGCTTTATCGAGGGCGTATTCTCGATAGAAGGCAAATCACTGCGGGTGGTTTCGCTCTATCTGCCCAACGGCAATCCAGTCGATGACCCACGTAAATTCGACTACAAATTACGCTGGATGGACCGCCTCCACGCTTGGGCCGCCGACAGGTTGGCGCTTGAAGAGCCGCTCATTTTGGCTGGCGACTACAACGTCATTCCACAGCCAAACGACTGTTGGAATCCGAAAGTTTGGGAAGGCGATGCGTTGTTCCGCGACGAAACCCGCTCCCGCTTCGAGGCATTGAAAAACCTCGGATTTACAGAAGCTCTACGTTCATCAGCCAACGCAGATGGCATCTATACATTCTGGGACTACCAAGCCGGCGCATGGCCCAAGAACCACGGTATACGTATCGACCACCTGCTCATGTCAGCAGAAGCGGCAGATATGTTCAACGGTTGCGGAATCGACTCGTTTGTTCGCGACTGGGAAAAACCATCCGACCACGTGCCGATCTGGTTGGAAGCGGCGGCTTAGAACGGAAACTTAGACGTAACCGTTAGACCTGACGAAATGTCCACGCGATGACGTCTTCGGCAAATGAGCTGAATGCGCGATCAAACGCAGCCACATAGTTTTCCGGCTGGTTTCCTCCGGTAGCAGCACTTGTCGTGAAGATACGCGACGCAACTACCCTGCCCGATTTGTCTGAAAGCAGTTTGATCGAAACCTCGATTACAGCCTCACCACCAATGATCTCGAAACGGCGAATATCTGGAATCAACTGGAAGTCGATGACCAATCCATCACCTGGTTTCGCCGTAGCGCCAGCTGAACCAGTGTTCTCGAAAGCCTCAACCAGCTTCGCTTGCACGAGGCGCGGCACCGAGTCGGACCACTGAGCGCCGGCCACATAAGTTATGATCTTGGGTGTCGGGCGCAAAATCATGCGCTCACTATCTATTGCTTTTAGTGACGTTGGCAGTTTGACCAGCAACTGCGCGTTGGTGCCACCTGCAACGCCGCCATCAAATGAGGGCGCAGAAAATTCATAGGTTTCACGTGGCTTTTCCGGCGCTTTCAGCAACTGGCAGCCAGACAGCACGAAAGCTGCCAGAAGCGTTGTTGTGATTGCCTTGAAGATCATACCGCTTTGTTACCCGAAACTTTGCCTGCCGCCCGTTGCCCGATTTATCGTCGGGGTCGACCGTTCGTTGTTTCCCGAACACGCGAACCGCCGGAGCCGGAGATCAACGAGGACGGATTGTCTTGAATGTTGCGGATAACACGGTCGAGGCGACTGAGCGACTGCGTGGCGGCGCGAATGAGAGCCGGTGTGTCCCCTAGGCCACGATCTGCCAGCTTCGTAACTGACCCAGTAATCTGGGCCATATTGCCGCTGAAATTACGCGCCGTACGGCGGAACTCTGCCAATGTGGAACGTGCATCTGCGGCCAATCCACCATCGCCCTCGGTGCCCAGCAAGTCACCGGCTTGTTCGAGCAACGCATCGACTTTCTTCGACGATTCGTTCAGGCGCGCTGCCAGCTCGGTCGTATCGGTGAGGATTTTTTCTACGTCGCCAGCCCGTTCACCCAACGGTTGTGTAACCTTACGAACATCAGTGACGATGCCCCGTGCATCAGTCGCCGCTTCCGAAGCCGCCCTTGCAGCTTTGGACACATCATCAACTGCGGCATTCACGCGCTCCGCATCGACCGCTGCCAGCAATGTCGAAACATTTTGCGTCGCAACCCGCATATCCGCCACCAACGCTTTCACAGTTTCTGCGTCGATTGCAGAGATAATATCGTTGGCGCGTCCAGTGGCGGTCACGATGGAGGATGAGGCGCGCTCAACATTGCTTATGGTACGCTGCACGGATTCTTCGTCCACAACTTCCAACACGGCCCTGGCCCGCGCAGTTGCTTGATCCAGATTAGCTATTGCGGTGCGAACACGGGCCGGTTCAACGGCTTGCACCGTTTCTTCAATGCGTCCGATGATCGGTCCGACGCGAGCCGTAGCACCTCGCACATCGGCAACCGCTTGCCCTGCAGCCTGAATAAGCGTTTCGATTTCCGCGCGTTGGTCGGCCAACCCTTTTGTAAAGCTCTCAACATTTTCAAGCGTGCCAGATACGGTTTGCGGATCGACGGCTGCAAGAATGGCTTCAACGCGGGTCACAGTGCCGTCGATTTTGCCGGACAGCGCTTCCAGCGACACGCCAACGCTCTGTGCGCTGGCGAGAAATTGCTCCACGCCTTCGCTGTTATCAGCCAACGCCTTTGAGAATTTTCGGGTGTTGATAAGCGTATCGGAAATCACCTGATCATTGCGCTCCACGAAGCCTTCCAACACGCCGACCACTTTCTCGGCCCGTACAGCAATCGATCCAACCTGATCTATAATATCGGTGAATGCAGACGGATTACCCTTAAGCTCCACCACGCCATCGCGCGGTGTGTTCGGCTGCACCAATCGCAAGGCATCAGGCGTGCCGCCTTCCAACTGGATAAAGGAACCGCCTGAAAGGCCACGGGCACCAACGCTGACGCGGGTGTCCTCGCGCAGCGGAACGTCAGGCTCGACAAGCGTGTTCACCGTCACGAAACGCGGATCATCTTTATCATAAGCAAGGCCGGTAACGCGACCGACCGTAATGCCGTTGAACTGAACGATGCTGCCCTCGACCAACCCTGAGACCGCGCCCTGAATGCGCACATCAAGGCGCTGCATGCGGTCTTTGTCGCCCACGGCCCCGAACCAATAGACAAGCGCAAACGACGCGACGAGCGCCGACAGCATAAACAGTCCGACAACAATGGTATTAGCGCGTGTTTCCATATGCCGCTTTTAGCGCCCCCCTAGGCCACACCACAACCATAGATCGCGGTTCTGCATACAGATGACAGCATCCCTCATGAGCGGGCGCGCTTGCCGCGGAAATATGACTGTATCCACTCATCCTCAACCGATGAAACTTCATCGACCGAGCCTGCCACCAACACCTTACCGTCCCGAAGCACCGCCACACGGTCGCAGACGGCGTGAATACTATCGAGGTCGTGGGTCACCATGAAAACGGTGAGGCCAAGCGTATCGCGTAAGGACGAGATCAGTTCGTCGAAATCAGCGGCGCCTATAGGGTCGAGGCCGGAGGTCGGTTCATCTAAAAAGACCAGATCAGGATCGAGCGCCAGAGCGCGCGCCAATGCTGCGCGTTTCACCATTCCGCCGGAAAGCTGGGACGGGTAACGGTCAGCTGCATGTGCCGCCAAACCCACCAAATCCATCTTCAAAGCCGCAAGTTCGTCCATCAGTTTCTGCGAAAGTGAGTGATATTCACGCATCGGAACCTGAATATTTTCTCTTACAGTAAGCGAAGAAAACAGTGCACCGTGTTGAAACAAAACACCTAGCCGTTGATCCATCGTGTTGCGCGTCGTTTCATCAGCAGAATCGTAGTCCTGCCCCAACAGTTTGATCGAGCCTTGCTGCTTTTGCGCCAATCCGAGAACAGCCCGCATCAAAACCGACTTACCGGTGCCTGAACCACCAACGAAACCCAGAATTTCTCCAGCACGAACATCGAGATCCAGCCCGCGCAGAATGTGAGCCGTACCAAAGGATACGTGAATGTCTCGAACACCCAATATGATCTCGCCGCGCGGAAACATGGGCTAGAAGTTCATCGCTGAGAAGAAAATCGTGAACAGGCCATCCACCACGATCACAAGGAAGATAGATTTCACGACTGCCGCAGTAGTGCGCTGTCCGAGGGACTCCGAACTACCACCAACTTTCAAACCCTCCACAGCAGCAACAAGTCCGATGATGAGTGCCATGACCGGTGCCTTCGCCAACCCAACAGCAAGGTGACGCGGCGAGATGTCTTCGGTCAACGTAGTGATGAATTGCGACGGCGTGATTCCAACATAAATGTCCATCACCACCATCGCCCCCATAATGCCCGCGATATTGCTCAACAGCGTCAAAATCGGCAGGCAAATCATGATGGCGAGCAGGCGCGGAAACAGCAACACGCCAACCGGATTGAGGCCCATCACTTGTAGCGCGTCGATTTCTTCACGCATTTTCATGGTACCGATTTCCGCCGTAATGGCACTACCGGAGCGGCCCGCCACCATAATCGACGTCAGCAATACGCCAACCTCGCGGAAGTGAAGAATACCCACGAGGCTGATCGCCAGCAGCTCCTCACCATAGGCCTGCATCTGATACGCGCCCTGTTGCGCGATAATTGCGCCGATCAGAAACGACATGACAAAAACGACCGGAACTGCGCGCCAGCCCATCTGATCAATCTGGTTCAGGATCGACATGACACGCAGGCCGCGACCAGAACCGCCGTTGGACGAAGGCCCGCGAACCGACGAGCCCAAAATATAAAGTGCAGTCATCAAATCGCGGCCAAACTCAATACCGATTTCGCCCAGCCGTACGATGGGGCCGCGCCAGCTTTTCGTCTGTGTTGGTGCATCGGTCTCGGGCCGCTCGCGCCGGTGGATCACATCCACCAGTTGCTGCCTGCGAGGTTCGTCGTCTTCGTGAGAAAATGCGATGCCCGCTTCTTCAACACGTTGCCGAAGGCGCTCGATCAGCCAAGCACCGGATGTGTCTAATTGCGTTGCAGCCGTCGTGTTTAAAACAAGTTTCGCAGAACCTTCGATGGAAAAAGCACGAATATCATCGTCGACCTCTTCAATGAACGCGATTGTCCAAGGGCCTGACGCAGTCACCAAAACGCCATCAGTATTGCGCTGAAAATCGACCTTTGCAGGCCCAACTAATTTGGCGAGATGATCGACAGTGTCCATTTCTAGAGGTCCAAAGCCTGCTTGAAGACATCATCGTCCACATTACCGCCTGACAAAGTCGCAACCACGCAGCGACCTTTGGTTTCCAGCTTGCCGGAAAGGATGGCGGCCAGCGCAGCAGCGCCACCCGGCTCCAGCACGATCCGCATTTCGCGATAGGCGAAGGCTACTGCCGCAAGCGCCTCTTCGTCGGAAATAGTCAGTCCTGCGCCCAGTTTCCCGCTGCATATCGCAAATGATTTCTCACCTGGCATAGGAGTAACGATGGCATCGCAGAGGCTGGTTGTTTGTACATTGCCGCCCTGCCGAACGCCTGAAGCGTGGGAACGGGCTTGATCGTCGTGGCCAACGGGCTCTGCAGGATAGACCGTTGCATTGGGAAAATGCTGTTCCATGGTCAGCAGAATTCCCGCCATCAAGCCGCCACCCCCAGCACAAACGACGACGTCGTCAGGTGTTTGGCCAAGAGCGGCCATCTGGTGACAGATTTCCAAACCTGCAGTACCCTGCCCTGCGATGACGTCGAAGTGCTCGTACGGGTGAATGAATGTAGCACCCGTTTCGCTGGCAATTTTCCCGGCAATCGCATCGCGATCTTCCGTAAAGCGGTCATATTCCACAACCGTTGCGCCCAACCGGCGGGTGCGATCCCTCTTCGTTTGCGGTGCATCCGACGGCATCACTATGGTAGCGGGATAGCCGAACATGGCCGCAGCGGCAGCAACACCTTGAGCATGGTTGCCCGACGAACAGGCCACCACACCGCCTTTGCTAACTGTATCAGGCAATTGCGAGACAGAGTTATAGCCGCCACGAAACTTGAAAGATCCGGTGCGCTGCAGATTTTCCGCCTTTAGGAAAATTCGCCCGCCAGCGAGCTCGTCCAATACATCGTTGCGTAACAACGGCGTCAGCACGGCATGACCGGCCAACCGCTCGGCGGCGCTGACGATATCGCTATATTGCGGCAACGGTTTCATGGGGCGAACGGTGCGGTTGAATAATGGCCTCCAACTTGCACGAGTCTTTTTCCCTTTTCGAGGCCGGTTTTCGGAAACCCCCTTGTTCGTTTCCCAAACTCTGCAATGATTTTCCAAAATAATGGAGAGTTTTCCAAATGGATCTCGGAATTTCAGGCCGTAAGGCCATCGTATGCGCATCCAGCGAAGGTCTGGGCAAAGGCTGCGCAATAGCGCTTGCTGAAGCCGGCTGCGAAGTCATCGTCAACGCCCGCACCGCCGAAACAGTTGAAGCAACGGTGGCAGAAATTCATGCAGCAACAGGTGCAAAGGTGACCGGAGTGGCAGGCGATGTCAGCACCCATGACGCGCAGCTGGCGTTGTTGGAAGCCTGTCCGAACCCCGACATTCTGGTGAACAACAACGGCGGGCCGCCGCGCAAGAACTGGGATGAATTGGACCGCCAAGCGATTCTCGATGGCGTTGTGCAGAACATGGTTACGCCCATCGAACTCATTCAGGCGGTTGCGCCGGGCATGGCTGAACGGGGCTTTGGGCGTATCGTCAACATCACTTCGCTATCGGTTCTTATGCCGATCGAAGGGCTGGACCTTTCGTCGGGCGCACGCGCTGGTCTCACTGCGTTCCTCGCTGGTGTTCGGCCACTCTACGCGGGCAAGAACGTAACGATGAACAACATCCTCCCCGGCAAAATGGACACCAAACGCTTGCGAGGTGGAATCACCGCCGGTGCAAAAGCTGCCGGCATCGAATTTGATGAAGCGGCGCAGCGCCAAATGAGTGAAATTCCAGCCGGGCGTTTTGGCACTGCGGAAGAGTTCGGCAACACCTGCGCGTTTCTTTGCTCGGCACATGGCGGCTACATCACGGGCCAGAACATTCTGATCGACGGCGGGTTGTTCCCCCACGCTTTCTAAACTGCCGCCCAATCGCTTAACCCGACAGCAACCGCATTTGCGCATAATCATGAAGTGAAACCCGTATGACACGGGTCGTGATAGCGGAACTTGTGCATTTGGCCTTGCAGCTTAACTCAAAACGGTTCTGTTTGCGCTCTGCAGGCGCGGCTGTTTTGGCTGCGGTGACGTTCTCAATTACCCCCGGATTCATCGCCAGTGCAGAAGCAAAATCCCACATTTGCGTGAAGATCGAAAGCGAACTTGCAGCCTACTCATCAGGCCGCGTGGCATCGGCTGAACAACGCAAAAACGTGGGACTGTCCAAACGCATGAAGCTTTTGGGCTGCACGGCGCAACCAAGCTTCTTTGGCCCCCGGCAACACAAAGCTTGCCCAACACTGCGCGGGCAAAAGCGCGCCTCGGACCGCCGATTGACGCGCGCGGAATCCGATAAGGGAAAAAAGCAGTTGGAGCGACTTCACCAGCGCAACAACTGCGGCACAACCACAGCCAAGAAGAAACCAGTTTCGATTTTGGAGCGTCTGTTCGGAAGCACACGGTCCGCCCCGTTGGCCGAGCGCAAAGTCGTGGTCCTGGGCCGCGAGCCTGTGCAATCGCGCAAGAGAGTTCGCATCAAACGAACAGTCCGCAAGACATTCAGCGATAAACCGGTCGAAGAAAAACAACTGCAGACGACATCTATCAGCAGCTACGGCAAGGCCAAAGTCCGCTCACTGTGCGTGCGAACTTGCGATGGATACGCCTTCCCTGTGAGCTTTTCCACGCGGACCAAAAATCTTGAAAAAGACGCAGAAGCCTGTGCCGATTTATGCCCGGGCCGTGAGATGCAACTGTATTTTCACAGGGCCAGCAACGAGAGCATGGCGCAGTCTATTTCTTACGCTGATGGCACCGACTACGCTGCCATGCCCCGCGCTTTCGCGTTCAAACAGAAATTCGATCCGAACTGTTCGTGCAACCACCGGCTGGTGAAACGCGAAGCGCCGCAGATAGCCACACCGCTGTTCAACAAAAAAGCTTTGAAGAAAAAGAAGAAACTCGCAGTCGAACAGGTCAGCACGCGGGCAAGACCATCCTGGCGACCAGCAGCTGTTCAGACAATCTCAGGTGACGAAAAGCCCATTCAGGTTGCAGCAGAAGAAACGCTGGCGAATATCGACAACCATTCTGATGTCAAACCTGCCGAAATTCGTCCGATCAGGGTAGTCGGCGAAGAGTTTCTTCCCGACCGATAAGCGATAACAACGGGGCAAGTTCCGGACCGTGTTCAAGTCCGGTCAGTACCTTGCGCAGCGGCATGAAAAGTCCGCGACCCTTGCGGCCTGTCTCTTGCTTCAACGCAGTGGTCCACTCTTTCCACACATCATCACCCCAAGGCGCAGCAGGAAGAGCCTTGGCGGCAGTGATCAGGAAATCGCGATCATCATCGTCGATAATCGCACCGTCAAACCCTTCACGAATGATAGGTACCCAGTCGCTTACATCGTTAAGCACGGTCATATTGGCACGCACGGTTTCCCAAAAGACATGTCCTTCATCGCAGCCAAGTGCCTGCAAACGGGGCTGGGCATCTGCGTAAGGCATCTGGTGCAGGATCTGTTCGTTCAGTGCTGAAATCTCTCGTGGTTCGAAACGCGAGTTGGACTTCGATACGGTCGATGGATCGAACACATCTGCCAAAGCAGTTAAAGAAGACAGCGCTTCAACATCAGCTGACGTACCGGTCAAAGCAGCAACACTGGCAACTGCCATCGGCTCCAACCCGCTTTCCCGCAGGCTCGCGATAGACAAAGCGCCTTTACGCTTCGACAGACCTTCGCCGGATGCATCCTGCAACAAATTGTGGTGGCCGAAGGTTGGCGCATTGCCACCCAAAGCCTCCATCACCGCAATCTGGACGCCTGTATTGGCAATATGGTCCGCACCACGAATAACGTGGGTCACGCCCATGTCGAGGTCGTCCACCACGGAAGGCAACGTGTAGAGATAAGTGCCATCGCCTCGCACAAGAACAGGGTCCGACATTGAGGCGAGATCAACGGTCTGGTCACCTCGCATAAGGTCGGGAAAATGCACCTCGGTGCGCTTGGTCTCGAACGGATCACCGCTATGGTTAGGAAGCAGGAAGCGCCAATGGGCGGTTCGGCCCTCTGCTTCGAAGGCCGCGCGTTCTTCATCCGTCAGTTTTAGCGCAGCACGGTCGTAAACTGGCGGCAGACCACGAGCCATCTGACGTTTGCGGCGACGGTCCAACTCATCGGCAGTTTCATAGCAGGCGTATAGAAGACCAGCTTCCCGCAGCTTGGAAGCCGCTGCATCGTAGAGTTCGGTGCGGTCCGACTGCCGCTCCATTCGATCCCACGTGACCCCAAGCCAAAGCAGGTCTTCTTCGATGCCTTTGGCAAATTCAGACGTGCTGCGCTCGGTATCGGTATCGTCCATGCGCAACACGAAGTTGCCGCCATGTTTGAGAGCGAAGAGCTTGTTGAACAAAGCGGTGCGGATATTGCCCACATGCAGGCGCCCGGTGGGCGATGGTGCAAAGCGGACGATGGGTGTGGAAATATCGGTCATGTAGCGGCTGTAGCCAAGCGATCAGGCAGGCGCAACCGGTCTGCGCCTTGCAAGGAATCCTTGCGATGCAAACCACATGGCAATGATAGAAACCGAACAGAACATTCCCATAAATATCAGCTGTGTCGTGAACGGGATTCCATAATCGATTAACGCACCCGTAGCACCTGGGCCTGCGGCCGACATGAACACCATCAAAGACACGGTGACCGACCGCAACGAACCGAGATTGCGGGTGCCATAGACCTCCGGCCAGATGGAGCCGAACAAGGTTGAGGTCATGCCGTAGGATAAGCCCAACAGGACCATGAAAATAAACAATGTTGCTGGGTTGGTGAAAGAACCCAACACGAAACAAGCCGCCGCCAGCGGAGCCATAAAAATTGGTAACAACCGCGCCGCGCTGAAACGATCAACCGCATAACCGGTGAGGAGCGACATGCTGACAGTAATGATGGCCATGACCGCGAAGGATAGGTCGTAGCTGGTACGTGACCAGCCGTTCAGGTCGATCAGATAATCCTGATGAAAGAAGATCGACGTACCGATAAACGCTGGTGAGAAAATGCCCAACCCGGCAAGCCAGAAGAGCGGATCGCGCAGCATTTCCGCTCGTGTCCATTGTCGACCCGTCTCAACCGCATAGCCGTCCACATCTGTTGCAGACTGCGGCACACGCTCTACACGCATTAAAAGCACGATGACTGGGAGCGCCACGAACAGCAGCACAGCAGATGCGGCCAACCAACTGCCGCGCCAACCCAACCACCCAGCGATCCATACAAAGGTGAGTGGTGCCAGTCCCTCGGCAAACTGATGACCGATGGAGGCGACCGATACGGCCTTGCCGCGATTGGCCGAATACCAGCGCCCCATGGCGGTGATCGCCGTATGAGTCATCATACCTTGTCCGAACAGGCGCAAAAGGTAGATGGTCACGATAAGTAGCCAAACTGACTGCACGACAGCCATGGAGGCAGCCGCAATCGCCAGCGAAACGATCACGATGGAGGCAGTCACCGCAACGCTGGTGACATCCACCAAACGCCCAACGAACGGCATGGTCAGCGCGCTGGCCAGAGTTCCAACCAGATAGACCAGCCCGAACCCGCCATGGCTCAGGTCAAAAGCCTCACGGATTTCAGCGCCCCAGATGGAAATGTAGAACGTTTGGCCGAAGCCGGAAAACATCGCCAGCAGAAAGCCACCCACGAGCCAGCGGGCATTTTGCGCGTAAAAATTCATGCGAGGGTTTCTTCGCTATGAAAGCAAGTCTGTATGCGCGTGCGGATTTGAAAGAGGCTCATACCTCTCCCCTATGCCCGCTTTTGGCGCTACGCTAGTGGCTTGTTAAAACAGGCCACCCGTTCCTTGTTGAACAGCTTCCTGCGCTTCCTTGTTAACGCGAAGCTGGCCACGCAACATCTCGCTTTTGAAGCCGATAACGGTCTGCTTGCTCGGCGGCTTGGTGCCAGGCTTAAACGCCTCCATGATAACGCCGGGCTGCCCGGGGCGGGCCAAAAGACCTGTCTTTGCGTTGATTGGAAACAGCTTGATGCCGTTGGGGACGCGGAAATCGATAGCAGCAGTTGGGCTCATGGAAGCCTGCATGAACTCGGTGAAGATGGGCGCAGCCAAACCGCCCCCCGTGTTGCCTTTACCCATTGGTTCAGGCCGGTCGTAGCCGACGAAGACACCCACCACCATGTCCGGCGAATAGCCAACGAACCAAGCATCTTTTTCGTCATTTGTGGTACCGGTTTTGCCGGCAATAGGCACTCCGAGCGCAGCAACGGACGTGGCTGTACCACGCTGGACGACTCCTTCCATCATGGAGGTGATTTGATACGCAGTCATCGGGTCGAGAACCTGATCGCGATTGTCGATCAGTGCAGGTTCGGCTTGCCCGTCCCACTTTTCCGCTTGGCAAGCTTCGCAGGTGCGTTCTTCGTGGCGGTAGATGGTTTTCCCGTAACGGTCCTGAATGCGGTCAATCAGCGAAGGTTTGATGCTTTTGCCGCCATTGGCCAACACCGAATAGGCTGTGACCATCTTAAGAACAGTTGTTTCGCGCGAACCAAGCGATGATGCGAGACCGCGAATATCTTTGTCATAGATGCCGAAGCGCTTGGCATATTCTGAGATAAGCGGCATGCCCATGTCATTGGCCAGGCGCACAGTCATCAGGTTGCGAGATTTCTCGATACCGCGACGAAGCGTTGATGGGCCGGCATATTTGCCGCCGTAGTTCTTGGGTTCCCAAACACCCAGCGTACCACCTTGGTCCTTCTTGAACGGACCGTCCAGCACTACCGATGAAGGAGTGTAACCATTGTCCAAAGCCGCCGCATAAACGAAGGGCTTAAACGAGGAACCCGGCTGGCGGTTTGCCTGCGTCGCTCGATTGAACTGTGAATCGTAAAAAGAAAAGCCACCAGCCAGTGCCAACACGCGGCCAGTGTGGGGGTCCATCGCGACCAATGCGCCACCGACTTCTGGCACCTGTTCCAGCACCCAACGGCCATCTTTGTTGCTGACGTGAATGACGTCGCCAGGCTTCAGAACGTCTGCAAAAGTTTCCGCCTTACCGGACGTTCTCTTGCCGCCTTCGCGGTTCGTCAGTTTGCGTGCCCATTGAGCGTCTTCAAAAATGATTGAGCCTTCCGCGCGTTCGTCGGAAATACCCTGATTGATCAATCGCTCAGGGCGGATGCCGATGCGGGCGGTGCTTTCGTTCACGTCCAAAACAACGGCTTGCGTCCATTCAGGGCGGTCCCGCAGAGCCTTCTTCTCAATCAGCGCCTTGCCCCAGTCATCCGCTATTTCTTCCGGCGTCAGCGTATCGAATGCACCGTGATAGCCGCGTTTGCGGTCATAGGTCAGCAAACCTCTGGAAAGAGCAGCTTTCGCTTTTGCCTGCATGTCCGGCTCAAGCGTGGTTCTGATCGAAAGACCACCTTCATACAGCGCATCGTTGCCGTAACGGTCGATGATCTCACGACGCACTTCTTCTGAGAAATATTCGCCGCTGGCAACGAAAGTGTTCTTCCGCTCTGTACGAACGCCGAGTGTCTTGGCCTGCGCCTCGCTGGCCTGTGCGTCCGTGATGTAACCGTTGATCGCCATACGACCGATCACCCAGTTGCGGCGCTCGATGGCACGGTCCGTGTGGCGGAACGGGTGATAGTTGTTCGGCGCTTTGGGAAGCGAAGCCAGATAGGCGACTTCGTGAACGTCGAGATCACCAACGGACTTGTCGAAATAGGCCAGCGATGCCCCTGCTACACCGTAGGAGCCAAGACCGAAGAAGATCTCGTTCAGGTAGAGTTCAAGGATCTTCTCTTTCGAATATGCTTCCTCAATGCGGAAGGCTAGCATTGCCTCTTTGATCTTACGGTCAGCGGTGCGGTCGCTCGTAAGCAGGAAGTTCTTCGCAACCTGCTGCGTGATTGTCGAAGCGCCACGAGCGCGGGCATCACGACCTGAAAGCTTTGCCTCGCCATACGCAAAAGCAGCGTTGCCAAGAGCGAGAAAGTCGACGCCACCATGGCGGTAGAAGTTCTTGTCTTCCGCAGAAATGAACGCCTGTTTCAATAGGTCCGGGATCGCTTGAATGGGAAGATACAGCCGACGCTCGCGGGCGTACTCAGCCATCAGACCACCGTCAGCAGCGTGAATGCGCGTGGTCACCGGCGGCTCGTAGCGGCTCAAAACTTCATAGTCGGGAAGCTCGGCTTCGAGATCTTTCGCGTAGAGAAACACCATAGCTGCGCCCACAAGCAGCAAAACGGTGCCAATGCCGAACAAATATCCGAACAGCCGTAAAATCATGTCATTCTCTTTTCGCGGTTCCAGCGCAGCACTGCTGCACCAAACAAATCGTCAGGCATACGCCCTGCCCTGAACCGGCTTTCGCCGCACCAGCTCGACCCTGCTTTAGCGATAGAAATCGGAGCGTAGTGTGGCAAATCTTGCCACACGCCAAATGCGTATGTGTTGTTGTAATTTTGCACCGTGCAGTTCATCGCCCCGGTCATCGCATTGCAAACCGTGGGGCAAAGAATTTGTCGACCGCTTTTTTAAGCGCAATCACGGCTTTCGCCTGCCACTTGGGTGACGCCATCAACCGCTCGTCTTCAGCGTTAGACAGATACCCCATCTCCAGCAAAATCGACGGCACTTCCGGTGCGCGCAGCACAGCAAAATCGGCGTGACGGTGCGGGTTACGGATCAGTTTGATCTCATCCTGCATGCTGTCCACCATTTTGCGCGCCAGCCGTACGGAATAGACTTCCGTTTCACGCCGCGTAAGATCTATCAGAATGTCGGCCACGCCGGGCTTCACCTTCGGCAGTTCCATACCAGCCATGAGGTCAGCGCGATTTTGCTTGCGGGCTAAGATTCGCGACAACGTATCCGATCCCTCTTCTGACAAGGTGTAGATGGTTGCGCCACGAATGGACCGCTGGCGCAACGAATCTGCATGCAGTGAAATGAACAGGTCCGCATGATGACGACGCGCAAATGCCACGCGATCATCGAGAGAAACGAAACTGTCATCATCGCGGGTCAGCATAATTTGATAGCGGTCGTCTTTTTTGAACGCCTCACGCATCAGCATGGCGAATTGAAGCGTGATCTCTTTTTCGTTGGTGCCGCCACGGCCGGTAGCACCACCGTCAACACCGCCATGGCCGGGATCGACCACAACGACGAACTTCCGCTGTTCTTCAGGTGGCTTCACCGCGACAACAGGTTTTTCCTCTTCCGGCTTGCGAACGGAAGCGGCAAAACTCTTCGGGTCACTTTTCACCAGTTCGACGATAAGCCTGCTGCGGTCTTCACCAACGACCAGACGCAATTGAGCGTTTCGAACGCTTGCGGGGCCGGAAAGCGCAAGCACAACCTGACTGCGGTTTGCATCTGCCGCACCAAAGGAAATACCGGACACAAGGGAGTCGGGGAGTTTGCGCCCTTCCGTTTCAATGGAAAACAACGTCGGCGGCAACGTGATCACAAGGCGCGCAGGTTCTGCCAGAAACCACGTCTCGAATTCGACGTCACGATTAAAATCGACAATCAGACGCGTCCGCGTTTTGTCACCCACAACACGCGCGGCAAAAGCGATGGCCGGTTCAGGCGCGGTTTCTTGCGCTGCAAGCGCAGCAATACGCCCGCCCCCGCCAAAAAGCAGGCACAGCGTCAGGATCAACGCGAATGCAGAACGGAACAACATAATGCACGGTGCATGAAACATGGTTAATGGTGCGTCAACGAATTGCAGCGCAACATTAAACGCTGATCACGCTCTCGTTGTACTGTTACAACACGACTTGTGTTTTCATAGATGCGTGCCTAAGTCTTAAACACGGCCAACGGACCAGTTATATGGATCCTGCGGGAACGGAACTGCGGGCATTGGGGCCGCAAGCTACGTTCGATGCGCATACGGGTTGCGGACTGCACCCCACATCGAAACGCTTGACCGAATGAACGCTTTGCCGAGTGTTTGGCGGCATTATTGCAGCTGACTGTCCTGTTGATTCTTGAACAAAAACTTCTGGCCGGAAGATTCGAATTTGCGCGGCTGCCGCGTTCCAGCACCCCTGGAGAGCAGATCGCGCGAAGCAACAGCCCTCGCCATCATATTTGGCCAAGGGGCAAACGCGTGGTCACCCGCGCAATCACCGATCCTGCCGGGCATGTGCCTTGCAGATCTCAACATGGCGGAAACCGCTCCACATCATGGAAACGACCGGCACATCGACGCACATAACGCCCGGCAGGATAAATCTTGCCACGCTAGGCGCTGCTGCATTCTCGATGCCTTGCCCGACGTCGACCTCCAGTGGGCAACCGTTGGTCTTGCCAAGTGCAGCCGACCCAAGCGGTTTCGAACATAGCAGATCACCCCATACCATCAGCGACCTCCCGCGAACTTTACTGATCGACGGATTAAGGTCTTTGGCGCGACGGTGGAGACCTGCGGAAAGACATTCCAATGGCAAACAACAAGATGCTCATAGATGCGGGCCACCCGGAAGAAACCCGGGTCGCGATCGTCAAGGGTAACCAGGTTGCCGAATTCGACTTCGAGTCGGAGCACAAGACGCAAATTCGCGGTAACATCTATCTCGCCAAAGTCACGCGTGTAGAGCCATCGCTTCAGGCAGCTTTCGTCGATTATGGCGGCAACCGCCATGGTTTCCTCGCTTTCAGCGAAGTGCACCCAGACTACTATCAAATTCCCGTAGCTGACCGTCAGGCATTGATTGATGCCGAGGCAGAAGACGCGCGCAACCACGCCGCCCGTGAAGCCGAAGCTGATGCCGCTATCGACCAGCAGGACGACCAGTCCGACGACGATAATGATAGCGATTCTGACGATAACGAAGTCGAAGCTGCGCCCAAGACACGCAAACGCCGCTCACGTCGCCGTTCACCACGCAACGAAGAGACGAGCGAAGAATCAGATGACTCCGACGCCGAGCTGAACGCCGACAACGAAGGCGAAGATGTCGTATCGGAAGAAGCTGCGCCTGCAGAAAAGCCAAAGCGCAAACGCGCTGCGCCAAAGAAAAAAGCTGCAGCCGAAGAAGCTGAAGCGCCGACCGCTGACGAAGCTGAAAAGCCAAAGCGCCGTCGCACAACTCGCAAAGCCCCTGTTGCCACCGAAGAAACAACGGAGACAACAGAAGCTTCAGAAGCTGAAACTGAAGAGAAGCCGAAGCGACGTCGTGCGCCGCGTAAAAAAGTGGTGGCTGAAGACACAGCCGCCGACGTGCAGGCAGAAGCAGCTCCTGAAGCAGATGCTGCCGAAGAAAAACCAAAGCGCCGCCGCACATCGCGTAAAAAAGCAGAACCTGAAGTCAGCGAAGAAACTGCTGATGTAGCAGCGGAACCCGCAGCAGACGCTGAGGCCGAAGATAAGCCCAAGCGTCGCCGCACATCGCGAACCAAGAAAGCAACACCAGACGAGGCAGTTGCAGAAGAGGCAACGACCGAAACTGGCGACGATGAAACAGCGCAGGAAACCAAACCACGGCGCCGCCGCAGCCGGAAATCTGCTGCAGCAGAAGCGTCCAACGACGAAGCCACAACAGATGACGAAGCTGTAGCTGAAGCTTCCGATGGTGATGATTCTGATGCGGAAGAAAAGCCTCGCTCCCGCCGTGGTCGTGGTCGCGGCCGTGGTGGCCGCTCACGTGGTCGCCGCGGAGAAAACAACGGATCGGAAGACGAAACATCGTCGGACGCACCTGTAGAAGAGGTCGGTTCGCCGGAAGACGCTTTGGAAGAAGTTCCAGCCCGTCGCGCACCGCGCCGTCACTACAAAATCCAAGAAGTGATCAAGCGCCGCCAGATTCTCCTGGTGCAGGTTGTCAAAGAAGAGCGCGGCAACAAGGGCGCAGCGCTCACCACATATCTTTCGCTCGCCGGCCGTTATTCTGTGCTGATGCCAAACACCGCACGCGGTGGCGGTATCTCGCGCAAGATCACAAACTCTGCCGACCGCAAGCGTCTGAAGTCCATCGCAACCAGCCTTGAAGTGCCGCAGGGCATGGGCGTGATCCTGCGCACAGCAGGCGCAAGCCGCGAACGTACCGACGTCGAGCGCGATTTCGAGTACCTGATGCGCCTGTGGGAAAACGTTCGCACGCTCACGCTTGAATCGACCGCACCATGCCTCGTTTACGAGGAAGGCAGCCTTATTAAACGCTCGATCCGCGATCTGTACGACCATGACACGGGTGAAATTCTGGTCGCTGGTGAGGCCGGTTACAAAGAAGCACGCGACTTCATGTCGATGCTGATGCCGAGCCATGCCCAGCGTGTGAAACTCTACAGTGACCGCATCCCGCTCTTCGCCCGCATGGGTGTCGAAGCGCAGCTGGACGCGATGTTGCAACCACAGGTGACGCTGAAATCCGGCGGCTACATCATCATTGACCAGACAGAAGCTCTCGTTGCTATCGACGTGAACTCTGGCCGTTCAACCCGCCAGCACTCCGTTGAAGAAACGGCAGTCAACACGAACCTCGAAGCCGCAGATGAAGTTGCCCGACAGCTTCGCTTGCGTGACCTTGCGGGCCTCATCGTCATCGACTTCATCGATATGGATGACCGCCGCAATGTTCGTGCTGTTGAAAAACGTCTGAAAGACGCACTGAAACAAGACCGTGCCCGTATTCAGGTTGGCCGTATTTCACATTTCGGTCTTATGGAAATGTCACGCCAACGCATTCGCGCTTCGGTGTTGGAAAGCACGACTCAGATTTGCACAATGTGCGAAGGCCTTGGTCATGTACGCTCGTCGTCGTCAGTCGTGTTGTCCGTGCTTCGCGCAGTCGAAGAGCATCTTAACCGCTCGTCCGCCAACGATCTCACCGTAAAGGTCAGCAGCGCAACCGCGCTCTACATGCTGAACGGTAAGCGCGATAACCTTTCGGATCTCGAAGCCCGGTTTGGTGTGGCCATCACTGTCGCCACCGATGAAAGCCTCGGCAACACGCCGTGCGCTATCGAAAAGGGCGAATTGTCCAACCGCACACCAGTCGCCGATACCGCTGTCCATCCGGACACAATCGAAGTGCAGGCTGATGACGACACCGGAAACGCTGTTGCTGAAACGCCCTCGGACGAACAACCTGCGACAGAACGCAACGAAGATGGCGAAGGAACAGGCAAAAAACGCCGTCGCCGCCGCCGTCGTGGTGGCCGTGGTCGCGATGACAATCGTGATGAAAATGGTGAAGCGAAAGCCTCCGAAGAAGGTGCTAACGCCCAAAGCGGTGACGCGGAAGCGCAGTCCGAACCGACATCAGATGATGAAGGTGAGGCGCCTCAGCGCCCTGCCCGCACCAAACGCTCACGCCGGAAACCAAAGGCCGAAGCTGAGACAGCATCTGAAGGTCAAGCGGTCACCGAGAACACAGCAGCAGAGGATGCGTCAACGGAAGAGGACGTCCCAAAGCCAACTGGCCGTCGCACGAGAAAAGCACCTGTAGCCGAAGTGGCAACGGAGGCAGTAAGCGAAGAGGCTGTTGCAGAGGCACCACCTGCTGAAGCCGAACCTGCCAAGCCTGCGCGCAGAACGTCTCGCCTCAAAGCTCCTATTGATACTGCTGAGGAAGCCGCATTGGCAACCGAAACCGCATCAGTAGAACCTCCTGCGGCCACAGCTGAGGCACCTGAAGACGATACGCCCAAAAAGAGTGGTTGGTGGCAGCGTAAGTTCTTTTAGAGGAACGCCACATTGAAACGAAAGAGGCGCCGGATCGAACAATCCGGCGCCTCTTTTTTGTCTGCTATCAAAAGACCAGCCCTTATAATCTCTATCAACCCACCGGAATTCAGCCGGAAGTCGATTAATCCATGAGATCACCACGAGGACCAACTTCACCATCCAATTGCTCCTTCACAGCGGTCGCCAACTGTTTCAGCGAGTATGGCTTGGGAATGAAACCGAACTTGCCGTGTTCGCTCTCTGGCAGATTCTTCTCGAACGCATCTTCCGCATAGCCAGACGCAAAGATGAATGGCACCGAATTGCCGAGCTTTCGGACTTCCGAGAGGAGTGTCGGACCATCCATTTCCGGCATCACAACGTCGGACACCACGAGGGTGACCTCGTCGCCATACTCTTCCAACAACTCCAAGGCTTCGACGCCATTTTCAGCTTCGTGTACGGTATAGCCCCGGG
The DNA here is from genome assembly GCF_000179775.1 of Ahrensia sp. R2A130. GTDB lineage: Bacteria > Pseudomonadota > Alphaproteobacteria > Rhizobiales > Rhizobiaceae > Pseudahrensia. The sequence continues at coordinate 483,278 of NZ_AEEB01000003.1, forward strand.
CCTGCAACGTCCGGCAACCGACGGCCCGCACAGAATCCTCGTCTTCAACGAAGACGATCGTCGCCCTACCGGCAAGATCGCGTTTGCCTTCGTCTTTTTTGGATTTGGCCTCTTCAATAGCTTCCTGCGCTTCTGCGGCAGTCGTCTCGTGACGAGGAAGGTAGATTGCAAAGGTGGTGCCCTGCCCGACTTCGGATTCAGGGAAAATATAGCCGCCGGACTGTTTAATGATGCCGTAAACCGTAGAAAGGCCAAGGCCGGTGCCCTTGCCCACATCCTTTGTGGAGAAGAACGGATCAAAGATCTTTTGCATCACTTCGGGCGACATGCCGGTGCCCGTATCTGACACTTCGATGACCACGTAGTCCGCAGCCGGAAGCTCCTTGTGAAAAACTCCCGGCTTCACTTCCTCGGCCAACATGTTGCGGGTGGATACGGTGACTGCCCCTCCACCACCGGCATGACCTTGTGGCGTATCGTTGATCGCATCGCGCGCGTTCACGCACAGGTTCACGACAACCTGCTCGAACTGGCCGATATCGGCCTTCAGATTCCAAAGATCGCGGCCATGTTTCATGTCCAGTTTGATCTTGTCACCGACCAAGCGCTCAAGCAGCAAGCGCAAGTCCGATAGCACATCAGGGACAGAAAGCGTCTGCGGTCGCAATGTCTGACGACGGCTGAATGCCAACAGTTGCCGAACCAACACCGCTGCGCGGTTAGCATTCTGCTTTATCTGCATGATGTCGGGAAACGACGGGTCTGAAGGTCTATGATTCGCCAACAGCAGATCGGAGAAGCCGATGATCGCGGTCAGCACGTTGTTGAAATCGTGCGCAATACCACCAGCAAGCTGACCGACAGCAGTCATCTTCTGCGTTTGCGCCATCTGGCGCTCGAGCTCTTTTTGCTCGGTCATATCGATCGCGTAGAGGATAGCCCGCTCACTCTTGGTGCCAGTTGCATCGTCTGAAGCTTCGCCATCTGCAACCGCAGACAACAGGTAGCGAACAGAGGCCTCCTCCCCCGTCAGGTTCGAGACGACGGATGGTAATGTTGAATCAACATGGGCGATTTCGCCTTTGCCATCGTTTGCCGCCTGCATGGCCAGCAGGAGGGCATCACGCTCGTTTTCTCCACACAGCTGATCAATGGTGATGCCATCCTTGCGGTGGCGCTTTGCGGCAGCGAGAACAGGCGCAAACAACCTTTGGAATGGAGCGTTGGACTGCACCATTGATCCGTCTTCTGCAAAGGACGCAATCGCGATGGGCGTATTGTTGAAGAAGCGCGTGAAGCGCACCTCCGCTGCGCGCAACTCTTCTGAAATTCCCTCACCGGCACTGCGGTTGAGAACAAGCGTCCGGGTCGCGCCCGGCGCGCCGTCCTGAGAGTAAGGCACTTTATGATAGAGGCGCACTGGCAAGCTTTGGCCGTTGGAACGTGCCAGATCGAGATCAACAACAGAGGTGCCACTTTCGCCAGGTTCGACTTCAAGCGACCCAAGCAGTGCCGCGCCATCACCCAGAATCAACTCGGAGACTGAAATGCTCCCCGGCTTGAACTGTGCAAGATCAATTCCCAGCCAGTCAGCCAACGTCGCATTAAGGTAGACGATGCCGCCATCAGCACCGGCAGAGAAGAAACCTGCTGGCGCATGATCGAGATAATCAATTGCATGTTGGAGTTCTTGAAAGACACTCTCCTGTCGCGCACGTTCCTGCGTGACATCGCTGATTTCCCAAACAAGCAATGGTCGCTTGTGGTCTTCATGGTCCTGCGGCCGGACGGTCAGTCGATACCAGCGCGGAGCGAACGCTTCGCCACTGGCATCACGATCACGAATATCGCGGATCATTCGGAATTCTTCTGTCACTGTTTCGCCGGCACGCACCTTCTGGTTCATGCGGTAAACGATCTCGGAAGCTTCATCCGAATGAGCAAACACCCGTTCCACAGTCGCCACGTCACTGGCTTTGGTGGCCCCCGTCATATCGCCATATGAATGGTTGGCGTAAACAATCCGCCCATTCCAATCGATCACCACAGCGCCGTGGCTCAAGCCATCCAGAAACGATTTGGCGAATGTGTCGCCACGCGTACGTGACGAAAGATGCACCCAGCCAATCGCAAGCGAGAACACAAAGAACACGCCCACCATAGCGAGCAGACCCAAAATAATGAGCGTTGCGCGGCGCGCCATCTCGTCAGGCAGAATAGTGAAAAGCCCCATGAAGCCCAGCAGCACGAGCCCCACCACTAAAAGGCGCGTAACGCTGTTGACCCGTTCAGCGCGATCAATCAGCGGAGCTTGCGGGTCGGGTTTTTCGTCACCGACAACGCCTTTATCGGTTAGCTGTAGGTCCGTCTGGGACGTTTGATTCATCTGGCCAGTTCCCCGCGCGCGTTTGCGCGTTTGAATCACATCGTGCCGCCGAACAAAAGCCTTGGTGTTCATGAGTATAGGTATCTGTAAAACTTGACGGAACAACGCGGCATGGACACTGTGCCGCGCAACATTGGGCCGGTTGTTGTTTCCAGCCTCAACGAACGAATATGGACCTGTCGCGATGATCGAATTTTTTGACGCCCCTGTTGCGGGCATTGACCCGGCAACCGCCAATTGGATTGCACTTTTGGGCGTGGTTCTCGTTGCGCTGCTCATCCTTTGGCTTGTGATGAAGCTTGTGCGGACACCGCGTTTGGCAGGTGGTCGCCGCAGCAAACAGGCACGTTTGGCGATTACAGATGCAGCGCAGGTCGATGACCGTCGCCGCATCGTTTTGGTGCGTCGTGATGATGTGGAACATTTGATTATGATTGGCGGCGGAAACGACCTCGTCATCGAATCAGATATTCGTCAGCGCCCGCAGGCTCAATCCGGCAAAACAGCTTCCAAGCCCGCAGCGCCTGATCCAGCACCAGCAAAACCTGCGCCTGTGAAAGCAGTGGAAGAACCAAAACCTGTGGCAGCGCCAAAACCAACACCGCCTGCAGCAAGTCCGGCCCCAATCGCGGCACCTCAACGTCCAGCACCAAGTGCACAGCCTGTTCGGACCGAGCCAACGGTTACAATGGACAGCGCAACAGAGAAGCCAGCTTCAGGCGATGTAACAGCGACACGCTCATAATCGCAGACGGCAAAAAAAGAGGCGACCCGAAGGGCCGCCTCTGAATTTATCTAGACATCTAAAGATCAAGCTTAATCGTCGCGGTAGACTTTCTCGCGGCGTTCGTGGCGTTCCTGAGCTTCAAGCGACATCGTGGCGATAGGCCGGGCTTCCAAACGTTGTAAGCTGATTGGCTCACCTGAAATTTGGCAGAAACCGTACTCACCATCTTCGATACGCTTAAGCGCTTGATCGATTTTGGTGATGAGCTTGCGCTGACGGTCACGGGCTCGCAGTTCGATAGAACGGTCAGATTCCGACGACGCACGATCGTTGAGATCAGGCGCATTCAGATTATGCTCCTGAAGCGTTTCAACCGTAGTAGCCGCCTCGCTCTGCAAATCTATTTTCCACGCCAAAAGTTTGTCGCGAAAATAAGCTTGCTGCTGCGCATTCATGAATTTCTCAGATTCAGTAGGCGTATAGTCCTTGAGAAGTGCTGACATTCTTGGTCTCCCTCCAAAGCACTACCCCGGTTGTTCGGCTTGATAAGCCCCTGCCCCGCGGAGTGTTGAAGCTCGTATACGCACCACTTCATTCCACATCAAGGCCACTGGTTCGCCATACAACGAGGCCGCTTCCCGCATTCACCATTGTAGAAAACCCAACACAGAGCACCGTTCCGCTTGGCAGTTGGCTAACTTCGCCTTAGGTCTTGACGATGAAGACACTTTTTATCCTTAGGCACGCGAAATCATCCTGGGCACAGCCCGGAGTTGCGGATATCGAACGCCCGCTTAACGGGCGTGGACGCAAGCAGTGCGAGATGCTGCAATCTTGGATGCAACAGCAAGGCATCGCCCCGGCGCGGGTCGTAGCATCGATATCTGCCAGAACCAGAGAGACAGTAGCGCGAATCGCCCCCGCACTCGGCGAAGCATCGATCGACTACGTCGAAGCGATCTATGCGGGGAGCGTCGATACATATCTGTCAGAAATCTGGGCGACAAAAGTTGAGAGCCTGCTTCTCGTTGGCCACAATCCCACTTGCGATGAACTGGTGCGTTATCTTGCAACACCCGGTTCGTTGGAGGCCACAACACTTGCGGTCCAAGGCTACCCAACATCAGCGCTTTCGATTTTGAAATTCGATGGGGCTTGGTCGGCACTTGGCAGATCATCTGCTGAGCTGACCAATTTCGTGACGGCCAAATCTCTGGAAACGACGTAAGCCGGAGGTCGCAGAACGTGGCGAAGATAACCCGGCTGTCCGATGATGCCTTGATCGTGTTCGATAATCTTTCGGACGCAGCTTCTCATATGTTCGAGCCTACCTTGCGCTTCGGCGTCACAGGCCTTTCGCGCGCTGGCAAGACGGTCTTCATAACTTCGCTCATTCATAATCTGCTCAACGGTGGTCGCCTGCCGCTGTTTTCCGCACAAGCAGATGGGCGCATTGAAGAAGCGCGATTGAGCCCACAGCCCGATGATGCCGTGCCGAGGTTTAAATACGAGCAACATCTGGAAGCTCTGTTGAACGAGCGTATCTGGCCGAATTCTACCAGTGCAATCTCGCAAATACGTCTACGCATCGCCTATCAGTCCGCCTCCACTTGGAATCGCACATTCGGTGCCGGTGAACTAACGCTGGATATCATCGACTATCCGGGAGAATGGCTGCTCGATCTGCCGCTTCTGGGCAAAAGCTTCGAACAATGGTCTGCTGAAGCGCTGGAACTGTCGCGCCTTCCCGTACGCAATCATCTGGCAAAAAAATGGCACGAAGCACTTCGCGAAACCCAACCCAGTATGCCTGAAAGCGATGTTGCTGCAGAAAAACTGGCGGCGACTTTCACCGGCTATCTGCGCTCATGCCGTGAGGATGAGCAGGCTCTTTCAACACTCCCACCGGGACGTTTTTTGATGCCCGGCGACCTAGAAGGTTCGCCCGCTCTCACCTTTTCACCGTTGGATTTACCCGCTGGTGAAAGCGCAGAAGACGGCACGTTTCACGCGATGATGGCAAGACGCTTCGAAGCCTATAAAACTCTGGTCGTGCGTCCGTTTTTCCGAGAGCATTTCGCACGGCTAGACCGTCAAATCGTGCTGGTGGACGCCTTGCAAGCTTTGAACGCTGGGCCATCTGCAGTGGAAGATTTGCAGAATGCGGTCTCAGATATTCTACAGTGCTTTAATCCTGGCAAACGTTCGTGGCTCACATCTTTGTTCAGCACGAGGACGGATCGTATTCTTTTTGCTGCAACAAAAGCAGATCACCTTCACCACGAAAACCATGACCGCCTGGAAGCGATCCTTCAGCAGCTGGTTGGCAAAGCGATGCAACAGGCCGAGTTTGATGGTGCTGAGACAGACGTAGTGGCCATGGCGGCGGTACGGGCCACCACAGAGGCCGAAATGAAGGAAGATGGTGACACGCTGCCCGTTATCGTCGGAACACCTAAAAAAGGCGAACGGCTCGGAAAAAAGACATTCGATGGAGACACGAAAACAGCGCTCTTCCCCGGCGACCTACCGGAAAACCCCGATGAGGCGCTTCAATATGATGGCGTAGAAGGTGATCTTCGTTTCCTTCGCTTCCGCCCTCCCCAACTTCAAAAAACGGCTGAAGGCGTGAACCTTTCCCTTCCCCACATCCGCCTTGACCGGGCCTTGGAATTCCTCATCGGAGACAAACTGCGATGACCAAACGCCGCAAACCCAGAGCTTTCGATCTACCTGACGACACGACTATTGCCCCGTCAGCAGAGGCGCCAAAACAAGAGCCGACCGTGAAGAAGCGCAAACCCCGCACAGCGACGCCTGAAGCGGTGCTGGTGGCGACGCCCGATGAAGCGGCTCAACGATTGCCACCTCAAATTGCCCAAGACATGAAGCTGGCCGAGGAACTCACGCCGCCAGTGGCAATTCCCAAACACCGCCGTTTTGGCTGGGGCAAACTGTTTCTCACCGCACTCGGTGCGCTCATCTCTCTCGCCATCGGCCTATGGGTCGACCAACTCATTCGTGATCTTTTTGCACGCCAAGACTGGCTTGGCTGGCTGGCGGTCGCCCTGACAGGCCTACTATTTTTTGCGGCTTTGGCCGTTACCATTAGAGAACTGTGGGGTCTGCGACGCATGGCGCGTATCGATGACCTGCGAGGCGAAGCGCTCGTTGCCATTGAAACTGACGACGCTAAAGCCGCCAAAACAATCGGGCAAAAGCTGTTGAAACTTTACAACGACCGCGCCGATATGAAATCCGGACGCGACAAGCTTTCTGCGCATCTCAACGAGATCATCGATGGTGCTGATCTCGTACAGCTTGCAGAGCGCGACCTGATGACAGGCCTCGATGCCAAAGCAACAAAGCTGGTCATGGCATCCGCCAAACGAGTGTCATTCGTCACAGCAGTATCGCCTCGCGCGTTGATCGACGTGGGCTACGTGTTGGTGGAGAACACACGCCTTATACGCGCTCTGGCCGATCTGTATGGCGGTCGCCCGGGCACGTTGAGCTTCTGGCGCTTGGCCAGAAACGTCGTCGGGCATCTGGCCGTGACCGGCTCTATAGCCATTGGCGATGGCCTTGTTCAGCAACTCGTGGGGCACGGAATTGCAGCGAAACTATCGTCCCGTTTGGGCGAAGGCGTGGTGAACGGCTTGCTGACCGCCCGTATCGGCATCTCGGCAATCGACATCTGCCGGCCTCTTCCATTCTCAGCGAAATACCGCCCTACCGTTGGCGATTTCATGGGCGAACTGACACGCTTTACGCAACAAGATGAACCTTCGGGCCGGACGGAAGCGAAGCGTTAACCAATCCGGCAGATAGTCGCAGCAGTACCAGAGTCCGGAATTGAGTTATGCGTTTCCCGTTTCGTTTTGCCACCCGTTTTGCTTTTGCCGCCGTCTCGCTCGCTGTCGCGAGCACCGCTGCACATGCTTCCGACACGAAGTATTTTAACACCGTGTCCGGTACCTGGGCAGGCGCAGGCACAATTGTAAATGGGCCCTACAAGAACACCCGCTTCACCTGTCGTCTGGCAGGAACGAATGAGGCAGCGACCTCGATGAAGCTTTCGGGCAAATGCCGTGTCGGCCTGTTTTCCCAGCCCATCGAAGCAACTGTTTCCAAACGTGGCAAAGGCTTCCAAGGTGCATTTCTCGATGGCGCCGAGGGCAAGGGTCTGGACATCACATCCGGCAAGCGTCGTGGCGGAAAAATGCTTTTGCGCATCAAGCGCAAAGCGCTAACCGGCACCATGGTTGCAAACCTGAAGAACGCTAACCTGCTCAACATCACCATTTTGGTGGATGTGAAAGGCAAACAGGTACCCTTCATTGGCCTGACGATGAACCGCGAAGGCGCACCTAAACGCGCATCTTTCGACCTCAACTAGCGCGCCACCAATCCGGGACGCTCAGCACCGGCTCGATCCCATTTGTATCAAGGTCGGCTAGAATTTCTGCCACCGAGCGCCCTGCAATTTGCAAGTCCGGTGAAATATCCGACAATGGAAGCATGACAAACGCCCGGTCTTGCATGCGGGGGTGCGGCAAGGTCAGCTTATCGCTGTCCTGCTCGACACCTTCGAAGACCAACATATCGATATCGATAGTTCGCGGGCCCCAACGCTCCAGCCGTTCCCGTTTTCCCGTTAGCTCAATGTTCTGACAAAGGTCGAGCAAGGCTTCGGGTTCTAACGTAGTCCGGATTTGCGCGCAGCAATTCAAAAATGGCGGCTGGTTCAACAGGCCCCATGGCGGCGTTTTGTACAGCGGTGAGACGGCATCAACAGCGCAGTCCCTATGATCGTCCAACGCGGTTAGCGACACACGCAGCGCCGCCTCGACGTCGCCGATATTGCCACCAAAACCGAGCCAGGCGCGGCGCATCACTGCGGGTCGCACACCGTCACCTCGACGTAATCCAGAATTCCTTCGATGGGCGCAGATGGTTTTCGCACAGTGATGCTCGCATGACTGATCGCTGGAAATTCCGCGCGCAAACCTTTTGCGATGTCCGAAGCCAGCGCCTCGATAAGCTTGCGGGTCTGCTTTGTCACAAGGCGCTCGATAACCGCGAATGCCTCGCCGTAGTGAACTGTACCTTCGATCTGGTCCTCGGCGATGTCTGCTTCGGTCTCAACCTGAAGAACTGCATCCACAAAGAAACGCTGCCCCATGCGCGTTTCTTCAGACAACACACCGTGGTGAGCATAGAACGCACAATTTTGCAGTTTGATTTGATATTTTGAACCCGTTGCCATCAGGCCAATTCCCTTTCACGCCAGGCATCCGCCACGGCAAGAGCATCCACGTTGGACGCCACATCATGAACGCGGAACACAGCCGCACCGCTTTTGCGGGCCAACACGCTTGTTGCCGCAGTTGCAGCATCACGCTGATCAGCATCGTGCCCCGATAATTCGCCAAGGAAGCGTTTGCGAGAAGTTCCGATCAACAGGTGATGAGACATAGCCATCAGTTCTTCCAACCGTGCCAAAATTTCCCAATTCGCATCTGCGTCCTTGCCGAACCCGATGCCCGGATCGAGCAAAATGGACGCTGGACCGACATCGGCTGCAGCCGCAATATCGAGCGAACGGCGCAGAAAAGTGACCTGATCGGCCATCACATCTCCCGTCACATCACGCTCACGACTTGTGTGCATGATGACGAGGCCAGCACCTGTTCTGGCTGCGACCTCTGCAATCGCAGGTTCACGCTGGCACCCCCAAACATCGTTCACGATATGAGCACCTGCCGCGACAGCAGCCTTGGCTGTATCAGCACGATAGGTATCGATCGAGATCGCAACGTCGAGCTTATCAGCAATCGTCTCGATCACGGGCAGCACTCTCGCCCGTTCCGTCTTACCATCCACCACATCAGCACCGGGACGGGTGGATTCTCCACCCACATCGATTATCGAAGCGCCCTGCTCCACCATCGCGCGAGCTTGATCTAGCGCCGTATCGATATCAACGAAGCGACCACCGTCTGAAAACGAATCCGGTGTGACGTTGAGGATGCCCATCACCTGCGCCTTCGGCCCAAGCGTTAGCGTGCGGCCGTGAGCCAGCTGCCAATTGGTCGGCGCAAACGGGTTCACCGGTCACGGAACCTGTTGGTGATCGGGTAGCGGCGCTCACGACCAAATGCGCGTCGCGTGATCTTCACACCCGGTGCAGCCTGTCGGCGCTTGTATTCCGCGATGTAGAGCAGATGCTCCATCCGCTCGACGGTGGCGCGCTCGAAGCCAAATTTCTCGACGATGTCGTCCACCGACATTTCGTTTTCCACGAGGCTTTCCAGAATAGCATCCAGCACCGGATATTCCGGCAACGAATCCTGATCGGTCTGGTTTTCACGCAGTTCGGCAGTCGGCGCTTTGTCGATGATATTTTGCGGGATCACCTCGCCCGATGGGCCGAGACAGTCCGGCGGCATGTGTTTATTGCGCCAATCCGACAGGCCATAGACCTGCATTTTATAAAGGTCTTTGATCGGGTTGAAACCGCCATTCATGTCGCCATAAAGCGTAGCGTAACCAACTGACATCTCCGATTTATTTCCAGTGGTGACCACCATTGAGCCGAACTTATTGGAGATCGCCATGAGAATGACACCACGTGCGCGCGACTGCAGGTTTTCCTCGGTCACACCTTCGGCAGTGTCTTCAAAAACATCGGACAGCGTGTCGAGAAAGCCTTGAACCGGCGGTTCAATCGGGATGGTTTCATATCGAACGCCCAGCGCATTTGCACAGTCCTGCGCATCCTTGAGGCTCTCATCGGACGTGTAGCGGTAAGGCAGCATCACGCAGCGCACGCGCTCTTCACCCAAAGCATCAACGCTCATCGCGGCAACAATTGCAGAATCGATCCCGCCCGACAGGCCGAGCACCACATTCTTGAAGCCGTTTTTCTCAACATAGTCGCGCAGCCCCAGAACACAGGCGCGCCAATCGCATTCCTGCACGTCTGGAAGACGAGTTTGCACTCCGCGATCGCAGGCCCAACCGTCCGAGCCGCGGCGCCATGTCGTAAGTGCGACGCTGCTCTCAAATTGGTTCATCTGAACAGGGATGCTCTTGTCGGCGTTCATGACGAACGAACCACCGTCGAACACCAATTCGTCCTGCCCGCCCAGCTGATTTGCGAAGAGCATAGGCAGCTCCGTCACGATGACCTGGCGCATCACCACCTGATAGCGCACATCCACCTTCTGCCGGTAATAGGGGGAGCCGTTGGGCACGATCAGAATTTCCGAACCGCTTTCTGCAAGCGTTTCGCAGACATCCAAATCGCCCCAAATATCTTCGCAAATCGGCACGCCAAGGCGAACACCGCGGAAATTCAAAGGTCCCGGCATCGGTCCTTGGGCAAACACGCGTTTCTCGTCGAAGACGCCATAGTTCGGAAGATCGACCTTGTGGCGCAGTTTGATAGCGCCACCATCGAGCAGCGCCACAGAATTGTGCAAACCAGTTTCAGCCTGCCACGGCACCCCGACCAGAACGGCAGGACCACCATCTTTCGTCTCTTCTGCCAAGGCTTCGACTGCTTCGCGGCATCGCTTGATGAAAGCAGGCTTCAACACCAAATCCTCGGGCGAGTAGCCTGAGATGAAAAGTTCGGTGAACACCACAAGATCGGCACCTTGCCGCGCCGCGTCTGACCGCGCTTCGCGCACGAGATCCGTGTTGCCGCTGACATCGCCAACGGTCGGGTTCATCTGCGCGATTGCGATGCGAAGTGTGTCAGTAGCTTGGGTCATGTGCAGCGCTTAATGTGATGGCCTGAGAAGCACAGTAAGGCGTTTTGATGCGAGATGCATCAACCGCGTCGCGGCCTTGGATCGTGCAAATCGTCGCCATCGAAGCGTTTGGCGTCTGTCGGAATATCGTAGTAGTCGCCCTTATCGGCAACAAAGATATGGCGGTCGAGCGTCAAGCCGGTTTCGCCATCAAACGATCCGAGCAGAATCGAAGTCGTATCGCTGTCATTGACCTTCCAGAACATCGCAGAACCGCAAGTGCCGCAGAACCCGCGCTTGGCTATGTCAGACGCTGCATACCAGTTCAGTTTTTCAGACGGGTCGCTGATCGCAAGGTCGGAATCCGCGCTGTCAGTGGCCACGTAGAAGTGGCCACTCTGCTTGCGGCATTGCGAGCAATGGCACGCCGCCAATTCTCGTAGAGACCCGGTCGTGCGGAACGTAATCGCTCCGCACGAGCATGAGCCGTTGCGGGTCACGCTGCTTTCTCTTCAGCAGGTGCTGAACGGCCAGCCTGCTTCAAGCGATCAGCCACAAGGAACGCCAGTTCAATCGACTGATCAGCGTTCAAGCGTGGATCGCAATGGGTGTGGTAACGGTCGCCAAGTTCGCTGTCGGAGACGACACGTGCACCGCCAGTACATTCCGTTACGTCTTTACCCGTCATTTCAACGTGCACACCGCCTGCAATCGTACCTTCAGCGTCATGGACGTCGAAGAAGGAATTCACTTCACCCATCACGCGCTCGAAAGGACGGGTTTTATAGCCGCTGTCCGAAGAAATGGTGTTCCCATGCATCGGATCACAGGACCAAACGACCTTTTTGCCTTCGCGCTCAACGGCTTTAATGAGTGCTGGCAAATGCTCGCCAACCTTATCATGGCCGAAACGTGCGATGAGCGTCAGGCGACCGGCTTCATTGTCGGGTGACAGAATGTCGATCAGTTCCAGCAAACCATCGGGTGTTGTGGACGGGCCGCATTTCAAGCCAATCGGGTTTTTCACACCACGGCAATATTCCACGTGGGCATGGTCAGGTTGACGGGTACGGTCGCCAATCCACAGCATGTGGCCGGACGTGGCGTATGGTTCGCCAGTGATTGAATCATCGCGCGTGAGAGCTTCTTCGTATCCAAGTAGAAGCGACTCGTGGCTGGTGAAGAAATCAGTTTCACGTAGATTGGAATTGTTCTCCGGGTCCATACCGATGGCGCGCATGAAGTCGAGTGACTCCGTGATGCGCGACGCAAGCTCTTGATACTGTTGCGATTGCGGTGAGTTCTTGACGAAATCAAGCGTCCACTGGTGTACGTGGTTCAGGTTGGCATAGCCACCCTGAGCGAAAGCACGAAGCAGGTTCAGCGTCGCGGCAGACTGGCGGTAGGCCATGATCTGGCGCTCGGGATCGGGAATACGAGACTCCTCATCAAATTCGATCCCGTTGACCACATCGCCCTTATAGGACGGCAGTTCGACACCATCCTTGGTTTCCATCGCAGACGAACGCGGCTTGGCGAACTGGCCAGCAATACGGCCAACTTTCACGACGGGCTTGGCGGCACCGTAGGTGAGCACCACAGCCATCTGCAGAAACACACGGAAGAAGTCGCGAATGTTGTCAGCACCGTGCTCGGCAAAGCTCTCGGCACAATCGCCGCCCTGAAGCAAAAACGCCTCGCCGCGTGACACGGCAGCGAGATGATCCTTTAGCGCACGCGCCTCACCTGCAAATACCAGCGGAGGAAACGAAGCCAACCGAGCTTCGGTCTTTGCAAGGGCATCAGCATCGGGATATTCCGGCAGTTGCAACGCCGGTTTTGAACGCCACGAATTGGGGGACCACGCTTGGGTCATATCACTACTCCTCAGCCCGTCATGGGCCGCCTCTTTGTTTGCAGGCGTTTTGACGCCAAGCTTGGGCTTTTGCAAGGCATCTCGACCGTTCGATTGGGCGGCACGGCATGACGGAGCGTATTCGCGACCTCACACTGGTAAGTGCAGGTGGCTGGCCGCTGGGGGCAACACTTTTTCAGGCACCCTCACCTAACAGCGAAAAACCGGCCGTTCTCATATCTTCTGCCGCCGGTGCGCCGCGTGGCTACTACACGAAATTTGCTCAAGCCCTGATCTATGGCGGCGCACCCGCAGTGTTGACCTATGACTATCGCGGCATGCACGGCTCCAAAGGTGATAGGAGCCGTTGGCCGGAACTGCGGATGTTCCAATGGGGCGAACATGATTTCACCGCAGTTGCCGAATTTCTGAAAGATCACGTGCAAGGCGGTCCAATCGTCGGGCTTGGACACTCCTATGGGGGCCAAGCACCGGGTCTATCGGCTGCGTGGTCACTGTTTGAGCGTTACGGGACCGTTGCAACGCTGAACGGATATTGGCGCGGAACAGACCAGCCGATCCGCGTTTGGCTACAAACTCAAATCGCAGGCAGAGCCTTAGCGAAATTCTGGGGTCATGTGCCCGATAGTTTTCCCGGTGCGGGTGGCATGCCCGGCACGATTATGAAGGATTGGGCGGACTGGATTGCTCGACCGGATTACTTCTTCGATCTGGAAGACGTGCCCGCCACGCGACATTTCCCGAACGTCAAACTGCCGTTAGCGAGCTTCAGACCAGCCGACGATCCATGGGCCACAAAGCGGGCCGTTGAAACGTTCATGGCGCGCTATACGGCGGCTGATCTGACGCATCATGTCATTGAACCAGGACCATCCGGACCCATAGGACATCTCGGTTTCTTCCGCTCGGTCCATCGGGAAAGCCACTGGCCGACGGTGATCCGATATCTGTTGGAGAACAAACGCCCCGACTAGGCAGGTGGCGGCCCAACAGCCAACCACCAGCTTGCGGGCAACAGGCGCGATCAACAGCACGCAGGAAAAAGCGATGGCCTAAGACGTGCCCAAGACGGCAGCCACGTCATCAGAAAACCGTCCGAAACGCCTAAAACACGTGCGGTAGCAATGCCGGACACGATGAACGACATCACTCCCGAAAGCAGGAGCGCGTGGCTCCCGCGAGCATCAGGCGTTACCGGCAGGTTCCATTATGTTAACAGGGGCAACAGGCGTACCATCCGAGCGGATGCCAGCCTTCACCGTGTAGCTTGGCTCGTACATCGTCACCAATTCTTCGGCAGCAGATGGATGTAGCGCCATAGTGGCATCCACATCAGCTTTCGTGCAGCCCATTTTCATAGGGATGGCAAGGAGCTGCGCCATTTCGCCAGCGTCTGGCCCAACTATATGTGCGCCAACCAGCTTGTCGGTTTTCGCGTCGACAATCAGCTTCATCAGCATCCTGGTATCGCGATCAGGCAGCACGTATTTCATGGCGCGGAAGTTAGCCTTGAAGACGTTCAACTCGTCATAGGCTTCGCAAGCCTCGAGCTCAGTCATTCCCACGGTGCCGATTTCAGGATGCGAAAAGACAGCAGTGGCGATCATTTCATGGTCCGGGCGCTGTGGCGTGTCGCGGTATTCTGTCGACACGAAACACATGGATTCGTGGATCGCCACCGGCGTCAGCTGAACGCGACCTGTTACATCGCCAACAGCCCAGACGCTCTCACAACTGGTGCGGGAATAATCATCGACCTCAATGTAACCCTTGGCGTCAGTCGCGATACCGGCATATTCCAGGCCGAGACTGGCCGTTAGCGGCGAGCGACCGAGCGCAAGCATGACGCAGTCGACATCCACCACATCGCCGCTCTTCAGGTGACAGCGGCGGCGTCCGCCTTCCAACTCTTCGATCTTTGCAAAAACATCATGGGTGCGAATACGAATACCGCGCTTCTCATATTCAGAATGCAAAAGCGCGCGGACATCATCGTCAAAACCGGACAGGATTTCCTGTCCGCGATAGAGAATTTGGGTGTCCACGCCGAGGCCGTTGAAAATTCCGGCAAATTCGACAGCGATATAGCCAGCGCCTGCGATCAAAATAGTTTTTGGCAGGTCAGGCAGATCGAACGCTTCGTCTGACGTGATTGCCAACTCATGGCCTTCGACAGATTCGTGGCGGTTTGGGGTGCCACCAACCGCGATAAGAATACGCTCCGCAGTGACTTCACGATCTTCCGATTTCAACCAAACACTGTGCGGCCCACGTAATTCCGCACGAGTGTCGAAGAGTTCGACCTCATTGCCAGAAAGGCCACGTCGATAAAGGCCTTCCAGCCTTGTGATCTCGGCTTCTTTCCGGGAGACGAGGGTATTCCAGTCAAAGGAAACGTCTCCAACCTTGAAGCCGTAGCCTTCCGCATCTTCAAAATGCTCGTGATAACCGGATGCGTAAACGTAGAGCTTTTTGGGAACACAGCCGCGCACAACGCAGGTTCCACCGTATCTGCTCTCTTCTGCCAGACCTACCTTTTTGCCCAAAGCAGCGGTGCGGTTTGCAGCGCGAACACCACCGGAGCCCCCGCCGATGACGAAGAGATCATAGTCGTAAGCCAAAGCGGAATCCTCGAAAGCTGTTACGCGGTCAGCAATAGCCTAACCCTATCAGATGTCGAACCTCAGTTCGCTGGAGCAGCCAACGCCTTGTTGACGCTCTGCCCCAAATCGCGGGCGATGCCGTTGGCCCAGATGCGCGCGGCTTTATCAAGCTCGCGCACGAGGATCGGCGTAGAATCGAGATATTTTTCGCCGACGGGTGAGCCGAAGAAATTCGCAATATCGGTAAGTTCAGATTCGGTGAACGTATTGGCAAAAAGCCGGGCCGCCTCGCCTTCCAGGTCTCCACGACGCGGTGCCAAAGCGATGGCCTGCTCGTCAACCACGGTGCTGATGCGATCAGCCTGATCAGGGCTATTGGCGGTCAATGTATTTTTCAACCGTGCTGATGCACCGATCAGAATACTATCGAATGTATTGGTTGCCTTCGTTGCCGTGATCGCTTTGCGGGCCGCGCTCATATGACTTTCGGAAATCTCTTGCGCCGATACGGCAACCAAAGAGGTTGCACCCAAAACGACGCTCAAGACGATGGCAGCGACAGGCCGGAAAAACAGTGAAGTCATAATAATCGAGCTCCTTGAAGCACATTGCAGCCGGCAAACCGCCGACCCGTTTAATTTCTCGCCAAAGTTCCGAACCCGAAAGTTCGGCAGGCCCTATTTTCCGCCGCTCGCGGTCACGATCTCTACACCCGTGCCGCTCGCTACGATAGCAATATCAGCAAGCCCGACAAACAACCCGTGTTCCACAACGCCGGGAATTACATTCAAAGCAACCGCGAGGCGCTCTGGGTCCACAATACGGCGAAAAGATGCGTCGAGAATGAGATGGCCACCATCAGTGATGTATGGTGCGTCACCATTGGTACGCACAACAATGTCACCTGAAAGGCCAAGCTGTGAGGCAGCCTTCTCAATCGCATTGCGCGTTGAAGCCAATCCGAACCGGTCGACTTCAATCGGCACAGGAAATGAGGTGCCCAGCGTCTCTACAATCTTGCTGGTGTCGGCGATCACAATCATGCGATCCGAGGCTGCTGCTACTATCTTTTCGCGAAGCAATGCACCGCCTGCGCCCTTGATAAGCGCTAGATCAGGATCGATTTCATCTGCGCCATCAATGGTGAGATCGAGATGAGGCGTCTCTTCCAGCGTTGTCAGCGGCACGCCAAGCTCTTCACAAAGCTCGCGGGTGCGTTCCGATGTAGGAACACCGATGATCGAAAGACCGTCGGCAACTTTTGGCGCAAGCGCACGCACGAAGGCTTCTGCTGTCGATCCAGTGCCAATTCCAAGCTTCATGCCATCGGAAACATAGTCGAGCGCGGCCTCGCCTGCTCGTTGCTTCATGGTGGTCATAATTACATCGGCCTCCAGGCCATTAAACCGGCTTTGACGCGCGGTTAACACGAAGACTGCATTCGCCGCCACCACCATTGCTCTTTGGAAGGCCACAACGCATGACCAACAACAGGAAAACGCTACAAGACGTGAAATTATGGCCAATCGCCCGCTCATCATCTTCGATCTCGACGGCACACTGGTTGCCAGTCATCTCGACCTTATCCCTGCACTAAACGCAGCGACGGCTACTTTCGACCTGCCACCGGTTCCCATGGAAGCGGTGGGGCACATCGTCGGTCAGGGCGCTAAGGCGATGCTGGCGAAGGCGTTCGAGTACCATGACCGGCCCATACCTGATGGAAAGGCAAATTTACTTTTTGAGCGGTTTCTCACGCATTATGAAGCGCATATCGCAGACGGAACCGAATTTTATCCCAACTGCATTGCCGCTCTGGAAGGTCTGTCGAACGCAGGATTCACGCTGGCAGTCTGCACCAACAAAGACGAACGGCTGGCAAAAAAGCTTCTCAACATTTTGGACGGGGAAGACCGGTTTGCCCTGATCGTCGGCGGTGATACCTATCCAGTGAAGAAGCCGGATCCGAAGCATCTGACCAATTTGGCCGAAGAACTCGGGTTCACCGCCTCACAATGCATCATGGTCGGCGACAGCATCAATGACATAGCTGCCGCAAAGGCCGCATCCATACCGTCCATCGCTGTTACATTCGGCTACAGCGACTGCCCCATCAGTGAATTGGGTGCCAGCATGATGATCGATGACTTCGCCGAGCTTGCAGGCGCGGTTACGCAGCTTCAGGCGAACGAGTGAACCGCTTGACGGCTCAACGCACCCGCCCCTATAGGGTTCCACGGATGGGCGATTAGCTCAGCGGGAGAGCACTGCCTTCACACGGCAGGGGTCACTGGTTCAATCCCAGTATCGCCCACCATCCAACCTACATTTGTTACGTTCTGCCCCAGCCGCGAATTTCGTGTGCGTTCAGGGGTGTTTCTGCCGCTTCCACGCGCTAAAAGTTTCTCAAATCCGGGAAACAACGCGAGAACCGATCCGACATGTCAAACGAACGCACCACCTCCGCTCATGTCGATATGTTTCCACTGGGTGATGATCCAACGCCTTACCGCAAGCTAAGCAGCGACTACGTGTCAGTAGTCGACGTGGACGGCACACCGTTCCTCAAGGTCGAAGCCGAAGGTATTCGCTTGCTGTCCGAACAAGCGTTTATGGATATCAACCACCTGCTGCGTCCCGCGCATCTTTCGCAGCTTGCGGACATTCTGAAAGACGACGAGGCCACCCAGAACGACCGTTTCGTCGCTTACGATCTGCTGAAAAACGCCAATATCGCCGCCGGTGGTGTCCTGCCCATGTGTCAGGACACGGGCACCGCCATCGTTATGGGCAAACGCGGGCGTCAAGTGCTGACCGTTGGCAACGACGAAGAAGCGATCAGCACAGGCATCATGGATGCCTACGACAAAAAGAACCTGCGCTATTCACAACTCGCGCCCCTTTCGATGTTCGAAGAGAAGAACACCCGCAACAATCTGCCAGGTCAGATCGATATTTATTCAGAAGGTGTGGACAGCTACAAATTCCAGTTCATCGCCAAGGGCGGCGGGTCTGCAAACAAGACGTTCTTCTACCAAGGCACGCCATCGCTGCTCACCGAGGAGAGGATGCTGGAATTCTTGCGCGAGAAAATCCTCACGCTCGGCACAGCCGCCTGCCCACCTTACCATCTCGCCATTGTCATCGGCGGCACCTCCGCTGAGCAGTGCATCAAGACCGTGAAAATGGCCTCGACCAAATATCTCGACGGGTTGCCGACCGAAGGTTCCGAGCAAGGCCACGCCTTCCGCGACATCGAGATGGAGGAAAAAGTCCACGAAATGACCCGCCAGATGGGCGTGGGCGCGCAGTTCGGGGGCAAATATTTCTGCCATGACGTCCGCATCGTCCGCCTGCCCCGCCATGGTGCATCACTGCCCATCGGGCTTGGTGTGTCCTGCTCGGCAGACAGGCAAGCGTTGGGAAAAATCACCGCAGACGGCATCTTCCTCGAAGAGCTGGAGCATGATCCAGCGAAATACATGCCAGAAGTGGATGAAGCAGAGTTCTCAGGTGGCATGGTCGATATCGACCTGAACCAGCCCATGGCCGGAATTTTGGCCGAACTGTCCAAGCACCCCGTCAAAACACGGCTTTCGCTCACAGGCACCATCATCGTGGCGCGCGACCTCGCTCATTCCAAAATTCGTGCGCGACTGGAAGCCGGCGAAGAGATGCCGGACTACATGAAGAATCACCCCGTCTATTATGCCGGCCCCGCCAAAACGCCAGCCGGAATGCCGTCGGGTTCTTTCGGACCAACCACGGCCGGACGCATGGATAGCTATGTCGATCAGTTTCAGGCTTTTGGCGGTTCCATGGTTATGTTGGCCAAAGGAAACCGCTCACGGCAGGTACGAGACGCCTGCGCCCAACATGGTGGCTTTTATCTGGGCTCAATCGGCGGCCCTGCTGCGCGGTTGGCGCAAGACTGCATTAAACATGTAGAAGTTGTGGAATATGAAGAACTTGGCATGGAAGCCGTTTGGAAAATTGAAGTCGAAAACTTCCCGGCCTTCATCGTCATTGATGACAAAGGCAACGACTTCTTCAAAGAATTAAACCTCGGTTAGGCGGTTCTCTCTAGTTTTAGCCAAGTGTTGCGAGGGTGCAGCACGGGCAGGAAATGTCATAAATGACACGCGTAGCCTCTGGCGGTAGCGCACCCTTACCGTGTTAACCCTTAAGTTGCACACACGCGCCGCCATGATCTGCCCCGATCGATACTGAGGAGAACACAAGTGTTTTTGAAAATGACCGCACTGCGCGCCACGCTGACAGGCCTTGCCGTCGCCGTTGCCGCATCCATGATGCCTGCCCCTGCAGCCTACGCTGCTGCCGAGCGTTGGTACGATATTTCCAGCATGTCGTGGAAAGAGGGCCGCAAGCCCAGCAAACGCCGCTACATGTCCGACAAATCGCCCATCCGCAAACGGATGGTTCGCTTCGACAAGCAATATTCAGCCGGCACTATCGTCATCGATACAGACGAACGCCGTCTCTACTTCGTCACCAAACGTGGCCGTGCCATGAAATATGGTGTCGGCGTTGGTCGTGACGGGTTTGAATGGAACGGCACTCACAAAATTACCCGCAAGGCCAAATGGCCAAGCTGGACGCCTCCACAGGAAATGATCGCGCGCGTAAAACGTGAACAGGGCATCAAACTTAAAAGTTTTTACAAGGGTGGCCCCAAGAACAAGCGCGTGAACCCAATGGGCGCGCGTGGCCTGTATATCGGCTCCACCATCTACCGCATCCACGGCACCAACCAGCCTTGGACCATTGGCAAAGCCATGTCGTCTGGCTGCATTCGCATGGCAAATGATGACGTGTCGGACCTCTACGAGCGCGCCAAGGTCGGTGCCAAGGTTATCGTTCGCTAGAACAGATCACCGGGACTGAACAACAAAAGGCGTCGTCCCACTTGCGGGCGACGCCTTTTTCTTTGAACTGCACTCATGACTATTTCCGCACCCGTATTTAGCGAACGCGACAACGCCCAAGGCGCGTTGTTCATGACGCTGTCGATGGCAGGCTTCGCCTTTAACGATGCGCTGATGAAGTGGGTAATGGCAGATATCGGGTTGTTTCAATCCATCGCCTTGCGTGGGCTTTTCGCAGTACCGCTTATGTTACTCTGGTTTCTGCTGCGGGGCGGCTGGCAAACCAGAACGACGATACCCACCCAGATGAAACACGGTTCGGTATGGCTGCGCGTGATCGGCGAAGTCGGCGGAACCTATTTCTTCCTCACGGCGCTGTCGCAAATGCTGTTGGCCAATGTCACAGCCGTGCTTCAGATCTTGCCATTGACGATCACGTTGACCGCAGCTTTCATATTCGGAGAACGGGTTGGATGGCGACGCTATGTAGCCATCCTAGTTGGCTTTATCGGCGTGCTGATGATCATCCAGCCGGGCGGAGAAGAATTCTCCAGCGCGTCGATCTATGCCTTGATCTGCACGGCGTTTCTAACCCTGCGCGATATGGCTACGCGCAAGCTACCATCCGGCGTATCTTCCAGTCTCGTTAGCGTCATGACGGCAATCGCAATCACCATCATGGGATTGATAGGTGCGTCTTTCGATCCATGGATCGCAGTGGAAACCACAGTTTGGATCGGCCTGCTTATTGCCGCGATATTGGTATTGATGGGGTACCAGTTTTCGGTGCTTGCCATGCGTCACGGCGATGTCGGCTTCGTTGCGCCGTTCAGATATTCGATCCTCATCTGGGCGCTAATTCTGGGTTATCTCGCCTTTGGAAATGTGCCCAACACGCTCGCGATCATCGGCGCGGTAATCGTTGTCGGATCAGGTCTCTTCACCTTTTACCGCGAGCGCTTGTCGGCAAGAAAAGCTTCAATCTCAACGGCTTCCTCTTCTGCCTGAGCCTTAATCCAAGATCGAAATGCCTTAATTCTGGGCAGTTCGAACGCTTGTTCAGGGGCCACGAAAAAGAAGCCACCCTCGGGAATGACATAGCTGTCGAACGGCGCCACCAATCGCCCTGACCTGATGTCACGCATAGCCAGCGACAAGCGACCCATCACGATGCCAGCCCCGTCCACCGCCGCGTCCAATCCATGGTCGGCGTGGTTGAAGCGCGGCCCTTTTTCTGTATCGACACCAGCAATATTCTCGCGCTCGAGCCATTGCGCCCAGTTCGCGTGGCCCTTCATGAAGCTCACTGAATCATCATGCAATAACGTGATGGATTGCATCGCTGCTTCATCCAACTTGCCACCGTAACGTTCCAGCAAATCAGGACTGATCAAAGGCAGCACAGCCTCATCAAACAGCGGCTCGCTCACGAGATCGTCATAAACACCGCCGCCAAACCGCAGGCCCACATCCACTTCGTCAACGTTGAAATCCACCAACTTCAGGCTGGCTGCGATGCGCAATTCGATCTCCGGATATTCATCAACGAAGCGATAAACACGAGGCGCGAGCCACTTGGCAGCGAAGGCGGGGCCGCTGGAGACAACCAAGACATTGGATTGCACCGTGCGGGCAACAGAACGAACCGCGCCCTGCAACCGCTCAAAACCCTCGTGTGTTCCGGGGTAAAGCCGCTCGCCTGCCGTCGTCAGCGAAACCGCACGGTTGTGGCGTTCGAAAAGCTGCATCTGAAGGTGATCTTCCAACTGCCGTATTTGATAGCTCAGGGCAGATGGCGTCACGAACAGTTCGCTTGCTGCTTTCTGAAAGCTCATCAGCCGCGCCGCCGCTTCGAAAGCGCGCAAGGAATTGAGCGGGGGCAAACGATAGGCCATCAGTTATCCAATCCGTTTCAGTTCAAATAATTTGATCTGACGGCGAGTTTTACGAGTTTGTCGGGAAAAAAACCAGCCCCTAGTTTGGCTTCATCGCAATCGAACAAATCGGCGGCGAACAAGTCGGAAGAGGAAAAGACCATGACCCGCACCACACACCATAACTCTGCGATCACCAACGCCGACATCAAAAATGGTCTGGTCGCCGCCCGCCGCGAACGTTCGCTGGCCTTTTACGCAATGTTCGGCGGCTTGTTCGACCGCAAGCGCGGTAAAGCTGGCTTGACCGAGGGTTAAACCCGAAGCGTTTCACTTCAATTTTTCGAGGCTGTGGGCCGCTGTGGCCTCAGTCTTGGATCGAATTCAGCGCCTCATTTAGCTCTGGCAAAGCAGCGCCCAAGGGCATAGTCACGAGACATGACATCGCCCGAAGATAACAGCCCGACTGCCCCCAGCTCAGTCGGGCAACACATTCCAAAGCGCCCGTTTTGGAAGGGTGCAACCACACCGCCGAGCATCGCAACGCTGACCATCATCGCGGGCCTTTCGGTCATGTCGATGAACATCTTCCTGCCGGTCCTGCCTGACATAGGGATCGCGTTGAAAACGACGCCGGCCATCGCGCAATATGTGCTGACGATCTTTCTTGCAGCCACTGCGGTCTCGCAGCTTTTCATCGGCCCTCTCGCAGACCGCTTTGGGCGACGCCCCGTCCTTTTGACGACAGCCGTTATTTTCATAGCCGCTACGTTGCTGTGCATCTTCGCCACATCCATCGAAATGCTGCTGGTCGGGCGCGTGCTTCAGGCGACAAGCGCAGCTGCGATTTCGCTATCACGAGCCATCATACGTGACCTTTACGACCGCAGTGATGCGGCCAGCATGATTGGTTATGTGACAATGGCCATGGCTGTCATTCCCATGATCTCACCGACAATCGGCGGTTACACAGGCGAGGCGTTCGGCTGGCGCGGGCCGTTCGTGGTGCTGTTCTTTGTCGGAATACTGATGTTTGCTCTTATCTGGTTCGATCTGGGCGAAACCCACACTTCTAACCCGCAACCACCGGCACAGCAGATCAAGGAATATGGCAGCCTGCTGCGCGAACCCATGGTTTGGGGCTATACGCTGTGCTCCACCCTCGCTTCCGGCGCGTATTTCGCCTTTCTGGGCGGCGCGCCTTTCGTGGGGGTGAAGATTATCGGAATGAGCCCCTCAGTGCTGGGCATGCACTTTGCGCTGGTGGCAATCGGCTACATGGCAGGCAACTTTCTGTCGGGCAGGTATTCCAAGCGCATAGGTATCGAACCCATGATGATGTGGGGCGGCGTGGTGTGTTGTGTCGGCGTTTTCGCAGCACTTTATTTGATGAGCTTATACACGCCTCACCCGCTCTATCTGTTTCTGCCGATGGTCTTAGTCGGCATAGGCAACGGCATGACACTGCCCAACGCCAACGCTGGTGCGGTGTCCGTGCGGCCCGAATTGGCAGGCAGCGCGTCTGGTTTGGCTGGCTTTTTTCAACTTGCAGGCGGTGCTGCACTTGCAGCTCTTTCCGGCTCGCTTATCACCATCGAGAACGCCGCGCAGCCGCTCTACATCATCATGGCTTTGTCATCGATTGGCGGCACCGCAGTGGCATGGCTGATGTGGCGAAATGCGCGGATGCTGAAACCGCAGGAAGCCGTTTGATGGCTAGACCATTGCGCCCTACAAGCCAGTTATGAGCTATCTCCTCGCCCCGAACCCAAAGGCCAAAGGCCTGTCCACAGCTGTCACCGGTCTTGATCAGAACGGCAATACGGTCGACCTGCACGTGGTCACTGAACGACCACTGACGCTCTACCTGAACAGCCAGGAAATCGTCACAATGATGACCATCGGTGACCATCCGGACCTGTTGGCGCTCGGCTATCTCATCAACCAGAACATGCTGCGCGCGACTGATCCTATCGACACCATAGAATTCGATGATGAACTTGGCGTGGTGATCGTGCGAACGCCAGTGGAAACAGACTTCGAGGTAAAATCGAAAAAACGCGTTCGCACATCAGGCTGCGCGCAGGGCACCGTGTTCAGCGATGTGATTGACGCTTTCGACGACATTCAACTGGCATCCAATGCTCGCCTTCACACGAGCTGGCTGCCGATACTGACCAAACAGATCAACACCACGCCCAGCCTCTATCTCGACGCCGGAGCGATCCATGGCTGCGTGCTATGCCGTGAAGATCAGCCGCTCGTTTATGTGGAAGATGTTGGTCGCCACAATGCAGTCGACAAAATCGCGGGCTGGATGGCGAAGCACAATGAAACGGCGGACGACAAAATCTTCTACACCACCGGCAGGCTGACCTCCGAAATGGTCATCAAAACAGTGATGATGGGCATCCCGATTCTGGTTTCGCGCTCCGGCTTCACCGCTTGGGGTGTAGAACTGGCACGGCAATCCGGCCTGACATTGATCGGTCGCGCGCGAGGCGACCGCTTCACAATTCTAGCTGGCCAAGAACGGGTTATTTTCGACAACAAAGCGGATGACGCATCATGATCGCGGGCATCATTCTGGCTGGTGGCTTGTCGCGCCGCATGGGCGGGCAGGAAAAGAGCCTGATGACGTTGGGCGGACGTCCTGCGATCTCGCTGCTCATCGAAAGACTTGCACCACAAGTCAAGCATCTTGCGATCAATGCCAACGGCGATCCGGAGAGGTTTGCAGACGAAAAACTGCCAGTGCTTGCCGATACAGTTCAAGGGCATGTCGGGCCATTGGCAGGCGTGCTGACCGGTATGGAATGGGCTGCCGAACAAGGTGCCTCCCACGTCATCAGCGGCGCGTCCGACACCCCATTTATTCCGCTTGATCTCGTGGAGCGTCTGTCTGAGAGCGCGGGCGACGGTATTGCAATGGCGCGTTCAGGTGGGCGCGTTCATCCGGTTTTCGGCCTCTGGCCCGTATCACTGGTCGACGATCTTCGGCATTTCCTCGTTGCAGAAGACAAACGCAAAATTCTGGAATTCGCAAAACGCTACGAACTTTCCGAAGTCGAGTTCGATATGGATGACGACCCGTTCTTCAACATCAACACCCCGGAAGACCTGGACATTGCCCGCAAGAGGTTGGGTCTATGAGAAGTGATGCGAAGGCGGTTTTTGGCATCACAGGCTGGAAGAACACGGGCAAAACCACATTGGTTGAGCGTCTCGTCGAACACTTGACTGCATCCGGCCTGAAAGTGAGCACCATCAAACGGGCCCATCACAGTTTCGATATCGACCGCGAAGGCACGGATTCCTTCCGCCACCGCAAGGCAGGCGCTCAAGAGGTCGCCATCGTCGGCCAACAACGATGGGCGTTGATGCACGAAGGCGGTGGCTCTGAAACCGAACTGGAAGACATGCTGGCGCGGCTCGCCCCATGCGATCTGGTGCTTGTTGAGGGCTTCAAAGCCAGCCCCATTTCAAAAATCGAATGTATGGGCGAAACACGAGCTGATCGACCACCCGTGCATGCTGAGCATCCAAGCGTCGTAGCCTTAGCCAATACGGCAGCGGACAACACTTGCGCCCTGCCCCAGTTTCGGCGCGACGACATCACTGCCATTGCGGCTTTCATCTGCGCCCAAACGGGTCTGCGGAGATGACGGTACGGCCGATCAACGACTGCTTCTTCACAGACAAGGAGCGCATGACACATGGCGAGGCCATCGCGCTTCTGAAAAGTCGCCTTTCGCCCATCGCGTCACTGGAAGCGATTCCGCTCGAAGAAGCGCTGAACCGCGTAGCCGCTGCGCCTGTCCCAGCCACTTTTCCAGTGCCGCTGCACACGAACGCCGCTGTGGACGGCTATGCTGTGCGATACGAGGATATTGCGCGGGGTTGGCTCCCCGTTTTCCAACGCATCGCAGCAGGAAATCTTGCGCCCGACCCACTCGAGCCCACGAGTGCTGCGCGTATTTTCACTGGCGCCGTCATGCCAGCCCATGCTGACACCGTAGCCATGCAGGAGGACTGCGAGGTTTACGGTGAGACGGTCAAGCTGCCTCCAAAATTGAAACAAGGCGCAAACTGCCGCCACGCCGGAGAAGATCTCCAACAGCACGATCTGGTGGTGCAAACGGGCAAGCGGATCAGCGCTGCGGACTTGGCCGCTCTCACCTCAATTGGCACATCATCGCTGCAAGTCTCCAACAAGCTCAAAGTCGGTATCCTTTCTTCTGGAGCCGAATTGCGGGAGCCATCATCTGCCGACACACAATTGCGGTCCGGCGAGGTTTTCGACGTCAATCGCCCGCTTCTGAAGGCACTACTGAGCGACCTCCCTGTAAAGGTCGTCGACTACGGCATTGTTCAGGACACCGCAGCAGATGTTCATGCGGCTCTGCTGAAAGCATCTGCAGAATGCGATGTGGTTCTAACAAGCGGTGGTGCCTCACTGGGCGCAGAAGACCACATGCTCGCAGCATTGGATGAACTCGGCCAACGCCATATGTGGCAACTCGCGGTCAAACCTGGGCGACCCATGATGTTCGGTCAAATGCCCAAAGCGTCCGGTGGCGATGCCTATTTCTTCGGCCTGCCGGGCAATCCGGTTGCCGCCATGGTGTGTTTCTTGATGTACGCCCACCCAGCAATCCGCCGCCTTGGTGGCGAAGACTGGTTCGAACCTGCCAGATTTCAGGTGAAGGCCAATTTCGACATGCAGTCACGCAAACCAGACAGGCGGGAATTCCTGCGCGGTAGCCTCTCTCACAAAGGCGGGATGGCTCACGCTACCAAATACCCGCGCGACGGCTCAGGCCTTATTTCCTCACTTCGCGAAAGCGACGGCTTCATCGAACTTTCAGAGGACGGCGCTGCGGTAAAACAGGGTCAACTGATCAGCTTCATCCCGTTCACCGCCTTCCGATAATTCGCTCACCGATTGCGGCGCCGCTCAGGCTTTGTTACCGACCACTAATACAATTTCGCAGTAGGACTTCGCATGGCCAAGGTTGCTTTCATCGGACTAGGCGTCATGGGCTACCCCATGGCCGCACACCTGAAAAACAAGGGTGGCCACGACGTCACGGTCTTCAACCGCACCGCAGCCAAAGCCGAAGCGTGGGCGAAAGAACACGGCGGCAGCCATGCCCCAACACCTGCAGCTGCAGCTGATGGCGCCGATTTCGTATTCTGCTGCGTTGGTAATGATGATGATCTGCGCTCGGTAACAACCGGCGAAGGCGGAGCCTTTGAGACCGTAAAGTCCGGTGCAATTTTCATTGATAACACCACGGCATCTGCCGATGTCGCACGCGAATTGGCAGCGATCGCGGCAGAAAAGGGCTTTGGTTTTCTCGACGCACCGGTGTCCGGCGGGCAGGCAGGTGCCGAAAACGGCGTGTTGACGGTCATGGTAGGCGGCGATCAGGCAACCTTCGATACCGCAAAACCGGTCATTGAAAGCTACGCAAAAATGGTCGGCCTCATGGGCGACACCGGCGCGGGCCAACTGACAAAAATGATGAACCAGATTTGCATCGCCGGCCTGGTTCAAGGTCTGTCGGAAGCGATCCACCTTGGTCAGGCAGCTGGCTTGGACATCAAGAAGGTCGTGGATGTCATTTCCAAAGGCGCAGCAGGTTCATGGCAGATGGAAAACCGCCACGAAACAATGGACGCGGGCCAGTACGAGCACGGATTTGCCGTGGACTGGATGCGCAAAGACTTGGCGATCTGCCTCGAAGAAGCCAACACGCAAGGCGTCAGCCTGCCCGTCACGGCATTGGTCGACCAGTTCTATGCCGAAGTGCAACGCATGGGTGGCAACCGCTGGGACACGAGCGCGCTGCTTGCGCGGCTAAACGCCAGCGGAAAATAACGTTATGCTAGAAGGTTTTCCAGCGGCAACTTCGTCGTGTACTTCATCTGCTCCATGGCAAACGATGACGACACGTCGGTGATATCGATCTTCGAAATCAGGTTCTGATAAAAGCGGTCATAGGCCGCGATATCAGGCACCACGACGCGCATCAGATAATCGATATCGCCGCTCATTCGGTACAGTTCCACCACTTCGGGAAACTCGGATGTGACCTCTGAAAACCGCTTCAGCCACTCCGCATTGTGACTGGCCGTTCGTACAGAAACAAAGACCGTGACCTTAGCGTTGACCGACTGTGGGTCCAGCAAAGCCACCCGCGCTGTGATGACACCGTCTTCTTCCATCTTTTGAATACGCCGCCAGCACGGCGTGGTGGACAGACCAACACGGCGACCGATTTCGGCCACTGGCATGGTCGCGTCATGCTGCAGCAGGTTCAAAATTGCTTTGTCGATCCGGTCCATGACGCTCTCCATCTCCGCGCTGTAGAAAATTATTCTACACCGTTTTCCACGCCCCTGGCTACGGCATCAGTGAACGCAAATCACAGCATCAAACGCTGAACCTGAGCCTGCAAAACCGGCACCACCTCATTCTGGAACCACGGATTGCGCTTCAACCAAGCTGTGTTGCGCCAGCTTGGATGGGGAATGGGCAGAACGACACGATGTTCGTTGCTATGCAGGTGTGTCCGCCAATCGCGTGCAGTCTCGGTCATATTCCGCGCCATCCGCGACCCCAGATGGTATTTTTGGGCGTATTGGCCAATGACGATGATCAGCTCGATCTGCGGCATCGCGGCGAAAACATCATCGTGCCATACGGCGCGGCATTCACGACGCGGTGGCAAATCGGAACCTTTCGCATCGTAACCGGGGAAACAAAAACCCATGGGCACGATGGCAAGTTTCTCGCGATCATAAAACTGATCACAGTCGATACCCATCCATTCCCGCAGCCGGTTTCCAGACGCATCGTCGAAAGGCAAGCCGCTTTTATGCACCCGCAAGCCCGGCGCCTGCCCCGCAATACAAAGCCGCGCGGAAGACGAAAGCCATGCGACCGGTCTGGGTTCATGGGGAAGTGGCAATTTCGCGGGCCGTTCAATGCAGATGCGACAGGCATCAATTCCGGTCTGCAATGCGGAGAGATCCTCAGGCATTAGCCGATGGTCTGGCGCGTAGACGGTCGTGGTAGGCAGACAAGTGTTCGCAGTCATCGGGAATGGCAAGGCGGGCCGGTTTCATGAAGTCGAGCCCAACGAGAGCCGTGATGTCAGCCACACTGAACGCACCACCAACTATAAACTCACGATCCGCGAGTTCCGCATTCAAGAAACGGCAAAAAGCTTCCACTTTTGGGCGGTTTGCATCAGCAAACTCGGCGAGTTGCGGCTTTTCCCATTCAACCATTGCGGGGTGTGAATGGCGGAAAACATTGGCGACCTGAAGCAGCAGACCGAACTCGACCCGTCGTTGCCACATCTCGATCTGTGCTTTCTCCAACGCCCCAGTGCCGAACAGAGCCGGTTCCGGGTGCAGTTCTTCAAAATACCGGCAGATAGCGATTGTTTCTGTGATCGCGGTGCCGTCATCCAATTCCAGAACCGGCAACCGCTGCAGCGGATTAAGGGTGCTCACCGCATCGCTGCGGTGTTGAAGCGCCCCCATGTCCACGACCTCACGCGGCACGTCGATGCCTTTTTCTGCAAGGTAAATCGAAACCCGTCGCGGGTTGGGCGCTCTGCCGCCATCATATAGTTTCATCATTCATCCCCCAGAACATCATTGTGTCGAACGCCGCGCATCCAGCGCCGCAAATTTTCCCATGCACCAATACCGGCTCGTGATTCTATCCTGCGATTGCGCCGCCAGTCTTGCGGGTTTTCGAAGTCGCCAGCCCAAATTCCCACGCCACGATTCTGAGCGTCCAACGCTTCGGCTTCAAAACGCCCGTAATCAACGGCAAGACCCAAAAGTACCATTTTCCGAGCCACATCGTTTTCGCCAACCGTGCAACGTGCAAGCCATCTATCATAGTGATCGACCCGTGACGTTACGCAAACCACGCCAGGGCGAATGAGCCTGCGCAAGGCCGTTCTCGCATCGCGTCCGCACGCCCATTCAGTTCCACCGCGTGTGCAAGTCTGGTCCATTTCAGGCGCGTCGATCCCCTCCAAGCGAAGGCGTTCACCGTCCATTACCAGCGAATCGCCATCGACCGCGATTGCCCGCCCTTCAAGGCTGCGGACTGACCGCGTCTCCAACCATGCAACTGCGAGAAACATCGCCACCAAAACAGCGCCAGCCAATGCCAATTCCATAGCTTTTCGGAACCATCTTCTCACGCTTGCACCAGTGCCGGGTTTTTCACAGTTTTCCACCAAATTGTGAACTCGCAGGTGATCGCTCTTAACCCGTAGTTATCCATCTTGCAGCAAAATGCAGGGACGAATGAAATTCTGAAAGTTCCGCAACCCGATGCACACGCCCGCATCTCCGCTGCCCTCGGCTCGCGCCGATAAAACCATCGTGGAAAAGCGCGGCGGTAGCGGCCAGTCAAAATCCGGCCGCGCGGTTAAGGCGGCACGCCAAGGATTAGGCAATCACACCACCATTCGTGATGCCCATGCAGCCAGTTTCGATCATGATTTGCTCGTCCGTCACGCACACGTTCAGCAGCAAACATTCGTGATGGTCATCAGCCTGCTGGCCATAGCTACCTACACCACGCATTTCGGCGTCGACCTTATGGTTCTGGGCGGGTGGCTCATCGGCAGCACCGCACTTGCAATCTTGAACCAGCTCTACGCCAAAAAATTTCTGGCGCTCGAAAAGGACAAAACCGACCGGAAGAAATGGTTGCGTATTTTCACAGCTTTCCAGTTTGCCGGTGGCGTTTTGTGGGCGGGCCTGTTCGCTCATTTACCGGTGCTGGAAACCAGCGGCGCTTTCTCGATCATGTGTTTCCTTGGCGCGATGGTGGTCACATCACTTTCGTTCATCGCTTCGCGCAATATTTCCTGGGGCGTCATTGCAGCCGCTGCGCCCTTGCTGACGGTCATCGTCTTACAGCTGATGATGGTCAGCACTGTACCTGCCTTGGGTCTTGCGATGCTGATGATCGTATCGCTCGCATTCTATCATTTCGTGGGTCGTTTGATCCGTGATGGCCAACTCGATGCAATAAGCTCGCGCGCCGAACGCGACCAGCTGGTGATGGAGCTGGAAGCATCACGCGGCATCTCGGAAGAAGCACGCAGGCGCGCCGAAGAAGCCAACCTCGCAAAATCACGTTTTCTCGCCACCATGAGCCACGAATTGCGCACGCCGCTGAACGCTATTTTGGGTTTTTCGGAGATTATGAGCAACGAAGTCATGGGGCCAATCGACAACGACAATTACAAAGAATACCTCGCCGACATTCACCGCTCAGGCGCGCACCTTCTAAAGCTTATCAACGAAATTCTAGACCTGTCGCGCATTGAGGCTGGCCGTTACGAATTGAACGAAGAGCCTGTCAAACTGGGTCATGCGGTAGAAGAATCGCAGCAGATGGTGAAGCTGAAGGCGAA
Organism: Ahrensia sp. R2A130; assembly: GCF_000179775.1. Taxonomy (GTDB): domain Bacteria; phylum Pseudomonadota; class Alphaproteobacteria; order Rhizobiales; family Rhizobiaceae; genus Pseudahrensia. The sequence continues at coordinate 514,851 of NZ_AEEB01000003.1, forward strand.
CCAGAAAAAAGTTCAGCTGGTCATTCAGCTTCAGCCCGACATGCCTGCGGTATGGGCAGATGCCCGTGCGGTGCGGCAGATCGTTTTGAACCTGCTGTCCAACGCCCTCAAGTTTACACCGTCGGGCGGCACCATCTGGTTGAAATGCGGTTGGACCTCCGGTGGTGGCCAATACATTACCATTCGCGATACCGGTCCGGGCATTCCTGAAGAGGAAATTCCCATCGTTCTATCGTCGTTCGGCCAAGGTTCAATCGCGATTAAAAGCGCGGAACAAGGCACCGGTCTCGGTCTGCCTATCGTGCAAGCCTTGATGCAGATGCACGATGGCCGCTTCGATCTGCGCTCAAAGCTTCGCGCGGGCACCGAAGTAACAGCAACGTTCCCGCGCAGCCGCGTAATGCCGACGGCTCAGGCTGACCAGAACGAAAACGCCAAAGTGCGTGAACGTCAGAAGGTCGTTCAAGCGCCCGCAATGTCAGCGTAGATTTGGCCTAGCTGTCTGCCGCATCGCGGTTGGACACTGCAGCCTCTTCAAAGGTCGCCATGCCGGTGTGGCACTGTACAGCAGCCTTAACGATACCGGCAGCAAGTGCAGCACCTGTGCCCTCGCCCAATCGCATATCTAGGTTCAGCAGCGGCTCCTTACCCATGGCGGCCAACGCGCGCGCATGGGCTGGCTCGGCACTGACATGTGCAAAAATGCAGTGATCGAGCGATGATGGGTCAGCCGCATGCAACACGGCAGCGGCCGCACCGGCCACATACCCATCAATGATGACAGGCACCCGTTGCGCCCGACCAGCGAGGATTGCGCCAGCCATAGCTGCAATTTCTCGCCCACCTAGGCGACGCAACACTTCCAGCGGGTCACGCAGACCGTCTTTGTGAAGTTCCAGCGCACGGTCGATAACCTCGGCTTTCAGGTTCACACCGGCATCGTCATGGCCTGTTCCGGGACCGGCCCAATCTGCGCCAGTCCCACCGAAAAGCGCGCAATAGATCGCAGACGCGATTGTGGTGTTTCCGATGCCCATTTCGCCGATGCACAAAAGGTCGGTGCCTCCGGCAATGGCTTCCATGCCGAACGCCATAGTGGCGGCGCACGTGCGCTCATCCATAGCGGCTTCCAGTGAAATATCGCCCGTGGGCAGGTCGAGCGCGAGGTCGAACACCTTCAGACCCAAATCGTAAGCGGCGCAAATCTGGTTGATCGCCGCGCCGCCATTGGTGAAATTGCCCACCATTTGCGCGGTCACTTCGCGCGGGAACGGCGAAACGCCCTGATCGGTCACACCGTGATTGCCAGCAAAAATAGCCACCAGCGGACGTGTGATTTGAGGACGCCTGCCCTGCCATGTCGCAACCCACTCGGCGAGATTTTCAAGCTTGCCCAAGGCACCAGCAGGTTTCGTCAGTTGCGCGTCACGTTCCGCCACCAAACGCGCGGCATTGGTGTCCGGTCCCGGCAGATCGTTGAGCAGGTTACGAATGTCGTCGAATGGAATTGCAGTATCGGCCATGAGCTCAGGTCTGATTGCGAATGCGGTTGCCGACCTATATCGCAGCGTGGCACGCAAACAAGCATTCTGCTTGCGGCGTGATGGCAACCCGCAACGACCACCGGAGCGACAGACTATGCAGAGCCTACGCAATCTGCCTGCCGATACGTTGGCTTCGCTGCGTTTTCTGTCGCGCCTGCCGGTCCCGTATAGTGAAAACACGCCGCTGCCCGATTTTCAGAAACAGGCCCACACATTTCCGCTGGCCGGAATCATCATCGCCGCGCCAGCCACCATTCTGGCATCCATCTCGATATGGCTTGGTTTGCAGCCACTTGTGGTTGCGATCATAGCAATAGCTACAACAATCATCATCACAGGCGCGCTTCACGAAGACGGTCTTGCCGATGTCGCAGATGGCTTCTGGGGCGGACATACGATTGCCCGCAAGCTGGAGATCATGCGCGACAGCAGCATCGGCACCTATGGCACATTAGCCTTGATCTTATGCCTGTCTCTAACCGCAGCCCTGATGGCCCAAACATTATCCGCCATGTCTTCAACCCAATTCGCCATTTCGCTCATAACATCCGCAAGCCTTTCACGCGCAGCAATGCTGTGGCCTTGGGTTTCGATAGACAATGCTCGCCCAACAAGCAGCCAGAACAAATCTCAACGGAAAGACGAGGCAGGCCTGTCCGCACGCTTCGGCATGCCGGACCATGGCACTATGCGAGCGACTTTCGTAATATCGTTGGCCCCTGCACTCCTTCTCGCAGCAACCTTCGGAATACAGACGACGCTCATAGTGCTGATCGCCGCATCGCTTGGAACGCTCGCTATGACCAAATTAGCTCACCATCATATCGGCGGGCATACCGGCGACATTCTGGGTGCGACACAGCAGATCGCACATCTGGGCTTTTGGATTGCGCTTGCAGCGACTACACAAGCGCCATGAGCACAATATCCTCCCCATGCATCCTCGTATGCTCCATCGACCAGAAAACCGGCAATTGCTTCGGATGTGGACGCACCGGAACAGAGATCACCAGTTGGATCGACATTCCAGAAGCTGAACGCCAGCGTTTGATGGCTGACGAGCTGCCTGACCGCATTGCAAAGCTGGAACGAAAGCCCCGCCGAGTTACAAAGCGCAACCTCCAGCGGCAGCGCACCCGTGACGTCATAGATCTATCATCGTCAGAAACCGGCTGAACCGATGCCCCGCATCTTCTGGATATTGATCGGACTGACGGGGCTGCTTCTCGTAGCGCTCATCGCCACCGGCGATACCGGCACGACCATGGGCATGGAGACTGAAAAGTTTGCAATCGCGGGCGCTGGCATTTTATGGGCCATATTTGTTGGCTTCGGAATGTTCGGCAACGGTGTGCGGCTGGGTGATTCTGTAAAACAGTTGGCGCTCTGGGCCCTCATCATCGCGGTGTTGATGGGTGGCTACGTGCTGCGTTTCGACCTTCAGGACTTGGGCTCGCGCCTGACGGCTGGCCTGATTCCCGGCAGCCCGATCTCACGCAGCACAACGGAAGGCGGAACAGAGGTCACTCTCATCCGCTCAGACAATGGCCATTTCGAAGCCGTGGCAGGCGTGAACGATGCATCCGTGCGCTTTCTTGTCGACACCGGTGCAACGGCAATTGTTCTGGCTGCAACAGACGCGGAAGCGGCGGGAATCGATGTTGATAATCTGGCTTTCACGGTTCTGACCCAAACCGCCAACGGAACGGGTCGCTCCGCAATGGCGACAATCGACAGTCTCTACCTAGGGGGGATCGAACGCAGCAACCTGCGCGTCATGGTCGCCCAGCCTGGGCGTCTCGGCACCAGCCTGCTCGGCCAGCAATTCATGGAATCACTATCGTCCTACGAAAAACGCGGCGATCGCCTGACATTAAGAGACTAGCCTTTACCCGCTTGCACAATGCGCCGACCCGCGATAAACGCATCCGCGAAGCCCCTATAGCTCAGCTGGTAGAGCAACTGATTTGTAATCAGTAGGTCACGCGTTCGAATCGTGTTGGGGGCACCAATTTTCCGTAAATTACTGCTCAGAATTGCCTCCTGCGACACATTTGCGCGGGTTTAAGCTCGGTTGGCGTTTCCTTTTACGAAATCGCTGCCTAGAACGAAGTGGGAGCCAGAAATTAATACGAAGGAATGAGGCGCTGCGTTGCAACGTGGTCTCAGATCCTTGCTTGAAAACGGGAAAACCGCATGACGATTATCGGCGCACCTAAAGAAATAGTCAAAGACGAGAGCCGCGTGGCGATGACGCCACAGTCTGCGGTAGACCTGCAGAAGCTAGGCTTCGATTGTATGATCCAAAGCGGGGCAGGCAAAGCCGCACGTTTTTCAGACAAAGACTACCGAGATGCCGGTGTGACGGTCGCCAAGACCGCAGCCGAGCTTTGGGAAAAAGCAGACGTAGTGGCGAAAGTTCGCCCGCCTCAGCCAGCTGAAGCCAAGAAGATGCGGAAAGACCAGACGGTCATTTCCTTCGTCTATCCAAGCGACAACAAGACATTGATGGCAAATGCGGCGAAGGCCGGTTCCACAATGATCGCCATGGACATGGTGCCCCGCATATCCCGCGCGCAGAAAATGGATGCCCTGTCGTCCATGGCGAATATCGCAGGTTATCGCGCTGTTATCGAAGCGGGCAATAATTTCGGACGCTTCTTCACCGGTCAGGTGACGGCCGCCGGCAAGGTGCCACCAGCGAAAGTGTTGGTCATTGGCGCAGGCGTTGCTGGCCTTGCGGCCATCGGTACGGCGCAATCCTTGGGTGCAATCGTGCGCGCCTTCGACGTGCGACCGGAAGTTGCCGAGCAGATTGAGAGCATGGGCGCAGAATTCCTACTGCTCGATTTTGAAGAATCAGGTTCCGGCGACGGTGGCTATGCGGCCCCCTCCTCTCCTGAATTCCGCGAAAAGCAGCTCGAACTCTTTGCCGAGCAAGCCAAAGACGTCGACATCGTCATCACCACGGCGCTGATTCCTGGCCGTGATGCTCCGATCTTGTGGACAGCAGACATGGTCGCCGCAATGAAGCCCGGCTCGGTCATTGTTGATCTTGCAGCAGAACGCGGCGGCAACTGCGAATTGACCGTCAAGGACGAGAAGATCGAGACCAAAAACGGCGTCACCGTCGTTGGTTACACCGACTTCCCGAGCCGCATGGCAACGCAATCTTCCAACCTTTACGCCACCAACATCCGCCACATGATGACGGACCTGACCCCGGAAAAAGACGGTGTCATCGTTCACAATATGGAAGACGATGTGATCCGTGGCGCTACGGTTGCCCACGCGAAAAAGGTGACCTTCCCACCGCCGCCACCCAAGATTGCAGCGATAGCTGCCGCTCCGAAAAAAGAAAAAGTGCCGGAGCTAACGCCTGAGCAGAAGCGCGCTGCAGAAACTGCCGCGTTCAAGGCAGAAACGAAAAATCAGGTCACACTCATCGCGGTTGGCGCGGCCTTACTGCTCGCGGTCGGCCTAGTGGCCCCGGCCAGTTTCATGCAGCACTTCATCGTATTCGTGTTGTCGGTGTTCATCGGCTTTCAGGTTATTTGGAACGTGTCGCATTCGCTTCACACGCCGCTTATGGCCGTTACGAACGCTATCTCGTCGATCATCATTCTGGGCGCGGTCATGCAGATCGGGTCCGGCTCTTGGCTGGTGATTGTGCTGTCGGCACTGGCAGTCTTCATGGCGGGCATCAACATTTTCGGCGGGTTCCTCGTCACACGGCGCATGCTTGCCATGTTCCAGAAGTCTTAAGGGGGAACGGTCGATGGATTACGGTTTCACAACCGCGGCCTACGTCGTCGCAGCCATTCTTTTCATTCTCTCACTGGGCGGTCTGTCCGGTCAGGAAAGCGCAAAACGCGCCGTCTGGTACGGCATTGTCGGCATGGCGCTCGCCGTCACTGCCACGCTTATTGGCCCTGGTTCGGGCCTATGGTTGCTGTCGATCATTCTGATCGGCCTTGGCGGCATCATCGGTTACCAATTGGCATCGAAGGTCGAAATGACCCAAATGCCGGAACTCGTGGCCGGTATGCACGCACTTGTCGGTCTTGCCGCCGTTTTCGTGGGCCTGAACGCCCATATCGAAATGGTGCGCGTTGCAGAACTCGACCCCAACGCGGTTCTTCAGCTCGAAGGCTTCGCCGCCTTGCTGGCCAAGAAAAGCGCGGTCGAGCTGACCATTCTTAAGGTCGAAGTGTTCCTCGGTGTCTTCATCGGCGCGATCACCTTCACCGGTTCGGTCATCGCCTATGGCAAACTGTCCGGTCGCGTCACAAGCGCGGCTGAAAAACTGCCCGGCGGCCACATGCTCAACGCTACTGCCGCTGCGATCTCAGTTCTTTCCCTGTTCTGGTATCTCAACACCGGCGGCTTTCTGCCGCTCGCAATCATGACGCTGGCCGCGCTGTTCATCGGCTACCATCTCATCATGGGCATCGGCGGTGCGGATATGCCGGTCGTCGTGTCTATGTTGAACTCCTATTCGGGTTGGGCAGCAGCAGCTATCGGCTTCTCCCTCGGCAATGATCTGCTCATCGTTGTGGGCGCGCTTGTCGGTTCGTCCGGCGCAATCCTCAGCTACATCATGTGCAAGGCGATGAACCGCTCGTTCGTCTCGGTCATCCTCGGCGGCTTCGGCGGAACATCCGGCCCGCAGATGGAAGTCGAAGGCGACATGATCGCCACCGATGCCGACACGGTCGCCGCAGCTTTGGATGAAGCCGATAGCGTCGTCATCGTTCCCGGTTACGGCATGGCGGTGGCCCAGGCGCAGGGAGCAATTTCAGAGCTTACCCAACGCCTCCGCGCCAAAGGTAAGAACGTCCGTTTCGCGATCCATCCCGTAGCAGGCCGCCTGCCCGGCCACATGAACGTGCTGCTGGCAGAAGCCAAAGTGCCATACGACATCGTGCTGGAAATGGATGAGATCAATGATGATCTGCCGGACACGGATGTGGTGATGGTTGTCGGGTCCAACGATATTGTGAACCCGGCGGCGCAGGACGATCCGAACTCACCCATCGCCGGTATGCCGGTTCTGGAAGTTTGGAAATCGAAGCAGGTTTTCGTTTCAAAACGTGGCGCAGGTACCGGTTATTCCGGCGTCGAAAATCCGCTGTTCTTCAAGGACAACACGCGGATGCTCTACGGAGACGCGAAGGACTCCGTGAACGCACTGCTGCAGAAAATATCGTAGCTTAACTCTAGTAGCTTGGGGTCGCGAACGGTGCTGGTCTTTCCAGCGCAGTTCGTGGCAGGCTCTGCGTCCCTCAGCCAGTTCACACCGGTGCCATGGCAAACCAAAGCCTAGCCTTCCTCGCCAACTCAAATGAGACTGCCCAACAGGCCTTGGCGGAACTGACGGACCATTATGGCCAAACCTCGCCTGCCGAAGCAGATGTCATCGTTGCCCTTGGTGGCGACGGTTTCATGCTGCAAACGCAGCTGCAGTGGATGGAAGCGGGTAAACCGATCTACGGCATGAACAAGGGAACAGTCGGGTTTCTGATGAATGAATACGCGGTCGATGACCTGCCCGCCCGTATCGCAAAAGCCCACCGCGCCCGCATTCATCCGCTGCAAATGGTTGTCACCGACGCCGATGGCGTCGAACATCGCTCCATGGCGTTCAACGAAGTCTCACTCTTCCGCCAATCCGCACAGGCTGCCAAACTCCGCATTGAGATCGACGGGCGCGAGCGCATGGAGGCGCTGGTGTGCGACGGTTTGATGGTGGCAACGCCGCAAGGTTCGACAGCTTACAACCTGTCAGCCCACGGCCCGATTCTGCCGTTGAAAGCGCCGCTATTGGCGCTCACACCGGTCAGCGCATTCCGCCCTCGCAACTGGCGCGGTGCGTTGCTGCCCAACCATTCGAAGGTTCGGATAACCGTGCTGGAAACCGAAAAACGCCCGGTAAATGCTGTAGCCGACAACACGGAAATTAAGTCAGCAATCGAAGTTCACGTTCACGAAGACCGCGAGATGACCGGCGTACTGATGTTCGACCCGGACCACTCGTGGGAAGAGCGAATCCTCGACGAGCAGTTTCGCTACTAGGCTGCAGCCAGAAGGAGCTGGTCCGGGCGGCGCGACTGGTTGCGATGCAGTTCAGATGCGATGCGACCCAGCAGGCCCACAAGAGCACCGTCAACAAGTTCTTCACCCTCAACAGCAGCCAACAGCGCTTCGACCATGTCCATCGGGTCGTCACAAAGCGTCCAGTTGCTCAGAGCAGCTTCGAACAATGGTAGAGACGCTACGGGCAGATTAGCCTTCTTGCACAACGCGCGGAAGGCACTGCGACGGCTGTCGTCCATGATAGATTGAACGCGGCTAAGGTTGGTCAATGTTGCAGTGGCAAACATCGTCTCGAAAAGTGCCGCGTTGCCCACACAAATGCTGCGGACCAACAGTGACGGCGTAATGACATTCTGCTCACTAAGATGCGCTGCATAGATCGAAAGGTCAGCCACATCGCACTGCGTAGCGATCTCGACAGTAGCTTTGTCGAGTGCATCAGAAGCGACAGCAGCAATACGCGTCGCGTTGCCGATTGTAAGTTTCGCCATATCGGCAGCAGCTGCAGCAGCAAGACGGTGGCGGGAGATTGCGGAAATCTGCGGCTGGTCCAAAAGCGCGTTGCGAATGGCACCATCATCAGCAAAGCGCTGTGCGACCTCATCCAGCAGGCCGGAACCCAATATGATCGTTCTGTTGTGCAGCAGCGCTTCCACAGCATCAGCGCAACCGTCTTTGGCGATGGCACGCACCACCTGCCCGTCAAGCAGCGAGCGGCCTGCGATCAGGGTTGCGATAGCGGATGAACCGCTCGTAGCGGCGTTGGTAAGTTCAGCAGATGTAAGGCGTGTGCTGCGGGCGAAGATCGGTTCGGCAACTGTGAAAATGTCATTCATCAACGACCAGATAAGCGCGCGTGGCGCACGGTCGCTTGTCGCAAGACCTGCAGAAAGCGCTCTACGCACAACAATATCGGGATCATCAAGAAAGAGAGTGAAAACCTGCTCGGTCGCTTCGATATCCTGATCGGCAACCTGATCGGTGCGGTAAGCGGCAGTAAGATCGGCAATGCCCTCAGCACGCACGGAAGACGGTTGGGCAACAGCCCACGCCATAAAACGTTCCACAAACACAACACTACTCCAACACTACAAAACGCAATACACGGGCGTCCAAAACACGTCGCCCTGCAATGGAAGCTAAAGCGAAAGCGTTAAACGATCGTTCACCACGTTTATTGAATTCGTGCTAACCATGTCGCTGACGCAAAATCCGAGGTGAATTCGTATGCCGGGCCTGTATTTCGACGAGTTTTCAGTGGGTCAGATTTTTGAGCACGAATTGCGCCGCACCATCACAGAGGCCGACAATATGTCGTTTTCGCTGATGACGATGAATCCGCAACCGCTGCATATCGACCGTCACTTTGCCAAAGACACCGAATGGGGCGAGCCGCTTGTAAACTCACTGCTCACGCTGGGCCTCGTGATCGGTCTTTCGGTGCAGGACACGACACTCGGCACCACAATCGGCAATCTGGGCATGACCGACACACGCTTTCCAGCCCCCGTCTTGCAGGGTGACACCGTCTCCGCACGCACGACAGTCACCTCCTTGCGCGCCTCTAAAAGCAAGCCGGACAGAGGCGTGGTCGAATTCAAACATGAAGGTTTCAATCAACGTGGCGAGTTGGTGTGTGAATGCGTCCGCCAAGCCATGATGTTGAAGCGGCCGGAGGCAAACACATGATCAAGAGCGCACTCTTCGTTCCCGGTGATAGCGAGCGAAAGCTCGAAAAAGCAGGCTCAAGTGGCGCGGACGCCTTGTTCATCGATCTGGAAGATTCGGTCGCAGTTTCCGCCAAACAAAAGGCCCGCGAAACCAGCGCGACCTACTTGCAGAACGCTACCGAAAAAGCGCCTGAACTTTGGGTCCGCATCAACGCATTCGACACCGGTTGGGTCGAGGCAGATCTAGCAGCCATCATGCCCGGGAAGCCAAAAGGTGTGGTACTGCCAAAATGCGAACATGCCAGCGATGTGGAAAAGCTATCAGCGATGCTGAGAACCCATGAAGCGCAGGTGGGCCAGACTGATGGTGCAACGAAAATCATCGCCATTATCACAGAAACGGCTCGCGGCCTGTTGAATGTCGGTAGCTATGCTGATGCCGATCTACCGCGACTGGCCGGCGTCACGTGGGGCGCAGAAGATCTTTCCGCAGATATTGGAGCATTGCGCAAACGTGATGAGCGAGGGCGTTATACGGACGTTTTCCGCCATGCCCGGACCGTGACATTGCTGGTGGCGAATGCCTGTAACGTTCAAGCGTTGGACACGGTTTTTCCCGATTTTTCAGATGCCGAGGGTTTCGCAGACGAATGCAGCGAAGCGCGTATGGATGGATTTACCGGGAAGATGGCCATTCATCCGGCCCAAGTCGCGCCCATCAACACCACCATGTCCCCCACTGAAGATGAGATCACCACCGCGCGCGACATTGTCGATGCCTTCAACGCAGAACCGGATGCAGGCGTTTTATCGGTCAACGGCAAGATGGTGGATCGCCCTCACCTGCGACTAGCGCAACGCACTTTGGCCCTCGCTGGTCACTAAAAAACAAAAAGCCCCGGTTCTTTCGAACCGAGGCTTTAAAATCATCTGGAGAAAAAATCTCCAGAAACTACCAAAAATTTAGGCAGCTTCGATTTTGCTGACGGCTGGCTTGCCGGAGCGTGGGTCCATGTCGGTTTCGAAGGAAACCTTCTGGCCTTCGGACAGACCGGTAAGGCCGTTACGCTCAAGAGCGGTAGCGTGGACGAACACGTCCTTGCCGCCGTCATCTGGCTGGATGAAGCCGAAGCCTTTGGTGTCATTGTAGAATTTTACGGTACCTGAAGTCATGATATTCACTTTCGAGTCTTGCAATGGAGGCATCGAAATGATGCCGGTGGTCGAGATTGAAGAGATATTCCGTTGCGAGACCATCGTAGATGGTGGGAGGCAGCAGGTATTCGTCTAATTTCGATGAGCATCAAGTAGGCCCGAATTGCGACATTAACAAGACATCTTCTTCACAACAGCGCCAAGTGTCAGCCGGGCCGTTCCATTTCGAACAAACCGCCATCGCCAAAATAATCGCGATACCCTGCCCGCATGATTGGGTCCGCCTTGGCGATGTCGAAACGACCGCCTTCTGTCACAAACGCATCATCAATGAAGGTGCCGGTCACCTGACCAACCAGAATCGTATAGCTTGATGGTTCCCCGGAAAGCGTTTGGGGCGTCAGCGTTTCAACAAGCTTGCACTCCATCGCAGCCGCTGCCCCCTGCACTCGCGGGCAAGCAACTGTGGCTCCGGCGGCTTTGGTCAATCCAGCATGGTCGAACTCATCTTCGCCATATGGCAGCGAAGCGGACGATGCATTCATCGCATCCTTCATGGCACGGCCCACAAAATTGAAGGTGAACTCGCCGGTATCAATCGCGTTGCGCGCGCTGTCTTTCATCCCACCAGAAGCGAACATCACCATTTCGGGTGCGTCACCTACGCCGTTGAAGAAGGAATAGGGTGCGAGATTGGCAGCACCATCCTTGGTCAATGTGGAAATCCAGCCGATAGGACGTGGCGCAACGATGGCCTTGAACGGGTTGAACGGCAATGAATGCCCCTCTTCTGCAGTGTAGAACATGCAGCTTAAGCCTCCCGAACCGTCAAAATATCATCGAGATTCGGGCGGTCCCGCTCCTGCTTGGCGACATCTGAGGAACCGATGTGAACAATAGCGGCGATCTGCTCACCATTGTTAAGGCCCAATTTTGCTGAAGCACGAGTGTCGTAGACATACCAAGCGGTCAGCCACTGGGCTTCGAATCCATGGGCATTGGCCGCGTGCAGCATGTTCATACAGGCAGCACCCGCACTCAGATGCTGCTCCCACAGCGGAATTTTTGGATGATTCGTGGCTGTGCTGATAATGGCAACGACGGTGGGCGCGTGAAGCAGCTTCTCGATGCCTTTGCGCAGCTTCTCGACATCCGGCAGATCGGAGCTGTCCAGCATCGTTTGAAGTTCACCGTGCACCCGTTGCCGGAATGCTGGCGTCCACACCTCGAACCGCCATGGCGCGAGCTTTCCATGGTCAGGCACACGTGCAGCGATCGTCATCATATCTCGCAATTGCGCCTCATCTGGACCAGGTTCTGCCAAGGTCATCGATAGGCTGGAGCGGCGGTTGCGAAGGTGTTCAAGCTGGTCGTTCATGGCGTTGTCGCCTCATGTTCGTTCAAGCGTTCCATGTAGCGAAGCGAACTTGCCTTGAAAATGGGCTGATTTTCGAGGACACCAGAACCATGTTGAGACACTTCCTCATTTTCGTTGCACTTTGCTTCGTGCCCTCCTTGGCGAGCGGCGAAACAATCTATGCCGAAGGCGCCGTCGATCTTACAAATGGGCGCCCGATTTACCGCTTGGTTTTGTCCGGAAAATTGGTGACCGACGGGCCGGTTCTCAAAGATGGAATGGTCTGGCGTGTTTATCGCGACAGGCGAGGCGGAGATGGTGAGGCGCTTCCTCTCATCGCAACAGCGACCGGCGGCACAGGCACTTTCGACCTGAATGCAGGCACCTACTTTATTCACGCAGCGTTTGGCCGGGCCGGAGCCGGTAAGCGCGTGGTCCTGTCAGGTGAGAGCAGCACGGAAGAATTGGTTTTGGAGGCTGGCGGTCTACAGCTGGCAGCAAGTGCGGCGGGCAAACCGATTCCATCAGAAAAATTGCGGTTTTCGATTTACGAGCGCGAGGCGGATGAAAGCGGTGAGCGCCAGCTCATCGCGCTCAACGTTGCAGGAGACAAGATCATCCGGCTGAAGGCGGGCACCTACCACGTGCTGTCACGCTACGGCACCATCAACGCCACCGTCCGTGCCGACCTTCAGGTGAAGGCAGGCGAATTGACCAAGGCCGAACTCCAACACCGCGGTTCGCCCATATCGTTACGTGCGGTGTCGGAAGCCGGTGGCGTAGCGGTGGCGAACACGGCGTGGACCGTGTTCACCGCAGATGGCGAGCAGGTGTTCGCCAGTTCATCAATCGCGCCGTCATTGGTGCTGGCGGAAGGCGAGTACGAAGCCGCCGTCCGCTATGGTGCAGAAGAATTCCGGCAGCCCTTCACCGTGGGAACCGGTGAAGAAAAGCGGATCGAAATTCTACTGAACTAGGCTTTGGCGGCGAGCTTCGCAGCCTTGGCTTCCATCTTCCGGCGGATATCCGGCGCAATCGCCTCATCCGAAAGGCTCGCAACCGCCTCATCCAGCGTCATGCTGGTCTGGTGTTTGGAGCCGAGACGACGAACGGAAACGGTCCGCTCCTCCGCCTCGCGACCACCGACAGCGATGATGACGGGCACCTTCGCTAACGAATGCTCGCGCACTTTGTAGTTGATCTTCTCGTTGCGGAAGTCCGTTTCGACCCGAAGTCCAGCTTCGCGCAATTCCTCCGCGACTATTTCACCATAGGGGTCAGCCTCGCTGGTGATGGTCGCAACGACCACCTGCAGCGGCGAAATCCACAGCGGGAAATGACCGGCAAAATGTTCGATCAGGATACCGATGAACCGCTCCATGGACCCGCAGATCGCGCGGTGAACCATGACCGGTTCCTGCTTCTGCGAATCCTTGTCGATGTAGAACGCGCCGAACCGCTCCGGTAGCGCGAAATCGACCTGCGTCGTTCCACACTGCCAATCGCGGCCAATGGCATCGCGCAGCACATACTCGAATTTCGGTCCGTAAAACGCGCCCTCACCCGGGTTCAGCTCGGTCTTGATGCGCCCGTCACTATCAGCAGCGATCTTCTCCAGCACCTTGCCCATAATCTCTTCCGAGCGGTCCCAGCCTTCTTCCGAACCGACCCGTTTTTCAGGACGTGTCGAAAGCTTCACCACGATGTCGCCAAAGCCGAAGTCACTATAGGTGGACAGGATCAGATCGTTGATCCGCAGGCACTCTTCTTCAAGCTGCTCCGGTGTGCAGAACACGTGGGCATCATCCTGCGTAAAGCCGCGAACCCGCATAAGCCCGTGCAGGGCACCGGACGGTTCATAGCGGTGTACATTCCCAAATTCCGCCATTTTTACAGGAAGTTCGCGGTAAGATCTCAACCCGTTTTTGAAGATTTGCACATGGCCGGGGCAGTTCATTGGCTTGATGGCGAACTGGCGCTCGTCTTCCGTTACCGTCGTGAACATGTTCTCGCGGTACCAGCCCCAGTGGCCTGATGTTTCCCACAAGGCTTTGTCGAGAATCTGCGGTGCATTCACCTCGTCATAGCCGTGCTCTTCGATACGGCGGCGCATGTAGGACACGAGGTGCTGAAAGACCTTCCAGCCTTTCGCGTGCCAGAACACAACGCCCGGCCCCTCTTCCTGAAAATGGAACAGGTCCATCTCGCGACCAAGCTTCCGGTGGTCACGCTTCTGCGCTTCTTCCAGCATGTGCAGATATTGCTTCAACTGCTTCTCGTCAGCCCAAGCCGTGCCGTAGATGCGGCTCAACATCTGGTTGTCGCTGTCACCACGCCAATAGGCACCCGCGACGCTCATAAGTTTGAAAGCGTTGCCGATTTTGCCCGTCGAAGGCCCGTGCGGCCCAAGGCAAAGGTCCATCCACTCGCCTTGCTTGTAGATGTTCAGGTTGTCGCCTTCAGGAATCGCATCGATCAATTCGGCCTTATAGGTCTCGCCGATCTTCTCGAAATGCGCCTTGGCCTGATCGCGCGTCCACACTTCGTGGGTGAACGGATCATTGCGCTGAATGATCTCGCGCATCTTCTTTTCGATGCGTTCGAGATCTTCAGGTGTGAACGGCGTCTCGCGGTCGAAGTCGTAATAGAAGCCGTTTTCGATCACCGGCCCGATGGTCACTTTTGTGTCCGGCCAGATGTCCTGCACGGCCTCCGCCAGCACATGCGCGCAATCGTGGCGAATGAGTTCCAGCGCACGGTCGTCATCACGCAGGACGAGTTCGAGATCGCCAGACGCGGCCAAAGGTGCCGACAGGTCTGTCAGCTTACCGTCGAGCATGTAGGCCATGCTCTTTTTGGAAAGGGATTTGGAAATGCCTTCGGCTACATCGCGGCCGGTCGTGCCGGGGTCGTAGTGACGGACATTGCCGTCAGGAAAGCGGATTTCTAGGGATTCATTCGACATGGTTCTGCTCCGGTCATCCAGTCCCGCATACAGTCGCGGGTGGTCGTTGGTGCCTTTGCCATGGCCGCATGAGGGTTAACAACCTCTAAAGGCCCGTTTTCTTACGGAACGGGGTCATGTCCGTGGCTGCCCTTCAGGCTTCGCCAAGGGTTACAGCGGCCAACACGGCGCAGCGTCATAAGACCACCGCGAAGAAGGCCGTATCGGGCGATGGCCTCATAGCCATATTCAGAACAAGTGGGCACGTAGCGGCAATTGCCGCCGATGAAGCTTGAAAACGTTAGTTGGTAGAATCGGATCAGCCCGACGCCCAGAAGCCGCGCGGGTGTCTTAGGCCAAGGGCCTGAGTAATTGCGGTTGTAGCCTTTAGGCAACCGAACGCTCTTGCGACACGGCTTGCTTCATCGCGTCCACCGCAGCGTCGAACACCAACAACGTGGAAGCGTGACGGGCACGGTATTCGCGCACAGGTTCAAGGAATTTCAGCTCGTCGAACGGCGCTTCCGGCGGCTCACCGCCGTCTTTCAACATCGCGTGCATACGAGCCTTCAATGCTTCCAGCTCAACCAGCGAACGCCCGACAGCGTCTTTTGCAAAAATCGCGGCAGACGCCTGCCCCAGCGCGCAGGCTTTCACATCCTGCGCGTATTCAGCGATGCGACCATCTTCAACGGAGAGATCAACGGTTACCGTGGAGCCGCACAATTTCGAGTGCGCCTTCGCTGTCCCATCCGGCGCATCCAGCCTCCCGATGGAGCCTATATTGCCCGCATATTCCAGAATTTTGGCGTTATAAACAGAATCGATGCTCATGGCATATATATCCATTGCGACAGTGGGCTTCGCGGGCAGCGCTTGGCAAAGGCCTGCTCTACCCTATATTAGGACCAGCGGAGCCGAAAACAAACAGATCGTTTGTCACACGCTCGCAGCATGTCGTCACCGTTTCGACCAAATGCCCCGGCTTCACATAAAGGGCAGCCTTGAATTGGAAAACAATCATGGACCAGATCGTCGATACTGACGCCATCCTGCGGGAAGGCGACGAGACATCCACACTACCAGCAAAGCCCACACGCGCCGAAGCCGAAGCTGCGGTAAAAACACTGCTGCGCTGGAGCGGCGACGATATCACCCGCGAAGGCCTGCAAGACACCCCTGCCCGCGTCGCTAAATCCTACAGCGAATTGTTCAGCGGTTATGGCGAAGACCCAACGGAAGCCTTGGGCCGTACCTTCGAAGAAGTGTCCGGCTATGATGATATGGTCGTCATCCGCGACATTCATTTTCATTCCCACTGCGAACACCACATGGTGCCGATCATTGGCAAGGCCCATGTCGGCTACCTGCCCGATGGTAAGGTCGTCGGCCTTTCGAAGATCGCCCGTGTAGTCGATATTTTCGCCCGTCGTTTGCAGACGCAGGAAGCCCTGACATCGCAAATCGCCCACACCATTCAAGATGTGTTGGAACCGCGCGGCGTTGCTGTGATGATCGAGGCGCAGCACATGTGCATGGTCATGCGCGGCATCAAGAAAGACGGCTCGACCACGCTGACCACCACATTCACCGGTGCCTATCGCGATGATCCGCAGGAGCAGATTCGTTACATGACACTGCTGCGCCAAGCTGCCTGAATCCAATATGGACAAGCACACCCACGAAGAAGGCATCATCCTCGCGCCGAAATTCGACGCCGCAGGTCTGGTAACAACCGTCGTCAGCGATGCTGACAGCGGCGAAATTCTGATGCTCGCTTATATGAACGCCGAGGCGTTGGCGCTGACGATTTCCACCCGCGAAGCCCATTTCTGGAGCCGGTCGCGAGCCGAGCTTTGGCACAAAGGTGCCACATCGGGAAACGTGCTGGTCGTGGAAGACATTCGCGTCGATTGCGACCAGGACGCGATCTGGGTGATCGCGAGGCCACAGGGCCACGGCGCTGCCTGCCACACGGGCCGCCGCTCATGCTTTTATCGCAGCGTCACTGGCACCGGACCGGATACAGAATTGAAGATCGTCGGCGATGCGCCGCTCTTCGATCCGAAAGCAGTTTACGGCAAGTAAGCACCCTATCGCAGCCGGTCCCGCCACAGCGGATCAAACAATGCGAAGCCCAACCAGCCCAACACGAAGCCGCCCACATGAGCTTGCCACGCGATGCTATCTTCACCAGCGATGGGCAAGACGCCCGACCCGATCAGCCAGTTAAGCGCGAACCAGACGCCGATGAAGATCATGATGTTGCGATTGGTCAGCGACGCGACAAGCCCCATTGCAGGCGCGGTTGCCCGCTGCTCCGGTCGCAGCGCCATGCGCCCATCACCGAATGCAAAACGCATCGCAGCACCCATGCAAGCCGATACCGCGCCCGATGCGCCAACAAGCGGAACGAGTTCGCCCATCGCCGATAAATAATGAGCGAACGCTCCAGCAGCACTTCCAACGGCGAAGAATATCATGAAGCGAACTGCCCCGAACCGCATGGCAACCACGCCACCAAACGCTGCCATCCAAACGAGATTGATCAACAAATGCGTCCAGTCGCCATGCAAAAAAGCGTGACTGACCGGTGTCCAGAAGCGCGCCCAAGGATAGGACAACGCCTGCGCAGGAGCGTCATAAAAGCCCGGAACAAAGGCGAAGCGCTCAAGAACTTCATAATCTGCAGCGGTGCTCAAAATCTCGCTGCGGAGTGTGTGAACAGCAATCATTATCCCGCCCAACAGCATGATGATACCGGGGAGGTTGAAAGCTGGTGGCGTCTTAGGCTTTTCGGCTTCCAAGGGCTCTGGCCCTGAAGCTTCCGGCTCTGGTCTCTGTAACTCGTTCATATTCAAACCCAAACACCCAGAATCAGGCCAAAAAAAAGCCCGGTGCGCGAAGCACCGGGCTGTTGTCTGCCCACTTCCCCGTCCCCCGACAAGGTCGTTTATCAGACTGTAGTTTTGCTGCGCCCCAAAGCTTATTGGGGCTTAAAACCTGCCGGCACAAAGGATCGTAGTGCCGCCGTGGAATTCCCCACCTTAATGACAGGTAAACATGATCTGCGCAATCGAAGCAGTTCGTTAAGGTTAACAAGTTGTTTCGCTTTGGAAAAGCGGCTTCCACCCTGCCCCGGCGGCACTCTGGCATGGCATCTGCAACGCAGTCGGCGAACAGCAGCAGGATTGTTCCGAACCGTATCAGTTCGGCACAGGCCGCAAAGGGACCGAGCCAAATGCGCCACGAAAAGACAAAAGAGATGCTCTCCTATTGGATGGATCTCTTCCAGAAAACCGGAAGCGGTGCCGTGCCGACACGCCCGTTTGCCTGGCCGGACCGCAGCGACGTGCTTCCCCACGACTGCCCTCACCTGTTGGCGGACATGTTTGTGCTGGAGCGTATTGGTTCACGCAATCACTACCGCCTCGCCGGTACGCACCTGTGCAACATCTATGGACGCGAGTTGAAGAGCGAGCCATTCTCCTGGCCTTACGACGGTGTCGACGAGCGCACCGTGGACAACTGGACTAACAACATTGGCGGTGACGGCCATCTGGTTTTGATGAGCAGCACCGGTCTCGATGTCGCCGGCAATGCAGTCGCAATGGAAACACTGTTGATGCCGTTGTTCCTCAACGGAGCACAGGGCAAACGCACACTTGGCATAACCACAACCATTGGTGAACCACGTTGGGACAGATCTGCGGCCATCACCTCGGCCCGCCTTGAAAGCGTCCGCATGCTTCGCCCGTGGGAAGAGCAGAGCACGCCAACACTCGGCACAGCAGATGTTCCGTGGGATACAAACGATCACCGCATCTTGCAGAGCGAGCCCGGCAATCTTCATCCATTCCCAAGCGAGCGACGCCGTGGCAGCCGCCATATCGAAGAAGCACCGTCAATCCTGCCAACAAACGAACCGTTCGAAACGTCAAACGACAGCGCCTCGGATAATGGTCGTCGTCGGGTTGGTGCTTTCACCGTGATCGAAGGCGGCCGCCAAGA
Organism: Ahrensia sp. R2A130; assembly: GCF_000179775.1. Taxonomy (GTDB): domain Bacteria; phylum Pseudomonadota; class Alphaproteobacteria; order Rhizobiales; family Rhizobiaceae; genus Pseudahrensia. Next base: position 533,628 of record NZ_AEEB01000003.1, read on the forward strand.
CTAGCTTCGAACACGGGCAAACGGCCAGCTTTCGTTAACCACGTTCAGCCATTATGTGCGCACACGTTTAGCTTTCAGTGCGCACAAAATGAGCCAGTTGCCCGAAATTATCCCGGAACCATCCGCAGACGAGCCGTATCTCGATGATCTTGAAGATGATCGCGCCGTCGAGCGCTTTCGTCTGGAGCTCTCCGGTCGTTGTCTTTTGCCCAACGGGCTGGAATTGCCGTGCCAGACGACTGACATCCAGCACAACGCTGTCAGCATCACCGCACTCGACTCCGCAGAACTCGGCCAAACGATCATCGTCTACCTTGATGAACTCGGGCGACTTTCCGGCGAGGTGACGCGAATTTTCGAAGGCGGCTTTGTGCTCGCGTTGGAACTGACCGAGCGTAAACGCGATAAGCTGGCCGAGCATATCGAGAGCTATGCCGATAGAGACCTTATCGATCAGGTCCTGAGCGATGGCCCATCAACTCCCAACATCAACGAACGCAATGAGCGCTTGGTCCTTACCGATGGCCGCTCATATCCCGTGCAGATCAAGGATCTTTCGCTGTCAGGTGCCAGCATGACCTGCGAGGTTATTCCTGCCCTGTCGGCACAGGTGGAAGTTGCAGGCCTGTCAGGCCGCGTTGTTCAACATTATCCCGGTGGCCTGCGTGTCGAATTCGACCGTGCCCATCCAGCACCATCGCTGTCGGAACTTATCTAGCCGCCAGAAAACAGACATGACGTAACTGTCATTTCCTTGGCAGTTGCCCACTGCCCATTTCCAATGGTTAACTTTCCCTAGAATTCGGCGGGAAAGTTAGATGCAAATTCGTCTCAAAAGCTGCGACCAAACTGCACCGCGCAGCAAGTCGACAATGGCATGGTCTCCTCGTGGACGGGAGACTAAAACCATGATGACGACAATGAAACGACTTGGAACAACGCTGGGCGCGTTGGTCTTGCTGGGGGCAACAGCAACGACCAGTTTTGCAGCAACAGCGCATATGAATATGGGTGGGAATACATCCCAACCAATCGGGCATGCTTACTTCTGCCAGCAACTACCGCAGGAATGTGCGGTTCGCACCAAAAACGCGGAGCCCATGCGGCTGACGAAAAAGCGCTGGCGTGAGCTGACGGAAATCAACGCCTACGCAAATGCTGCCGTATCACCTGTAACAGATCAAGACTTTTACGGTGTCGAAGAGCACTGGACCTACCCAAAATCCTATGGCGACTGCGAGGATTACGTCCTGCTGAAACGCTATATGTTGATGCAAAAGGGTTGGCCTGCATCGTCATTGCTCATCACAGTTGTGAAACAGGCAAACGGCGAAGGCCATGCAGTGCTGACGGTTCGCACAGATCGCGGCGACTTCGCGCTTGATAATCTGCGCGGCAAAGTCTCGCTTTGGAGCAAAACGCCTTACCAGTACCTGAAACGCCAATCGCGTTTTCATTCCGGCCGCTGGACATCGATCAAAGATCGTCGTTCGCAAGTCGCGGGCTACTAGAAATTTTCGGGTAACTTCGGTTGCCTGAACACAAGATTGATCCGGTCGCACCCACTTCCCCGTCCCCACAGCGACCCGGTCAAGGGCCGGCATGTCATGCCCGACGTGTCGGCCCACTTATTTTAGAGGTAGTCGAAAGCGCTAATCGAGCCGCTTCAGGCCTTTGCGGAAACGCGCGGAATTGGCGACATAGCTGGCCGCTGCCATCTTAAGCGCAGCCTTCTGGCCATCGTTCAATTCGCGAACAACCTTACCCGGTGCACCAATCACCATGGAGCCTGCTGGAATTTCCTTGCCTTCCGGCACCAACGCACCGGCACCAATCAGGCACCCCTCGCCGATGACAGCACCATTCATGATGGTCGCGCCCATACCGACAAGACAGCCCTCACCTATGGTGCAGCCGTGCAAAATGGCCTTGTGGCCAATCGTACAATCAGCCCCCACCGTGAGCGGAAAACCCATATCGGTGTGCAGCATGCACAATTCCTGGATGTTGGAATTTTTGCCGATGTGCAGTCGCTCATTGTCGCCGCGCAGTACAGCACCAAACCAGACGCTCGCATCCTCTTCCAGCACGACATCGCCCATCACCTGTGCGTCGGGCGCGATCCAGCAACGGTCGTTTGCGGTATCGGAACCGGCCAGATCGGGCCGTTTTCCGTCCAACTCATAGATCGCCATCAGGCGTCGTCCTCATCATCAGCGTCGAAATCGCCTTCAAGGTCGATATCGAGGATTGCCATGTTGAAGATTTGCATGCCGTCGCCCGCATCATCATCGTCGTACAAAACACCGAGGAACTCCTCGCCTTTGTAGATTTCAGCGCTGTCGGATTTGTTGGGACGGCGACGCACTTCGACGGCTTGCGAATTGAAGATTTCCTTCACCGAAGCGTTCAGCTCGTCGAACGGCTGGTCGGGAATTTCCTTGGAGAAATTGTATGACAACTCGCCTTCGTCCTCATCGCGGTCAATGCGAGCGAAAAAGTTTTGATCCTTGGCAACAAGCGCAACATTATCCTCTTCAGGGTGCTGCAGAACCGCGATGGAATCGCTGGAAAACAGCGTGCTCAAATAGTCGGTCAGTTTGTCGATTTCGTCCTGTTTCAGCATAAAATGCCCTTTTGCGGCGCGTGTTAGTTATTGCTGAACGGTCTCTGCCAGAATCTGATCCATGGTGCGAGAGGGTTGCGCGCATCCGGCCACGCCAACGACACGGGCTGGCACACCGGCAACAGTTGTCTTTGGCGGAACAGCTTTAACCACCAACGCACCGGACGCGATGCGCGAGCAATGACCGATTTCGATGTTACCAAGCACCTTGGCGCCGGCCCCAATCAAAACACCGTCCTGAACTTTGGGATGGCGATCGCCTGATTCCTTGCCGGTACCGCCCAGCGTTACGCCCTGCATGATCGACACATCATTGCCGACAACTGCAGTGGCGCCGACAACCAACCCGGTAGCGTGGTCGATGAACACACCGCGACCAAAACGGGCTTCGGGGTTGATGTCGGTCTGGAAAACCTCGCTGCTGCGGCTTTGCAGATAAAGCGCAAAGTCGCGTCGCCCCTGCTTGAACGCCCAATGCGCCAGCCGGTGCGTTTGTAGGGCGTGGAAACCCTTGAAATAGAGAATAGGCTCGATGAAGCGCGTGCAGGCAGGATCGCGATCATAGACGGCAGCGATATCCACGCGCATCGTGGCCGACCATTCAGGGTCGGCACGGATCATCTCTTCAAAGGTCGCGCGAATGGTATCGGCGCATAAATCGGCATGTTCGAGACGGTGCGCAATGCGCGTGATCACCGCCTGCTCGAGCGTTTTCTGGCTCAAGATTGAGCGAAACAAGAAGCCTCCCAAAGCGGGATCATTGTCCAACGCAGCCTGCGCTTCTTCACGCACAGCGCCCCAAACGGGATCGAGGTGGACTACTGGATCGTCTTTAATCGTATCGGAAGCAGACATTTTAGCGCCTTGGGCTTGCTTGCAGCGGAACTGAACATAGGGCAATGGCGAGCCAGATTGAAGGGCCATCAACCGATAGTGAGAACATCATAATGCACAATATCGGACAAAGTATTGATCACACCGCCGTTCACATTGCCTGTTCAGATCATATCGGCCGGATAACTATCGCCAATGAGCAACGCCGCAATGCACTAAATCAGGCCGGCTGGCGCGCCATTAGCAAAGCGGTCGATACGCTGATTGAACAAGGCGCACGGGTAATCGTCTTGGTTGGCCAGGGTGCACATTTTTGCGCAGGCGCAGACATAAGCGAGTTCGACACCGTGCGTGCCGATGCAGCTTCCGCGCGGATATATGAAGACGACAACGTCGTCGCCTTTCAAGCGCTGGCAAACGCCACTGTTCCCACAATCGCGGAAATTCGTGGCTGCTGTTTCGGCGGCGGGTTGGGCTTGGCAGCAGCATGCGATCTTCGTTTGGCGGCTGAAGACGCAACCTTTGCAGTGCCAGCAGCTAAACTCGGCCTCGCCTATCCGGCAGAGGCCATGGACATGCTGGCAAACGCCGTCGGCTTACAAATGCTGCGGAAAATGTTGTTCGCAGCGACGGTAGAAGATGCAGCTACAATGAAGGCAAGCGGCTTCCTTCTTACCACGACGGGCAGCGAAAAACTGGCTTCCGAAATCACCCAGCTTGCAACAAAAATCGCGCAAGGCGCACCGCTAAGCCATGCCGCCAACAAGCTGTCACTCTTCGCGAACACCGCAGAGCAACTTTCCAAAGCTCAAGCTGCGGGCGACGCGACGTTTGAAAGCGCGGACTATGCGGAAGGGCGCGCAGCTTTCGCAGCCCGCCGCAAAGCGGAATTTCGTGGCAACTAAAGCGCGTCGAGAAATTCCCGAACGGCTTCGCCAAAGACGTCGTTCCGGTCACCCGCCACCATGTGACCGGCATCGGAGACGTCCACGAAACGTGCCTGCTTCACCCTATTCAGAAACGCCTGCGCAGCTTCCGGTGTTACTAAATCGGAACGGCCACCACGGATCAGCAGAACCGGCATATCCAGCGTATCAGCCGCGCGATTAAACGCTTCTGCCGTGTTGTTTTCTCCGGTGATAATCGCGTTCGGTCCACGCACGAAATTCGGATCCCAGTGCCACACGAAACGCCCGTCTTCGCGCTGCCGCAGATTTTTAGCCAAGCCGCGCACACTGCCTTTTGCAGAGCGGTTCGGCAGATAGGCCGCCACCGTTTCGGCCGCATCCTCTACCGATGCAAAACCGGCTTCCAATCCATCGCTCATGAACGACAAAATTCGGTCAATGCCGGAAGCGGCCATATCAGGCACGATGTCCACGAGCACCAGCGCATCAAAGCCTGCTGACCTGCCAGTCTCCACGCGCATCTTGTGCGCCAACATCGAAGACAAACCGCCCATGGATGCGCCCACCACAATTGGCCTGCCGTAGCGCGCTGTGATCTGTTCCAGCACGGCATTCACATCTTCAGCAAAATGGTCGAACCGGTAGCGTCCGCTGGGGACATGATCGCTTTCACCGTGACCACGGGCATCCAGCGTAATCGCCGTTCTGCCGGACGCTGCAAACTCCTGCGCCGTTCCTTTCCAGGCGTGGCGGGTCTGTCCGCCGCCATGGAGAAACAACACGATGTCGTTGCCTTCTTCGTGGTCGTGTCCAGCAATATCGCCGCGCAGAATGTTGCCCTCCGCACCTTCAAATTCGATCGCTAACATATTGCAATCCGACATCTAGGAGTGCGCCTCAAAGAACGCGACAACCCGCTTCTTGTAGCTTAGATCGCCCACAGCCTTCATGTGGTCCTTTCCTTCAATCACAAAGGCCTCACCGCTGGGAATTTGGTCCGCCAGCACCGTGGCGCTTCCACCAATTCCGTCTTCATCACCAACAGCGACAAGAACCGGCACAGTAAGACCCGCTACAATTTCCGGCGTAAGTTGTTGGGCGGAAGGACGAATGCAAGCAGCCAGCGCCAAACGATCAGCACCGACCCGATCTGCAAAGATACGAAAGCCCTTCGCCGCCGGATTGTCCGAAGCATCGGGATCATCGGCCTCAAGCGCCTCGGCAATCTCTGCGTACCCGCCACGCCCGCCGTAAATGTGCTCACCCATTCCGCCGAACACGACGGCAGGAAAACGCTGCGGTGCCTGATGCGCCAGCCAGCATGAAATACGTGCACCCATGGAATAGCCCATGAGATAACACCGCTCGACGCCGAGGTAATCCAGCAGTGCCAGCGCGTCAGCTGCAAAAATATCCGGCCCGTAGTCCGCCGGGTCATAGAACTTCTGGCTTGCCCCATGGCCACGGTTGTCCAGCGCGATGACGCGATAACCCGCCTGCCGCAAAGTCTGCGACCAGCTGGTGCCGATCCAGTTCACCTGCGCGGTGGAGGCGAAGCCATGTACCAGCAATACAGTGCCGCGCTCTGCGCCGACCGAAGCAAGATCGAAATAAGCGATGCTGGCCCGTTCGCCGGAAAATATCTGCTGCTCTTCACTCGTTGCGCTATTCACCACGACAAATTCTCCTTGCGCCGCACGATGGTGCGGCAAGTGCTTTGCAAACTGTTCGCTCTGCACTACACGAACATGAACGGCATCCACCACCCATCTACGACTGGCGAGCACTATGGCGAAGGCGATTGTCCCTCATTTTCACAACGACGGTGGCGTACCGACGATCAAAATCGGCGTGCGCGAGTTCATGTGCATCGGCGCAACAGCGCCCTATGATCACCCACACGTTTATCTCGACATGGGCGATGATGATGAAAAAGTCTGCCCCTATTGCTCCACCCTGTTCCGCTTCGACGCCAGCCTCGCGGCAAACGAGTCCGATCCGGCCAATTGCCTGATGGACGCTGAAACAGCCTGACATGGCAGCCGCGCCTGATATGGGCACGACAAATGACAAGCGCACGTTGGTTGTCGCCGGTGGCGGCATTGCCGGCCTTACAGCTGCGCTTGCCCTATGCCGCGAAGGTTTTCGCATCATCGTCCTGGAACGCGCACCATCGCGGCGCAGCGAAGGCGCGGGCATACAGCTTACACCAAACGCTTTTCGGGTTCTCGATGGTCTCGGACTGGGTAAAATGCTGCGCGGTGCAGCCTCCTTTCCCGAGCATATCGCCCTGCACAACGCTTCTTCCGGCGCGGAGTTGAACCGCTTTGAACTTGGCAAAACAATCCGCAAACGCCACGGCGCGCCTTACGCAGTCATACACCGTGCTGACCTTGCAGCGCTACTTGCCGGTCAATGCGCCAGCTTGGAAGACATCGAAATTCGTTACGACGAACAGGTGCTGGATGCCGCCGTCCATGCCAATGGCGTGACGGTCCTTTCCCAATCCGGCACGACAGCCCGCGAGATCAATGCCACCGGCCTGATCGTTGCAGACGGCGTTTGGTCATCATTGGCAGACATCATTCCTGATCGCGCCAAGCCGGAGTTTTCCGGCCAGATCGCGTGGCGCGCCACCGCGCTCAATGAAGGTACTATTCCAAATGGCATTGAGGCGAACAACACGCATCTTTGGATGGCTCCCAACTCGCATTTGGTGACATATGGCATGCGCATGGGCCGGGAGATCAATCTGGTTGCCGTGACCCAATGGGCGGACAAGGCCGAACCAAAGCGTGGCCAGATGATTCCTCTGACAGATCGAGCCGCGTTCAATCAACACTTCGCCAATTGGAATGCGCCTGTCGCGGAGTATCTCACCTCAGACAAACTCAACTGGACCGGATGGCCGCTTTTCGCTGCAGAAAAACCGAGGGCCCTGTCCCACGGTCCCGTGGTGCTGATAGGCGATGCCGCCCACGCCATGCTGCCCTTTGCAGCGCAGGGCGGAGCGCAGGCCATCGAAGACGCCGCCGTTCTGGCAAAGTGTTGCGGCGCAAAAACCGGTGATCTCGCCGGAGCGTTTGCACAATATGGGCAAGAGCGAATGGAGCGCGTGTCGAAAGTCATGGCGACGGCCCGCAAGAACCGTCGCATTTATCACCTACCACAGCCGCTAAGCTTTGCGCGTAATTTCGTGCTGCGCCACACGCCACAGGAGCGTTTGCAAAAGCGTGTCGACTGGATTTATCGCTGGAAATTGGAGGGCGAAAGTTCTTCCAAAGAGTGCATCAGCGAATAGGTCGTGGGCGTCCAACGCCCCACAGGAACACCAGCATCGTGCAACACATCAGCGACCCACTGGTTACACGGATTGATGATATTGAAATGGCCTTTAGCGGCAAAGAACGCATCGAACGGGCCGATGGAAAGACCGGAAAGCGGCAGTGCGACGGATGATGGCGCGGTAGTAAAACTGTTTTTGATCGACGCCAGCAAACTATCGTAAGCCTCTACGCTCAACGAAAGCGTAGCAACATCATCGGCATCGGGGTTGAGATACCCCATCGCCACCACGCGCATCACCGCATCATCACCTGTAACAGCGCGAATGACGGCCGCAGGACGGATGTCGGAATACTGCCCAGCCGTCGTGTAGAACGCCTTCGAACCCCAACCAAAAGCTACGTATTGCAGGTTGGGGTCATCCAGCGGCAGATCGGTGTTTTCCAGCTCTGGAAATTTCGCCAGAAGCGCACTGTCGTATGGGACCGCTATGTCCACATGCAGAAGCGTCTGGATCAATAGGACTTCACGCTCACCGCCAGACTGCAGAGGCGCGCTGGTGATATGCCGCGGAACACCCGCCGTCAGCCATGCCGCAGCTAGATAGAAGATAACGATAAAAACGAGAACTGCGGCAACTCGTAGGAGCCACCGCAGCGCAATTCTTAAAATTCTCACGTCACATATTCCCGCCCATTAAAGGCGTAGATGACTAGTGCAGGATCTGGCTGAGGAACTCTCTGGTGCGTTCGTGCTGCGGGTTGTCGAAGAACTCGGCAGGCTCGTTCTGCTCAACAATCTGACCGGCATCCATAAAGATCACGCGGTTGGCCACCTGACGGGCAAAGCCCATCTCGTGCGTCACGCAGATCATGGTCATGCCTTCTTCGGCGAGACCCACCATTGTTTCCAGAACTTCCTTGATCATCTCAGGATCAAGCGCCGATGTGGGCTCGTCGAACAACATGATGCGCGGGTTCATGCAAAGCGATCGGGCAATCGCCACACGCTGCTGCTGACCACCGGAAAGCTGGCCCGGAAATTTGTTGGCTTGCTCTGGGATTTTCACGCGCTCAAGAAAGTGCATCGCGATGTCTTCAGCTTCTTTCTGGGGCATCTTGCGAACCCAGATCGGCGCCAATGTGCAGTTCTCCAGGATCGTCAGATGTGGGAACAGGTTGAAGTGCTGAAACACCATTCCGACTTCGCGACGAACCTCGTCGATCTTTTTCAGATCAGACGTGAGCTCGATACCATCAACGATGATCTGGCCCTTCTGATGCTCTTCCAACCGGTTGATGCAACGGATCATCGTGGATTTACCGGAACCTGATGGACCTGCAACAACGATACGCTCGCCCTGCATAACCTTCAGGTTGATGTCTTTGAGCACGTGAAAGTCGCCGTACCACTTGTTCATCTGGTTGATTTCGATGGCAACATCGGTGTCCGAAACGGACATGCTTGTACCGGCATCAGCGGAAGCCGCTTGCGCGGGAACGGGTGGGATGGATGCAATTCCGGCGGGCTTTGTAGCTGCAGAAGTATCTGCGGACCGTGCGACCGATGGAACGGTACCAATTGATGCCTTGGTGGTCTGTTTCGGCTTAGCCTTCGTTGTAGCAGCCGATGACTTGGCAAGCTTCGTACCGTTTACCTTAGCCTTTGCGGCCGCTGGAGCCTTCGTAGCCACTGGCGCCTTAGCTTTCGCAGCTGCAGCTTTTTTAGCCGCAGCCGGTTTCTTGGCTGCAGCAGCTTTCTTGGATGCTGATTTGGCAGTGGCGCCTGCTGTCGCATTCGGCGCATCCTTCGCCATGCGTTTGCACTGCTTGATCCACTCATCACGCTCGATACGGCCTGAAAAGTTCAGGAACTGATTGACGTAATCGACCTCGGCTTTTTTCCAGCCGGCGATCTGGTGATACGTCCAAACGCCCATTTTGTTCAGCTTCGTTTCCAGAACGCCGCCCACGCCTTTGATGGCCTTCAGGTCATCAGGAGTGCTTGGCTTCGAGATCGCCTCTGGTGCGTTGCCGGTGGTGGCAGCCGCTGGCTTTTTGGGTGTGCGAGCCATTGTGGCGCTCCTAATTACGGTGACCGGTGTCGAGCTTGCGCTCGAAATACATGGAGTAGCGAGACATCAGGAAGCAGAAGATGAAGAACACCAACCCGACGAATATGGGCAGCTCCCAGATGATACCGTTCCACTCGGCAGACGAGCGGATAGGCTGCATGATCCCAATGGGATCAAGAATGCCGATGATGGACACGAGTACCGTGTCTTTAAACAGACCGATGAAGGTGTTCACGATCCCTGGGATCGAAATCTTCAAAGCCTGCGGCAAGATGATGAGGCGCGTGGCCTGCCAGTAGTTCAGCCCCAAAGCGTCAGCCGCTTCATACTGCCCTTTCGGCAAAGCGGCCAAACCGCCACGAATGACCTCAGCCATGTAAGCAGAAGCAAACAGCGTCACCATGATGATGACCCGCAGCACGATGTCAAAATTGGTGCCCGGCGGCAGGAAGTAGTTGAGCAGCGTGGATGCCACAAACAACAGCGTGATGAGCGGTACGCCACGTATGAATTCGATGAAGCCGACGCAGATCATCTTGAGTGTCGGCATGTCAGAACCACGACCCAATGCGAGAAGAATACCGATGGGAAGCGATGCGACGATGCCTGTTACACCGATGATAAAGGTAATCTGAAAGCCGCCCAGCTTGCTCGATTCCACAGGTTCGAGGCCTACGTTCACGGCACTGCTCAATGCACTAACGATTGGATCGTGCAGGAACAGCATCCAAAGTATTCCAACAGCAACGGCTGCGAGAAGCCCAACAACGGGATTGACGGATTTTGCGACGGCTTTGAAAGCGACGAATGCAAGAGCAATCATAGCGATGATCATCAGCGGGCCCCAAATGGTGCCACCCCAGATCAGCCAGTAGGCCAATAGCGGAAACACTGCTGAGAACCAGAGCATTTTGCGCGGAAGATTGTCGTGAAGCACAGGTGCGAATGCTACCAACATCAGCACGAATGCCAGGATTGGCCGCCAGAAGAGTTCCGGCGGATAGAAGCCGAATATCAACTGGTTGAACCGCGATGTTACAACGGCGAAACATGCGCCACTGTCGATTTCGCGGCACTCATTCAACGACCCCGCAACAAATACAGAATCGAAAACAAGCCAAGGCAGCAATTTCCAAAGCCCGATCGCAATCAAACCACCAACAATGATGGAAAGAATGGTGTCGCGTGGGGTCGAGAAGAAATTTGCTCTTGCCCAAGCGGCAGGGCCTCTGGTGTTCACAGGTGCCGGAAGCGCCGGCAGTTCATGGGTGGCGACGTAGCGCACCGTTTCAGCGTGGGTATCGGACATAGATCAGCGCTCCCTCAACGATACCGAATTATTGTAAATGTTCATCGCACCCGAAATGAGCAGTGAGATGATAAGATAGAACCCCATGACCAGCAGGAGACATTCCATCTCCCTGCCCGTCTGGTTCAGCGTGATGCCGCCCAGCGTGCCCGTCACATCCATATAGCCAACGGCGATGGCGAGAGACGAGTTCTTGGTCAGGTTGAGGTATTGCGAGATCAACGGTGGAATGATGATGCGCAAAGCCTGCGGAAGAATGACGAGGTTCATCGTGCGACTCGGCGGCAGACCTAGCGAATAGGCCGCTTCGGACTGGCCATTAGATATCGCCTGAATACCAGCGCGGACATTTTCTGCGATAAAAGCTGCCGTATAGAACGAAAGCGCCAGCCACAGAGCCATGAAGCTGCTGCGAATGTAGAGGCCGCCCTGAAAGTTGAAACCCTGCAATTCCGGCAGCTCAAGACCGATGGGCATGCCCAGCAGGAAGAACATGACGAACACGGGGAGGATGAGAATAGCCATCGTGATCCGGAACACGGGAAGGATGTCACCCGTGCGCGCCTGCCTTGCGGCGGCCCAGCGGCGGAAGATGAAAGCCCCGATGATCGAGGCAATGAAAATGATGCCCAGAATAATCGAACCGTCGTTGAAGACGGGTGCAGGAACGTAGAAACCACGGTTGGTGGGAACGAAGCCTCCGCCCAACATGACAGGAGCCTGTCGCGGTGATGGCAATGCTGAGGAAAACACCGTGGATGCAAGCAGGATCCACAGCAGGACCGGAACGTTGCGCATCGCTTCGATGAAGACCGTCATCAATTTAGCGACGAGCCAATTTTTGGAGAGGCGAGCGACGCCTACCGCAACGCCAATGATGGTTGCCAGAATACAGCCGAGAAAAGCCACCACGAGAGTATTAAGAATGCCGACAATCGCGGCTTTCCAATGCGGCGAGACCGACGAATATTCGATCAACTTCTGGTTGATGTCATAGGAGGCAGGTTGCCAAAGAAAATCGAAGCCGAAGGTTTTTCCGAGGTCTTCGAAGTTCTGAATCACATTCGTGACCAGCCACGATACCATCAACATGAACACCGCGATCGTGATGATCTGCAGTGTGATGGACCGGTATCGCTGATCGTAAAAGAGTTGCGAAAGGCGGAAGGGTTCCGCTGGCCCGTCTAGTTCGGCTGCAACGCTCATGCCGCCCCCTCGTACTCAGCGTTTCGGGCCCAAAGACACACCAAAACAACTGTTGAATTGCCCTGAAGCGCGGCGCGCGTCGAAAGCGAAATAAATGAAATTGCCGCGTGTTTCGCGAGCTTTAAGAAGAAAGGGCGGTGATCCGTTTGGATCACCGCCCTCAATTTCAATCCTTAGCGGATTGGTGCGGCGTACATCAGGCCGCCATCTGTGTAGAGTGCGTTCAGGCCGCGCTCGATGCCGACAGCGGTGTCGGTTCCGAGGTACTTGGCGAAGATTTCGCCATAGTTGCCGCCAGCCTTAATGGCGTTGAGCGCCCAGTCATTGTCCAAACCGAGCATCGCGCCGAAGCCATCTTCGGTAGCGCCAAGAAGACGCTGGATGTCTGGATCGGTGGAGCTTGCTTTCATTTCGTCAGCATTTGCGGCTGTCACGCCTTTTTCTTCAGCAGTGATAAGCGCAAGCAGGGTCCATTTCAGGATGTCTGCCCACTGATCGTCGCCCTGACGGACGAGTGGACCGAGTGGCTCTTTGGAAATGATTTCCGGCAGGATCATGTGATCGTTCGGAGCTTCGAAAGCGGAACGAGTAGCAGAAAGACCGGAAGCATCCGTGGTGTAAGCGTCGCAAGCGTTGGCGAGGTATTTTTCCTGCGCTTCAGCGTTGGTTTCGATTGGCACGGGCTCATAAGTCATGTTGTTGGCGCGGAAGTAGTCGGCCAGGTTGAGCTCGGTGGTCGTACCGGTCTGAACGCAGATCGTTGCGCCGGACAGGTTGAGTGCGGATGTCACACCCAGCGACTTGCGGACCATGAAGCCCTGACCGTCATAGTAGTTGACCGGACCGAAAGTGAACTTCAGGTCGACATCACGCGAGAACGTCTCGGTGGTGTTACGGGCCAACACGTCAACTTCGCCGGAAGCCAGCGCTGTGAAGCGTGTTTTACCGGTGGTTGGCGTGAATTTGACGGCATTGGAGTCGCCAGCGAAAATTGCAGCAGCCATGGCGCGGCACAGTGCCGGATCAAAACCCTGCCAGTTGCCAGCGTCATCGGTGAAAGCAAAGCCTGGGAAGCCGGTGGAGACACCACACTGCAAGAAGCCTTTGGCTTTAACGTCGTCGAGAGTGGCAGCCGAAGCGACGGTGCCGGTCATTGCGATAGCGGCAGCGCCGAGCGCAAGCGAAAGAAGTTTGGTTTTCATGGGGTAGCAGCCTTTCCTGTTTCCCTGTTCGAATAGTTCGTATCGAAGGAACGTCCGCGGAAAAGCAGCTGTCGAAATAGACATAGGGGCACACGCGACTAGCGCAGTCTGCCCTGTTATCTCTCCCGAAGTGCCCGTACTGCTCTGCATCAACCTGCCTCTCCTTGTATCCGGAAAGTGCTAGTCTGATACGCAACACATGAGAACGCGGTGTCCTCTGACAGCGGGAATACAAGACATATTTCTGACACGGTCAAGGGTTGACCGAACGCAAATACGGACCAATTGACCTTATTTTTTTGATATTTCGCAAAATTTATCAGAAAAACGCGTCCGATATCCCGAATTGACCGGAACGTAAGAGGAATGAGCCAGCCAGTCCGCAATGATCCCGACTCAAACCGGGCGCCTGCGATTAGGCAGCCATCCGTTTTCGATCCGAAACATGCAATCGCGACGGGCCAAATGGCGAGCGCCCCAAAGTGTCAGCCCTGCCCCGAACACGAGCCCGGCCACAACATCGGTCATATAGTGAGCCTGAACCACGACACGGCTGACGCCCCCAACAAACGCCACCGATAGCCAAAGTTTGGCGTAGCGCGGAACCAGAAGCGTGAGCACCATAGCGGCCGCACCGATGGTTGCCGAATGCCCCGATGGAAAGCTGGCGAAGCGCGCAAGGAATGACATCGGTTCAAACGCCAACAGCCCCATATCATCCATGAAGCGCGGGCGGGCACGACCGATCATGTTCTTGATGATCCAAGCCAGCGAACTGGAAATACCAATGGCGAAAAATGCGAAGTTGATGTCGGCGTAAAGCACGATGCGTTTCATCATGTCATCGCGGACCATCTGCCGCCAATGGCTCACAGAAATTGTTAGCCCGCAGACGAGAAGCGCCGCCAGCATCCAACCGGCCAGACCTATATAAGTGACGATCTGCGCCGCGTGATAAAGTTCGCTGCCACTTTCCGCGAGCAATTCTGCCCATTCAGCAGTCGGACGGTCCAAGACTAGGAAGGTCAGCAAAAGCGCACCTCCAAACGTAGCAAGTGCAAGCAGGAGATGGAGCCGATTGATCCGCTTAATCGACAAGGCAGGCCGGGCGGGCCGAAACGCCCGACGCACGGCAACAAAGAGCGAAGCCGCGCTTCGCCGCACAAGCCCTGCGTCGTCCTGCGCATCTCGGTCCATCACGACTGATGCATCTTGTCCCATCCCCTCGCTCATGCTGGCCATATCTTGCAAACAGCCGCACCATGCAAGCCCACACATCCCCTCGCCAAAAGCAGTTTTATCGCGAGGGCCACCCGTCCAGTTTCAAGTTGTCCGCACATGAACAAAAACAATTTCTTCCCCGCCACCCGCCAAAACGCCCTGAAGCAAGCGGAAAACTTTGCCCCCGAAATGGGCAGCAACTATTCGAGCAACCGCAATATCGACCGTGGTCTGGAAGGTGACAGTACAGTTTCCAAGCTCTCACCTTACATCCGCCGAAGGCTGATGACAGAACAGGAACTCGCCCTGCTGGCGCTGGAAACCCACGGCGCAAAAGCTTCGGGTAAATTTGTGCAGGAAATTGTCTGGCGCACCTATTGGAAGGGCTGGCTCGAACACCGCCCGACGGTTTGGAACGACTATTTGCAAGATGTTGCCGATGAGCGCGACCGCCTCAGCTCTAATACCGGTATCCACCACGCCTATCAGCAGGCCATCGAAGGCCGCACCGGCATCGAGTGCTTTGACGTTTGGGCGCAAGAGCTGGTGGAAACCAACTATCTCCACAACCACGCGCGCATGTCGTTTGCCAGTATCTGGGTGCACACGCTTCGCCTGCCCTGGTCGTTGGGCGCAGAATTCTTCTTCCATCATCTGCTCGACGGCGACGCAGCCTCCAATACACTTTCATGGCGCTGGGTGGCGGGCGCTCACACCGCAGGCAAAACCTACCTTGCAGACCCAGCGATTATAAACCGGTGCAGCAACGGACGCTTCTCACCCAAACGGGGCGAACTCGCCACCGAAGCGGAAGAGATTGCAGACGTCGATCTTCCTGACCGCGAGTCTCTTCGACAAGGCGGCACTTTGCGAAACGGTATGAAAACCGCACTGCTCCTCACCGACGACGATTGTCATGTCGAAGACCTGATAGGCGACCAAACGTTCGAATCCATCACGACCTTCGCAACCTCAAACCTGCGAACAGCAGATGGTGCCGCGGAAGCTGTCGTCAATTTCGAACGAGAAGCACTGGCAGATCAGACGGATCGCTTGCAGAAATTGAGCCACCCGCCCGCAACGACCTTGAAAAACGCAACCGCCCTCACCGACTGGTGCGCCGAAAATGACATCCAACAACTGGCCGTCGCAATTGTGCCGCAAGGCCCAACGCTAGACGCGCTCAAACCGGCATTTGCGAAATTGAAGGAGAGAAATATCGCGGTGATCGAATTGCAGCGCGACTGGGATGCTTTGATATGGCCCCACGCAACCGCAGGGTTTTTCAAAGTCAAAAAACAGATGCCGCGCTTCATGCAGCAACTGACATCCGGCCATTTCTAGAGAAATTACGCATGGCAGGGGCACCAGGACTCGAACCCGGGACCTACGGTTTTGGAGACCGTCGCTCTACCAACTGAGCTATACCCCTATGCGCCGCGTACCGCTAACGACAAGCTGCCCTGCGATCAAGAGGTTCCTTGCGGTTTTTCCGCTTCAACCGGTTTTTCGGCCTCAGCGATCTGCGCGCTCTTACGAATTGCTCGCTGGACGGCCAGACGCTTTGCCAGCGCAAAATTGAATTCCGCACCGAACAGCATCAGCACACTCATGCAATACAGATAGACGATGGCCACCATCATACCGGCAAGACCCGCGTAGAGCGCGGTGTAATTGGCGATGTTCTGCAGGTAGATGCCGAACAGATAGGAGCCAAGCAGAATCGCACCAATCGTCAGCAAGATGCCCCAGATGATGCTGCGCCGCCGGTAACGCGTATCCGGCAGGTATCGATGGAAAGCGAACAGGATCAGCCCAAGCAGCACGATGGCGATGGAGTATTTTCCAGCAGTGACCAACAGGCCGAACTCTTCGAGAAAATCGAACTTCGAAACCGCAAAATCCCACACGATGGGTGTGGCGACCAAAATGAAGGCCGAAAGGATGAACCCTACCGCCCCCACAACCACGAAGAACGCCCCCTGAAGTCGCCGCCACAAAAACGACCGCGTTTCCTTCACCTTATAGGCGCGGTTCAAGCCATCACGAGCGTTCTCCACGCCGTTGCTCGCCAATATCAGCGCGATAACCGTTCCGAAAGAGAAGAACTCCCCCGCCGGTTGATCCAGCAGCGTCTCCACCGTGCGCGTAATCGGCGCTGCCGCATCACCGGGCCAGTGGCCCAACACAAGATCGACCACGCCCTCCGCCAGCTCGGGGTTTCCGTAGAACCGCACCAGCGAAGCCACCAACATGAGAAACGGAAACAGCGACAAAAGCAGCGAAAGCGCCACGTTGGAGGCAATCGCAAGCCCGCCGTCATCCACCAACTTAACGATGGATTCCCACCCCGACCGCAACACCGTATAGGTCAGCGTTCGCTTGCGGTCGGCTACCGCGACGTTTTCTTCCGACCCTTTGGTTTTTTCGCGTGCGTGTGTGTCGCGCATTTGCGATTGGCTCCCGTGCCGGGTGCATTCTCGAACCGGCAATACCGCGTCGACGGAGTACCGCAACGCTTTTTCAATTGTCTGAAGCCGACACAGCGTCCACTTGCAATATGTCTATAGCCCGGACCGCCCTTGCACCCGCAACCCCTGCATCGTTCCGAAGATGTGTTGCAGGTGCTGTGCGCTATCGCCGGAGGCGGACTGAGTGTGGCGAACACAACACCAGCTATAATGAGCATGAAGTAAGGCATTGGAGAGTTTTGCTGCGTTTGATCGCACGAAGCAACGAACTGGAGCGGGTAACGAGAATCGAACTCGTAACTTAAGCTTGGGAAGCTCGCGTGATACCTTTTCACCATACCCGCGCTTGGCTTTTCCTATGCTGTCGCAACCTCTTGCGTGTCAACGCCACAGCATATGGTTGGCAAGTCGCGGCCTATTTCCCAATATCATTCGTTATCGCCCCATTCTCACGTTGACAGTGAAAATGCCCTTCGCCATAACCGCTCTCGCTGGCTTGGAGGAGTGTCCGAGTGGTTAAAGGAGACGGACTGTAAATCCGTTCGCTTAGCGTACGCTGGTTCGAATCCAGCCTCCTCCACCAGCCAGCGCTTTTGCCTAGCCTTAAAATGCATGTGCACTGCCGCTTGGCAGGGTGCATCCGGCACGATAGGTTCGCATTATGCGGGTGTAGCTCAATGGTAGAGCAGCAGCCTTCCAAGCTGAATACGAGGGTTCGATTCCCTTCACCCGCTCCAATCTATCCGCTTTTGATGCCTCGGTTCTGAACGGCTTTGGAACGAACCCTCGATTCTTTGAGGGCACGCTTCGCGTGCGGGGTTCGATTTCCTGCCTCGCACTCTATTAATCTTCCCACATCCCTCCCCTGTCATCCCGGACGCGCGCAGCGCGAGCCGGGACCCAGCAAAGACTCCGCGCACAGCGCGTCCATATGAAGACGCGGAAGCGCGATCTTCTGCTTGTTTTCTGGGTCCAGGCTCGGCCTTCGGCCGTCCTGGATGACAACAGGAGGATGAGGTGAGCATGCTGCCACATCCTACCGTGCCATGCCCGCCCCTACTCCGTTGACGACCACCCCCCGGTTTTCATCCCCACTCCACTGTCATCCCCGCGAAGGCGGGGACCACTCATCAACAAGTTCCACCGGTTATGCTGGAAGTGCGATGCTCCCCCAATCGCACCAAACCATCGCCACATCACTAAGCAGCAAAGTGGGTCCCCGCCTTCGCGGGGATGACAATCGAGTGTGCGGGCCTCATCGTGTGAAACGAATTTCCGCTTTAGCATTTTAGTCGGACAGCCGGTCGAGTTCTGCGACTAATTTTTGCGAAACCTAAGCTATTGAATTCGTTCAGTGCCATTTGCCGTTGCAAAAAGGATGGTTTTTGCGACGAGGATGATTGGTCAGGCAGCTTGTATGGAACTGCGAAACCTTACTCCGCAGGGTACATAGCCAAGTTTTTCTCTTGAAACAGTCCGCGTTTCTCCATTTCTGACTTCATCAAATCCGAGATGAAAACCTGCTCGTACGAATTGCGAACAGAATCCCTCCACAGATGTACATCGGACGGGAACTTCATACTCAACTTGAGTGGTGGTGCCTTCTTATATTTTTCCAGAGGTAATAGGGCCAAGTTAAGCCAAAAATCCCCGCTTTCGGGTGCGTGGGAAGGTCTATGAATTATTTCCGGATTGGACGTATCCGGATCAATGGTCGGAACGCACTGTCGAACTCTGAGAAGAAAGCGTTCTGCTACGACGTTTTCCAGCTTTTTGTCGTAGACAGGAACGGGTGAAAACTCATGGATGCCAGGTTCCAGCTCTTCGATGAGATCGCGGAATTCTTGACTACAGTTCCATAGCGGATGCGCCAAAAGTGCAGGCATGTCTGACGCGGACTTTCCACCGAGATACAAGTGGTTCGGTGCATCGCCTGCAATCACGTCCTCCAGTGTACTAATGAAACGTCCGCTCCGGGCTCTGGCTTCATCGCTTCCGTACCAATGGCTTTTGTCGGTGCCCAATGCGAAAACTGTTGGGCCGTGGACAATCAACCAAACCATCGCAACTCTCCGCTCTTCGGGCCTTGTCGACGACTTCGTCGATGAAAACCGCCTTCTGCGATCATTCTTTAGATTATTAAGAGAGTGCGGGCGAACGCATCTATCTAATTCAGATAAAGCATCTGATCTTAAAGTCGCATAATCCGATATACGGAACATTGCTGTAGCGACATTCAGCCCTGTCAAAAAACTTCTCCCCGCCCGTCCCCACCATGTCATCATCGCCCCACCTCTCACAGGGAACCGGCGGTGCGCACCGTTGGCTTGTCGTGCGGGGTCGGTTCTTCCGGAGCGGCTGGAATTTACGGCCAGGCGTTTCGGAGCCCCGCGCTCTCTTCCCGGGTCACGTATCGTGCGTGGCTGCCTGTTGGGGTGCAGGTGCGGCCCGCAAGGGCCGTAAATGTAGTGGTGTGTGAGGGCAAAGGCGATTTTCGCGGCGCCCGCAGCAGAACCGGGTGGGGCGTGACGGGTGACCGTTCGCCGAAAATACCGGCATAGGTCGTCTCTCACGCCCCACCGGTTCCCGCTTCTTCTTCCCCCACAGTTTTTCGCTGACGGGTATTTTCGCTTGGCCGCACGGAAATGCAGGACGCAAGGCATTTCATGTGCCATACGGCGGCCATGAAAAATATAAGAAAACATGATGGTCCC
Source organism: Ahrensia sp. R2A130 (assembly GCF_000179775.1). Lineage (GTDB taxonomy): Bacteria > Pseudomonadota > Alphaproteobacteria > Rhizobiales > Rhizobiaceae > Pseudahrensia. The sequence goes on from NZ_AEEB01000003.1 coordinate 553,478, forward strand.
CCCACCAACAAAAAGGGCGGCAAACCCAGAGGCCAACGAGGCGGTTCGAACCGTGGTGGTCCAAAAGGCGGCGAAATCGTCGAAAACGTCTGGCTCTACGGCGTGCACACCGTCGATGCAGCGCTTCGCAACCCCAAGCGCAAAGTGCGCCAGCTTCTCGCCACTGATAGTGGCATGGAGCGGCTGGACCACAACGCGCTGGCGCAGCACCCCGACCTAGATATCCGCATCGGTAAAACAGCCGATCTAGACCGCATGGTCACCGCGGATTCCGTGCATCAAGGCCTGCTGCTCGATTGCGAACCACTGCTGCGCGAGGAACCGAAAGATCTTTACGACTTCGCCGACGACCAGATCATTCTGGTGCTCGATCAGGTCACAGACCCGCATAATGTAGGCGCGATCTTGCGATCCGCGGTCGCCATGGGCGTGAAGACCGTGTTGGTCACATCGCGTCACCAATCATCGGAAACCGGAGTGTTGGCAAAATCGGCATCTGGCGCGGTGGATATGGTGGACATGCTGGCGATACGGAACCTGTCCAAATCGCTGGATGAACTGCGCGAGCATCGTTTCGCGGTTATCGGCTTGGACAGCGAAGGTCCGCTTGAAGTGCAGGAAACCCTCGACGATCTTAAACCGTCGAAGGTGGCACTTGTGTTGGGTGCCGAAGGCAAAGGCCTGCGCGAACAAACCCGCGAAGCCTGCACAGCACTTGCACGGTTGGACATGCCCGGCCCCATCAAGAGCTTGAACGTTTCCAATGCAGCTGCACTGTCCCTCTATCTGGTCAGGGCGGCGATCAAGAAAGCCTAATAGCTGCCCAAGTAAAGAACGTGCGGGTTGCACGGCTTACGCTTCAACGAACGCAATTCAGATCGCTGACGCGCCAGCCGCTTCATGGCCGGTGAGACGTACATATATTTCGAGCCCGTGCGACGGTTCGCAATTTCATCCTCGTAGGTCAGCCTTGCTGTACCATCCACGGCATCAAGCTGCTCCAGCGGATCGCGACCCGGGAAGAAATCACGCTTTGCGGAAAGGCGGGTTACGGGCAGCACGCTCAATCGCAACGACCATTGCAGCTCCTGCAATTCTTCGATGGCTGCCACCTGTTCAGGGTCGGTCATCAAGCCCAAAGCGTAGCGGTCTTCAGGCTCGCTCGGTTCGAATTTGGCGTTAGGAAAACAGTGCGCGTCGGATGCAAAAGCGGGTGTCGCGCCGCCCAGCAACGCAGTCGTAAGGGCTACGCCCATCGCGCGTGCGAATTTCGATTTCATGTCGGTCATGACAACCTCACAGACCAGAGTGCGGCAACATGGGGTTCCATGCTGCACAGGTTCTGGTGGCACTGCCCCCGGGTCTGAAATGGCGTGTTAGACTGGTGTCTAGCATCGCACATTTACGCGGTCCCAGCCTCACGCGCATAAAACGCCGTCGACTGGGTCAAACCCGTGTAAAGACTGTACGATCCAGCGGTGGGCTCTTATCCGGCCCCGACACCTGCATCCGCTTCACGAGCCAGTACCACCGGCTCAAGATCACGTTGCGCGGGCTTTTGTGGTTAAGCAACGGTTAAGGCAAACAGTTTGCAAAAAGGGTTAATTTCCACATTCGACTTCAAGCTGCAGACGCCTGCTGGCGCATTACGGAAAACGCATCGGCAATCACCTCAGGCCCAGCATCACGGGGCACTGCGCCGACCGAAAGCACGTTGCGATAGCGCCGCGCCCCGGGGCGGCCGGAAAACAGGCCCAGCATATGGCGGGTCACATGGTGCAGCCTGCCACCAGCGGCGATATGGGCGGCAGCATGCTCCATCATTGCCTCGCATAGAGCGGTGTCATCGATAGAATCGGCATCATCGCCGTAGAACAATTTGTCCACAGCGCGCAGCTGGTCGCTATCATGGTAGGCAGCACGCCCCAACATGACACCATCAAGCCCCTGCCCCTCATGCTGCGCTTGCTCGAGAGTAGCCAAACCACCGTTTAGGCCAATGAAGCGATCTGAATACGACCTCTTCAGCTCCCGCACGATCTCGTAATCCAAAGGAGGAATATCGCGATTTTCTTTCGGGCTAAGGCCTTTCAGCCAAGCCTTACGCGCATGAACCCAAAGCCCGTCGGCGCCGGCAGCAAAAACATCTGCAGCCAGTTTGAACAAAGCGTCTCGCGGTTCCTGATCATCCACACCGATGCGGCATTTCACGGTAACGGGACTATCCACCACCGATTTCATGGCTTCCACACACCGCGCCACCAATTCCGGTTCGCGCATCAAACAGGCGCCGAATGTGCCGGATTGCACGCGATCGGATGGGCAACCAACATTGAGGTTCACCTCGTCATAGCCCCAGTCCTGCGCCAGTTTCGCAGCAAAGATCAGCTTCTCAGGCTCGGACCCACCCAGTTGCAACGCCAACGGATGCTCATCAGCATGAAACCGCAGATGCCGTTCGATATCGCCGTGGATCAAAGCATCGGCCACAACCATCTCTGTGTAGAGCAAGGCATGGCGGGTGAGTTGACGGTGAAAGTAGCGGCAGTGCCGATCCGTCCAATCCATCATCGGTGCGACGGCGAAACGCGGCAAAGCATTGCTTGGCGTGTTCACGTCATAGCTCAGTACCGGTGCGGCGCGATTGATGGATTTGTGCTCGGTGGTCATGGCCGTGGTATTAGCGAGCGATCTCCTAATGTGGAAGTACCGCATCCATTGCGCTTCCCAATCGTCGCTACCCGCCCTATGGAGAAAGGGTGACCTGAGGGGGCCGCCGACTTTGATAGAACGAAAGACCCTCAAGGCATGACCCCTGCCCCCATTCAAACCCTACCGCTTTCCGCTTCGTGGCAATTTCACGATGACCGCTCCACATTGGTGCTGGAACCGCATGCCCGACCGGCCATGCCGGTCTCGAACGACGATCAGGTCGTGCATCTGTGCTTTCAGGCCGGAACGGATGAACTGGCGAAGATCCTCGCAGTATTTGAAATTCCCAGCGAAGCGGTTCGCGAACGTCATTGGGCGGTTATACGTCAGGGCGTCGCCGTAAAAGTTGAGCAGCACTCCGAATTCGTCTCGATCATGCTTCGGCGCTCCGCAGATGATGCAGAGGGCAAGCTCGGTGAGTTCCTGCGGGATCTCACAACCATCGAGCATGTAAAAACGATCTGCCTAACGCGGGTTCTGCTGCATTCGCCGAAATCGACAGGCTTCAAGGAGCTAACATTCGGCAGCCGCATCATGGGCGGGCATATTTGCACCGATCTGGAAGTGCGCTCCACGCTATTTCCCGATGAGCACGGCTTCATCACGTTTGTGGTAAAAGCACCGGCAGCGCCTAGCGAACAGCTGGGCCGTCGCATACAGCGGCTGCTGGAAGTCGAAACATACCGCAACATGTGCCTGCTTGGCCTGCCCTTGGCCCGCCGCACCGGCGAGAAACTGCGCCGCTTCGAAATGGAGTTGGGCACCATCATGTCCGCCATGAATTCGGAGGCGAAAGAGCTGGATGATGAAGCTCATTTCGAGCGGCTTTCGACACTGATGCAGGAAGCCCACGCGGAAACCGCAGGCTGCCGTTACCGTTTCGCAGCAAGCCTTGCCTATAACGAAATCGTCCAACAACGACTGGACTCGTTGGAAGAGGAAAAACTGGGCGAGCTGCAAACCGTTACCGGCTTCGTGCGCTCGCGGCTCAATCCAGGCGTGTCCACTATCCAGAGTGTTGTGCGTCGCCAGCAGGTTTTGATCGATGATCTCAACCAGGCGCTTTCCCTTTTGCGAACACGCATCGACCTGTCACTCAACCGCGACAACCAGTTCTTGCTGAAAAGCATGGATGCCCGCCACCGCCAGCAGGTCGTCATCGCGCAAACCGTGGAAGGTCTGTCCGCAGTTGCGATTAGCTACTATCTTGTGGGCCTTGTGTCCTACATGGCGGCATCGCTCACCGGCGTGCTACCGGATTGGCTATCTCCTGCCATCATTATCGGCATTTCCGTGCCCGTCATCTTCCTCGGCGTTTACACATTCCTGCACACCATGCGGAAGCGGTGGGAAAGCGACCTGCTGAAGAAATCGTCGCCCTAACAAACAAGAGCGGGCGATGGCTCGCCCGCCCTCATTTGGGAAAAAACTGTGTTTGTCTAGATGGCGCGGCGGTGATCGAACCAGGCAACGATCAGACCGAAAACCATGTGCCCCCAAAGCGCGACCCATGTGATGCCACCCCAGCCGAGGAACGGCGGATTACCGGCCACCAGATGCGCCATGATGTAGAGCGCGAAGACGAAGAGCGCAGCGCCGTAAACAGCACCCTTCACCCACCATGGTGTCCGTAAAATCGCATCCGCGATGGGCTTGAACACCAGCATGTAACCAAGCGGATAGAGCAGCAAGCCGGTGAGAAGATGCATGGCGTGGCCGATACCGAGGCCGGAAATCGTCTTGCCGGGCAGGCCCAAAATGACGGCAAGCGACTGATTGGCTAGCGCCACTGGTGCAAGCTTGGCACCTAAGAATGGAGAAGCAACGCTCTTCAACATGGGTGAGATCGTCTGGCCGAACAGGTCGAAACCGAGCGTCGCGAAGGCACCTGCGATAGTAGCGGTAGCGATAAGACTAACATCGATCTTCGGCAGTGCGAAGCGGTTGGCAAGGCTCGTGTCAGCCTGATTGTTGTCCATGATCATGGTCATCGTGGTATCCTGAGGGTCTCGGATGGGTGGCCGCAAGGCGTGGTGGCCGGGAGGAACCACCACACCTAGCAAGACTTGAAGGGGTGGCTATTTGAGTTTTGCGGAGCCGAGCGGCACGGCAAACTTGGCGCACCACACTGTGATCGCATCATATGCGCTGACCATGATGCCCTTGGGCAGCTCATAGACCTGACGGCCGTTGAGCTTTTTCAGATCGGAAAACTCTGTCGCTTTGTCGAACTTTCCGTCCTTCGTGAAACCCAATGTCGGGTTGGGTGCACCATCGAGAGAGAAATTCTCTCCGAGAACCACAAAGACCTTGTCGCCATCACGTTCGATGGTCACCGAGCCGGTCGTGACGTGTTTGCTCTCGCCGTAGAATGAGCCGGTGGCGATCTCTTCTGCCGCCATGACCTTGGCAACGTTGGTGGTGGCCAGCATCAGGCCAAGGGCAAGAGCAGCGGAAGCACCGGGGGCGATGGCACGAAGGGTGGTGAAAGACATTGTAGTTGATCCTCATTGGGGCGGCTATCTGTGGTGCCGCTGTTTCGATGAAGCCAACATGAGCGTTAGGAACCGAATGGTCTAGTAACACCTCATCACAGAACAGTGGGTTGTGTACTAATTGGTTTATAATAGTATGGCGCACGAAAGCTGAAGGAGAAAACCCATGGCCCGCCCCAGAGAATTCGACATGGATGAGGCCGTCTCAGCCGCAATGAATGCGTTTTGGGAAAAGGGTTATGAGGGCACCAGCCTGCACGATCTGCTGGATGCGATGGAGATCACGCGCGGCAGCCTTTACAAAGCCTTCGGTTCCAAAAAGGAACTCTTCCTGCGCGCGCTGAACGCCTATGACGAAATCTATGTCTCACCCGGCGAAGCACGCCTGAAGAGTGAAGACGTGCCGGGCAAAGAGCGTATCTCCGCAGTGTTCCAGGGCGCTCGCGCGACGCTTGAAAAAGGCGAAAACCGTGGCTGCCTGTTGTGCAACACCGCAGCGGGTGCGCCGATCAACGACAAGGATATTGCCGCCCGCGTGGACGATCAGATCGAACGTCTCCGCAGCGGCTTTCGAAAAGCGCTGGAAGATGACGGCGCTAAAAGCAACGCCGCCAAGTGGGAAGCAGACCGCCTCACCCGTGAATATGTCGGACTTCGCGTGCTGTCTCGCGGCAAAGCTATCTAGGCTGCAATCGCTTAAGCGTAAGTCTGAACCGGCGTTCCGGCGAGCGCTGCGATGTTCACCAAGCCACGCACAGTGATCGACGGCGTCACGATATGAGCGCGGTTGCCCATGCCCATCAATATCGGGCCGACTTCGATACCGCCGGTGACGGATTTCAGCGAGTTCTTAACACCGCCGGCAGTCTCGGCATTGGAGAACACGAACGCATTCGCCTTGCCTTCCATACGGCTGTTGGGAAGCAGACGCGCGCGAATTTCAGGGTCGAGCGCGGCATCCACCGGCATTTCGCCTTCATAGATGAAGTCGTGGCCGGCCTTATCGAGGATGTCCAAGGCACCACGCATACGAATGGCGCTCTCAGTGTTCAGCGTCCCAAATTGCGAGTTGGAGCAAAGCGAGATTTTGGGTTCGATACCAAAACGGCGAATATGGCGCGCGGTAGCGACCACGGTATCAGCAATCTGCTGCGAGGTCGGCTCGCTGTTCACGTGGGTATCGGCCACGAAGAGCGGACCAGAATCGAGAATAAGCAACGACAACGCACCAACAGGCGAAAGCTCATCCGTCTTGAGCATCTGTTCGACATAGGACAGGTGCCACGGGAAATTACCAAAGGTGCCGCAAATCATCGAATCCGCCTCGCCCCGCGCCACCATGACGGCGGCAATGACGGTCGTATTCGTACGCAACACCGCCTGTGCCAGCTGCGGAGAGATGCCCTTGCGCGCCATTGCAGCGTGATACGTGTCCCAATATTCGCGATACCGCGCATCGGACTCTGGATTGACGATCTCGAATTGATCCGCAATCGACTGCGGCAATCCATGCTTCTTCACCCGGTGTGAGATGACCTCGGGACGGCCAATCAAAATCGGTAAGTCGTTGGTTTCTTCGATCATCTCAACAGCGGTACGCAAAACCCGCTCATCCTCGCCTTCGGCAAACACGATACGACGAACAACAGAAGCAGCCTGATCGAAAACCGGACGCATCAACATCGACGAGCGATAAACCGACGCATTCAGCTTGGCGATATAGGCATCGAAATCTGCGACAGGACGCTCGGCAACACCGGTCTCCATGGCAGCCTTAGCAACAGCGCCGGCAACAACGGTGAGCAGACGGGAATCGAAAGGCTTGGGAATGAGATAGTCCGGACCAAACTTCAGGTCTTCCTCGCCATAGACCTCAGCCGTCTCCGCAGAGGACGTCTTACGCGCCAAAGCCGCGATGCCCTCGACGCAGGCGACCTGCATCTCGTCATTGATCGTGGTCGCACCCACATCCAATGCACCGCGGAAGATGAACGGGAAGCACAGAACGTTGTTCACCTGATTGGGATAATCCGAACGACCAGTCGCCATAATGGCGCCCGGCGCCACCGCCCTCACCTCTTCCGGCATGATTTCCGGTGTCGGGTTAGCGAGCGCAAAAATGATCGGATCATCGGCCATCCGAGCCACCATTTCGGCCTTCAACACGCCGGGGCCGGACAGACCGAGAAACAGGTCTGCCCCATCAATCACATCGTTCAAACTGCGCTTGTCCGTGGTCTGGGCGAAGGCGGTTTTCTCTGGTCCCATATCGTCGGTGCGGTAGCTGTGAACGAGACCGTCGATGTCACAAAGCCAGATATTCTCGCGCTTCACGCCAAGCTTCATCAACATGTTAAGGCAAGCAATGCCCGCCGCACCGCCGCCGGTTGATACGATTTTCAGATCAGCAAACTCACGGTTCGTCAGCAGCAAGGCGTTCGTGATTGCGGCACCCACCACGATTGCGGTGCCGTGCTGGTCATCATGGAAAACCGGAATGTTCATCCGCTCGCGGCAGATGCGTTCCACCACAAAGCAATCCGGTGCTTTGATGTCTTCGAGATTGATCGCCCCGAAGGTCGGCTCCATCGCGATCACATGCTCAGCAAATTTTTCCGGATCGCTCTCGTCGAGTTCAATGTCGAAACAGTCGATATGGGCGAACTGTTTGAACAGCACCGCCTTGCCTTCCATGATCGGCTTGGCCGCCAGCGGTCCGATATTACCAAGACCAAGCGCAGCAGAACCGTTGGAGACCACCGCCACGAGATTGCCACGTCCGGTATACAGCGAAGCAGCCGCAGGATCTTTCGCAATCGCCGTGCAGGCTTCTGCAACGCCAGGCGAATAGGCCAGCGACAGGTCACGCGGATTGGCCAGCGGTTTGGTGGGGCGAACCTCCAGCTTACCAGGGCGCGGCAGCGCGTGGTAGGCCAGCGCATCTTCGGTCAGCTGCGTGTCGTTGGAATTTTTCGGCGTGCTCACGGTATAGGCTCCCAAAACCGCCGCCCAAACGCCGGTCATTATTATTGCAAGGTTCTTACCACCTTATCAGCAGCTTCGCCCCTCGTGGGAACATCTGAGAACTTTATGCACTGACTTGAAAAACAGGAATATCGCAAGCGAGGCTTTCGCATCACTCATCATCTATAACAATTCACCATAAGGACCACTGGCCGACCACGCCTACCGATCCGGCCAGCTAAAATTAGCCTCGAAATTCAAACTGCGACATTCCGCACGCATTCGAAATCGAGATATTTCGGAACCAGTCTCCTATTCAACCGGTTGTCGCCGCGAACCCGAACAGGAGGCATCACTATGTCCAACGAACGCAAAGAAGCACTCACGAAGTTCTGGAACCTCATCGAGCCAATGACGGCCTGTATGGTCACAACCGAGGACGGCGACGTTCTGCGGTCCCGCCCGATGGCACCCTATGTGAAAGCGGATGAAGGTCTCATCCACTTCATCACAGACCGTAAGTCGCATAAAGTCGAGGAGCTACATCACGACCGCGATATCGCGCTGTCCTTCGTGGATTCATCATCCATGATCTACGTGTCAGTTTCAGGCCACGCCGAGGTGAGCACCGACCAAGCCTTGATAGAACGCCTGTGGGATGCAGCCGCAATAGCATGGTTCGGTGACGACCCGAAGAAGGCTGATGTTGCCATCATTACCGTAAAGCCGGATCAGGCTGAATTCTGGGACAATGATGTGAACATCGCCAAGGCAGGATTTGAAGTCGCCAAAGGCTATTTCACCGACGAAGCGCCGGACATGGGCGAGAACGAAAAACTCGACCTGAATGCAGCGTAAGGAGGCCGACAATGGCCGGTTATAGCGAAGGCACGAATGTCGAGTGGGACTGGGGCAATGGCACCGGTACTGGCAAGATCGACACAAAATACACCGAAAAGATCACACGAAAAATCAAAGGTAACGAAGTTACCCGAGAAGCCAGTGATGACGAGCCTGCCTATTACATCAAGCAGGAAGACGGCGACGCCGTGCTGAAATCGCACAGTGAAGTGCGCAAGGCATAGTGAGATGACGCGGCGCACAAACCGCATCACTCATGGCGGGGAGGCTCAACGTTTGGGCCTCCTCGTCATTCCCACTGAAGACTTGCTCGTTGAACGATGTAGTGCTGGAGATGAGACCGTTTACACGTTAGGCGGCAGGCCCGTTCCTGAAGGGCGGATTTCAGAACTCAACAGTTTTCCAGTGCCACCAGCATGGACTGACGTCCGCATGGCGTTGGATCCTGCCGCGCATATTCAGGTCATTGGCAATGATGCCAAAGGGCGGCGGCAATACATATATCATGATCGTTGGACAGACGTGCGTGAAGCCGTAAAGGCCGCACGCCTCAAGCGTTTCGGCAAAGCACTGCCGCGTATCCGCGATGCTATTTCCGAAGACATCACCAAACCACTTTCAGACGATCGCGGCCTTGCAGCAACGGCATTGCGGCTGGTCGACCGCCAATGGGTTCGCGCTGGTCATGAACAATATGCCGCAAATGGTACGGCAGGCACGGCAACACTTTTGAACAAACATGTCGATGAAAGTGACGGCGAACTGACGCTGGATTTTACGGCAAAATCCGGAAAAGAAGCAAAGGTGCGGCTGCGCGACCCTGCTCTAAAACGCAGGCTTCGAGCCTTGAAAAAACGCGGCGGCAAACGGTTATTTCAGCCAAGGCGAAACGCGGCCCCGCTAAACGCTACACAGCTTAATGCTTATCTATCAGACATCGCCGAAGCTGATGTTTCGCTAAAGGACTTCCGTACCTTCGGAGGGTCTGCATTGGCATTGGAACAACTGTGCAAAACCGCAGACAAGCCCACACGAAAGCATGCAGTCGCTGCCGTTAAACAGGTCGCAGAAAAGCTGCGTAACACGCCTACAGTTGCGCGAAACAGCTATGTTCATAGCCCGCTTTTAGACGTTTATCTTGACGGCAAACTGGACCCCGGCCTGACGAGCGGACGCAGACGAAACAATCTTGATGCTGGGGAAACCGGACTGATGCGATTTCTGGAAGGCCGCTAACAGGATACGCTACTCTTAAATTCGCAAAATTCCGCTCAAGATCGCCCCATGTTCAAAATCAGCAACCGCCGAATAGACCTGATTGGATGGCTGCTATTCGTCATTTCAGCCTGCGGTTTCATTATGGCCAGCATCGGTAATTTCTGGGCGATGTTCGGTTCGATATTCTTTCTGCTGGCCTGTTTGATGTTCCTCATTACATACATTCGCAAAGAGCCTTAAGGTATCTGAATGCCCGAACGATTGAGAATGACGCGGTAAACGCTTGTCGTCCCGGTCATGTAAAGTTCGTGCTTAGCGCGACCGCCGAAGCACAGGTTGGACACGATTTCCGGCACCAGAATTTTGCCCATCAAATCGCCTTCAGACGAAATGCAATGAACCCCATCTGCGGCTGACGACCAGACGTTGTCGTCTTCATCGATACGGATACCGTCCGCTGCGCCGGGGTCGATGGTGTGGAAATGGCTGCCCTTACCCAATGTATTGCCATCGACCGCATATGTGTGGATCGCGCGGGGGGCATCGGCTTCGAAAATCGGACCGGTATCAGCCACGTAAAGAATGCTCTCGTCTTTGGAGAACGCGAGGCCATTAGGGCAACCAAGGTCATCTACAACGACCGAGATGTCGCCGTTTTGCGGATCGACCCGATAGACGACGCAAGGCAGTTCCTGTTCGGATTTGTAACCTTCGTAGTTCGTCTTGATTCCATAATGTGGATCGCTGAACCAGATTGAACCGTCCGACTTCACCACCACATCGTTAGGTGAGTTCAGCGGCTTTCCATCAAAACAATCTGCAATGACCGTGATCGAGCCATCATATTCCGTGCGCGTGACACGACGTGTCCCGTGCTCACAGGATACCAAACGTCCTTCGCGATCACGGGTATGGCCGTTGGAATAATTGCTCTGCGCGCGATAAATCGACGTCCCCTCGCCCGGCGTCCAGCGCATGATGCGATGGTTGGGAATGTCGGAAAACAACAAGCAGTTTGCATCACCGAACCACACCGGACCTTCGACCCAATCAAAACCTGTCGCAATCTGTTTCACCGGCGCGTTGAACATGACATAGCTGCCAAAACGCGGGTCGTGTACTTCAAAAAAAGACATGGCTTCCTCAATTATAAATTCGATTAGATCGGGAGAATTCTGCAATGGGTGACTTTATCGAAACCAAACAGCTGAGTCATGACGCTGCAATGCGCATGGCGCAAAAAGCAGCTGAAAAAGCGACTGAAATCGACCAACCGCAGTGCATCGCCATCGTCGATGTTAGCGGCGACACCATCATCACGCTTCGTATGACGGGCGCGAAGTTCCTCAGCCAGAAAAGCGCACTGACGAAAGCCCGCACGGCTGCGTCCAACAATGCACCAAGCGCTGCTATTCCAGCTGATTTTCAGCCCAAAATCGCTGCGGCAACGCAGAATAACGTGACCGGCCTGCCCGGTGGCCTTCCCATCCGTCATGACGGAAAACTCATTGGCGGCATCGGCATCGGCTCAGGTTCTGGCGACCAGGATTTGGCTTGCGCAAATGCTGCATTGGTAGAAATCGGTGCGGAAACGTTCGAATAAGCTCATCAATGGCGGCGGTAACCCGGCCCGATTGGCCTGCGGCGATTGCCCGGCAAGTTCGGGTCGGTGCCCCAGATGGCCTGATACGTGTCCATCGCCATGCCGCGTTTCTGGCAAATGATAAATGCCACAGCCAGCAGCAAGAACCAGATGCTGATCGATATGAACATCCAACGCGGACCGTTGGCGATCCACATGCCGAGATAGATGGTGAACCAGCTGAGTGCGAGGGAAATATAACCCAACGTCTTGTGCAGATACTCGAACATCAAACGTCTTGGCGTCATATCGAAATGATCACCGAACATGCTGCCACGCGGGTCAGTCGGCCCGCCCTTTGATCCGCGCGTTGCGCCAGCAATAATTTGCGTCGCGCAAAACGCAGTCAGCGTCCAGCCGATGAAGCGATGCAACCAGGCGATGTCTGAATCACCGGCAGGTGCCCATATCAACCAGATCGCAAACAGCATCACCAATGCCGCAAGGCTTTGAAGAATGTAGTGCGACCGCCACCAAACCTTGTTGTCCAGTTCTTCAGGCCATTTCTGGCCTTTTGCAATCTTGAAGAAGCGCGCCCAGAGGATGGCGACCGGAACCATGACGCCCCAAGCCAACACCATGAAGCGACCGTGCCACGCGGTCAGAAAGCTGACATCGTGAGGACGGGTCAGGTCAATCGGGGCGAGGAACCATTCCAGCATCGGGTCAACCTTTAACGGCCCCCGCTGTCATGCCCGTGATGATTTGTTTGGACGCGATGAAGGTGAAGATCACCGGTGGGATTGCGAGCAGCATGCCCGTCGCCATGATGACACCCCAGTCGATATTGTACTCAGTGATCGAGTTCACGATGGTGACAGGAACGGTGCGCGTGTTGCGACCTGCAAGTGCGTTGGACAGCAGGAACTCATTCCAAGCGATGCGGAATGTGAAGATCGCAGCAGCAGCCAAACCGGGCTTGATGATCGGCAACACCACGAGAAAGAACACTTGAAACGGGTTCGCCCCGTCCATCCGTGCCGCTTCCTCAAGCTGGATCGGAACCTGTACAATGAAGCTCTGCAAAATCCAGATCACAAATGGCAGGTTCATCGCTACATAGATGAGAATGATGCCAGTATAGGTGCTGTCGAGGCCAAACTGGAACGTCCAGATACCAAAGACCGGAACCAGCAGCACGGCAGGTGGAACCATGCGCATCAACAATGTCGTCATGGAAACGGTACCGCGACCCATAAAGCGGAAGCGAACCAAGGCGTAAGCCGCCATGCAGCCGATCACCAGCGTCAACGCGGTGGAGATTAACGCAATGAAGATCGAGTTGCCCAACGCGCGGCTGAATGTGGGATCGCAGAAATCTACGCTTTCCGGTTTGTACCAAAGCACATCACACAAAACCGCTTCGTAGTTTTTGATCGTCGGCGTGAAAAAGAATGACGAAACGCTGGCATCATTGATGTCGATATTCGCCTTGAACGACGTGGTCAGCATCAACATGATCGGGCCGAGCGCGAGAACGATCAGCACCATCATGATGGCGTAGAAGATCGCGTTACCCTTGGCTGTCTGGTGGTTTGGAGCGGCCATTACGCGTCCTCCTGCGCAGCAGCCCGCAGACGGGCGGAGCGGCGCTCCGTCAAGCTGTTATAGGCAAACATCGCGATGGTCAGCAGCATGAGCATGATGAGCAGGTAGTTGGACATTGCGGCTGCGTAGCCGAGTTCCTGAAATTCCTGCGCGGTCCTGAATATTCGAAGCGATAGAATCTCGGTCGACAGCCCCGGTCCGCCATTGGTCATCACAAGGATAACCTCCAGCACTTTGAAGGCATCGATCAGACGCAACAGCACTGCCACGATGAGCACCGGCATCATCAGCGGCAGTTTAATGTAGATGATCTTCTGCCAACCGGATGCGCCATCGATCTGGGCAGCTTCCAATGCCGACTGCGGCAACGATTGAAGCGCCGCCAGTGACAGAATGAAGATGAAGGGCGTCCACTGCCAAACGTCTGCGATGACCACAGCTACGAAGGACCATGAACCGTCCGACAGCCACGGGATGGGATCGAAGCCCCAATCCTTCAGCGTGCGGTTAAAGATGCCGACGGTTGGGTGGTACATGTAGCGCCACATGAGACCGACAACGATGGGCGCGATCATCATTGGCAAAATGAAGATGGTACGGAGTGCCGCCATGCCGCGCAGTTTGCGATCCAGTAGCAGCGCGAGACCGACGCCGAGCGCCATCTCAAGGGTCACGACGATTGCGGCAAAGCGCAGCGTGACACCGAAGCTTTCCAGAAACGCCTCATCGGAAGCGAGGTTGATGTAGTTGCGAAGGCCGACCCATTCGGCCTCGGAAATATATTGCGATGGCCGCCAATCGAGGAAGCTCGCGTAGATCATGAAGCCGATTGGGTAGAGCAGCGCTATCACCAGCACGAGCGCAGCCGGAGCCAGAAACAGATAAGGCGTCATACGGTTGATGCGGGATGCGGCGGTCATGGCGCGTTCGCGGCTTTCGTTTGGTTCGAAATCTTTCCGCAATTCGCCCGGTGCGTCGAAAACGCTAATCAGACCATTGCGAAGTCGGAAGTTTTCTCCGTCCGATGCTCGAAACCATCGGACGGAGATGGCCGCTCAAACGAGGAGCGACCGTCGGGAGGTTCCCGTTACTTGACGTTGACCCAGGTGTAGTACCCGGCTTCGTCCATGGTCTTTTCAGCACGCTCGGCAACGCCGTTCAGCGCTTCCTGCGGGTCGAGACCTTCGGTCAAGACTTTCGACATGGACGTACCGATGTCGGCGTTGATTTTACCCCATGTTGGGATGATTGGACGCCAGTCTGGGTCAGCATATTTCAGCGCTTCACCGAATGTCGCGGAATAAGGGTATTTCGCGTTCAGTTCTGCGTTTTCATATGTGGAGAAACGCGATGGGTTGCCGCCTTGCATGGCGACAGCGAGGTCACCTTTTTTGGACGTCAGCCACTGCAGAAGCAGGAAGGCCGCTTCTTTGTTCTGCGCATTTTTCGGGATACCGATACCGAAACCACCGGTCTGCGAACCGCGACGAACACCTTCAGGGTGCAGCGCGTAACCGACTTTACCAGCAACCTTGGACTGCTCGGGATCTTCGAAACCGGCAGCAAAAGCGATGGAGTCCATGAACATGGCAGCGTTGCCCTGTTTGAACGAGTTGGCAGCTTCCGAAGGTCCGAATGTCGTGGCGCCTTCTGGGCCGCAATCGACGATGGTCTTCAGCGCGTTGGCTGCTTTCACACCGGCTTCGTTGTTGATGATCGGCTTCCAGTTGTCGTCGAACACACGGCCACCAAGTGGGGCGAGGTGCAGAAGGAAAGCGTGCGATGCCTGATGGCCGGAAGCTGCGCGGGAGGCCATGCCGCCCATACCTTTTTCAACTTCAGGAATCTTGCAGGCTGCGTCGAGCAACTCGTCATAGGTTTCTGGAACCTTGATGCCGTGCTTCTCGAAGATATCCTTGCGGTAAGCGAGAACCGAAGTTTCCGAACCGAATGGTACGCCGAAGAGCGAACCTGTCGGACCTGGAAGGTAGCCTTTTTTACCACCGGCAACGCCGATGTTCTGCACGTAACCGTCGATCAGGTCTTCCGCGTCGTAGTTCGGATCGGCGAGTTTCGGGTTCATGAAGTAACGGGCCAGGTTTTCCAGCTGGTCGGCAAACACATAATCGGCCTTGGAGAACACGACATAACCGATGAGGTCGTAGTCGCTTTCACGCTTGGTGAGTTCCAGTGTCTGGCGCTCACGCATTTTCAGATACTGCAGCTGGTCGACTTCAACCTTGATGCCGGTCTCTTCCGTGAACTGCGGAAGCACCTTCATGGCAGCGTTGTAATGTGGGTGCGCGGGGAACATGGCAGTCACAGTCTGACCGGCATATGCCGCGTATGGGCCGGTGGCGTGACCGTCGGCAAGTGCCGCCGATGTACCAGCGACCATGATGGTCGATGCGATCAATGTCGCGGTTAGTGATTTCAGCATAGGTTTCTCCTCCAGAGTGCTGAGTGAATTAGATCCGAATACCGGTCTCGGTATCGAAAGCCATAACTTCGTCGGTGCGCAAGGCGAACGTCATCGTAGCGCCAGCGCGAGGCGGAATAGAGCTGTTGTGCTCCACCAGAACCTCTTCGCTGCCGCAGCGTGTGACGAGCGTCGATTGTGCGCCCAAATATTCCGAAACGATCAGTCGCAAGTCCATGGTCGGTCCCACAGACACATCGTCGCTGAACGACGACGGACGAATGCCGAGAGCAACCTTCTTCGACGAATGAGATTTAAGACGCTGCGCAAGCGGTCCATCCAGTAGAAGCGAAAAGCCGTCGCCAGAAGCCGTTACGCCCTTCCCCGTTTCGCTAATCTCAGCGTCGAGGAAATTCATGGTCGGGCTGCCGATGAAGCCAGCGACAAACCGGTTCACGGGCTCTTTGAACAATTGCTCCGGCGTGCCCTGCTGTTGGATGATGCCTTCCGACATGACCACGATACGGTCGCCCAGCGTCATTGCTTCGATCTGGTCATGCGTGACGTAGATCATGTTCTTGTCGAGATTATCGCGCATTTCCGCGAGCTCGGTGCGCATCTTACCGCGCAGCTTGGCGTCGAGGTTAGAGAGCGGTTCATCAAAAAGGAACGTCGAGGCATCGCGAACGAGCGCACGGCCCATGGCGACACGCTGGCGCTGGCCGCCTGACAATTCTGCAGGCTTACGATCAAGCAACTGACCGATGTTCAGCATCTCAGCGACACGGTTCACCTTCTCGTCAATTTCCGCTTTTGGTGTGCGGTTCAAACGCAGCGCAAACGACATGTTCTTGGCGATGTTCATGTGCGGATAGAGCGCATAGTCCTGAAACACCATCGCCAGATCGCGCTCTTTCGATTCCAAGCCGCTGATCGGTTTGTCGTCGAAGTAGATCTCACCTCCGGACAATTCTTCCAGCCCGGCTACGATCCGCAATGTGGTGGATTTGCCGCAACCCGATGGGCCGACAAGCACGGTGAACTCGCCGTCATCCAACTCAAGATCCAGCGGCGGGAGAACGCGAACGCTCCCGTAATATTTCTCGATTTGCTCGAAACGAATCTTCGGCACAAGTCACTCCCAGAAAGGCCTCTTGAACGGGCCATGCGACAGTTGAGACACGCTAAGCCGTCAAAACAACCAATTTTCGCCGCATTTGCCCATGTGCTACGTTAGCGCTAACGTAAAGATGAACGTTTACACGGAAGCACTTCTTGGCCGATCCCACCATCAGAAAGCGCCGTCGCGGCCCCTCCAATCGCGTTACAATTGATGAAGTCGCCCGGGTCGCAGGCGTCAGTACAATGTCGGTGTCGCGAGCAATGCGGGGCGTGGAAGGCCTGTCGGCAGAGCGTCGTGCAGCTATACTCGATATCGCCCGCGCGCTTGGTTACGAACCCAGCAGTCTGGCCGGTTCGCTGGCTGCTGCAAACTCAACATTGATCGGTGTGTCGGTCCCGACACTCAACGATGAAGTGTTCGGCGATATTTTCGACGGCATGCGAACCGTCTTCACGCGATACGGATTCCAAACCGTGTTCGACACGACCGACTATGCCCGCAAGAACGAAGACGAATGGATAGAGCGCATTCTAGCATGGCGACCTGCCGGGCTGGTGCTGTCCGGCGTCGATCAGTCCAGACAGGCGAAAGAACGCCTGCGCGCCGCCCGTATTCCTGTCCTACAGATTTGGGACGTAACGTATGACCCTATCGATATTTGCGTCGGCATCGATCACGAGGCTGCCGGCCACGCGATGGCGGATCATTTGCTTGAACTGGGCTACAGACGCCCAGCCTATATAGGTGTCCGGAAAGGCTTTGACGCGCGCGCAGAAAAACGAGCCAAGGGATTCAAACGCGGATTAGCGGCTGCGGGAGTGGAACTCGTGGCGGACAAACGCATCAGCAACGCCCGCTCATTTTCAGCAGGCGAAGATGGCGTGACAGCATTGCTGGACGAAGTGCCCGTTGAGACAGACGCGATCTATTTCATGAACGACCATATGGCGCTTGGCGGCATCATCGCCTGCGAGGCCCGTGGCATGAAAATTCCCGACGATATCGGCATCGCCGGTTTCAATGATCTGGCGCTTAACCGTGTGCTTCCCCTTCGAGTGACGACTTCCGCCACCCCTCGCAGCACAATGGGAAGCAAGGGCGCGCAGGCGCTGATTGCGCGCATAAAAGGCGTAAAGCGCGATCCGGTCGAGGTTCTTCCCGTCGAACTAAAACCCGGCCTCACGACCCGCAGCGCAATTCCCTACCCGTCCGGCCGGTCGTAACCCGTCATCTCAAGATAGCCTCTGCCTTTCCGGTTACCACTCACCGTCACCGGCCCTTCCCAATAGGGTATCGAAGTCGCCATCCAAGCCTGTGTGTTGAGCGCTTCGACGGTCACATCAACATCACGGCTCGGCAGACGCAGTCGCCAACTTGTAGGCACATCACGACCACCGACATCGCTGATCGCCAGCGGTTCAAGCTGTAACTCACCATTATCAATTGGCGTCGGGTCGCCCTGCGGCGTGATCCATGTTGCAGAGGTAAAACTCTTGCCTTCAGCCTCACGCAATTGAAACGCCATCATTTTGTGGCCGTCTTCAAAGCTGAGTGAAAACCAGTCCCACCCGCGCTGCCCACCGGAAAGCGGTTGGCTCGACCATTCCCGATCCAGCCACGCGGAGCCGGTGACAGCAACATCGCCAGATGGCAGTTTCAACGTGCCCTTCAAGGCATAAGCGGGTTGCGAATAATAATAACTTGCCGTGCCGCTTTCCGATTTGCGCGAATAACCATTGATGCCCTGCAACACCAGCGGCCCCTGCGCGATCAGCTTTACATAAAACGCAAAATCAGCACCTGAAGCAGCCATGGAAACGCGATCAATATCGCGCCCCTCATCAGCCTTCAGCGCCCAATCATCAATGAAGGCGTTGAAAGGTTCCACATCGACATCAGCCTGCCCGATACCGCCCCGCGCACGACGCTCGGCAACGAAATGCTTGTCAGGTGTCGTCACCGCAGCGTGGCCCATCCAAAATTGCGAACCGGGCTTACCATCGGGGCGAAAGGCGGAGCGGAAGAGTGTCCATTGCAGACCGTAAGGCGTCCCATCCGGCCCAGTCATATTGGCAGTCACATACCACCATTCGATGCGGTAATCGGGGTGAGCTGCATGGTCAGCCGGAAATGAAATCGTGCCGTCAGGTGACGGCACCGCATAGCCTTCGCTGGTCGTGCCAAGGCCGCCAAAACCTTGCGCGAGCGCGGCAACTGGAAGCCAGCATGCCAGTGCAAATGCAGCGAGAAACCTAACGCTCATGGCTAAACACCTTCACAAGATCGGCAGGCGCCATGGCTGCCATACGACGGGCAGGAATTGCTGCCGCCAAAAGCGCGGCAAGCAGCGCCAGCAGACCCAGCCGCAACCAATCGCCAACAAACACCTGCATCGGAATACGCCAACCGAACGCTTCCACATTCAAGACTGCTAGCAGCAACCACGCGAGAGCCAGACCCACCGGAACCGCAAGCACGACCGTGACGAGGGCCAGTATTGCCGTGCGGGCGAGTTCGAGCGCGGCCAGCCGCCGCTGCGTCAGTCCCAACGCCCAAACAGGCGCGAGCTGCGGCACACGCATGGTCGCCAATGTGAGCAGTGATGTGAAGATCGCAAAGCCGGCCACCGCCAACGTGAGAACATTAAGTGCATCCGTCACCCTGAACGTTCGCTCGAAAACGCTGAGCGAGAGGTCTTTGATAGCTGATTGATCAATCATCGACCGCTCTTCAATGCCAAATTCAGCAGATATCTCATTCTTCAAAGCCTCGACCCGTTCCGGCGGAACGCGGACACCAAACCGCTGTTGCGGGATATTCGGGAAAAGCGCGGAGAATTTCGACAGGCCGACCATGACCTGCGGCGCGGGGTTGCCGTAGTCGGAATACACACCTGCAATCGGCGTGGGTGGCAGCCCCGCTGCTGATATTTCGTCCCCCAAGGACAAGCCAGACCGGCGCGCAAATTGCTCGTTCACCAGCAAACCCTCACCCCGCGCGACCTCATCCCAAACTTGAGGCGTACGCTCCAGCAACGGCCAATTATCACGGTAAGTCGCGTGGTTGGCCACGCCAAAAATTGCGCCCTTGCGCCCGTCCAGCGTGGCTTCCGTTTCAACAATAGGGAGCACTGCATCGGTGCGCGTCTGAAGCCAGATTTTCAGCTTCTCGCCCTGCTGACCATCACGCGCGTTGACGTAAAACTCTGCCGCCAATCGCTGGTCCAACCAACCCACAAATGTCGTGCGGAAACTGCCCACCATCGTGCCAACACCTATGTTGGCCGCCAGCGCCAGTAACAGCGCCATCAATGCCAGCGACAGGCCCGGAATCTGTTGACGCGTATCCGCCCAGAACCACTGTGCCGTCGCCCCGGCACCTGCGCGACGAGCCAACGATTGACCAAAATCCAGTAACCGATTTGCAAGCGGCGGCAGTAATAAGGCGCTGCCAACAAGCACGAGAGCAATGATGATAAAGGCAGCAACAATGCCGCTTGCGAGGCCGAGTAAAACGGCTGCTAAACCCAAAAAGACGAAACCGGATACGGCCTGCATCACCAGTGTTTTGGACGACACCATAGCCCAAGCGCGCGGTTGGGCTGATGCCAATATCGGCATCGAACGAATGCGCCACAAGCTGCCTGCAGCGGCAATCGCCGTGCCCAACAAAGCAATTGCGATGCCGCTCGCCCACCAGTCCGCGCGCCAACCAAGGCTGCCGGAAACCTGCGCGCCGTAAAGATCACGCAAAGTGTCGGCGACGTTGGGCAACAACAGCGTCGCTAAAACCGATCCCAACAACACGCCCACCGTTCCTGCCAGCACGGCCAATGCTGCGAGTTCGACCACCAGCGCAACCACGAGCTGCTTCAACGACACGCCGAGCACCCGCAACGTGCGGAACATCACCCGGCGTTGTTCGAAGGCTAAACCGATTGTGCCGTGCACGATGAACAGGCCGACCGCAAAAGTGAGCAGCCCGAACGCGGTGAGGTTGAGGTGGAACGAGTCCGTCAGGCGCGCGAGATCCTGTCCGGTCTGCGGTTCCACTCGTGTCAGATCGGGCGCGATGTCGCCCAAGGGGGCGGCACCAACAGGCTGCGGATCAAGCAGCACCAAACGGGACACCGCATCAGGCCGCTGCAGCAGGGCTTGGGCGGCAGCAATGTCCACAGTTAGTGTTCGTGGCGGCAGCCCCTCCTGCGGTATTAAGCGCGGTAAATTTGGAACGCCATCCAATTCGGCAATCGTTTCCGGTGCAGCTAAAGCAAGGCCGTTTTGGCCGATAAAATCTTGGATCTCGTAAGGGGTTTCAGCCGAACCACCTTCGAAATTCAAAGGTCCGGCAGAGGATGTCAGCGGGTCTATACCAACGATCCTTATGATCACACGCCCTCGCTGCAAACGGCCTTCCAGCACCGTCGTTACAAGCCAACCCGCGCGGCGAAGGCGGACGAAATCTCCCATCGAAATCGCGCCACCGTCTGCCTTTTCCAAAGTCGCACGATCAGCACCGGCAACCTGATTGGCAGCCCGATCATAGCTGCTGCGCGCCTCGCTATTGATTGCCTGCACGGCGGTCCAAAGTGCAGTGGCAAGCGATAGACCCAGAACCAGCGTCACAAACTGCCCTGGTCTGCGCCGCCAGTGGGACAGCAATGCAGAAAGCGCAGACTGAAAACCGCGCATCAAGCGAGTTTCCCGTTAGCGAGGTGCACACGTTTGTTCAGCCGGTTAGCAAGACGCAACGAATGGGTGACAACAAGCAGGCCTGCGCCGGTATCGCGCACCAGATCGAGCAACAGCTGAGCTACTTGCTCGCCGGTTTCTTCATCGAGATTGCCGGTGGGTTCATCCGCCAGCACAACCTTGGGTCGCCCGGCCAAAGCGCGGCCAATGGCAACACGCTGCTGTTGCCCGCCGGAAAGCTGTTCGGGGTAGCGACGCAAAAAATCAGTCAGACCCAGACGTTCTGCCAACTCAGCGGTCCACGCTTCATTTTCACGACCGGCAAGGCGCGCATGGAAGGTCAGGTTGTCACCCACGGTAAGTGAGGGAATGAGATTGAACTGTTGGAAAACGATACCTACGGTTTCACGCCGCAATTCCGCACGACCCTGATCGTCCAACCCATGCACCTGTCGGCCAGCTACGCTGATGGTGCCGTCATCGACGCTATCCAACCCTGCAATGAGGTAGAGCAGCGTGCTTTTACCGGAGCCACTTTCGCCGGTCAGCGCCAACGTTTCGCCCTTGTCGAGTTGCAGGTCCACACCGCGCAACACTGGCAGCGGGCCGTCCTGCGTAGCAAAGCTTTTGTGAATGTTTTGAGCATCGATCAACATGCTGGCAGGCTAACGGTTCGTGCGGGGTGTGGATGCCTCAAATTCTGCGACATATGCGCTTTGCGCCTTCATTGCGCGAGCGCTACATCGACCAATCGCAACTGCACACGCCGTGTGCCGCGAAAGAAATCTGCCGATAAGGTTCCCGCAAAATGCATCACCTTGCCGCGACCATCCAGCAACGCATCGCCCAACGGCGTATCCACCGCGCGAAAGCTGATGCCGCGCAGTTCCGCGCCATCAGCCGAACCAATGGAAAAGCGCACATGGCCTTTACCCACAACGTCTGAAAAGCGCAGCGTGTGGCGCGGAAAGGCCAGCAACGGTTGCGAGTGGCCCGCACCGAACGGACCCGCAGCGGCCAGCTGATCGAACATCTCTACGGTCGCGCCCCGCGCGCTCAACGCACCATCAATGCGAACGCTGCGGGACAGGCGCGCCGTTGCCACATCATCGCAGAGGCGTTCTTCCATGAACGCGCGGAAGTCGCCCAGCTTATCTCGTTCGATGGTGATACCCGCCGCCATGGCGTGGCCTCCACCTTTGAGCAGCAGGCCTTCATCGACTGCCGCACGAACCGTACGGCCAAGATCGCAACCGGGAATAGAACGGCCGGACCCCTGCCCGCGCCCTCGACCATCAAAAGCAATCGCGAAGGTCGGGCGATTGAAACGATCCTTCAGGCGCGAAGCCAAAAGGCCGACCACTCCCGCGTGCCAAGTGTCGCTTTCCGTCACTAGAACAGACGGCCCTTCGCTGAACCCGATTTCTGCCTCGGCCTCGTCAATAGCTTGCGCCAACATGGCCGTTTCGATGTTCTGTCGTTCGCCGTTCAACGTGTCCAATTGCTGTGCGATCTCTTCCGCTTCGGTCGGATCGGAAGTCGTGAGCAACCGCGCGCCCAAAGCAGCATCGCCGATGCGACCGCCCGCATTGATGCGCGGACCGAGCACAAAGCCGAGATGCCACGGCGCTGCCGGTCCGTCCTGTCGTGCAACACGGGCGAGTGCGGCCAAACCCACATTTCGCTGTTTTTGCATCACCTCGATACCGCGAGTTACAAAGGCGCGGTTCAGGCCTTTCAGCGGCACCACATCGCAGACAGTACCGAGCGCCACGAGATCAAGCGACTGCATCAGATCGACCGGCTTATCGGTTGGCAGTTTTCCCTGTTGACGCATTGCCCGCTGCGTCGCCACGAGCGTTAGAAATACAACTCCCGCTGCGCACAAATGTCCCTGACCGGAAAGATCGTCCTGCCGGTTAGGGTTTACCAGCGCGATAACGTCGGGGAGCTCATCGCCCACCTGATGATGGTCGAGGACAACCGCATCGAGACCGAGCGATTTCGCTACCGCCAGCGCGTCATGGGAAGTCGAGCCACAATCCACCGTCACCAGCAGTTTCGCGCCGCGTTCGGCCAGTTCGCGAATGGCATTTTCGTTAGGGCCGTAGCCTTCAAAAATACGGTCAGGAATATAGATTTCCACCGGCACATCAAAATTGCGCAGGAACGCTGCCAGCAAAGCCGAGGACGTTGCGCCGTCCACGTCGTAATCACCGAATACCGCGACAGGCTCTTTTGCGGCGATTGCGGAAACCAAACGATCAGCCGCCGCATCCATTCCGGTGAGTAGAGACGGGTCTGGCATAAGATCGCGCAGTTTCGGGTCAAGGAAACCCAGCGCTTCGTCGGCCGTCACATCGCGGGCCGCCAAAACCCGAGCCACCAACTCGGGGATCGAATGGCGCTCGCGCATAGCCTCTGCCTGCCCCGCCTGCGTGCGGCTCATGCGCTCTTCCCAGCGTTGCCCGCTGATACTGGATTCGACGTCTAGAAAGGGGCGGTCAGGCGTTGTCATGCACCGGCTGTAGCGTGGCCGGACCGTTCTGCGAAGATGCAATCGCGGTAATCTTCGAAGGACCAGCCATCGCTCGCCAATGAATGACCGCAACGGATAGAACAACGACGCCACCAAACTGGTGCAGAAGCGCCCATTGCAAAGGCACCTGCATCACCAATGTGATGATGCCGATCATGGCTTGTCCGGTCACTAGAGCAAACAACACAAAGGCCCGTTTCGTGTGCACGCCTCCGCCCGCGCGCCATATCCAGACAGCTTGAAGCGCAACCGCGCCCCAAAGCAGATAGGCAGTCACGCGATGGACGAATTGCGTCATGATCGCGTTATCGGTGAAGTTCTTCCAAATCGGATCAATAGCCCAAGCGCCTGCGGGCAGCACTTCGCCGTTCATGTCAGGCCACGAATTATAGGCCATGCCCGCATCAAGACCGGCGACAAGGCCACCAGCAAATATCTGAACCAAAACCAACCCGAATACCGCCGCACCTTGCCAAGCCAATGCAGGAAATGGAGGCGCAGGGCGGGGTAGCAATCCGCGCGCCAACCACAGCACCAACGCCAGCAGCAGGCAGGCCATGGTCAGGTGAACTGCAAGGCGCACCTGCGAAACATCCACCCGATCAACGAGGCCCGACTTCACCATCCACCAGCCAATGGCACCTTGCAGGCAAACGCCGAAGAACACGGCCAGTGCGCCGCCCTTGAGGCGACCCGGCAAACGGCCGGCAGCCCAAAACACGATCATCGGAATAAGCACCGCCAAACCGATCAAACGCCCCAGAAAACGGTGACCCCATTCCCACCAGTAGATGAACTCGAATTCACTCAGCGTCATAGCGCTGTTGACCTGTTTGAACTCGTCTGTCTGCTGGTATTCGAGAAATTCGGACGCCCATTTTTCAGCCGTGAGCGGCGGCAGAAACCCTTTGATCGGCTCCCACTGGGTGATGGAAAGGCCAGAGTCCGTTAGCCGCGTCGCGCCGCCAACAAGCACCATCACGACGATCAAAAACGCCACAAACATAAGCCAAAGGCGAACGGCGCGGTGGGGATCAGCAGGTGCGGTCAGGGCACTTTCCACGGGTCATCTCAGGTTCAAGAACGATACGGACCTCATGTGTCGTCGCGATCAGCTTGTGTAAAGGGCTGATTGGGTCGTGGAAGCCATCTGTCGCACCCTTATAGGGCTGGCACGGTTGGTCATGGCGCTCTATGTCAACTTCCAAGACACTGGCCAACTAAAGGCGACCACCATGCGCACCACCCTGCCCCTTCGGGCCAAGAAAATGATCGGCATGTTTTTGATCGTAATTCTGGTTTGCGTCTATTCACTAGTCGCGGTTGCTATCGCATCTGCCACATTGGCAGCGGCTCCGTGGTGGGCGCACATGCTCTATTTTGGCTTTAGCGGCTTTCTATGGGTGCTACCGGCCATGGTCATCATCAAATGGATGAGCACCGAAAGCGTTTAAACCAGATTAAGCGACATCCAGCCTGCGCCCACGGCGATTGAGCAACGTCGGCAAACCGGTGGTCAACGGCCCGAAATACCGCATTTTCTGAAACAACCCATTGGCCGAAACGCGCGGAAGTGCGGTCATGTGATCGTTGTGCTGCGGGTAAAGCAGGCCGGGGCGCGTCGTTACCGCAGTTGTAAAACCAGCTTCACGCGCCAACTCAAAATCTCTTCCCGCAGCGGCCTCTCTATATCCATAGGGATAGGCAAAATGGCGTGGGCGCTTGCCGAAATGCGCTTCCAAAACTGTCGCACTTTGAACCATTTCAGCAAGCGCGGATTCCGGCTTGAGGCGCGCCACCGCCGCGTGGTTCATCGTATGCGCACCGAGTGTGCATTTTGGATCAGCCTCGATCTCATGCAACTCATCCCATGACATAATCTGATCGCGGGTTAGTTGGGCCGCGTCCATTTTATTCAACGTACAAAGTTCGCAGATACGGGCCTGAACATCGGCCTCGTCCACGCGCTTTGTCAGCCAATCCAGCAATATATCGTAGCTGCGATACTTTGCTTCGGTTGTGCTGCAATCCAGTAATTCGTTGCGGCCATCCATTTGAACCATCAGATTGTCGCGCGATGCCACGACCTGGTCGATTGCCTCCCACCATATGCAGGCCGAACCATCCACCAGATTGGGCGCGATGAATATCGTGTAGGGAACCTCGTGTCCGTTCAAAACGGGTTTCGCGTGGACGAGATTGTCCCTGTAGCCGTCATCAAATGTCAGCACTGCAAATCTGCGACCGCGCTTGGGTTCGACAATGCGACGTGAGGCTTCATCAAGATCAACGATATCGAAGCCCCTCGCCTTCAACAGTCCAATAGCGGCATCAAGAAAGTCCGGCGTCACTGTCAGCAATGCGTTGGGATCGAAAGCCTTCGTCTCAGGTGGCGCCACATGATGCAGCGTCACAATGATACCGAGTTCGTTCTCAAACTGCTGATAAAGCTTGTCCAAACCGGTCATATGAAGGCCCGCAAGGATCTGCCGTGTGCGTTTGGTCTTTGCGTTAATCATGACAACCGTTTCTCGAACATCGAAAGGAACGATCAATGGCTAAAGGCTAAATGTTGAAATAATCCTGCGATAAAGACGAGGCCATTTGGTGGGGAGCGCCATTTTGAAACGAGATGCCAAAGCACGCTTTGCCACTAGTCTGGCAGCGCATGACGTCGTGCCCGCAGCAGCGGGTGCGCCTGTTCCGCTAGCAAAGAGCAAACTCGACCTCGCAGCCACCGGCACAATTGAGCTGAGCGTCTATGACGATATGGCAGGTCTTCGCGATGAATGGGACGATATCGTCTCCCGTGCGCCATCGTCTCTTTATCAAAGCTATGACTGGGTTGAATCATGGTCGCGACATGCTGGCCGGGGCGCGAAGATGGACCCGCGCATTGTCGTGGGGCGCAAGCGCGGCGAAGTGCTGTTCATTCTACCTCTCAGCATCTATCGGCGCGGTATCTACCGCATGGTCAGCTATCTCTCTGACACCCATTCCAACTTCTGTATGGGCCTGTTTGATAAAGACCTGATCCCACGCCTTACCTCCGCAGACATGAAGGCTTTGGTGGCGGAAATGGCCGACTTACTGGCCCCGGTCGACGTGTTGGAATTTTGCTGCCAACCGGTAAGTTGGGACGCGACAACCAATCCGTTCGCGCTGTTGCGCTGGCAGGAATCTCACAATCTTGGCTACGCGCTTTCACTGGAAGGTGGTTTTGACGCGGCCCTTAACCGGCGCAACGGTTCGCGCAAACGCAAGAAATTCCGTTCGCAAACCAACAAGTTGAAAAGCGTCGGCGGCGGTCATCTCCGCATCGCTTCCACACCGGACGAAGTGAACTGGTTCATGGACACCGCCATGGATTTGACCGCAAAGCGCTTCGACAAAGCCGGCATTTGGAACACATTTGAAAACGAAGGCGTGGTGCCGTTCTTTCGCGAACTGGCAACCGCCAGCCTTGGGCAGGACGAACCGGCACTTTTGATTTACGGGCTGGAGATCGACGGCGAGCTTCGCGCGGTGTTTGCAGGCGGCATTCTAAACGGTCAATTCCACGGCTGTTTTACCGCCATAGCTGACGATGCATATACAGCCATTTCACCTGGCGAAATGCTGATCTATCTGGTGATCGAAGACTGCGTGAAACGCGGCCTGCATACGTTCGACCTTGGTCGTGGCGAAGAGCGTTACAAGACATCGTGGTGCGACCAGCGTTTGGCGATGTTTGAGACCAACATTGCGCTAAAACGCACCGCGTTGGGCTACACAAGCTATGTGCAAGCGAAACTGTTTGCCAAGCGCCTGATGCGCTCCAACCCGAAATTATGGACAGCAGGAAAACGCCTGCGCGCTCGTCTTTACGGCCGCGTTTAGACGTTACGCCCGCTGCAACGGACGATCTGCATCCATCTGGCCTACAGCGTTGCCAGACATAATCATTGCATCGCCATAACCGCCACGCAGCAGAATATCGTGCAAGCGTTTGGCCGTCTCGATGTCACGCTGCGACGAGATCACCACCACGGTGTCATTATCGAACACACGGTCAAGACCGACCAGTTCCGTCATGCCGCGATCCACGACCACGTAGTCGTAGGAATGGCGTAGCGCGCCCAGAACAGCGGCAAGTTTAGACGCGGTCTGCGGTGAAGCGGACGCGGCAACACGACCTATCGGGATCACATGAACCCGCGAACCTGTATCGCGGTGCAGCGCTTCACCAAGGTCACAACCTTCAGTGATGAGTTCGCCAATACCGGCAGTGTCCCGCGATCCCAGCATGGATTGGGAAGCGTGTCCCTCCTCCGTCATATCGACCAGCACGACACGCGCACCGCGTTCGGCAAGCTGGCGGGCGAGCGTCATTGTTGCACGCCCATCATTGCCGGGTTCATCCGGGACGACGACAACGCGCTTGGCACCGATCTGCAGCAAGTGTTCGGTCGCAGCAGCAACAGCGTTGGAGCGCGGTTGGAAAGAAGCTGATGCAGCATCATTTGCGGTCATACCCGGATAAAGAGCGTTCCCGGCAACCGGTTCTTCCGGCGACATGGAAGGTGCATCAACGCTGCGCAGTGGCGAAATTACGCTTGCCGCTCGTTTGGCGGCTTCAATAGCTGGCGTAAAGACGCGCCGTTCCTGTGTTTGCGGTTCGTAAGGTGCTGGCTTTGCAGATGCGTAGCTTTGCAAATGCGCAGCCGTATCGGGCTCGACACGAGCGGGAGCCGCAGTTTGCCCGGCTGCGGGCGCGGTAAGGATTGCACCGGCCAGCGTCACCATTGCGCCAAGCAACAGAACACCGAAGAATGTGCCTGCCAGAATGGGCAGGACCTTTGGAAAGAAAGACTGCGACGGCGGGTTCGCGCTTGCGAAAATGAAGGCATCCACCGGTACATATTCACGCGCCGTGCGGGCCTGCGCTTCCTGATAGGACAACAAGTAAGCGTTCAACTGTTGGCGTTTGGCATCTGCATCGCGCTGCAATTCTGCAAGCTCAACCTGACGGCGACCGACGCGACCGGACTCCGATTTCAAAGTATTGCGCTGTTGGACAAGCGCCTGTTCACGCGAACGCGCGGTACGGACGTTTTCCTGCAAACTGCGTTGAATTTTGCGGGCCTCACGACCGATCTGGGAATTGAGGTTAGAAATCTGCGACTGAAGCCGCTGGATCACCGGATGACGAGCCAGCAGCGTTGTGGAACGTTCCGCCAATTGTCCGTTCAACGAAACCTGCTGCTCCCGCAGGCGCTGGATCAGCGGCGAGTTGAGAACAGAACTGGCATTGTCCAGCTGACCGGACTGCACAGCGCGGGAGACCGCGTTCGCATCAGCTTCAGCCTGCGACCGCTGGGCACGTACACGGCCAAGCTCGGTGGCTAGTTCAGACAGTTCCTGCGTTGCCAATGTACCTGTGCCGGCACCATCAAGAATGTCGAAATTCTCTCTGAAATCAGCAACTTTGCCATCAGCTTCACGAACAGCTGTGCGCAGTGCGTCAACTTCAGGCTTCAGCAATTCCAGTTCGTCCTGGCCAACACCACGGGCAAGCTTTTCCTGCAACACAAGATATTCGCGCGAAATGAGGTTGGGAATTTCAGCCGCCAATTTGCGGTCTGTGGACGTGAATTCAACCACGACAACACGCGCACGCTCCGCCTGGTACACAACGAGATTATCATCGAAAGCCTCGTAGAGACGATCTTCCTGCGTCACGTTGCTGGTATCGCTGACCAAGCCCAGCATCTGCAAAATTCGCTTGGGCGCAGACACGCCACCGTCGCCCGCCAGCACTTCGCGCTGTTGCATGGAAAGCTTTTCGGCAACGCCGCGGATAAGTTCCGGTGAGCGCAGCAACTCCACCTGACTGGCCATACCCGATTCATCAAAGCGATCAGTCGTTTGCTGCGGCGTCTGCCCGGTAGGCGCACCCAGCACCTGTTCGTTCTGCTTAATCAGAATGCGTGCGCTGGCTTTGTATTTCGGATCGATTGTTTGCAACACGAAATAGGCGAGCACCGTGGCCAACGTGGCGGCCAAAAGCAGTTTGCCCTTGTGCCTCCATATGCTGGAGAAGATGCCTGCAAGGTCGACATCTACATCTTTGGTGAGTTCGTGCTGGCCGCTCATCGCGAGGATTTCCATACATTATACGCCGGGCGACATTCTCATTTCATGGTAACCAGAGCGTTAAGAGTAGCGCGCACGGTTGGTCTTTCTCGTCACCGACATCAAACGTTTCGCGGTGTTGCCATCCTTTACCCGAGCTTAACCATAGTGGCGTTTAGTCGCCTTAGTACCGAGTTGTGCTTTGCCCCGTTGGCAGCACCTTATGTTTTGAGTGGTGAATGATGATGAACCGTCGTGCGTTCGTTTCCCTGTTTGGAATTGCCGTTAGCGCCCCATTGCTGGCGTCCTGCGCCAAGTCATACACCCCACCACCACCCGCCATGCACAAAGTGCTGCAACAGCCGTATCGCCTGGACAGTGGCGACCGCATGCGCATCACCGTGTTTGAACAAACCGACCTTACCAACAGCTACAGCGTCGATAAGGCAGGCTATATCGCCTTCCCGCTTGTCGGCGCAGTGCCCGCTCGCGGCCGCACTGTGAAGCAGATCGAAAAATCCATCGCCACCGCATTGGCTGCCGATTACATACGCGATCCTGATGTGTCGGTGGAAGTAGAACGCTACCGTCCTTTCTTCATCATGGGTGAAGTAGGCGCCGCCGGACAATATACCTATGTGCCTGGAATGACCGTGCAAAACGCTGTCGCCGTCGCCGGTGGCTTCTCCGCACGCGCGCACCAGAAGACGGTCGATCTCACACGCCAGATCAATGGCAAGGTCATTACTGGTCGCGTACCAATCACCGACCCCATCATGCCGGGTGATACAATTTTCGCCCGCGAACGCCTGTTCTGATCGCGCCCATGAGCCAGTCACTTGCTATCGTTCACTGCTTCCGATCTCCCGTCGGTGGCATTTTCCGCCATGTCCGCGACCTCATCGCTGAACAGAAAGCGGCGGGCCATCGGGTTGGCGTCATTTGTGATGACAACACCGGCGGTGAGTTCGAAGAAAAGATGATGGCGCAGTTGGAGTCCGATCTCGATCTCGGTCTACATCGCGTCACCATGGATCGCGCTATTTCACCATCCGATCTCAAGGTGATGTTTCAGCTTACCCGTCTGTTGCGGTCGATGGATCTCGATATTCTGCACTCCCACGGCGCAAAGGGCGGGGCGTATGCACGGCTCATCGGTTCCGTTTTGGGTTGGCGTAGCCGTAAGCCTGCGCGGCTTTATTGCCCGCATGGTGGCTCAGTGCATTACGACACCAAAACGATGTCGGGCCGTGTTTACGGCACGTTGGAACGGCTGCTGGAGCGCTTCACAGATCGCCTCGTCTTCGTTTGTGAATACGAACAGGACGGCTATCTCGCAAAGGTTCCAAACCTTACCACCTCCTACTCCATCGTCCGCAACGGCATAACCGAACCGGAATTCGAGCACATAAAACCCGCTGAAGATGCGAGCGACCTTCTCTATATCGGCATGATGCGCGATCTGAAGGGCGTGGACGTTTTTCTCGATGCACTACCCATCGTGGCCGAGCGACTGAATAAGAAGATCACCGCAACACTGGTCGGTGATGGTCCGGATCTTGAGCGCTATAAACAGGTGGCAGCAGGCTTGGCTCCGCAAGTGGAAACCCGTTTCTTCGACCCAATGCCTGCACGCGTTGCTTTCCCGCTTGGCAAAACGCTGGTTGTTCCATCCCGTGCGGAAAGCATGCCTTACATCGTACTGGAAGCGCTGGCCGCTCAAATTCCGCTGTTGGCCACCCGCGTTGGCGGCATTCCGGAAATTCTGACGCCATTTGACGGGCATCTCATTCCCGCAGGCGATCCGCAGGAAATGGCAAAGACCATGATCCGCCACTTGGAAGGTAGCCTGAAACTGCCCGACCCTGAAGAACTGGCGCAACTGGTTCACGACCGGCACAGCTCCAGCGTTATGGCTGCCGACGTAATGAAAGCCTACGAAGCCGCGATGGACAGCTGATTAACCCTATTCGCCATACAACGCACTAATCGCATCAAACGGGCGTGTGTGTACGACTGGTGAAACCTTTCGGAAATATGGACGTCGTAAGTTCAATCAAGCGCAAATTGCGCAGATTAACTCCGGGATGGGCAGTTCCACATGAACGACATACTTGCAGAAGATCACGATCCAAAGGCCACGTTCAGTCGAGCGAACATGATGGCGCAAGAAGGAGGTTCTGCGCCGCGCAATTCAGCAAAGCTGTCGCACCGCGCCGAACAGGTTGCAGCGCAGTTTGCCCAGAATTCCGTATCGCCTTTTGCGGTCGCCGCGTGGATACGCCTTATTGATGTGCTGATGATCTCAGCTATCGGTCTCGCGATCACATTCGTTTATGTCGTGCCAATCGACGGTTTCCGCTGGAACTACGCCGTCACCGTCGTGCTGTTGGGCTTGCTCACCGTCACCGGTCTTCAAGCCGTTGATTGCTACCAAGTCGCATCACTACGGACACATATGCGCCAGTTCGGGCGCTTCTTCATGGTGTGGACTGCAGTCTTTGCCATGTTCACGCTCTCTGCCTTCTTCATGCGCATGTCTTTGGACTTTTCCCGCGTCTGGTTCGGGTCGATGTATCTGGCAGGTTTCGGCTGGTTCATCCTGTCCCGTCTTGTCGTATCCAACGTCATTCGCCGCTGGACACGCGATGGTCGCCTTGAACGCCGCGCTGTCATCGTTGGTGGTGGTGAGAACGCTGGCGATCTGATTTCCAGCCTTGAAGCGCAGCCCCATAATGACATCCGCATCTGCGGTATCTTTGATGATCGCAACAGCGACCGCTCGCCACCGATGGTCGCTGGCTATCCCAAGCTGGGAACGATTTCCGAACTGGTTGAATTTGGTCGCCGCGCCCGCATCGACATGCTCATCGTATCACTTCCCATCACTGCGGAAAGCCGCGTGCTGGCCATGCTGAAACAGCTTTGGGTGCTACCGGTGGACATCCGTCTGTCGGCCCACACCAACAAGCTGCGCTTCCGCCCCCGTGCCTATAGCTATGTGGGTTCAGTGCCGTTTCTCGACGTGTTCGATAAGCCAATTGCCGACTGGGATTCGGTGATGAAGCGCACGTTCGACATTGTATTCTCGATATTCGGATTGATCGCCCTGTCGCCCGTCATGCTGGTGACGGCTATCGCCATCAAGGCGAACTCCAAAGGCCCGGTGATCTTCCGACAGAAGCGTTTTGGCTTCAACAACGAGGTCATCGACGTTCTGAAATTTCGCTCGATGTATGTCGATCAGGCTGATGTCGCTGCCAAAAAGGTCGTTACCAAAAACGATCCACGCGTCACCAGCGTTGGTCGGTTCATCCGCAAATCGTCCATCGACGAACTGCCGCAACTCGTTAACGTGCTGCGCGGCGAGCTATCCCTTGTCGGCCCCCGCCCCCACGCGGTGAATGCCCACACGGAAAACAAACTCTGGGACGAAGTGGTTGACGGCTATTTCGGTCGTCACAAGGTGAAGCCGGGCGTTACCGGTTGGGCGCAGGTGAATGGCTGGCGCGGTGAGGTCGATAATCCCGAAAAAATCCAGAAACGTGTGGAGCACGATCTCTATTACATTGAGAACTGGTCCGTGCTCTTCGACCTCTACATCTGCATCATCACGCCGATCAAACTTCTGAACACCGAGAATGCATATTGAGCGCCACGGCTACCCCTTACGCGAGCGCTGACGGGTATAGCGCAGCGGGCAGGCCCGCCGTTAACACTGCCCCTCCCCGCACGCGTGATCCGATACTCTCGCGCCTCGATACATTTGCCATCGGACTGGCCGCCCTTCTGGGCGGCTTTGTCATTCGTGAACCTGCGCCTTACGAACTGTTCCTACTGCTGTTGATGGCACTTTATGTGCTGGCAGGCATGACCTTCGGTCGTCTGGCGGTCGCGCTGGCTGGTGTTTGGGTGTTCTTCAATTTCGGCGGTCTGCTGTCCATGTTCACCATGGGCGACTGGAAAGGCATTCCTCTTTACCTCGCCGTATCGCTGTTTCTTGGCCTAACGTCGGTGTTCTGGTGCGCGGTGATCCACAACGATTCCGGCCGTCTGCGTCCGCTGATGCGTGGATATGTTCTGGGAGCGGTGATCTCTTCATTTTTAGGTGTGGCAGGCTATTTCGGCGCATTTCCAGGTGCGGAACTTTTCACGCTCTACGATCGCGCCAAAGGAGCTTTTCAGGACCCTAATGTCTTTGGCCCGTTCCTCGTTTTGCCGACGCTTTACCTTCTCTACGGCCTACTGTTTCGTTCCATTTCGCTGGCACCGGTCCGCGCCGCATTGCTGCTGGTCCTGCTTGCAGGCCTGTTCTTGTCATTCTCCCGTGCCGCATGGGGCCTGACCGTTTTCTCAAGTGCTGCGTTTTTCGTCGTATTGCTGATGACAGCACCTGACCCACGAACCAAAGTGCGCCTTGTTGTTCTTGGTGCTCTTGGTCTGGCGTCCGTCATTCTACTTTTGGTCGTCGCACTGCAATTCGATACGGTCTCGGACATGTTTTCCCAACGTGCGAAGGTCGTGCAGGACTATGACGGCGTGCGTTTGGGGCGCTTTGCCCGCCACGCCATCGGTTTCGAATGGGCATTGGTCAATCCGCTGGGCATCGGTCCGCTCGAATTCGGTCTCCTCCTCGGCGAAGACACCCACAACATCTACGTCAAATCGCTGATGGCCTATGGCTGGCTTGGGTTCATAGCGTGGATGTTCATGACGCTCATCACCATCGTTGGTGGCGCTGCCCTGCTCGGTCGACGCCGCCCGTGGCAGCCCTATTTGCAAGCCGCATGGTGCGTGTTCCTCGGACACATTTTCGTCGGCTGGGTCATCGACCTAGACCACTGGCGCCACGTGTATCTGCTCATCGGCATCATCTGGGGCTGCATGGCGCTGGAGCGGAAATATCTCGCAGAAGGCACGCTATAATTCGGGAAAATTCGCGTTACTTTTCGAAAATATCACCGCAATTCCCGAAACTCCAAGCGAATTTGGAAATCCCTAAGCCCTCTATCATCTAGAGCCTAAAAGTAGTCCGAGGCAAAGGATACGAACCCCGCCGTCGCACAGCGATGCGAAAAAAGAATCGTAGGTTCGCTCGGTATGTGTTCGGAAACTCAGTCATCCACCGAGCAAAATGGTCGGAGTAGCAGGATTCGAACCTACGACCCCTCGCCCCCCAGGCGAGTGCGCTACCGGACTGCGCCATACTCCGACTGTCGCGGTTCCTACGCAACGCGCAGCATCAAATCAAGCCGGATTTAACGCACCTGATCCAGTAGGCGCTTGCATTCCAGCAGTTCTGAAAGCGCGCCCTGCAGGCTCTCCCGCATTCCTGATGCAGAAGCACCGGCTCCGGTTTCGCCACGGGTAATTTCCGAGATGGAAACAGCAGACTTTTGCGGAGTATCAGTGGCAAGCGCAAAGCCCCCCTCTGGTGCAGAGATGACCGCACGGCTGCCTTGTTCCTTCAAAATACGCTGCACACCTTTGATGGTGTAACCTTGCGCATAGAGCAGAAAACGAATGCCCTTGAGCAGCGACACATCTTCCGGGCGATAGTAGCGACGACCACCGCCGCGCTTCATCGGCTTCACCTGTTTGAAGCGCGTCTCCCAAAAACGAAGCACGTGTTGCGGAAGATCGAGATCTTCTGCGACTTCGGAGATAGTTTTGAACGCATCGGGGCTTTTAGCCTGATCAGCCATGGCAGGTGCATCCGGTTCGATTCGGTCCCCGCTTAGACTAGAACCTCATAGGCGCGACGCAAGTGCCGCGCTCACCGTCACTTTTTGCCGTCAGAACGTGCCTTGTGATCATCAAGAACGCGGGATTTCAGAATGTTGGACGGCTTGAACACCATGACGCGGCGGCTGGTGATAGGCACCTCTTCACCGGTTTTGGGGTTACGGCCGACGCGTTCATTCTTTGAGCGAACCGCAAACGTGCCGAAAGATGACAGTTTGATGGATTCGCCATCAACTGCTGCCTGGCAGATTTCTTCAAGAACGGCCTCAACCAATTTAGATGATTCCAGACGTGAAAGTCCGACTTTGCGGTAAACCGCCTCAGCCAAATCTGCTCGCGTGAGTGTTTTTTCCGACATTGCTAATTCAAGCTCCCGGTGAGAGCGCTGTGCCGGCGCCCCTCTCGTACATTCCAAGTATAAGTTAGTGGTGACGGTCGAAAGCGTCAATCCAGCTTTACACTTTCGCAGGAGCCAGCGTCAAAAAGCCCGATAGAATTTTTCTATTGGGCGCGAGACCTACCAGCGAACCAGCACCGCACCCCATGTGAACCCGCCGCCCATGGCTTCAAGCAACACCAGATCGCCCTTTTTTAAGCGCCCGTCGCGCACGGCAACGTCGATGGCTTGGGGAATCGACGCTGCTGACGTGTTGCCGTGTTCGGCCACCGTCATCACAACCTTTTCAGGCGCGATATTCAACTTCTTGGCGGAGGCATCAATGATGCGTTTATTGGCCTGGTGCGGGATGAACCAGTCGATGTCATCAGCGTTCAGTCCGGTAGCAGAGAAAGCATCTTCGATCACATCTGTGATCATTGCCACGGCATGTTTGAATACATCGCGGCCCTGCATCCGCAGATGCCCCACGGTGCCGGTAGTCGAAGGTCCACCATCCACGAAGAGCTTGTCCTTATGAGAGCCGTCCGAACGCAAGTGGCTGGTCAGGATGCCGCGATCATTAGACATGCCAACGCCATCGCCGCGTTCCACCACCACGGCCCCTGCCCCATCACCAAACAAGACGCATGTGGTGCGGTCTTCCCAGTCGAGAATGCGAGAAAAGGTTTCCGAGCCGATCACCAAAACCCGCTTTGCTTGTCCAGCCTGAATGAAGGCGTCGGCAGTTGTGAGCGCATAGACGAAGCCCGAACAAACGGCCTGCATGTCGAAGGCCGCGCCGTGCGTCATGCCAAGGCGGTTCTGAATTTCGACAGCTGATGCGGGGAATGTGTTGTTGGGCGTCGAAGTCGCCAAAATAATGAGATCGATATCGTCCGGCGTCAGATCGGCATCTTTCAAGGCAGCGCGGGCTGCATTTTCGCCAAGAGACGCCGTCGTCTCATCGTCTTCAGCAATCCAGCGCTGCTCGATGCCAGTGCGCTGGCGAATCCATTCGTCAGACGTTTCAACGCGCTTTTCGAGTTCCGCGTTGGTGACGACGTTACGGGGTTTGGCAGCGCCTGAACCGACGATAATGGAGCGGATCATGTTTTTTCTCCTGCGTCTGCTTCACCCGGCTGCTGTAGCGTTTCCGCTTTAGGCTCAATTACCGTGACCGGCTGTTCAGCGACACCTTCGGCGGTTTCTGGCGTTTCTGCTTCTTGCATCTCAGTGTCCGGCTGCTCTTCACCAAAACGGGCACGTTCGAGATCATCGGCAATTTTCGCCTGCAAATCATTGCGCACCATATTGTGCCCCACATCAATGGCACTGGCGATGCCTATACCGTCCGTACCACCGTGGCTTTTGATGACGATACCATTGAGGCCCAAAAACACTGCACCGTTGACCTTCCGCGGGTCCATCTTCTGGCGCAGATGTTCAAATGCACCTTTGGCAAGGATGTAGCCAAGTTTGGCCATCCACGTGCGGCTCATGGCGTCGCGTAGATATTGCCCGACTTGCTTTGCGGTGCCCTCCGCGCTTTTAAGCGCAATGTTGCCCGTAAAGCCTTCGGTTACGACGACATCGACGCCGCCCTTGCCGAGATCATCACCCTCGACGAAACCGGCATAGTGCATATTGCCCATATCGAGTTCACGAAGGCGGGCACCGGCGGTGCGAATTTC
The DNA here is from genome assembly GCF_000179775.1 of Ahrensia sp. R2A130. Classification (GTDB taxonomy): domain Bacteria; phylum Pseudomonadota; class Alphaproteobacteria; order Rhizobiales; family Rhizobiaceae; genus Pseudahrensia. Next base: position 591,619 of record NZ_AEEB01000003.1, read on the forward strand.
TTCAAGGCCTTTGACCTCTTCAACACCGATATTCAGCAGACCAACGCGTGGACGCTCCATCGAAAACAAAGCCCGCGCCATGGCAGAGCCCATGAGCGCGTAGTCAACCAGCGTATCAGCCTCGGCACCAATGGTTGCACCAACGTCAAGCACGATGCTCTCGCCCTGCTGGTTGGGCCAAACTGCCGCCAGCGCAGGCCGCTCGATCCCGTCCATCATGCGCAGGCAGAATTTCGACATCGCCATCAACGCACCGGTGTTGCCGGCGGAAACCATCACATCGGCTTCCCCAGCTTTCACGGCTTCCAAACCCATCCACATGCCGGACTTCTTGCGGCCCTGCCGCAACGCCTGACTAGGCTTCATGTCCATCGGCACGGACATTTCGCAAGGATGGAATGTGCTCTCTTCCTTCAGGCGCGGATACTTCTCCAGCACCGGCAGAACGCTTTCAGCTTCACCGAACAGCATGTAACGGATTTCAGGATAACGACGGCGCGAAAGCTCGGCACCTTCCAGCACAATTTCAGGCCCGTGGTCGCCGCCCATAACATCGAGGGCGACGCGAATGGTCTTGTTGGATGTCATGATGCTCCAGATCGTAGTTCAGGCGCGCCGGGCAGACGGGCAAAAGCGAGGTTCGCTTTCGCATATCGGTCCACCAAGGCCAATAGAAGGCTCATATAAGACGTGGGTTGGTCATTTTTCTTTCAAAGCGGCCAATGCGGCAAAGGGAGAAGTTTCGCCAGTTTTAGCTTCTTCTTGGTCCAGTTCTGCACCTTCAATGCGGGCAAACGGGTCGATGCTCAACGCGAGAAACTCCAACCAGACCTCTGCCAAATCAATCGAATCTCCGGTGAACGGTTCCGGCGGATCATCGCCTTCCGGATCAAGAATGATCTCGCCATCGACGTCGAGCTTGGGTTTCAGCAGCACACTGCCTTCCGGCGCAAATACGGCATTGAACTCTTCATCAAGGTCTGCGGTCAGTGGATCACCAGACACAGCGCAGGCCTGAACGAGGTTACCCCGCACCTTGCCCTGCACCATCACACCGTCTTTTTTCCACGGCGTTACGGTTGCAAAGCCGTGGAAGCTTTTGACCTCGATCAGCCCCTGATCTTCGGCAATTGCGGCACGTTGGTCGTCATCGGCGGTGAAGTCCTCGACACGGCCACGGCTGGGAAGCGTGCGCACGTTCACCGGAACGGAAAATGGCAAATCGCTCATGCTGCTCTCTCCTGCTGTATCGGGGGCCAAGGGTCGGAACTGCCCAATATATCGTCTTCATTCATCGCGGCCAGTTTCTCGACGCCCGCGAGCAAATATGCGGCCAACGCACGGTCAGCTTCACTTATTACGTCTTCATCCGGTCGCACGTTCCTGGCCACCATCGCTGCCATCTCCTGCAACGGATCATCAGCAGCAATTGCTTCTTCGATTGCCCCTGTGCGGCCGTAAAAAACGCGGGTCATCTTATTGATGCGCTTGGGCACCGTCTGGTCGCCCACACCTGCCTCGCGAAGAGACGCATCAATGTCATCGATAAAGGCGTCAAAAACGCCCTGAGAAACAGAACGCACTTTATCCGATCCATCCTTCAACCGGTGGTGCAGCAGGAAAAGATGCAACACCAGCGATTCGAAACGCCCGTCAAATGTGTCTGGAACGTCATATCTTGCGAAAAACAACGGATCTCGGGCGCGCGCCACAACCGCGCCATAAAGGCGGTCTGCATGGCGGGGCGGCGCTTTGTGCCTCGAAGCGAGGCCCATCAGGGCTTTGAACATGGCGGCAGGGTCCGTTAGAAGTATTTCAACTGCGCTACGCCAAACAGGTGGTATGCGCTTTGGTGTGATATAGGTCGCGCCGCGTACTATCTCAAAGGGTCGTTTTGTCGGCCCCTGTTTGAATCTGCCTAAACCTGTCTAAACCGGGCATTGAAGTGGGAAAATGACCATGAAACGAAGCAAAACCGCAAGCGCTACACTGGTGCTGGCAACGCTGACCGTCAGTCTCGCCCTGACCGCCTGTAACCCTAGTCGGCAGGTCTACACCCACGGCTATCAGGTGAACGATCAAGCGCTGGCCCTCGTCCCTGAAGGCTCGTCCCGCGAACAGGTTCTGCTAACGCTGGGAACACCGTCCACGACACAGACCGAGCCTGACGGCACCGAGACATTCTACTACATCTCGCAACGCAAGGAGCGCCCGGTGGCATTCCTTGCAGCGCAGGTCGTCGACCAGCGCGTGTTGGCTGTGAACATGGACCAGAATGATCAGGTGGAGCAGATCGCCAATTACGGCCTGAAAGACGGCAAAGTGTTCGACTTCATCGGTCGCGTCACACCAACCGGAGGCAAGGAACTGTCATTCGTCGGACAGCTTCTGAACGCGGCAGGCTCTATCAACCCGGGCAACGTTCTCGGCCGCTAGCGCTACTAAGCACAACAAAAAAGCCCGCGAACCAGAACGGTTCGCGGGCCTTTTTGTTTGTGAACTGCCCGACCTCAATGAGAGGCCGGGCTGACACAGGTTAGTGTGCGAGAACTGCGAGAAGCAGCAACGCCACGATGTTCGTGATCTTGATCATCGGGTTCACAGCTGGACCAGCGGTGTCCTTGTAGGGATCACCAACGGTGTCGCCGGTCACGGACGCTTTATGCGCGTCGCTACCTTTTTCGTGCTTCACGCCGTCTTTGTCGATGAAACCATCTTCAAAGGACTTCTTGGCGTTATCCCAGGCACCGCCACCGGCGGTCATTGAAACAGCCACGTAGAAGCCGGTCACGATCACACCCAGCAGCATCGCGCCAAGAGCAGCGAATGCGTTGGCCGGTGTCGAGATCGCGGAGACCGCGAAATAGACGAAGATCGGCGAAAGAACCGGCAGCAGCGATGGCAGGATCATTTCCTTGATCGCAGCTTTGGTCAGGATGTCGACGCCACGGGCATAGTCGGGCTTCGACGTACCGGCCATGATGCCCGGATCAGCCTTGAACTGGCGACGCACCTCTTCAACGATCGAACCGGCAGCGCGGCCGACAGCAGTCATGGACATGCCACCGAACAGGAACGGCAGCAGGCCACCGAACAACAGGCCGGACACTACGTAGGGGTTCGACAGGTTGAACAGAGTGTCAGCGTTGATGCCGAAGAAGACCGAGCCTTCCTGAGCGGTTGAAGCAAAGAACTTCAGGTCTTCTGTATAGGCTGCAAACAGCACCAGCGCACCGAGACCGGCGGAACCAATCGCGTAACCCTTGGTGACAGCTTTGGTCGTGTTACCAACTGCATCGAGCGCATCCGTCGTGGCGCGTACTTCTGCGGGCAGTTCAGCCATTTCAGCGATACCACCGGCGTTATCGGTCACGGGACCGAAAGCGTCGAGCGCCACCACGAAACCGGCAACAGCCAACATGGCAGTCACGGTGATCGCGATACCAAACAGACCGGCCAGAGCGTGTGTCGAAAGGATACCGACGATGATGATGATCGCAGGAATCGCAGTCGCTTCGAGCGAGATAGCCAAACCCTGGATCACGTTCGTGCCGTGGCCCGTAACCGATGCCTGCGAGATGGAACGCACCGGGCGGTATTCGACGCCCGTGTAATATTCCGTCACCCAGATGATGAGGCCAGTGATGATGAGACCGATCAACATGCAGTAGAACAGGTCAGCAGCGGTGAAGGTGGTGCCCGTGGATGTGGTGAACGACGTATCGAAACCAACCCAGAAGAACATCAACGCACCAAGCGCGATGGCCGACAGCACGGCACAGGCGATGAAGCCTTTGTACAGCGCGCCCATGATGGAGTTGTTGGAGCCCAGTTTCACAGCAAACGTGCCGACGATGGAAGTCAGCACGCAAACGCCGCCGATCACCAATGGCAGCAGCATCAGCAGCGAAGCTTCAGCACCTGTGAAGAAGATTGATGCAAGAACCATGGTCGCAACCACGGTGACCGCATAGGTCTCGAACAGGTCAGCCGCCATACCGGCGCAGTCACCAACGTTGTCGCCAACGTTGTCTGCGATGGTGGCAGGGTTACGGGGGTCATCCTCAGGGATACCAGCTTCCACTTTACCGACGAGATCGCCGCCAACATCTGCACCCTTGGTGAAGATGCCGCCGCCTAGACGGGCAAAGATGGAGATAAGCGAAGCGCCAAAGCCAAGCGACACGAGGCCGTCAACGACGGTGCGGTCGGTATTGGCGAGGCCCATCGGGCCAGTCAGCACCCAGTAGAAGACCGCAACGCCCAAAAGCGCGAGACCTGCAACCAGCATGCCGGTGACCGCGCCGGATTTGAACGCGATGTCCAAACCACCAGCCAGCGACTTCGAAGCAGCCTGTGCGGTGCGCACATTGGCGCGCACCGAAACCAGCATGCCGATGAAACCTGCGATACCCGACAGGATTGCGCCGATTGCGAAGCCGATGGCAGCAACGGGACCAAGCAGCGCCCATGCGATGACGAGAACAACAGCGCCAACGATGGCGATGGTCATGTACTGGCGCGACAAATAGGCTTGTGCGCCTTCTTGAATTGCAGAAGCGATTTCCTGCATGCGAGCGTTACCGGCGTCTGCGCTCATGACCGAGCGCGAGGCCCAGATGGCATAGACGATCGACAACAGTCCGCAGACGATTGCGAAATAAAGGGGGGTCATTTTCAACTTCCCGAGTTGATGATGTGTCCTGATGATCCCGCTTCAGAATTTGGCCGGGTAGAGCAGAACGTTTTTTCGGGCGGGAGCTTTGGAAGGCTCCCGACTTCCGCGCACAGGACTAGCGGCAGTTAGGAAAATTTCAAGCTTTGAGGCGAAAAAACGGCGGATATTGTCGCAGGTGGTCGGAAATTCGCTTTAGCTTGCAGTCGCGCGGCGGGTTTTCAGCGCCAACCAGCCCAGTGAACCAAGGCAAAGAGCGACGACCGGAAAGACCACCATATTGATGGCATCCCAGCCACCTTCGCCAAATGTGTTCAGCGTTTGGCCGGACATGAACGAACCGAAGGCGACAAAACCAAACAGGATGAAATCGTTTGCACCCTGCGCTTTCGATTTTTCGGATGGCTCGTAACAATCGGTCAGCATCGCGGTCGCACCGATAAACCCGAAGTTCCAGCCGACACCCAGCAAAATGAGCGCGATGTAGAAATTGCCAAGCGTAATTCCCGAAAGTCCAACCAGCGCGCAAGCGATGAGCAAAGCCATGCCAATAGCGACGATCTTTTCCTTGCCGTAACGCGCGATGAGATTGCCGGTGAAGAAGGATGGGCCGAACATCGCCATGACGTGCCACTGAATGCCCCAGGTCGAATCGTCCGGCGAAAAACCGCACATCGCCATCGCAAGCGGTGCGCCCGTCATGACGAACGACATCAAGGCATAGGAACCTGTGGCGCAAAGCACAGATACCATAAAACGCGGCTGCGCCATGATTTCCATCAGCGGGCGGCCCTTGTCTGCCCCTGCCCGTTCAGCCTTGGTAGCAGGACGCTCGAATCGCAGCATGGACAGCACGAACACGCCAGCCAACCAAAGGAATGCGCCGGCAAAGTAAGCGCCTGCAAATTCTATCGGTGCGAAGAAATCACGGAAATAAATCGCCGTTTGCGGACCGATAATCGCTGCAAAGATGCCGCCTGCCAGCACCCATGAAATCGCCTTTGGCTTAAAGTCCGGCGTCCCTTGGTCGGCAGCGGCAAACCGGAATTGCTGGACGAAAGAACTGCCCCCACCTGACATCGCCATGCCGATGCAGAACATCCAGAAATCGGCCTGTATCAGCGCATAACTGCACAGCAGCGAACCGCAGATACCGATGACCGAACCGAACATGAAACCCAAACGTCTGCCGACGCGCGCCATGAACATCGCCGCCGGAAGCGCCATCAGCGCGACGCCGAGATTGTATCCCGTCACCGGAGCAGTCGCGAGCGACTTGTCAGCACCCAGCAGATAAAGCCCCGCCAAGCCGCCCAAAGCGATGGAAATAGGAGCAGCAGAACCGCAAACAGCCTGAGCCAAAGACAACAGCAGCGCGTTGCGCTTTGCGGATGCGTTCGGGTCAATATCGATCTGGGCTTGCGGTGCGCCGGTCGGTTCAGAGGACATGGGCTGTTAGTGCTGATTGCTGGTTTCGATGTGACTCAGCAGTCGCACACCGCAGGAAGAAAGGCGACACGCCCAACCCAATCAACCGCCCGAAAAGTGATCGTATCCCGCCCGTGTGCCCATCGGCATAGGTTGGCCGGAAACATCCGTAACAACCACGCCAGAACCGACTTCTTGTATCGTTCCAATATGATGGCACTTCGCCATTGGCCCCGATGTCAGCTCGGATAGCGCCGATGCGGGCGCGGTGAACAAAACGACGTAATCGTCCCCCGCAGTGAAAGCGTCTTCGAGGCTAAACGCACCAGCATCTACCAGCTGTGAAACGACTGCGTTCAACGGAACCGAATCTGCCTGCAAGACCGCGCCCACTTCGCTTGCTTTGCACAGTCGCTGCAGGTCGAGCAGCAAGCCATCCGAGACATCCATTGATGCCGTGGCATGAGTTCGAACGAGACCAGCCACCAGATCCGGAAAGGCGATCATCGGCGCGCTATAGGCGGATGCCAGTTCAGAAATCTCTGCTGCGCTCAATCCGGCTTGCTTCGCCCAAGGCACATCACGGATAGCCTGCAACCCGGCGCCGCTGGTGCCAATGCAGCCTGATAGAAAAATCACATCGCCCACCGATGCACCGCGCCGTTGCACAATTTTTCCCTGTGGTACTTCGCCGAAAGCGGTAACGGAGATTACCAGCGTATCGCCGCCAACGGTCATATCACCGCCAAGCAGGAGACCATGCGCCTGCTGGCTCAACCCGTCGGCGAACTGCTTCATCCAATCATCAGACGGGCTTTCAGGAAAAGCGAGTGCCAGCGTATATCCCACCGGATCTGCACCCTTGGCAATCAGGTCCGATAAATTGGCGGTGATGGCTTTGACGGCAATATCGAAAGGCCGGTCATCAGGCAGAAAATGTGTACCCTGCACCAGCGTATCGGCGGTGATGACAAGATCGGTTCCTGCGCTTGGGCTCAGGCAGGCCGCATCATCACGCAAACCCAAAGCTGCCGGCGACGCGAGTGGCGCAAGGTATGTCTGAATAAAATGGGTTTCGTCAGCCGCCATGGCTACTGGTCGGAAGGTGCGTCGCCCGCATCATCTTTACCTTCGACAGCAAGCGGTTCGACTGCCTCGCCTTCGGGCAGGTTTTTCGGGTCGAGTTCGCCGTCGCGAAGCTGGCGGGCAACTTTGTCCAGCACGCCATTCACCATTTTCGGCTCGTCGCTTTCGAAGAACGCCTTCGTCACCTCGATATACTCGCTCACCACAACGCGGGCGCTTACGTCCGGGCGGTTGATGAGTTCGAACACCGCTGCCCGCAACACGGCGCGAAGGGTGGAGTCGATACGCGAGAGCGGCCAGTCTTTCGTCAGCGCATCATGGATGACAGGGTCGATCTTCTTCTGGTCGCGAACCACACCGCCGACGATGCCGCGAAACCATGATGGGTCTGCGTCGAGATAGGTTTCACCGTCGATCTCATGGCCCAGCCGGAAGTTCTCGTACTCCGCAACCACTTCGGTCAGACCCGCTCCGCCAATATCCATCTGGTACAGCGCCTGCACGGCGGAAAGACGAGCAGAACCGCGTTTGTTGGCGGGCTTCATGGCGCGTTCTTTGGTGGCCATCGGTTAGGCCCCCATCAGGTGGTTGCGAAGTTCGATCATATCGAGTGCAGCGCTGGCGGCGTGTCCGCCTTTGTTGAGATCATCGGTATCGGCACGGCGCTTGGCCTGCTCTTCGTTCTCGGTGGTCTGAATACCGTTACCCAGTGCCAAACATTCGGCAATCGTCAGATCCATGATCGCGCGGGCGCTTTCGAATGCCACGATGTCGAAATGTGCCGTTTCGCCGCGAATAACGCAGCCCAACGTGACGAATCCATCATAATGCTTGCCGCCGGTCGCCATGCCTTCGAGTGCCATCGAAACGGCAGCTGGAATTTCCAGCACGCCCGGCACATCCAACTTGTCCCACGTCGCACCCCGATCTTTCAGCACTGCCTCCGCGCCAGCCACGAGGCCTTTGGAGATGTGCGAATAGTAGGGAGCGTCGATTACGAGAATATGCGGCATGATATGGGTCCGGCTGCGGTTGGGCCGCTCAAACCATGGCCGCGCGCACATGACAAGGCGAATGCAGTGTCGCGGGGCCGGTCTTGGCCTCAAGTATCATGCGGCAATCAGGTTGAGGTGGAAGGAAACTCGGCGAGACGTGCTGCGTAGCGGGCCATGGTGTCGATTTCGAGATTTACACGATCACCGGCTTTCATATAGCCCCAAGTGGTGACGGAGAGCGAATGGGTGATCAGCAATACATCGAAACGAACACCATCGATGCCGTTAACGGTAAGCGAAGTGCCGTCCAACGCGACGGAGCCTTTTTCGGCGATAAAGCGGGCAAGGTTTTCAGGCGCTTCCAGCGTGAACCGCGTGGCATCGCCTTCGTCTTTCACGGACACCACGTTAGCCATACCATCGACGTGACCGGCCACGATGTGCCCGCCCAACTCATCGCCAACCTTGAGCGCGCGTTCCAGGTTCAAACGAGTGCCCATAGTCCAATCGGCCGCCGTGGTGAGACGAAGAGCTTCCTCCCACGCTTCGACCTGATAGGTGCCCTGCCCCTTTTCCACGACAGTCAGGCATACACCTGCGTGCGCGATGGATGCCCCGATATCAATGCCGTCCACGTCGTAGGCAGTTGCCACAGTAAAGCGCCTGCCCTGCGGCAATTGCTCCACGCTTTCGATGGTGCCGATGTCGGTGATGATGCCGGTGAACATGGCCTAGCCTTTGGAAAAGAAATGCAGTTGATTGGGACCGAGTTGCAATGTGCGACCGGCATTGAATTCCGCTGGAATGGTGGCAAGCGTGATCGGAGAAGCGATCCCATCCGGCCCCACATCCTTCGCGCCAACAAAGAAAGCGATTTCGTCCACAAGTCCAGCGTTCAAAAAGCTGCTAGCCAGTTGCGCTCCGCCTTCCAACATGAGGCTCGAAATGCCGCGTGCGCCCAAATCGTCCAGCACTTCCGGCAAGGCGATATGGCCATTCTCTGCTTCGGCAGCGAAGTGACGGACGCCACTTGCAAGAAGATGCTCAGGCAAGCCCGGCAGCGTCGAAATCAGATGAACAGGCACGGTGCGCGCGCTGGCTACCAAGCGCGACGTCTCTGTCAGCACACCAGCACTGTCAAAGATGAAACGCTCCGGCGAACGCGCTTCCAATCCAGACAAACGGCACGTCAGATCAGGGTCATCCGCCTCGACCGTGCCGCGCCCGACAGCAATCGCATCGTGTTCGGCACGCATCCGGTGAACCATGGCGCGTGCAAGCGGACCGGTTATCGAAACCTCTTCGCCCGTTCGCCCCAACATACCATCGCGGGAGACGGCCAGTTTCAGCGTGACCATCGGACGACCCAGCCGCTTGCGGGTTAGATAGCCACGCATGTCACTACCCGCAATTTCGCTGCCCTGCCCGGCATGAACCGCGATTTCGGCCTCACGCAACATCGCATGGCCTTTGCCATCAACACGGTGATCGGGGTCGATATAGGCGGTGTGAACCTCGGCAACACCAGCGTTGATCAGCGCCTGCGCGCAGGGAGGGGTTGCACCGTGATGAGCGCAGGGCTCCAGCGTGACGTAAGCGATAGAACCCACCGCATTTGGTCCGGCCTGATCGAGCGCCACCCGTTCGGCGTGGGGTCTGCCGCCCTTGGCGGTGATGCCTCGACCGACAACGCGCCCGTCTTTCACCAGCAACGTGCCAACACTGGGGTTCGTGCCTGTTAGCCCGCGATGGCGACGCGCCAGTCGCAAACAAGCACCCATCCATTCAGCGTGGGTGCGTGGCTCATTTCTCGCCATCGGCCTCAAGCTCATCAAGCAACGAGCGGAAATCTCCTGCCTCGTTGAAGTCGCGATAGACGCTTGCGAACCGCATGTAAGCGATCAGGTCGACGTCTTTCAGCGCGTCCAGCGCCATGGCTCCGATGGTGTCGACAGGTATCTCCGTCTCGCCACTCGCCTCTAGCTGGCGAATAATGCTCGACACCATTCGTGCAACTTTCGCCTCATCCACATCGCGCTTCCGCAGTGCAAGACTAAGCGACTTTTCCAGCTTTTCGCGGTTGAACGGCACAGAGCGGCCGGACTTTTTCAGCACGGTCAGTTCGCGCAGTTGAACGCGCTCGAATGTCGTGAAGCGACCGCCACATTCACCGCAAGCGCGGCGGCGGCGAATGGCGGTATCATCTTCCGACGCACGGCTGTCTTTGACCTGCGACCCTTCAGCCGCGCAGAACGGACAGCGCATCGTGGCTTACAGGTTCGGGTAGATCGGGAAGCGGTCGGTGAGCGCGATAATCTTCTTCGCCACGGCCTGCTCGACTTCGCCGTTACCGTCTTCGCCGTTAGCAGCAAGCCCGTCCAGCACTTCCAGAATGCATTCGCCGACCTGCTGGAATTCGGCAACTCCGAAGCCGCGTGTGGTGGCAGCAGGCGTTCCCAAACGAACGCCGGAGGTCACCATCGGCTTTTCAGGGTCGAACGGCACACCGTTCTTATTGCAGGTCATGTTCGCACGACCAAGTGCTGCCTCAGCAGCCTTGCCCGTCACGCCTTTGGGTCGAAGGTCGACCAGCAAAACGTGGGTGTCCGTGCCGCCGGATACGAGATCCAGCCCGCCTGCCCGCAGCGTTTCGCCAAGCGCCTTCGCGTTCTCGACAACATCGGCAACATAAGAACGATATTCCGGTGTCAGCGCTTCGCCGAACGCGACCGCTTTACCCGCGATGACGTGCATAAGCGGGCCGCCCTGAATGCCGGGGAAGATCGCAGAGTTGAATTTCTTCGCCAGCGCTTCATCGTTGGTCAAAATGATGCCGCCACGTGGACCACGCAGTGTTTTGTGCGTCGTCGACGTCGCCACATGGGCATGAGGAAACGGGCTTGGATGCGCGCCACCGGCCACGAGACCGGAGAAATGCGCCATATCCACCAGCAGATAAGCACCGACGCTATCGGCAATCTCACGGAAACGGGCAAAGTCGATCTGACGCGGATAGGCGGAACCACCGGCGATAATCATCTTCGGCTGGTGCTCTTTGGCAAGCGCTTCGACCTGATCGAAGTCCACCAGATCGTCTTCCTTGCGCACTCCATACTGAATAGCGTTGAACCATTTACCGGACTGGTTGGGTTTCGCACCATGGGTCAGGTGACCACCGGCGTCCAACGACATGCCGAGAATTGTATCGCCGGGCTGAAGCAGCGCCAGGAACACGGCCTGATTGGCCTGCGAACCGGAATTCGGCTGAACATTCGCAAAACCGCAATCGAACAATTTGCAAATACGCTCGATGGCCAGATCTTCGGCAATATCGACGAATTCGCAACCACCATAATAGCGGCGGCCTGAATAGCCTTCCGCATATTTGTTGGTCATGATCGAACCCTGCGCTTCCAAAACGGCGCGGGACACGATGTTTTCCGATGCGATCAGCTCGACTTCATGCTGCTGACGACCAAGTTCGCCGCTTATCGCCTTCGCAATAGCAGGGTCCGTATCGGCAAGCGAACGATTGAAGAATGTGTCGTGGATCGATCCGGGGACCAGTTTTTCAGCAGAAGCCATGAGGCACCTCTAAGGGCAAAAAAGCAGTTGATCGCGTCTTAAACCAACAGCAGGCACAACCCAAGGGCTGCACCTGCGACAAGTTTTGGGAAATTTGCGTCTGAAAGAGCTTAATTCTGGCTCAACACCAGTTCGTCCACACCATCACGCTGGTAGATATCATCACGGAAGTGCGCGACGCCGCTCGTGTTCGACCATGCGCTGACATAGGCGAAATAGACGGGAACCGGAGCGGTCAGCTTCAGATCGGTACGGTCACCGGAGGCGATGATGCTCTCGATATTGGAGCGGGACGCGCCGGGCGTGTCCTTGGCCAACCACACCAGCAGATCGCGCACGTTCTTCACGCGCACACAACCGGACGACTCAAAGCGCAGAAGCTTGTTGAAAATGCCTTTTTGCGGCGTGTCGTGCATGTAAACGGCGTGTGGATTGGGGAAATTGATCTTTACCGAACCCATAGCGTTGATGCGGCCAGGCTCCTGGCGAAAGCGTAGCTTGACCGCCTCTTCCGTGTTCCAATTCACCGACTGCGGAGAAACCTCTTGGCTGTTGCCGTCGAAGAGCAGGATTTTGTTCTCGGTCAGGTAATTCGGGTTTTTCCGCATCAGCGGAATAATGTCCTTCAAAATGATCGACTTCGGTGCCGTCCAATAAGGATTGAGGTTCAGCTCATAAATCTTCGAATTGAGAATCGGCGTCTGGCGGCTTTCACGACCCACGATTGCCGTGTGACGCTGGGCAACGCGGCCCAGTTCGACGGCTTCGATTTCAGCGGCAGGAATGTTCACCATCACATAGCGATCACCCAGATAGCCGGACATGGCTTTCAGGCGCACGAGGTTGGTTTGCAGCTGACCAAGGCGGATTGGAGCCGAAACGTTCAACGCAGCAAAGGAATAACGCCCCATAACACCATCGGACGGCAGACCGTGGCGCGCCTGAAAGCGCTTCACAGCAGCATCGACATATGTGTCGAATTGAGGAGAGACGCCTGCACCGCGCGGCAAATCGCCGGAAATGATCAGGCGCTGGCGAAGAGCACGAACGGCATCATCTGAAACACCAAGTTCCAGCTTCTTACCAGCAGGCACGCGTGGCCAGCCGCCGTTGCGGACGATGTTGGAGTATTCAGCAATCGCCTGTTGAACAGAATCGATTGTCTGCGGCGCAAAGATAGGCGTCGAGGTAACGACCTTCGCCTTTGTCGGCGCGGTGGCATCGAAGGAATCGTTCCAGCTGTCGCGGTTTGGCGCGTTCAGGATGCGGTCGATCGCAGTTTCAGCCAGTGCCTGGTGGGGCAGTGCCGCAGCAGATGCAGAAGCGAGAGCAAGACCGAGTGCGGTGCGACGGGAAATAGGGGTATTTGCGGACATGGTGAAACAAGTGCCTTGGTTCTTACGGACGGTTCATAGAGGGACCGTACTCCGCACCATATCTGGCCCCTCACGCACCGATAATCTAGGGCGAGAATGGTAAACAGTTGATGATAGAAAATCCCTACGAGGTATCGCCTACCCTTCTATTGTGGCAAAATTGGCAAAACCGAACGGCTTTACCTCCGCATCCGCCGCTGTTGCGATGGATACGAAGGGGAACACGTCGCGCCGAGGCCGCAGCGCGGCTCGCTTTTTACAGGCGGTAAAGGATCTGGTCTGTCCAGAAGCGCTCAAGACGCTGAAGCGACTTGTTGAGCTTCTCGAAGCTGGCCGGGTCGATTTCACCGATCTGCTCCAGAGACTGGGTGTGACGCTCGTACAAAGCATCGACCATACCGGCAATTTTCTTGCCTTCATCCGTCAGGCTTACACGAACCGAACGACGGTCGGTGCGCGAACGCTGGTGATGGATATAGCCCATATCGACCAGCTTCTTGAGATTGTAGGAAACATTCGAGCCGAGATAGTAGCCGCGTGTGCGCAACTCACCGGCTGTTAGTTCGCTGTCGCCCAGATTGTAGAGCAGCAAAGCCTGAACAGCGTTGATATCGGAAATGCCGTTACGTTCGAATTCGTCCTTGATGACATCGAGCAGGCGACGGTGGAGACGTTCCACCAGCGTAAGAGCCTCAAGATAGACCGGCTTGATGTCAGTCTTATCGGTAGGTTGTTCGGCTGGTAAGCCGATCATTTCTGCGGTGTTCGCGTTGTTCATTGTGTGGCCTCGTTGTTCTGTTGCGGCGGATCATGTCGTCTGCCTTGCAACACAATGTAGCCACGTCGAATAAAATTTGAGTCAAACGACAGCCTTAAGGTGAAGTTACCAAGTGAATCGCAAATTATTGAAAACATTGATTTTAATTTTAGCGAAAGGCTGTTTGATCAGGCTTTCTTCGTGACGATCAAACCGACGATCAGCAAAACCAGGTAGATCGCCAAACTGGCGCCGTGGAAAATCAGCAGTTCCAGTTGCCACTGCAAACCACTGGCAAACGTGAAGAACGCAGCACAATGCAGCGCGACCGCCATAAACCACACCACGCGGCCCCACGCATTGCCCGTCCATAGCCCCACAGCCACCACCGGCAGCAACACGGCCTGCACAGCGCTGTAGCTGCGCCAGGTGGCATCCATCGTATCGAAACTGTTAGCATCGCCAGGCCAAAAACCGATCATCCGCAGCCACGCGTGAACGGCCAGTGCGAAGAAGCCCAGCGCGACGAGGCCGAGAAAAACCGTTATGATAACTTCGACCACCTTCGCTGCGCCGGTTTTGGTTCGTTGCTCGTTAGCGAGGATCACCATAGCGGCGGCACTCCTTCTGGAAGATCGGCGAAACAGGCGTCCACCATCTCCGGCGTCACATCTTCCAACCGCGCAGGTTGCCACTTAGGCGCGCCGTCTTTGTCGATGATCGCCGCCCGAATGCCTTCACGGAAATCCGGCGCGGTGAGCATGGAGCGAACAAGACGATACTCCATCTCCATACAGCCGCGCATATCAAGACCGCGACCTTTCCGAACCAGACGGTTTGCGACGAAGAGACTAAGCGGTGCCATGGCCCGCATTTTCGCCGCTATACTTTCAGCTGCGTTAGAGCCGTTGGCTTCCAATGCTGCGATCATGGAGAGCGGGTCGTCTTGAGAAAAAGCGGCGGCAATCAATTCCGCATCACCAGCCAAAGCACAGTTCTGCTTGATGATTGCCGCATCGGCCAGAATCTCATCGACATTGCCACCTTCGCATAATCGCTCAACGACAACATCGAACTGCTCGCCTGGTACATGGTGGCTTGCAAGCCCCAGCTGCACAGCGTCCGGCGCTTTTATACGGATACCGGTCATACCGATGAACAACCCGGCTTTTACACTGAGAGGCCCTTTCAACCGCGACAACAGATAGGACGCACCAACGTCAGGAAAGAAGCCGATCCCGACCTCCGGCATCGCAAACCGCGCCTGATCGCCCATCACAACGTGTGAGCCGTGATACGAAACACCAACGCCACCGCCCATCACGATACCATCCACCATTGCGATATATGGCTTTGGGTACGCGTGGATGCGCTCGTTCAGCCGGTACTCGCGCACGAAAAAATCGAAATCGAACGCGCCAGTCACGGCCTGATCGTAAAGCTGGCGAATATCGCCACCGGCGCTGAACGCCCTGCCCGGCACCGCGCGGATGATGATGCGGGTGACGCGCTCATCATCCTCCCAAGCATCCAACGCAGCCGCGATGCCATCCACCATGTCAGAAGTTATCGCATTGAGCGCGTGTTGACGGTCGAGCGTGATGATGCCCGCCTTCCCTTCAATCTCGAAGCTGATGTCGTGCGTCTCGGCCATGACGCTTTCAAACATGATTTGCACTTTTGGTCACGCTTTACGGCGCGCACTCACCATCTGAATCAAACTTTCACCCGATTCTATCATCTGCGCTTGGCGAAACGGTTTTTCCCGCGCTAGGACTGTCCAACACATTGGACAAAACGTCCTTGACGGAGACGAGCCTTGGTCACCCCGAAGAAACCAACCGACACTTCCCATCTTATCGACGAGTTGACCGGAAGTTCCCGTCTGCGCCGCACCCGCCGCTGCCCCTGGATGCGGGCCATGGTGGCTGAAGCGCGCCTGTCGCCGGCTGATCTCATCCTGCCGATCTTCCTGATCGAAGGTGAAGATCGCGAAGAGAGCATAGACGCCATGCCCGGCGTTTCCCGCTTCACCATCGACCATGCTGTCCTCGTCGCCAAAAAAGCGGCCAGTCTCGGCATTCCTCTCATTGCCCCCTTCCCCAATGTGGCGCTGGAAAAACGCGACACCACGGGTTCGGAAATCACCAACCCCGACAACATCATCTGCGAGTTCATCCGCGCGGTGAAAGCGGCGGTGCCGGAAATCGGCGTGATGACTGATGCCGCGCTCGACCCCTTCACCGACCACGGTCACGACGGCGTGCTGCGCGACGGTGAGATCGTGAATGATGAAAGCGTCGAGCAAATAGTCGCCGGTGCATTGGTTCAAGCCGAGGCCGGAGCAGACATCATCGCACCATCCGATATGATGGACGGCCGCATCGGTGCAATTCGTGTCGCGCTGGACGAAGCCGGATATCAAGACGTAGCGATCATGTCCTACACCGCAAAATATGCGTCCGGCTTCTATGGACCTTATCGTGAAGCGATCGGCACCGAAGGTCTGCTGCAGGGCGATAAAAAGACCTACTATATCGACCCGGCCAATTCCGAAGACGCAATGCGAGAAGCACAACAGGATATCGATGAAGGCGCAGACATGCTCATGGTCAAACCCGGCATGCCCTATCTCGATATTGTCCGCCGCATGAAGGACGAATTCTCCATGCCCGTTTTCGCCTACCAGGTGAGCGGCGAATACACGATGATCGAGCTGGCAGCAGCCGCCGGAGTGGTGGATGGCGACCGCGTCCGCATGGAAAGTCTGATCGCCTTCAAACGCGCCGGTGCTGACGGGATTTTGACATATCACGCCATGCACATTGCGGAAAAGCTAAACGCGCAAAGCCCCGCAATCACGTGAGAAAATCAGCTTTCGCTTGAACGGCACCCTGCTCATTCCCATATATTAGGGGAACGAGGCAGACCGAAAGCGGACATCCATGAACGATACAGTAATCGACAATCAGACCGGAGCGCGGGTCGTGACAGCGCAGGAATTGGACGGCGTCCGCACCGCGCGAACCTTCGCGTTCCTGATCGACTATCTTATCATTGCGGTGCTTTGTATTCCTTTCGCCATCATAGTCGCAATTCTGGGCATTCCAACACTTGGTCTCGCATGGGGCCTTTTCCCGGTGCTGCCATTTGTCGTGGCAGGCTTCTATAACGCTTTTACCATGGGCGGTGAACGTCAAGCGACCGTCGGCATGTCCATGATGGGCATCAAGGTGAACCGTTTGGACGGCGAAAAGCTGAACCCTGTGATCGCCGTCCTGCACGTCGTGCTCTTCTGGTTCATCCAGGGCATTGCCGTGTTCCTGCCGCTTCTCGTGTCATTCTTCTCATCGAAAAAGCGCCTGCTGCACGATATTCTGCTCGGCACATATGTTGGTCGCGCCTAAGCCTGCCACTTTAATACAGGCATAGCGGAACCGCCGCACCGCAACTGGCTTTATATAGCGCCCGCAACCAGCTAGGTTTGCGAGCGCTTTGCGGGATGGTCCCGCTCAGGACCGGCGGCTCGCTTCATGGACAATCTGCACATGTGGGTGACCTTCGGGATCATCACCTGCACCATCATTGCCTTTGCGTCGGAACGCTGGTCGATCGAAGGCGTATCGCTGGCAACCATCGTTGCGCTCATGGCGCTGTTTACGCTGGTGCCGCGCCCCGAAATTTCCGAAGAACAGGCAGTGTCCGCCGCTGATCTGCTTCTTGGTTTTGCCAACCCTGCCCTCATCACGGTTTTAGCCCTGCTGGTCATCGGCCAAGCGCTGTTCAACACCGATGCGCTGGAACGGCCGGCGGAAATTCTGTCCCGAGTCGGCGGCTCGAGCCCCACACGAACCATCTTCGTTCTCCTCATTACCGCAGCCGTCACCAGTGCATTTTTGAACAACACACCGGTGGTGGTGATGTTCATTCCCATCGTGATGGCGATTGCGGCCAAGCGTAATTTCGCAGCGTCCTCAGCGCTCATGCCGCTGTCCTATGTCGGCATTTTGGGTGGCATGACGACCCTCATCGGTTCGTCCACCAATCTGCTGGTGGCTGGCGTGGCAGAGCGTTATGACATCATCATCGGCTTCTTCGATTTCACGGTTTTCGGCACTGTTTTGGCAGGCGCAGGCTTTCTCTACGTCATTTTCATCATGCCATTTTTGTTGCGCCGCGATGACCCGTCAGCCGAAACCACCCGCCCATCAGGCAGGCAATTTCTGTCCCAGATCGCGGTGGGAACCGGCCACCCGCTTGAAGGCGAAGAGTCCATCGCTGGCTTCTTTCCATCGCTGGAAGGTATCACCGTCCGCTCCATCCAGCGCGACGGCAAAGCAATCCTGCCGCCGTTCGAAGACATTGCACTTCAAGCCGGTGATACCGTCATTGTTGCAGCAACCCGCAGGGCGTTGACCAAAGCGCTCGCCACCGGCGCAGCAAGCTTGCCTGAAATGCCATCCGACCAGCGCGCCGAAGAACGCCGCTCCGACAAGCTCACGGGCATCACCGAGAACTTCATGATTGCAGAGGCCGTCATTGCACCCGGTTCGCGCTATGCGGGCCGCACTGTGGAAGCGTCGAAAATCCGCGCCAATTACGGCACCATGGTCATCGGCCTGCAACGCCGCTCGTCGATGACGCGCGGGCTGGTTCGCAATATCCGTCTGGAACCGGGCGATACGGTGTTGATCGGCGGCCTGCCGGAAGACATCGAGCGCCTGCGCCAAAGCCGCGAGCTGCTGCTGCTGGAACAATCTGCCGGCGAAGTGCCGCTGCGCGCCTACGCACCCCGCGCCATCGCAATTTTTGCCTGTGTTATTCTCGCAGCTTCTACCGGCATCATGCCCATCGTTGCAGCCGCCATCATCGGTGCCTACGCGGTCATTGCCGCAGGGTGCCTGTCCATCCGGCAAGCCGCAAATTCCTTCGACCGACAAATTTTCATGATGGTCGGCGCATCGCTTGCCGCCGCCATCGCCATGGAACGAACGGGGGGCGCTGCGGCCATCGCCAACGGTGTCGTCGACCTGATGGCCGGGCAATCGGCAGCGGTGGTGTTGTCCGCACTCTTCATCGTCACAGCTTTCCTGACTAATGTTCTGTCCAATAATGCAACCGCCGTGCTGTTCACCCCCATCGCCATCGGTATCGCCACGAAGCTGAATGCCCCGATCGAAGCCTTCATCGTCTGCATCATTTTTGCCGCTAACTGTTCGTTTGCAACGCCCGTCGGCTATCAAACCAATCTGCTGGTGCTCGGCCCGGGCCGTTACAAATTCTCCGACTATCTGAAGGCAGGCGTGCCCCTCATAATTTTACTCTGGATCGTCTTTTCATTCGCAGCGCCGATCTATTACGGTCTGTGATGACATGACCGCTCATTCGCTCGACACACCGCAATTCTACCTCACGGCCCCCTCGCCCTGCCCCTATCTGGACGGCTTGCAGGAGCGGAAGGTGTTCACGCATCTGGTGGGAGAAAAAGCACCGGCGGTCCACGCGCAACTGACTGAAGGCGGGTTTCGCCGCAGCCAGAACATCGCCTACCGCCCCGCCTGCGAAAAATGCCGCGCCTGCACCGCAACACGCGTGCTTGTGGACCGCTTCCAGCCCACCAAATCAATGCGCCGCATATGGCGAAGCAACCAAGACCTCATCGGCGAGCTGGTTCCGGCAGCGCCAACTGCCGAGCAATATTCCCTGTTCCGCCGCTATATAGAAAGCCGCCACCGCGACGGCGGCATGGTGGGCATGACAGTCCTCGACTACGCGATGATGATCGAAGACACCCATGTCGACACGGCGCTGATCGAATACCGCAGGCGTGGCGTCGACACCGGCATCACCGGCAAAGGCGAAGGTGAACTCATCGCGGTGGTGCTCTACGACCAGCTGCCCACGGGGCCGTCGATGGTCTATTCCTTTTTTGAGCCTGATGAAGACCGCCGTAGCCTCGGCACTTTCATCATTCTCGACCAAATCGACCGCTCCCGTCGTAATGGGCTTCCCCACTGTCATTTGGGATATTGGGTCGAAGGTTCGCCAAAGATGGACTACAAGGCGCGTTACCTGCCGCAGGAGCGTCTGGGTGTCGCCGGTTGGTATGAGGTTACAGAATGAAGAAATTTTTGCTGGGCGCGCTGGCGCTGGTGGTTTTCGTGATTACGGGAGCAGGCATTTTTCTCGCCGTCGCGCCGCCAGAACGCCTGTTGGTCGCCACCAATTTTGCAGCAAAAATCGTATGCTCCAACACCTATATGGCGGGGCGTGAGGTTGACGAAATTCTCGCCAACGACATCGTACCTGTGGACCCTAGCCTGCAACTTGTCCGCGCTGAAAACGACGAGGCCACCCGCTCCACCCACACCAGCATGTTGGGTCTCTTTGCGAAGGCCAGGGCCGTCCACACGCCAGGGGCCGGTTGCCGCAATGTCTATGGTGATGCGCCGCTGGAGCCATTGCCAAACGCCGAAGCCAAACAGCCGGGCGAGGCCGCGCCGGAAACCGCAATCAACGCAGACCTCCAGAGCATCATCGAAAAGAACGACCTTGTCGGCCCCGGCATGCGGGCGGTCGTCGTTTTGAAAGACGGTAAGATTGTCGCTGAACGCTACGCTGAAGGTTTCGACGCCAAGACCCCACTACTTGGCTGGTCCATGACCAAAACGGTCACCGCCGCCATCATTGGGCGGTTGGAACAACAAGGCGTGTTGTCTCGAACCGACACGGGCTTATTCGATGGCTGGAAGAACGATGAACGCGCCAAGATTTCTTCCGCCGACCTAATGGGCATGGCCAGCGGGTTGAACTGGGATGAAGGCTACGCGGCCGTCTCCGACGTCACCCGCCTGCTCTATCTGGAGCCAGAACCCGCCAACTACGTTCTCGACAAGCCGCTTGACACCGCGGACGGTTCGCGCATCGGCAAGGACTTCACCTATTCCTCCGGCACATCAGTAGCCCTGTCGCGTTACTGGGTGGACAAGCTGGAGGCCTCCCGCGCGTCTGGCCGCAATTTCGCACCGCCGATGCAGTACCCCGAAGTCCAGCTTTTTGAACCAATAGGCATGAAAAACGCGGTAATCGAACGCACGGCTGACGCCTTTATCGGCGGCTCTTATATGTACGCCCCCGCACGCGAATGGGCATTGTTCGGGCAGTTCCTGCTGAATGACGGCAAGGTCGGCGTGCAACAGCTTTTGCCACCGGGCTATGTCGACTGGATGCTGGAACCACACCCGGCATCCGATGGCCGCTACGCACGCGGTCACATGTGGGTAGAACCGCCTCGCGCCCGTGATGCACGCGGCGAACCTGTCGATCCGAAACTGGCAGATGTTCGCTGGTTGGCAGGCCACGACGGCCAGTCCGTCGCGATAGTGCCCAAACAGGGCATCGTTATTGCGCGGCTAGGCCAGACACCCAGCAAGCTGGGTTGGCGTGTAGAAAATCTGGCGCTGGCGGTAATCGAGGCGGCAAAGTAGGCGTTAGCCCGCAAACGTCCCGGACTTTGGAAAGCCCTTCGGCACCATGCGTCCGGCCTGCGCGCGATCTGCGATATATTCCTTCAACTCGTCTGCCGTGCGCGTATGGGTGCGGCCTGCGCTGTCGGTCCAGCTTAGACCGTCAGCCAGCTTGAACAGCCGCGCGTCTTTCACGCCGCCATCCTTGTAGCGCTGCAGCCGAACGCCTTTGCCGCGTCCCATTTCCGGCACTTGATCGAGCGGAAAGATCAGCAGTTTTCGGTTTTCGCCCACCACAGCAACATGGTCACCCGCTTCACCTTCGTGATCGGTTGCAGGACAAAGCTTTGCTTCCACAGGCATCGCCACATTGAGCGATTGCTTGCCCTTACGGGTGTTGGCAATCAGATCAGTCTCCGCCACCACGAAACCGTTGCCCAAAGATGAAACCAGCATCCGCTTGCGGCCCGGTTTGTGGATGAACAGCGACAGAATATCGGCGTCATTGTCCATATCCACCATGATGCGAACCGGCTCGCCATGGCCGCGCCCGCCGGGCAGCTTGTCCGCTGCCAGTGTGTAGAATTTACCGGCAGTGGTGAACATCAGCAGCTTGTCGGTGGTCTCGGCATGAAACGCCGTCAGCAGCTTGTCGCCTTCCTTGAAGGTCAGCGCAGCAAAATCCGGTGCATGGCCTTTCAGCGCTCGTATCCAGCCCTTTTGTGACACCACGATTGTCACCGGCTCCTTCTCGATCATTGCCGCAGCAACCGCATCGAGATCGACTTCCATCGCGGTCTCGAAGGTCGTACGCCGTGCGCCGAGATCGGTTGCCTTGGAGAATTTTTTCTTCGTCTGCCCGACTTCCCAGGCAATCGTCTTCCACTGTAATTCGTCACTGGCCAGCAGCCCTTCGATGGACGCCTTCTCTTCTTTCAGGTCAGAAAACTCCTTGCGAAGTTCCATTTCTTCCAGCTTATGCAGCGCCCGCAAGCGCAGGTTCAAAACGGCCTCTGCCTGTGCGTCGGTCAGTTCGAACCGCGCGATCAACGCCTGTTTCGGATGGTCTTCCGTGCGAATGATGCGGATCACTTCATCAATATTCAGATAGGCGATGATGTAGCCGCCCAGCACCTCCAGGCGTTTCTCGATCTGCGCGAGGCGGTTGCGATTGCGGCGCACCAGCACGACCTTGCGGTGCTCCAGCCATGCTCGCAGCACGTCACGGATCGACATGACCTTCGGCACCTTACCGCCGTCCAGCACATTCATGTTCAGCGGAAAGCGTGTTTCCAGATCGGTCAGTCTGAACAATTGTTCCATCAACAGCGCAGGATCGATTGAGCGAGACTTCGGCGTCAGCACAACGCGAATATCTTCGGCACTTTCATCGTTGATATCGTCCAGCAGCGGCAGCTTTTTCGCCAACAGCAGTTCAGCCGTCTTTTCAATCAGCTTGGACTTGCCGACCTGATAGGGAATTTCGGTGACGACAATCTGCCACTGGCCGCGACCGAGATCTTCCTTTTCCCACCGTGCGCGCAGGCGAAAACCACCTTTGCCGGTCTTGTATGTTTCCAGCATCGAGGCCGGGCTTTCAACGATGATGCCACCGGTCGGGAAATCCGGTCCCGGCACGAATTCCATCAACTTGTCGAAACCGGCATTGGGAAACTTGATGAGATGCAGCGCAGCGTCACAAAGTTCTTCCACATTGTGCGGCGGAATGTTGGTCGCCATGCCCACAGCAATACCGGCAGACCCGTTGGCAAGCAGGTTCGGAAAAGCCGCTGGCAAGACGATCGGTTCTTCGTCTTCTTCGTTGTAGGTTGCGCGAAAATCGACGGCGTCTTCGGTGATGCCCTCAAGCAGCGACATTGCCGCTGGCGTCATCCGCGCTTCGGTGTAGCGCATGGCGGCGGGGTTATCACCGTCCACGTTACCGAAGTTGCCCTGCCCGTCCACCAGCGGATAGCGAACGGCGAACGACTGCGACAGGCGCACGAGCGCATCATAGATCGAGGCATCGCCGTGGGGGTGAAATTTACCCATCACGTCACCGACGATGCGGGCGCATTTGGCAAAGCCCGCTTCGGGGTTGAGCCGCAGCAGGCGCATGGCGTGCAGAATACGCCGGTGCACCGGCTTCATGCCGTCGCGGACGTCCGGCAAAGCGCGGCCCATGATGGTGGACAGCGCATAAGCAAGATATCGCTCTTCGAGCGCGGTTTTCAGATCGATGGGTTCGATACCGCGGTCATCACCGCCGTCCGAATCATCACCAGGTTGGTCGTGTTTTCCCATGGTGTTGCGGTAGCGCAATCGCAGCGTTTTCCCAAGCCCGCGCATACTGTGCGTAAGGTCACGTTTCGCCCATCTTTTATCGTTTATGCTGCAACTAAATCCGAAGCTCTCAAGAAAGCTGTTTCATGTTGAAATTCACCCGCTCCACCCTGCTCGCCTCCGCTGCCATCGTGGCACTGTCACCCGGCGCTTATGCTGCTGAAGGATTGACCCTGCTGAATGAGATGTTCGCTGGCGACGCCAAGCTCACCTATGGCAGCGTCGAAGAAATCGACCCGTCGTCATTTGTTTTGAAAGACGTAAAAATAGACGCGCCCAGCGGTGCCGATATCGAGATGAAGGAACTGGCCGTCAACGGTCTTAAAGAGGCCGATGATCGCGTGATCTACGACGCCATCCGCGCCACCGAGACGAAATTCGTCGACGAGAAGCGCGGCTCGACCGCAGCCATCGCGGTGATCGAAACCAAACTCGGCGACTGGCCGAAAATCCTGATGAAAAAAGACCTCACCGACGAGGAAAAGGCCAAACGCGTTCGCTTCGGCAGCTACAACTTCAGCGGCATCGTTGGCGGCACACGCGACGGTAACTTCACAATCGACGGCGTTTCCCTAACTGACTTCGACGTGCCTTTGCGTGCAGGCGAGATGATGGCGTCCGGCACCAGTGGCCGTTTCAAGATGAGAAGCATCGACGTCGCGAACTTCACCGGCACGGGCAAGGTCGCCAGCGGGCGTATGGGCAAATTCACCCTGTCCGGCCTCGACATGCCGTTCGGCAAAGGCACGTCTCCATTGGCGTTGTTCGATACACCATTGGACATGGAAATCGCAGATGTCTCCGTGTCCGTTGGTGGAGCAGAAGTCTTCTCCATGGCCAGCACCACAACCGCAGTTCGCAAGGCATCCGACGGCGAGTCGTTTACTCAGGAATCCAATATCAAGGACATCCGTGCCGATCTGACCAAAATTCCGGACCCGCGCGCGAAAGCCGTGCTGGGGCAGCTCGGTTACGAGCAGCTGGAAATGAACATGACCGGAACGGGCTCCTACACGCCTTCAACCGGCGTTGCCGCGCTCGACAACATGAACATCAAACTGAAGGACATGTTCGATCTCGACATGGCCTATGCCCTGTCTGGTTACACGGAAGAGTTCATGAAGCGGTTGCAGGACCAACAGGCAAAAGACCTCTCCAACCCCACAAGCCAAGTGTCCCCCGGTGTGATCGCACTGTTGAGCGAACTCGACCTCAACGATTTCAGCCTGTCGCTCACCGACCAATCGTTAACACAACGTCTGCTCGATTTTCAGGGCCAGCAGATGGGCTCCACCGGCGATCAACTGGCCGCTTCCGTACCTATGTTTCTCGGCATGGGTATGGCCAGTCTCGGCATGCCGGATCTGACGGACATGGTGACGAAAGCCGTTGGCACATTCGTGAAGGATAAAGGCACCCTATCGGTCGAGGCCAAACCAGCAGCGCCAGTTTCCGTCGGCAGCCTTATCGTTACCGGCCAAACCAATCCGAAGGCATTGCCGGAAATGTTGAACCTTCAGGTCAAGGCCAAGTAGCGCCTAACCTGAAAAGTTGGACGCAAGCGCCAACCCGACAACAACTAACATCGCCAGTGCCATGGCGATGTTGATGCCGCGCTGAACGGCGGGTCGAAGATCAAGCGAATTCACAGCCACACCCGCTGCCAGCCACAGCACATGGATCGGAATCCAGACCGCATTCAGCAGCACGAATTTCACCGCGATTTCCAGCCAGAGTTGATTTGGAAACATCGGGAAGTTCGAGAACACAAACGTCCCCACCGCATAGGCCTTCGGGTTGATCGCCTGCAGCGTGATACCGCCCCAAAAGCCCGGTGCCTTGTCCGCGCCTATGAACGCGAGCTTCGATCCTGCAAACGCGATTTTCGCTGCCAGATACAGCAGATACGCGGTGGACAGCAGCGTGAAGACCAGCCGCAGGCTTTCATTTGCGAGGAACAGCGCAGCCAACCCGCCAGCGGCCACTGCCATCACCATATTCGAACCCACGAACAGCCCTGCCCCGTAAGCCCAGCCCGCGCGATAGCCGAAGGCTGAACCGACACCGGCCAGCGTCAACACACCCGGCCCCGGGCTGCCCAGAAGCAACAGCATCGCAAAAAGAAAATTCGTCATAGAGGCGATTGCACAATCGTGATCGAAAACGTGAACGGCGGACCATTGCGCCAGACCGCACGGCCTGCAAGCCTGCGACAACTTGGCATTTAGGGAAAACCAATGTTCACACGCTCAAAATCGTTTCTTGCGGCAGCTGGCATAGCCACCACCTCGCTTTTCGCATCTCCAGCCTTCGCTACGGGCGAGACTATCGAAGTCACCGGCGAGGTGATCGACACATGGTGCTACTATTCCGGCGTCATGGGCTTTTCCGAAGCTGTGCGCGGCACGTCCCACCACACATGCGCGCTGTGGTGCGCGGCAGGCGGCATACCGGTCGGCATCCGTACCGAAGATGGCGCGGTCTATATGGTGCTGAAAATCGAAGACGAAGACCCACTTGCCCAGACCGACAAAGTGATGGAATTGGCCAGCGACGAAATTCGCGCCAAGGGCACCCACTACAAGCGTGACGGTGTAAACTACATCCTCGTGGACAAGGTGGTGGAGAACAAAGGCATCACCTTCCGCAGCCATGAAGATTACGATTCCGTGCCGCCGTTTTCCGCTCCCAAGAAACCGAAAGGCTGAACACGATGAGCAGATTTTCAACCAGATTCGTATTTGCTGCAGCCGCCTTGCTCACTGCCACATCCGTGCAAGCCGCAGATTTTTCCGAAGGCTCAACTGCAAAAGAATGGGGCCTATACGGTGAAGAAAAGGCGATGTTCTCCGGCAAAGTCGTGGACATCATGTGCGAACTATCGGGCAATTGTGCAGATAATTGCGGTGATGGCCGCCGCAACCTCGGTGTCGTCCGCGATGCCGACAACGCGCTCGTCATGGTGCTGAAGAACGCCCAGTCCGCCTTCAACGGCGCAACCGCCGATCTCCTGCCCTTCTGCAACAAAGCCGTGGACGTCGATGGCGTGATGATCGGCGATGATGAGGACTCCCCATCACGTTTCTACATGGTCCAGAAGATCCGCGCGAAGGGCGACGCCGAATGGACCAAGGCGAATAAGTGGACCAAAGACTGGGCGAAAAAGAACCCCGACGCCAAAGGCAAAGGCCCATGGTTCCGCCGCGACCCGCGCGTGTTGAAACAACTGGCTGCTGAAGGCCATTTCGGCCTCGGTGTCGAGTTCGATCAGCAATATCTGAAAGACAACGAGTAGCACCGTGCTATCGACCCGCCTCCTCGCGGCAACGGCAATCGTCGGCGGCTTGCTCGTCGGCGGCGCTGCTGCTTGGTTCGGTGAAACAATCGACCCGAAACCGAAAGTCGCCAGCCTGTCTGCCGCGCCGGTCGATACCAGCAACACGCCCGGTTTTCCGCAATTGAAATCCGGCGACTACGAACTCACCGACCAGCACGGCAACACCCGCCGCTCCGCCAGCCCGGACGGCCGACCACAACTGGTATTTTTCGGCTATGGCCACTGCAAGGCCGTCTGCTCACTAGCGCTACCCAACATGGCGGAGGCGACCGAGTTGCTGGACGGCATGGGCATCGCAGCAACGCCCGTCATGGTGACGGTCGACCCCGAGCGCGACACACCAGCCGACCTTCAAATCACGATGGCCAAACACCACCCCCGCATGCTCGGCCTTACCGGCGACGAGAGTGCGCTTGCCGAAGCCTACAAGGCGTTCAACGTGAAAAAGGAATTCCTCTTCACCCACCCCGAAGAAGGCGAAGTGTTCTCACATTCGTCCTTCATTTTCCTGCTGGATGGCGACGGAAAATTCCAAACCATGTTCCCGCCGGTAACGAACCCGGCGCGTATAGCGCAGGTTTCAGCAGGATATATTCGGGCGAAAGATACCAACGCGCCAGCATCATAGGATCAACCTGATCCCATATCAGAACGCCGGCACGTTGCTTTTCAGGCCACGCGCTCGATTACGTTTGGTGCACCCATCGCAGTCTCTTGCGGCCTCCACCCTATGGTGTTGGCAGCGTTAGCGCGCAAAGCATCAGCCACCGCAAGCACCTCGCTTTCAGCATCGGCACGCACCATCATGCCCATCGTGTAATGGTCGAGTTCTGGCAGATTGTGTCTGGCGTCCAGAGGCACAATTTCCCCATCGCAGGATGACAGCGGCAATGGCGCGATTGCCAGATCAGCACGCAAACCCGCCTTTTGGCCTGCCAGATGTGCGCTCTTGAAGGTGATGCAATAATCCCGGTTTTTTGCCTCAAGTTCTTCCAGCGCGTTTTCCCGCCAGACGCATGTTTGCTCCCAAACCGAAACGGGCAACGGCACCCGTTCAGCCGCAATGCCGCCTTTCAAACCCGCCCAAACCATAGCTTCCTTGAACAGTGGTTCGACCTTGCGACTATCGTTGCCATCATTTTGGCAAGTGATAATCACGATATCCAACTCGCTACGTCGGAAAGCTTCATATTGCGGTTCTGAATTCTCGACCGTTACATCGACCCGGATTTGGGGGTGTGTCTTCGCAAAATCGCGCAAGACCGCAGGCAGAAATCTGTCGACCGCATGGTCAATTGCGCCGAGCCTAACCATGCCGGACATTTCCGGTGACACGAATTTCGACACCGTATCAGCGTTCATCGCCAGCATTCGTCTGGCATGGGTTACCAGCGTTTCACCATCTTCGTTCAACGAAACATGGCGGGCTTCGCGAATAAATATCTGCCGTCCCAGCAGTTCTTCAATCCGCTTCACCTGCATGGAAATAGCAGACGGCGTGCGGAAAACAGCCTCGGATGCAGCAGAGAAATTACCCGTATCCGCTATTGCAACAACGGTTCTCAGCAGATCCAGTTCGATCAGCGGTGTTTGTATCTGTTCGGTCATATCAATGCTCCTTACATCAAATCATCAATTAAAATCATAGATAATGTCAAATCTATTCGTTTGATTGAATCGCCAACCTCTCCCAGCTTGGTTGAACAGACAGTGACCATTCAAGGAGAGACCCATGGCCTACCAATCAACACCCTGCTGCACCGAATTGCCTCCGCGTCCATTGGGAGCGACGGTCGTACAAATGCTGAAGGCTTATCTGTCTAACGCTTTGCGCCGCTACCGTGCTCACAGAGAAGCGCACGTCGCGCGGGATGCGTTCCGGGGCATGTTATCGCTTGATGACGAGATTCTCGACGATATCGGCGTCACACGCAGTAACGTCGAATGGGCAAGCAAGTTGCCTATTCACCAGTCAGCGGCGCAGGCACTCGACGCTACGAAAAAGCGGGCGAGGCCGAAAATACGGCGCTGAAATATGACGAGCGCCTAATCGTCGGCGATGGCCAAGAGCCATTTCGCCGACGAAAAACTCTACTGCCAAATCTATTCTTTCGGCAGGTTCAGCTTCAAGTGAAGGTCTTTCAGCTGCGGCTTGTCCACCGCACTTGGTGCGCCCATCAGCAGGTCTTTCGCCTGCTGGTTCATCGGGAACATGGTGATCTCGCGCAGGTTCTTGGTGCCGCAGATCAACATCACGATACGGTCCACACCAGCGGCCATGCCACCGTGCGGCGGTGCGCCGTACTGGAACGCGCGGTAAAGACCGCCGAAGCGTTCTTCGACATCGGCCTGTGACAGGCCGGTGATGCCGAACGCCTTCACCATCGTTTCCGGCAAGTGGTTGCGGATGCCGCCGGAAGCGATCTCGAAACCGTTGCACACCATATCGTACTGCATGGCGTCGATCTTCAGCGGGTCTTCGTTGTTCAACGCGTCGATGCCACCCTTGGGCATGGAGAACGGGTTGTGACCGAACTCGACCTTCTTGTTCTCCTCGTCCCATTCGTAAAACGGGAAGTCCACGATCCAGCAAAGCTCGAAAGCGTTCTCGTTGATGAGACCGGCTTCCTCAGCGGCCTTGGTGCGGGCATCGCCCGCAAAGGATGCGAATTTGGCCGGGTTACCGGCGGCGAAAAACACGGCATCGCCCAGTTCTAGGCCAAGTTGCTCGCGCATGGCTTCGGTGCGTTCCGGCCCGATGTTCTTCGCAATCGGCCCTGCCGCATCGAACTTGCCTTCCAGCTCGCGCCAGAAAATGTAGCCCATGCCGGGCTGACCTTCGCCCTGCGCCCAGCTGTTCATGCGGTCGCAATGTTTGCGGCTGCCAGCACCTTTGACCGGAATCGCCCAAACTTCATTGTTGTCGTCAGCATCCAAAATACCGGCAAAGACCTTGAAGCCCGAGCCACGGAAATGCTCCGACACGTTTTGCATTTCGATGGGGTTCCGCAGGTCCGGTTTGTCGGAGCCGTATTTGCGGATCGCTTCGCGGTAGGGAATGCGCGGCCAGTTTTTCGTCACCGTCTTACCGTCAGCAAATTGCTCGAAGACTTCAGTAATCACAGGCTCCATGGTCGTCAGAACATCTTCCTGCTCGACAAAGCTCATCTCGAGGTCGAGTTGGTAGAACTCGCCCGGCAGCCGGTCGGCACGCGGGTCTTCATCGCGGAAACACGGCGCGATCTGGAAGTAGCGGTCGAAGCCGGACATCATGATCAGCTGTTTGTATTGCTGCGGCGCCTGCGGCAGCGCATAGAAATTCCCGGGGTGGATACGGCTCGGCACGAGGAAATCGCGCGCGCCTTCCGGCGAAGATGCCGTCAGGATCGGCGTCTGAAATTCAAAGAAACCAGCGGTCTCCATGCGCGACCGCATGTCGGAAATAACAGCCTGCCGCTTCATGATGTTGGCGTGCAGCGTCTCACGACGCAGGTCGAGGAAACGGTATTTCAGGCGAATGTCTTCGGGATATTCCTGCTCGCCAAACACTGGCATCGGCAATTCAGCGGCCTGCGACAGCACTTCGATTTCACGGGCGTAAATCTCGATATCGCCCGTCGGCAGATCAGAATTTACGGTCTCTTCGGTGCGCGCTTTCACGTTTCCTTCAAGGCAAATCACCCACTCGGAACGAACGTCTTCGGCAGTTTTGAAGCCGTTGGAGTCCGGATCGATCACCACCTGTGTGATGCCATAATGGTCGCGCAGGTCGATGAATAGCACGCCACCATGATCGCGCACGCGATGAACCCAGCCGGAAAGGCGAACGGTATCACCAACATTCGACGCGCGAAGATCGGCACAGGTGTGGCTGCGGTAACGGTGCATAGATGGTATCCTGACTGGCGAAATGACAGGCCGTTGCGGCACCGCCAACAGGCCCGTTCGGCGGGCCTTTCGATTGCGCGCGTTTGGCCATGCAGGCCGTACAAAGTCAAGATTGCCGTCCACCTCAACTGCAGCGCTGCCATGCGAATGACGCAGCCCCCGGATGCTTTATTTGGCATGTCGCCTCAGTGCGTTTGCTGTTAGCGTTGTGACACCTGATCTTCGGCACCGCGAACATGCTGGCCCTACGCCCCCTCTTCCCACTTCTCATCGCCGCTGCAATTTTGCTGGCGGGCAATGGCTTGTTCTCCACCGTCATCGCCGTTCGCGGTGCGCAGGAGGGATTCAGCGCAGCGCAAATCGGTTACTTGGGCTCTGCGAACTTCCTCGGCTTCCTTGGCGGCTGCATGTTCGCGCCTCGCATATTGCGCGCAGTGGGCCATGTGCGTGTTTTTGCAGCCCTCGCCTCGCTGGCCTCTTGTGCGACGCTTGTCATGGTCATGGTCGTTGATCCATGGGTCTGGTTCATCGCGCGCGTCATCATCGGCTTCTGCTTTTCCGGCCTGTTCACCACCATCGAAAGCTGGATGAATTCCGGTGTGTCCAACGAGGCTCGCGGCAAGGTCACTGGCGTCTATCGCATCATCGATATTCTGGCGGTGTCCGGCGGACAGTTCCTCATGCCTGCAGTTGGCACGGAAGGCTTCACACTGTTGGCCATCATGGCGTTGATGATTTCGCTGTCATTGGTGCCGGTTGCGCTTGGCGACCACTCGAACCCGAAACCACCCAAATTCGTGCGCTTCGATCTGCGTGAAGTCTGGCGCTTATCGCCGGTCGCCAGCGCAAGCTGCATCGCCATCGGCATGACCAATTCCGCCTTCCGTTTTGTTGGGCCACTGTTTGCCGAAGTGCAGAATTTTTCTCTCAGCCAAGTGGCGACGTTCATATCGCTCGGCGTGGTCGGCGGCGCGGTGCTACAATATCCGCTTGGTATGTTGTCTGACCGTTATGACAGGCGCTGGATCCTCATCTGGACCACCGTTGGCGCGGTGCTCGCCAGCCTCTTCATTTCATTCGCAGCAGGCGATGACGCGTGGCTCATCTACGCAGGTGTCTTCGTGTTCGGCGCGTTCTCGCTACCACTTTATTCGCTGGCAGCCGCCCATGCGAACGACCGCGCCAACGCCGACCAATACGTGCTGGTCGCCGCTGGTCTCATGTTTTTCTACGGCATCGGCGCGAGTTTCGGCCCACCGGTTTCATCACTCATGGTGGAACTCTATGGCCCCTCGGCGCTTTTCATCTTCATAAGCGCAACCCACGGTTCGTTAGCGCTCATCACGCTTTACCGAATGCAGGTGCGCGAAGCTGTGGACGCAAAAGGGCGCGGAAAATTCAACTGGCTAACACGCACGTCCCCCGTCATGCAGCGTATGATTCAGGGTAAGCGCAAACGAAAATAAGACCGACCGCGTACCTTTCAATGTACGGGCTGGATAAAGCGCTCTCCGCAGATTAGGTTGTCGAATGAAAATTATCGAAACGACACAAGAGCTTGCCACCGCGTGCAAGGACTTCGCCCAGCACGATTACGTCACCGTCGACACGGAGTTCCTGAGAGAGACGACCTTTTGGCCGATCCTGTGCCTTATCCAGATCGCCGGGCCGGATGACGAATGTATCGTCGATCCCATGGCTGACGGTATCGACTTGCAGCCATTTTTCGAGCTGATGGCCGACACCAGCGTGGTCAAAGTCTTCCACGCCGCACGGCAAGACGTTGAGATCGTCTATCATCTCGGCGGTCTCGTCCCTAAGCCGCTCTTCGACACGCAAGTCGCCGCGATGGTTTGTGGCTACGGCGACTCGGTCGCCTACAACGCGCTTGTGTCCCGCATCACAGGTGGCGTGATCGACAAATCGTCCCGGTTCACCGACTGGGCACGACGCCCGCTGACCACGAAGCAGCTCGACTATGCGCTCGCCGATGTCACCCATCTGCGCGATGTCTATCAAAGCTTGAAAGCCGACCTTGAAAAGAAGAACCGCAAACATTGGGTCGATGAGGAAATGGATGTTCTAACCAATCCCGAGACCTATGACCTGCCCGTCGAGAAAGCCTGGTCACGCCTGAAAATGCGCGTGCGCAAGCCGCGTGAATTGGCCGTTATGAAATTCGTTGCTCAATGGCGCGAAGAGCAGGCGCGTGATCGCGATGTGCCCCGTGGCCGTGTCGTAAAAGACGACGCCATATACGAAATCGCTCAACAACAGCCGCGGGATGAGAAAGCATTGTCCCGCCTTCGCGCTCTCCCCCGAGGCTTCGAAAACTCCCGCTTTGCCGAAGGTCTGATCGACGCTGTGGACGCGGCGATGGACATTCCCGAGGAAGACCTCGAGCGCATTCCCCGCGCCACACGTTCGCCGGAAGGCACGGGTGCCGCCGCGGAATTGCTCAAAGTCTTGCTCAAGGCCGTGGCCGAACAAAACGGCGTGGCCACCAAGATCATCGCCACAATGGATGATCTTGAAAAGATCGCTGCCGATGATGATGCCGACGTTGCCACCCTTCGCGGCTGGCGGCACGAAATGTTCGGCAAGCAGGCGCTCGAACTCAAGCGCGGTGAAATCGCGCTCGGCTTCGAGGATCGCCGCATTCAGGTCATCGAACTGGAATAGCCCGACATAATGACCACGAAGAAAAACAAAGCCTTCGCGCCGAAAGATTGCGTGGTCATGCTGCACGGCCTCGCCCGCAGTTCGCGCTCAATGCTGGTGCTTGAAAAGGTGTTGGAGCGTTCAGGCTACGATGTCCGAAACGAATCCTATCCATCCAAAGAGGCCTCCATCACCGAATTGGTGGACCGGACCCTTCCCCATTGGCACGAAGCCTGCGGCGGCCAACGCACACATTTCGTCACCCATTCCATGGGCGGTATTCTCGTTCGTGCCTGGCTGGCTGAACAACGACCGGAAAATGTCGGGCGCGTAGTGATGATGGCTCCGCCCAACAAAGGGTCGGAACTTGTCGATACATTCGGTGATCTTGCAGCTTTCGGTTGGTTCAATGGCCCCGCAGGTTTGCAGCTCGGCACCCGTGATGGAAACTTCACAGCGTCTCTTCCATCGATCGATGTCGAAACCGGCATCATTGCCGGTGATATTTCCATCAACCCCATCACGGGTGCGATCATCGGCAAGGCGAATGACGGCAAAGTCTCAGTTGAGAGCACCAGGCTTGAGGGCATGAAAGATCACATCACCCTGCCCGTCAGCCACACGTTCATGATGAACAATCCGCTGGTCATGGCGCAGATTATCACGTTTCTGGAACGCGGGGAGTTCAATCACGAGCTATCCATGCCGGACGCGCTGCGCCTCCTCGCCGAAGAGGTTCGCAGCGCTACAGACTAGCTGTACTGATTAGGACTTGGTGGAGTCGCGGTGGCGCGCTTCGATCCAACGCACGGTGCCGGTGGATGACCGCATCACGACCGTATGCGTATCGACCATGCCATCCTTGAATTTCACGCCGCGCAACATGTTGCCGTCGGTCACGCCGGTGGCGGCAAACAGCACATCGCCAGACGCCATTTCTTCCATCGTGTAAGCCTTGTTCGGATTATCGACACCCATACGCGCCGCGCGCTCGATCTTCTCGTCGGTATCGAGAATGAGACGCCCCTGCATCTGGCCGCCGGTGCAGCGCAAAGCGGCTGCGGCCAACACACCTTCCGGCGCACCACCAATGCCCATGTAAAGGTCGATGCCTGTCTCGTCCGGTTCGGTCGTGTGAATAATGCCCGCCACATCGCCATCGCCGATCAGGCGAATGGCGGCACCGGCAGCGCGTACTTCCGCGATCAAATCAGCATGGCGTGAGCGATCCATGATGCAGGTGGAAATTTCCGACACCTTGCAGTCTTTTGCTTTGGCAACGGCGTGGAGATTTTCCGTAGCGCTGGCATCGATATCCACCACGCCAGCGGGATAGCCCGGGCCGATGGCAATCTTGTTCATGTAAACGTCCGGCGCGTAGAGCAGTTTGCCGCGTTCCGCGATAGCAATCACAGCAAGCGAATTGGGCTGGTTTTTGGCACAAATCGTCGTGCCTTCAAGCGGGTCGAGCGCGATGTCGACCTCCGGTCCGCCTTTACCAACCTCTTCGCCGATATAGAGCATCGGCGCTTCATCACGCTCGCCTTCACCGATCACGATGCGACCGGAAATCGGCAGGTTGTTCAACTCGGTCCGCATGGCATCGACGGCTACCTGATCGGCGATTTTCTCATCGCCCTGCCCGCGCTCACGCGCAGCAGCAACCGCAGCAGCCTCAACAACCCGTGCCATTTCCATGGTCAGCATCCGGTCCAGATGGCCGGTGTTTTTCGATGAGGTCATATCCATGGTGCGGCTCGTATTTCTGCGGTTCGTGTTACCGCTCTTGTCGGGGAGCGGCGCGGAAAAGGCAAACGGTTACAATCGATTCAGAGGGTGGAGCGAATTAGAATCTCAACTCTCATTCAGCTTTTCGATGCGGATCATCTGAGCTTCGCCCAGCAAACGGCCATCGCTTTGGATGCCGGCAAGCGCCTTTCCGATGGCCTCTTCGCTGGTCTCGTGGGTGACCAATACGATGGGCGCTTCACCATCATCGGTGGCACCACGTTTCTGCACGATGCTTTCAAGCGAAATATCATGTTCGGCAAAACGCGTGGCGATGGACGCCATGGTGCCGGGTTTGTCGACCACGTTGAGGCGCAGGAAATACCCGCCGGAATGTGCGGTCATCGCAGAGCGTTCGTGCGGTACCAGTGTATTTGCAGGTTGGCCGAGAACGGGGCCGTGCTGCCGACCGGGCTTGGATTTCGCGATATCGCAAATATCGCCCGCAACCGCAGATGCCGTGGCATCTCCACCCGCACCAGGGCCGGACATCATCAGCGAACCCACCGTATCAGCCTCGATAGCAACAGCGTTCGTGACACCACCGATTTCGGCGATCGCAGAACCCAACGGCACCATAGCGGGGTGCACCCGGCTTTCCACACCAGCCGCTGTGCGCGTGGCCACGCCCAGCAGCTTGATGCGGTAACCCATCTCCTTGGCCGCTTCGATATCGGCGATGGTGATTTTGGTGATGCCTTCAAGATAGATCGCATCACCCGCAATCTGCGTGCCGAAAGCGAGACTGGCGAGAATAGCGAGCTTATGCGCCGTGTCGTTACCCTCAATGTCGAAGGTCGGATCGGCCTCCGCGTAACCCAGTTTCTGTGCGTCAGCGAGGCAGTCTTCGAAGGTCATGCCCTCGGCCTCCATACGCGTAAGGATGTAATTGCAGGTGCCGTTCAAAATACCGAACACGCGGGTAACGGCGTTGGCCGTGAGTGACTCGCGCATCACTTTGATGATCGGAATACCACCGGCAACCGCAGCCTCGCAGTTCAGCAGCACGCCGTTTTCTTCGGCCAACAGCGCCAGTTCCACACCGTGTTTGGCAAGCAACGCTTTGTTGGCGGTGACCACGTGTTTGCCAGCGGAAAGTGCCGCTTTCACCGCGCCCAAGGCCGGTTCGTCTTCGCCGCCCATCAGCTCGACGAAAACGTCGATATCATCGCTGACAGCAAGATCGGCGGGGTTATCGAACCATTTCATACCGTCGGTCGAAAATCCGCGATCGCGTCCTGCCGTGCGGGCATTCATACCCGTAACGCGGATCGTTCTGCCGCAGCGATCTGCCAGCATATTTTGCTTGTTGTGAACGAGCTGGATGAGGGCGGAGCCGACGGTACCAAGACCGGCGACGCCGAGGCGGAGAGGTTCAGACATGAGATTCGCTGCTACCTAAAGGAAATGCGTAACCGTGATACGCCGCCGCTCCCACCATCGCAACGGCGCTGCATTAAACTGCAAGGCTCAATTCTGGCGATTGGTGGCGGCGATTTCTGCAAGCCTGCGCTTCTGTTCAGCCAGTGCGAGACGTCGCAGGCGCTGCACTTCGGCGGCAGAGTTGCTCTGGGCTTCCACGCTTTGCTTGCGGGCAGCACTGCGTTGCCCCGCAGCTCTCAATTCAGCCTTGGCCTGCTCGCTTTCCTGATCGGTAATCTGCGCCGTCTGACCCTGCGGCTGGACATTGATATTGGCGAACTCACCCGTTTTCTTAGCCTCGCCCAGCGGCTCGGTGGAAAGCACAGCGGTGGGCGTCGCCTGGGTGCAGGCGGCGGTGGCAAACAGAATGAAAAGAGCGAAAATGCGTGGCATTGGCAGACCATACCACGAAATGTGGGGACGTGGTGACCTGCGGCGCAAAGATATGCGCCGCAGGTCGAATTTCGTCAGACGGCTTTCAGCGCCTGCGCCAGATCACCGATCAGATCATCAGCACTTTCGATACCGACGGACAGGCGGATCACGTCCGGTCCCGCACCAGCGGCAGTCTGCTGCTCTTCGTCGAGCTGTTTATGCGTGGTCGATGCGGGGTGAATGATCAGCGAGCGGGTGTCGCCAATGTTCGCAAGATGCGAGAAAATCTCGACATTGGAAACCACATCGACGCCCGCTTTGTAGCCGCCTTTCAAGCCGAAAGTGAACACAGCGCCTGCGCCATTCGGCATATATTTCTGCTGCAATTCATGATGCGGATCGCCTTCGAGGCCCGCATAAGACACCCACTCGACCTTGTCGTGACCCTGCAGATATTGCGCGACCTTCATGGCGTTCTCGCAATGACGTTCCATCCGTAGCGACAGCGTTTCGATGCCGGTGAGGATTTGGAATGCGTTGAACGGCGAAATCGCCGGTCCAAGATCGCGCAGGCCGAGCACGCGGCAGGCGATAGCGAAGGCGAAGTTGCCGAAAGTTTCGGCCAGCACCATGTCGTTATATTCAGGGCGCGGTTGCGTCAGCACGGGGAAGCGATCGTCTTTACCCCAGTCGAATGTGCCGCCATCGACAATGACACCGCCCATGGAATTGCCGTGACCGCCGAGGAACTTCGTCAGCGATTCCACAACAATGTCTGCGCCATGCTCGATCGGGCGGCACAGATATGGCGTGGCCATCGTGTTGTCCACGATCAGCGGAATGTGATGCTTGCGCGCGACCTCCGCGATTGCGTTGATGTCCATCACCACGCCACCGGGGTTGGCGAGGCTTTCGATGAAGATTGCTTTCGTCTTATCCGTGATCGCAGCTTCGATGGCTGCAGGCGACGTGTCTTCCGCCCATTTCACATGCCAATCAAAATGCTTGAACGACTGGCCGAACTGGTTGATCGACCCGCCATATAGCTTCTTGGCGGCAACGAATTCATCACCAGGCTGCAACAATGTATGCATGACCAACAGCTGTGCTGCGTGGCCCGATGAGACAGCCAGCGCTGCCGTGCCGCCTTCCAGCGCCGCGACGCGCTCTTCAAGCACGGCGGTCGTCGGGTTGGTGATGCGGGTGTAGATGTTGCCGAACGCCTGCAGGCCGAACAGCGAGGCTGCGTGGTCCACGTCATCGAAAACGAACGACGCAGTCTGGTAGATCGGCGTAATGCGCGCGCCGGTGGCAGGGTCCGGCTGTGCGCCAGCGTGGATTGCAAGTGTGTCGAAGCCAGGTTCACGGGCCATGATATGTCGTCCTGTTTGGTCTCAAATTCTGTGAGCGCGTTATCCGTCATGTCGCGCGGCGCGTCAAAGAACGGTTTGGCGAATGGTTGATGCCTTTTGGCAAATCCTGCTCACAGCGCTTATTCGACGGGCGGTGCAATTTGCAATTCACCGCTTCGCACTCGTAAATTCGGCAGCGGCAAGTCAACGGTCGCTGGCTCGACGGCACGTCCGATCAGGTCGTAGCGCTGGTCGGTGCACCCGTTGAGATAAGCCGCGT
The DNA here is from genome assembly GCF_000179775.1 of Ahrensia sp. R2A130. Classification (GTDB taxonomy): domain Bacteria; phylum Pseudomonadota; class Alphaproteobacteria; order Rhizobiales; family Rhizobiaceae; genus Pseudahrensia. Next base: position 630,433 of record NZ_AEEB01000003.1, read on the forward strand.
CGGTAGTTCCCGATGCTGCTATAAATATGAGTTCACACGCGGGCTCGCCACGCTTGGCCGGAACAACCGTAAATGTTCCAAATGACAGGCCTGCATTGACGGCGACCGAAACCAGACGCTGTTCGAATGAAGCTGCATTGGCCCGCGACTGGACCAACCGCACTTCAGGCACAGATAAATGCCGCACCAGATATGGCTCGCCTGCAACCACGATCCGCTTTCCTGTCCCCGGCACAAGCTCATCGACACCAATCGTCTGCCAGGCTTCCGTGTTTTCGTCTTGCAGACCTGCAGCTGACAGGAGGACGAAACCGATGGACCCAGCGGCCAAAATCATCATGACGCGGATAGCCAAGAACAGACCGCGTTCGACCAATGCACCCTTCATTCGCCGTCCAAACTGTAATGCTGGAAGCCTTTTGCGAGCTTCGGCTTCTTCGATGAAATGGTGCGTCTATTAAAGCCGGTCCAGCCGATCTCACCGCATAGCCGCGCATATTCGATCTTCGGACAGCGGTTCTGAATGACCGTGATCCCCGCCATTTCAAGCGCAGCAGCAATCGCATCGTCACGAATGCCGAGTTGCAGCCATACCACTTTCGGCAGTGTTTCCAGCGCGATGATTTCCCTCACGATCCCCGGCAATGCCTCCGGCTTGCGGAAGATATCGACCATATCGACCGCCACCGGCACATCGGCGAGCGTTGCATAGGTCATAGCCCCCGCAATCGGCTTACCCGCCTGCCCCGGATTGATCGGATAAAGCTCGTATCCCTTTGCTGCCATATACTGCGCTACGAAAAACGAAGGCCGAACGGTGTTCGCGGAAGCCCCGATGATCGCGACTGTTTTGACAGATTTCAGAACGGCGCGAATATGCGCGTCGGTATAGTGGTCGTGATCACCCATCGGTCCATTCCGGATCGCGGCTTTCCAGAAACGCGCCGATGCCTTCTTTGGCATCTGCCACCAGCATGTTTTCCACCATCACTTCGGCGGCGTGAGCATAGGCCTCCGCCAACGGCATGTCGGCCTGCTGGTAGAACGCCTGTTTGCCCATCTTCAACGTGTGGCTGGATTTCTTGGCGATGTTGCGGGCGTATTGCAGCGTGATTTTCTGCAAGTAGTCCACAGGCACAACGCGGTTGATGAGGCCGATTTCGCGGGCGTGGCTGGGCGTAATCGCCTCACCGGTCAGCAACATTTCCATCGCGTGTTTGCGGTGCACGTTGCGCGAAAGCGCGACCATCGGCGTGGAACAGAACAGGCCGATATGAACGCCCGGCGTGCAGAACGCTGCATCTTCAGACGCTATCGCCAGATCGCAGGACGCCACCAGTTGCGCGCCAGCGGCTGTCGCCAAGCCGTTCACCTCTGCGATAATCGGACAGCGATGGTTCACAATGGCCTGCATCAATTCGGAACACCGCACCATGAGGTCGGTGAAATATGCCCTGCCCCCATCTTCGGCTTCCCGCGCTGCTGTCACTTCTTTAAGATCGTGACCCGCGCAAAACAAATGTCCGTTAGCCGCCAGAATGATGACGCGGGTATCGTCGCCTTCGGCCCGCTCCAGCGCCGTCATCAAATCTGCGATCACCTGATCGGACAGCGCGTTGGCGGGCGGGTGGTTCAGCACCAAACGTGTGATGCCGCCTTCGAGCAGTTGCACAACCACCGGTGCATCGCCCATCGCTTCAGCAGTTTTGATATTCACGATCTCGGCCATCAGGCGCTCCGGTAATATTATAAGGTCACTTGCAGTGTGCCCTGCATTGGTATGCCCCCGACTGGTTTGCATCAACCCGCACGATTGCCCGAAAATACGAGTTCGCTACACTGAGGCGAAAGAACGTAACGCCGGACCAAAGATGAGCGCCACACTCCACCCCTGCATGACCGCCGAAGAACTGAACGCCTACCTGCCGGAAGTCTTCCCGCAGATTGTCGATCAATATGCCGATCTTGAAATCATCGACGTCGGCGCAGGCACCGTCACCGTGGCGCTCACCACCAATGACGCCAACCTTCGCCCCGGCGGTACGGTGTCCGGCCCCACCCTTTTCGCGCTGGCCGATCTGGGCGGTTACGCCTGCGCGCTCTCCCATATCGGGCGGCAGGCGCTGACGGTGACCACCAATCTCAACATCAACTTCATGCGGAAGGCAGAAGCTGGCCGCCTGTTGGGCCATTGCCGGATTTTGAAACTGGGCAAACGGCTGATGGTATTCGATTGCGACATTCGCCAAGCAGATGAAGAAAGCGGCTCGATTGCCCACGCCACCGGCACCTACGCCATTCCACCGGCTGATTTCCGCCAAAAATGATGTGGTAAAATAATACCTATTTTCTAACGCTTTGTTTTCGTGTAGTTTTCACGAGAAACGGCACAGAAACTCGCCTTGACCGTTCCCTACCCCTCTCCTATAGAAACCCCAGCACAGAACGGCTTGCGCCTGTCTGTACATTCGAATTTTTCCAACTTTCAGGTCTTCCCATGAAAACGTTCACGCAAAAGCCAGCGGACGTCGAGAAGAAGTGGATCGTGATCGATGCCAACGGCATGGTTCCAGGTCGCCTCGCTTCCTTCGTCGCAAACCGTCTGCGCGGCAAGCACAAGCCTACTTTTACACCGCATGTCGATGATGGGGACAACGTCATCATCATCAATGCCGGCAAAGTCGCCTTCACCGGCAACAAGTACGAGCAGAAAAAATACTACTGGCACACCGGTTATCCCGGCGGCATCAAAGAGCGCACAGCGAAAGCCCTTCTCGAAGGCCGTTTTCCAGAGCGCGTGATGCAGAAAGCCGTCGAGCGCATGATGCCCGGTGGTCCTCTGTCCCGTCGCCAGATGAAAAATCTGCACGTCTATGCTGATGCCGAGCACAAGCATGAAGCTCAGCAGCCCGAAACCGTTGATGTCGCCGGCATGAACCCCAAGAATAAAAGGGTCGCGTAAACATGGCCGAAATCAAGTCTCTCGAAGAGCTCGGTGCTGCAACCAGCGCCGCTGCAACCGAAGCACCTGCTGCCGCACCTGCCGAAGGTGAAGCTGCAGAAGCAGCGCCCGTAAACCCGTCGCTTGCAGGTAATCCTGCAGCGCCTGTTTATGAGCGCAAGGTGGACGAGCACAACCGTGCTTACGCCACCGGCAAACGTAAAGACGCGGTCGCCCGCGTTTGGCTGAAGCCAGGCACAGGTCGCATCATCATCGAAGGTGCAACCAAGAAGCGCGAAGTCGCCAAGAAGAACCGTCGTGAAGGCACGAAGGCTACGAAAGTTCGGGATTTCACCGAATATTTCGCACGTCCCGTTTTGCAGATGCTCATCCGCCAGCCGCTTTTGGCTACCGGACGTGACACGCAGTTCGACGTGGTCGCTACGGTCGCAGGCGGAGGCCTATCCGGTCAGGCCGGTGCTTTGCGCCACGGCATTTCCAAGGCTCTCACCTATTTCGAGCCGGAGCTTCGCCCGACCTTGAAAGCCGGTGGCTTCCTGACACGCGACAGCCGTGTTGTTGAACGTAAGAAATACGGCCGCGCGAAAGCCCGTCGTTCCTTCCAGTTCTCGAAGCGCTAAAGCTTCACACCCCACGAATTTTTGTGAAAAGGCGGGGCAACATGCTCCGCCTTTTTGCGTTGTGACTCCAGTTGAAATTGCCGAACCGGAAAACCCGCCATGTCCAAAACCGATACAGCCTTCACCGCTGAAAACCTGCACATCCAATCGAAAGACCCCACCTTCGCAGGTGCGCTTTCTTTCATGCGCCGCAAATATACCAAAGATCTGGCAGGCGTGGATGCAGTTGTTTGGGGCATACCGTTTGACGCGGCAGTGTCCAACCGCCCCGGCACACGCTTCGGCCCACAAGGCGTGCGCCGCGCATCTGCCGGTATGGACAACGACCCCCAATACCCCTTCGGTTCCCGCATCTTCGACGAACTCGCGACCGTGGATTACGGCGATTGCGAATTCGACTACGGCTATAACGAGCAGGTGCCAGCCCGCATTGCCGAACAGGCATCGGCTATCATCAATGCCGAAAGCGACCCGTACCTGCTGTCCATCGGCGGCGACCATTTCGTCACCTATCCGCTGCTGAAAGCCCATGCCGAAAAATACGGCAAGCTCTCTCTCGTGCAGTTCGACGCCCATCAGGACACATGGGACGATGACGGCAAGCGCGTCGACCACGGCACCATGATCACGCGCGCCGTGAAAGACGGTTTGATCGACCCCGATACATCCATCCAGATCGGCATCCGCACCCACGCCCCGCAGGACTATGGGATCGAAATCATCGACGCGCTGGCCTTCCACGAGATGGGACCGGAGGCTGCCGCCAAGCGCGTTTACGAACGCACCAACGGCACAAATGTCTATCTCACCTTCGATATCGACTGCCTCGACCCGGCCTATGCTCCTGGCACCGGCACGCCCGTCGTCGGCGGCCTGTCTTCCGCACAAGCGCTGCTGACGTTGCGGCACCTGAAAAACCTGCAAGTTGTCGGCTCAGACGTGGTGGAAGTGTCCCCCGCCTACGACCATGCCGACATCACATCCAACGCTGGCGCCACCATCGCCATGTACATGCTCGGCACCTTGTGGGAACGGAAGCGTCCTTCGCTGAACCCGCCGCCCGCACAATTGGAAAGCCCGAAATCGTGACACCAAAAATCTATATTGATGGCGAGCACGGCACGACTGGCCTGCAGATCATAACCCGCATTTCCGCCCGCGAGGATTTGAAATTGCTGTCCATTCCCCATGCCGATCGGCATGATGTGGAGGCACGGCGGCGGTTGTTGAACGAAGCCGACATCGCGATCCTGTGTCTGCCGGACGATGCCGCCATCGAGGCAGTCGCCATGATCGACGGTGATACGAGAGTTATCGACGCCTCAACCGCCCACCGTGTGGACCCCGACTGGACCTTCGGCTTTGCCGAGCTAGACCCCGGCCACGCGAACAAAATCGCAAGCGCGACCCGCGTCACCAATCCCGGTTGCTACTCCACGGGTGCAATCGCACTCATCCATCCGCTCACTGCGGCAGGCGTTCTGCCATCCGACGCGCTGCTGACGATCAATGCAGTCTCCGGCTATTCCGGCGGCGGCAAAGGCATGATCGCGCAGATGGAAGATGCCTCCCGCAACGACTCCATCAGCGCCCCGCATTTCCTCTACGCGGTGGGCCTGACCCACAAACACGTGCCGGAAATCACCCTCTACGGCGGCTTGGATCACGAACCACTGTTCTCGCCTTCCGTAGGCCGTTTCGCCCAAGGCATGATCGTGCAAGTTCCACTACATCTAGCCGCCACGAATGCCGCCAGCCGCGCCGAACTTCATACCGCGCTGGAAACCCATTACGCAGGCGCAACCAACGTTCGCGTCGCATCTCTGGCTGAAAGCGATGCGGTGGGCCGTCTCGATGCCACCATGCTGGCCGGAACCGACACGATGGACCTCCACGTCTTCGGCAACGACACCCATGTGAATCTCATCGCCTTGCTCGACAACCTCGGAAAAGGAGCGAGTGGCGCGTGTGTGCAGGCACTGAATCTGATGGTGAAGGGATCGGCATAAACAATTCTAGGGAATCACTTTTTCGCAATTCCTACCCACTCCTGACTATCATATCCGCGCAGGCGGGGACCACTCTTCTGCTAAATGATGCGGTAATGATTGAGCGCGGTAGGGCCGCGTCGTCTTTTCTTCGCGAGAGTGCAGCTTGTCGATAAGTGGGTCCCCGCCTGCGCGGGGATGACAGTTGATTGGTAATTAGAAATGGTTGTGCGAAAGCATCGACCCGCCTTCCGGCGTCCGAGCGATAAGCAAGGTGTCGCCGTTCGCCTTTGGCGAACGAAAGCGACCCCGTAAAAGTAAGCCGACGGAGCGAAAGTGTTCGTCTCATACCGTAGTTTCGGTGTAAGGTGACGCACACCTTCGCTCCGCCCGATCCTGCTGCACAGGTGTCTTTCAACCTGCATGTCGGCCCCCATCCGCAGTGCACCTCTTTCGAAGCCCAAGTCCTGCATCGTCAGGACACGCCATTGCTGACGCTGCGACATCTCCCTGTTAACCGCCCGAGTGTTGGCGTTCGGCCATTGGCATCCGACGCTCCGCCCGCTTGCGAACGTTACTCACGCGCGACGGAAGGATCGCCCTCGTGCGGCGGACAGGTCGGTCCGGACCACCGGCTCGCGCACAAGAGAATGGCGAACTTAACCGATGTGAAACGGGCGGGGAGAAATTTTAATCCAGCGCCCATTCGACGGGATATTGCAGCACCGACGACAAGCCGTTGATGCGACGTTGCAAGCGCTCGCCATAATAATCTGCATGGCTCTTCGGCGCGGTAAGCAGGTATCCGTCTCCCCTCGCCTCTTCGAACCGCGTTTTGGGCAAGACACCGGGCATGGCCGCCGACAGCAGAAAACCGACGCGGAACAACGCGCCCAGCAGTCGAGCGCGCTCTCGAATACGCGGCGATGCGATTGCGATGATCTCCGGACTGACATCCTCTTTCATCAACCCTTCGTGGCGGTAGTAACTCGCCAGTGCGAGATAGGCGCGACCGGGGTGATCGACGCCCACGAAATCGGCGTTAGAAATGAGGTTCAGCGCCTGATCGCCCCGGTAGTCCGGATGGCTCCGCCACGTAATGTCTGACAACAGGCAGGCAGCCTTGCGATAGCGCTTTTCTTCTTCCGTTTCCTTCACGCCGAACGCCTTGAAGGCACGGCCCGTCCAACGCACCAACTCGCGGGAATTGGCAGGAGAGCGGGCGCGCAATACGGCGAATTCTTCCGCTGCCGTAATCAGCGGGTCGGCCTTTTGGACCTTCGGAGGCAGCAGCGAATAGAGGTAGCCTTCGCGCACACCAAGCGCGGAAAACATGATTTTTTCCGGCTGCATTTGCCGCATGATTTCCGATAACACCACCGCGCCAAAGGGCAACAGATGGCGACGGTTGGTAGAAACAGCTTCAATGCCACGCATGGCCGATCCGTTCTTACCGGTTAGCCTGCTGCACAGGCGTTTGGCCTCTTTGGCCGAGATTTCGTAATTGTGCATGACGGCCAGCGGGTAGTTCGCCCGCGCCATATGCAAGCGGCCCAAAGACCGCCAAGTGCCGCCAACCGCGTAAAAGGTTCCGCCTTTTTGCTTTGCCAATACAGGGTTATTGGCCAACTGTTCTTTCACCAGCTTACGGGCGGACATCACGTCATTGTTGCTCTCGTCCACCAGCCGCAAGCCGCCCAACGGCAGCGAGATGGATTTGCCAATTGGCTTGCCGTCGATGGCGGTAAACTCTACCGACCCACCGCCCATATCCGCCACCACGCCCACAGGGCTGACGAAGCCACAAGCCACGCCATTTGCTGCGTAGGTCGCCTCTTCGTTGCCCGACAGAATTCGGATTTTACAGCCGAGAATTTCTTCGGCGCGCTGCGTAAAATCGGGCCCGTTTTCCGCAACCCGCGCAGCTTCCGTCGCGAGCGGATACATCTCGTCTGCGCCCACCTGATCAGCCAACACGCGAAAGCGCCTTAATGCCGCCAACGCTCGTTCGACCCCCTCATCGTCCAGCCGTCCAGTGCTGGCGATGTGTGCACCAAGGCCACAAAGAATTTTCTCGTTGAACATCGGCGTCGGCGAACGCGACAGACCTTCATAGATAACCAGACGAACCGAGTTCGAGCCGATATCGATGATCGCCACCGGATTGAGTTTCCGCAGCCGCCCTTGGGCGCGGATGATGGATTTGAGAGTACGCGTCATCAGGTGGCTTCAGCTTCGATTTCTGGTGCAGTCACTTCAATATCCGTCGCAGCAGGCTGTTCCTTCGCAGGCGCTCGCGCAGCTTTTGGATCGAGCACGGCAACCGGCGCAGATTTTTTCAGCGACTTGCCACGCCCCGAAAGGCTTGGATTGTTCATGAAATAGGATTGCGCGTCGAAGGGTGCAGCGTCTTCGGCGGGTTCGATGCGCTGCGCTGTACCGTCCTGCAAAATTTCCCAACTCTGCTGATTGTCCATCAGGTTGCCGAGCATGATCTGGTCCAGCACCTGTTGGTGAACGGTCGCATTTTCCAGTGGCACGAGAACCTCGACGCGACGGTCAAGATTGCGCGGCATCAGGTCGGCTGAACCGGCATAGACCAGCGCCTTCTTAGACGGCAGGCCGCTGCCATTGCCGAAGCAGAAGATGCGGCCATGTTCGAGGAAGCGCCCGATGATGGATTTGACGCGGATGTTTTCCGACAGTCCTGGCACCTGTGGGCGCAGGCAGCAGATACCGCGCACGATGAGATCGATCTGAACACCGTCGATACTTGCAGCGTAAAGCTGATCGATCATTTTCGGATCGACGAGCGAATTCATCTTCATCCAGATCTGGGCGGGCCTTCCGGCCTTCGCGTGCTTCCGCTCGTTGTCGATGAGTTTGGTCAACGACTTGCGGATGTTCGAAGGTGAGACCAGCAGCTTCTTCAAACCGCTTGGTTGAGCGTAGCCGGTGATGAAATTGAACACGCGGGCGACGTCCATGGCGATGGCAGCATCGTCGGTGAAGTAAGACAGGTCGGTATAAATACGCGCGTTGGTCGGGTGATAATTGCCCGTACCGATATGGCAGAAATTAACCAGCCGGCCCTGCTCGCGACGCACCACAAGCGAAAGTTTGGCGTGGGTCTTCAATTCGATGAAACCATAGACAACCTGCACGCCTGCTCGTTCGAGATCGCGCGCCCAGCGGATATTGGCCTCTTCATCGAAGCGGGCTTTCAGCTCCACCAATGCGGTGACGGATTTGCCGTTTTCCGCAGCCTCGATCAACGCTTGCACGATGGGGCTGTCGTTGGACGTGCGGTAGAGCGTCTGCTTGATCGCCACCACGTCCGGGTCCGCAGCCGCCTGCCGGATAAATCGCACCACAACGTCGAAGCTTTCATAAGGATGGTGGACCACCAGATCCTTCTGGCGAATGGCCGCGAAACAGTCGCCGTTATGCTCGCGAATGCGTTCGGGAAAACGCGGATTGTGAGACTCGTAACGCAGCTTGCCATCTGCTGCCGAGACGATTTCCTTCAGATGATCGAGCGACAGCATACCATCCAGAATCGCAGCCTCTTCGCGGCGCACATGCAGCGCTTTTTTGACGAATTTCCTCAATGTGTCGGGCGTTGCAGGTGTGAATTCCAGACGGATGACGATGCCACGACGACGTTGTTTAAGCGCGGTCTCGAACAGCCGCACGAGGTCTTCGGCCTCTTCTTGCACCTCGATGTCGCTGTCTCGCACGAGGCGGAACATGCCGCTTTCCACCTCGACGTAACCGGGGAACAAACGATCGATGAAAAGCTGGATGATCTGCTCCACGGCAATGAACCGCGTGGGCGCAACGGGCATCCCGTCGGCCCCCTCTTCCGTGACCGGCAAAGCAACGAAACGTTGTAGACTGCCCGGCAAGCGCACCAATGCCGTCATCGGTTTTTTGTCTGCCCTGCGCGCAAGACTGAATACTGCTGTCAGGCCCAGATTTGGGATGAACGGGAACGGATGCGCGGGGTCGATGGACAGCGGCGTGAGAACGGGGAAAATATCAGTAAGGAAATAATCCTCGATCCATTCGCGCTCGTCTTCTGTGATTTCAGAGCCTGCCAGAATGGCAATGTTATGCTCGTCGAGTTCGGTTTCCAACTGCGCCAAAACTGCGTGCTGGTGGCGTTGAAGATCGCCGATCTCACGGGTGGCGCTTGCCAACTGCTCTTCCGGCGTCTGACCGTTGTCTGAAAGCGTCGCCACGTTTTCGCGCACTTGTCCGGCAAGGCCCGCGATACGGACCATCAGGAATTCATTCAGGTTATCGGCGGAGATCGACAGGAACCGCAGCCGTTCCAGCAGCGGGTTGGCCGTGTGTTCCGCTTCCATCAAAACGCGGCGGTTGAACTGCAACCACGAGAACTCGCGGTTCACGTAGCGTGCGGGGTTGCCCGCCCATTCGTCGGGCAAAATTGCCTTCACGCGATGGCTCCTTCTTCGGTCATACGCAGGGCTTCCGCCACCAAGGGTTTGGTGATGGCCTGCTTGCGCGCCAGTGATAGCACATCGAGTTGCCGCACTACCGCAAGCGCGGATGCAAGCGAACGTTCCATGCGCGTGATGCAGTAATCAATCACAGCCGCATCAACGATCAACTGCCGGTCTGCAAACAATTTGAACAACACACCGCGCAGCAATTCGTCGTTTGGTTCGTGCAACTCCACCAGATGCACAAGACGCAAGCGTGACTGTAAATCCGGCAGTGACACGCCCCATTCACCGGGCCATTGGCGCGATGTGATGAGCAACGAACCACCGGGTTGCATTGCGGCGTTCATGGCGTGGAAAAGCCATTCGTCAGAAAACCCGCCTGCCGTCACATCTTCAAGAAGCATAGCGCGACCGGCCAGCACCGCATCGCCCGGCGACAGAACAACAGCGTGGCTCATGGACGACCAGATGGAAGCCAAATGGGATTTGCCGGAACCCGTTGGGCCAGCAAGCACCGCGACCGGTGCCGCCCAATCCGGCCACGCGTCAACGCAAGCAGCCGCGTGTGAATTGCTGGAAGCCACCACAAGGTCGGCTCGGGCCGCCTGTGCGGTTGTCGGCAAATCCAGTGGCAGCTGATCAACCGGCGACAGGCTCATTCCGCACCAGCATCATCACGGGTGCCGCGACCCAAATAGAGTTGGCTTTGCAGGTAGCGGCCAAGTGTGTAGCGCACCAAAACACCGATTGCGGCAGCCACCGGCACCGCAATCAACAGGCCGGTAAAGCCCATGAGTGCACCGAAGGCTGACAGCGAAAACATAAGCCAGACAGGGTGAAGACCAACACTTTCACCCACCAGTTTTGGCTGAAGGAAATTACCTTCGAAAAACTGCCCAACCGCGAAGATACCCGCAATAACGCCAATCCAAATATAGTCCGGCCAAAACTGTACGAGTGCCACGCCAATAGCGAGGATTGCGCCGATTATGGACCCGACAAAGGGAATGAAACTTATGAGGCCGGCGATCATTCCGATGAGCAGGCCGAAATTCAGCCCCGCCAGCGTAAGACCCAAAGCGTAGAACGTGCCTAAGATGAGGCAAACTGTGCCCTGCCCGCGCACAAAACCGGCAATCGCTGCGTTCATGTCGTCGGCAATGCCGGTCAGTTCGCCCTTGTGCTGGCGCGGCAACCAGCTTTCGACCTTGGCGGTCATCCGGTCCCAGTCCAGCAGCAGATAAAATGCCACGATTGGGGTAATTACGAGGAGCGACAACACGTCCACAAGCGCCTTACCGGACTGCCAAATGGAACCAAGAACGGTGCTGGCCCAGCCCGCACCCTGCTGCAAAAGCCCGTCGAGATTTTCGCGAATATTGTCGGCGCTTTCACCCACAAGATCACGCAGCCAAGGCTTTTCCACGCTGGCGATAAGGCTCTGCAGGCTCGTCACGTAAGACGGCATACGCTGGATTAGACCGCTAAACTGGTTCGACAAAACAGGCACCAGCAAAATGAGCGCCAGCGCGAACATGATGATGAAAACGAACAGAATAATAGTCGTCGCCAGCAAGCGGCTTGCGCCCAGCTTTTCCAATTTATCCGCCACCGGATCGAGCATATAGGCCAGCGCCATGCCCGCGATGAAAGGCAACAGGATCGAGCGGAACACGATCAGAAACAAAACGGTGACGACGAATGCGCCAAGCCAGAAAAACAACTGGCGGCGGGCAGACGGTGTTAACAGTGGCTCATCGGCCATTATTCAGCAGCCTCTCGTTCGATTGGCGTTGGCAGCTTTTCATTTTCGGCAGTTTTCACATCGCGTTCCATCACTGCAAATCCTTCAACGATATAGGCCAGCGCAGACACAACACCGAGAATAGCGGTGGCGTATATCAGAAGCATTGTCAGGCCTTCGGCTTCCAGTTCAAACGCCAGAAGGCCGAGCACCAAAGCTGCCAGTAGAATTTGCGCCACCGTGTTGGCCTTGGATACCCAGAACGGCGCGATCTCGAAGGGGCGTCCGGCCACGAACACCACCAGCACACCTGCCACGATGATAATGTCCCGAGAGACCACGAGAATCGCAAGCCACGACGGTATGTGGCCCATGAAGCCCAGCAGTACAAAGACAGCCACAAGCATCGCTTTGTCGGCGATTGGGTCCAGCATCGTGCCAAATTCGCTCTGCTGTTTCAGCCACCGCGCCAGTGCACCGTCCACAGCGTCCGATATTCCCGCAATCACAAACAACGCGAACGCAAGCGCCATGCGGTCGTGCAACATCGCCCAGACGATGGCAGGAACGAGCATAATGCGCGCGATTGTGATGATGTTGGGTATGGTCACGGCGGCTTTCTGCAACAAGTTTCGTTAGGCTGACGCCAGTGCGTCATTCGGTATTGATGTGTCGTGCCATAGCGACGTTTTCAACCGCAAGGGCTGTCATTACATCATCTTAAACGGCTGTGACTTTTCTATTGCATTGTTGAATCCACTTCGCAGTGAATTGACATCTATCACGACCCGGCGCGACGATGTTTTTCAGTTGCCCTGCAAGACCCACAAGATGGCCAGAACCATGTCGCTATCCAGGATTATCAAAACCATTTTCATAGCCCTGCTTTTAGTTCTGACAACACACCCCGCCTCCGCAAGCGACAGCCACGCAGGCTACTACTATCCCGATCCGGACACGAAAGAGGTCTATGTTTCACCGCTTGACCCCATTCCCACCGCTGATCGGCGTTCGCGGATTGGCCTGACAGTCGGGTTGAACGCGCAGCAGTTAAAGCGTGGTTATGCGCCCGACTATCATATCTTTGCCAAAGGCGCGGAAGGCGAAAAGCTCATCATCGTCGCCAGCGGTCCGGGGCGCTACGACACGCTTTACCGTATGCGCGGATTGCTTGCAGCTCTTACAGCGCAGGCCCGCACGTCACCGCTTTTTCAAAACATGCAGACACCGGAAGACCTGAATTTCCTTGACCTTTGCCGCATGGCCGGTTTCACACAGGTGACCATTTCCGATGGCGATAAGTTCGCTCATCGCATCAATCTACGATAAGTTTTCCACCACTGTGCGATGCGTGGGACAAGACGTGGCCACGCTTGCCCGCTAAGGGAGCGCCATGAGCAAAGATTCAAAACACAACGTGCCCCTTACCTATGCCGACGCAGGGGTAAGTATCGACGCCGGCAACGCGCTGGTCTCCGCAATCGGTCCGTTGATCGCAGCCACACGCCGCCCCGGTGCCGACGGCACAATCGGTGGCTTTGGCGGCGTCTTCGATTTGAAGGCCACAGGTTATTCCGACCCTCTTCTGGTCGCCGCTAACGATGGTGTCGGCACGAAGCTGCGCATCGCCATCGAAACAGGTCGACACGACACGATTGGTATCGACCTCGTCGCCATGTGCGTGAACGACCTCATCGTTCAGGGCGCGGAACCGCTGTTCTTCCTCGATTATTTCGCCACCGGAAAATTGGACAATGGCGTGGCTGAAAACGTGATTGCAGGCATCGCTAAAGGCTGCGAAATGGCGGGTTGCGCGCTGACCGGCGGCGAGACGGCAGAAATGCCCGGCATGTATGCCGAGGGCGATTATGATCTGGCTGGATTTTCCGTCGGCGCTGTCGAACGCGGCGACCTACTGCCCGCCAATGTGGCAGAAGGCGATGTGCTATTGGCGCTGGCCAGCGACGGCGTCCACTCCAACGGCTACTCGCTTGTTCGCCGCATTGTCGAACGTGCAGAATTGGATTGGTCTAGCGACGCACCGTTCCAAGGCGGCAATCTGAGCGAGGCTTTGCTTACGCCTACACGCATATACGTGAAACCCGTTCTCAAGGCGCTGGCCGCTGGCGGCATCCACGCACTCGCCCACATCACCGGCGGTGGGCTGACGGAAAACCTGCCCCGCGTTTTGCCCAAACATCTTGGTGCTGCCATCGGCCTAGATGCAGTTACGCCCTCACCTGTCTTCAGCTGGTTGAAGGATGCCGGTGGCGTCGAAGAAACGGAAATGCTGCGAACCTTCAACTGCGGCACTGGCATGGTGCTTGTGGTTGCGGCTGATCGCGCAGATGCGATCACCGAAATTCTGACCGGCGAAGGCGAGCGCGTCTCGACCATCGGCACGGTCACCGCAGGTGATGGAGAAGTCAGCTACTCCGGCCAGATCAACTGGGCTGCCACCGCATGAGCAAGCTGAAGGTTGCGGTCCTGATTTCCGGTCGCGGCTCCAACATGGGCTCGCTCGCCCGCGCCTGTATGGACCCGGATTTTCCTGCCGAAATCGTTCTCGTTCTATCGAACCGCCCAAATGTTCTAGGTCTTGAACTAGCCCGCGAACATGACCTTCCCATCCGCGTGGTCGATCACACCGCCTATCCCGACCGCGAAGCCCATGAAGAAGCGATCTGCGCGGCCATGACGGAAGCTGGCGCGGAACTGGTTTGCATGGCCGGTTACATGCGGATTGTCGGGCAAACGTTGCTTGGCAAATGGCGCGGCAAGGTGGTGAACATTCACCCCAGCCTGCTGCCATCGTTTCGCGGCGTAGACACCCACGAACGCGCCATTGACGCCGGCGTGCGGGTGCATGGGTGCACGGTGCATTACGTAAGCCCGGAACTCGACGCTGGTCCGATTATCGCGCAGGCCGTTGTACCGCTGCACCCCAATGATGACGCCGAAACCCTATCGACCCGCGTGCTGGACATGGAGCACAAGCTCTACCCCCACGCCGTGCGTTTGATAGCGGAAAAAATGGTCCGCTGGTCCGGCGACGAGGCGGTCGAAGATCGTAAGGTTACAATCGACGATGTCCTCATGTTGCCAGAAATAAAAACTGCTGAAGACCAGGCCTAGAGCTTCACCAACCGCACGCGGTTATCGTGGAACGCCGCACCGCCATGGGGCGCCACTGGGTCAGCCCCGGTCAGGCTGTTCAACCCCTTACCATCCGCATGGGCGGAATTCGGATAGATACCCTCGCTGACAAGCACGCCGGGCCGCACACCTTCGAAGAACTCCGCATGAAGCTGGCAGGTGCCGCGAGCGCTTTCCAACTGCACCGCATCACCATCAGCAATGCCGAGCGACGCCGCATCATCGGGATGAACCAACACGGTTGGCCGCCCTTCTTTTTTCCTACTGCTGGTTGTTTCAGCAAAGGTAGAATTAAGGAACGACCGCGCCGGTGACGTGGCGAGGCGGAACGGGAATTTCTCGGTCACCTCTTCCGTCACCGCCCAATGGTCCGGCAGCATTGGCGCATCAGACACCGGCCCCAAAACGCCGAGACTTTCAGGCGGACGACCCCAAGGCACAGCGTTCCAATCCGCCTTGAAGTGAAACTTGCCATCGGCATGGGCGAAACCATCGAGATAGTGGCTCTCACGGAAATCCGGCTGGCAATCGATCCAGCGGTCGCGGTGGATTTCGTTCCATGACCCACGATTGCTGCGCTTCAGCATATCGTCGATCAGGCTGCGCTCGTCGGACCCGAACCCGTCATGGTCGGCGACACCCAGCCGCTTCGCCAACTCTTCGATAACAAAGAAATTCGTGCGGCAAAGCTCAGGCCCGTCCACAAGCTTTGGCCCCAGCAAAATATGCTGATGCCCACCACCGCGATAAATATCATCATGCTCTACAAACATGGTTGCGGGCAAAACGAGATCGGCCATCGCAGCCGTATCGGTCATGAATTGCTCATGGACAGCCACAAACAAATCGTCCCACGCAAATCCTTCGCGTACCAGATTTTGTTCCGGCGCGACGTTCATCGGGTTGGTGTTCTGGATCAGCATCGCCGTCACGGGCGGGCCGCCGCGCAGCGCTTTCGCATCACCGGTCAGCACTTGTCCGATCTGCGATTGGTCCAGCGCACGCACGTTCGGGTCGGCAAAACTGTCGCCCTGAATGAGCGAACCATCCATTTTGAAAATGCCGGAGTTGGAGTGAAACGCCCCGCCACCTTTATGCTGCCAAGCCCCCAAAACCGTGGCGATAGAACTGGCAGCGTGCATGGCCGTGGTGCCGTTGCGCGAGCGGGTGAAACCGTAACCGAGCCGCAGATAACTGCGCGGTGTGTTGCCCAGAAGCGCTGCAAACTCTTCGATCTGCTCCACCGGCAGCCCGGTGATTTCGGACGCCCATTGCGGTGTACGCATTTTCAAATGCGCTTCCAGCTCGTCAGGGCAATCGGCGAATTTCGCCATATAAGCGCGGTCTGCAGTGCCATCGCGGAACAGGCAGTGCATCACGGCACAAGCCAACGCACCATCGGTACCGGGGCGCAGCAACAGCGCGAGGTCGGCCTGTTTCATCGTGGCATTTTCATAGATGTCGATAACGACGATTTTCGCGCCGCGCGATTTCCGCGCCTTCACCGCATGGGTCATCACGTTCACCTGCGTCGCCACCGCATTCGTACCCCAGATCACAACGCAATCCGACACCGCCATTTCGCGCGGGTCCGGCCCCATCAATCTGCCGGTGCCAATCGAAAATCCGCTCCATGCCGGGTTCACGCAAATCGTGTCGAACTGCTGGCTGTAGCCTTTGGCGTGGCGCAGGCGCTGTATCGAATCGCGCTGCACCAGCCCCATCGTGCCAGCGTAAAAGTAAGGCCAGACGGTTTCCGCACCCAGCTTCTGCTCAGCCTGCAAAAACTTCTCGGCCACGAGATCGAGCGCATCGTCCCAATCGATGCCGCGCCACTCACCGGCACCCTTCGCCCCTGCCCGCTGGACAGGCTTCAGCAAACGATCCGGATGGTTCACCCGCTCGGCATAGCGGGCGACCTTCGCGCAGATAACACCGTCGGTGTAAGTGTTGTCCTTCGACCCGCGAACGCGGCCGATTTTGCCGCCCTCCAGCACTTCTACTTCCAGCGCACAGGTGGACGGGCAGTCGTGCGGACAGGCCGTTGCCATATGCAGCGTGGTTTGATCGATAGGTTTATTCATGGCTGGCACTCCGCGAAGGTGGCGATGCTGTTGGCGAGTTGTTAGATGAGCCTAACCGATCAAACGAAAGCACGCACCCGCTATGAACTATCGCCACGCCTATCACGCGGGAAATTTTGCTGACGTGTTCAAACACATCATTCTGGCGCGGCTGGTGGACTATATGAAAGGCAAGGAAAAAGCCTTTCGCATCTACGACACCCATGCTGGTCTTGGGCGCTACAATCTGGCATCGGTGGAAGCGGGCAAAACCGGCGAGGCCGAGTTGGGCGTCGCGAAAGTGCTGTCGGCTACGGTTTCGCCTGCCGTCGCTGAAATCATCGCGCCCTGGAAAGAAGCTGTCGCAGCTTCGCCCGAAGGCACCTACCCCGGTTCGCCTGCCGTCGCCCGCCACCTGATGCGGAAACAAGACCGGCTGGCGCTTTACGAGTTGCACGAAGAGGATCACCCGGTCCTGGCTTCCAATTTTGCAGGCGATTACCAGACCCGTGTGCAGCATCTCGATGGTTGGCTCGCCGCCGGTGCCCACACCCCGCCGAAAGAAGCGCGCGGCATCATGCTCATCGACCCACCTTTCGAAGACGGCCACGACTTCGACCGCATGATCGACGCATTGGAAAAATGCCGCAAGCGCTGGGCGGGTGGCACCGTGGCGCTATGGTATCCGGTGAAAAAACGCGACCACACCGACGAATGGCTCGGCACGTTGCAAACCATGGGCTTCCCCGACCTGCTGAACGCCGAGTTGGTGGTGAAGCGGCCCAACGACCCCAAAAGCCTGAACGGCTGCGGCATGGTCATCGCCAATCCGCCCTACACACTGCGTGAAGAACTGAACACGCTGTTGCCATGGCTGGCCGGAGTGTTGCGCCAACAAGACGGTCTGAAAGCATCTGATGGTTTCCGCATTCAGAACCTGTCTGGACGCTCGTGAAATGTTGACTTCGGGCCCATCCGCGCTGACAAGAAAACAACCGACTACACGGAGCGCCTCCATGTTCACCCGCATCATCCTTGCTGCATCGCTTGCGGCCTCCGCCTTCGTGGCACCGGCATCAGCCGGACTGTTGGACAAACTCATCCAGCACAAGAGCTTCCCGGATTGCCACGACGCCAAGGTGCTGAACGATATCGTCAAGCGCTTCAACAACGCGCAGGATTATCACACCCAGCCCGATATTTTCATCGCAGACATCACCCGCATTCACGAACGGCAGGTGAACGAGCCCCATGATGATCTGCGCGAAGTGAACCGCCGCTATTGCCGTGGCCACGCGCAGATGTCCGACGGCACGCACCCGACACTGTTCTTCCTTATCGAAAGCGGCGCGGGCTTTGCAGGCAACGGTTTCAACGTGGAATATTGCATGAGCAAATATGACCGCTGGAACGAATTCGACGGCTCTTGTCGTGTTTTGAACTACTGATGGAACTCCTAGCGGCTGCGGCCTCCCCTTACGTTTCCAAGGTCGTCATGGCCGCCCACCACGCTGGTGTTGAAATCGACGTGGTGAATGTGGATGCCACAAACGGCGACCCGCGCCTCGACAAAGCCAATCCGCTGGCAAAAATTCCCTGCCTCGTGCTGGAAGATGGAACCGGTCTGTTCGACAGCCGCGTCATCACCCGTCATCTGGATCGCGTCGGCAACGGCAAACTGTTTCCCACCGCGCAACCACATCTGGCCGAGCGCTACGAGGCGCTTTGCGACGGCCTGAACGACGTCACAGTTGGCGGCATTTACGAAATGCGCTTCCGCCCCGAGGACAAGGTGCACCAGCCATGGCTGGACCGCCTTTGGGACAAGGCCAACCGTGCGCTCACCGCAATTGCAGACGACCTGCCTGAGACCGGCGCAAACCTGAACATCGGCGGCATCGCGCTGGCAGCATCCCTTGGCTATCTCGATTTGCGCTATGCAGGAAAATGGGAAGACGCCCATCCGGCAGTGCGTAAATGGCAGCAGGGCTTTGCGACCGATCACGCCGATCTGGCAGCGCTTCTCCCCTCGGCCTAGTGTCTTACACATAGTGCTGAACATCGGTGCCGGAACCGCGTTCAGCCCTTGCAGGCGGGCGCATCGGTTCCTAACTGTTTGCGAAGCCAGCTGAACTTCCGGAATTTCGATGCTCGTCTATTTGCTCCTTGCTCTCGGCCTGGTTCTGCTTGTCTTTGGCGGTGACTGGCTGGTCAAAGGCGCGGTGGGTCTGGCAAACCGTTACGGGATCTCCCCCCTCATAATCGGCCTTACAATCGTAGCCTTTGGCACCTCTGCTCCGGAACTTGTGGTTTCGCTCGATGCGGCATGGATTGGCAAAGGCGGTCTCGCGGTGGGCAATGTGGTCGGTTCCAACATCGCCAATGTTCTGCTGGTGCTGTCGGTGCCAGCCTTCTTTGCAGCGCTTAACTCCGGTGAAGACGACACCCGCGTAACGCTTGGGTTCCTTGCGGTCATGACCATCGGCTTCATGATTGCGCTGCAAGGCGGCGAGGTTAGCCAGATTTCAGGCTTAATTCTTCTGGCGGGTCTTTTCCTTTTTCTTGGTCAGCAATTTCTTGCCGCCCGCAAGCAGTCTGCCAACGATGATATGTCCGGCATCGAAGATGAAGTCGGTGAAATCCCCACCGACACGAAACGTATCGCGATGCTGCTGATAGCTGGAGCGCTGACGCTGCCTCTGGCCGCTTGGCTGACCGTGGACAACGCCGTGGCAATCGCCACGATCTGGAACGTACCGGAAGAAATCATCGGCCTGACCATCGTTGCCATCGGCACGTCACTCCCGGAACTCGCCACCAGCATTCAGGCGGCGCGGCAGGGCAATTCCTCCGTCGCTATCGGCAACGTCATCGGCTCGAACCTTTTCAATATCGCAGCTATCATGGGCATCACCGCTGCGGTTGCCGGGCCCATTCCTGTGGCGAGCCATGTGGTCACGTTCGACATCTGGATCATGGCTGCAGCGACCGTTTTCCTCATCGCACTTACGATGTTCAAAGGCGTCCGCATCGGCAAACGCATCGGCGGCGTATTGCTCGCCTCCTACGTCGCCTACCTCGTCGCCACGGTGATGCTGTAGGCCTGCGTCAAAGACGCTTTGTGGTGATGGCGCTGCCTGCGCTAAACCAAAGCCATGAGTGATTCTGCACCTTCACCGGATAAGTCGACGGAGACCGTCGAACGCGCCAAACCGCGCGACAGCGGAGACGTAATCTGGGAAGAAACAGCGCCCCCGTCCGATAAAATTGGCGCGGAGGTCATCGCCGATTTCGTCACCCGCCTGCCGAAGAAACCCGGCGTTTATCGCATGATGAACCGCGCTGGTGACGTGCTGTACGTCGGCAAGGCGAAGAACCTGAAAAACCGCGTGTCGAGCTACGCCCGCGGCGTCGGCCATGGCGGCAATCGCACCGCGCGAATGATCGCGGAAACGGCCAACATGGAGTTCGTCACCACGAACACCGAAACCGAGGCGCTGCTGCTGGAGGCCAACCTCATCAAGCGGTTGCGGCCTCGCTACAACGTGCTCATCCGCGACGACAAATCGTTTCCCTATATCCTGCTCACCAGCGACCACGATGCCCCGGGCCTGTTCAAATTTCGCGGCGCCCGCACCCGTAAAGGCGACTATTACGGCCCGTTCGCCAATGCAGGTTCGGTCAACAGCACCATCACCGCGCTACAACGCATTTTCCAGCTTCGCACCTGCACTGACAGCTTCTACCAGAACCGCACGCGCCCTTGCCTGTTGCACCAGATCAAACGCTGCGCAGGGCCATGCACAGGCGAAGTGTCCAAAGACGACTACGCAGACCTGGTGAAGCAAACGAAGGATTTCCTGTCGGGTCGCAGTCAGGAAATCAAACAGCGCTTTTCCACCCGCATGCAAACAGCATCGGACGAGATGGATTTCGAGCTCGCCGCGATTTACCGCGACCGCCTTGCTGCGCTTTCACATGTTTCCGGCCATCAAGGCATCAACCCGCAGCACCTGAAAGAGGCCGACATCTTCGCCATCCACGAAGAACAGGGCCATTTCTGCATCCAGGTATTCTTCTTCCGAACGGGCCAGAACTGGGGCAACCGCGCCTACTTCCCGCGCGCAGACAAAACGTTCGAACCAGCCGAAGTGCTGGAGGCTTTCGTCTCGCAATTCTACGACGACAAGCCCGTGCCGCGTATGGTGTTGACCTCACACGAGTTGGCGCAGGAAGAACTTCTGGCCGAGGCACTGTCTGCAAAAGCGGGCCACAAGGTCGTCGTTTCCAAGCCGCAACGCGGCGAAAAGCGCGAGTTGATGGAACAGGTCGCCCGAAATGCCCGCGAGGCACTGGGCCGAAAACTGTCCGAAAGCGCGACGCAAAACAAATTGCTGGCAGGCCTGCAGGAAGTCTTCCAACTCGACCGCCCACCCCGCCGCATCGAGGTTTACGACAACTCCCACATCATGGGCACGAACGCAGTAGGCGGCATGATCGTCGCGGGGCCGGACGGCTTCGCCAAAAACCAGTACCGCAAGTTCAACATCAAGGACGAAGAGATCACGCCGGGCGACGATTTCGGAATGATGAAAGAGGTCTTCACCCGACGCTTCGCCCGCCTGAAAAAAGAAAATGGCAACGAGTCGCCCAAAGACGAATCTGCAGAAGACACGATGCCAGCGTGGCCTGATCTCGTTCTCATCGACGGTGGCGCGGGCCAGCTTTCCGCGTGTCGCGAGATTATGAAGGAGCTTGATCTGGAGGATAAGGTCACGCTGGTCGGTGTAGCGAAAGGCGTGGACCGCGATGCGGGCCGAGAGCGATTCCACCAGACGGGCAAGAAAGATTTCACCCTGCCCCTGCGCGATCCGACGCTCTATTTCATCCAGCGCCTGCGCGACGAAGCACACCGGTTTGCAATCGGCACACACCGCGCCAAGCGCAAAAAGGACCAGCTAAAAAACCCGCTAGACGAGATCGAAGGCATTGGCCCGTCTCGCAAGCGCGCAATTCTGCACCATTTCGGTTCCGCGAAAGCTGCAGGCCGTGCTGCGGTGGAAGATTTGATGGAGGTTGATGGCGTGAGCGAGAACATGGCGCGCCGCATTCACGCGCACTTCCAAAAAGGGTGACGGTTCCAGAAAAATTGAAGCCGCTGATACGCTTCAACACAAATGGCGAGTTGAAATACGCCCGCCGATAGGCTTTGACACCATCATGAAAGAACAGCGCACCCCCACCCGGCAAGCAGGCCCTTGGAGCATTCCCAACCTGCTGACCTATGCCCGCATTCTCGTGGTGCCCTTGGTGGTGCTGTGCTTCGACCTCACCGAGCGCGACAATTCCACCGACACCGCCCGTTGGTGGGCACTCGGCCTGTTCGTCTTTGCATCGGTGACAGATTTTTTCGACGGATATCTGGCCCGCATCTGGCAGCAAACATCATCATTGGGCAAAATGCTCGACCCAATCGCGGACAAGCTGCTGGTCGCAGCGTGCCTGCTGTTGTTGGCCGCTGACGGCTCTATCGCGGGTTGGTCAATTTGGGCAGCCGTGGTGATTTTGAGCCGCGAAATTCTGGTTTCTGGCCTGCGCGAATATCTGGCCGATCTGAAGGTGTCCGTCCCCGTCACCCAGTTGGCGAAATGGAAGACAACCTTGCAGATGGTCTCCATCGCATTCCTGTTGGCTGGGCCTGCAGGCGACAAGATCTTACCCTTCACCACGCAGGCTGGCTTGGCGCTTCTGTGGGTCGCCGCTGCGGTCACTCTCATCACCGGCTGGGATTATTTCCGCGCCGGCGTCAAACACATGATTGACGATTAATGGCGACGAAAGTCCTCTATTTCGCATGGCTGCGCGAGCGCATTGGCCTCGCGGAAGAGACTGTCGACCTACCGGAAACAGTAACCGACGTGACCACACTTCTCGGCTGGCTGGCCGGTCGTGGTGATGGCTATGCCTACGCGTTAGAAAACCCGGACATCGTGCGAGTGGCACTGGACCAGCAACTCGTGCATCAATCCACGCCCATCGGTGAACCGCGCGAAATCGCGCTCTTCCCACCCATGACCGGCGGTTGAGATGACACCTGTCGTCCGCGTTCAGGCAGAAGACTTCGATCCAGCTGCCGAACAAAATGCGCTAACAGCCGGCCGCACCGATGTGGGTGCCGTCGCCACCTTCACCGGCCTTTGCCGCAGCGAGGGCGAAAGCCTCTCGGCGCTGGAGCTGGAACATTATCCCGGCATGGCTGAAAGCCAGATCGAGGCTGCTGCCAATCGCGCAGCCGAGCGTTTCACCGTGGACGCCCTACTCGTCATCCACCGCTACGGCAAAATCGCACCGGGCGAACGCATCGTCTTCGTATGCGCCACCAGCCGCCACCGCGACGCCGCCTTCGACGCCTGCCGCTACGTCATGGACTACCTGAAAACCGACGCGCCGTTCTGGAAGAAAGAACATCGGGTCGATGGTGGCGAGGGCGAATGGGTGGATGCGAAGGATGCAGATAACAGCGCAAAGGCGCGGTGGGAAAGCTAGGCCAGCGCCACGTCGCCGTGGAACTCGTCACGATACGGTTTTGCACCATTCGGCAACTCCCGCTTCTGCCAATAATCCTCGCCCGCCATCTGGCGTTTCAGCACCTGCCAGACGTCACCGAACGCATCGACGAATCCCGTGTTCGGTTCCGGTAGATCGTGCTTGATGAGCGCATGCAATTTCGGCAGCGCGTGATACGGCACCATCGGAAACATGTGATGTTCAACGTGATAATTCATGTTCCAGTAGATGAAACGACTGATCGGGTTGGCGTAGAAGGTGCGGGTGTTGAGACGATGATCCAGAACGTTTTCGGCTAATCCCGCATGTTGCAAAATACCGGTCAGCACATGGTGCCAAGCGCCGTAGAGGCGCGGCAGACCGATAACCATTAGCGGTAGAATAGAGCCAATCGTTACCGCCAGCGCGATGGTCGCCGCGTAAATAGCCACCCACCAACGGGCGATAGTAAACATGGTTTTCTGCTCCGGTTCCGGCACATAGAGCGATTGATCCCCAGCCGTGCGGCCAGCCGCGTTGATGAACATGGTCTTGATGCCCGTCCACGCATCCAGAACCCCCACCATATTGAGCGCGGCCACCACCAAATCAGGCGGTTGCATGATGTTAATCTCGGGGTCACGGCCAACGATGATCGTGTCGCTGTGGTGGCGCGAGTGGCTCCACCGCCAGCCGATAGGGTTTCGGATCATGCAGAAACACGCGATCTGGTACGTCCAGCGATTCATCCATTTGGTCTTGAACGCTGTGCCGTGCCCACATTCGTGCCAACGGCTGTCCCCCGCCGAACCGTAGAGCACGCCATAAGCCAGCCAAAACGGCGCGGACCACCAGCTCGGCCACAGCCAGATACCGATGCCCGCAAACAGCATCATTAGCCCAAGCCACAAAAGCGTATCGCGGATGGCAGGCCCATCCTTGCGCTCCATCAATTCGCGCAGCGCCTTGCGGTCGACATCGGTGTGATACCACTGCGCCGACACCAACCCACGCTCAACAGCCTGCCGCGCACTTTCGCCGGTTAGCGTGTAGTCGCGCTTTTCTTCGGACGCATCGGTACCAGCCGTTAGGGTCATTTTCGATCTCCTCCAACCAACAGGCTAAACAGAAATCCGCACACAAAAAAAGCCCGCCACGATCAACTCGCGGCAGGCTCTTTTCAGTCTCTAGGCCACGCTCCAACCGGAGCGAAGAGCGACCGGGCGGTCAGCCCGCCCCGCCGGAGCGAAGGCGAAGCCGACAGCGTGAGGCCAAGCAAAGCGCTTAACCCGCGATGTCGTTTTCGGCGAACCAGAAAGCGATTTCGCGTGCAGCGGATTCTGGAGCGTCGGAACCGTGGACGGAGTTTTCGCCCAGCGACTGAGCATATTCCTTGCGGATGGTGCCGGCGTCAGCTTCCGCAGGGTTGGTTGCGCCCATGACGTCGCGGTTTTTGAGAATTGCGCCTTCACCTTCGAGCACCTGAACGACGGTTGGGCCGGACGACATGAATTCTGTCAGCTCACCGAAGAAGGGACGCTCGGAATGCTCGGCGTAGAACGCTTCTGCATCACGCAGGCTCATGTGCACGCGCTTGGAGGCGACGACGCGCAGGCCGTTGTCTTCAAGGTGCTTGGTGATCGCGCCTGTAAGGTTACGCGCAGTAGCGTCTGGTTTGATCATGGAGAATGTGCGTTCGATGGCCATGGATTGGCTCCTTTGTCGAATATCGAAAGGTGGGAGATGACAGGCCGCAGGGCTGACCCAACGACGTTGGCCGCTCCATAGCCCCTGCCCGCGCTGCCTGCAAGCTAGGCCGCTTTGGGTACGGAACGGCCCACACCATCATACATGTCCAGCAACCGCTCGAACCATTCACCGACAGGGCTGGTTTTGTCCAACACATCCAGCGGGCTGGTAACGCGCAGCCATTGAAGCGCTCCAAAGACGATGTAGTCAGCAAAGAGCGGAGTTTTCCCGCCCAAATAGGGCTGTCCCTGCAACGTCGTGGCAAATGGTTCCAGCGCACGCCCCAACTCTGCACCATCCTTCGGAAACTTTGCGGAAAATTCTTCCAGCGTGCTCCCGAGCGTGTTTTCTCTGGTGCGGCGGAAGAATGCCTTATCGGTATCTGCAAGTGCATCGTGAATATCCAGCATCGCCAGCTTGGACACAGCCGGATGAAGGTTTCTCTGCGACCAGTTGCCAACGAACCTGGTAAGCGCGGCCGCTTCCGGCCCGCCCAATACGGAAGGGGTGTCCGGATAGTTGGCATCAAGATATTCCGCGATCGCCAGACTGTCTTCGACAACGGTATCGCCGTCGCGGATCACCGGCACACGACGAGCATCGCCGCCCTCCAGGGTAGCGACCTGCGTGAACGGAACTGCGACCGTTTTATAGTCCAATCCCTTGTGCTCCAGCGCCATGCGGCTCTTCCAGCAATGCGGGCTGAAGACTTGGGCACTGTCTGCGCCGCAAAGTTCGTAATGCAAAATGGTCATGGGCGTTCGTCTCCGGTTCAGTTAGCTTTCGCGTAAGCATCGTCGGACGGAGGCACAAGCGCATGCACGATCATTTTACCCAGTTCGCCCGCTACAATGGCTGGGCCAATCGCCTGCTTTACACGTCTGCGGCACAGCTTTCAGATGAGGAATATCGACGCGATGTCGGCCTCTTCTTCGGCTCCATACACGCAACGCTGAACCACATACTTGTGGCCGACGAGATATGGATGGCTCGTTTGACCGGCACCACGGGAGCACCCACCAGCCTGGACGTGATCTTGCATGAAACATTCGATGACTTGCTTAAGGCGCGCAAAGGAATGGATGAGCGCATTATCGACTACACGAATGGCCTCACGTCAGAGGATTTCACAAACACCTTCACGTACACGCCGGTGACGAATCCCGAGGCTGTAACGCAGGCCCGCGCGCCTGTTCTTGCTCACCTGTTCAACCACCAGACCCACCATCGCGGGCAGGTTCATGCAGCGATGACCCATATGGGCCACGACGCCCCTTCCCTCGATTTGATATATTTTCAGCGTGTGGAGCGGCTTGCCGCCTTATAACCGCTTGCACCTTGCGGCGCGGCGGGCCAGAAGGCGGCCATGCTACATATCGAAGATCTGACCTTCCGCATGCAGGGCCGCCTGCTCATCGAGAATGCCTCCATTCATGTGCCCATGGGCGCGCGGGTAGGCTTTGTCGGGCGCAACGGCACCGGCAAGACCACGCTGTTCAAGCTCATCACCGGCGAATACGGGCCGGAGACCGGCTCGCTGCGGATGCGTAAGAAAATGCGCTTGGGCCAGGTGGCTCAGGAAGCGCCTGGCACAGAGTTTTCTCTGCTGGAAACAGTGCTCGAAGCCGATAAAGAACGTGCAGAATTGCTGGCTGAGGCCGACACCGCGACCGACCCTACCCGCATCGCCGACATTCACACCCGCCTGAACGACATAGAAGCGCACAGCGCAGAAGCCCGCGCCGGTGCGATTCTTCACGGCCTCGGTTTCGATGCAGAAGCGCAGGCGCGGCCATGTTCAGCTTTCTCCGGCGGTTGGCGCATGCGCGTGGCGCTGGCTGCCGTTCTGTTTTCCGAACCTGATCTGCTGCTGCTGGACGAACCGACCAACTATCTCGATCTGGAAGGCACGTTGTGGCTGGAGAACTACATCTCCCGCTATCCGCACACGGTCATCATCATCAGCCATGACCGCGACCTGCTGAACACCTGCTGCAACACGATTATCCATCTCGAAAACCGCAAGCTGACATCCTACAAGGGCGACTACGATTTCTTCGAGAAAACGCGCGCCGAACGCAACGCGCTGCAAACCAAAATGAAGGTGAAGCAGGACGCCAAACGCGCCCATATGGAAAGCTTCATTAATCGCTTCAAAGCGAAAGCATCCAAAGCCACGCAGGCCCAAAGCCGCGTGAAGGCGTTGGAGAAGATGGCCGTGATTTCTGCCGTGCAAACAGAAGACGTAGCGCCACTGCATTTCCCAAGCCCTGAACGCCGTCCCGCCTCGCCCATCATCAATATGGAAGGCGCGCAGGTTGGCTACACTCCGGGCCAGCCCGTCATCGAAAACATGACATTGCGGATCGATGCTGATGACCGCATCGCGCTGCTGGGTGCGAACGGCAACGGCAAATCGACATTTGCGAAGCTGATCGCTGGTCGCTTGGACGCCACCGGCGGCTTGGTGCGGCGGTCGGAAAAGCTGAAGATCGCGATGTTCGCGCAGCACAATATGGACGATCTCGTTCCGGAAGAAACGCCGGTCGATCACATCCGCAAGCTGGTGCCAAACGAGCCTGACGGCAAATTGCGCGGCCGCGTTGCCCGCATGGGGCTGGGCGCAGAAAAGATGGACACGAAAGCCAAGTCGCTGTCCGGTGGTGAAAAAGCGCGACTGCTGTTGGGCCTCGCAACATTCCACCAACCGCACCTCCTCATCTTGGACGAACCGACCAACCACCTCGATATCGACAGTCGCGAAAGCCTTGTTATGGCGCTGAACGATTATCGCGGTGCGGTCATTCTCATCAGCCATGACCGTCATCTGGTGGAAGCCAGTGCGGACCGGCTTTGGCTCGTCCATGATGGCACGGTTGGTCCCTACGATGGGGATTTGGAAGACTATCGCCGCCTCATCCTCAAAGGTCCGGGCTCACCGAAGAGCAAGCCAGCCGAGAAAGAGGCCCAAGGGAAGTCGAAGGCCAAACCATCCGCGGCCGATGTGGACGCTGCCGAACGCCGCCGCCGCGAAGCAAAACTGCGCTCCAACCAGTCCGGCTCCCGCGCCCGCGTAAAGCAGTTGGAGGCGACGATGGGGAAGGCTGCCGAAGCGATCAAAAAGCTCGACAAACTGCTCGCCCAAGCCAGCACCGAACGAGACGCCAAGCGCATCCGCGATATCGCGATGAAAAAGGCAGAGTTTGAACGCCGGCTCGTTGGTGTCGAAGAAGAATGGCTGGAATTGAGCGAGGCTTTGGCGGGCTAAGCTGCCGAACATTTGGCGCGGGGAATACGCGAAATGATAGAACGGAAACGGCGATGCAATTTTGCCAAATCCTGTGTCCTACAAACACTGGCCAGAACGTCCCACCGCGCTAATCTAGCAGCAATAACCTCCGCATTTTCTTATCTTTAGCACGTTACAATGTTTTTTATATCGCCCAGAACTTGCGTCATGATCGTATCGCTATCGTCAGCGCTGCTTATCAGCGGCTGTCAGGGAGCGGCTCAAGGTGGCGGATCGAGTGCGCTGAAGTACACCCTGCAAGAGCGGAAGCAGAATATTCAGCAATATCGGCAAGCGGTGCCAAAGGATCAGGGTTCACTAAGCTACATGCTGGTGATTGCGGATCGTGCAGGCGCAACGAAATTCCGCAACGCAGACCGGGCAAGCAGGCGTGGATCAGGTGCTGGTTTCACCATCATGCATGTGCAGGTCGAGCAAGATTACAGTCTTGGCTTCCCGCTCTACCGGTTGGTGTTCAAACCACGTAATTTTGGTGCGGTCCAGATGACAAACTGGGGCACAACGGCATTGGCCCGTTTCGGTAAATCAAAATCCACTGCAAATTATTACGCGGCGTTACCAAGCACCGTGCAGCTTTCAGCAGATGGAATGGTGAAGACCGATTGGACCTATTGCCCCAAATGCTACGATTCCAGAATAGACACTTCGCCGGAGGGGCTTCGCCTCGCCGCAAGCAGGGCGCGAAATTTTGGGAGCACAAGCCAGTCTTTTTACGGGACAGTTGATACCAATGCGAAGCGCCCGCACGAACTGCTGACCGGGCCTGCCGCTCGACGTGCAGCGGCGGCCATGGGCAAGCGCCTGCAAGGTTTCAGCGATAAGAGACGCCAGTCCAAGACCGCAAATGTCGCCTACCAAAAATACATGTCGGACTACAAACGCGGCCTGCCGGAAAGCAAAATGAAGGTCGGTAATTGCAGAACCGAAAACAGCGCGTCGGTTGGCGACATCAAGAGCAAACGCCGCGCTGTGCGCATCAACCGCGCAGCCATTAAATGCCGCAGCAGAGTCTTGAACGAGTTTGACATTAACGCCTATCGCACCCGCCTTCCGGCCATCAAAAGCAAAGAAACGCAGTTGTTCGCCGCAAGCTTCGGTCTCAATCGCGGTGAAATTCTCTCCCCTGAGCAGGTGCAACGAAACGCGGAGAAAATGGTCCGCGCCGCCCGCAGTCTTGCAGAAGGCTTTCGTTCAGAAGTGAGCGAGCAACGCGACCGTAACCGCAAAAGCCGGGAACGTTCACGCCGCGAGAGGGCCTCACGCGAAGCTATTTTCCGGAGCGCTAATAAAACCAATCAGGATTTTCAGCGACAACAGCGCGATGTCGGAACTCAGCAAGTCGATCCATCAACAGGACGTGTAACGACCCGTTCTCAACGTGCAGCAGAAGCCAAACGCGCGGCAGAAGCGGCCCAGAGACGCGCTCGAAGCAAACAGACCGCAAAAACGAATAACCAATCGACACCACAAAACACCCAGTCTTCAAGCAGATCCAGTTTGAAGTTCCCGTGCCGTGAGGTTCAACGAACAGCTGCTGTTTGCCGTCAAAAATGGACCGATGAATGGGTAAAACTTGGCAAGGGGTTCAAGAACCCGAAATTGGATTGCTCTGCAGAGTACAGAGCCGAGTCGGTCTGCCTTTCAGCACAGCTGAAGAGAAGCGAGAAACGTGGTTCCACCAATCGTTGATGCAATGACCGGTTGGCACGTTATCCCTTCTTCCCCCAGCGCCCCTCTTCATTCTGCTGCCAATAGGTCAGCGTGTGACCAGCCGCTTTTAGCTCTTTCCATTGGCTCCGCGCTTGGGCGACGGCATTGTCGTCGTAGCCATCGAACATGGTGATGACGCGCTCATAGTCTTCAGGCTTTGATACGGTTGCACCTGCCACCACGAAACGGACAGCGGCGTTGTTGGGGCGTTCGTCGCCGGTGGTGAGCCAGATGGGGTTATCGCCACCCTCACCCGGCCCGTTTCCTTCGCGCCAATGAGGTAAAAAGCTCTCGTCGTTGTAGGTCCAAAGCAGCTCGTCCAGTTCGTCGCGAGCAGCTTCCTGTCCGGCCTGAATGACGACGTTCCATTCACGGCCACGACACCTTTCCACGAGCTGCGGCAGTGCTGCTTCCAGCTTTCCGGTTGTCAGGTGGTAGAAATGGATATCGGTCAAAGCGGCCTGTCCGTTCGGTTATGGGCGCAAGACTTGCACGCAAACGCCTGTTCCGGCATTCGTATTCCCCATAAGCACTAGCCCGCAAGACAGGTTTGGCATTTCCATGTCCATAATTTCCAAAACCGGCTACGCCATCGCAATTTTAGGGCTGTTCACGCTGTCCGCAACCGCTTTGGCCAATGACACTCCGAGCTGCACCTTGGACGACGGGAAACTGTCTTGTGAGAAACCCGTCATTGAAACATTGGGCAGCAGCAAGACAACCTTCCTACTGACCAAACTCGACCGAGAAGGCGTGATGCGGGAGAAGGGAAGCACAGCTGAACGCTTCCGTCTGTCACTGGAGCGCCAACGCAAAAAGGCCGAACGGGAAATGCGCCGTGCTGAACGCAAGGCCAACAGATCTGCCGATCACGTTGCAGCGGCTGCCGAATTGGCAGCTATGCGCGACGGTTTGATGAGGAATTACCGCCTCGGCATGCGCACGTACTACGGCAACATCTGGTTCAAGCGCGGCGACTCCAAAAACTAGAGCCGCCGCCTTCAATTCCAGTCGAAGTTAGCTCTCGTAATTATCGGCCACCAAACGATCCAGCAAACGAACGCCGTAACCCGACGCCCATGATTTGTTGATGTCAGTGGACGGCGAATCCATCGCGGTGCCTGCAATATCCAGATGCACCCATGGTGTATCGCCGACATAGCGCTGTAGGAATTGCGCGGCGGTGATCGAGCCAGCGAAACGACCGCCGATATTTTTCATATCGGCGTTTTTGGTGTCGATCATCTTGTCATATTCCTTGGTCAGCGGCATCCGCCAGACCTTCTCATTCGTCACCGCGCCAGCAGCAGAAAGTTGTTCCGACAAGGTATCATCGTTGGAGAACAGACCCGCATGTTGGTTGCCGAGTGCCACAAGAATGGCACCGGTTAGCGTAGCAAGATTGATCATAAATTTAGGATCGAATTCCTTGCGGCAATAATACAGCGCATCCGCCAGCACGAGCCGACCTTCTGCATCCGTGTTCAGCACTTCGATAGTCTGGCCGGACATAGACGTGACGATGTCACCGGGGCGTTGGGCATCGCCGTCGGGCATGTTTTCCACCAGACCGATGATGCCGACGACGTTGGCCTTCGCCTTACGGGCAGCCAGCGCGTGCATAAGACCGGTAACAGCGGCAGCGCCGCCCATATCGCCCTTCATGTCGCCCATACCTGCCGGCGGTTTCAGCGATATGCCGCCGGTATCGAAGGTCACACCTTTACCGACGAAGGCCACCGGCTTCTCGCCTTCCTTGCCGCCGTTCCACTCGATAATCGCCATGCGTGGCGGATTACGGGAACCACGGGCAACGCCCATCAGCGCCCCCATCTTCAGCTTGTTCATATCCTTGCCGTCAAGGGCCGTGACCTTGCAACCAAGCTTCGACAGCTTCTTGGCGCGTTTTGCAAAATCCTTTGGTGTCAGCACGTTAGCGGGTTCGTTAACCAGATCGCGGGCCAGCATCACGCCATCAGCGATGCCTGATGCCGATTCCCATGCAGCTTCTGCAGCAGCCACGTCATCGGTATGGAATGTAAGAGCGAGAGCATCTTTCTTCTCGTCTTTCTTGCCGCCTTTCTTGGTTTTGTAGCGGTCAAATTTATAGGATGCGAGAACAGCACCCTGCGCCATAGCAACGGCCTGCATCGGGTTCTGCGCAGCGATTGCGATGGCCCCTTCACCAGTGGCCGCCTGCAACTTGCCCCCAAGGTTCAGCCAGTCCTGCTCGTTCAGATCGTCCACATCACCGGTGCCGAGAACGATCAAGCGGTCGAGGCCACTGTCAGCCGGGCACAAGATCTGCGCCGTTTTGCCTTTGCCACCTTCGAATTTGGCAACATCCAGCGCCCGCGTTACGGAATCACTGGCGACCCCATCGGGAAGCGTAAGCGACTTATCGGTGAGAACGACGAGGCCACCGTCTTTGGGCAACTCGTTTGACGCGAAAGTGATCTTGGGCAGTCGGCTCATTGCGAACTCCGGTAAAATGGGCGTTTGGGCGCGGTTATCGCAGCCCCACCGCCAATAGGTAGGCACTCACGGCAGCAGGGTCAAAGGCGCATCGCAGTGGCCACATTGCACCACCGCTAAACAAAGCGCTGCCAGCATGAGAACGCTTCATTAACCCCGTTCATTTGCCGCTTTTTAGCCATTACGAGTGCTTAATCGCCCGACTACAATTTGACGTACAACCTTACAGATCAACCGCACAGAGAGCGCAGCCTGCATGGGTCTCAGCCTCCTAGAACGCTATGTCTTCAAAAAAGCTCTGGTGATGGTCGCCACAGCGCTGGCAGGGCTAGTGGGCGTTATCTGGGTGGTTCGTGCGGTTCAGGAAGTCGATGTCATCATGTCCAAGGGACAGGGCATCATGACCTATTTGACGATCACCACGTTGGGCGTTCCCAGCCTGATTGCAGCTGTTGCACCGCTGGCGCTGATGATCGGAATGGTGCGAACCATCTCCGCATTAAACGATGAGTCGGAAATGGTGGTGATGCACGCATCAGGCGCATCCCGCTGGTCGCTTGCCCGTCCGTTCCTGTGGCTGGCCGGTCTTATGGCGATCATGATCTATTTTCTTTCGCTTTATGGCGGCCCCCACTCGCTCACCAAAATGCGTGAGACCGTGAACACCATGCGGGCTGACCTGATTTCAGTGGTTGTGAAAGACGGCGAGTTTCAGCAGCTAGGCGGTGGATTGATGTTCCACATCGCAACACGCTTGCCCGGTGGCGAGTTGAAAGGCGTTTTCATTACCGACACGCGCGATGAAAACGAGCATCTCACCTATCTCGCAGATTCCGGCACCATCTCAAAAATCGGAGAAGACGCCTACCTCGTACTTCGTCAGGGCCAGGTGCAACGCACGACGGTAAAGACCAACAACAGCTCCTTCATCGATTTCGACAGCTACGCCTTTAACCTGTCGACGTTCTCAGGTGGTACGGGCGACGGAAAATCACGCTCGCGAGGCGAACTTCGTACGTCGGAACTGTTTTCGCCCGACCCTGCTGATGAGATGTTCAAACGCGCACCGCATCGCTTTCGCGTCGAGTTCCATACCCGTTTCACCAGCGGGCTGTACGCTTTTATGGTGGCGATTGTCATTCTCGTTTGCATGGGCAACCCGCAGTCGCACCGGCAAGGCCTAACAGTCCTGATCACAAGCACAGTTGTGCTCGTGATCCTGCTTCGTGGTGCGGGAATTCTGGTGGAAAACAACTTGAAAGCAACGCCTTTGTTATGGGTAGCAGTGTGGGGCATCCCTTTGTTAGCAATCGGTAATTCCTTCCGATTACTCGCAACTGACAAGGTATTTTTTCCTCCGGATTTCTCATCGCACATTCAACAGCGGTGGGAAAAATTCACGGCCTTCATTGTCTCTGCCAAGCGCGCAGCAATAGGACCTAAACTGGCTGGTGACGCGTCATGATTGGCCAGACACTCAGCGTATATCTGGCGAAGAATTTCTTGCGCAACACGATGTTTGTTTTCCTCGTGTTCTTCTTCCTCATCGCCCTTGTGGATATGTTGGAATTATCGCGCCGTACCGCGCGCATCGATGATGTGGGCTTTTTCGACGTTGTCAGCATTGTTATGCTGCGCGCACCTGTTCTGTCGGAAAATATCGTTCCCTTCGCCGTGCTTTTCGGAGCTTCGGCGTCGCTGCTGCTGCTTAACAAACGGTTGGAACTGGTTGTGGCGCGGGCCTCAGGCGTTTCTGTGTGGCAATTTCTTGCGCCCATTTGTGCAGCTGCCGCAGTCGTAGGCCTTGTAATGGGCCTGATTTACAATCCGCTTTCCTTACGTTTGCAGGCGTCTTCCCTGTCGTTGGAAGGTGTCGTATTTGCAAAAAATACTGGCGTTACAAGCGACACCACATGGAATTTCTGGACCCGCATCGCGCGCCCCGATGGTGATATGGTGTTGCGCGCAGCAGTAGCTGCGGAACGCGGAAAAAAGCTGTCGGGCGTTTCGCTCTACCTGTTCGACAAGGACGGCAAGCCGGAACAGCGTATCGATGCTGCTTCGGCAAACTTTGCAGAAGCGGTACCAGGCACCGACTCACTGCCCAACCGATATGTGTTGGAGCGGGCCAACATCCTCACCGTTGGTGAAAAACCAAAGGTCGTTCCGGTGATGGTAGTGCCGGTTTCCATAACGGCAGAATTGCTCGAAATCCGCCAGACAAGTGCCGAAAGGGTGAGTTTTTGGGATTTGGACGACCAGGCTGAACTGGCAGAACGGGCGGGCCGTCCGCCCGAGCCGTTTCAGACGCGCTGGCACTCGGTTCTAGCTCTGCCGCTACTGTTTGTGGCCATGGTGTTACTTGCGGGCACCGTTTCATTAACATTCGCACGATTTGGCATCAACGGTAAGCGCATCCTGACTGGCGTTGTGGCGGGTTTCGTGCTGTATGTTCTTACGAAATTAGTGGTGACTTTTGGCAGCAACGGACTGGTATCTCCAGTCATTGCCGCATGGTCACCTGCGACGGTGGGAAGTCTCATTGCGATTACGGTGCTTCTGCATCAGGAGGACGGCTGAATGAACGCCGCCCCTAGCCATAGGCACGTTCGCGCCCCGCTTGCGGCGCAACGAAGAATTGCGTCAGCCGCCCGCCTGCTTCTGCTGTCCACTGCACTGGTCGCAGCCCCTGCCCTTCAGGGCATTGGCACGACAAGTTCAGCCCTTGCCCAAAGCCTTGAGCAGCGCGACCCGAACGCCCAGCTTCTGCTGAAAGCGGATGAACTGATTTACGACAATGACAACGAGATCGTCACCGCGCGCGGCAACGTGCAGATGGACTATGACGGGTACAATGTTGTTGCTGACCGGGTATCCTACAACCAGCAGACACGCCGTGTGAAAGCCTTCGGCAATGTCGAAATTCTGGAGCCGGACGGGAACCGGATTTTTGCAGATGAAATTGATCTAACCGATGATTTCGGCGAAGGCTTCGTCAACGCGCTGCGCGTGGAAACACCAGACAACACACGTTTTGCCGCTGAAAGTGCCGAGCGTTTTGCCGGACAAAAAACTGTATTCAACCACGGCGTTTACACTGCTTGTGAGCCTTGCAAGGAACGCCCGGACAAGGCGCCCATCTGGCAGATCAAGGCCGAGAAAGTCATTCTCGACGGTGTCGAGAAAACCGTGACCTACCGCAATGCACGCTTTGAACTCTTCGGCGCGCCCATCGCCTTCCTGCCCTACTTCCAGCATGCCGATCCCTCTATCAAACGTAAAAGCGGATTCTTGATCCCACGCGTCGGGTATAGCAGCGACCGCGGTGCCTATTACGAGCAATCCTATTTCCTCGTAACCGGTCCATCCCATGACCTGACTGCGACAGGCACCTACTACAACCAGCAGGGCTTTCTTGGTCAGGCCGAGTGGCGCCACCAGTTGGAAAACGGCTTCTACAACATCCGCATCGCTGGCATCAGCCAAGAGAACAAAGGCCGTTTTGAATTCGCGCCGGACAACAGCGAGCGAGAACGCGGATTGATCGCCAGCAATGGGCGTTTCGATATTAACCCGAACTGGGCGTTCGGCTGGAACCTGCTTGCCCAGAGCGACAGCAACTTTGCCCGCACTTACGATATCAGCGGATTGTCAGATCAGAACGTCACCAACCAGATCTACCTCACAGGCTTGGCAAAACGCAGTTATTTCAATCTCTCGGCCAAGCAATATCTGGTTCAAAACGAAACTATTGTGGGCACGGGCAACGCATTTTCATTCGAAAGCCAGCAGCCCACTGTTCTGCCGGTTCTCGATTATAACACAGTGCGCGACGACGAATTCCTTGGCGGTGAGTTCAAGCTTGACGTCAATGTGGCTGCGATCAAACGCAATCAACTCGATGCCACGATCAAAGCATCTGGCGACAACCGCGTGAATGGTATCAACGGGGAAACTCTTCGAGCCAGCGTCGACCTAAGCTGGCAAAAATCCATCGAAACGTCTTTCGGCTTTGTGGTCACACCAATAGCTTCGGTTCGCGGCGACTTCATGGAAGCGACTGGCCAAGCCTCAAGCGCATCATTGGCGACCAATTCGTCATTTGATCGAGGCGATGCATCACGTTTCCTGCCAACAGCCGGTATCGAGGTTCGCTACCCGCTACTCGTGACCACCGAAACATCCAGTCACGTGTTCGAACCTATTGCGCAGGTCTTCCTGCGTCCCGAACTTGGCTACACCGGCGCCCGACCCAATGAAGACGCCCAGAGCCTCGTTTTCGATGCCAACAACCTGTTTAACCGCGACAAATTCTCAGGTTATGATCGTATCGAAGATGGCAGCCGTGCCAATATCGGCCTGCGCTACTCTGGTATCTTCGACAATGGCGTGACCTTAAACGGCTTGGTGGGCCAAAGCTTCGTAATTGGTGACCACAACCCATTTGCCCGCGAAGACGACCTGACAAACACGGGCGAAGAATCAGGTCTGGAATCAGACACGTCCGACTACGTCGCCGCGCTTTCTCTCGGCGGCAGCTCGGGCTGGTCACTCGGTGTGCAAGGCCGTTTCGACGAGGACAGCATTGATCTGCGTCGTGGTGAGGTCGAGGCGAGCTATGGCAACGCATGGGGCAGCGCTTTTGCCAGTTACGCATTCATCGCCGCTCAACCTGACTACGCGTTTCCTGATGATCGGAGCCAGATTGCTGCCGGTACAACGATCAATTTCACCGAAAACTGGAGCGCATCAGCTCAGGTTACATACGATCTTCAGGACCATGCGCTTATCAGCGACACCCTGCTCTTGTCGTATATCGATGAATGTCTGACTTTCTCTATCGCTTTCACAGAAGCCCACTCCACATTGGACGATTCCGATCCGGACAGAACCGTGTCCTTCAAGATTTCGCTGCGGACGCTGGGCGACTTCCAGCAGACGGTCAGCGATAATACGCTCGATCGCCTCGCCAACGAATAGATCATGACCGTGCCGCAATTGGCGGCCAAATCTCCCCGTCGGGGAAGAAGACAGCCGACCGGGCCAATAAAACAGATAAATCGGCGGCTAAGAGGGGCTAGTAAGCCAATATAACAATGATGACACCGCAGAAAACTTTGTCGATTACCTCACTCCTGCTGGCAGCACTTGCCGTGGCGGGCTGCACGGGTTCCGGCAAGTCATCCGCCACATCTGCCTTGCAGGAACCGATTCCGGCACAAGAATCTGTGGTCGGCGCGCCCAAGGTTGCAACAATCAACAAACGTGGTGGCACACGCATCGCCGTCTTGGTCAATGAAACACCTATTACCAGCACCGATATTGCACGCCGCGCCAAATTCGTGCGCTTGCGCCGAATGAAGGGCAACGCGACCACAATTGCCACGAACGAATTGATCGACGAAGCGATCAAAATGAAAGAAGCGCGAAGGATTAATGCCGTCGCGTCCGATGCAGAGGTCAGTTCGGCCTACGCAGGTTTTGCCAAGAACAACAAACTCACACAGCCTCAACTTGGTCAGGTTCTATCCCGAAGCGGCACCACAGTTCGCGGCTTCAAGGACTACATCCGTGCATCCCTATCGTGGCAGCGCGCCGTAGGCAGCCGCATGCGCGCTGAGGCGTCCGGCCGGGGCGGTCTGGGCGAAAAAGCAAAAGGCCCACGATTCCTGTCATCTGCAGGAACCCAAGGGGCAAAAGAAGGCGAATACACGCTGCAACAAATCGTCTTCGTCGTGCCCTCAGACAAGCGCGGTCAGCTTTCAGCCCGCCGTGCACAGGCCAACCAGTTCCGCACGCGTATGAACGGCTGCACAAATGCCCTCGAACTGGCCAAATCTCTCCGTGACGTCTCCGTTCGCGACCGCGGACGCCTGTTGGATTCGCAACTTCCTCCCCAATGGGCAAAGGAAATAAGAGCCCTGAGCGAAGGCGGCGTAACGCGCACGAAAGATACCGATAAAGGCGTTGAAATGCTCGCCCTTTGTCGCAAACGCGAAGTGCGTGCATCGACATCCAGCACATCGGCCGACCTCTTCGGCGGCGCAAATTTTGCCGAGCAGCAATCAGAGACGGAAAAGAAGTATCTGGCCGAGTTGAAGGAACGCGCTACAATTCAGCGCCGCTGATATGACGCGTCAAATTGAACTGCCGCTTGCGGTTTCCATCGGTGAGCCCGCCGGTATCGGACCTGATATTCTTCTTGCCTTGGTGGCATCTAAAGCCGCCCTGCCTCCCTTGATCTGCTTTGCAGACCCAGATCAGTTGAACACCCGCGCCAAATTGCTAAACCTCGATCTCAAGATCGTGCAGCACGACTTCGCAAAACCTACCGCGAACAATGCAGGCGAACTCCAGGTGGTGCCACTAAAGAACCAGCTCTCCGAACGCCCGGGCGTTGCAGAAACGAGCAATGGAGCAGGCGTAATCGAAGCCATCGACAGCGCTGTAACTGCGGTATGCGATGGACATGCGCGGGGCGTCGTCACGCTGCCGATCAACAAGAAGTCACTCTACGACGCAGGCTTTCGTCATCCCGGACACACGGAATATCTCGGCGAACTTGCCGCTCATTTTCCCGGGCAATCCTCGCCGGTACGGCCTGTTATGATGCTGGCTGGCCCGGAACTACGAGCGGTGCCCGTCACCATTCATGTTCCTTTGTCGGATGTACCCGGTGCATTGACCACGCAGGACATCATCGAGACAGTTACTATCACCAACGACGACATGAAAAGACGTTTCGGCATCGCGGTTCCACGTATAGCAATATCTGGCCTGAACCCGCATGCCGGCGAAGACGGCGCGATGGGCACGGAAGATCGCGACATCATCGCACCTGCAATCGCAACATTGCGGGAAGCCGGTGTTGATTGCTGGGGCCCGCTGCCAGCCGACACCATGTTTCACGCCCCTGCCCGCGCGCGCTACGATGCAGCCGTCTGCATGTATCACGATCAGGCCTTGATACCTGCTAAGGCACTGGCCTTCGATGAGACCGTAAACGTGACGCTGGGCCTACCCTTCGTGCGCACATCGCCAGACCACGGCACAGCATTTGATGTCGCAGGAACCGGCAAGGCCAACCCCGCCAGCACGTTTGCTGCACTGCGAATGGCCGATGAAATGAGTCAAAATTTCAAGGCCACACATTGAGCCATATCGACGATCTACCGCCACTGCGCGAGGTGATTGACCGCCACGAACTGGCGACAAAGAAGTCGCTTGGTCAAAATTTCCTGCTTGATCTCAACATCACAATGAAGATTGCCCGCGCTGCCGGTGATCTCACCCGGCACACGGTTTTGGAAATCGGCCCAGGACCCGGCGGCCTCACCAGAGCGCTATTAGCAAGCGGGGCAAAACATGTCGTGGCCATTGAACGTGATGCGCGGTGCATTCCGGTATTAGCGGAAATTTCGGACGCTTATCCGGGGCGTTTGACGGTGATCGAGGGAGATGCGTTGGCGCTCAACCACGAACAGGTTCTTGCCGATGCAGGCGCAAGCGGCCCTGTAAAAATCGCGGCCAATTTACCCTATAACATCGCCACACCACTCTTTACCGGCTGGATTACCGGAACCAATTGGCCACCATTTTGGAACGGCATGACGTTGATGTTCCAAAGGGAAGTGGCTCAGAGGATCTGCGCTGAACCGGGTGACAAAGCATGGGGTCGCCTTGGTGTTCTGGCCGGTTGGCGCAGCCATGCCGACATAGCATTCGACCTATCGCCGCAGGCTTTCTGGCCGCCACCAAAGGTCACATCATCCGTCGTTATGGTGCAGCCCCGCGCAGAACCTTTGCCTGTCGCAGTGAGCGATCTTGAAAAGATCACACAGGCTGCATTTGGCCAACGCCGCAAAATGCTGCGCCAAAGCCTGAAAAGCATGAACGGTGCAAGCCGACTGGAAGCAACCGGCATCGAAGGCACGAAACGCGCTGAGGAACTAGCCGTAGAAGATTTCGTGGCGCTGGCTAACGAGAAATAGGCGTTAGACCTATTCCAGCAGGCTTTCTACAAAATCTGTAACAGCCATCAAACGGCGGTCCCGTGCCAAACGCTCGGCGCGCAAAATTGCCTTCACATCGGCAAAACATTTGTCGAGATCGTCGTTCACCAGCGGATATTGATACTCGGTCCAATGGCGCATTTCGTTGCGCGAATTCTCCAGCCGTTGCGTGATGATCTCCGGCGAATCCTCCGCCCGCCGTTCCAATCGGGCGCGCAGCTCTTCCATCGATGGCGGTAGGATAAAGACCGATACGATGTCAGCGCGGACAGCCTCGAACATCTGTCTGGCACCCTGCCAGTCAATATCAAAGAGCATGTCCTGCCCTTTATCCATCGCGGCCTGAACAGGCGTCATCGGAGTGCCGTAGTAGTTCCCGTGAACCTCGGCCCATTCCAGCAGCCGTCCATTGTCACGCATATCGAGAAACGCTTGCTCGGTAACAAAATGATAGTCTTTGCCATCAATCTCACTACCACGGCGCGGACGGGTGGTGACGGATACCGACAAAGACAAATCCGGATCGTCCCGCAGCAGGTTGCGCGCAATGGTCGATTTTCCGGCACCGGACGGTGAAGACAAAACCAGCATCAAACCACGGCGCAACATAGGCTGCATGGCAGGGTTCGCACCGGTACGTGGCGGCACGACACCGTGCGTTGTGGACGTGTCTGAAGGGGACGAATCGGACAAGGCTGCACTCTGAAAAGCAAAACTGGTTTTAGAGTGTTCCATAGCGCCTGTTCGTTCAAGGCGAGGCCTAATGCTCAAACAGAATTAATGTTTAACTTCAACGCGTGGCGTCAGTTTGCCGTGCTTGTGTCAGCATCCGCATCTTCGCTGGCCGCTTTTTCAGCATCCTGCTTGCGTTGCGCTTCAATCGCCCGCCACTTTTTCACATTGGCATTGTGCTCCGCCAACGTTTTCGAAAAGACGTGCCCGCCGGTGCCATCAGCAACGAAGTAGAAGTCATCAGTCTGCAACGGATTGGCCACAGCTTCCATCGAAGCGCGGCCAGGGTTGGCAATCGGTGTCGGTGGCAGACCGTTGATCTGATAGGTATTATACGGCGTCTGGCGATCCAGCTCGGAACGGCGCAGACCGCCCCGATCCTTCGGCTTACCCTCACCACCCCAGATGCCGTAAATCACGGTCGGGTCGGTCTGCAGCCGCATTCCTTTGTTGAGGCGGTTTATGAAAACCGACGCGACGTGCGGGCGTTCCGAGCCGATGCCGGTTTCTTTCTCGACGATAGAAGCGAGGATGACGAGTTCTTCTGGTGACTTCAGAGGTAGCCCATCAGCGCGGCTGTTCCAGATTTCACGCAACGATTTCTGCTGAGCATCCTTCATCCGCACGATCAACTGATCACGTGTATCGCCTTTTTGCACCGCATAGGTGTTGGGCAAAAGACTGCCTTCGGCAGGCACGGCAAGAACGTCACCCGTCAAACGTTCATCGGCAATGATGCGCTCGACAATGCGATAGGATGTCCAGCCCTCCGGGAACGTGACCGAACGGGTGATCGCACGACCCTCAGTCAACTGCATCATCACCTGGCGCATAGACATGCCGGGATTGAATGCAAACTCACCGGCCTTCAAATCAGACGCTTTTCCCGACGATTGAACGCCCCGCAGAAAAACCCGCAAAGGCCCTTGCTGGGGGATGATGTTCTGCTGCTCGAGACCAGTGATTATGGATGCGAAAGTGGCACCGCGCGGAACCTCGAATGTCGTGTCTTGTTCCAACGGTCCCCGCGCTTCGAACTGCGTCTTGCCGTACCAGACGGAGCCGACAAACAGCAGCGCACCGATGATTGCCAGCGTCATAATGAAGTTGAACAGGCGTACCGTCATGCTTTTGGCAGACCGCGACCGGCGTTTCGTTCTCGGGTCGCTGGTGGGCGGCAGTTCGCCAACAGGTTCCAAGCCTTCACGCGATACGGAATCGCGATATTCGTACACCGGCTCGGGACGCGGTTGCTCCGGCGTTTGCGGCGCCGGGCGACCTTGCGCTTGTGGTGGCAACGCGTACTCGGAACGGGGGCGATAACCGCCTGCCTCGTTGGAGGCACCGTCTCGTGGTTGGCGTCCGAATGGGGTGTCGTTGTCACTCAAGGTTCAAGCCGCTTCTTCAAAATCGGTGGGTTCGCTTCACCGAACCGTGTTGGCTAAAACAAGCAATTCAATATGGCAGAACTGCGCGTCGGTGCCGAACTTCGTGCGTCAGTTCACTTTCGTGAACGCAAGCGCGGCGTTGGTACCGCCGAAGCCGAAGGAGTTTGACAGCACAGTGGTCAACTCTTTTTCTTTCGCTTTGTGCGGGATCAAATCGATCTGCGTTTCCACGTCCAATTTATCGAGGTTCAGCGTCGGCGGCATCATGCCGTCGCGCATGGCGAGCAGGCAGAAAATCGCTTCAGCAGAACCGGCAGCGCCCAACAGGTGTCCAATGGCAGATTTGGTGGAAGACATGGAAAGGTTAGGCGCATGATCGCCCACAAGGCGCTCTACTGCGCCCAATTCCATCGTGTCCGCCATGGTTGAGGTGCCGTGGGCGTTCACATAATCGATCTCGGAAGCATCAATTCCAGCACGCTTCAAGCAAGCCTTCATGGCGCGATAGGCACCCTCGTGATTCTCAGCAGGTGCGGTGATGTGGAAGGCGTCTCCGGAGAGACCGTAACCGACAAGCTCGCCATAAATCTTGGCTCCTCGCGCTTTGGCGTGTTCGTACTCTTCCAGCACGACGATGCCTGCGCCCTCGCCCATGACGAAACCGTCGCGGTCAGCATCCCAAGGACGCGACGCTTTCTCAGGTTCATCATTGTAGGATGTGGACAGCGCTTTGCAGGCGGCAAAACCGGCCAACGAAATGCGGCATACGGGCGATTCTGCACCGCCAGCAACCATCACGTCGGCATCACCAAGCGCGATCATACGGCCAGCGTCGCCGATGGCGTGTGCGCCGGTGGAACAGGCCGTCACCACAGAATGGTTGGGGCCTTTGAGGCCGTGCATGATCGAGACATAGCCGGATGCGAGATTGATCAAACGGCCCGGGATAAAGAACGGCGACACGCGGCGCGGGCCGCGCTCGGCCAGCAAAAGCGATGTCTGCTCGATACCCTGCAAACCGCCGATGCCGGACCCGATCATGGTGCCGGTGGCGCATTTTTCGTCTTCTGTAGAAGGGTGCCAACCGGCGTCGTTGAGGGCCTGCGTCGCGGCGGAAACGGCATAGACGATAAAAGGATCGACCTTGCGTTGTTCCTTCACCTCCATCCAGTCGTCAGGGTTCCAGGCATCCAGCGCGTCGCCGCGCGGTATCTGGCAAGCGATCTGCGCGGGCAGATCATCGACCTGAAAATCGGTCACCTTCCGCGCGGTGCTTTTACCGGCAAGAATGTTGGCCCAGCTGGATTCAGCGGTACCGCCAGCTGGCGACACCATGCCGATACCCGTTACAACGACGCGTCTCATGGAAATACCCGTTTTCGGTGGAGTGAACACTCACCGCGCCGCACGGGGCGCGGCATAGCCTGCGCGGCGGACGCGGTTTCCCGCGCCCAACGCTCAGACGGTAGAGGCCTAGGCCTTGTGCT
This sequence comes from Ahrensia sp. R2A130, assembly GCF_000179775.1. GTDB lineage: Bacteria > Pseudomonadota > Alphaproteobacteria > Rhizobiales > Rhizobiaceae > Pseudahrensia. The sequence continues at coordinate 674,847 of NZ_AEEB01000003.1, forward strand.
TGTCGAGATAATCGACGGCGTTTTTCACAGTCTGGATGGTCTCGGCAGCGTCGTCTGGAATTTCCACGCCGAACTCTTCTTCGAAAGCCATCACCAGCTCGACGGTGTCGAGGCTGTCTGCGCCCAGATCGTCGATAAAGGAAGCGCTGGACACGACCTTGTCTTCTTCAACGCCGAGATGCTCGACAACGATTTTCTTCACGCGTGCTTCTGTATCGCTCATGGTATTCTCCGTTATCGGCCTGCTAAATTGCTGGTTCTACCTAGTTAACGCCTAGCTACATATCAAGCGACAATCGGCAGATAGGATGAAGGTTCTATGCACCGAAATCTTGCGTATTTTCGCTCGTTCAGCCGCTGAAGGCATCCGCAGGGCAGCTTTGCTTGTGCGACAGGCTGAAAGGGCGTAGCGCGGCGCGACTCTTATCGGTGCGCTGGTCCCATGGATATCTACCAACTTTCCGCCCTTGCGGCTGCCTTGTGCTGGGCGTTGAACGGCCTCGTATCGTCCGGCCCCTCGGGGGAAATGGGCGCGATGGCCTTTGTGCGCTACCGCCAATGGGTCACGCTGGTGATGTTGCTGGTCTTCATCGGGGCAACCGCGCTGTTGGGGCGCGAGGGTTTCAGCACGGTCGATAGCAACTGGTGGCTCACCATCATCGCGTCGGGCCTGATCGGCATTTTTCTTGGCGACAGTTTTCTGTTCATTACGCTGAACCGCCTAGGCCCGCGTCGAACGGCCATGCTGTTTTCATGCAACGCACCCATGACCGCAGTGTTGGGATGGTTGGTGCTTGGCGAAACCCTAGCGGCAGGCGAATGGTTCGGCATCGCGTTGGTGACGGCAGGCGTGATGCTGGCGATTCTCTACGGCAAGCGCAAAGAGCAGCGCCACCACTGGGAAAGTATCAAAGGCGCTTTGTGGATCGGCGTGGCCTGCGGGTTGATCGCGGCATTGGGGCAAGCTGTAGGCTCGCTCATCATCCGCCCTGTCATGCAATCCGGTGCTGATCCGGTGACGATTTCAGCCATGCGCGTCGGCGTAGCTGGAATCTGCCTTTCGCTGTTGGGTTTCCTCCCGATGCAGGCGCTCAAGGCAAAAGTGACGATGACCAAGCAGCTGTTCGCGGTCGTGTGCCTGTCCGCATTCCTCGCCATGGCGCTAGGCATGACCCTGCTGCTCTACGGCTTCAGCGGTGGCGAAACCGGCATCATCGCCACACTATCCGCCACCACGCCTGCCCTTATGCTGCCGCTGATCTGGATGAAAACCAAAGAACGCCCCGCCGCAGGTGCATTCGCGGGTGCAGCACTCGTGGTCATCGGCAGCGGCTTGATATTTCAAGGCTGATCGCAGCCAATCCGTGCACGTCCGATCAAGCCAAAGACGTTTCGCATTTTAGCGAAACGTCAGGCGGCGAAGAGCCGCCCGGCGCTAGCTGCGCCGCGCCCGCGCAGCGAAGGGCGAAGCCCGACAGCGTGAGCGCAAAAATAAGAGCGCAAATTAAAGCATCGCCATGCCGCCGTTCACATGCAGGGTCTGGCCCGTCATGTAGGCGGATTCGTCGGATGCAAGGAACACCACGGAGGATGCGATCTCGTCGCCCGTGCCCAACCGCTTGGCTGGCACCTTGGCGAGGATCATCTCTTTTTGCTTGTCGTTCAGCGCGTCCGTCATCGGTGTTTCGATGAAGCCGGGCGCGATGCAATTCACCGTCACGCCGCGCGATGCGATTTCCTGCGCCAGCGATTTCGACATGCCGATCATGCCCGCTTTCGAAGCGCAGTAATTTGCCTGTCCGGGATTGCCGGTCACACCGACGACCGACGTTATGTTGATGATGCGACCACCCTTGCGGCGCATCATCGGATGGGTGACTTCGCGGGTGAGCTGGAAGGCTGCACGCAGATTCACATTCATCACCGCATCCCAGTCTTCATCCTTCATGCGAACGAACAATCCGTCACGGGTGATGCCCGCATTGTTGACGAGGATGTTCAGACCACCAAGCTCTTCTTCGGCTTTCTTACCAAGTGCCGCGACGGCTTCTGGGTCGGACATATTGGCTGGGAAGATGTGAACGCGACCGCCCATCTCATCGGCGATTTCTTTCAACCGTTCTTCGCGGGTGCCGTGGAGACCCACAGTCGCGCCTTGCGCATGAAGCGCCTTGGCGATGGACACGCCGATGCCACCGGAAGCGCCGGTAACGAGGGCAGTTTTGCCGGTCAGATCGAACATGGTTTGTCTCCGTAAATTTACTGGTCAGCCGAGCTGCGCGAGCGCGGCAGAAATATCGTCAGGCGCGCCAATAGCAGTGCCTTCGAGGGTGCGGTCGATGCGTCGGGCAAGACCGGTCAGCACTTTGCCGGAACCGACCTCCCAAATGCGATTGACCCCCTGCTCTGCCATGTATTCGACGCTTTCAGCCCAGCGCACACGACCGGTCACTTGCTCGACGAGGTTTTTGCGAATGTCTTCCGGGTGGGAAATCGGATCGGCCAGCACGTTACAAACCAACGGTACAATGGTGGGTTTGATGTCCACAGCGGCCAAAGCATCTTTCATGCGGTCGGCAGCAGGTGCCATCAGCGTGGAGTGGAACGGCGCGGAAACAGGCAACGGCAGCGCGCGCTTGGCACCGGCCTCCTTGCAGGCTTCCATGGCGCGTTCGACCGCACCAGCGTGACCGGAAATAACCAGTTGTCCGCCGCCATTGTCGTTGGCGATCTGTACTTCATCGTCGGGCTGCGAGGCGTTGGTACAAGCGGTTTCCACCGCATCCTGCTCAAGGCCGATGATGGCCGCCATCGCGCCCTTACCCACCGGCACAGCAGCCTGCATCGCCTCACCGCGAATACGCAGCAGGCGGGCGGTGTCGCCGATCGTAATGGCGCGGGCAGCCGCGAGAGCCGAGTATTCACCAAGACTGTGACCAGCAACGTAATCGGCGCGGGTGACCATGAAACCTTCCGACTCCATTGCCCGCAACACAGCCAGCGATACCGCCATCAACGCCGGCTGGGCGTTCGTGGTAAGTGTCAACGCGTCGTCAGGACCATCGAAAATGACCGCCGACAGTTTTTCGCCCAGCGCGTCATCCACCTCGTCGAACACGGCTTTCGCTTCGGGGTAAGCATCCGCGATGGCGCGGCCCATGCCGACGGCTTGCGAACCCTGTCCTGGAAAAGTGAGTGCGAGCATGAAAAATCCTGCAGTTTGGCGTGTATGGGGTCTAGTTGAGCAAGTCGGCTCGTGAAATCAAGGCGAAGCGCTAGAGATCCCCACGCAGCGCAGTGATTGTAGTGCGCGGAGTTATGGCTTCGGCATCGGTGATGAGTTCCAGAACAGCACCGGTGGGAGACTTGCAGGCTCGTTTCCAAGCGTCGGCAAAATCATCCGTTTGCTCCACCGTTTCACCGTGGAAACCATAAGATCGCGCGAGTGCTGCAAAGTCGGGATTTACGATTTCCGTTCCGCTAACGCGGCGCGGATAATCCCGCTCCTGATGCATGCGGATCGTGCCGTAAGTGCCGTTGTTCAGCACCAAGATGACGGGTGCTGCACCATGTTGCAGCGCCGTGCCGAGTTCCTGACAGTTCATCTGGAAATCACCGTCACCGGCAAAGCACAGCGCAAAGCGTTCCGGTTGTACCAGCTTGGCCATAATGGCCGATGGCACCCCTGCCCCCATCGCACCGGACTGCGGGGCCAGCATCGTCATACCCTCGCCATAGACGATGTGACGACCCGGCCAGATTGCAAAGTTGCCCGCGCCATTGGTGACGATGGCATCATCGGGAAGCGTGTCGCGAATGATCTCCATCACAGCCGCCATATCGACCGCACCTGTTTGCATGGGTGCAGCGATGGTCGCAGCCCAAGTCTTGTGCTGTGTGACGGTACGTTCAGCCCAAACAGGTGCGTCGATAACGGACGTTCCAGCCAACATCGTGCAAGCCGCGTTCGGGCAACTCATCACCGCAACGTCTGGCGTGAATATCTTGCCCAGTTCGGCCTCACTGGCATGAATATGGATCAGCGGTGTGTCGAAAGTTTCGGGTTCGAACAGCGTCCATGCGTCCGTCAGCATCTCGCCGAAGCGGGCATTGATGCAGATGATGAGATCGCTTTCATCAAGAAATTTACGCACATGGGGCGGCATCCCGACGCCAGAATCACCAACATAGCTGGGCGAGTTGTTATCGATCAAATCCTGACAGCGAAATGCGGCAACCACGGGCAGCGCATTCGCCTCTGCCCAGTTTTGCAGCGCAGTCTTGCCGTTGGAATTCCAGCCTCCACCACCTACGATCACGACAGGTCTTTCGGCTTGTGCAATGCGTTCCATTATTGGGGTTGCATCGCCCGCATTGGCATGGGGCTTCATCGCCGTCACCGCAGGCCGAATGCGCGCATCACTCTTCGCCACCAGCATGTCTTCCGGCAGCGCCACCACCACAGGCCCCGGCCTGCCGGATTGCGCGACGGTAAGCGCCCGCGACACCAGTTCCGGCACCCTCGCCGCGTCGTCGATCTCCACCACCCATTTGGCTAGGCCGCCGAAGACCTGCTTGTAGTCGACCTCCTGAAAGGCCTCCCGCCCCCGCAGGCCTGTTGCGATCTGGCCGACGAACACCACCATGGGCGATGAGTTCTGCATGGCAGTGTGAATACCGATGGAGGCGTTGGTGATGCCCGGCCCGCGCGTGACGAACAGCAGGCCCGGCTTGCCCGTCAACTTGCCGTAGGCTTCCGCCATGAACGCCCCACCGCCTTCGTTGCGGCAGCCGATGAAGCGGAAATCATCGCCCGCATCGTAAAGCGCATCCAGCACCGCGAGATAGCTTTCCCCCGGCACGCCGAAGCCGATCTCTGCGCCGTTTGTCAGCAGCGTTTCCACAAGCAGTTGTGCGCCAGTCTTCATCTCAGTCCTCCAAATGAAAACGCCCGATCGTCACGGAGACGACCGGGCGTTTCAAAGTCATAACTCGAAGCGTTTAGCGGATCGAGATGGTCTCGAACTTGCCGTCCTTCACTTCCAGTTCCTTGTAGGAACCAGCAGCTTCACCGACGTCGGTGAATTTGACGTTGGACGCGCCTTCATAATCCACCTGACCACCGGATTTGAGGATTTCGATGGCCTTGTTCAGCTCACCTGGCAGAATTTTTTCGCCCGGCGCGTTGGCCACGTCCATGATTTTCGCCTGCACAGCAGCGCGGTCGGTCGAACCGGCAGCCTGAATGGCGAGGATCATCAACGCAGCAGCGTCGTAGGATTCCGGCGTGAACGGACCGACTTTGTCGTTACCGGCAGCCTTCATCACTTCGGCGAATTTCTTCGCGCCATCGGAATCGGAACCCGGCAACGTGCCGATTGTGCCGTTGAGATCATCGCCGATAGCTTCGATCAGCGACTCGCCGATCATGCCGTCTGCCAAGATGAACTTGTCGAATGCGCCCGTGTCGAGCGACGTCTGGATGATGCCTTTACCGCCCTGATCGACATAACCGAAGACCACGAGGTGTTCTGCACCGGCAGCGGCGAGCGCGCCGACTTCTGCGGAATAGTCGGCCTTGCCGTCTTCATGTGCTGCTGAAATCGCGACTTCACCGCCAACGGCTGCAAACGCTTCCTTGAAGGAGGCTTCGAGGCCTTTGCCGTAGTCGTTGTTCGTGAAGGTCACGGCGACTTTGGTGATGCCTTTGTCCTTCAACACGTCGGCCAGAACCTGGCCCTGACGGGCATCGGATGGTGCGGTACGGAAGAAGAAGCCCTTATCGTCGATGCTGGTCAGCGCTGGCGACGTGGCGGATGGCGAAATCATCACCACACCGTTCGGCACGCCTACATTGTTGGCGATGGCAGTGGTCACACCGGAGCAATCAGCACCCATGATGCCAACAACGCCTTCAGCGGTGATGAGACGTTCGGCGGCAGCGGAAGCGGCTGCAGCATCTGTGCAGGTGGAGTCGCCACGCACGGGGACGACGGTCTTGCCATCGAGCACTTTGCCAGCGGTTTCCGACATGGCGAGTTCGGCTGCGCCTGCCATTGCTGGTGTCAGCGATTCGATAGGACCGGTGAAACCGAGGATCACGCCCATTTTGACTTCGTGACCGTCAGCAAATGCTGCGCCGGTCAGACCTGCAAAAATGGTTGTGGCGAGAAGGATCTTCTTCATGTGTGTCTCCAAAAGACTGGGATAGATTGATAGTTGGTGGTGACGCGCCCTCCCGACGCGCTCGCTGCCCATCCGCCGGATATCTCTCCAACGAATTGGCACGCTGCCGCACCATTGGGGCGCAACCTGTCGCACAATTGCAACGCAATCAAGACAAACTGCAGCGGAATTTAACCGCCGACCCGATTAAACCCGCTTATGCAGCGCCAGCCGCTCCGGCAGCAGCCCGCCGGGCGAGAAACGCATCACCGTCAACATCACGATTCCCATGATGAACAGACGCATGTGCTGGGCGCTGTCGAGCAGATGCGCGCGAATTGGGCTGGCAGGATCGAGACTGGACACCGCCCATTCCATCGCCAGCGGACCGACATATTCCGCCTGAATCCAGATGAACCAGATGAGAAACGCACCGAGCACCGAGCCAAGATTGTTGCCGGAACCACCAACGATCACCATCACCCAGATGAGGAAAGTATAGCGCAGCGGCTGGTAGCTGGTCGGAAAGAACGCCCCGTCCAGCGTGGTCAGCATCGCACCGGCGATACCCACGACTGCGGAGCCCAAAACGAAGATCTGCAAATGGCGACGCTTGACGTTTTTGCCCATCGCAGCTGCAGAAACTTCATTGTCGCGGATAGCCCGCACCATGCGGCCCCAAGGTGACGCCAGCGCGAAGACGCACAGCGCCAAAATGACAAGCAAGACGGCCAGGAACAGGCTCATATAAGACAGCTTCACGAAGATGCTGGATTGCTCGATCACGAGGTTTTTCAACAACGCGATACGTTCATCGCCGCTGACGGCTGAAAGCGCAGAGGCGTTCCACCATTCCACCCAACCGATGAATGTGTCGCTGACCTGAAGATCGACCTCGTATGGCACAGTGACAGGGCGGTCCAAACCGGTGACGTTCTTCACGCCGCGCGTGAGCCAGTCCTCGTTCTTCATCATGGCGATCAGGATTTCTGAGATGCCCAGCGTTGCGATGGCGAGGTAATCCGAGCGCAGCCCAAGGGCGACCTTGCCGATGAGCCACGCAGCGCCAGCCGCAAACACGCCGCCCACGAACCAGGACAGCGTGATCGGCAGACCAAGGCCACCGAGGAAACCGGAACTTGCAGGGTCGTCCGCCTCGATGGCGTTCACGGCAGGGTCATAGAAATATCGGATGGCGAAATAACCGATGATGATCGCCAGCGTAACCGAGAGGTTCTTCGCCACACCTTTTTTCATCGTGCGAACAAGATACGTCACCAGCGCGACAACGGCTGCAAACACCACGAGCGCCAACCCGAGATTGGCACCACCGGCAGCCCACGCGGTTGCCACCGGATCACGCGAAACCAACACTGCCGCCATACCGCCGAGCGCGGCAAAACCCATGATCCCAACGTTGAACAGGCCGGCGTAGCCCCACTGGATGTTCACCCCCAGCGCCATGATGGCGGAGATGATGCCCAGATTAGCCATGGCCAACGCCACATTCCACGACTGGGTAATACCCACGAGAACGAGCAGAATTGCGATGATGGCGAAGCCCGAAAAGGCGCGCAGAGGCAGGCTCATATCACCTTCCCTTTCAGCAGGCCGGTGGGTCGCACCAGCAGCACCACGACGAGGATGATGAAGGAGACCGCGAATTTATAGTCGGTCGACAGCAGTTGCATCAGACCGTCCGGCGCCCAGCTTTCCGGCACCAGATATGTGATGAATTTCTTATAGGCATAGGTGACGGTGACTTCTGAAAAAGCAACGACGAACCCGCCAAGAATAGCACCCACCGGCTGCCCCACCCCGCCGACAACGGCGGCTGCGAACATGGGCAGCAACAGCTGGAAATAGGTGAAGGGCTTGAAGCTCTTGTCGAGGCCGTAAAGCACGCCGGCGATGGTCGCCAAACCAGCGGCGAGTATCCACGTTACGGCTACTACTTTATCGGGCGAAATACCGGACAGCAGAGCGAGATCTTCGTTGTCTGAAAACGCCCGCATGGACTTGCCTGTGCGGGTGCGGTTCAGGAACCAGAACAGCGCAGCCACCAGAATGATCGCAACGACAACGGTGAGCGCCTGTGACGACTTGATCGCCAGCCCCTCGTTCAGCCCCGTCATTTTCTTGAATTCACGCGCCTTGATGATGAAGCGCTCACCATCGAAGAAACTCTGATCGTTCGGCCCGATGATGAAGCGCACGACGCCGTTCATCACGAACATCACACCAACAGACGCCATCACCATGCGGATCGGCACGGCCTTCACCTGCCGGTAGTGCTTGTACACAAGCTTATCAGTCAGCAATGCAAAGCCCGCGGTGGCGGCCACCCCGAAAGGCAACGCCAACAAAGCTGTGGGCAATGGCCCAAAGCTGATGCCGAGCGACTGGAACCACCACGTCAGCAGGATCGTGACCATGGTGCCGAACGCCATCGTATCGCCATGGGCGAAATTGGCGAAGCGCAAGATGGAGTAGAGCAGCGTGATGCCCAGCGCGCCCAGCGCCAGTTGCGCGCCGTATGCGAGGCCCGGAACGAAAACGAAATTGGCGAACAGCACGATGGCGTTGAGGAAATCCATCATCAGCCTCCCAAGAACGAAGCGCGGACTTCGGGGTTGGCGAGAAGCGCCTCCCCCGTGTCGGTGAAGCGGTTTTCGCCGGTGACGAGCACGTAGCCACGGTCAGCGATGTTCAGCGCTTGACGGGCATTTTGTTCCACCATCAAGACGGCGACATCCTTCTCGCGGATTTCCAGAATACGATCGAAGAGTTCGTCCATCACGATGGGGCTGACGCCTGCGGTTGGCTCGTCCAGCATCAACACCGAAGGCTGTGTCATCAACGCGCGACCAACAGCAACTTGCTGGCGTTGCCCGCCGGACAATTCCCTCGCCATCTGGTTGCGCTTTTCGCGCAGGATGGGGAACAGGTCGTAGATCTCGTTCATGGTGCCGGAGAAATCATCGGTGCGGAGAAACGCCCCCATTTCAAGGTTTTCTTCGACGCTCATGCCGGTGAAGACGTTGGCAGTCTGCGGCACGAAAGCGACGCCCTTGGCGATGCGGTCTTGCGGCGAAAGTTTGGTGATGTCTTCGCCGTCAAGCATCACCGAACCCTCGCGGATATCCAGCATCCCCAGCATAGCCTTCATCGCAGTGGATTTACCCGCGCCATTCGGCCCGACGATCACAGCAATCTCGCCCTTTTCGACGCCTAGCGAGCAGCCCTTGAGAATGTCTGCGCCGCCATAGCCGCCGGTGAGGTTCAAGCCTTCCATGAACATCAGCCAGCCGCCTTCGCAGTTGGTGTCTTGTTTTTGAGGCCGGTACCCAAATAGGCCTCGATGACCTCTTCATTGGCCCGAACTTCTGCCGCCGTGCCGGTTGCCAGCACCGCACCCTCGGCCATCACAATAACGGGGTCGCAAAGGCGGGCGATGAAATCCATGTCGTGCTCGATCATGCAAAATGTGTAGCCGCGCTCTTCGTTCAGCTTGATGATCGCGTCGCCGATCTGCGCCAGCAATGTGCGGTTCACACCCGCGCCAACCTCGTCGAGCAGCACGATCTTCGCATCCACCATCATGGTGCGGCCCAGTTCCAGCAGCTTCTTCTGCCCACCGGAAAGGTTGCCCGCGTTCTCGTGTGTGAGATGACCGAGGTTGAGGAAGTCGATCACCTCCAGCGCTTTGTCGCGGATATCGCGATCTTCAGCGGCCACAGCACCACGGCGTATCCACGTGTTCATCAGCTTTTCGCCAAGCTGGTTCGGCGGCACCATCATAAGGTTTTCCAACACGGTCAGCGTTGAAAATTCGTGGGCGATCTGGAACGTCCGCAGCAGGCCTTTGCCGAACAACTCATGCGGTTCGAGGCCGGTGATGTCCTCGCCATCAAGATGGATCGTGCCCGACGTCGGCGGGAACAGACCTGCGATGATATTGAACAGCGTCGTCTTGCCAGCGCCGTTCGGCCCGATGAGCCCCGTTATGGAACCGGTCTCGATGGTCAGCGACGCACCATCGACGGCATGAACACCGCCGAATTGCTTGTGAAGATTATCAACGACGATCATGCGTCAGGCGATTCCTGCATCAGCTTGAAATGACTCGAGGTTCGCAAACCTCGTCACGCGTCTTATTACGTTGCAACACGACGCCGCGCTGCCCTAGACCAAGCCATGGACGACTTCAACAACCCCTCTGCACACGCACCCGCTCCAGCAGTGGAATTGCGCGACGTGTCACTGCGATACGACAATGGCGTGGAAGCATTGCACGATTGCTCGCTTCAGGTCTCGGTCGGCGAACGGGTCGCGCTGCTCGGCCCGTCCGGCTGCGGCAAGTCGAGCATCTTGCGGATCGTCGCCGGACTGCAGGACGCGACGATTGGCGAGGTTCAGGTCGCAGCCGATAGTGAAGTCGGTTTCGTGTTTCAGGAAGCGACGCTGCTGCCTTGGGCAACTATCACGAAGAACGTCGCCATGCCGCTGTCGCTTCACGGTAAACCCGACACGAACAAGCGCGTCGCAGAAGCCTTGGCAGAAGTCGGACTTTCCGAATTTGCCTCTGCCTATCCGCGTGAATTATCCGGCGGTATGGCGATGCGGGCCTCGATCGCCCGTGCACTGGTCACCGAACCAGACATCATGTTGATGGACGAACCCTTCGGTGCGTTGGACGAGATCACCCGTTTCCGCCTCAACGACCTACTGCTGGAACGACACACCTGCGATCCGCATACTCTATTGTTCGTCACCCATTCTGTTTTCGAGGCAGTCTATCTGGCGGACCGAGTGTTGGTGATGTCGCCGCGCCCGGGTCGGATTGTTGCCGATATAGATGTGCTGCAGAAGGTCCGAGACGCTGCCTGGCGCGGTTCCACCGACTATGCCGCCATCTGCAACGCCGTCTCACAGGCGCTGGAACAAGCAATGACCGCTGCATGACCGTCACCATCTTTCTGGTAGTGATGTGCGCCGCCGCAATCCACGCATCGTGGAATGCGCTGGTAAAATCCACCGCCGATAAGGTCGTCTCCATGACCGCCGTCACCATCGGCCACGCCCCTTTGGGCCTGCTGGTCCTGCCTTTCGTTCCGATGCCACCTGCCGAAGCGTGGCCTTATCTTGCCGGTTCGGTCGTCGTGCACACCGGCTACCAACTCAGCCTTATGCGCGCTTACCGTCTTGGCGACTTCACTCAGGTTTACCCGATTGCACGTGGCAGCGGCCCTGCCCTTGTGGCTTTGTTTTCGGTCGCCGTGTTGAGCGCTGATCTCGCGACGAGCGAATTGGCTGGTATCGCGCTCATCGTCTTCGGCATCTTCACGCTTGGCTTGGTGAAGGGCCGCGACGGCTTGCGGAACCCAACCGCCGTTGGTGCAGCGCTGATCACTGGAGTCTTCATCGCGTCATATTCGTTGCTCGATGGTCTGGGCGCCCGCGTCTCCGGACACGCCATCGGCTACATCGCCTGGATGACGGTCATCAATGCCTTCGTCTTTGCAGCCCTCATGGCGTTCCTCAATCTCGACGCGCTGAAGGCGACATTCACCGTTGGCCTGAAGCCGCTCATTCTGGGCGGTACAGGCTCCGTTACCGCCTATGCGCTGGTGGTTTGGGCCATGACGCAAGCGCCCATCGCTGTGGTGACGGCCTTGCGCGAAACATCCACCGTTTTCGCTCTTTTCATCGGCGTCATATTCCTTGGCGAGAAACTGACCGGCGGCAAGATTTTGGCCACCTGTCTCGTTCTTGCAGGCGTCATCACTTTGCGGCTTCTATAGCGCTTGCATCATGTCGAAATTCCTATAGACACGCGCTTGCAACAGTCGGGCTTCCGGTTGGTGGCTGAACGGATGGGCGGGTTTTCCCGCAGGTGTGCAATGCACGCCGTCCTCCCGTGCTCCCGCTCCTGACACATCGAACCACCTTTCCTCCTCTCACGAGTAGATAGGTCGGTGAGGCTTCGCACCGGAAGCATGACGTACTCGAGGAAAGGCTGCCCTTCATGGCACTTTACGAACACATCTTCATGGCTCGCCAGGACGTCTCGTCCCAGCAGGTCGACACACTTGTGGAACACTTCAAAGGCGTTCTGGAAGCAAACGGCGGTTCCGTCGGCAAGATCGAAAACTGGGGTCTCAAAACCCTGCCATACCGCGTTAAAAAGAACCGCAAGGCTCATTACGCGCTCATCAACATCGACGCACCGTCCGATGCGGTTGCCGAAATGGAACGCCAGATGCGCATCCACGAAGACGTGCTGCGTTACATGACGGTCAAGGTCGAAGAGCACGAGGACGCACCGTCCGCGATGCTTCGCAAATCCGATCGCGATGATCGTCGTCCACGTGGTCCACGTCCTCCACGTTGATCTGCAGACGACACGTTTCACCAGTAATTTTCCGACCAAGAGGATAAAGACCCATGGTTGCTATCGAACAGCTCCCCGCACGCCGCCCATTTCAGCGCCGTCGCAAAACTTGCCCATTCACCGGCGAAAACGCACCGAAGATCGACTACAAGGACGTCAAACTCCTGCAGCGCTACATTTCCGAGCGCGGCAAAATCGTTCCTTCGCGTATCACAGCCGTATCGCTGAAAAAGCAGCGTGAACTGGCCCGTGCCATCAAACGCGCCCGCTTCCTTGCTTTGATCCCTTACGTCATCAAGTAAGCCATTAACTGAATGCTGACTGGCGGCGCGATTGTCGCGCCGCTGCTCTAACTGCTCAACTCGGGTAGGACAGCGAGATCATGAACAACCGCCCACTCCTCATCACCATTGCCTGTGGTCTGCTGACAGCGTTTTTCGCCGTCGCACCCGTTGGCTTGGGCGGTTTGGGCTCCCTACTTTGGGTATTCATGTTGGTGCCATTGTTCGTGGCATCTTTATCTCTAGGGCCTCGCCTTGCAGGAGTTGCAGGCCTGATTGCCCTCTTCTTGATTGCGGTACTCATGGGCATCGAGCCTGCAATGCTTATCGCGATACTGTTTGTCGGGCCTGCTCTCTACGTCGGTTATGTCGCCGGACTTTCGAGAGACGACAATGGCGACGGCGTTTTGGAGTGGTATCCACTTTCCAAAATTCTATTTCAGGTCGCGCTAATAGTAAGCATCGGTTTTGTACTGATCGGAGTTGTGATTGGAGATCGCTTCTCCGAGACATCCAAAGAGCTTGAAGAACTCATGCGAGCGGCTCCTACTGCGACACAGCAGGTGAGGGAGATGGCGAGCTCTTTAGTTAAAGCGGTTCCACTTCTTGTGCCGTTTTCTCTAATCCTGCTCTACCTCTACTCCATGGCGCTAGGCGCACGCTTCTCACGCGCTATCGCAGCCTCCGGCCAGCACGGTTCGAGCCGTCCGAAAGACCACCTGCCCTCACAGGTAGCGTTGCCCTTTGGTGCGGCTGGAATTTTCGGTGCCAGCATCGCGGTTATCTTGATCGGCGGTGATTCCACCCTCGGCGTGTTGGGCATGGTTTTCGCTGGCGCTTTCGGAATGATGTTCATCGCAGTCGGCCTCGCCACCATTCACAGCCTTACCGAAGGTATGGCCGGACGCGGCGTCATTTTGTTCGCGCTCTACTTCGTATTGCTCATATTCGGGGTCGCTCTCGTGCTGCTTCTTATCCTCGGCCTTGCCGAAACCCTTCTCGGCCTGCGCGCCCGTCGCGCCGGCGTTCCACCCACAACCTGAATTCAACCTAAAAGGACAAATCCCATGGATGTCATTCTTCTTGAACGCGTGGCCAAGCTCGGCCACCTCGGCGATACCGTAACAGTCAAAGACGGGTACGCCCGCAACTTCCTGCTGCCCAAAGGCAAGGCTCTTCGCGCCAACAAAGCCAACCAGTCCTATTTCGACGGCCAGCGCGCTGTGCTGGAAGCCAAGAACGAAGAGCGTAAGACCGAAGCTGAGGCGTTTGCTGCCCAGCTCAACGGCAACACCTACATCGCCGTGCGCTCCGCTGGTGAAACCGGCCAGCTCTACGGTTCGGTCGCCGCCCGCGATATCGTGCAGACATTGGCCGATAACGACTTCAAAGTCGGTCGCTCCATGGTCGATCTTCGCCAGCCGATCAAAGTCATTGGCCTCCACGAGGTTCTGATCCTGCTGCACCCGGAAGTCGAAGCCACGATCACCATGAACGTTGCCCGCTCCGAAGACGAAGCCGTGCGCCAGGCAGCCGGTGAAGACCTCACATCCCGTGACGCCTTCGACCGCGATGACGAAGTGGCCGAAGAGGACGAACTGTCCATCGACGACGTGTTCGACAACCCCGAAGATGCAGAAGCTGCCGCAGAAACCCTCGACGACGCTGGCGCGACCGGTCCCGACGAAGAAGCCCACATCGACGCCGAAGGCGCCGGTGCAGGCGACAATGCCGACGTCGAAGTTCCGGAAGACACGACCAGCGCATAAGCGACGGACGGACTCACTTCCAAGAAAATTGCAAGCGGCGGGGCGAAAGCTCCGCCGTTTTTGCACGTTATCCCCGCTGTCGCAGCCAGCGCCCATGCTAGAAATTTTTTCTTTCCGCGCCAGACCACATTTGCCGTGCGCGTTGTGCCTTTGCCGCGTTAAACCCTCCCCATGGCAGATGCAGCAGACAATGTGATTCCCGGTCCCGGATCGGGCCAACAAACCGGTGGAGGCCAAACGCCCTACCGCACGGCACCGCACAATATGGAGGCCGAACAGGCGCTTTTGGGCGCTATTTTGGTCAACAACGATGCGTTTTATCGCGTCTCGGACTTTCTCGAAGCCGACCACTTCTTCGAGCCGCTGCACCGGCAAATCTACAACGTGGCAGCCGATATGATTCGCGCTGTGAAGCGCGCCAACCCGATCACCATCAAAACCTTTCTGCCGGAAGATGAAAAAATCGGTGAAATAACCGTTGCCGAATATCTGGTGAAGCTGGCCGTCGAAGCTACCACGGTTATCAATGCCGA
The DNA here is from genome assembly GCF_000179775.1 of Ahrensia sp. R2A130. Taxonomy (GTDB): domain Bacteria; phylum Pseudomonadota; class Alphaproteobacteria; order Rhizobiales; family Rhizobiaceae; genus Pseudahrensia. The sequence goes on from NZ_AEEB01000003.1 coordinate 689,989, forward strand.
GGATTACGGACGTTCGATCTACGATCTCGCCATCCGCCGCAATCTCATCGGCATCGGCGAAGACATGGTCAACATTGCCTTCGATGCACCGGTCGACATGGTGCCGTCGGTGCAGATCGAAGACGCCGAACGCCGCCTGTTCGAACTGGCCGAGACGGGCCGCTATGATGGCGGCTTCTCCGATTTCAATTCCGCAGTCATATCCGCCATCGACATGGCCGCAGCGGCTCACTCCCGCGACGGCAATCTGTCCGGTGTAGCATCCGGCATACGAACGCTCGACAACCGCATGGGTGGTTTGCAATCGTCGGACCTCATCGTGCTGGCCGGTCGCCCCGCCATGGGCAAAACATCGCTTGCCACCAACATCGCCTTCAACATTGCTGAGGGCTACCAGTTCGAAGTGCAGCCCGACGGTACGAACAAAGCGGTAAATGGCGGCATCGTCGGTTTCTTCTCGCTGGAGATGGCGGCTGAACAGCTCGCCACCCGCATCATCGCCGAACAGACCGAGATTTCGTCCTCCAAAATTCGCCGTGGTGAAATCAACGACAGTGAGTTCGAGAAGCTCGTCGGTTGTAGCCAGATGATGAGCAAGATCCCGCTCTACATCGACCAGACCGGCGGCATTTCCGTCGGCGCGCTGGCCGCCCGCGCCCGCCGTTTGAAGCGTCAGCGCGGTCTGGACGTTCTCATCATCGACTACATCCAGCTGATGTCCGGCAACAAACGCACCGACAACCGCGTCCAGGAAATCACCGAAATCACCACCGGCCTGAAAGCGCTGGCGAAGGAATTGAACGTTCCGATCATCGCCCTTTCCCAGCTATCGCGTCAGGTGGAAAACCGCGAAGACAAACGCCCGCAGCTGTCCGATCTCCGTGAGTCGGGTTCCATCGAGCAGGACGCCGACGTGGTGCTGTTCGTCTATCGTGACGAGTATTACGCCGAACGCGCCATCGCCGATGTGGACTCCAAGGACTACGAGAAGAACCTCATTCGCTACGAGGCAGGTCGCGGCAAGGCCGAGGTCATCATCGCCAAACAGCGCCACGGCCCCACCGGCATCGCCAACCTCGCCTTCCAGCCCGAATATACCCGATTCTCGGACCTCGCGGAGGACAGCCACATTCCCGAGCAGTTCGAATAAAGATGGACGTTATCGACGAGGCGTTGGCGGGAGGTCGTGTCACCATCGACCTCGATGCGCTGAAGGCCAACTACACCCACCTCGCCAAACTTGCCGCCCCCGCAGAATGCGGCGCTGTGGTGAAGGCCAACGGCTACGGCTGCGGCATCGAAGTGGTGGTGCCCGCACTTTGGGACGCCGGTTGCCGCACGTTCTTCGTCGCCGTATCCAGCGAAGGTCTGCGCGTGATGAAGACTGCGCCCGACGCACGATGTTTCATCCTCAACGGCCTATTCACCGGCGCTGAAAATGCGCTTGCCGATGCGGGGCTGATCCCATGTCTCGGCTCCGTCACCCAGATCGAAAATTGGGCCGCAACCGCAAAGCAGCGCGGCACGCCCCTGCCTTGCGCGATCCATATGGACAGCGGCATGAACCGCCTCGGCCTCAGCTACGACGAACTCGCCCGAACCGTCGAACAACCGCATTTGATGGACCATCTCGACGTTCAGCTGTTCATGACCCACTACGCCTGCGCCGACGATATCGGCCACCCACAGACAGAGGCCCAACGCGAACGCTTCCTGCAAGGCGCAGACCTTCTGCCCGGTGTCCCCCGCTCAGCAGCCAACAGCGCTGCCGACCTGCAGGCAACAGATCATACTTTCGACCTCGCCCGTCCTGGCATCGCGCTTTACGGCGGCGAAGCGTTGAACGATGTCGACAATCCCATGCGCCCCGTCGTCACGCTCGAAGGCCGCGTGGTGCAGACCCGCTGGGTCGAGCGCGGCGGTGCCGTCGGTTACGGCGCAAGTGAGACCATGACCCGCCGCACCCGCCTCGCTTATGTGTCCACCGGCTACGCCGATGGCTACCACCGCGCCGCCAGCAATTTCGGTGTGCCCATGCGCTTCGTGGCTCCTGCTGCCGTCACCCATTACAAGGGCCACACGCTGAAAGGCGTCGGCCGCATCTCCATGGACCTCGCCGCCTTCGATGTGACCGACATGCCCGATGACGCGATCGGCGAAGGCGACTGGATCGAACTGTTCGGCAACAACGTGCCGGTGGATGATGTTGCCCGCGCCGCTGGAACCATCGGCTATGAATTGCTCACAGGTCTTGGCGCGAGATACGCCCGGAAGATCATCGGCGGCTGACGCTTTGCCCGCCACGACGCATGTGGTATTTCTTTCTTTGAGCGGTCCAGAGTCGGAGTGGGTGGTCACGAGGCCTGCGGGACGTCACGCACCCCACGCTCACCCCCGAGCTGGTCATCCTCAGACACCGACCCAAGGATGACGGAGTGTGGGTTGGGTTTGGACACGACTTTACCTCGACCCGCCTTCCAGCGTCCGAGCGATCAGCAGGCGGCGAAGAGCCGCCCGGCGCTAGTTGTGCCGCGCTCATTCCCATAAATTGGGCAGCGAAGGCCACTTGTGGCCGACAGCGTGAGCGCAAAAGGTGTCGCCTATCGCCTTTGGCGAGCGAAAGCGACCCCGTCAAAAGTGTGAGCCAGCGGAGCAAAGGTGTCTGCCGTTAGCCTGTAGTTTCAGGCGAAATATGGCTTACGCCTTCGCCCCGCTCGATCCTGCTGCGCAGACATCTCTCAGCCTGCAAGTCGGCCCCCATCCGCGATAACGGCTTTCGCCATCAAGTTCTGCATCGACAGAACACACCGTTACCGGTGCCGCGACATTACCCTGTAAACCGCCCGAGTGTTGGCGTTTGGCGTGTGGCATCCGACGCTCCGCCCGCTTGCGTCCGTTAAGCGCGCGCGACGGAAGGATCGTCACCCCACGGTCATCAGGTCGGTCCGGACGACCGGCTCATGCGGGGTGAGATGGGCACGATACAGGACGGGAAATACGCGGGGAAAGATTTGTGGAAATAAGATCGGCTCTTGGCGCAAGGTACTTTATGTTCTATATATGTTCTAATTATCACAGAGCACGAAACACTATGCCCACCGCGCAACGCCTCAACCCGACACTGACCGCCTTCATCGAAAAACAGCCGGTGTTTTTCGTGGCCACCGCCGGGCGCGATGGGCGGGTAAATGTGTCGCCCAAAGGCATGGGCGGAATGTTGCACGTTGTGGACCGCAACAAGATCGTCTGGCTGAACGTCACTGGCAGCGGCAACGAGACCGCAGCCCATGTGCAGGAAAATGGGCGCATGACGCTGATGTTCTGCGCGTTCGAAGGCGACGCCTTGATCTTACGGGTCTATGGTAACGCCAATGTCTTGCACCCCCATGATGCCGGTTGGGATGAAGCCATCACGCGATTTCCCGAAACCGCAGGCAACCGCCAGATTTTCAGCCTCGATATCGATCTGGTTCAAACGTCCTGCGGCACGGGGGTCCCGTTGATGGATTTTGTGAAAAGTCGCGGCGAAGACGAACTCCTTCCCTTTTATGAAGACATGGGCCGTGACGGGGTGCGCGACTACTGGAAGCGCAAAAATCTGGAAACGATAGACGGCGAACCCACCGGCCTTCTCCCCTCCACCACTGCAGCAGGCTGAACCTTGGCCGCCCCGAAAACCCAATTCGTCTGCTCCGGTTGCGGAGCCGTTTCCGGCAAATGGTCCGGTCGGTGCGAGGCTTGTGGCGAGTGGAACACGCTGGTGGAGGAAAGCCCGAACACAGGCGTCGCCACCGGACCGGGCAAAGTTCAGCGCAAGGGACGCATCATCCCACTGGAGCCGCTGGACGGTGATACGAAAGATTCTCCCCGCATAATCTCCAAGGTCGCGGAACTCGACCGTGTCACCGGCGGCGGTTTTGTGCCGGGCTCTGCCCTGCTGCTTGGCGGCGACCCCGGAATTGGCAAGTCGACACTTCTTATGCAGGCGTCCGCCGCGCTGGCCCGCGCGGGCAATAACGTCGTTTATGTATCCGGCGAAGAGGCCGTGGCGCAGGTACGGCTGCGGGCGCAGCGGCTAGGCGTTGAAAAGTCACCGGTCCAACTGGTGGCAGAAACCAATGTCGAAAACATCGTCACCACGCTTCAAGCAACTTTCAAAGGGGACAAGAAACGCCCCGATCTCGTCGTGCTCGACTCCATCCAGACCCTGTGGAGCGATGCGGTAGAAAGTGCACCCGGCACGGTGAGCCAGGTGCGCGCTTCGGCACAGGCGATGATCCGTTACGCTAAACAGTCCGGCGCCTGCATCGTCCTCGTCGGTCACGTCACCAAAGAAGGCCAGATCGCCGGCCCCCGCGTGGTGGAACACATGGTTGATGCGGTCCTTTATTTCGAAGGCGAGAACAACCACCATTTCCGCATTTTGCGCGCCGTTAAAAACCGCTTCGGCCCGACGGATGAAATCGGCGTTTTCGAAATGTCCGATACGGGGTTGAAGCAGGTCAACAACCCGTCCGAACTGTTTCTCGGTGAACGCCACAAGGCCGCCCCCGGAGCTGCCGTTTTCGCAGGACTTGAAGGACGTCGACCTGTGTTGGTCGAAATTCAGGCGCTTGTTGCCGAATCATCATTGGGAACGCCCCGCCGCGCGGTCGTCGGTTGGGAAAGCGCGCGCATGTCTATGATTTTGGCCGTACTCGAAGCCCGCTGCGGCGTGCGGCTGGGTGGCCACGATGTCTATCTCAATGTCGCAGGCGGCTACCGCATTTCCGAACCGGCGGCTGATCTTGCGGTCGCCGCCGCCCTCGTCTCGTCGCTGGCGAACAAACCATTGCCGGATAATTGTGTCTATTTCGGCGAGGTCAGCCTGTCCGGCCATCTGCGTCCGGTGTCGCAAGCCTCCGCGCGGTTGAAAGAGGCAGGCAAATTGGGCTTCGAGCAAGCCACTTTCGCAAAGACATCGGAACTGGCAAAAACACCCGGCATGCGGCTCAACACGCTGGAAAGCCTGTCCGATCTCGTGGTCGATCTGGTCACACCGGGCGAATTACCGTCGGATAAAAATGATGATTGATGGGATGATCCACCGGCAACGCTTGCCCCATGGGCGCAATTCCGGCAAAGAGTGGCCGCCTGCACATTAGCGCCCAAAGCCGCGCCACAATGGGCGCCTAAACCCAGCGCCGAACAGCACTCCGAGGCTACGTTACATGTCCATCACCCTGCTCGACGGTATTCTCGTCGTCATCATGTTGATTTCAGCACTTCTGGCGATGATCCGCGGCTTTTCCCGCGAAGTCCTGTCTATCGTCTCCTGGGTTGCAGCTGCTGTTGCCGCCGCATCGTTCTACAAAGCGTTGTCGCCCATGGTCGCCGGTCTGCATGCCTCGCTTCAGGAAGGCTCGCTGGTCACGGATGCGATTGCAGCGGCGGCGATTTTCCTCGTCGTTCTCATCATCGTCAGCTATCTCACCATGCTGCTGGCCGACATGATTATCGACAGCCGTGTCGGTGTTCTGGACCGCACATTGGGCTTCATCTTTGGAGCCGCTCGCGGTGCTTTGCTTGTTATCATCACTCTGATGGGCTTCCTGTGGCTTGCCAATGACAACGAGCCGGAATGGGTGGCGCAGGCAAAATCGCGCCCCATGCTGGTATCCATCGGCACCAACATCCGCGATTCACTGCCCGAAAATCTCGAAGACGTTGTGAAACGCTTCTTTGAAAGCGAAGACGCACCACGCGAAGGTGAACAGGACGCTGAACAGCGCACCTGAATGCTAACCGACCTCAAAGCTGGATGACCCACCATGCAAGACGCCGATAAATTTCACGAAGAATGCGGTGTCTTCGGCATCTACGGACAGGCCGATGCCGCTGCCATGACCGTGCTCGGCCTGCACTCGCTGCAGCATCGCGGACAGGAAGCGGCGGGCATCGTCGCCTTTGATGGAGCCACCTTCCACGCAGAGCGCCACGTCGGCTTGATTGGCGATACCTTTTCAAAGCAGTCCGTCATCGACCGCCTTCCGGGCCATGCCGCTATCGGGCACAACCGCTACTCCACCACCGGCGGCGAGGGCATGCGCAATGTACAGCCTTTCTTTGCAGATTTTGCAGGCGGCGGTTTTGCGGTAGCGCATAACGGCAACCTGACCAACGCGGCCACCCTGCGCGACGAGTTGCAGCGCCGTGGCGCGATCTTCCAATCGACCTCCGACACCGAAGTCATTCTTCACCTCATCGCCACCAGCACCGAACAGCAGTTGGTGCCGAAACTGACGGACGCGGTGAAACAGCTCGAAGGCGCGTTCTCGCTGGTCGCCCTGTCGGCTAAAAAGCTCATTGGCTGCCGTGATGCACTTGGTGTGCGCCCCCTCGTCTTGGGCGACCTCGATGGCTCCTACGTGCTGGCGTCGGAAACCTGCGCGCTGGACATCATCGGCGCGCGTTTCGTGCGTGATGTGAAGCCCGGCGAACTGGTGGTGATCGACAAGGACGGCTTGCAAAGCCACTTCCCGTTCGAAGCTGCCAAGCCGCGCTTTTGCGTGTTCGAATACGTCTATTTCGCCCGGCCGGATTCCACCGTGCAGGGCGAAAATGTCTATGCCGTGCGCAAGGCCATCGGCGAAGAATTAGCCCGCGAAGCGCCCTGCAATGCTGATATCGTGGTGCCCGTGCCGGACAGCGGCGTGCCCGCAGCCATCGGCTACAGTCAGGAAGCCGGACTGCCCTTCGAGCTGGGTATCATCCGCAACCATTATGTCGGGCGCACCTTCATCGCGCCGTCCGACCAGATCCGCCATATGGGCGTGAAGCTGAAACACAACGCCAACCGCCGCCTGATCGAGGGCAAAAGCGTGGTGCTGGTGGACGACTCCATCGTGCGTGGCACAACAAGCCAGAAAATCGTTGCCATGGTACGGGATGCCGGTGCCCGCGAAGTGCACATGCGGATCGCTTCGCCCCCCACCGTTTCCGGTTGCTTTTATGGCGTCGATACACCTGAAAAGCAGAAATTGCTCGCATCCCGCATGAGCATGGAAGAGATGGCCGCCTTCATCAAAGTTGACAGCCTAGCCTTCGTTTCGGTCGATGGCATGTACCGAGCGGCGGGCGAAGCAGCGCGTGATAACGACCAGCCGCAATTTTGTGACGCCTGTTTCACTGGCGACTACCCGACCTCGCTGACGGACCGCGAAGGCGGGCAAAACGTCGGTGGCGATAACGTCCGCCCAATCTCTATGCTGTCTGGCGGAAACTGAGCCATGAGTGAGAAGCCTCTGGAAGGCCGCGTTGCTCTCGTCACCGGTGCATCGCGCGGCATTGGTTATGAAGCAGCTCTGGGGTTAGCCCGTGCTGGTGCCCACGTGATCGCCGTTGCACGCACGGTTGGCGGGCTTGAAGATCTCGACGACGCTATTCGCAAAGACGGCGGAACGGCCACGCTGGTTCCTCTCGATCTGACTGATTTCGACGCTATCGACCGCTTGGGCGGCTCCATCAACGAGCGTTGGGGCAAGCTCGATATATTGGTCGGCAATGCTGGCGCGTTGGGCGTTCTGACACCCTTGGCGCAAAATAAGCCAGCCGTTTTCGAGCAGGTCTTTGCGCTTAATGTTACAGCCAATTACAGGCTGATACGCTCGCTTGATCCGCTTTTGCAAAAAAGCGATGCGGGACGGGCAATTTTCCTCACTTCCGGTGCCGCGCGTAATTCCAAAGCGTTTGTTGGCCCCTACTCCGCGTCTAAAGCCGCGCTAGAAGCATTGGTACGAAGCTATGCGGCGGAAAACCGCCTGAACGCTTTGAACACCAACCTTTTGGATCCTGGCCATCTGCGTACAAAGATGCGCGCGCAATACGCACCGGGCGAGGACCCGAAAACCGTGACCGAAGCCTCGGCGATTATCCCCGCTGTATTGGAACTGGCATCGGAAGATTGCGACACAAACGGTGGAGTATACAGCTTGTCCAAACAGGGTTTTCTGACGGAAAGCGCCTAAGACTCTAACTTGGGCAAATACGACGTGACCTACCGGTTAATTTGTACAAAGCACCGTTTCCTGCGCTTTTATGAATGACATTTCAAGCACTTGAACAAAAACGTAAAACCTATTTGGGCATTTTGACGCTTTACTGGTTAAACGACGCTATTCTTGTACCAGTCAGCTGACGGTTAGAGCACTATCGGTCGAGCATATGCTTGCTTGATATATGATTATCGCACATATATAGATCCAACATATCATCACGACCCGCTCGCGAGCCCTTATGAACGTCAGAACACTATGCCTCGCCGTTCTTAATTGCGGAGACGCGACCGGCTATGAAATCCGGAAACTGGTCTCAGAAGGGCATTTCAGCCATTTCGTTGATGCGAGCTTCGGTTCGATTTACCCCACTCTCGGTCGCCTCCACGATGATGGCCTTGTCACACAGCGCGAAGAACAGCAGGTCGGGAAACCTGCCCGTAAGGTCTACTCCATCAGCGATGGGGGCCGGTTGGAATTTCTGGAAAGCCTGAAACAACCCGCCCAGAAAGACATCTTCAAAAGCGGATTTTTGCTCCTCGCAATGTGCGCAGAGTTGATGGATCCGAAAGATATACGCGTCGCCATAGACCGTCAGATCGAATATTTAGAGAACGAAATCGCCATGATTGACGGCGAAGTCCGCGAGGTTGATATGGCCGGAGCGGATTGGGTCGGCGACTACGGTCGCACTTGCCTCACAACCGGTCTGGCTTTCATTCGCTCACGACGTGGCGAACTGGAAGCCATCGCCGGAACCAGCCTTCCTGAAAACCAATTAGCCGCCTCCTCCCCTGTCCTTGCAGCGGCCGAATAAGGGAATTTTATCATGCAACTGCGCGGCTCCCACCTCGTATCCTTTGCAATTCTGGCGGCCATTGGCGGCTGGATGTTCACCGGCAACCTCATTTTGGGTGGTCAGGGGGACGGCTCATCAGAACCAATCGCAGACCGTGAGGCCAAGCGTGTCACGGAAGCTTTTCGCGTTCGCGTAACTGAATTGCAGCCCACCGAACGGGTCTCAAACCTTTCGGTTCGCGGTCGCACTGAAGCTGATGCGACCATCAGCGTGCGCGCTGAAACCGGCGGAACGGTAGAGCAACGTCTGGTCAGCAAGGGAGACACCGTTAAGGCGGGCGATCTGCTCTGCGTCATAGACCAAGGCATTCGCCAGACCACAATGATACAAGCGCAAGCGCGCCTCAATCAGGCGCAGGCTGACTTTGACGCAACCAACCAGTTGGTGGAACGCGGCTTTGCAACGCGCACCAAGTTGCGGGAACTTCAGGCAGGCCTTAACGCTGCCGAAGCTGCAGTGGCATCTGCAAAACAAGAAATGTCGCGCACAGAAATTCGTGCAACCACTGCCGGTCTCGTACAGAGCCCAACTGCACAGGTTGGCGACAATCTCGCCCCCGGCGGCGTTTGCGTCACCCTGTTGGACACAGACCCGATGTTGTTCACAGGTCAGGTTGCAGAAGCAAATGTGGTGGCACTAACCGAGGGTATGAAAGCCGAAGTCGAACTCATCGGCGGAGTGAAAGTGCCTGGCAAACTGTCCTTCATCTCCCCCGCAGCAGACGCGGCGACCCGCACATTCGGCATCGAAATCGAACTTCAAAACAGTGACCGTATGATCCGCGATGGATTGACCGCGGAGGCCAGCATTCCTCTAGCAGCAACGCAGGCCTACCAGTTGGAGTCTGCTTGGATCACCTTGGCAGATGACGGCGAAGTTGGCGTTCGCGCCGTCGATACTGACAACAAGGTGTCGTTCCACCCGATCACGATTTTGGCGCAAGACCAGACAGGCATTTGGGTCTCCGGCCTGACACCGGGTCTGAAAGTCATAACGCTGGGGCAAAACTTTGTCGCTGCCGGTGAAACAGTAGAGGCAGTCCCAGCAGATACCGCCACGGCGCCCGCTAGTGAAACCGCACCGGATGCCCCGACAACCGAGCTTACAACGAATGAGGCCCGCTCATGACCTCGGCTCTTTCAAGCATTCTGAGCCGTCCCAAGACGGTTGTTATGATGATGCTGGTGATGATTATCGCCGGCGCTTATTCCTACGTCACCATCCCCAAGGAAGCGCAACCGGACATCGATGTTCCGGTCTATTTCGTTTCCGTTGTGCAGCAGGGCATTTCACCCGGCGATGCCGAACGGCTGCTCGTGCGGCCGTTGGAAACAAAACTGCGTGGGCTGGATGGCCTCAAAGAACTGACAACGCTGGCCAACCAGTCGAATGCGGTTGCCGTTCTTGAATTCGAGATCGGCACCGACAAAGATAAAGTGCTGGCCGACATTCGCGACAAAGTGGATCAGGCAAAGGCCGAAATGCCTGCTGATGCAGATGAACCGATCATCAACGAAACCAACTTCGCGCTTCAGCCAACGCTGATCGTGACACTTTCGGGCAACGTACCGGAGCGGACACTTTACCAATATTCGCGCCGTTTGAAGGATGAGTTGGAAGCAATCACCTCTGTTCGAGAAGCTAATCTTTCCGGTCAACGTGAGGAAATGCTGGAGGTCGTTCTCGACCTTGCAAAACTCGAATCCTACAACATCACGCAGACGGAATTGCTGAACGCGCTGGCGACTAATAACCAGCTTGTCGCTGCCGGTACGCTGGACAATGGCTCGGGTCGCTTCAACCTGAAAGTCCCCGGCCTCGTGGAAAGCGCGGCTGACGTCTATTCGATCCCTATCAAGCAAAACGGCGAAGCTGTCGTAACGCTGGGTCAGGTCGCTGAAATCCGGCGCACCTTCAAAGACCCAAGTGCATACACCCGCGTAAACGGCGAACCGGCCATTGCGCTGCAAGTGGTGAAACGCATCGGTGAGAACATCATCGAAAATAACGTAGCCGTTCGTGAAAAGGTTGCTGCGTTTTCCAAAGACTGGCCTTCCACGATCAAGATCAACTTCCTGTTGGATGAATCCTCCTTCATCAACGAAGTGCAGGGTTCGCTTCAGGCGTCGATTATGACGGCTATCGCATTGGTGCTGGTGGTTGTAGTGGCATCGCTTGGCTTGCGGTCAGGCATGTTGGTGGGGCTTTCGGTCCCCGTTTCCTTCGCCGTCGGCTTCCTCATCCTGGCTCTCGCCGGCATCACTGTGAACATGATGGTGCTGTTCGGCATGGTGCTGACCGTTGGCATGTTGGTCGATGGTGCGATTGTGGTGACCGAGTACGCGGACCGAAAATTATCGGAAGGCATGCCGGCCGACGAAGCCTATAAACGCGCCGCGCAGCTAATGTTCTGGCCTGTGGTGTCGTCCACGGCGACAACGCTTGCCGCGTTCTTGCCACTACTTCTGTGGCCCGGTGTTCCCGGCGAATTCATGTCTTATCTGCCAATCATGGTGATCGTGGTTCTAACAGCATCACTGCTGACCGCGCTTATTTTCCTACCGACCACAGGTGCGCTAACCGGCTGGATTGCGACTAAAATCGGACGCAGCGGTGGGGTGCTGTTCACCGCAATCGTGACGTCCATCATGATGGGTTTCGCAGTCTTCGCGCTAACTGACGGTGGCGTTGATCTGGGCCTGAACGCGGTTGGCGCATCGGCAGCAGAAGCGACACGCCAAATGATCGGCTTCGATTTTGGCGACGGTATCGCGACAATTCTCGGCCTTGTGGTTGCGCTGGTCACCTTCCCTCTCGTCTGGGCGTTCCTGAACTGGCGCAGCAACAGAGAGAAAGAACGTGACCCCGTCACCCTCATGTTCACATCCGAACGCGATCTGGACATCAAGAAAGTCCCCGGCGCTCTGGGCGGTTATCTCACCTTCCTGAAATGGACTTCGGGCAACTTGCTCGGCAACGCGCTGGTGATGCTTACGATTTTAGGCACGGCCTATTACGTGATGTTCATCGCCTTCCCGTCGAGCAATGCCGGTGTTGAGTTTTTCGTTGATGAAGAACCCGACCAAGCGATCGTCCTCATATCGGCACGTGGCAACCTGTCGGCCAGTCAGGTGCGCGATGTAGTAGCTGAGGTGGATGCGAAAATTCTCACTATTTCCGGCATTCGCAACTCCGTTTCCACGGCCACAGCCCCCGGTGGCGGTGGCCAGGGCAGCCCAATTGGCGGCGTGCAGGACAAACCTGCCGACGTTGTAGGCGAGTTGCAGATCGAACTGAACGACTTCTGCTGCCGCCGCATGGCGACGGAGATCTTCGCCGAAATCCGTGACAAAACAGCAGCTCTGCCCGGCGTAAAGGTCGAGGTTCGTAAAATCGAAGGTGGTCCACCTACCGGTAAAGACGTTCGTTTGCAGGTGAAATCCACCGACTATGATGCGATGGTCGCATCCGTTGCCAAAGCACGCGCTTTCGTTGATGGCATTGCCGGTCTTCAGGACATCGAAGACGGTCGTCCCCTGCCCGGTATCGAGTGGGAACTCGCTGTCGACAGGGAACAAGCAGGTCGCTACGGCGCAAATATCGTGTCCATCGGCTCGATGGTTCAACTGGTAACGGACGGCGTGCCTATCGGGAAATATCGCCCTGACGATTCAGAAGACGAATTGGACATTCGCGTCCGCTTGCCTGCCGAGGAACGTAGCTTTGCGACCCTCGATAAACTGAAGCTGCCAACGACCAGCGGACAGGTGCCACTGGCAAACTTTGTCACGCGCTCGCCGCAGCAAAAAGTGTCATCCATCACCCGTAAGGACGGCCTCTATTCAATGGAGGTGAAAGCCAACATCGAAGATGGTTTCATGGAGAACGGCAAGGCCGTTACTCCCGACAACAAGGTTGCCGAAGTGCAAGCCTGGTTGGATCAGCAAACGTGGCCAAGCAGCGTGCAGTTCGTGTTCAAGGGCGCAGACGAAGAGCAGGCTGAATCCATGGCCTTCCTCGGCAAGGCGGCCATAGCGTCGCTGTTCCTGATGTTCATTATTTTGCTGACGATGTATAACTCGTTCTGGCAAACCATCATCACGCTTGTGACTGTCATCTTTGCGGTTGTTGGTGTGCTTCTAGGCCTCATGGCGACAGGCCAAAAGTTCTCCGTAATCATGACGGGCACGGGCGTGATCGCGTTGGCGGGCATCGTTGTGAACAACGCCATCGTGTTGATCGACACCTTCAACCGCTTGCGTGAAGAGGGCGTGGAAACGCGCGAAGCTGTGCTGAAAACCTCGGCACAGCGTTTGCGCCCTATCATGTTGACCACTGTCACCACTATTCTTGGCCTTGTGCCGATGGCGACGCAGATAAACATGGACTTTTTCTCGCGCACCATCTCCATGGGTGGCATCACATCGGTATGGTGGGTGCAGCTGTCGACGGCCATCATCTCCGGCCTCGCCTTCTCCACAATCCTGACGTTGGTGATGATCCCATCAATGCTGGCGCTTCCAGCCAACCTTGCAGCACCGTTCAAATGGACGGCAAGCAAGATTGCAGGTCTGAGAGCCCGCAAGATGGTAGCGGCCGTGATGGATGAGGAAGAGCCTGCGCTGGCCGACTTGAATGCAATGATGCGGGACGCAAGAACCGCAGCACCTGCGCCAAAAGCCGCCAACAAGAAAACGAAAAAAGCTGTCGAGCGAGAAGTTGTGCGAGATGGAGAAGATGCCAGCATCGTGCCCATGCCGGCAGCAGCCAACGAGGGTGATAACCGCAAGCGACCAATCTCCGACGCTGCAGAGTAAACGAACAGGCCCGTTTACAAGCGGGCCTGTTTCTCTAGCACTTAACGGCGGGACTGGTCTCGTACGCTGAACGGAATCGTTGCCAAATAAGCGATGCACACCACGCTCAACACCGCCCACGGGTAGCTGAACAACAGCACCACAGCGATCAGCAAACCCAACATCAGCGGCACAACGAGGCGACGTGAAATGCGTTGCCCTGCCCGTTTGCCAGACCATGTGGGCAGTGACGACACCATCAGGAAGCCGACGAAAAGCAAATAGATCGAGGACAAGGCCGCCACGCCGATACCACGTTCGAGCCCGAGTTGCCCTAAATAGAGCGGCAGCAGCGCCAGCAAGGCGCCGGCTGGTGACGGTACGCCGGTGAAGAAATCAACGGACCAATCCGGTTTGTCAGGATCTTCCAACATCACGTTGAAACGTGCCAACCGCAAGCAACCGCAGATCGCGAAAATAAGCGCAACCGCCCAGCCTAAAGTGCGCATGTCTTTGAGAACCCAAAGATACATGACGAGCGCCGGTGCGACGCCAAAGTTAACGAAATCAGCGAGCGAATCCATCTGCTCGCCAAAGGATGATGACGACTTCAGTATACGGGCAACCCGCCCGTCCAACGCATCCAGAATCGCAGCAAAAACGATTGCGATAACCGCAAGTTCAAACCGCGACTCCCAAGCCAATCGAACGGCGGTAAGGCCGGAACAAATCGCACCAAGCGTGATGAGGTTTGGCACCAGCATGCGGAACGGAACGTCGCGCAGACGGTGAATCGGTTCAGTGCCCTCATCGTCATCAGGCGGGAAGAGTTCTGGCGGCTCGACACTCGTTGCAGCTTTGGGGTCAACCTTGGCCTTGGGGTCGAATTCGGGAAACGGAGCTTTCATGGCCTAGATGGACCGCGGAATAGGGCTAGTCGGCACGGCATCTCCATGGGCTGCCAAAATGGACTCACCAGCCAACATTGTTTGCCCAAGCGCCACACGCGGCGTTGCTCCGTCCGGCAAGAACACATCGACGCGGGAGCCAAAACGTATGAGGCCGTAGCGTTCCCCCTGCCCCAGCGTATCGCCAGCATCGTTCCAGCAGATGATACGACGTGCGACGAGACCGGAAATCTGAACCGACCCAACCGGACCATGCGGACCATCAATTACGATGCTGTGCCGTTCGTTATCAATCGATGCCTTGTCCAGATCAGCGGACAAAAATGCACCCGGCTTGTGCTTGGAAACGATCACCTTACCACGCACAGGCGCACGGTTGATGTGGACATTGAAGACATTCATGAAAACGGAAATGCGTGTGCGGGGCTCATCCCCCAGTTCCAACTCTGCCGGCGGCACGAATTGACCGATAGATGACACGGTGCCGTCAGCCGGACTGATGATAAGATCATCGTCTATCGGCACCACACGGATAGGATCGCGGAAAAACAGCGCACACCAGCCGGTCAAAATGGCGCCTATCCAGAACAAGGGTTGCCACAGGAAACCCAGCAGGATCGAGACCACCCCAAAGATGGCGATAAACGGATAGCCAGCGGGATGGATTGGAACCATGGCCTCGCGGACAGATTTTACGACGGACATGGATTGGCTTTCAAATGTTGGTTCTCAAGGTCTTCTATCGGCTTGGAACGAGTTCGGCAAAGTCCGCACCCGAAATCTCACGAATGAGTTTGCGACGAATGGAATCAGCGAAATCATTGTAGTTGGCAGCCTCCATAACGAACGAGCCTGGTCCTCCAGTCACTCGCTGAGAATAGTGCTGGAACAGGTCGATATCAGCCAGTGTTCCAAGATCATATTCCTTGGAGTGAATCACGAGGCCGTTCACCGTTATTCCAGCGTTCACAGCCCTGTCACGAGCGGATGAAGGATCGCTTTGCCCCGAAGAGCCATCACCCGAGACATCAATAACCATACGAGCGCCACGGTAGGCGTTTTGCTGAATGGAAATACGGGAAAAATCCAATGCGCCGGCAATGTCCGTCATACCGCGAACTGCCCTAGGCATAGTTGCAAGGCGCGCCGCGAAGGCTTCTGCAGAAGCACGACCGGAAATACGGGTCCACGGAACCGATGTAATCTGACGTCCACGCTCAGACCATTGCACCACGGAAATCACCAGACCTAGCGGTTGAAGAGACCTGATGGATCGCAAAACGCCTTCATCTCGAAAGGCGTTGGCGAGACCGTCACGCTGCAGCGCATACTCGCGGCGGTTCACGCTTGTTGATGAGTCGATTGCAAGAAGCAGCTCCAGCTGCACCGGTTCTACCGCATGCGATTGAGAGGTTGTCGCAATTGAAACCGTGCAAACGAGTGCACAGAAACTAGCCTTCGTCTTCAACCGGGCGACGGCGGACCACCAAGCCCATTTCATCGCTATCGTGCGCGGCGCGCAATGCAGCTTCCGCTTCAGAAGCCTCAAGCTGTCGGTTCCACATGGCTGCGTAAAGACCGTCCTGCTCAAGCAAATCCCCATGGGTTCCGCGCTCCTTGATCCGCCCCTCTTCCAGAACGATGATCTCATGAGCGTCGATCACTGTCGACAAGCGGTGTGCAATTACGACCGTCGTACGGTTGCGCGATACGATATCGAGTGCAGCTTTAATTTCCTGCTCGGTCTGAGTGTCCAGCGCTGAAGTCGCCTCATCGAGAATGAGAATCGGTGGCGCTTTCAAAAGCGTGCGCGCAATTGCGACGCGTTGCTTCTCACCGCCTGAAAGCTTCAACCCACGCTCGCCCACAGGCGTGTCAAAACCCTGCGGCAGGCGTTCGATGAAGTCTCCAATTTGCGCCATATCAGCCGCTTCACGTACTTCCGTTAAATTCGCATCCATACGGCCATAGCGGACGTTATACTCGATCGTATCGTTGAACAGCACCGTGTCCTGCGGGACCATACCGATAGCGGACCGCAAGCTCTCCTGCGTAACATTCTTTAAGTCTTGACCATCAATGGTAACCGCACCGCGCTGCACATCGTAAAAGCGGAAAAGCAGCCGCGAAATGGTAGACTTGCCTGCGCCGGAAGGTCCGACAATCGCAACCGTTTTGCCTGCCGGAACTTCAAAAGAAACATCCTTCAATATCGGGCGGTTGGGATCGTAGTGGAAGGAGACGTTCTCGAAGCGGATCGCGGACTTATCGATCACAAGGTCCTTCGCGTCCGGGCTGTCCACCACCTCGGCAGGGACACCCAAAAGCTCGAACATGTCTTCGATATCGGTGAGCCCCTGTCGGATTTCGCGATACACGAAACCAATGAAATTGAGCGGAATCGACAGCTGCATCAGAAAGACCTGAATCAGCACGAAATCACCGATGGTCTGCTCACCGCGCTGAACTGCCATGGCCGACATGACCATACAGATCAGCATGCCGGTTGAGAAAATCGCCATCTGGCCGAAGTTCAACCAGCCGAGCGATGTCCATGTTTTCGTCGCTGCCTTCTCGTATTTCGCCATCGAAACATCAAAGCGATCTGCTTCCATGCGCTCGTTGCCAAAGTATTTGACGGTCTCGAAGTTCAGCAGTGAATCGATTGCCTTGGTGTTCGCCTCGGTGTCGGAGGCGTTCATGTCGCGGCGAATTTGGATGCGCCAGTCAGAGGCGCGGATGGTGAACCAGCTATAAGCCCACACCGTCACGGCGATAACGACCACGTACCAGAACCCGAAGAAATACCAAAAGATACCCGCATAGAGCGCGAATTCGAGAATGGTCGGCAGTGTGTTCAAAATCGTGAAGCGCACGATAGTTTCGATGCCCTTCGTTCCACGCTCGATGACACGCGACAAACCACCGGTGCGGCGTTGCAAATGGAACCGCAACGACAGCGTGTGAACATGTGTAAAAGTCTTGAAGGCAAGTTGGCGCACAGCATGCTGGCCGACACGGGCGAACAGCGCATCGCGAAGCTGGGTGAAGCCCCACATCACGAGACGCGAAACATTGTAAGCAATGACCATGATGATCGGCGTCATCATGACCATCGGAATCCACCAGACCTCCGGTTCCAACCCATTCAATGCATCAGTGGCATATTTGAAGAAAAACGGAATAACTGCCGTAATCAGCTTCGCTAGCACCAGGAAAAATGCAGCCCAAAAGACGCGGGCTTTCAGGTCAGGTCGGTCAGCGGGCCAAAGGTAAGGCCAAAGGTCTACCACCGTCGCCAGCGACGAACGGTCTTTTTTTATTTCATCGGATTCGGACAAGGGATTCTTTCAAAAGGATATTCGCAAAACCCGATCAGGCTTCGGCGCGGTCGCCATTACAGCAGGAATTCAGAAAATCGCAGGTCGTGTCCGAAAGGCTCTTCAGAAGAACTTCGTTGACGCGATAACGAGAGCGAGGTGGCACGGTTTCCACATGAACGAGTTCAGCTTCGATCAAAACCTTCAGATGCTGCGACACGGTGGACTGTGCTAGAGGCAGAACATCGGTGATGTCCTTGCAGCCGCAATTGGCGTTGCTGGCAACATGACGAAGAATAACAATGCGCACAGGGTTGGACAGAGCGGCGAAGACGTCAGCCATCTCACCGGCACGGTCGAAACCATAGTCGAATTCGCTGTTACAACGGCGCGGCATGGCTTGTCCCTCCGATTCATCGGTTTCTTACGATGAATGTGGGAACGCCCGCAAGGTTCTGCAAGCTTTAGCCACCGCGCATGCGGTCGCAGGATGCGCTTCTATTGCTCGGCGCGATGGGGCAGCTTGAATATCTGGCCGATGTAAATCCGGTTAGGATTGCGGATTTGCTCGCGGTTGGCCTCATAGATCGTGGTGTAGCGAACGCCTTGCCCGTAGTTGCGTCGCGATATGCGCCACAGGTTGTCGCCCGGCTTGATGATGATTGCAGACCCTGTTCGGATGGGCACCGTATAGGTTGGCGAAGCCGCTTGCGCAGGCGGTGATGCGACAGGGGTCACACTTGCTACATCTGCGCTATCGTTCAGCGGTTCATGCACCAGCGGAACCTCCGCACGGCCCGTAACCTCTCCTGATGTTGCATCAAGTACGTCGGCACGAACCGAGTGAGAGCCCGCTGCCAAAGGAAATTCCTTTTTCACCAAAAAGCGATCATCCTGCGTTCCACGCGCTGTGCCCACCTCTTCGTTATTTATGTAAACGCGTACTGATTTTCCGCGTTTGACAGCGCCGGCGATGAAGACCGTATCGTTTTCAACCTCGACCGCCTCAACGGAGACGGCTGTTGGATTCTTCGCAGCGACAGGTGCAACCTGCTGAGCAACCGCCTCTTCGACCACGGGTTTTGGCGGCAAAAGCACAGCATCATTAGTTGCTTCAGTTGGTGCAGGCTCAACATTCGGTTCTTCTTGGGCTGGCGGCACAGCGTCAGTGGCGACACCCTTGGCAGGTGCGATGGACGCTACCTCCACCTCTTCCGCAAACGGCTTGGCTACGATGCGGCTGGGCAATCCGCCCTCTACGATCATGGCCAACACACCATCTTTGTTCGTTGAATTGCGGTCGGGAATGCGAACCACTCCGCCTTGCGCTGACACGATGGAAGCAGAGCCTTCCAGTGTGGCGCGAAGTGAGAACGTGTAGTCGCCGGGCGACAGTTCTGCGCCAGGCAGAATTACGAATTCGCCAGCGTTCGACGCCTTCGTGGTCGCGATGACCTCCCCATTCTGATCGATAAGCTCGACCGAAGCGTTTGCTGGCGCACGACCGGCGATGAGTATTGAGCCATCTTTTTCGACCCGCAAAATATCGAAAGATGGAGGCTTTGGTCCCAGGGCAGATTTAGTAATTTCGGGAACCTTCACAGCCGGTTTAAGATCGGCCTTGGCTTGGTCTGTATTAGCGAGAGCAATCGGTGCCGGTGAAACGTCTTGAGAGAACAGATCAATATCGTTGACCACGACGTAACCAGCCACCAAAGCCGCAGAGGCGGTTGCAACACCGGCTGCTGGCACCCAAGCCGCAAAATTCCCCAGAAAACCCAACATACGCACCACCACCTTTCGCCCCTGCCCAAACTAAACTCCACAGGCAGAAAAACCTTGAGAGCATATGATCTGGGCACAGCGTGGTTAACACATTATGGCGACAGGAACCAAACGCAGCCCAAACGCAACAGAGACTCGCCCCATGGCCACATCGACGACCAAACCCGCATTCAAAAATATCTGCGTCTATTGCGGCTCCTCACCGGGTACCGATGATCGCTATGTCGCGGAAGCAACACAACTGGGCGGGCTCATAGCAAATGCCGATATGGGCCTGATCTATGGCGGTGGTGACCGTGGCCTTATGGGCGCGGTAGCCAGGGGCGTTTTGGCGGGCGGCGGCAAAGTGACCGGCATCATCCCGACCTTCCTGATCAAGCGCGAGCAGGAGCACGGTGCAGATGAACTCGCCGGTGCAGACATGATCGAAGTGCCCGACATGCACACCCGCAAGCGCATGATGTTCGACCGCGCAGACGCGTTCGTCGCCTTGCCCGGCGGCATCGGCACATTAGAAGAGCTGGTGGAAATTCTAACCTGGTCGCAGCTCGGCCAGCACGACAAGCCGATGGTTCTGTTGAATTCCGGCGGTTTCTGGACCCCCTACAGCGAGCTGATGGACCACATGGAAGGTGCAGGCTTTCTGCACAGCCCTCATCGCGCGCGCCCGTTGATGAGCGACACGGTGGAAGGCATCATCCCTGCTTTGCAGGCCGCATGACGGATATCGTGTAAAGCACCAAAGCGCTCCAAATCAGCGCGAAAGTGATGATTTGCGCCATGTCCAACTCTTCGCCAAACAAAGTGAAGGACAACAGAAAAATCATCGACGGGGCGATGTATTGCATCAGCCCCAGCGTCGCCAACCGCAGCCGTTTGGCGCTGTAGGCGTAGAGGATCAGTGGCGCAGCCGTAACAGGCCCGGCAAAAGCGAGCCACCCCGCCATCTCAAGCGATTGCGTGAAACGGCCCACGCCCTGCATTTCAGCCCAGATGAGATAGCCCAACGCGATGGGAAACAGCAGCGCCACTTCCACGGTGAAACCCGCTGTCGGGCCGATGGCGACGGTTTTCCGCAGATAGCCGTAAAAGGCGAACGAAAATGCCAACGTCAGCGCGATCCATGGAAACGTGCCGCCAGATATCGTTTTCACCAGAACACCCGTCAGCGCGAGGCCGATGGCAATTTTCTGCAAGCGGTCCAACCGCTCCGATAGCAAAACCACGCCTAGAAGCACGGAAATGAGCGGGTTGATATAGTAGCCGAGCGCGGCCTGCGACGTGAGGTTCATCTCCACCGATAGAATATAGACGCCCCAATTGACCGTTATGAAAGTCGCCGTGACGGCCATCATGGCAAGCAGTTTCGGCTGTTTCCGCAACGCCCACAATTCGCCCAACCGCCCGGTCGCTGCCAAAACGGCCAGCGCCACAGGCAGTGACCAGACCACGCGGTGCGCCAACATTTGCAGCACCGGCACGCCTTCCATCACCCAGAAATAGAGCGGCAGGAAACCCCACAACCCATAAGCGGCAAGCGCGTAGAAGAACCCGGCTTTTGCCTCATCGCCCGCCGGTTTAGGCGCGGGCGCAGCGAGAGTATTCAAGCGGTCGCCCCGCTCTTCACCAGCTTGTAGTTCAGGCTGTCGATCAGCGCCTGAAACGAGGCATCGATGATGTTGTCGGACACGCCGACCGTCCACCAGCGCGCGCCTTCGGCATCGGCGGATTCGATCAACACGCGCGTGATGGCCTCGGTGCCGCCGTTCAGGATGCGGACCTTATAATCCACCAGTTCCAGCCCTTCGATCTCGCTCTGGTAGCGGCCGAGATCTGTACGCAAAGCCTTATCGAGCGCGTTGACGGGACCGTTGCCTTCGGCGACGGACAGGAGAATTTCGCCGCCCACTTCCAGTTTCACCACGGCTTCAGACACGGTGATGACGTCGCCCATGGCGTTGAAACGGCGCTCCACCGATGTGCGGAAACCTTCCACGCGAAAAAACTCCGGCACGGTGCCGAGCGTGCGGCGGGCTAGCAGCTCGAAGCTGGCCTCAGCCGCTTCGTAAGCGTAGCCGGAAGCCTCGCGCTCTTTCACGATGGATATCAGCGTGTCGAGTTTCGGATCGTTCTTCGCCACTTCGATGCCGCGCCGCCCGAGCTGATCGAGAAAGTTCGATTTGCCGCCCTGATCGGACACCATGAGATTGCGGTTGTTGCCGACAGCTTCCGGCTCCACATGTTCATAAGTGGACGGGTCTTTGATAAGCGCGGAGGCATGAATGCCCGCTTTCGTGGCGAAGGCCGACGAGCCGACGTATGGCGCCTGCGTGTCCGGCGCGCGGTTGAGCAACTCGTCGAATGTGCGCGACAGTTTGGAAAGCCCGCGCAGTTTTTCGTCCGAAATTCCGATCTCGAAGCGTTCGTTGAAAGACGGCTTCAGCCCCAACGTGCCGATGATGGTGATGAGATTGGCGTTGCCGCAACGTTCGCCGATACCGTTGATCGTGCCTTGAATTTGCCGCGCGCCGGCGTTGATGGCAGCCAGCGAATTGGCCACCGCCTGCCCTGTGTCGTCGTGGGCGTGGATGCCCAGATGGTCGCCCGGCACGGCCTCCTCGATCACCGCTTCCACGATGGCGCGAATATCGATGGGCTGGGTGCCGCCATTGGTATCGCACAACACGACCCACCGCGCGCCCGCTTCCACCGCCGTGCGGGCGCAGGCCAGCGCGTACTCGCGGTTGGATTTGAAGCCATCGAAGAAGTGTTCGCAATCGACAAGGCACTCCTTGCCCGCCGCAATCGCGGCCTCGACAGACTGGCGGATGCTGTCGAGATTTTCCTCATTCGTGCAGCCCAGCGCCACGCGCACATGCACGTCCGACGCCTTGGCGACGTAGCAGATGGCCGACGCGCTGCTTTGCAAAATCGCGGCAAGCCCCGGATCGTTCGACACCGAAACCCCTGCCCGTTTCGTCATGCCGAATGCGGTGAAGGTGGCGTCTTTCGTGCGCGGTTTTTCGAAGAACGCTGTGTCCGTCGGGTTCGCACCGGGGTAGCCACCCTCGACGTAATCCAAACCGAACGCATCCAGCATTCCGGCAATGGCGATCTTGTCCTCGACCGAAAAATCGACGCCCGGCGTCTGCGCGCCATCGCGCAATGTGGTGTCGAATAGATACAGACGTTCGCGGCTCATCGAACCACCTCCCATGTCGTGGTTCGTTCACCCGTTTCCGGGTCTTTGCCATCTTTGAGTTGGATGCCTTGGGCGAGGAGTTCGTCACGGATACGATCAGCTACAGGCCAATTCTTTGAAGCTATCGCTTCGGCTCTTGACCGTACCGCATAGGCGATTTGGCTATCTCGCACGTCGTTTCTTGTTTGCTGAGGTGCTGGTTTTATGCCCAGCATCAGGAATATGCGAGCAAGTGCATCAAGCCAATCAGACTGCTTCTCTTCTGAGAGATTGTGATAGGAAACACGGAGTTCTCTGATTAGGAAATCAAGTACAGCCTTAAAATTGAGATCTTCAACTAGACTAAGAATTGTTCGATTGGCTGTCCTATATGCTGAGTTCGTGCCAGCGCGTTCTGGTGGGCGACTAATAGCTTTCGCAAATGTCGACGTCATGAGACTGTCAAATATCCTATTCAACTTAATCAGAATGTCGTCCGCCTCTTCCAACCGCCGCACCGTGAAATCCAATGGCTCACGATAATGCGTCATCAGGATTGCCAGTCGCACCACTTCACCCGGCCACTTGCGGCCACCCACCTTCTCCGTATGTAACAAGTCATGCACGGTGATGAAGTTGCCGTCGCTTTTCGACATCTTCTTGCCCTCGACCTGCAGATAGCCGTTGTGCATCCACACGTTGGCCATGCGGTCGGTGCTGTTGGCGCAGCAGGATTGGGCGATTTCGTTTTCGTGGTGGGGGAAGATGAGGTCCAGCCCGCCGCCGTGAATGTCGAAGGTTTCGCCCAGATGGGCTTTCGACATGGCGGAACATTCGATGTGCCAACCGGGGCGACCGTGGATGGTTTCGCCCCCAGATGAAGAAGTGAAGCCACCGTCCCAACCGGGCTCATCGGCAGCGCTTTCCTTCCACAAAACGAAGTCGCCGGGGTTGCGCTTGTGGCTTTCCACGGCGACCCGTGCGCCTGCTTGTTGGTCGTCCAGCTTGCGGTTGGACAGGACGCCGTAATCATCGTCCGACGTGACGTCGAACAGCACCTCGCGCCCTTTCGCGCCGGACGCGACATAAGCGTTGCCCTTGGCAATGAGCGTGGAAATCATCTCCACCATGCCGCCGATATGTTCGGTCGCTTTCGGCTCGACTGTGGGTTCGAGACAGCCGAGCGCCTTCATGTCGGCCTGAAACTGCGCGGTGGTGCTTTCCGTCACTTTCGCGATGGCCGCGTTCAAATCGAGATCGGGAAAATCGCGGCGGGCGCGGTCGATGATCTTGTCGTCGACATCGGTGATGTTGCGAACATATTTTACCGCATCCTCGCCGTAGATATGACGCAGCAGGCGAAACAGCACGTCGAACACGATGACAGGCCGCGCGTTGCCGATATGGGCGTGGTCATAGACCGTCGGCCCACAGACATACATGCGAACGTTATTGGGATCGATTGGCGTGAACGGCTCCTTGGAGCGGGTCAGCGTGTTGTAGAGAGTGAGTTGGGTCACGGATAAATCTCGGCTGTGGCAGGGAAGCTGCGGACCGGAATTGAGGATGTGGCAAAGATCGACCGGCCCGAGAAACTCAGGAAATAATAATGCAGCAGATGGTGATGCGCATGGTCATGCCTCGCTTATCGTTGCCACACACCCTGCCGTCAAGACGTGAAGAAGCGTTGAAGCAGCGATAGCGCAAGAAGCGCCATGATGATCGCGATGATACCGTCCAAAATCTGCCACGCCCGCGGCTTGGCAAAAAGCGGTGTCAGCAGCCGCGCCCCGTAACCGAGCGAGAAGAACCACACGAAAGACGCCAGCACGGCACCGACGGCGAAGGCCACCCGCGCATCGCCCACATATTGCGCCGAAATACCCCCCACCAGCACCACGGTATCGAGATAGACATGGGGGTTCAAAAACGTGAACGCGAGCAAGGTGGAAACCGCCTTGCCCAGCGATGCAGGCGCCTGCCCCTCCACCGCCAAAGCGTCCGGCTTCCACGCCCGCCATGCCGCTTGCAGCGCGTAAACTGTTAGGAAGATCGCGCCGCCCAAGGTGACGACTTTCAGCAAGGTTGGGTTCGACTGCACCAACGTGCCGACGCCTGCCACACCGGCGATGATGAGCGCAGCATCCGCCGTCGCCGCGATGAGGCAAAGGATGAAAACATGGGACCGCAGCAGTCCCTGCCGCAGCAGAAATGCGTTCTGCGCACCGATAGCGATGATAAGACCACCGCCCAGCGCAAAGCCGCTGGCAACGGGCCAGAACAGAGACGTATTTTCCATCAGAACATCGACAATTGTTGTTCAGCCGCTTCCGGCGCTTTGCCGTCATCGGTCATCGGCTCGACGCGCGTTTGAATGGCGCGGGCATCATTAGCGACCTTGTTCACCGCTTTGCCCACCGGAATTGCTTCGAAAAAATCGTCCTGCACCGGCACCATCAGGTCAGCGACATCGCGTGGTTCCTGCGTGCGGCAATCCAGCCAACGGTCGAAATCTTTCGGCTGAATGACCAGCGGCAAGCGGTGGTGGATCGGTGCAAAACTGTCGTTTGCCGCAGTGGTGATGATGCAGCCCGTGTCCATTTCCGTGCCGCCCGGCTCCGTCCATGTTTCCATCAACGCACCGAACGCGATGATGCCATCATCGCGGGGCCTCACATAATAAGGTTGGCTCGGCTGCCCCTTCCCGAAGCGCTGCCATTCGTAAAAACCGGAGACCGGAATGAGCGCGCGGCGGTGGCGCATGGCGTGGCGGAAGGAGGGTTTGGAAATCGCCGTCTCACTACGCGCATTGATGATGAGTGGGAAGTCCTTAGGGTCTTCTACCCATGTGGGCAGAAATCCCCACCGCACGAGAAGCGCGTTCCGCTCCTGCCCGCCCAGTTCTCCCACCATCAAGATCGGCTGCGTCGGCGCGATGTTGAGGCGCGGCGCAAGCGCGGGACCACGGTCCACATTGGAGCGCAGCGCAAACTGCCGCACCATTTCCGTCCAATTGGTTTCAAGGCTGAATCGCCCGCACATGGTCAGCCTCCTGTCGCCACAAACATCCAACCCTGTTCCTAACCGAAGCGCTGCGCTAAGCGAAGCCATGCCATCCAAGTCTTCACGCCATTATCCCACCTCGCCGCTGCTCGGCGCTTGCACCGCGATCTGGCGTGGCGAGAAAATTCTGCTCGCCCGCCGCTCGGTCAATCCGAATGCTGGCACATGGGCCATGCCCGGCGGGTTGGTGGAACTGGGCGAGACGGTGGAAGACGCGGCGCGGCGCGAAGTAAAAGAGGAAACCCGCCTCACCATCGACCGTGTGGCCTTCAACCGCTTTTTCGAAATCATCATGCGCGATGGCGATGACCGAGTTGAGCGCCACTACGTCTTGGCCATGTTCGTCGCCCTAAGCCCATACGGCATTGCCGTGGCAGGCGATGATGCAGCAGCGGTGAACTGGTTTACGCTGGACGAGTTGGACGGCATTCCGCTGACCGCCAACACCCTAGAACTGGTGCGAGAGAGCCGAAAATTCATTACCGAACTGCAGGCTTGAAGAATCGCCTTGAAGCCGCCCCCATGCTGGGCCAAACATGCCACATGTTGCGCTTCGCTATTCCAGTTTTGATTGTTCTTTGCCTCGCCAATCCCGCCCTCGCGCAAGATGCGGCTTTGGAGGACACCGAGGTAACGCCACCGCCTGCAGCAGAATTGTTAGCACCCTACGACCCGAAGCTTATGCGTTTATCGGAAGTGCTGGGTTCAATTCATTATCTGCGGGCTTTGTGCGGCACCAACGAAGGCAGCAAGTGGCGTGACGCCATGGCGAACATGGTCGAACTTGAAGAGCCGCAGCCCAAGCGGAAAGCGCGCATGATCGCACGATTCAACCGCGGTTATCGTGCATTCGATGCCAGCTACACCACTTGCACATCATCCGCCCGACTCGCATCACAGCGCTACGTCGAAGAAGGGGCTCAACTGGCCGGACAGATCAACCGCCGTTACGGGCGCTGAAGGAAACGGCTTATCGGTGGATAAGCGGGCAGTGTGTCTGCGCGCATTAACCTTTTCGTCACACTCTGCCGACCGACCGGTTCACACATCGGCGCCAAAGCGTTAGATAAAGCGCTGAGATCGGAGCATGTACTCCGGCGACGCCAAGGCGAGACGGGCAATATGATTCTGGATTCTGATGAAAATCTTGACGCGCTTATTCGCGAAGAGAAGCAGCGCGTTGCCAGTCATTTCCTGCACGAAGCATGGGACAGCGCACTGGAAGAAGGCATCGAGCCAACGATCCTAGCTGATTCTGCCATTGATGTAGCCCTGACACGCCTCTTCACCGAAGCCGGCGAAGACAACGTACGCGGCCTTATCGAAAGTCTGTCAGATCGTCTTGCTTCCGGCCATTTCGACGCCAGCCGCGTGCTGCAATAGCCGCAACGCGCCTCTGCCTGCCAATCGACTCTATACGTGGAAACAAAACACGGCTGTGCTAGCACTACCGGCATGATGTTTCGTCTTGCACTGATACCCGCGCTCACCACAGCAGCTTGTCTTGCCGCTATGATCAATTTCGCATCGGTTGCACCTGCATTCGCACAGTCCGCGCTCACCAAAAAAGTACCAACCCGCGCGTTCATTGTGCCCAGAGCTCAAGATGGCGAGAGCATTCCGCTGCCCAACACCGAAACCGGGCTGGAAAACGACGCAACGACTGACGAGCAACCGGAAGCCGAGACAGCCCCAACGGCAGACGATGAAGCAGCCGAACCTGGCAGAGCAGCACAGCCCTCCGGCCCGGTCCCGATGGTGGAACGTGACTTTACCAAGCTACCTGTCCCCGTGCGCGAAACGAGGCAACGCATTCTGGACGCCGTTGAAACCGGTAACATCGAAATGCTGCGTCCCATCGTTGGCACTGGCGAAGAGGCCACCAGCCTGTCGATTGGCGGCAACGAGGCTGACCCAATCGACTTTCTAAAAGAGATTTCAGGCGACGGCGACGGCATAGAAATTCTGGCCATCCTTAAAGAAGTGCTGGAAACAGGCTACGTTCACATGGATGAAGGCAGCGATTTCGAACTGTATGTCTGGCCATATTTCTTCGCCTACCCGCTGGATAAACTCACCGGCCCGCAAAAAGTGGAACTCTTCACGATTATGACCGCAGGCGAAGTTTTGGATTCGGAAGAATTTGGCAGCTACATTTTCTATCGCGTAGGCATAACGCCGGATGGGCGATGGGCGTTTTTCGTGTCAGGGGACTGATATGAGCCAGATTCTACACACCAATCGCGCCACCTTTTCATGCACGGGCGAGGACGCGACGCATTTTCTCGAAAATTTGGTCACATGCCTGATCAGCGGCAAGCCAGCCTTCGGTGCGTTGTTGACACCGCAGGGCAAAATTCTGTTCGACTTCTTCATAACACCTATAGATGGCGGCTACCGTTTCGATTGCGCAGCAGAGCAGCGTGACGAGCTGATAAAACGGTTGGGCTTTTACAAACTGCGCGCGAAAGTCGATCTGGCTCCGCTCGAAGAAGCCGTTGTTACCAGCTGGGGCGACGCCACTCGACCGGATGATGCCTTCGACGACCCTCGCCTTTCCGCACTAGGCTGGCGCGCATATCGGATGCAAGCAGAAGCCAAAGCAGACGATGATGCATGGCTTGCCCACCGCATTGCGCTGGGCGTTCCTGAATTAGGCGTCGATGCTGAACCGGGTAGCGTTTTCCCGCACGACATGTCGATGGATCAGTTCTCCAAAGGCTCCGGCGTTGCATTCGACAAAGGCTGCTATGTTGGCCAGGAAGTCGTTTCCCGCATGCAGCATCGCGGCACCGCGCGCAGTCGTTTCGTAAATGTTGCAGCAGTGAATGACCTTCCAGAATCTGGTGCGGAATTGATGGTGGGCGACCGGACAATCGGAACCTTGGGGTCGGTTTCGGGCCAACATGGCCTAGCGCTGGTACGCCTCGACCGCGCAGCCAAAGCCATCACGGAAGGCGCACCAATCACGGCTGATGGCACAGAAGTAATGCTCACCCTGCCCGATTGGGTGAACTACGCTTGGCCGCAATGACGCCAGCTCTTCCTGCCGGCCGTGCTTGGCAGCGCATGTTATCCGGTCGCCGCCTTGATCTGCTCGATCCATCACCGCTCGATGTAGAGCTGGAAGACATTGCCCACGGCCTTGCGCGCGTTGCGCGTTGGAACGGCCAGACCCATGGCGAGCACGCCTTTTCGGTCGCACAACACAGCGTCTTGGTGGAACAGATTTTTGCTATTCAACAGCCAGCGGCCACCGTTGATGATCGCATCGCAGCGCTTCTACACGATGCGCCGGAATACGTGATCGGCGACATGATCTCGCCTTTCAAACAGGTGCTGGGCGGCAATTACCGCGATGTTGAAAACAGATTGGAAGCTGCCATCCATCAACGTTTTGGCCTGCAAAGCGCCATTCCTGCGAAGTTGAAAAAAGCAATCAAACTCGCGGATCGCGCTGCCGCTTGGTTTGAGGCCACCGGTCTAGCTGGCTTCACGGTTCAAGAGGCTGAGAAGCATTTCAACAGACCCAACGGAATGTCGGCGGATATGCTGCCGCTTGAACCGTGGTCAACGGGAGAAGCGCAGGCAAAGTTCGCTGCCCGCTATAAAGAGTTGGATTCACTGCGATGAGCGTAATTGTTGTTAGCCCGTTGTCAGAGCTCGACAAAGTCATCGCGCAAACGGGTGCTCGCACAATGGTCTCTCTCGCTGGCCCGGGGAAATCCATCACTCAACCTATCGCAATAGATCGCGAGTGGTTGGCGCTGGAGTTCAACGACATTCCAGGACCGCTAGCTGGCTACATCGCACCTTCCCGCAAAGACGTTTCGCAGATAATTGAACTCGGTCGTCGCTGGTCCGGAGAAGAGCCGTTGCTGTGCCAATGCTGGCTAGGCGTCAGCCGCTCGACAGCGTCTGCATTGATGATTGCTGCGGCCCGCAACTTTGATCAAGATTTTGATGAACTAACATCCCGCTTGCGCAGCCTTAGCCCTACAGCAACACCAAATCCTATGATGATCCGGCTGGCTGACAAACAGTTGAATTTAAATGGTCGCCTAACAAAAGCAGTTCAGGCCATTGGCAGAGGTGTGAATTGCATGCAGGGTGAGCCGTTCACACTGAAAGTCTAAAGATTATTTGCGGCGCAACAGACTCGGGCGAGCAACGGGCACAGTCACATTCATTTGCCTGCTCTGACCGGCATCCATCCGCAGTTCACCAATGAATTCAATACCAAATGTAAGCCCATCACGCCACCGAATTTCACATTCGGCGGTTATTCCGTCTGATGCAATATGAAGGCGAAACCTATTGGGCCACGCTATATCGTTGGGCAAGCGTAACTTAGCACCACCGGGGGAAAGATCACGAACGGTGCATTTCGTGGAAATATGTCCCTCATTATAGGAAATAACGCCTTCTTTCAGCGTACGTTGGCGCTGAATTCGTGCGTCTACATTAGTTTCCGTGGGCTGTGTTTCGGCACTAGCGGTAAGTGGCGTATGCGTCATCGCCTATCTCCAAAGCTTTCTCTTGATCTGAAACCGCATCAAAACACGATAGATCACGACAGGAGACTACTGGTCTTTCGTGAAGACAAGGTTTCACAAATTGGCACAGCAGGCTCCGCAACAGCTAGCTTTTGATGCGTATATCCAACCCAAGATCAAGCGTCGGTGCGCTCATGGTAATCTTCGATGTGGAGATCATATCGACGCCTGTCTCGGCGATGCCTTGAATCGTGTCGATGTTCACATTGCCGGATGCTTCGATAGGGATACGCCCATCCACAATGGCAACGCCTTCTCGAAGTTGCTCCAGGCTCATATTATCCAGCATGACAACGTCAGGGCCAGCTTCCAGCGCGATGGAAAGTTGCTCCAGTGTGTCGACTTCGACCTCGATCTTGATGAGGTGACCGGCAAAAGCGCGCGCTTGCGCGATAGCCTGCTGAACACCGCCGCAGACTGCAATGTGATTATCCTTGATCAGGATCGCATCATCCAACCCGAACCGATGGTTGGAACCACCACCGCATTTGACGGCGTATTTTTCAAACGTTCGCAGCCCCGGAATGGTCTTGCGGGTACAGCAAACCTGAGCCGTTGTGTGCTTGATGATGCGCGCAAATTGCGCGGTATAAGATGCGATACCAGACAGGTGGCAGGCGTAGTTCAATGCAACGCGTTCGGCAGCGAGAATAGCGCGAGCCGGGCCTTCGATAATCGCCACGTCCTGACCGGGAGCGAGCGACTCACCGTCTTTAACAAGCGCCTCGAAACTCAACTCAGCGCTTGATTCCCGAAACGCAGCTTCGGCGATTGTGATGCCTGCCAAAACGCCTTCTTCTCGGCTGTTCATCACCGCACGCGCGGTTGCAGAAGCCGGAATGGTGGCATTACTTGTGAGGTCGCCAGCTAGGCCGAGGTCTTCCAGCAGTGCTGCACGAACGGCATCGCGCACCATAACGGGCGGCAAGCTGGGTGCGTGGGGAATAATGCTCATACTGACAATTTCTCACTATTGCCGTTCGCTATCATGTCTTCAGCAAACTGGTCGCCCTGTTTTTTTGTGATGAAGCTGCGCTTGGCCAGTTCCGCCACCGGCTCAGGATAGTCGGTGCGGTAATGACCACCACGGCTTTCGTGGCGGCGAATGGCTGATACCGCGATCATCTTCGCGGTAATCAGCGCGTTATCGAAGCGTTGGCGCTGATTGTTGCGTTCCAGCTCCATAATGATTGCCAGACCGGCCTTCATACCCTCGCCGGTTCTTACCACGCCAAACTCGTCGGACATGGTTTTACGCAACGTTGCCATGGCTTCTGTGTCGGTGCCGTCATCATCAGCTTCGGTCAGTTCCACAGAATCCTGCGCCCATGGATTGAGCTTGTGAGCAGGTAGAAGTCCCTGAATATCTTCGGCGATCCGCGCGGCAAAAACGACCGCTTCCAGCAACGAGTTCGAGGCCAGCCGATTTGCGCCGTGGGCGCCCGTCGATGTCACTTCGCCGCAAGCCCACAGACCATCCAGTGAAGAGCGGCCGTTGGCATCCGTCAGAATTCCGCCCATGAAATAATGCGCGGCGGGAATCACAGGAATAAGCTCGGTCACCGGATCGATGCCATTTTCTTTGCAGTAAGCGAACACTGTCGGGAATTCTTCGGCAAAGGTCGCGCCAACAGCTTCGCGGCAATCCAGCCACGCGCCTTTGCCGGATTTCACCTGTTCAAAGATGCCACGCGCCACCACATCACGCGGCGCAAGTTCGGCATCGTGGTGGATCGGAACCATGAACCGCTCACCAGCGTCATTCACCAATGTGCAACCGTGGCCGCGCAGGGCTTCTGTCGCCAGCGGTGCTGGATCTTTGCCAACATTGATCGCGGTGGGGTGGAACTGCACGAACTCCATATCTGCCAGAATAGCACCAGCGCGCGCGGCCATACCGATACCGCCACCACGGGCTTCGCTGGGATTCGTGGTAACTGAGTAAAGGTGCCCAACGCCGCCGGCAGCCATAACAACGGCCCGCGCGGGCAAACGAATTTTGTTCGGCCCCCTGCCCGCCTGATCACGAGCCACGACCCCATCGACATATTTTCCTTGGGTCAAAATGTCCTGCACCACATAGCCTTCCAGCACACGGATGGATGGCGTGTCGCGTACGGTGGCGACCAGCGCCTCCATTATAGCTTTGCCCGCTTTGTCGCCCTGCACGCCGACGATACGCTCTTCGCTATGGGCAGCTTCCCGCGCCACTTCAAGCCGACCTTCAAGGTCGCGATCAAACGGCACGCCGAAGCGCAGAAGATCATCGATACGGTCTGCAGCCTGACCGGCCATCAGGCGAGCGATGTTCTCGTCCACGGTTCCAGCACCGGCGGTGACGGTGTCAGCGACATGCTTCTCAACCGTATCGCCTTCTTTCACCGCAGCAGCGATTCCCGCCTGCGCCCAGGCGGACGATGCACCGCGCCCCAGCGACGCTGCCGTTAAAATCGTAACGGGTCGCGGCGCTAGTTTCAGCGCGCAAAAAAGCCCGGCGAGGCCGCCACCGATAATGATGACATCATCGGTACCCATCCACGTAACGGGGCGGAGAAATGAAAGCTGTTCGGTCATGGCCGCAAGTCCGTAAGACGCAGCGTCTGCCGGGACACGGCAGCAAGGTGTCCGATCACTATAGCGCGGCTAACGGTGAGGTCGTCAAAAAACCGATGCGACAGATTGATGACACACCGTTTTTTAGAACAATTCTTCCCCGGTTTGCCGCACGGCATCGGGAAAGTCGCGGTAGAGTGCGAATGTGATGTCTTCGATCTTCGAGTTCACGCCGAAATGCATCACTTCCATATCGCCACTTCGCTTGGCTGCGATGGTAAAAGCCGCATCGAGCTGCGCCATATTGCGGACTTCCATGAGCAGCTGAAATTCACCGCCGATGGTCTTAGGCGTCAGGCCGAGCTTGGCGCGCAACAACCGCCAGCCTTCGATCTTCTTCGCTTCGACAAGATGTTCCATCATCCGCGTCAGATCGGCGACGAACTCGAGGTCTTTGGTACCGGGTTTGAGCGAAAAGAACGCCTGATAGACGTCCATATCAATTCTTCAGATTGACCATGCGCTCTACCGCACGTTTGGCCTTTTCCGCCATGGTCGGATCAACCAACACTTCCTCTTTCATCTCCAGCAGACTGTCGAGTATCTTGGGCAGTGTAATGCGCTTCATATGCGGGCAAAGATTGCAGGGCTTGATGAACTCAACGCCCGGCGCCTGTTCCTGAATGTTGGATGCCATGGAACATTCCGTCACCAGAAGAACTTTCGCGCCCGGCTTTTGCGAAGTCGCGTAATCGATCATGCCTTTGGTGGAGCCGGTGAAATCGGCCACGGCGGTCACTTCCAGCGGGCATTCGGGGTGGGCGACGATCTGGATTGCCGGATCGACCTCTTTGTAGGCCAACAATTCCTCGGCGGTGAACCGCTCGTGAACTTCGCAATGGCCTTTCCAGGTCAAGATTTTCACATCGGTCTGTGTCGCGACGTTCTGCGCCAGATATTCATCGGGAATCAGCAGGACCGTATCGACCCCAAAGCTCTCCACCACCTGCACGGCGTTCGATGATGTGCAGCAAATGTCGCTCTCGGCCTTCACGTCGGCAGATGTGTTCACATAGGTGACGATTGGCACGCCGGGGTTGGCCTCACGCAACAACCGCACGTCGGCACCTGTGATCGAATCCGCCAGCGAACAGCCAGCCTTCATGTCGGGGATGAGGACGGTCTTGGACGGGTTCAGCAGCTTCGAAGTTTCCGCCATGAAGTGCACGCCGCATTGAACGATAATATCGGCCTCGACCCGTGTCGCTTCCATCGCCAGTTGCAGCGAATCGCCCGCAATATCAGCCACGCAGTGATAGATTTCCGGCGTCTGGTAGTTGTGGGCCAAAATTGCAGCGTTGCGCTGCTTCTTCAGCTTGTTGATCGCATAGACATATGGCGCGTGGATGGGCCACTCGATCTCGGGAATGTGATGGCGCACCTTTTCGTAAAGCGGGGCTGTCTCGCGCTCCACCTCAGCAGTGAATTCCAGCGATGGGCGCTCAATACGCTCAAAGCTCTTGCCGGACGCGGTGACGAGCGGCTGACTTGCCAGTGCCTGAAGGGATTCGGCCATGATGCGGCCTCCTGATATTCCGTGATCTTAGGTCTATATGCGGTCGCTCATCGCTGCCTGCAAGGTTTGCGGGCGCACAGCTGGCTTACGTGAAGCGCACGCTGACGTTTCCGAAGTCGGCGAATTTCGCCGAATAGGTGGTGCCCGCCTGCGCCGGGACCGGCGGGGTGCAGGTGCCTGTGGACACCCATTCGCCAGCTTCGATGCGGTCGCCCTGCGCGACCAACTGCTCACCCAACCAAACCAGTGAATTGATCGGATCGCCCATAACAGGCTGGCCGTTTCCCGTCTGCACAACTTCGCCGTCGACCATGGATTCCACCACGCCGTCAGCCAAATTTTCAGATGCCCAATCAGCGACTTCATCACCCACGATGAACTGCGAATTGCCTGCGAAATCCAGCGTGATGCCCGTGCCATTCTGGTAAGCGGCGGTGCCTGTGCGGCGACCGATCACTTCGATGGCGGCATGGACGGACGCCACGGCAGAAGTCGCCGTCTCCGCACTTACCGCCTCGCCTTCGGCAGGCCAAGCGCGGGCCATTTTGAATGCGTATTCGGGCTCACAAGCAGCAACCGTCGGTTTCTTCTCAATGGCTCCGCCATTTTCTACCAATGCGCTATCCGGCATGGGACCGAAGAAAGGGGCGGAGATCGCGAAGGCTTTCTGCGCCGCCTCATTGGTCGCGCCGACTTTCCAGCCGATGCGCTTGCCGCCATAGGCCGCGTTGGCCTTGTTCTGGATCGCCATCGCATCTTCGGTGGACAGCCCACCTTCCACCACGGGCAAGTCGGCTTGCACACCGTCTCTACGGGCTGCAACGAGTTGTTCGGCGATGTCATCGAAATTCATGGGTGCGTCTTTCCATCAGGCAAAGGTTCTGCGACAGCTTTAGGCCAACAGCGGCGATAGCGCATCTATTTTCCGGCGCGACACGCGCATGTAAAGCAGCGCAAACCGCGTAAGGAACATCATCATGGCTTCCACAAGCGCCACCCGCTGGGAACCGCCGGTCTGGCTCATTATTACATGCGGTTGCACCATCGCATTGCTGGCTTTCGGTCCGCGTTCTGCCATGGGTTTTTTCCAGGCCCCGATGCTGGCCGACATGGGCTGGACCTCCACGACGTTCGGTCTCGCTATCGCAATTCAGAACCTCGCGTGGGGTTTGGGTCAGCCGGTTTTTGGGGCACTGGCGGACCGTTACGGCGCTTGGAGATCGCTGGCCGCCGGCGGCATCATCTACGCGCTTGGCCTGTTCATCATGGGCACGGCAGAAACCGA
The DNA here is from genome assembly GCF_000179775.1 of Ahrensia sp. R2A130. GTDB lineage: Bacteria > Pseudomonadota > Alphaproteobacteria > Rhizobiales > Rhizobiaceae > Pseudahrensia. Next base: position 725,904 of record NZ_AEEB01000003.1, read on the forward strand.
AACCGCGCTCCATATCGGCGGCGGCGTGTTGGTCGGTTTGGGCGTTGCAGCGGGTTCGTTTGGCATCATATTGTCGGTTTTCGCGCGCAACGTGTCGCCTGAGAACCGCTCCATCGTCTTCGGCATGGGAACGGCAGCAGGCTCTGCAGGCATGTTCCTGTTCTCGCCGCTGTCAGCCGCTTTGATCGCGAATTTCGGCTGGTCGCACGCCTTGGTGCTTCTGTCCGCGCTCATGCTCATTATTCCCGTGCTCGCAATCCCGCTGTATGGCAGCGCACGGGACGCGCGGATGACGCAAGAAGCGGTTGAGCAAACCATCGGCCAGGCGTTGAGCGAAGCCATGAGCCACCGCTCCTATCTATTGCTCATAACCGGCTTTTTCGTTTGCGGTTTTCAGGTGGCGTTCATCACAGCGCATTTCCCACGCTACATCACCGATCTCGGTTTCAGCGTGAACCTCGCCGTCTGGGGCATAGCGCTCATCGGTCTTTTCAACATCTTCGGATCGCTCGCGTCCGGCGTATTGGGGCAGAAATATTCAAAACCGTGGCTGCTTTCGCTGCTTTATATAGGGCGTTCCATCGCCACCGCAGCATTCCTGCTTTTGCCACCCTCGCCCACTACGGTCATCGTCTATTCCATCATCATGGGCCTGCTCTGGCTTTCGACCGTGGCGCCTACCAATGCGCTGGTCGCCATCATGTTCGGCACTCGGCATCTGGGGCTGTTGGGCGGAGTCGTTTTCCTGTCGCATCAGATCGGATCGTTCCTGGGCGTCTATTTCGGCGGCTATCTGCGCGATACAACTGGCAGCTACGACACCGTTTGGTGGCTGGGCGTGGCGTTGGGCATTTTCGCAGCAATCATCCACATGCCCATTCAGGAAAAGCCAGTCGACAGGCCCGCCATACCGAACGCCGCCTAGACGGGTATTTTGAAGATCGAGCAAGCCTGAACGCCGTGGGCATAAAGCTTGCCGTTCTCATCGGTCAGCGTGGCCTGCGAAGTGGCGATCTGGCGTCCGGGGTGAATGACGCTTCCTTTGGCAAAAAATCTGCCGGTGGTCGGCAAAATGGGGCGCACGAAGTTCACCTTCAGATCGATAGATGTACTGGCATAACCGACCGGACAAAGAGTGTGGACGCAGCAAGCAAGCGCGGAATCCAAAATGGTCGCCGCCCAACCACCATGCACAGTGCCGATGGGATTCATCACACCATCATTGGGCGTACCAGCGAAGGTCACTGCACCTTCTTCGACTTCCAGCATCCGAAAATTCATAGCCACACAAATGCTGGGGCCAGGCAAACGCCCTGCACAAATGCCCTGCATCATTTCCAGGCCAGACATCGTGGCAGCGTCCTTCATAGGTATCGTTCCGATAAGAACCTCATGACCATCAATCACTTCCATCGGCATTAGGTTATCTTTCTGTTGGTTCAGGTTACTGCGCGGATCAGGCTGTCGCGTTCAGCAGGCGGATTTATCCCCCGCGCTCCGAACACGTTGCGATGCAAAAAATGCCCGGTCAACGCGAAGCCCTGCGCTAAAGTTTCTTCATCTGCACCGCTCGTGCGGTCGGCCTGCGCGGTGGTGAGGAATGATGGCAGGGCCAGTAGCCGGTCGCCATAAGGGGCAGCAGCCGCACCGCTAACCGCACGACCGGTGCGCGGTGATACGCTTACAAGATTAGCCCGCGCACCCGTCGCCGCGCAGGCATTGAGGTCGAGGCCGAAGCCCAACTCGTCCAGCAATGCCAGTTCAAAACGGATTACCAATTCGCCCGCCGCGGCAGGATTATCCAGCGCATCCAGAACAAGATCGAGCGTGTCGTAGAGCTGAGGATGAGCATCGCGCTCCGCCAGCAAACGCAGGTGTGAGGCCAAAGTTTGCAGGGCATAAATTGCGTAGTCGGTCTCCATCAACCGCGCCGCTCGCAGGTTGTCGGCTTCTATACGAAACTGACCCAAATGCTCATCGAGCCGTGCACGCCAGGTCGCGGTTACACGGTTCCCCGGCTGTAATATGGGCCGCATAGTGCGGGACCGCCCACCGTGAACGAGGCCTAGATGCCGCCCGCGTTGACGCGTCATCAATTCGGCAACGACACTCGTTTCGCCATGTTTGCGAACGCCCAGAACAATCGCCTGATCGGTCCATTCCATAGGTTATTTCGGGAATTCCAGGCCCATCTCGCGGTAGCGCTCGGGGTCATCGATCCAGTTTTCACGCACCTTCACGAATAGGAAGAGGTGCACTTTGCGGTCCAGCAACTGCTCCAACTCGGTGCGGGCCGCGGTGGAAATCGCCTTAATGACCTCGCCCTTCGCACCGATCACCATCTTTTTGTGTGCCGTGCGCTGAATGTAGATCACCTGATCGATTTTCACCGACCCGTCCTTGCGCTCTTCCCAGCCTTCGACTTCCACATGGGCGCTGTAAGGCAGCTCCTGATGCAAGCGCAGGAAGATTTTCTCGCGGGTAATTTCTGCCGCCAGCATCTTTACCGGCAGATCGGAAATCTGGTCTTCCGGATAAAGATGCGGACCTTCCGGCAGCTCGTCTTTCAGATAGTCCATATAGTCCTCACAACCGTCGCCATTCATGGCCGAGATGAGGAAGGTGCGGTCGAAATTCACGGCCTTGTTGGCTTGGTCGACAAGGGCCAGCAGCTTGTCTCGCTGCACGCGGTCGATTTTGTTCATCAACAAAACCTTGGGCAGATGCACGTTTTTCAGCTTGTCGAGAATACGCTCGGCATCCCCGCGAATACCGCGCTCACTGTCGATCAGCAGGCATATCATGTCTGCGTCTTTTGCCCCGCCCCATGCAGCGTCCACCATGGCGCGGTCCAAACGGCGGCGCGGCTGGAAGATGCCGGGTGTGTCGGCGAAAATGATCTGGGAATTGTCGCGGTTGGCGATACCCCGTACCACCGTGCGGGTCGTCTGCACCTTATGGCTAACGATGGACACTTTCGTGCCAACAAGGCGATTGATAAGCGTCGACTTGCCCGCATTGGGCGCACCGATAAGCGCGACGAAGCCAGCGCGTGACGGTCCCACATCTGCGGTCGGCGCTTCATCGGTCGGCGTGTCGGTCATATCGTTCATCCAGCTTCCTCAATCAGCCCTGCGGCATCTTCTTTCCAAACGCCTTCGCGCAACAGCACAGCACGTGCAGCAGCCTGTTCGGCAGCGCGCTTTGAACGCCCTGCTCCATTGCCTCCCGATACACCGTGAATGGCAACCGAAATTTTAAACAACGGATCGTGGTCCGGACCTGTTTTCTCAACCAGCGTATAGACAGGCGTTTCGCCTGAATGGGTGTGAGCCCATTCCTGCAATGCAGTCTTTGAATCACGAATTCCAGCACCGGTTTCGTGTAAACGACCAGCCCAATAACGGGTGATGAAGTCACGAGCCGGTTCAAGTCCACCATCCAGATAGATAGCAGCGATAACCGATTCAACGACATCGGCCCGCACAGAACGCATCCGTTTTCCGGTAACATGCTTTACGTCATTGCCAGTTGTAATGAAGGCATGGAGACCAATTTCATCAGCAATCGCCGCGCAGGTCTTTCCACTCACCAGAGCATTCAGCCGCACCGACAGCTCGCCTTCCGGCGCGGTAGGAAACGTTTCAAACAACATCTCGGCTATGCAGACGCCCAAAACACGGTCGCCCAAAAACTCCAACCGTTCGTAGTGTGAGTTATCACCCGGCTTGCGGGTGGCGCTGGCGTGGGTAAGTGCGCGTTTCAAGCGATCATGGCTGGCGAATGTGTAGCCAATCAGCTCTTCAAGCTCGGCAATCCGGTTGGTGCTTTTGCGCGCAGACAAACCCTACAGACCTTTGAAAATGCGGTCCCAGCGCATATCCGATGGCCAATTCCAAATCTGCCAAGCCGGTGTGCCATCCTTCAAGGAAAGGAAGATGACCTGCGCTTTACCGACCAGATTTTCGGCAGGTACCATGCCCACATCGAAGCGGCTGTCCGCAGAATTATCGCGGTTGTCTCCAAGGAAAAAGTAATGCGCTTCCGGAACCACAAATGCTTCCGTGTTGTCGGCCACCGTACCGGGGTCGAAGTCTATGGTTTCGTAGCTTCGGCCACTGTCCTGCGTTTCGATATAAATCGGTGTGGAACGGCGAGAACCTTCGTCCACGAACACGCCTTGCTCGCCCCGGGTGACGGCTTTGTCATTCACGTAAACCACACTGTCGCGCATCTGCACCGTGTCACCCGGCAGCCCAATCACGCGCTTGATGTAGTCTTTGCTGGTGTCGTTGGGGTATTTGAACACGACGACATCGCCGCGTTCGGGAATGCCTTCCCACACACGCCCCTCAAACGGCCCTAGGCTGAACGGGAAGGAATGCTTGGAATATCCATAGCTCCACTTCGACACAAAAATGTAGTCGCCCACCAGCAGCGTCGGCTTCATAGAGCCTGACGGTATGTTGAACGGCTGGAACAGGAATGTGCGAAGCACGACGGCCAATAGCAGTGCCTGAATGATAACAGACACGGTCTCCCAGACGGCATTTTCTTCTTTAGGCGGACGAGTTGCGGCCACGCGATGCGCTCCAGCTGGCCGCGATTGCTGCGGCGGGAAAAGGCAGGGTGCTTATGCCGACTGCCGGGCCATGCGGCAAGCCGCAAAGATTGATCTGTTAGCCGTCAGCCAAAGCGCGGGCGCGGGCAAACACATCTTCGAACATTTGGGGCGTCAGACGACCGGTATTCGTGTTGTAGCGCGAGCAATGATAACTCGACACCACAGCATAGCCGCCCATCGCAGTTTCTCGATTGTGACCAAAGGGATGGGCTGCCACCCGCTCGCCCAAAGTACGCGACAGGCTGTCATGGGCGATCTTGCCCAACGTCACCATGACTTTGAGATTCGGCAACTCATCCAGCGTCTGCGTAAGAAACTGGCGACAAGTGTTGATCTCGGCTCCAACAGGTTTGTTTTGCGGCGGTACGCAACGCACCGCATTGGTGATTGCACAGCCCTTCAATTTCAAACCATCACCGGGATGAGCTGCAAACGTGCCTTCGGTGAAGTCGAACTTATCGAGAGTTGCGTAAAGAAGATCGCCAGCCCAATCGCCGGTGAAAGGACGCCCCGTTGCATTTGCACCCTTCATTCCAGGTGCAAGACCGACCACAAGCAGTTTAACGCTCTTGGCGCCGCCATCGGCTGCATCCGGCCCCCAACTTGGTACGGGACCATTGTAAAAATGCGGATATTTTTCCTGCGACTCGTGACGAAATTCCACCAGTCGTGGGCAAAGCGGGCAATCGCGCAGCGGGTCGGCTAGCGCAAGGCCTGAATGTTCAGCGGTCAATCATCATCACCGTAATTATCGTCATCATCAAACTCATCTTCTGCCGGTTTTGCCCGTGCCGAACGGTCACCGCCACTTCGACCGATTTCATCCTGCAGGCTTTTCAGATCGATGAACACATCTGCCTGTCGGCGCAACTCATCTGCAATCATCGGCGGCTGGCTGGATGTAGTGGAAACAACAGTCACCCGCCTGCCTTTTCGCTGCAAAGATTCCACCAAAGCACGGAAATCGCCATCGCCGGAAAACAGCACGAAATGGTCTACCGTGTCGGCGAGATCGAGCGCATCTACCGCCAGTTCGATGTCCATATTGCCCTTTACCTTGCGCCGACCGGAAGCATCAGTGAATTCCTTGGCCGGCTTGGTGATCACGCGGTAGCCATTGTAGTCCAGCCAATCGATCAGCGGACGGATTGCGGAATACTCCTGATCCTCCACCAAAGCCGTGTAATAATAAGCCCGCAACACGTAGCCGCGCTTCTGGAAAGCTACCAGCATTTGCCGGTAGTCGATGTCGAACCCCAATGCCCGCGACGTGGCGTAAAGGTTCGCGCCATCAATCATCAATGCGATTTTTTCTCGTTCGTCGAACATGCGGCTCTCGCTTTTCCTGCTGTCAGATTTCACAACTCTTACCCCTGCAACCGCCTAACGGCAGATTTGGTTCAAATGGCGGGTCATCAGTGACGGTTTGCCTTGCTTTCGCCCACACTACACAGTAGTCAACGCCCAATCGCTTTTTTCCGAAAATACAAGCACTCACCACAAGTCAGGGGGCTGTCCATGGCACGCGTCACCGTTGAAGACTGCATCGACAAAGTATCCAACCGTTTCGAACTCGTACTGCTGGCCAGCCACCGCGCTCGCCAAATCTCGTCCGGTGCGATGATATCCGTTGATCGTGACAATGATAAAAACCCTGTCGTTGCTCTACGCGAAATTGCTGACGAGCAGCTTTCGCCCGGCGATCTGAAGGAAGATCTGATCCATTCGCTGCAGAAGCACGTTGAAGTGGACGAAGCCGAGGACGTGATGGAAACACCGATCACAGCCGAAGGCGAAACTGCCGATAAACCAGAAGATGCGCCCGCACTCGTTACCTTCGACAACATGTCTGAAGAAGATCTGCTGTCGAGCCTGCAGAATCTTGTTGCGCCGGAAAAAACCGACGACTTCTAGGTTCAGAGCGTCACTAAAGTCTCAAAAAGGCCGACAGCTAACCCTGTCGGCCTTTTTTGTTGTCAAAACGCGAATAGAACAGGTTCTAGCGCTTGTAACGCCACGCCCCAAACATCATGCTTTTAATGTGGTTTTGAGCAAGGTTGTTGGAACATGCGCACATGATGCGCCAGACGGAACTTTTTGAACGGGTACAGTCCTATATTCCCGGTGCCGATCAGGAATTGTTGGACCGTGCCTACGTCTACGCGATGCACCAGCACCGCCACCAAACCCGCACATCCGGCGACCCGTATTTTACCCATCCGTTGGAAGTGGCGTCCATCGTCACGGACCTGAAACTTGATCAAGCCAGCGTAGTTGCCGCACTGCTTCACGACACCATCGAAGACACCGATTCCACCCGTGCCGAAATCGATGCGAAATTTGGCAAGGAGATCGGTGAGCTCGTACAAGGACTGACGAAGCTCAAGGGAATCGAACTGGTTTCCAAGAAAACACGGCAAGGCGAAAATCTGCGTCGCCTGCTCATCGCCATTGCGGATGATGTGCGTGTGCTGCTGGTGAAACTCGCTGACCGCCTGCACAACATGCGTACCCTGCACCACGTTCCACCTGATAAGCGTGAACGAATTAGCCAAGAAACCATGGACCTCTACGCGCCGCTGGCCGGGCGCATGGGCATGCAATCCATACGTGAAGAATTGGAGGAGCTTTCCTTCCAAAACCTGCACCCGGACGCCCACGCATTAATGCATGAAAAGCTGGCGGAGATGCGCGAACGAACCCGCAGTCTGGTAGAAGAAATCGAAAGAACCGTCGTGAGCGACCTAGCCGCTGCCGACATTACCGCGACAGTTAAAAGTCGCTACAAGCGCCCCTACTCCATCTTCCGCAAAATGGATCGCAACTCGGTCTCCTTCGAGCAACTCTCCGACCTGATCGGCTTTCGCGTCATCGTCGAGCGCGATGAAGAATGTTACGCTGCGCTGGGCGTGGTGCATATGCGCTACCGCGCAGTGCCGGAGCGCTTTAAAGACTATATCTCGACGCCAAAGCAGAACGACTATCGCTCTCTCCACACCACCGTCATTGGGCCATCCAATGAACGTGTCGAGCTTCAAATCCGCACCCACGGCATGAACGAAATTGCCGAACAAGGCATCGCGGCGCATTCACTTTATAAAGACGGCATCTACAACGCGGACGATTTCGAGAACCGGGCGAAATCCGAATTGCTACCAGAAAGCCGTGCCTATGCGTGGCTGCGGCGCACGGTCGAATCATTATCCGATCCCGACCATCCCGATGATGTGATGGAGCAGACCAGACTGGAACTGTTTCACGACCAGGTCTTCTGTTTCAGCCCCAAAGGCCGCCTGATCGCATTGCCGCGTGGCTCAACCGCCATCGACTTTGCCTATGCCGTTCATACAGATGTGGGCAATTCCTGCTCATCCGCCCAGATCAACGGCCGCCCTGCCCCTGCCATTACCCAGTTGAAAAATGGTGATGAGGTCAACATCGTCCGAGGCTCTCACAAGGTGCCACCTGCGGCGTGGGAAAATGTCGTTGTTACAGGCAAGGCCCGCGCAGGCATTCGCCGCGCCACCCGTGAAGAAAGCATCCAGCGCTATTCCGGCATGGGCGAAAAAATCCTGAAATCCACCTTCGCCAGCGGCGGCAAGACATTCGAACCTGCCAAACTTGAGGCCGTATTGCCAAAACTTGCGCGCCCCAGTGTCGCCGACGCCCTTGCAGCCGTCGGACGCGGCGAACTGCCCGCGCTCGACGTTATGACCGCCGTCTTTCCGGATTATCGTGTGGAACGTGTGGGCGCATCGACAAAACCGTCCGGCGACGGTTGGTTCAATATGTCTGGCCTGTCAGGTGCTGCAGATTTCATGTTCCGTCTACCCGGCAGGCGGCGTGAAAAATATGCGGAAGCCGCAGAGGCGCTCAGCAACGCCATTCCCGTTGTGGGCGCATCGGGCAAGGCGGTATCAATGAACGAAGAAATAGGCGCAGTGCCGGGAGACCGCATTGTCGGCATTCTGAAGCCAGGCGAAGGCATCGTCGTCTATCCTATCGGTGCTGAAGCACTAACGGAGTTCGAAGACCTATCCGACGAATGGCTAGACCTGCGCTGGGACCTCGCACCGCAAAGCAACGAGCGTTTTCCAGCAAAAATCGATGTGATTGCCGTAAACGCTCCCGGCACTTTGGCACGGGTTTCAGACATTATCGGTTCGGCAGACGCCAACATCACCAACCTGTTCATGTCACCGCAGGACGCTAACCTGACGCGTTTGGTTTTCGGTGTCGAAGTGTGGGATTTGAAACATCTATCGCGTTTGCTGCGGGACATAAGAGTGTTGGATGTCGTCACCACGGTCGAAAGGTCCATGGGTTGAAACGATTCACTATCAATCGCCACATCTACCGCCATAGTGCGATCACATACCGTGCGTTAACAGCACTGGGTTAGAACAAGGGCAGATCGCGCGGTGTGGGGCCGTGCGGGAATGGGAAGTTGCGTAAGAAATGCTGATGAAAAGGCGCATAAAACCCACTTGGTGGGAGACGTGCCGGGTGCTGATCTGGCCCCGCCGCTCTTGGTTGCGTTCCGGTCGCTACGTGACCAAACGCATCCTGCGCCTAACTGCTACTCCTCATGCTGTGGCAGGCGGCGTTGCAGTGGGGGTTTTCACATCCTGCACACCGTTCATGGGCCTCCACTTTTTCGTCGCCGCTATTCTCGCTTGGTTGATACGGGGCAACGTCATCGCCTCGGCGCTCGGCACGTTTTTCGGCAATCCATTGTCCTTCCCGCTCATCTGGGTCGGTGCCTATGAGCTCGGCAGTTTCCTGTTGGGGCAAAAGGCCGTGAAGGGTGATGAAGGACTGATCGCAGCTTTGAAATCTCTGGGAAAAGCCGCCGCTCATTTCGATTGGGACGCTTTCGGCTTCGCGTTTAACCGGCTGTTGGAGCCCGTCCTGTGGCCGATGTTGGTGGGTGGTTCACTCATGGGTTTGTTTTTCGCGATCCCGATATATTTCATCGTTCGCCGAACTGCAGTCCTTTTCCGTGAGGCGCGGCAGGCCAAACTCATGGCCAAGGCCATCGAACTTCGCGACAGGGCGCGCAACGCCGCACCCAAAGGCAATGTGAGCGAAGCATGATCATCGGCCTCGGCAGCGACCTGATGGACATTCGCCGCATCGAGAAATCTCTGGAACGGTTCGGCGATCGCTTCACCAACCGCATTTTTACCGAGGCCGAACAGGCAAAATCAGATCGCCGCAAAAACCGCGCTGCGTCATATGCAAAGCGTTTTGCGGCTAAAGAGGCTTGTTCCAAGGCGCTAGGCACAGGCCTCGCCAAAGGCGTGTTCTGGTGCGACATGGGTGTGGTGAATCTGCCCGGCGGAAAGCCCACAATGAAGCTGACCAATGGTGCGGAAGAGCAACTCTTCGCTTTGATGCCGGAGGGCACGGAGCCATTTATTCACGTCACCATCACCGATGATTTTCCGTGGGCTCAGGCCTTCGTCATCATCGAGGCGCGGCCCGTTTCCTAGAGAAGCCCGTCTAACCGCGATCCCGCAACAGACGGCCCTTCTCACGATTCCAATCGCGTTTCTTTTCGGTATCGCGTTTGTCGTGGTTCTTTTTACCCTTACCTAAGCCGATTTCCAGCTTAGCCATGCCACGGTCGTTAAAGTAGAGCTTTAAGGGCACCAACGTCATGCCATCACGGGCAATGGCTTGAGACAGTCGCGAGATTTCACGCTTCGACATCAGCAATTTACGGCGACGACGTGGCTCGTGGTTGAAACGATTGGCTTGCAGATATTCGGGAATATAGCCGTTGATCAGCCACATCTCGCCGTCTTCGAAATTAGCGTAGCTTTCCGCAATGTTCGCCTTGCCGGTGCGTAGCGATTTCACTTCGGTACCGTGCAGCATCAACCCCGCCTCGAAGTTATCTTCGATAGCATAATTGTAGCGCGCTTTGCGGTTCTCAGCGACGATCTTGCCGACGCCTTCAGCTTTCTTCTTCGCCATAAAGTGGCTGGTCCTTTGATTGGCAGGCGCGGCGTTAGCTAGTTCAGCAATCCGGCATGTACCATCGCAGCGCGCACGCGTTGCTCGGTTTCTGTAGAAATCGGCACGATGGGCAAACGCATGATGTTCTTCATCTTGCCCAGCAGTTCCAACCCATATTTAGCGCCGCCCGGGCTGGGTTCAAGGAACATGGCCGTATGAAGCGGCATCAAGCGGTCCTGCAGCTCCAGCGCCAGCTCACGATTTCCCGCAGCAAGCGCTGCCTGAAATTCAGAACACAGGCGCGGTGCAACGTTTGCTGTCACCGAGATGCAGCCGACACCGCCATGGGCGCGATGGCCGAGAGCAGAACCGTCTTCGCCGGTGAACTGAATGAAATCAGCACCACAAGTCGCGCGCTGCAAACTGGCTCTGGCAACGTCGCCCGTGGCATCTTTGATACCGACGATATTGTCATTGACCTTCGCCAATTCGCCAACGGTTTCAGGCGAAATATCAACGATAGAACGACCCGGCACGTTATAAAGAATGATGGGCAGCGACGTGGATTTCGCCACCGCGTCGAAATGGGCGAACATGCCGCGCTGGTTCGGCTTATTGTAGTAAGGCGTCACCACCAGCAGCGCATTGGCACCGGCTTTCTCGCCGTGCTGGGCAAATTCTATAGCGGCAGCCGTGTTGTTGGAACCTGCACCTGCAATAACCGGCACGCGGCCAGCAGAGACCTCAATGCAGATATCGACAACGCGCTTGTGCTCTTCATGCGTGACGGTGGGGCTTTCACCGGTCGTACCCATGGGAACGAGGCCATTGGTACCTTCGGAAATCTGCCATTCCACAAAGTCTGCAAATCCCTTCTCGTCCACCGATCCGTCAGTGTTGAACGGTGTAGCAAGGGCGGGAAACGAGCCGGTGAAAGCTGAGGCAGAAAAGGACACGGGTTATGCTCCGGAGAAATAAAATACTGCGCGGGTGGCGCGGCGCGACCATAGGCATCGCCCCCCGTCGCGGCAACCATTGCCTCCACCAACTGCCGCGACGATCTGCACCAAGGTAAATACAAACTAACCGGTTGCGGTAAGGTTTGCTTAACCTGCCGGAAACCGTTTGCCGTCATGGTGCCACTTTCGACCTGATCATGCCGTGTTGGCATGGGCAAATATGTTGAGGCGGCAGATATGACGACATCATCGAAACGTTGGACGACCGGCTGCGCGGTGGCAGCTCTCATCGCCACGGGCATGGCCTTACCATTCGCCGCCACCCATGTGGCCGCCGCCAAAACCTATGGCAGCGCCGCCAGCCTCACCAACACAAACGGCAAGTCCCAAGCCAGCGACAACGCAAGTGCGTCCAAAACGCTGAAGGCCGGTCTTGCCGCCGTGAAGCGTGGCCGCACCGGCGAAGCCATGTCAGCGCTTTCCAGACTGTCCAAAACCTCACTCGAATATCGCGTATTGAGCTGGACATTGGCCGTTTCAGGCAAAAACCTCGATGCCATGTGGATTGCAGGTGTTGCGGCACAACTTCCCCATTGGCCTGCCCAAAAGACCATGCGCGCCAACATTGAACGCGCGTTGATCAAATCCACCACTGGCGAAGCGCTGGCCGTTGCCTTCAGCGCGACCGAACCTGTTACCGATGAAGGCCGCATCGCGCTGGCCAAGGCACATCTTGCCGCCGGTCGCACGAAATCCGCATTTAGCATTATCGCTCCTGTATGGCGTGGCAGCAAACTGGACGCCAAAACCGAGCGCACCATCGAACAACGCTTCGGTCGCATTCTCACCCGTGCCGACTATCGCGCCCGTGTTGAAATGCTGCTGTCCAAACGTCGCTTGCGCGGCGCAGAGCGTCTGGCAGGCAAAGCGGGCGTGACCCACATGGTCGCCGCGCGCATCGCGGTGGAACGCAAGAACCGCGACGCAGGCAAGCGCATTGCTGCCGTACCAAAGAGCCAGCAGAACAATTCGATGCATCTGCTGACGAAAGCGATGTACGACACACGGCGCGAACGCATCACCAACGCTTCCAACGCGCTGTTGGCCATTGATCCCAAGTCGCTGTCGGCACCAGTCGCAAAGCAAGTCTGGACGCAACAGCGCATCGTCATATCCGATCTGCTGGAGGCGAACAAAACCCACCTCGCTTATCGGCTAGCAGCCCACAACACACCCAAATCTGCGCGCCGGCAATTGGACCAAGCTTTCAAAGCTGGTTGGATCGCACTGCGTAAGCGCGGAGATGCGAAGACCGCGCAAAGCCATTTCGCTCGTTTGATAAAAATGGCCGGCACACCACTCAGCAAATCGCGCGGTCACTACTGGTTGGGCCGCAGCTATGCCGCCAACGGCGAAAAATCCAACGCCACGGTGTCTTACCGCCGCGCTGCAGAACACGACACCACATATTACGGCCAGCTTGCGGCCCGCGAATTGGGGCGCAAGTCGATCAACATTTCCAAGGGCAACGCCAGCGGCGGTGACCGCAAGACGTTTGCGAAATACGAGCTGGTGAAAGCCATCGCGAAGCTTGAATCTGGTGGCCATGCCAGCCGCGCCCGCATCATCTACCGCCATCTAGGCCGCCATATAGAAGACGCTGGCGAACTCGCCTTGCTGGCAGCAAGGGCAGAAAAACGCGGCGACTACCAATTATCACTTCAAGTTGGCAAAGCCGCTTTCCTGCGCGGTCGCGGTGCGGACCGTCTCGCCTGGCCGCTGGGCGCGATTTCGCGCCAGACGAAAACAAGCGGTGCCGGCCTGCCTCTTGCTTACGCAATCGCGCGGCAGGAAAGCACATTTCAGATCGATGCCCGTTCCCCTGCAAACGCGCTCGGCCTCATGCAACTGCTGCCGACAACGGCCAAACGCACCGCGCAATCTATCGGCATCCGCTATTCGCGCAGCAAACTCACCACGGATGCCAGCTACAATGCCCGGCTCGGCACCGCATTTCTCGATCAACAAATGGATCGTTTCGGAGGTTCGTTCGTGCTGACCTTTGCCGCTTATAACGCCGGGCCACGCCGTGCTGCAGAATGGATCGAGCGCTTTGGTGACCCCCGTGGCGCAAAGCTCTACACGGTTATCGACTGGGTGGAGACGATCCCCTATTCGGAAACCCGCAACTATGTGCAGCGTGTGATGGAAAATTATCAGGTCTATAAGACCCGTCTCAAAGGTGGACGCCTGACCATTTCCGAAGACATTCGCGCAGGTCGTCGCGGCTAGGTCTCTTGCGGCAACGTTTATGCTGTTTCAGGGTTAGGTCCTAATTACCCGCCAGCGCTGGACACCATGAGCGACCAAGAAGCACAAGATATCACCCGCACGTCCTTTTCGCTCGCCATGCGCGACGGGGAGATACTGCACGGCTGGCGTTATACCCGATCCGATGGCGGAACCGGCAGCTGCAATCACCTGTTGGCGCTTCATGGAGAGTTGGGGAACGCACGACAGCTGACATTAATTGCTCACGCAGCTTTGGCGCAAACGAATGGACCTGCGTCGATCATAACCCCTGACATGCGGGGCCGTGGCCGCTCCAGCAGCGCAAAGGCTGCGGGAACGGATGTTCAAACGGACGCGGCCGATCTGATTTCGATCTGCGACGGCTTGAACTTGCATCACGTGGACATGCTGGTCAGCGGACGGTCTGCAGGTATCCTTTTCAACGCCCTGCCCGGCCGTCCCACCCTTTGCCGCAAGGTCGTGTTCAACGATGGCGCGCCCGCCTTCGACCCCGTCGGTATCGCAGCGCACACAGCACGCATCCAGCGCGGTGGCGAACCGGCAACTTGGGAAGAGGCCGTGGAACGCCTCACCGCCGGACGATCACAGTTTTTGGAAGGCCGCAGCGCCGACGAGTTGAAAGCCTACGCCCGTGCGATCTGGCGCGATGACAACGGTAAACCCGTGCGAGACCGTTCCCGCGATCTCGTGCGCGATTCCAACAGCGGCAGCTTCGACGACAAACAGCCAGAATATTGGAAAGAACTGGCGATCCTTAAAGACCGGCCCGTTTTGCTTATTCACGGCGAGCAATCGAAGCTGGTCACCAACAAAGAAGTTACGGCCATGAAGGAAAGTCTCGGCAACAATCTCACCGTCGTCGAAGCATCTGGTCAAGGTCATCCGCCTGAGCTGGCAGCAGGACAGCTGCCCAAAACCGTGACAGACTTTCTCGCAGCCTAAATATCGAGAAACCCGCCCGACTGTCGCGCCCAAAGATCAGCGTATAACCCACCTGTCAGCAGCAACTCGTCATGCGTTCCACTTTCGACAATCCGGCCATCTTCCACCACCACCAGCCGGTCCAGATGAGCGATGGTGGACAACCGGTGGGCGATAGCGATGACGGTTTTACCGCGCATCAACTCAGCCAGATTTTCGTTGATCGCGGCCTCAACTTGAGAATCCAGTGCGGAAGTCGCTTCGTCCAAAAGCAATATCGGCGCATTGCGCAGGAACACGCGGGCGAGCGCGATCCGCTGTCGCTGACCACCGGAAAGCTTCACTCCACGTTCGCCCACATGAGCATCGAGGCCTGTGCGTCCTTTGGCGTCGCGCAGCACTTCGATGAACCCGTCTGCCTGCGCCTGTCGTGCAGCATCCCACACCGCTTCATCGCTCACATCGCTCATACCGAACGCGATATTGTCTCGCACGCTGCGATGCAGAAGCGCCGTATCCTGAGACACCATACCTAGGGCTGAACGAAGCGATGTCTGGGAAACCTTGGCGATCTCCTGCCCATCAATTTCGATGGCCCCGGCATCAAGATCGTTGAAGCGCAGCAAGAGGTTAAGCAGCGTCGTCTTGCCTGCACCCGATGGCCCCACGATGCCCAGCTTTTCTCCAGGTGCGATAGCAAGGTCGAAATTCTCAAGAACCGAAGACGCCCCCTCATAGGCAAAATCAACTTTGCGAAACGCAACTGCCGCGTCTCTCACAACCAGTTCAGAAGCATCGGCTGCATCAACGATTGTCGGTCGCTGGGAAATGAGCGCAGCGCTGTTTTGAACGGTGCCAAAATTGCGGAACAAGCCGTTCAATAGCCCCAACAACCGTCCCATTAGCAGGTTCAGTCGCAGGCAAAGCGCCAGTGCGATTGCTACCGAACCGGCGGTTAACTCTCCAAGCGAAAACAACCAAAGAGCCATAGCCGCCACAACAACCAGCATGGTGCTGGACACAGCCTGAAACGCGATCCGCATACCGGCAATGGCACGGGTAAAGCGGCGCAGTAGCACCAGAACATCATCCCAAGCGGCGCGAATGTAGTCGTCATTGGCAGCTTCGGCAGCATGCAGCTTCACGGTGCGGATATTGCCGTAGCCATCCACCAGACGCCCTGTCAGCACAGCGGTTTGTTCAGCCATGCGCCTACCCCGATCACGCACCCGCGGCACTGCTACGCGCGCGATAACGGCGACCAGAACCAACCACAACAAGACAGGCAGCATCAGACGCCAATCAAGGCCTGCAATGACCACCAGCGTCGTCAATGCGAAAATCGATATGAACCAGATGATCTGGAGCAACGACACCATGAAGTCGCCGGACGCTTGCCCAGACTGCCAAACTTTCTGCGAGATACGCCCGGCCATCTCGTCATCAAAGAACCCGACGTCCTGACGTGAAACAGCAAGGTGAGACTGCCAGCGCACCAGCGTAAAAAACTCAGGCACAACAATTTGCTCTTCCACGACCGCAGTCGCCGTAGCGATGATAGTGCGGATCACGGCCACAAGAACGGCCATGGCGATGAGCGTGGTCGCGTTGTCGGTGAAAATTGCAGACGCCTCTCCGCCATTCATCATGTCGACGATCAAACCAACGAAGATGAACAGGAGAGCTTCGACCAGAGCGGTGGCTCCCCCCAACCCCAACATGGCCGTAAATGACCAAGGCGTCTGCCTTGCGAAATGGGCGAGAAAGCCCAAACCCGGCGCGGGCGGTGGGCCTTGGTCTGTGCGCTCGAAGGGGCGGCCAAAGGCTTCAAAGAATCGAAAGAATGCGTCCATCCTCACCTTGTAGCGGCCACACGACACAACGTCGCCCGTGGCATGATCGACAGAGGCTTGAGAGAGTGTAATTGTGAGCGCGCATCTCCTGCCCTAGTCTCGCCGCCACATGACGTATCTTCTCATCCGCAAGGCCGCATGGGCCATCGCAACCCTCGCGGTCGCGTCGCTATTCGTGTTCCTCACGATGGAAGTGGTACCGGGCGATGCAGCGCAGGTGATGCTGGGCATCAACGCGACCGATGAAGCGGTAGCCGCTCTACGCGAACGGTTGGGCCTCGATCTGCCGCTTTGGCAGCGTTATCTTAGTTGGGTCGGCGGTATGGTGCAGGGCGATTTTGGTACCAGCTATATCTACTCTGAACCGGTGTCGTATCTGGTGGCAGACCGCATCACGGTAAGTCTTCCGCTCGCAATCATCGCGCTGGTTTTATCGACCGCTATAGCGATCCCAATAGGTGTGTGGACGGCATCGCGTCGAGGCTCGATGCTCGACACGGTGGTAATGGGCATCACCCAAGTGGGCATCGCAATTCCGAATTTCTGGTTCGCGCTGTTGATGGTCTATGTCTTCGCCATCGGCCTGCAATGGCTGCCAGCAGGCGGCTTTCCGGGGTGGGATGCAGGCGTGTTTCCAGCGTTGAAAGCACTCGCCATGCCCGCAATTGCATTGGCACTGCCGCAAGCTGCGATCCTCGCCCGCGTCACCCGCTCGGCTCTACTGGAAACCATGGGGCAAGACTATATCCGCACAGCCCGCGCGAAGGGCTTGAGCCGCCGCGCGACACTGTGGGGCCACGCGCTGCGAAACGCACTCATTCCGGTGCTGACGATAATGGGCCTGCAATTCGCCTATCTGCTGGCCGGCACCATCATAATCGAAAACGTGTTCTATCTTCCCGGTCTTGGGCGGCTCGTGTTTCAAGCCATCACCCAGCGCGACATCATCGTGGTTGAAAGCGTGGTCATGATGCTGGTGGCGACGAACATCATCATCAATTTCATCGTCGATCTTCTCTACGCCGTGGTCGATCCGCGCCTGCGGAAGGCGCCTGCATGAGCGTACCGGAAACTCATCGCCTGCCCGGTTTTCGTGAAAGCGCGTTTGCCAGCCGCAGCTTCGTGATCGGCCTGACGGTTACGCTCATCATCTGCGCGATGGCTGCGATTTCGTTCATCTGGACGCCCTACGATGTCACGTCGTTGGCCATCGGCGACCGCCTGCAAAAACCGTCTGCCGCGCACTGGTTCGGCACGGATCATTTTGGCCGCGATATCGCTTCCATGATCATGGTCGGCGCACGCAACTCCATCGCGGTCGCTGTGGTGGCCGTGGTCATCGGCATGGGCATCGGCGTTCCGTTGGGGTGTTGGGCAGCATCACGCGGCGGCCTGCCGGATGAGGCTCTTATGCGCGGCAACGATGTCATCTTCGCCTTCCCGGCCCTGCTGTCTGCCGTGATGATTTCTGCAGTCTTCGGTCCCGGTGCGATCAACGCGATCATCGCCATCGGCATATTCAACATTCCCGTCTTTGCGCGGCTTTCACGTGGCGGAGCGCTGGCCCTGTGGCAACGAGACTTCATCGCCGCCGCCCGTGTGTCCGGCAAATCCTCGGCGCGCATCACGGTGGAACATATCGTTCCGAACATCGCTGATATTCTGATCGTCCAGGCCACCATCGCACTCGCGTTGGGCATCCTTCAGGAGGCAGGCCTCGCCTATGTCGGCCTCGGTACGCAACCGCCCTTCCCCAGTTGGGGCCGCATGTTGAACGAAGCGCAAACGATGATGAGCTTCGCGCCCCATATGGCCATCGCGCCGGGCATTGCCATCGTCGTCACCGTGCTCGGCCTCAACCTTCTGGGCGATGGCCTGCGCGATGCACTCGACCCGAAACTGGCGAGGCTGCGCTCGTGAGCCTAACCATAAACGATCTGCATCTCAGCATCGGCGGCAGCAAAATCCTGAGCGGCATTTCGCTGGAGGCGAAACCGGGGCGTACCCTCGGCATCGTCGGCGAAAGCGGTTCGGGAAAATCCATGACGGCGCTGTCCGTGATGCAGCTTCTACCGCTGGGTTCTCACACCACAGGCAGCATCAATTTCGCAGAACACGACCTCCTGAATGCCCCAGACGAATTGATGCAGGACTTGCGGGGCGACGACATCGCCATGATTTTTCAAGAGCCCATGACGGCATTGAACCCCGTCCACACCATCGGCGATCAAATCGCAGAAGGCATATGCCTGCACACCGGCGCATCAAAAAGCGAAGCGCACCGGCAAGCGGCAAAGCTCATGGCAGACGTAGGGCTTCCGGTTGAGCGGTTCCCGTTGGGTCGTTTTCCGCACCAACTTTCCGGCGGTCAACGCCAGCGTGTCGCCATCGCCATGGCCTGCGCCCAATCGCCCGATCTGCTCATCGCAGACGAGCCCACCACCGCGCTCGATGTCGTCCTGCAGGCACAAATTCTCGATCTTCTGCGCGCCCGCGTAGAAAACAGCGGCATGGCGCTCATGCTTATCACCCACGACCTCGCTGTGGTGGCGGATATGGCGGACGACTTGATCGTCATGCGCGAGGGTGAGATTGTCGACCACGGCCCCACAAAGAGCGTGCTGCGGTCGCTGGCTCATCCCTATACGGCGAAATTGGCAGCAGCTTCGACCCACCGGCCAGCGCTGAAGCCTGCCAATGTTGCGTTGGTTGCTGCGCCCATCGTTCAAGTTCAGAACATCACCCGCGACTACTCCACACCACGCCAAAGCCTGTTCCAAAAGGGCAAACCATTTCGCGCGGTCGATGATGTCAGCTTCAATATTCGCGCGGGCGAAAGCCTCGGTCTCGTTGGTGCGTCAGGCTGCGGAAAATCCACGCTGGCAAAGATGATACTCGCGCTGGACAAACCGACAAACGGCTCGATCCTGATCAATAGCACTGATATTGCCACAGCAGATCAAGCCGCCATGCGGCCCGTACGCTGTGCCGTTCAAGCCGTGTTTCAAGACCCCGGCAGTTCTTTCGATCCACGCCACACGGTAGAACGTCTCATCGCCGAACCGCTTCATCTGGAACCAAAACTGAGCGCGGACGAACGTCGTCAGCGCGTGCTGGATGCTCTTGCAGAAGTCGCCATGCCCGCCGACAGCCTGCACCGCTACCCCCACGAATTTTCTGGCGGGCAGCGGCAGCGTTTGGCGCTGGCCCGTGCGCTCATCACGCGCCCCTCACTGATCGTTGCCGACGAGCCGGTCTCCGCGTTGGACGTTTCAATTCGGGCGCAAATTCTGGATCTGATCGCAGATCTTCGCCACCGCCTTGGTATCGCGTGGTTGTTCATCAGCCATGACCTTGGCGTGGTGCGGGCGATCTGCGATGAAGTGATGGTAATGGATGCGGGGCGTATCGTCGAACGTGGGGCTTGCAACAGCGTTTTCGACGCGCCGCAAAGCAATGCTGCCAAGGCTCTGGTGGCAGCCACTCCTGATCTAGCCCGAGCTATAGCCCTAGCGGAGAACGACGCATGACCAGACCAGATTACGCAGCCGAATACGACAATTCAGGCCGCGTCGAAAACTCTGCAGAGCTCATCGACGCCTATATCGAAGACGCTGCAAACTTCCGCGCGACCAAAGGTTTAGACGCCGAATACGACCTCGCCTACGGCCCTGAGACCCGCAACAAAATGGACCTGTTTTGGCCGGACGATGAAGTGGGCAATGCGCGAACGTCGCCCATTGTTGTCTTCATCCACGGTGGCTACTGGCAGCGGCTGGACCGCTCGGCCTTCAGCCATATGGCGGAAGGTCTTTTGGGCAATGGAATGGCTGTCGCTCTGCCTTCCTACACGCTTGCACCGGACATTACGATTTCCGGCATCATAAACGAAATGCGCCGCGCATGCCTCGTTCTTTATCAAACCTACAAACGTCCACTCACCGTCACCGGCCATTCCGCAGGCGGACATTTAGCGGCCTGTATGTTGGCTACCGACTGGCCGGGCATTCACCCCGATCTACCGGAAGACCTCGTGCAATCCGCCATGGGAATCTCCGGTCTCTACGACCTCGCTCCATTGTTGCAAACGCCGATAAACGACGCGCTTGGAATGGATATCGAGAGCGCACGCGCCTCTAGCCCGCTGGATTGGATGCCACCTCCGCTGCACCGGTTTCAGGCTTGGGTTGGGGATAAAGAAAGCGATGAATACCATCGTCAGAGCAGGGCAATTACTCGGCGGTGGTCGATGCTTGGCACGTCTTGCGAGACAAAAATTCTCGACAACGCAAACCACTTCACGATCATAGATAAGCTGAGGAAACCCGACAGTAAAATGGTGAAGCGCATCGTCGATCTGGTGGAGAACCCCGTCATGCAGATCGACTTCGAAGACGATGAGACTGCAATCGCACAAGTGCTGGCGAACGGCCCGGTTCAGCCTCGACCGCTAGCTGAGCAGGACAGTGAGACAGACAAGGATGACGGCGCCAAGAATCAAAAAGGCGCAACGCCACAAGAGTGAAATCGCGCGCCTGATCTCGCCTACACCAAATGAGCGCAGCCCCTGCGGGTTCAAATATGGCGCATCGACAGGTCCGTCATGGTAGATGCGAGGTCCGCCGAGCGCGATGCCAAGGCTTGCGGCGAACGCAGCCTCAGGCCAACCGGCATTGGGCGAGCGGTGGGTGCGGGCATCACGCAATGTGACCTTCCAAATATCTTGGACGGAAGCTGAAGCAGTCCCCAACAATGAGACAAAAAACACCAAGAGCGCGGACAGTCTTGCTACAGGCCAATTGAGCAAGTCGTCCAAAATGGCAGCAGGCTTTCCAAACCATTCATGACGAGGATCGCGATGTCCGATCATCGAGTCTGCAGTGTTCACCGCCTTATAAAATACGATGCCGGGAAGGCCCAGAATTGCGTACCAAAGGATTGGAGCAACAACACCGTCTGAAAAATTCTCGGCGCAGCTTTCGATGGCCGCAGCCGCCACGCCGGTCTCATCCAGTTTCTCGACATCGCGCCCGACAATCATTGCAACGGCAATGCGTCCACCGGTCAGACCGTTATTTTGCAAACCATCAGCCACCGCCGCAACGTGGTCTGAAAGGCTCTTCTGCGCGATCAGCACCGCGACAATCAGCAGTTCGAAACACCAGCCAAAAATGGGAAAAACCGCTTGAATTGTGGTGACCAAAAGCCAGATCAGAAATGCGATCACGGCAAGAACAAGCAATAACCAAGCGCCTACAGCGAACTGAAAAGTGACGGACCGGAACAAACGATGTTGAACGTCATCAACCCAGCCGATCAACTTACCAATCCAGACAACAGGATGGGGCGCACGACGCCACAACCAATCGGGGTCGCCCACCGCCATGTCGAGCGCAATGGCGCAGGCAAGTAGAAGCATAACTACACCGCTACCGAACCAGGAGCTCCATCCAGCGCCTTTGCCAGACGTTTCAATGCGGGCAGCGAACCCGGCAAACCGAAACGCACCCAATCAGGTTTGGCAGAAAACTGACGCACCAGAATGCGATGTCCAGCCAAGTGCTCGGCAAGCGCTTTGGACTGCGAAGTTTCCACCAGCACGAATAAATTTGTACCGCCAAGTAGCCTGAAGCTGCGCTCTTTCAACGTCGCTTCAAGGTCGTCACGGTCAGCCTTCAATTTGCGGCGCATACGCGTGCGCCATGTCCGGTCGGACAGCGCGCGAGCAGCCAAATCAAGCGCTGGGCCGGATACCGACCACGGGCCGAGCGTTTCGTCCAACTTGTCTGTGAGAGCAGGTGCGCCAATTGCAGCACCAAAGCGCACACCAGCCAGACCGTAAAATTTTCCCAAGGAGCGAAGAACTACCAGCCCGTCAAATCCGGTTTGCGGCGCAACGCTTAAGTCTGGTGCAACATCACCAAAACTCTCATCAACCACCAGCAAACCACCCTTGCTGCCAAGGCTGCGACCAAGAGCTGCCAACTCATCGGGGTCGTATTGCCGGCCATCGGGATTGTTTGGGTTCACGACAATTATGATCCGCGCTGTCGCCTTCGCACTTTCCAATCCATCGGTAATGAGAACATTGTGCCCTGCCCGCTTCCAGCAATGGGCGTGCTCCTGATAGGTGAAACCAACGATAGCAACCGGTTGAGGCTTGAACAGCGTAGGCAGTTGCTGGATGTGCATCTGCGTGCCTGGCGCAAGTGAAATCCCGGCCTGTTGCGGCGCTTCGCAGGAATGGCGTTGAGCCTCCACCGCGGCTGTCCAACGCGCAGTATCCGGTAGACGCGCCCAAGCGTCGGGATGCACTTCTCCAACAAGATAACCGCGTGGGTTTATGCCGGTTGAAAGATCCAACCACTGCTTTGCTGTACCGCCATGCTTCGCGATTGCAGCGTCAAGCCGTCCGCCATGTTCAAGCGCCTTCATGCAGCCTCCGGTCGCAAATCGATCATGTGCAGATAGGAACCGGAGACGCTGCCCCGTTGCAACCCTAGCTGGCCTAAATCCTGTCCCAAAGCATCACTTGCTGCAAAAAGCGGTCTATCATTTTCCTGCGCCACAACAGTGGAATAGTGAAACTCGTGCCCCGCTAAAACACTACCCGCTGGTATCGGTCCAAGCTGCGACAGAAGCCGCGCGTTGCGGTAACCGAGCGATAGTTTTCGTTCGGCAAAGCTGGTCGTGACGGGCAACAAACCGGCCATTTGATGCGGGGCGCCATCCGCATCAATCAAGGCTTCTCCCAAAACCATATAGCCTCCGCACTCGCCATAAATGATTGCAGACCGAGCAGCTGCTTGATTAAGCGAAGGATGAAATTTGGAAGCGTTAGACAATCTCTGTGCATGCAACTCAGGATATCCACCCGGTAGAAAAACGGCATCGACGTGGTTTGGCACCGCCTCATCGGCGAGCGGCGAGAAGAATTGAAGCTCTGCGCCCTGCTCGCGCCAGCTTTCCAGCATGTGCGGATAGACGAATGAGAAAGCCTCATCGCGCGCGATTGCAATGCGTTGTCCAAGCGGCGGAATTGACGTTTTCTCGTACAGACCTTTGAAATCACGTCCTAAATTATCCAAAGCATTCATATTTACAGAATTGCCGACGATTTCTCCGGAATTCTGCATAAATTTCTCAAGATCAGACCGTTCTTGCGCTTGAACCAACCCCAAATGCCGAGACGGTAATTCGAGCCGGTTATCACGTTTGATGCTGCCGAAAACAGGCATTTCGATTTGCGCCAGCGCCGCTCGCAACATCGAATCGTGGCGATCACTACCCACCCGATTGAGAATGACGCCCGCAATCTGAACATCACTTCTGAAGTTCACAAATCCCGACACCAGCGCAGCGATGGATTGCGATTGACGCGCCGCATCCACCACCAGCACCACCGGTAAACCAAGCTGAATCGAAAGATCGGCAGCGCTGCCGGAACCGTCCGCCGCGCCATCAAACAATCCCATCGCAGCTTCCACCACGAGCGTTCCATCGCCTGATGCCAAGCCTTTGATCAACTCGGACCGCATCGCCCAGCTATCGAGATTGACGCTCGCATGTCCGCAAGCTGCTTCGTGGAACTTAGGATCGATATAGTCAGGACCAGACTTTGCCCCGCGAACGGCGAAACCGGCATTTCGCATCGCTCGCAAAAGTCCCAGCGTCACGATGGTTTTGCCACTGCCGGAAGACGGTGCAGCGATCATGAAACCTCGTTGGAAGTTCACGACGAGCCCATTGCAGGCTTAGGCGCTTTCAGCGCGGCCACGCATGTCGAGCGGGTCGCTGGTGAGTACCTTGCCATCCAGCGCACCCATCCAATCCAACGCGGCGCGCATGCGCACCACTTCGCCAATGACGACGATGGCGGGCGGGGCAAGACCAAGTTCTTTAAGGCGTACCAACCCATCGGCGGTGGCAACCTCAGCCAGTGTCGTTTCGTGTACCTGCATGGCGTCGGTGGCGGCATTGCATACTAGCGCCAGCGGCTCTTGCGGTGAGCGGCCTGCGGCCATCAGTCGGCATGCAATCGCATCAAGATGTTTCATCGCCATGTACATCACGATCACCGGAGAGCCTTTTGCAACGCTCGTCCAGTCGATTGCATCAGGCACCACACCGCCAGCATCGTGGCCGGTCAAAAACGTAACGGCCTGATTGGTATCGCGGTGGGTTACGGGAATGCCCGCATAGGCAAGGCCACCGATTCCCGCAGTGATACCCGGCACGATGCGGAAGGGAACATCGTGCTCCACCAACGTTAGCGCTTCTTCACCACCGCGCCCAAAGACGAAAGGGTCGCCTCCCTTCAAGCGGCAGACGCGCTTACCCGCACGGGCCAATTCGACTAGCTTCAACGAAATATCACGCTGCTTTGGTGAAGGCTTGCCCCCACGTTTTCCTGCGTATTCGCGCTGGGCATTCGGTGCTGCCAGATCGAGGATCGCTTCGTTTACCAGCGCATCATAGACGATCACATCCGCCTGCCGCAGCGCGTTGACCGCGTGCATAGTTAGCAGCCCGGGATCACCCGGCCCGGCACCCACCAGCCACACGTGGCCGGCTTCTAAAATCGGCAAATTTGCGAACCCCTCAGTCATAGCGCGATAATGCACCGGAAGGCAGAATGAAACCAGCGCTTTTGCGCACCATTTATGTCGCCTATAGGTCAGGCATGGCGCGCGACAAACCCAGTTCCGATACCCCTTTAAAACGCGGCTGGACCACGGGTGCGTGCGCGAC
This sequence comes from Ahrensia sp. R2A130, assembly GCF_000179775.1. Taxonomy (GTDB): domain Bacteria; phylum Pseudomonadota; class Alphaproteobacteria; order Rhizobiales; family Rhizobiaceae; genus Pseudahrensia. The sequence continues at coordinate 751,289 of NZ_AEEB01000003.1, forward strand.
CGCTGCAACTAAAGCAGCGCTGACAGCGCTGATCACCGCCGAGTTTCCCGATCCCGTGACGATCACCCTACCAAAGGGCGAAACACCAGCTTTTCCGCTGTGTTACGAAAGCCTCAACGAGGCAGGCGCTAGCGCGGGGATCGTGAAGGATGCAGGCGACGATCCAGACGTCACCCACGGCGCCACTATCATCTCAACAGTGCGCCCGCTGCCTGAAGGATCAGGTGTCGTCTTTTGCGCGGGCGAAGGTGTGGGCATGGTCACCAAAGCAGGCCTGCCCATCCCGCCCGGAGAACCGGCAATCAACCCGGTTCCACGCCAAATGATGCGCGATGTCGTGGCCGAACTTTGCGGTGATCATCTGATGTCGCCCGATCTCGAAATCACGATCTCCGTCCCCGACGGTGCTGCGATGGCAGAAAAAACATGGAACGGCAGGCTCGGTATCGTCGGGGGACTTTCCATTCTTGGAACCACCGGCATCGTGCATCCGTTTTCTTGCGCCGCTTGGATTCACTCTATCCACCGCGGCATAGATGTCGCGCGCGAAGCCGGTTACGAACGAGTTATTGCAGCGACAGGTTCAACGTCGGAAGACGCCGCACAGCGCATCTACGAATTGCCCGAAACAGCACTTTTAGACATGGGTGACTTTGCCGGCGGATTGCTGAAATATTTGCGCGTACATCCAGTTCCTGCGATCACGTTAGCGGGCGGTTTTGCGAAGTTCACTAAGCTTGCACAGGGCGCGTTGGATCTCCATTCCGGCCGCAGCCAAGTGGATTTTATGTGGCTTGCCGGTCGGGTGGACCGCCTGATCGAAGACATGCCCAGCCTTGCGATGAAGAAAATTATCCGCGACCAAATTCTAGGCGCAAACACGGCAGCCGAAGTGCTGACCATGGCGCAATCAATGGAAATCGACCTGCCAAAAGATGTCGCTCGTGAAGCTTTGACAATCGTAAAGGGTATCTTGCGCGGCGCAGCAGTTGATGTGGAAGTTCTTATCGTCGACCGACAGGGCGAGGTCATTGCCCGTGAGCGCTGACCGTATCCTGCTGTTAGGCGGAACGCGCGAAGCTGTAGCGTTGGCCGCGAAACTGGTGGCGGAAGGCCATGACGTCACGACATCGCTTGCCGGACGAACGAAGGAACCGCGAGAGGTGAAAGGTAAGTTGCGCGTCGGTGGTTTTGGCGGCGCAAATGGGCTGGCTCAATGGATCGCGGAGAACCATATCACCCGCCTGATCGATGCCACGCATCCCTTTGCGGAGACTATAAGCCGCAATGCGTCCCTGGCAGCAAAGGCGACGGGCGTCGTGTTCGAACGAAATCAGCGGCAAATATGGCAGCCGGTTGAAGGTGATGTTTGGCACTCCGTGGCCGACTTGAAGTCTGCAGCTGCAAATTTACGTGCCGGAAGCACGGTTCTGTTGGCACTTGGATCGCAATATCTGGAGGCATTCGAAAATCGAACCAACGTTCGTTTCATAATCAGGATGATCGACCCACCTGTGCATGATCTCGCATTTGCAGATTTCAAGCTGGTGCTGTCTCGCCCGTCTGCTGAGGCAGAAATTGAAGAGGCATTTCTGAAGGCAAACAATGTCGACACCATCGTTTGCCGCAACTCCGGCGGCGCCGGTGCTTACGCCAAAATTGAGGCCGCCCGATTGTTAAACATTCCTGTCGTCATGGTGAAACGGCCGAAAAGCTAACGAAGCTTTTAGCTCGGCAGACCTGCGGCTTTTAGCAACGCAGACAGATTGCCCTGCCCTTCCGCACTTCGCCAAACGGCCTTGGCGTCTTTAAAAACCTTACCCTTTTGAATGACCGAACCGGTCGGAGGGTTGTTCTCCAGCAGATAGGCAAAGCATCGCCGCGCTGCACGCTCCGGAGTTGATGCGATAATTTTGGACGCCCAGCGCAAAGTCGACGGCATGTGGGAGTTACCAGCTGTCATGTCAGTCTTCACAAATCCAGGCTCTGTCGAGTAAATACGCAACGCCGAAAACTCTTCCGCAAGGCGTACAACAGCAGCATTGGCCGCCGCTTTCGACACCGCATAATGCCCAAATAGCGATGAGCCATCCGGTTCAGCCAAAGAGGCATAGTCATGCGCCCGCGCCATGTTGGCGGCTGATGACGACACAACAGTAACAACCGGATCGCTGGATGTTTTTGCCATGTGAGATGCCAGCGCACGGGTTAACACCATTGGCGCGATAACATTAACCTCGCCGTGCAGCCCGACACCGTGTCCACCTTTGGCTGTGCTGGTGGTCAAAATTCCAGCATTGTGGATGATCCAATCCAGAGGTCCGGCAGCAATCGCCTGTTCAGCCAGAGCCTGAATTTCATCCGGCTTGGTGAGATCGCCCCAAACAGCTGTGCGGCCATAGTTACCCACCAGCTTTTCAGCACGTGCACGGTCGCGAACGTGGACGAGGGCATAAAACCCTTTGTCCTCGAGATACTCGATCAACGCGAGGCCGATACCGCCCGCAGCGCCAGTAATGAGAACCCGTTTTTTGTCAGCCATCGTACCCTCGTTTATCGCAGCCTAAGCAGCCTCACGCTTCTTTTTGCCGCGGTTCCGCAGCACGTGGGAGTAGTCTTTGTTGTAGAGGTCGCTGTCACGAAACTCCACATCGCCCAGCACCGGACCGACCATGATGAGTGCCGTGCGGGTGATCTTGGCCTCGCGCACCGCCTCTTTCATTCCCGCCAGCGTAGTGCGGATATAAAGTTCATCCGGCCACGTCGCGCGATAGGCGATGACCACCGGGCAGTCTGCGCCGTAATATGGCTCCAGCGCTTCGCGTACGTAAACAAGATTGCGGATCGACAGATGAATGGCCAGCGTTGCGCCGGATTTGCCCAGCACCTCCAACTGCTCACCTTCCGGCATGGAAGATGCCTTCATTCCGGTGCGGGTAACGATAACCGTCTGCGCGATTTCGGGCAGCGTAAGCTCCGTTTTCATCGCAGCAGCCGCAGCAGCAAATGCGGGGACGCCGGGCACAACTTCATAAGGAATATCCAGCGCATCCAAGCGCCGCATCTGTTCCGCCGTCGCGCCGTAGATCGACGGGTCGCCGGAATGAACACGGGCAACGTCGTGACCGGCTTCATGTGCCTTGCGGGTCTCTTCTATGATCGCATCCAGATGCATGGGCGCGGTATCCATCACCAACGCATCAGCAGGCGCAGCGGCCACGATTTCCTCAGGCACGAGCGAACCTGCGTAAAGGCAAACCGGACAGTTCTCGATAAGCCGCAATCCGCGCACTGTGATGAGGTCCGGCGCGCCGGGGCCAGCGCCGATGAAATAAACGGTCATGCTGCATTTCCTATGCGGGAGGTATCCTTGGCGGCGTAACCGCGCGGTGTGTAAACGTAGCTTTTGCCATCGCCGGTTTTCACGACACGGCTGTCGCTCGACCCGACGATGACGACGGTGAGCATATCAACATCATCCACCAGCAATTCACCCAGTGGTACAATACGAACAAGTTCACCCTCACGCCCAAGATTGGTCGCCAGAACGACAGGCGCATGATGACCCCGCTGCTCCAGCAAAACATCCCGCGCCCACGCCAGTTGCGTGCGACGGCGGCGGGAAACGGGATTGTAGAATGCGATAACGAAGTCGCCATCAGCCGCGGCACGCACACGCTTCTGGATCATCTCCCAAGGGGTAAGAAGATCCGACAATGAAATCGTGCAGAAATCATGCCCCAGCGGCGCACCAGCACGAGCAGCTGCAGCTTGCAGAGCGGAAATTCCGGGCGAGACCTGCACTTCGATACGATTGGCCGCGTCCGACAAATCGCCATCATCCATCAGCTCGAACACCAGTGTCGCCATGGCGTAGATGCCCGCATCGCCGGAGCAGACCAGCGCCACATCCTTGCCCTGCCCCGCCAATTCCATCGCATGGCGAACGCGGTCCTCTTCCGCACCAAGGTCGAAGTCGTGGCGGGTCTTGCCTTCAGTCAGCGGTCCAAGCAGATCGAGATAAAGAGAATAGGCCACCAAATCGGTTGCCTGCGACACCATTGATGTCACTTCGGGCGAACGCCAATCGTCTTTGCCGGGGCCAATGCCCACGACGAACAACTTGCCCCTTGAACGCGCTTCTGCCTGTTCGATATCCATGACATTTCCCCTTGCCAGCGCGGCCGTTGCGCGGGCTGATTTGATTTTCGGCAAGATCAATTCACCACCCTGCCCGACGCTCGCCAGCGCTGCGCCTTCGGACACACCATGGCAACCCACTTCAGCGAAAACCACGTCGGAAGGATGCACCAAACGCGGCGTTTCCTGTTCCAACCGTTCCACAGAAAACAGCTTGAGCGGCAAGTTCCATTCAACAGCAAGGTCGTTCAACGCAGCTTCATCTGCCTTCAGGTCGATGGTCGCCAAGCAAGCGAGGGCATCGCGATGTAGGTTGGCCTGTTCAAGCGCATCAAGCGCCAGCGAACGAACCTGATCCAGAGGCGCACCACGCTCACAACCAAGGCCAAGAACATGGTCTGCCCGCCGATAGATAAGCTGGTGCGGCATAGCTTCGAACGCGCGTTTATCGAACGTCAGGCGCACTGGTGCGTTGTCGCTGAAAGTAAGATCACCTTCGCGGACCCAATCAGCATCCATGGCCAGCTCACCGTCCACGGAAACCGCTTGTCCGGCCAGACAAGCCGCCATCACGTCCTTCGCCTGCTCAGGATTGGACAGCACCCACGGTTTCGGTGGGCAATCCAGGGCAAGGCCGAAACGCAAATCACCAGCAGTGGTAATCGCAGCGTGGCCGTTCAATTTTTCAGCCAGCACCCGCGCCATCTGGTTTGCCCCATGGTGACCGCCCAACAGCGGCACGACGCTCGACCCGTCTTCTGCAACGGCGATCACCGGAGGGTCGGTTTGTTTTTCACCGATGACAGGCGCCAGCAATCGCACCACCGCCCCCGTCGCCATAACAGCAATGATGCAATGCCCGTCGCGAAAGAGATGCTGAAGATGCTGCTTCGTTTGCGAGAACGATACATCAGCGTTGCTCACACGACCTTCCAGTCCGTGGACACGTGCACCCGTTGCCTCACGCAAAGCAGACAAGACAGGCGCATCGGTCAACGCAACAATCACGGGTCTTGCACTCACGCGCTCGCAACCGGCAATCTGGTGATCCAGTCTTCAGCTCCGCGATAAAGCAGAATGATCGAAAAATACGGCGCGGCGCCCTCAGGCACATCGGACAACGGCGTGATCCGTTCGGCAGGTAGAGTGACCCGTTCGAGATAAGCCGCCTGCCCGGTCAAACCTGCCTCGGCAATCAACCCGCACAGACGTTCCAGATGGCGACCGACCTTGATGAAAGCTAAGGCGTCACCGCTCTGCAAATGCCCACGAATGGTATCGTCATCACTCGGCCCGGGAACCACGGTGAGCACATCATTGCGCGCAGCGAGGGGACGTCCCAACCGCGCAGCCGATGCCATCAACGAAGAAACCCCCGGCACAGTTTGCACCGGATAACGACCGGCCAATCGTTCATAGAGATACATGAACGAGCCATAGAAGAACGGATCACCCTCGCAGAGCACCGCGACATCACGACCTGAATCAAGATGCGATGCGATTCCAAGAGCCGCTTGATCGTAAACATCTTTTGCCGGAAACCGCTCCACCCGCATGGGAACGATTATAGGAAATTCCACCTGATCATTGTGCAGGAATTCCGCCACGATGGAACGCGCGAAACTCACGCCATCATCCGGCGCTGGGTAAGCAACAACAGGAGATGACGTGAGAATGCGATGAGACTTCAGCGTCAGCAATTCAGGATCACCCGGACCGACACCCAAGCCGTAAAGAGTGCCGGTCATTCGTCTTCTCCCATAGGTTTGACGACGCACCACTGTGTCACCGGCATGGAGGCGCGCCAGCCGCGATATGGGCCGACAGCTTCCGCTTTCTGCACAGCAATTCGAGCCATCTCGCCACCGTGTTCGCGGTGAAGATCGGCCAATCGGCTTTCGGTTTCCAGCGTCACGCCATTAGCAACCAAACGTCCGCCGGGGCGAAGCGCCGACCATGCAGCTTCAAACACTCCGGGCGTGGTAGCTCCACCGCCAATGAACACGGCATCCGGTGGGGGAAGTTCGGCACAGACGGCGGGCGCTTTGCCTTCGACCACGATAATTTTCTCGGTTCCCAATGCGACGGAATTGGTGACGATCATCGCACGACGTTCCGCTTTTGGTTCGACCGCATACGCCACCGCACCACGCGCGGCGCGCATCCATTCGACACTCACCGACCCGCACCCTGCACCAATGTCCCACAACATCGCGTCCGGATATGGCGCAAGTTTAGCCAGCGTAACGGCGCGCACATCCTGCTTGGTCATCTGTCCGTCATGCTCGAAAGCGTCATCCGGCAGACCGCCGCCACGCGGATACCAGCGGGCATCCGGCCCAGCCACACATTCGATCGCGAGCGTGTGGAAGTCCGGCACATCGTGCGCCCAATCCACTGCCAGGCCATCAAAGCGCTGTTCCGCTTCCCCACCTAATGCCGCAAGTGCCGTCATGCGGCTCTCGCCAAAGCCCCATTCATTCAACAAAGCCGCCACCGTGGCGGGCGTCGTTCGATCTTTTGTCAAAAGCAGAATGCGAATGTTAGGGGCAAGGTGAGGTAGCAACTGGCTGGCAGCTCGACCGTGAACGGTCGCAGTCTCACAATCCGCAATGCTCCACCCCATCCGCGCAGCAGCCCATTGAAAAGCGGAAAGCTGCGGATGAAAGCGGATTTCGTCTGCCGGAATAGCTTTCGTGATACGTGCACCGACGGAATACCAAAGCGGATCGCCCGTCACCAGAATAACCGGCTTGCGGTCGCTCTGCGCGCGGATCGTGTCGATCATCGCATTGAACGGCGACGGCCAACGCATCCGTTCTGCCGTAACGTTGGCCGCAAGTTCGTGATGACGATCACCGCCAATGATGACCTCGGCTTCCTCCAGCGCGCGCCGCGCAGATTCAGCCAGTCCGGCGATACCGTCCTCGCCGATGCCGATGATATGCAACCAAGGCGCAACCATCAAAACACCGTCAGCAGTGCCAACAATGCGATGGCAAAACCGAGATTGGCCATCGATGCGAAGATGAGAAACCAGACCGGGCCGATGACACCCCAGCGGGCCGAACGGTGTTCAAGGCTCCACCAAGTCTGGAACAGAAATCCGGCGATCATCAGCATCGGTTCGGTCCGCAACGCCACAGCTGCCAAAACGAAAGTCGCTGTAGCGGCAGCAATATCTGCATAAGCGCGGCTTTTGCTGGTGGGGTTTCCGATTGCGATGCCGAGCCAAAGCGCAGCCATGACGCATAGGTTGATTGCGAAAGCAGGCTCTACGGCATCGGCCCCCGGCGCGCGCATCAACAGCCCGATCAGCAAACCGAAGGACAGGCCGTACCAGCCGTTCGCCATCACCTTCATCGACAGTCCATCTGTCTCATTCGACATCAGTTCAAGCCTCCCGCAAGTGCGTTGACGACAGCACCTGCCATGGCCGAGCCACCGCGTTTTCCGTGCACAGTGATGAAGGGATGGCCTGACTCAGCCAACGCCTGCTTGGACTCCGCAGCGCCAACAAAGCCCACCGGAATGCCGATGATGAGGATCGGCTTCTCGCCGGTTTCTTTCAGCCGTTCCAGCAGGCGAAACAGAGCCGTGGGCGCATTGCCGATAGCGACCACGCCACCGTGCAAATCTTCGCCCCAGAAATCCACCGCTGCTGCAGACCGCGTGTTGGAAATGGTGCGGGCATGTTCCTCGACACCAGTGTCGTTGAGCGTGCAGACCAACGGATTGAGGGACGGCAGATTCTTCGCGATAATCGCGTTTCGAACCATCTCGACATCGCAATACACGTTAGCCCCACGTTGCAGCGCAACCTTTCCAGCAGCCGCTGCGCCTTTCGACCAATCAAGGTCTTCCACGATATCCGGAATGCCGCATGAGTGGATGAGCCGGGTCGCCACGGTCCTCATATTCCCGGACAGTTTCGCCAGTCGCTCGTCCTGCTGAACCTCTTCGAATGATGCGCGATAAATGGCAGCCGGACCGGACACATAGTCCATTGATCGCTGTGCGACATGCACCGGCTGCGGGCGGTTCGCAGATTGTCGCATGGCAGGCACGATGCCCGCTTTGTCAGGGTCGGCAAGACCTGTCGATGCGCCGACAATCCAGCCTTCTTCAGCCAGCACGATCTTACGGTCATCATCGCTCAAAGATGATGGGCAAGCGAGGTGTTCAGCAAATCCATCGCGGCTATCGAGACCAGCGAAACGGCTGCACAGCGTCCGAACCTGAATTGCATCCTTCGGCAAACCGCTTTCCGCCCGCGCAGCCATGAGCGAAGGATAGACCTCGGTTATGAGAACGGGCGCTTCCAATTTTTCAGCAAAATCCGTCTCGAACGGCCAGACCGCAACCTTAGACCCGTACCGCGCCCGCAAGGCAGCAAGTCGTGCAATGCCAAGCAAAGTCTGGCTCCCAACGGACCCCGTATAAGCAAGTTTCCAAACGGGTTGAGCGCGTGGCACGCGTTGCTCCACCAGCCTTTTTTCAGGCAGCGCATCGTAGCTTGGGCGTTTCGGCCCTAGGCCCGGATATCGACCGTTGTGCCCGTTGGGCAGCCCCCAGAACGGACCTTGGAGATCATCGAAAGTCTCACGATTGAGCCGCGCGGCTAAATCGAACCTGTTCGACTTGTTCGTGTCATCGTCTTCAACTTGAGCCGCGAGATGGTTCCAGACCTTATCCCAACGTCCTTGGCCCGTCATACGTTTGGCGCCGCCACGCGGGTATCCGAAGGCGAAGTCGAGCCCGATGCACAGCCGCTTGTCAGCCGCCAGCGCCTCGTCGATCATCTCGTATAACCGCGTCATTGCCTGATCGCGGGTGGAAATGTTTTCCAGCGCGGTCTCGCTCACCTGCCCCTTGGCGATTTCCATCGCGCACAGCCAGATGGAATCCCGCCCACGCTTCGGCGTGTTGGCCGCAGACCAGTCGACAATCACATGGCGGTCGTAGAGAGGCATCAGTCCTTTTTCAGGTTCGGGCTGGTGCGGGTCATGCTGTTGGGCCCCAGAGGATGGTCAGCGTGGGGGTACGGGTGGTGGTGGTGCCCGTCATCATGGGAGTGCGAATGGTCGTGGCTATGCCCGTCGCCATGGGTGTGATCATGTGCATGATCGTGAGAATGCAATGGCGTCCATTTCAAGCCGTGCTCCTTGCAGAACTGCTCATCGCGGCAAGACGCATCGCAATCCCCCTTACAGGGACAATTTTCCAACCCGCCGCCAATACCTTCGACGTGGTGGTGATGGCTTTCCTGCGCCAAGCCAACCTGATCTTCAAAGCCCAGAACCTGCTCGCGATATTTGCACATCTGGCAGTTCATCACGTTCTGTCCGGCCTCGATCTCGTTCACCCGGTCAACAAATGTCGAAAGCACGAGTTCGTGGCTTCCAAGATAACCAGCCTTCAGAAATTCGATGTCGGCATGCCGAGCCGCAACTTCATCGGTAAACCCGTAGATGCGCTTGATGAGCACGCCGGTGAACAGAAAATACGGGAAGACGATGATGCGCCGGTAGCCCAGCTTTGCCGCATGTTCGAGGCCAGGCTCCACCAGTGGGAACGTCACGCCGGAATAGCAAACCTCGCCCCAGCCAAAGCCAAAGCCTTCCCACAACATCCGCATGATTTTATTGATGTTAGAGTTCGCGTCCGGATCAGAAGACCCGCGACCAACCACCATCAGCATGGTCTCCGTCAGCGGAACCTCACTGTCGGCAGCATCGATCGCTTCTTGAATTCGGGCAGCAGCTGCGCGGATCATTTTCAGATCAACACCCAGCTCACGGCCGTAAATCACTTCCATGCCCGGATTCTGCGCCTGATATGTGTTCAGCACAGAGGGAATGTCGTTCTTCGCATGGCCTGCAGCAAACAGCATGCCCGGCACCGCCAGCACCTTGGTGCAGCCTGCATCACGCAGCTTATCGAGGCCGTGGGAAATGACGGGATTGGCGAATTCGAGATAGCCGTATTCCACTGGCACATCGCCGAACCGACCTTTCAGCCCTTCGGATACGGTGGAGAATTCTTTCATAGCATTCTGGTTGCGGCTACCGTGGCCACAAATCATTACGCCGATTTTTTCTTGAACAGTCATTTGGCTTACGCTCCCTTGCGATCATCTCGTGTCGAAGGGGCAAGCGCCGGATCGAGACCGGCAACTTCTGCGACAGCTTCCGTTCTGGCCCCCTATTTGGGTCAGCCGCACGAAAATTGCTTTCAGCCCCAAATCCATTTCTGGGGGGCACCATCGAACTTATCGTCTTGGTATAGTGGGAGTCGTCCCGCCGCAAACGCTTTCGCGACACTGTTGGCCGCAAACCGTCACATGGCGGCTGCTTTACACGATGGTTTTCAACTCATCGACGGAAACGTCGAGCACGCGCGCAATACGGGCGATCATCTCGACCTCTTCCTTGACGAGCCGATTATCGGCCCGCGCCATGGAAACCACGTGAACGAGCACCTCTTTTTTACGGGCATGGTCCATGTGTTCGAAGGTGCCGGCGGCCTGTCGGGCGTTGGTCTCGTAGCCAATCTCTTTAAGATACGCGAGCACCTCAGGAACATCCTCTTCGCGGATGCCGAAGACGGTGGAGCACATGAGTTTGAAGAAGCGCAGTTCCTCAGACGTCAGTTCACCGTCGGCAAACATCATCCTGACGAGCAGCAAAATTTCCGACGTCAGTTGCGGATCATCCGATAGTTTTTTCACTGAGGGGTTGCCAGAAATATACTCTTTAATGTCGTCGAGAATGCCCATGCCGTCTGCCCGCTCTTAAAATTCGATCCCGACCTGCGCTTTTACGCCATCGCGGAAAGGATGTTTCACCATCGTCATATCGGTGACGAGGTCGGCAAAGTCTATCAGTTCATCCTTGGCATTTCGACCTGTAATAATGACGTGCTTCATTTCCGGTTTGTTGCGCAGGGTTTCTACGATTTCTTCGACAGGCAGATAGTCGTATCGCAGCACGATATTGAGCTCGTCACACAGCACGAGGTCATGCTCATCGTCCATAATCATTTCCTTAGCGCGCTCCCATGCTGCGCGGGCTGCATCGATGTCCCGCTGCCGGTCCTGCGTTTCCCAAGTGAAGCCGTCGCCCATCGCGGTCATGGTCACCTGATCGCCCAGCTTTTCGAGGATCACCCGTTCGCCCGTCTGCCATTTGCCTTTCACGAACTGCACGACACCAACCTTCATACCATTGCCAAGTGCACGGAAAACGACACCGAAAGCGGCGGTGGATTTGCCTTTGCCCTTGCCGGTGTGAACCATCACCAGACCCTTCTCGCGGGTCTTGGTGGCGATGATCTTGTCGCGCGCCGCCTTCTTCTTTTTCATCTTGTCGGTGTGGCGCGCGTTCAGTTCTTCCTCGGTCATGTTCTCGAGCGTCTTCGATTTTTCAGCCATCAGATGATCCTTCCGCAGACCCGCGGTCCGCTAATTGTTCTAGGTCGAATTTCGCCGAGTTGGAGCGCGGTGTCCACAACCCACGCTCGATTGCTTCCAATAGCCGGTCCACCATCTCTTCAAGTGCCTTGGGATTCTTGTCAGCAATGAAATCGCGCACGTCGTCATCGCCAAGATAGGCTGCATGAACGGCATCGAAATGATGGTCCCGCACGCTGCCGGTGGTGGCGGCGAAGGCGAACATATAGTCCACGGTCGCAGCCATCTCGAACGCGCCCTTATAACCGTGGCGCATGACACCCGCGATCCATTTCGGGTTCACCACGCGGGCGCGAACAACGCGGCCTATCTCCTCATCGAGTGTGCGAATGACAGGCCGTTCAGGCCGTGAATGGTCGTTGTGATAGATCGCAGGGCGTTCACCGGATAATTCTTCGACCGCAGCAGTGATGCCTCCCTCGAACTGATAATAGTCGTCGGAATCCAGAAGGTCGTGCTCGCGATTGTCTTGGTTTTGAACCACAGCATCGACGTTTGCGAGACGGCTTTCGAACTCGGCTCGCGCCGGAGCGCCCTCCTCCTTCGCGCCATAGGCGTAGCTTCCCCACTGCAAATAAGCCTCGGCAAGATCGGCTTTATCAACCCAACCCTTCTCGTCGATAAGCGCTTGCAGGCCTGCCCCGTAAGCGCCGGGTTTCGAGCCGAAAATACGATGGCCAGCATTGCGACGGGCAGTAATGGCATCCATGCCTTCGGCTTCCAGCGCGAGCGTTTGAGCGTTCACACGCGCCGCCATAGGATTGTCGGCATCGTCTTCATCAAGCGCGGCAATCGCGCGGCACGCCTTATCGAAGATTTCAATCTGGGCAGGAAACGCATCGCGAAAAAAGCCGGAAATGCGGAGCGTCACGTCAACACGCGGGCGACCCAGTTCGGCCAGCGTGATGATCTCGGTTCCGGTCACACGGCGCGAGCCGTGGTCCCACACGGGTCGCACACCGATCAACGCTAATGCCTGCGCGATGTCATCACCGCCGGTGCGCATATTCGATGTGCCCCACGCTGAAAGCGCCAGCGCAGCGGGCCACTCGCCATGTTCCTGCCGGTGGCGGCGCAGCAACAAGTCGGCGGACCTTTGGCCCAGATACCAGGCTGCCGGTGTCGGAACGGCGCGGGTATCGACGGAATAGAAATTGCGCCCAGTCGGCAGCACATCAAGCCGTCCTCGCGTTGGTGCGCCGGATGGGCCGGGCGGGACGAACCGACCGTCGAGTGCTGTGAGCAAACCATCGAGTTCAGCAGGGCCACAACTTTCAACAGCAGGTGCTATGAGGGTTTCGATACCGTCCAAAACTGCCTGAGTTGCAAGCCAATCGACATGACAGGCCAGTTCGCCGGACACCAACTTTGCGGCCAACAATTCGATGCGCTCCACCGTGTCGCCGTTCGTGCGCCAAGGGTCTTCGGACACGGTCTGCAAGACGGTGGGCTGCACACCTTCCCAACTTTCGCCCATGGGGCAATCAAGCGGATCAAACGGGTCGTCCAGCAGATCGGCGGCTAACGCACGTTGTAGGCTGGCCTCCGCACCCTCGCCCAAGCCACGCGGAACGCGAGCCAGTGCAACGGTAAGATCGGTCTTCAGCCGCCCTTCTGGCGAGCGCCCGAAAATGTGCAGGCCATCTCGGATCTGCATTTCCTTCAGCTCGCACAGATAGGCGTCGAGCTTCTCCAGCGCAGTATCGCTATCGTCGCCGTCGATACCTGCATCTTTATCGAGACCTGTGACCTCAAGCAGCTGCAGAATTTCCTTCTTGAGATAGACCAGCCGTCGCGGGTCGACACCGGAGGCCTCGTAATATTCATCCACCAGCGCTTCGAGTTCCTTCAGCGGCCCGTAGCTTTCCGCCCGCGTTAGCGGCGGCGTAAGGTGGTCGATGATAACGGCAGCGGTTCGCCGCTTCGCCTGCGTGCCCTCACCCGGATCATTGACGATAAACGGATAGATATTCGGCACCGGCCCCAACACCGCTTCGGGGTAACAGGCTTGCGATAGCGCGAGCGCCTTGCCGGGAAGCCACTCCAAATTGCCGTGCTTGCCCATATGAACGGTGGCGTGAACGCCCTGCCGACGCAGATGAAAGTAGAACGCAAAATAGCCGTGGGGCGGCACGAGGTCCGGCGAGTGATAGGTCTCGGTCGGGTCGATATTGTAGCCGCGCGCAGGCTGGATGCCGATGAAGGTATTGCCGGACCGGGACAGCGGAAGCGCGAAGCGATCGCTATCGATGTAGGGGTCGCTTGACGGCTCCCCCCAGCGCTCCATAACCGCATCGCGCACGACCAGCGGCAACTCTGCGAACATTTCATCATATGCGTCCAACGACAGAGTCTCGCGGATCTCTCTACCGTCGCGCGCGGCATTGGTGGGTCCAGCTTGAAGCCAATCCATCAGCGCTTCGCTGTCGGCAAAGGCGTCGCCGGTTGCATAACCAGCCTCTGCCATAGCCTCCAACACCGCCACCGTTCCAGCGGGCGTATCCAGTCCGACGCCGTTGCCTAGGCGGCCATCACGATTGGGGTAGTTGGCCAGAATAAGCGCTACATTTCGATGCTGTGGCTTAGTCCCCCGCAAGCGTGCCCAATTCGCAGCGAGTTGAGCGACGAAGGAAATCCGGTCGGCAACAGGTTCGTGACGCACGATATTGCACTGGGTTGCGTCGTCGTATCGAGCCGCATCCTTGAACGCGATAGCGCGGGACAGCACGCGGCCATCGACTTCCGGCAGGGCGACGTTCATCGCAAGGTCGCGCGCGCCAAGCCCTTGGGCGCCATCGGCCCAAGCATCTTGCGCGCCTCCTGACAGCACGGCCTGCAACACCACAGCACCGCCTTCTTCCAACACCGTTGGCACGCGTTCGGCACCAAGCGTGGTTTCAACCGTGGACACCGCAAATCCGGTGAGGTTGATGACGACCGGCGGCAAGGTCTGTCCGAACAGTCCGCGAACGACCTCTTGGCTCACAGCGTCTTTAAGCGACGAAATGTAGATCGGCAGCGGGTTGCAGCCTGCTGCGTTCAACGCTTCTACCAATCCGTCGACCGGTCCTGTCGAACCGCCCTGCATCAAAGCGCGATAGAAAATGATCGGTACAACAAGGCGGTCAGAAACCCATTTGGCACGCAAAGTTTCTAGATCACCCCGCACCTCACCAGCGCAATAGACACCGGCTTTCAACAGTGGTTGCGGTTCAGCGATGCGCGGCGTGGTTCCAGCAGCAATCGCTTTAGTAGCATCTAGAAATCCGGTGAAATTTGCCGGTCCACCCTGCATAAGCAACTGCCACAATCCCAGACGCACCTCGTCCGGCACTGTGTTGAACCGGTCCAGCGACGGGTCCGGTTTGTCGTCACCCGGCAGCGCGATCATCTCGACACCATTCGCGCGACAAGCTGAGTAGATCGCGTCAAGACCGTAGGCAAAGTAGCTCGCACCACCCAACACACGCACGATCACCAGCTTTGAAGTGGCGACCGTATTTTCACACCATGTGTCCACCGAAAGCGGATGGGCCAGCCGCATCTGGTTCGCCAGGCGAAGCTCGAACGAACCATCATGCGCCGAAGCCAAGCCTGCAAGTTCGGTGTCGGCGGCGGAGACGAACAGCACATCGCCGGGCGTCTGGCCGAGATCGATGGCTTCATCGTCGTCGGCCAACGCCCCCTTCTGAGCGAGCAGAAGATGCATGGCTTACGACAGCGCTTCCTGAACGGCAGCGTTGATCGCAGTCGCATCCATGTCGTGCTGACCAATCACCACCAAGCGAGAACCGCGTTGCTCGTCCGCCTGCCAGTCGCGGTCGAAATAGGTATCGATGCGGTTGCCCACAGCTTGAACGACGAGGCGCATGGACTTGCCGGACACTTCGACAAAGCCTTTGAGACGCAGCACGTCATTGGCTTCGATGATTTTCGCCAAATCGGTTTTCAGCGTCGGCACATCAGCCACCGCACCGCCTGAAACGACGAAACTCTCGAAATCATCATGGTCGTGTTCGTGGCCGTCCGCGTGGTGCAATTCGTGATGGGAAAGCCGCGCTTCCATATCGTTTTCGCTGCCGACACCGAGGCCCAGAAGCACGGCGGCGCTGGGCGAAGAGCCCTCGCCCGCACGGATCATTTTCGGCTTACGCTTGGTAGCGTGCATGACCTCGTGCTCCACCGCAGCCATGGCGGCGAGCGGCAGAAGGTCCGTCTTGTTCAGCACGATCAGATCGGCACAGTTAATCTGGTCCTCGAACAATTCTTCAAGTGGGCTATCGTGATCGAGGCTTTCGTCAGCCTCGCGCTGATGCTGCACGGCATCATGGTCATGGGCAAAACGGCCCGCTGCGACGGCTGCAGAATCCACTACAGTTACGACGCCATCCACCGTCACCTGCTCGCGGATTTCCGGCCAGTTAAACGCGTTTACCAGTGGTTGTGGCAGCGCGAGGCCCGACGTCTCGATAACGATGTGGTCCGGGCGGCGGTCACTCTCCATCAGTTTGGTGATGGTGGGAATGAAATCATCAACCACAGTGCAGCAGATGCAGCCGTTGGTCAGCTCGACAATATCGTCTTCCGTGCAGGTCTCGTCTCCGCAACCGGCCAAAACATCGCCATCGACGCCGAGGTCACCAAACTCATTGATGATGAGCGCGATGCGTTTGCCGTTGGCGGTCGCCAGCAGATTGCGGATAAGCGTGGTCTTACCAGCACCGAGAAAACCGGTGATGACAGTGGCAGGAATTTTCTGGGCGTCCATGATGGGGCTCTATTTCAATTTTTGGGGCAGGCCTGCAGTGACGAACCACACGTTCGGAACAGCGGCTGCAAGTTTCTGGTGAAGACGTCCGGCATGGTCGCGAAAATCGCGCGCCATTTTGTTCATTGGCACGATGCCCTGTCCGACTTCGTTGGAGACGAAGACGATTCTGGCATTCGACGGGAGGCTTTCTATCAACGCGACGAGACGATCTGCTTCATCGTCCACAGCCCGCTCGGCCATCATCAAATTGGTGATCCACAACGTCAGGCAATCAACGAGAATACAGCTTTCTTGGGTTGATTGGTTTGCCAAGAGATCGACCAGTTCAAGGGGCTCCTCAACGAGCGTCCACTCGTCGCCACGGCGTTGGCGGTGGATATCGACGCGGGCTTCCATCTCGCCATCGAACACTTGGCTGGTCGCAAAATAAACAGGGCGACGACCGCTTGCCAGAACCAGTTTTTCTGCAAACGCACTCTTACCCGACCGCGCCCCACCCAAGACAAGACCGTGGTGTAAAAGTTCTGTCTCCGCGCCTGCATGGACGAGATTCTGTTCGATAACGCAAAAGCTCCAATGTCTTCGATAACCGCACACACGTACGGCGTTGATAGCTTTCGGGAGGTCATGCGGGATCATGGAGACATGCTCCACAGACACTGCACTGACGAAATTTCCCGTTCGCCGGTTAGTGGCCGCGGCGCAAGCGCTTCGACCGGTGCAGATGGCAGGTCTCCTGGCTACGGATCACAGGTTGCCTCTCCCCTTCCCGCCGAATGAACGGCAGTGGATATGAGAGGAACCTCACCGCTACAGTCGCGGGGTCGGCTGTGGTTGAAGGCCCCCTACTTGGGTCAGCCCTGTCACATTCCCTTTTGCTCCGCCAGTGCACCGTAAAGCGCACGCGGCAGACCACTTGCAGATGCGACACAATAGCAAGCGCCAGACCGCGTCAATTCAATACGCGACATCCACCGACGTTATGTTCGCAGCACCAAGAGCGTAGGTATCAAAGATCGAAGATTGCTGGATCAACGACCTCTTCGAGAGCGTCGGCAAGTTCGTCCAACGCTGTTTGGACAGTATCCCTGTATTGGATAAGCGGTGCGCTGATTCCAACACTCTTCAGATATTCAGAACGCCATTCGTCCGTAGCGAAAAGACCATGAAGATAGCAGCCACGAACGCTGCCATCTTTGTTGGCAGCGCCGTCAGGTGCACCATCCAGCATGACCATCGGCGAAGCAGTATCTGCGCCTGTGGTGCGGCCCATATGAATTTCATATCCATCCAAACGAGCGCCTGACCGTGGATCAATCGCAACGCGATTGAGGACGGTTTTTTGAGGAACGAGAACGGTCTCGACATCGAGGAAACCGAGCCCTTTAGCCTCTTTCTGAAGCCCTTCGATGCCATCAGGGTCACGCACCACTTGGCCCAGCATTTGATAGCCACCACAGATACCCAACACGTGGCCACCGCGCTCCACATGGCTCGCGAGACGCTTGTCCCAACCCAAAGCTCTGAACTGCTCTAGATCGGCAATGGTGGACTTACTGCCCGGTAGCACGACCAATTTCGCATCGACCGGCCAAGCATCGTCGGGCCGAACGAAAACGAGCCGCACGCCTGGTTGAAGCCGGAGTGGATCAAGATCATCGAAGTTGGCGATGCGTGACAACACTGGCACGATAACGGTGGCTCCATCGCCGACCCCGGCATCAAAATTGTCGACGCCTTTCTCCAAAGCCACCGAGTCTTCAGCTGGCAACCGGTTGGCCATTGGTAGCCACGGAACGACACCAAAACCCTTCCACCCGGTGAAACCTTCGACAGCCGTCAAACCATCATCGAACAGGGAAACGTCTCCGCGAAATTTGTTGATCAGGTAACCCGCAATCATGGCGCGGTCAGCGTCAGGCAAAATCGCGTGGGTGCCAACGAGACTGGCGATCACTCCGCCACGGTCGATGTCTCCCACAAGAACCACAGGCACATTGGCGGCTGTCGCGAAGCCCATATTCGCGATGTCACCCTGTCGAAGGTTGATCTCCGCCGGCGATCCAGCTCCTTCCACGATGACGAGGTCCGACGTTTCGCAAAGCCGTTTGTGGCTTTCCAGAACGGCATCGAGAAATTGCGGCTTTAGCTTCTGGTAATCGCGTCCCTTGGCACTGCCCCGCACCTTACCGTGCACCACGATCTGGCTGCCGGTCTCTGACTGCGGCTTCAACAACACAGGGTTCATGTCGACGCTGGACGGTCGCCCGCACGCCAACGCTTGCAACCATTGGGCACGACCGATCTCTCCACCAGAACCGTCAGCCAGTGGGACTTCGGCGACGGCTGCATTGTTCGACATGTTTTGAGGTTTGAACGGCGCAACAGAAAGCCCGCGCCGCGTGGCCCACCGGCAAAGGCCAGCCACAAGAACCGTCTTGCCGACGTCAGAGCCGGTACCCTGCAACATGATGGATCGCGCTTTTGTCATAGTGCCGCTCTAGCGCAGGAAGCCTAAACGCAAAACCCCGCAGGACAGCCTAATAAGCGGTTCTCCTGCGGGGTTTAGGTACTCAATTCATACTGGTGTCGAACCAAATACGCGGTCGACGTCGTTATCCCCCGGTACGCAAAACCAGATCCGGGAAACAGGAACAGCGATCAATCCGTCCTTGAGATCGACACTAGGCTGGCTTTCCTAACGGGGGGCTAAGGGATGGTTGACGAGGAGTAAAACCGACGGTCGCCAACCGCCCGCCGTTATGGAAACTAGCGAACAAACAGGAGGCCTAATTAACCGCTCAAGCTGCAAATATAGGCTTTAGCGCTGGAAGCATTACCGGAAAACTGTGCCGATCCGGGAATACGGCGTCGCAAAAAAAATTACACTTTGCGCAACATTTCGATGATGCCGGAGAAATCTGTATCGGCACCGCCATTTTTGCAGAATGTATCGTAGAGCGCACGCGCATGTGTTCCCAACGGTGTGGAGGCGCCAGTTGTTTCCGCAGCCTGGGCGGCAAGCCCCAAATCCTTTGACATAAGCGAGGCGGCAAAGCCCGGCGCATAGCCGTTGTTGGCAGGCGATGTGGGCACCGGCCCTGGTACGGGGCAATAGGTTGTAGTGGACCAACTTTGGCCGGAGGCGGTGGACACCACATCAAAAAGTGCCTGATCTTCCAGCCCGAGCCTACGGCCCATCTCAAAAGCTTCGCAGGTGCCGATCATGGTGATGGCGAGAATCATATTGTTGCAAACCTTCGCCGCCTGCCCTGCTGACGCGCCACCACAACGCACCATCTTCGCGCCCATTACGTCGAGAACGGGCGTGGCAGCATCCAATGCCGCATCGCTACCGCCAGCCATGAAGGTGAGTGTGGCGTTCTTCGCGCCCATGATACCGCCGGATACCGGCGCATCGACGCTGTGTGCATCCTGCCCCGCCGCGATCTCATGCGCACGTTTTGCCGATTCAATATCGATTGTGGAGCAGTCGATCATCAAGGTGCCCCTAGCAATCTTGTCCTCGACCTCCTCATAAACCGAAACAACATGCTTCCCCGCAGGCAACATGGTGATAATCACTTCCGCTCCATCTGCAGCTTCAACAGCGTTGGCCGCCGTTCCGCACCCGCCATGTTCAGCAGTCGCAACAACAGCTTCGTTCAGGTCGAAAGCGGTGACGGCATGACCGGCCTTGGCTAGATTTTCCGCCATCGGGCCGCCCATATTACCCAGCCCGATAAATGCAATTTTCAGGCTCATGCCGCTGCTTCCTTTTCCATGGCGCGGGAAATGATGACCCGCATAATTTCATTCGTACCTTCGAGTATCTGATGGACGCGCAAATCACGCACAATCTTCTCCACGCCGTAGTCGGCGAGATAGCCGTAGCCACCGAATATCTGCAGCGCGTCGTTGGCTACTTTCGATCCGGTATCGGTCGCAAAGCGCTTGGCCATAGCGCAAGCCTTGGTCGCATCAGGGGCTTTGGCATCCAGCTTCGCAGCCGCGCTGTAGAGCAGCACGCGAGCGGCCTCGAGTTCTGTTGCCATGTCCGCAAGCTTGAACTGCGTTGCCTGAAACTGTCCGATAGGTTTGCCGAATGCAGAGCGTTCCGTGGCATAGGCTTGCGCCTTTTCCAGCGCCAATTGCGCGCCACCGACGCTGCACGCGCCAATATTCAAGCGCCCACCATCGAGACCGGACATTGCAATACGGAAGCCATTACCCTCGCCGCCCAGCATATTGGCGGGCGGAACGCGGCAATCATCCAAAATGACTTGTGCGGTGGGCTGAACGTGCCAGCCCATTTTCTTTTCCTGCGGACCAAAAGAAAGGCCAGGTGTTCCGTCTTCAATGAGGAAGCACGACACACCGCCTGCACCATCATCAGACGTGCGCGCCATTACGGCGTAGAGACCATTGGTTCCCGCACCTGAGATAAATTGCTTGGTGCCGGACAACACATACTCGTTCCCGTCCTTCACCGCTTTGGTTTTCAACGCCGCTGCATCGGAGCCGGAGCCCGGTTCGGTCAGGCAATAGCTTGCCACCACATCCATGGACGTCATCTTGGGCAACCAATGTTGGCGCTGCTCTTCGGTACCGTTCACGTCGATCATCCACGCGACCATATTGTGGATGGAGATGAAGGCAGACAGTGCCGGACAACCCTGCGCAAGCGCTTCGAACACCACCAGTGAATCCAGCCGCGACAATCCGCTGCCACCAACATCCTCACGTACATAAAGTCCGCCCATTCCGAGACCGGCAGTCTCGCGCACAACATCCATCGGAAGGTACCGGTCCTGATCCCACTGCACGGCAAAGGGTTCGACCTTTTCCGCAGCAAAATCGCGCATCATGTCACGCATCGAGCGCTGATCCTGATTGAGATCAAATGGTCCATCAGCGGTGGAAAGAGCGTCCATATCTGGTCTCCTAAAGAAGTTCGGCGGCGGTTTTATCGAGTGCGATGCGGGCGAGTTCTGCAGCCTCGTCGATGGTGTTTTTTGTCCACGTTAGTGGCGGTGACAGGATCATCGTATCGCCCACGGCACGCATCATCATACCCGCTTCAATGCAATGGTCACGCACGACAGACGCTGCATCGAGATCGCCATGGAAGCGCTCTTTGCTGGTCTTGTCTTTTACAATTTCAATGGCTGCCAGAAGTCCGAAACCGCGAATTTCACCAACGATTGCGTGGTCGCCGAGCACTTCGTTCAGCCGCTGCGTCAGGTATGGCCCAGTCTCATCGCGAACGCGCTCCACCAAACCTTCGCGCTCGATAATGTCGATGTTTTCCAGCGCAACAGCGCAGGCAACAGGGTGACCGGAATAGGTGTAGCCGTGGAAATATTCGCCGTTACTGGAAATCACATCAGCAACACGGTCACTGAACACGACAGCGGAAAGTGGCTGGTAACCAGAAGTAATTGCCTTCGCCAATGTCATGGTGTCCGGCTCTATGCCCATGGCCTGACAGCCAAACCATTCACCCGTTCGACCGAAGCCTGTGATAACCTCATCCAACATAAGCAGCACATCGTATTTACGGCAGATGCGCTGCACCTCACCCCAATAGTTGGCGGGCGGAATCTTGACGCCCCCTGCCCCCTGAATGGGTTCGCCAACGAACGCAGCAACATTCTCAGGACCAGCGGCCAGAATCTCATCTTCGACCGTTTGTGCCGCGCGAAGGCCGAACACTTCATCGCTTTCACCGTCATGGGCTTCACCAAATGCATAAGGTGCCATGACGTGGCGAAAGCCTGGCAGTGCCGGACCAAGCTGCGCGTGCATAACATCGAAACCGCCCATAGACGACGCGGCAATCGTAGAGCCATGATAGCCGTATTGGCGCGAGACGATGATCTGCTTGTCGGGCTTGCCGACGAGGTTCCAATAATGACGCACAGTGCGGATCGCAGTATCGTTGCTCTCCGAACCCGAAGCACCAAAAAATACCCGGTTCATGTGGGCTGGAGCGAGATCGGAAATCCGCTTCGCCAATTGTGCGACAGCGGGATGGGTCGTTTTGAAAAACGTGTTGTAATAGGCCAACTCGCGCATCTGATCGTAGGCGACCTTGGCCAGTTCTTCGCGTCCGTAACCGATATTCACGCACCAAAGACCTGCCATGGCATCGAGAATTTTCTTGCCATCGCTGTCTGTAAAATGATGACCATCAGCCTGTGTCACCACACGAACTCCGCCTTCGTGGAGGGCTGTGTGGTCGGTGAAAGGATGCAGATGATGGCCATTGTCCATCACCTGAAGCTGCTCGGTCGAAAAATTACGATAGGCCATGCGGGCTCCCAGAATCGTCAGCTCAACACCGGATGTGCCCAGCCTGACGCCGCATTGTCGCGCCGTTCGCGTGTTGTTTCAAGAAAGCTAAAAGAGTTTGGGCGCAACTCGCCAAAAATCAGGCGGCCAATTCCTGTCGCTGGCTCAGTTTCGCGCGAAACTGATCAACAGATAGCGGCTTACCAAATAAGTAGCCCTGCGCCGTGGTGCAGCCCGCATCGCGCATTTTATCGCTGTGTTCTGAGGTCTCAATACCTTCGCAGCAGGTGGCAATTCCCATGCCCTTGGCCAACGTCAGCATGGAGTCGATGATCGACCACGCTTTTTCGTTACGCTCCAGATCAAGCACGAAAGCGCGGTCGATCTTGATGGTGTCGACTGGAAGTTTCGACAGATATTGAAGAGACGAATAGCCCGTACCAAAATCGTCCAGCGCAATAGATACGCCCATCGCCTTCAAACGTCGCATCTGCGCCAGTGCTGCACCGGCATCAGCAACCAACATAGATTCCGTCAGTTCAATGGTCAGACGTGAGGCCGGGAGGCCCGTTGATTTCAGTGTGCGCTCGACGACACCGACATAGTCGCCAACCGCCAGTTGAGCGGCAGAAGCGTTAACCGACACTTTCGTGTCTTCCGGCCAGTTCAAGGCTTCACGACAGGCTTGATCTAGCACAAAAGCCCCAAGCGCCTGTATCGAACCCGTGCGCTCTGCAACTGTGATAAATTCATCAGGATAGACCGGACCAAGCGTCTCGCTCTGCCAGCGCACCAAAGCCTCTGCTCCGATAACACGCTCGTCGCTCAACCGTACCTGCGGTTGATAAACCAGATGAAATTCATCGTTTTCCAAGGCATCCCAAAGTGCCCGTTCAATTTTCAGCATCCGCTGAATTTTAGAGCCAACCTGTTCGGCATAAACCGTCACTGCTGGACCCGGATTCTCGTGAGCAAAGGCAAGCGCCAACTCACCGGCACGAACATAATCTTCGCCGCTGTTGTGCCCCTGCCAAGAGGTTGCCATCACCATGGTGCTGCGAATGAAAGCTTTCGTTTTACCTGTCTGGTAAGGCTCCTCGAGCACGTGCTTGAGATCAAGCGCCAGTTCCCGAGCAGCAGGCTCATCATGGGCTACATCAAGAAGAACCGAAAACGTATCCCCCTCCAACCGGGCAACCGACACACCGGTTGGCGCAAAACGCTCCAGACGCAACATCATGTCGACCAGAATACGGTCGCCAAAGTCCATTCCAAATGTGCCGTTCACCGCACGCATTCCATGCAACTCGAAAGTGAAAATAACTGTGTTGTTGGCCTCATTTGTCATCGCGGCATCAAGACATTCAACGAACCACGCGCGATTCATCGCGCCTGTTAAACGGTCAAACCGTGCGTTGCGTTGAACCTCTTCCAAATGAAGTTGATCAGCCGTGACATCACGCGCGACAAGGCAAACAAAAGAGTTATCCATGAGATGGCGCGAAGAATTCCGGTGTCGCAACTCGGCCACGCTTTCCACACCTAGCTGTGAGGGGGTGATAACGTATTCGACATGCCGCTGTTCGTCGACAACATCTACGACCCGCGTCTTCCGCAAAGGCTCCGGCAGCTCATCAGTCGGATCACTTATGAAACCAACGAGCTGAAGCATTTCTGAAACAATCGGTTCCGGCAAAAGCTCGGCTGCATTGAGGTTGTCTCTTTTGACGTCACCAACATGGTTGCCAAAGACGGTTTGGACAGCGCTTGATTGAAAAATAACGCGCCCTTTCGGATCGCAAACCAGCACAGCGTCGAAATTGTCCGTCACAACTTGCCGCAAGATTTGGCGCAGGTCTCGCGACTCGATACCGGAACGCGCGATCAAAATCCTGCTGCGGTAAAGCGCTATCGCAATAAAGCCTGCGCCGGTTAAAATGAGCGCCAAATGGATAGGGGCCGTGACGAGAATAAGCGCGTAGCGCATCTGCAGCCACGTAGCGACCAGCTCCAGCCCGCCGATAACGATCAAGGTCAGCAACATCTGTGTCGGTACAGAGCGTCTTTGGCTGACTATAAAAAGTAGGAGACAAAGCGTCAGTGCCAACAACACCACCCAGATGGCATCTGTGAAAGCCAACGAACGGTCCTGCATCAACGTTTCCGTCGCTAATGCCTGAACGAGAGTTCCCGGCAAAAGCCCGTGAACGGGAACGGTCAGCGTATCACGCAGTTCTACAGAAGATGCGCCAACCAGCACCTTCTTTTCCAAAAGTGCGCCGGCTGGAATGGCATCATTGAGAAGGTCAGCTACGGAATGAACTGGAATGGATGACGGCGCGATAGAGTAGTCGATCCAAACCGGCGGCCCCTCCTCCAACGCAGCACCGGCCAGCAGAGCGGGAAGGCTCGGAAGCATTTCGCCATCAGCGATCTGCAATATCGGAACAGAGCGCACGATACCGCTCTTGTCGGCCATGACGTTGACCGAGGCAGGCCATGCATGGCTGAGCAGAACGTCAATGGGCCGATTCGTGGCAATACGAGCACCAGCAGCAATACTTTCTGCCTGCTGGAATGCTGCCAGAATGACCATACCATCGGCACGGGCCAAGGCGTCGGCAAGCAGTCGGTCGTCTTCAATTTGGGAACGCGCCGAGAAATCAATATCGAACGCAATATCACGCACACCGGCAGCCAGAAGCTTGTCGATAATCGTTGCATGAATTCTGCGTGGCCATGGCCATTGACCGATCAGATCAACGCTTTCCTTATCGATTGCGAGAAACAGCAGATCGCCGGTTGCCGGTCGTTCAACCGCACCGGAACGCATATCAGTCAGCTGTGACTGCACATGCCGCAGTGGCTCACGTCCCTGAAGCGCCGAGCACACAAGAGCTATCGCCAACACACCAAGCAACGACAAAAAATGATTGCGCTTCCAAGCGGCCATGCAAATTTCCTCGTCGATCCAAAAATGGAAAGATTCCAACAAGCATGATGGGGCAAAATGCTTACCACAACGTTTCGTTTACCATGTTGGCAGTGGCACCAAGCCTACGCTGTGTTACTCGCAGTTAAGGCGAAGCATGACGGCTGGCCAATTGGGAAGAAGCCATGAGCGAGAATGAAAACGACATTGAAGAGGTGTCTGACGCACCCGATCCGGATCTACACCAAAAAATCATGCAACTTGCGAGAGAGCGGGGCGCATCTAAATCGCTCTGCCCGTCCGAGGTCGCGCGCGCTATTGGTGGCAAGGACGAAAAGGTGTGGCGGCAGCATATGAAGCCGATCCGCGCCCAAGCCGTAGCCATGGCGTTGGCTGGTGAAATCGAAATCAGACGCAAGGGCAAGCCGGTCGACCCCCAAGACTTCAAAGGCGTTTACCGGATCACTCTGCCTTCTTCCAACAGCTAGCTGACAGCGCCAACTAACCTTCGAGTTGCGAAACGAGGCGCTACGGCACACAGTTCTTGTCGAGAATCGCATTGATCGGGCGTAGAAGCATGAAATTTCCCACAAAAGCTCTCCCAAGTGCCGCATTTGCACTGAGTTCATTGGCAGCAATATTTGCAGGCACCGCGCCAGCAACGGCTCAGTCGATCAATCTGTCGAACGATGACGCCACGATTTTGCGGGTGTTGGAAGCTGGCGGTTTTCGTGAGGGAAAGGTCGTTACTCGCGGTCTTACAATCGTACGCACCCACGCATGCCGGGGCGACAGCAAATTTCTGGTGAAGGTTTCTATCCTAGGTCGCATCACAAGCACGACACCGCTCGGAAACTGCGATCTAGGCTCACGCCCGGTCGCAAAACCTAAGCCGCAGAATGGACGCAACGTATCAGCTCGTGTGCAAGCTGCGCTCGAACGGCAAGGCTATAGACGTATTGTCGTAACTGACGCCCAGCCTCCACGAATTACGGCTGAAGCCTGCAACGGCGACGACCGCGTTCGCGTGGCTGTAAACCGGCGTGGACAAGTTCGTTCGGAACGGCGCATCGGACCATGCGAACGGCAGTTTGATCCGGGGCGTCTCGTCGAAGTATTGGAGCAGAACGGGTTTGACCGGGTTGAAGTAACCCAAACACGCAGACCACCCTATACCGCCCTCGCCTGTCGCGGAAATGATCGCATGGAGGTTTCGGTCGGACGTTTTGGCCGCTTGCGCGACCAGCAACGCGTCGGCGCATGTCAAACAGATATCAAAGCAAGTGACATCCCGGACATTCTAACGCGAGCCGGTTTCGATCGCATTCGCGTGCTGCAACGCCGTCGTGCGCCGTATCTTGCTGAAGCATGCAGCAGAGACAGGTTGGTCGAAGTCTCGATCAACCGTTATGGCGAGATCGGCAATCGGCAGCGTGTCGGTCGTTGCGCTTCTGCGATGTCTAAAGATGATCTCATCGCGAAACTTCAGCGTGACGGCTACTCCAACCTGAACATGGAACAAGTGCGAGACGGCTGGCGTGTGAGCGCATGTCGCGGCGTAGAAAAGGTTGGGCTTCGCATCGACAGCTACGGTGACACAGTTCGCCAGCAAGCCAGCGGCAAATGCACCTCCGAAACAGTGTTGGATGTACTGACCAACCTTGAAGACCGCGGTGCGGAAAAGCTTCAGGCTCAAGTCGAAGGTTGCTTCAAGAACGACCGTTATCGCTGGACCTTTGATCGCTTAGGCAACCGCATTGGACGCGAGCGTCTAGGCCGCTGCTAAGAGGTCTAACGAAGCGCCATCGCAGCTAGAATTTCAACATCGCCATCTTCTGCGTCGCGGGCGGTGGCGGTCAACATATCGATATTGGCGGGCTCAACCATGGCGCGCGCCAAGGCTTCTTCATCCAGCTTCTCTCGTTCATCAGCATCTAGGCTGAGGCCGTAGCCACATCGCTCAGCCAAAGCATGAAGATTGTCATGGACATGACCTGCCCCCTCGCCGCCCATGATGTGAGCCACCGCATCGTAGCCGTCCGGCGCACCCTGCGCAGCCCATTCCATGGTCTGCACCAACGCAATGGAAACCGCTCGTCCGTGCGGCACGCCTGCAAGGGAACCCATTGCATGGCCGATATTGTGCGCGACCGCACAACCGGTGTTACCAATCGCGGTGCCACCATGGGCCGCAGCAGCCATCATCCCCGAACGAGCGGTGATGGATGAGCCATCCTTTACCGCTTCTTCAAGTGAGGAAATACCGTGGCTGATAGCCCGTTCAGCAACCGCATTGTTTGGCGCATAGCGGTAGCGGTTTGTGCGGGATTCGATGGCATGAACCAGCGCATCCATACCGGTGTAGAAGGTCCAGAACGGTGGCAAGCCAACCGTAAGTTCGGGGTCCATAATTGCCATATCCGGAATTAATGGCGGACCCCAAAACCAGTTCTTCACACCGTCAGGCTGCGAGATGATCGACGTGCCCGTTGTTTCGCTCCCCGTGCCAGCAGTTGTGGGCAAAGTCACCAACGGCACAGTGCGCCAAGGCAAAGGCTTAACGGCCAAACGGTAATTTGCGGCTCCGTCTCCCGATGGCAGCAGCACGGCGACCACTTTTGCCGTGTCCAACGCAGATCCGCCGCCAAGACCCACTACACAATCACAATTCTCAGCACGCCCCAACTCAACAGCAGCGTCAACAAACGCCTCCTTCGGATCGCTCGCCAGATCAGAAAACGTCACCACATCATGACCGGCCTTCTCAATGACTTCCCGCAGCTCACCCAGATGACCAAGCTCGGCCATCACAGGGTCCGCCACCAGCAGAACCCTGCGTCCAGCGCCAAAGGTCTCGGAAATCAAAGTGCCCGTCTGATGGCGGCTACCAGCGGCCAGAACCTGTGCTGGCTGACGGGATAGGTTGAATGCGGTCATGGGTTCGGTTCCCCTTGAATGATGCTTCGCATCGAAAATCTCTAAAGTGCTACAAAACCGCTTGCCGGATTGAATCATCGCAGACAAGCTTCCGTCCGACGAAATCGGGAGGATTAAGTCGTGGCCGAACCAGTCGAAGCAGAACAGCGAACGCGAGCCGGCCGAGGTGGCGGAAGACGCGGCAATGTGCGACGCGGCGGCCCAGCCATAAGGCAGATGCCGTGGGATATTCCCATCATGCGCGACGCTCCGATAGAGCCTGTGGATGCAGAGGGCGTTGCAAAAATCCACGATGGCGCGATGCGCATTCTCGAAGAAATCGGCATCGAATTCCTGAACAAGGAAGCCGCCGATATTCTCAAAGCCCATGGCGCAACGGTGACCGGCGAAAACGTTCGCATGGACCGCGACATGGTAATGGAAAAAATCACCCTCGCCCCGAACCACTTCACGGTTACCCCGCGGAACCCGGACCGCACCATCACAATTGGTGACAAACACATTCTGTTCGGCAACGTTTCCAGTCCGCCAAATTGCTCCGACATCGACAATGGACGCAGGACCGGCACGCGTGAGGATTACCGAAATTTCCTGAAGCTGACGCAGTATTTCAACTGCATCCATTTTGCCGGTGGTTACCCTGTCGAACCGATGGACCTGCATCCATCTGTGCGACACCTCGACTGCCTCTACGACAAGCTCACCATCACCGACAAAGCCGTACACGCCTATTCCTTGGGCAAAGAGCGCGTGGAAGACGTGATGGAGATGACGCGCATCGCCGGCGGCCTGAGCCATGAGGAATTTGACGCGACACCGCGCATGTACACCAACATCAACTCCACCTCCCCGCTTAAACATGACATTCCAATGCTGGACGGTTTGATGCGTTTGGCACGGCGTGGGCAGCCGACAATCGTGACGCCATTTACGCTGGCAGGAGCCATGGCGCCGGTCACAATGGTGGGCGCAGTCACCCAATCGCTTGCAGAAGGATTGGCCGCAATCGTCTTGATGCAGTGCATCCGACCCGGTTGTCCTGCGGCTATCGGAACCTTCACATCCAATGTGGATATGAAGACAGGTGCGCCTGCTTTCGGCACGCCGGACTATGTTCGCGCTACACAAATTACGGGTCAAATGGCCCGCTTCTATGGCCTGCCTATGCGCTCATCCGGTGTTTGCGCTGCTAACGTGCCGGACGCTCAAGCGACATGGGAATATATGAATTCCATGTGGGCGGCCGTCACGTCAGGCACCAACGTGGTCTATCACGCTGCCGGTTGGCTAGAAGGCGGTCTTTGCGCCTCGTTTGAAAAATTCATCATGGATTGCGAAGTGCTCCAACAGTTTCAATCCTACCTGAAGCCGATGGTCGTGGATGATGACACACTGGCCATAGACACCATCAAAGAGGTTGGTCCCAACGGCCATTTCTTCGGCGTCCAACACACTCAAGATCGCTACGAGACCGCGTTTTACTCCCCGTTTCTCTCCGACTGGAACAACTACGAAAACTTCGAAGAACGCGGTTCAGTTCGCACACCGGAACGTGCCAATAAAATCTACAAGCAGATCATCGAAGAGTTTGAAGCCCCACCATTAGATGAGGCCATTCGCGAAGAGCTGGAGGCCTTCGTCGAAAGACGTAAGGAAGAAGGTGGTGCGCCAACCGATTTCTGATGGTGCAAAGCGCGCGAATTATCGTATCGGTGTGGCAAGCTTATTCGCTTGAAGAACCACAGGTTCCATGACCGTAGAAGAACTGCGCGCCTGCCTACCTCCTGCCCGCCTTTGCATCATTGCACTGGTGATCGCCGTTGTATTGGCTATTGGCACCTACATCATCAGCCCGGACAACCTGTTCGTCGAAAACCGTGGCTTTGAAGCGGAACAACAGTTCCTTCTATCAGTGGCGGTTGTTCTAACTCTCGTTGCATTGTCTCGCCTGCTGCATCCGATAGTGGCCTCAATGGCTCTCGCCACACTCGCCATGAGCTTCGCACTATTCGTCCGCGAAACGCCAAATTGTCAGGCGGTATCCGATGGCTGGTGCGTGGGCGAACCGACAAAATTTCTGGTCACAGCAATCGTGCTGGCAGCGCTCATCTTCTGGGGGCTGCGGTTCTTGCCTCAGCTTTGGGCAGAAAAAGCAACCATCATCCGTTCACTTGTCTGGTGGCCTTTCCCGTTGCTTGCGCTACTAGCCCTGTTTTCGGAAGTTGCCGAACGTTCCGGAAGCCCGTTGCTGGAAGAAGGCATTGAATTGTTCGCTTGTGCATTCTTGGCGACGATGGCCGGACAGTTGGCTTTCGGCAACAAGCAGCATCAATAGAAATGTTTCTAGAGATGCACATGTCGCAGTTTCAACGCTTCATGACCTTTCGTGGCGCATTCGCGCATCGCCCGCATTCTCTCAACGCGTCAACCTCTTACCAACATAAGCTATCCGTAAGTCCTGAAAGGGCCAGACCATGAAATCCCACGCGCAAGCGGTCGTTATCGGAGGCGGTGTTGTTGGCTGCTCCGTGCTGTTTCACCTCACGAAAGCAGGCTGGAAGGATGTTGTCTTGCTGGAGCGCGACCAGCTTACTTGCGGGTCAACATGGCATGCGGCGGGCGGTTTCCACGCACTGAATGGCGATCCGAACGTTGCCAAGCTGCAGGACTACACAATCGGCCTCTACAAAGAACTTGAGGAAATTTCGGGAGAAACCTGCGGCCTGCACCTGACGGGTGGCGTCGCGCTGGCAGACACGCCGGAACGTCTCGAATGGCTAAAAATGAGCCACGCGCGCGGCAAATATCTCGGCATGGAAACCGAGATGATTTCCACCGCAGAGGCTAAGGAGTTGCTGCCTCTATTGGAGGAAAAATACTTCGTCGGCGCTATGTGGGATGCGGTCGAAGGCCATCTCGACCCTTACGGCACCACCAACGCCTACGCGAAGTCCGCCAAGATCGGAGGCGCTGAAATTGAGCTGCAATGCAAGGTAGAAAGCCTCGATTGGGACGCAGCCAAGGGCGTGTGGAATGTCGTCACCAACAAAGGCACAATGACTGCTGACCACGTGGTCAACGCTGGTGGCCTATGGGCACGCGAAGTGGGCCGCATGGTCGGCGTTGAACTGCCGGTACTGGCCATGGAACACCATTATCTGTTGACGGAAGCGATGCCCGAAGTGGCAGAAATCAACGCCTCCACCGGCAAGGAAGTCATCCACGCAATCGACTTCTCAGGCGAGATTTACCTGCGTCAGGAACGCGATGGCATGTTGCTCGGAACCTATGAAAAGCGTGCAACACCATGGTCTCCAAAAGACACTCCGTGGGACTTTGCACAGGAACTCTTGGAGCCAGACCTGGACCGCATCGGCCCTTCGCTTGAAATCGGCTTCAAGCATTTTCCTGCCTTCGAAAAAGCGGGCATCCGCCGCATCGTCAACGGCCCTTTCACATTCGCACCTGATGGCAATCCATTGATTGGCCCTGTGCGCGGCGTGCCGAATTATTGGTCGGCTTGCGCAGTTATGGCAGGCTTTTCGCAGGGTGGCGGCGTTGGTCTCGCCCTCGCCAACTGGATGGTCGATGGCGACCCCGGCTACGATATATGGGGCATGGATGTCGCCCGCTTCGGCCCGCACGTCACCCGCGATTATACGAATGCGAAGGTGCGCGAGAACTATTCCCGCCGCTTCCGCATCCGTTTTCCCAATGAGGAACTGCCCGCTGCGCGCCCGCATCAAACGACGCCGCTCTATGATATTCACCTCGCCAACGGTGCTGTGATGGGCGACAGCTGGGGACTGGAAACGCCGCTCTGGTTCGCACCTGATGGCGTAAATGCGGAGGACGAATTCTCATTCCACCGTTCCAACGACTTCGAACATGTAAAAGCGGAAGTGAAAAACTGCCGCGAGAATGTCGGCGTCACCGATATTTCCAACTTCGCAAAATACGAAGTAACAGGCCCCGGCGCTCGGGCGTGGTTGGGCCATGTCATGACAAACTTCATTCCAAAGGAAGGGCGCCTTGCCCTTACATCGATGGTCACCCACGACGGCAAGATCAACGGCGACTTCACCATAGCTTGCGCGGGTGTGGATAGCTTCGGCCCCAACGTCGGCAACGAACGCTTCCAGATGTGGGGATCAAGTCAGGCGCAAATCTATCACATGCGCTGGTTTGAACAGCATCTGCCTGATGACGGATCGGTCTCCATTCGCAATCTCAACCTCGAACTCACGGGCCTGTCGATTGCCGGACCAAACGCGCAGAAAGTCTTTGCGAAGCTAACGGATGAAGACGTCTCCCACGATGCTTTTAAATTCATGGACTACCGCGAAACCGTGATCGCCAGCGTGCCCGCTTTCGTGAATCGCATCTCATACACGGGTGATTTGGGTTACGAGATCTGGGTGAAGCCGGAATATCTGCGTCGCCTCTATACCGGCATTATGGATGCAGGTGAGGACCTCAGCATCAAGCCTTTCGGTATGCGCGCCTTGCTCGCCATGCGGCTGGAGAAACATTTCGGCACATGGTTCCGCGAATTCCGTCCGATCTACACACCGTTCGAGGCGGGTCTTGATCGGTTCGTTTCAAAGAAGAAGAACGATTTCATCGGCCGCGACGGGGTCTTCGCCCATTCGGAGAAGCCACCACTCACCCGCATTTGCCTCAACGTCACAGGGGCAAGCGATGCAGACTGCATCGGCGACGAACCCATTTTCTTGGGCGACGAAGTGATCGGCTGGATAACCTCTGGCGGCTACGGGCACCATGTCAGCCAATCACTGGCGCAAGGCTACATACCCACAGAACATCTTGAAACCGTACGGGCCCAAGGCGTGAATGTGGAAATCATCGGAGAGATGTGCTCAGCAACGCTTCAGGACCAACCGCCCTTCGACCCTGAGGGCAAGCGGATGCGCGGCGACTTCTCGTAAGTCGCCGCAACTCTTCGTAGAGTGTTTTAGACGCGAACCAACGCTAGCTGCAAACGTGCCTGACGGAAGCTGATCAGCTTGCGCTGCTCTTCGCACCACAGCGCAAGCGGCATGCACTTAATGCTGTCCAACAGCGTGAGGCGGTTTATGTCGCGCAGCTCGGGAAAGTCTTTCAGCACTTTGGGCAAGGCGTGAAATGGTATCCGGCTCGAGATATGATGGACGTGATGGATACCGATATTACCGGTCAACCACATGAGCCACTTCGGCAAGTCGTAGAAAGACGAACCGTGAAGTGCCGCCTCTTCGCGTTGCCATTCTTCTGCAAAGTCCCAGTGAGTCTCTTCATACTGGTGCTGCACGTAAAACAACCAGATCCCGAGAGCACCGCCAACTACAACGGTTGGAATTTGAATGAGTAGAAATGCCTGCCAGCCCATCGCCCAGATCATCAGACCGGAAACAATCGCAATGCCGACATTCGTAGACATTGCAGACCA
The DNA here is from genome assembly GCF_000179775.1 of Ahrensia sp. R2A130. GTDB lineage: Bacteria > Pseudomonadota > Alphaproteobacteria > Rhizobiales > Rhizobiaceae > Pseudahrensia. Next base: position 785,283 of record NZ_AEEB01000003.1, read on the forward strand.
CACAGGCATCGAATTGGCTGTCTTGCTTGTGGGCAAACGTTGGCGAAGTAGGAATTGATAAGCCGGGCCTATGGCAAACAAGACTACCGGATGGCGGTAGAGCCAGTATTTCCACTTTCCAGCTTTCGAAAGCGCCCGATATTCGCGAACTGTAAGCGTGTCGATATCGCCAAAACCACGACGGTCCAAATTGCCGGAACCTGCATGGTGAAGGGCGTGTTCACGGCGCCAGTCGTCGAAAGGCGTATAGGTGAAGACACCTAGAAGGCGTCCAACCCAGTCATTCGCCTTCTTAGATGTGAAGAAAGCGTAGTGTCCGCAATCGTGTTGGATGGTGAACAGGCGCACCAACATCGCACCTGTCGGAATGGACAAAAGCAGCGTCAGCAGCACGCTCACTTGCAACGCATAATACATGGTAACAATGCCAGCGGCATAAGGCACCACCGTGGCTGTAAGTTCCCAGAGCGCGCGTCCGTTACGCGGCAATTTATAAGCCGCTAACCTCTTACTCCAAAGCTTTTCGTCCAACATAGAAACTCCCCCTAGACGTTCGGTCATTGTCCACCGAATCGCTCTCTTCAACCAGCGTTAGCACACGAAAACGACACACCCTTCCGCAAATTGACGCGGTTCGACATGTCGTTGGCCGAAGCCTCATGTCAGCCTCAGTATAGGAGGGCGCAGGCAATGAACGTTCACGTGAGTACTATAAGTGGGTTCGGACGCCACAAACGCAAGATCGAACCCTTCGCTATTCCTACGCACCCCGGCACGGATGCAGGCTTCGAGGAGCTGGAGGCTTATGCCCGCGCCAAGGCGGCAAGCCTGAATCAACATCTCATCGGATACGGCGAACTTGCTGAAACCGAATGGAAAACCGCCAACCTTGCTGCACCTGATCTAGGTGCCATGCGCCATTATCGACTGGACCGTATCCGTGCAGAACTGCGCAAACGCGATCTTGCCGGCATCCATCTCTATGATCCGCTGAACATTCGATACGCCACGGATTGCACCAACATGCAGCTTTGGACAGCACACAATCCGGTGCGCTGCGTATTCATTGCGACCGATGGTCCGGTCATTCTTTTTGAATTCCACAGCTGCGAACATCTGTCCGACCACACAGGAATGGTGGACGAGGTTCGCGGCTGCACAGCGTGGTTCTATTTCGAGGGCGGTAATCGTTGCATGGAATTCGCCCAAAACTGGGCTGACGATATTGCAGCCATTTTGCGCGAACACGGCGGCGGCAACATGCGCTGCGCTTTCGATCAGGTGGACAGCCACGGTGTGCCTTGTCTCGAGAAGAATGGCATCGAAGTGATCTACGGCGAAGACCTCATGGAAGAGGCACGTAAGATCAAGTCGCACGATGAGGTTATCTGCATGCGCCGTGCAATTGTGTCCTGCGAAGCAGCGATGGCTGAGATGGAACGTGCGCTGAAGCCCGGTATGAGCGAGAACGATCTATGGGCCGTTCTACACGCGGAAAATATTCGGCGCGGCGGTGAGTGGATCGAGACCCGCCTGCTCGCTTCCGGCCCAAGAACCAACCCCTGGTTTCAGGAATCGTCCGCCCGCATCATCGAAGATGGTGACATCGTTTCCTTTGATACGGACCTCATCGGACCCTACGGATTTTGCTGCGATATATCCCGCACGTGGCTCGCTGGCGACGGTGATCCAACAGCGGAACAGCGCGAACTATACCGAATCGCAATCGATCAGATGGAGGCCAACACCGCGATGCTGCGGCCAGGCTTGTCCTTCCGCGAACTATCGATGACAGCGACCCAATTGCCAGATGACTGCATGCCGACACGCTACGGTGTTCTCTTCCACGGCGTCGGCCTGTGCGATGAATATCCCTCCATCCGCTATGCGGTCGATCACGAACACCACGGTTACGACGGCGTGTTGGAACCCGGCATGTGCGTTTGCGTGGAAAGCTATGTCGGTCGCCACGGCGGCCATGAAGGCGTGAAGCTGGAAGACCAATGCCTCATTACAGAGACAGGCTACGAGTTGCTGTCAAATTACCCTTGGGACAAGCGTCTTTTAGCTAGCACCTGAAGGGCTTCAATAAATCTGCTGTGGAGTTATTTCATCGAAGCCCGTGGACTTGAACTCCGGCCCCCGCCGAAGTTCGCCGCGCGGTTTTCCTCCCGCCCGCGCGGCGCCGCGTCAAGCCAGTTTCCTGACGTCGCGGCCGGCTCCCTCTAAAGGTGACCGGAAAGCTTCGCGTGTTCAATGGCATGGGAATTCTGCAATCGCAAGATATGGCTGTGTGGCAAACCGGCCATAGGGAAGCTCATATCGATTAAATCACGAAAATCACGCAGGGTCTTGGCGTTGTGATGCCATCAATACGCCCCTAAAGCTTAGTGCTTCAACGCAACGAGGAATCGACGTCATGGGTCGCCTGCGCGAACTGCTGGACGAAAAAGGTGTGCTGCTTGCAGACGGAGCGACCGGAACAAACTTCTTCAATATGGGACTGCTTTCCGGTGACGCGCCGGAACTGTGGAACGAGGACGAACCTGAAAAGGTCATGTCGCTCCATCAGGGCTTCGTTGATGCTGGTGCAGATATCATTCTCACCAATACATTCGGCGCAAACCGCCATCGTTTGAAGCTGCACCATGCGCAAGAGCGTTCGACGGAGCTCAACGAAAAAGCTGCAAAACTCGCTCGTAAAGTTGCCGATGCCGCCGGTCGTCCTGTTTTGGTTGCCGGTTCTGTAGGCCCGACCGGCGAATTGTTTGAGCCGCTGGGCGAACTTACGCGCGAAGCTGCTATCGCAAGCTTTACTGAACAGATGATCGGCCTGCGCGATGGCGGTGCCGATGTCATGTGGATCGAAACCATGTCGGCACGCGAAGAAATTGATGCAGCAGCAGATGCTGCCGAAGCGCTAGGCCTCGATTTCGTGTTCACCGCCAGCTTCGACACCGCTGGCCGCACCATGATGGGCATCACGCCCACGCAACTGATGGAAATTGCCACCACCCGCCCCGCTGGCCCGATCGCTATCGGTGCTAACTGCGGTGTCGGTGCCACCGATCTCCTGTTCTCGATCCTAGACATGACAGCCGCGCCGCAAGACAAGATCGCTGTTGTCGCCAAAGCGAATTGCGGCGTCCCGCGCGTCTCCGGCGACAAGGTCATCTACACAGGCACGCCGGAACTGATGGCTGACTATGCGCGCTACGCCATCGACGCCGGCGCAGCGATCATTGGCGGTTGTTGCGGTACATCCTATGAGCACCTCGCAGCCATGCGTGGGGCTATCGACACGCACAAGAAGCGTAAGCGCCCTGAACTGGTGGACGTGGTGGCGGCAACAGGCCCACTCGTGAACGAGATTTCTACGGCTGAGCAGAAAGACAGCAGCGAAGGCGGTGGTCGTCGTCGCGGTGGCAGACGCCGCTAGATGTAAGCCGCCATGTGAAAAGCCTGATGCTCGTTATCATATGCGTATTCGGTGCCAACCGGACACGCATGACGAGCCAGGCAGCCGCCGCTTAAGCAAACAACGCCCTGCTCTGAAGCGACGTGTGCCTTGCAACCTTTCCAGTCATAGCCATCCGGCCCAAATGAATCGACTGGGCAAGTGCTGAGGCAAGGCTTGTCGACGCAGCAATCGCACGGGTGCCAATCGACATGATGCGTCGGCACCTCGAAGTCGTCGTCGAAAACAAAAACCGCCCTTAGAGCTGTCCAAAGCCCGAATTCTGGGTGGATCACGAGTCCAAGTGGACTGTTGTCCATGCCAGTCGCAGCCTTGGCATAAGTTTGAAACGGCCAGTGTGGTTGGCCAAATGGATAACGCGCTTCGGCCTTCAACTCACTGGCAATCGGTTCGACCACTTCTTTGGTCCAGCGATCCATTGGATTCTTCAAACCGTCGGAAAATTCAACGCTTCGACTGAATGCAGGCCAAAGGCTAGATCCGATATTACCGATAAGAAGCGCGGGTCGCTTTCGGTCACGCTGGTCGCCGTCGACTGTGAACCAGCCGAACGGCATCATACCAGATGCAGCCAACAGCCCTTGGACGTCGGATCTCAGTTCATCTGCAAGGTTACTCAAAGCGATCTCATTTTTCGTTTGGCCGCAAAGGTGCCTTCCAGACGGATTGCTGGATAAAATCCGCAATTTCTTCGCGGCTTTTAACTTCCCGACAATGTGGTGCCCTGACCTCGCGTGTTCAGGTGAAGGCGTCCGGCATGGACTCCTTCTTGCGCGCCACATACGCGTCCAGCGCTTCGCGTTTGGCTGGGTCCATTTCGGGCGCAACGTGGTCCGCAATCCATTTGCGCGCAATCACGTTGGCGCGTTCGGGAGCTGACTTGTTGCCCTCCACTTCCCACTGCTCGAACGAATTGTTGTCAGATATTGTGGAGCGGTAGAACGCGGTTTTGAAATTGTTCTGCGTGTGATCGCAGCCAAGATAATGACTGCCCGGCCCAACTTCGCGGATCGCGTCCATTGCTTGGCCGTGTTCGGTCACATCAACACCAGCAGCCATCTTCTGAGCGGCAGCAAGTTGGTCGCAATCCATGACGAATTTTTCATAGGACGACACCAACCCGCCTTCCAACCAACCGGCTGCGTGGAGCGAGAAATTCACCCCACCCAAAACTGTCGGCTGCAATGTGTTGGCGCTTTCATATGCGGCCTGTGCGTCAGGCAGTTTGGAACCGGTCAACGAGCCACCTGAGCGGAACGGAACACCGAATTTGCGGGCAAACTGTGCCGCACCATAAAGCACCTGTGCAGGTTCCGGTGTTCCGAAGGCTGGTGCGCCCGACTGCATGGAAATCGACGTCGCGAACGTACCCATGATGACCGGCGCACCGGGGCGGCAAAGCTGCGAGAACGCAATCGCCGCCTGCGCTTCGGCGAGCACCTGTGTCAGCGTACCCGCTACTGTGACAGGGGACATGGCACCGCCAACGATGAAGGGAGAAACGATACAGGCCTGATTAGCGCGCGCATAAACTTTCAGCGCGCCCAGCATAGTATCGTCCATAACCATGGGCGAGTTGCAGTTGATCAGCGATGTGACGACGCAGTTATTATCGACGAAATCTTCGCCAAACAAAATCTTCGACATTTCGACCGTGTCTGCCGCGCGTTCAGGTGCGGTAACAGAGCCCATATAGGGCTTATCAGACAGCGTCATATGCGCGTGGACCATGTCGAGATGGCGCTTGTTCACGGCCACATCGACAGGCTCACAAACTGTGCCACCACTATGGTGCATAGCGGGTGCCATATAGGCCATTTTCACGAAATTGCGGAAATCTTCCATCGTCGCATAGCGACGTTCGCCTTCAAGATCGCGCACGAATGGCGGGCCGTATACGGGGGCGAAAACAAGATTGCGACCACCGATTTCCACCGACCGTTCAGGATTACGCGCGTGCTGGGTGAAGCTTGAAGGCGCAGTCTTCATCAACTCGCGGCAAAGGCCTTTGGGAAAATGCACCCGTTCGCCCTGAACGTCGGCACCGGCCTCTTTCCACATGGCAAGGGCTTCAGCGTCGTCGCGAAATTCAATGCCAATCTCTTCCAGCACCGTGTCGGCATTGGCTTCGATGATGTCCATCGCTTCGGTATCGAGAATATCGAAATTGGAAATTTTGCGCTGAATATAAGGCAAATGCTCCACAACACTCGACGTGCGCTCCGCCCGCCTTGCTGCTGCACCACCGCCTGCGCGTCCGCCTCTAGCGCGTCGTCCACCCGTTTCACTCATGATCCGCTCTCCCGGAACAGTAACTTGTGGCGGCAGTATCCGATTGCGCAGCGAGATGCGAGTGCCTGAGCGCGAACAGACCTGTCGCAACGGCGATAGGTCGCAGGGAAATGCGACCGAAAAATCAAATGCCAGAATACGTAAAAACAGGGCTTCTAGCGCTTCACCCGAAAGTCTGCGTGGCAAGCCTTACAAGTCGCAGTCAGACGCTTCATTGGTCCCGCGATATCCGCATTATTTGATGAAGCAGGCGCAAGCTCCACTACCATTTGTGCGGAGGTCTCCAGTTCCAATGCGATGGCTGCAAAGCGGTCCTGCTCGCTCCATATGCGATTGCCGGCTTCAGAAGGATGCTGCGTGCTGCCGACAGGGAACTGAGCGACTATCTTCTTTGCATGGACAGCAATCGCCGTAGCTTCGCGCTCAGCACTCGTTCGCGCAGCCTGGACATTACTCCAATCCAGACGGCTCAACACTTTGGTTGAAGCGGCGACCGATTTCATCGTCATCATTCGTTCTTTCACGATGCCCGTCGCACCGGAATGCGCCAGCGCAGCACTTGCAGTGCCAAGGATAACACCAATCGCAAAAATACGTTTCGTTTGCTGATACATGGTCGCTTTTCCACTCTCAATTTTCCATCAATACACCACCTTAAATGCGGCGCGGCGAGTCGCTTTGGAAAGGGTTGACGTTTTTGTAGGAAAGTACACTCTCCGCACAAGAAAGTGCCGTGAGCAAGGAACCACGTTTATGGCTGACGAAGAAGATATCATCCTCACCGAACTGTCCAACGAAGAGCTCGTGCTGCAAATGCACGACGATCTTTACGACGGGCTAAAGCCGGAGATCGAAGAAGGCACGCAAATCCTGCTGGACCGTGGCTGGGCACCCTACAAGGTGCTCACCGAAGCGCTGGTCGAAGGCATGCGGATCGTCGGCGAGGATTTTCGCGACGGCATTCTGTTCGTCCCCGAAGTTTTGCTGTCCGCCAACGCGATGAAGGGCGGTATGTTCATTCTGCGTCCGCTGCTTGCCGCCACCGGCGCACCGAAGCAGGGCAAGATGGTCATCGGTACAGTGAAGGGCGACATTCACGACATCGGCAAGAACCTTGTCGGTATGATGATGGAGGGCGCAGGTTTCGATGTGGTCGATCTTGGCATCAACAACCCGGTCGAGAACTATCTCGATGCCATCGACGAGCATGAACCGGACATCATCGGCATGTCCGCCCTGCTCACAACGACAATGCCTTATATGAAGGTCGTCATCGATACGATGATCGAAAAAGGCATTCGGGACGACTACACCGTTCTCGTCGGTGGCGCGCCGCTCAACGATGAGTTTGGTCAGGCCATTGGTGCCGACGCTTATTGCCGCGACGCGGCAGTCGCAGTGGAAACCGCAAAGGACTACATGGCGCGCAAGCACAACCAGCGCCCGTCTTCTTAAGTTGATGACTACACATCAGCCCCAACCGGTGCGCGTCATCGGTTGCGGCATGATTGCGCGGGAAATTTTGGCCGTCACCGAGCAACTTGGTCTCGACCATATCGATCTGAAATGCCTGCCGGCCGATTGGCACCACCACCCGGAACGCATCGCGCCGGGCGTGGAAGAGGCTATACATTCAGCACGCGCAGATGGCTTTGAGCGCATCTTCGTGGCCTACGCCGATTGCGGAACAGGTGGACACTTGGACTCTGTTTGTGAGCGCCTTGGTGTAGAGCGCATTGCAGGACCACACTGCTTTTCTTTCTATATTGGCAACGAGCAGTTCGACGCGGAGGATGGCGAACACATCACCACCTTTTTCATCACAGACTTTCTCGCCCGCCACTTCGACACTTTTATGGTGAAGCCGCTTGGGCTGGATAAGCATCCGGAGCTGCGGGATATGTATTTCGGTAACTACACCAAGGCGCTTTATCTAGCGCAGACCGATGACCCTGAACTCGATGCCAAAGCCCGCGCGGCTGCGGAGCGATTGGGCCTGGCCTACGAAAGACGATTCACCGGCTACGGCGATTTAATCCCTGCCCTTACAGGTGCCGCTTGACGCTCTAGCCACTCGCTCTCCAAAGTGACTTCACAAAGGGAGAGTTATGAAAAATTTCGATTACATCGTCGTCGGTGGCGGGTCTGGCGGTTGCGCCGTAGCTGGTCGCCTTTCCGAAGATCCAAGTATTTCGGTATGCCTCATCGAGGCTGGTGGCGAAGGTAAAAACGCCATAATCCGAATGCCTGCAGGCATCGCCGCGATCCTCCCCACTCCCATTTTGAACTGGGCCTACAACCCGAAAGCGCAGGCAGAGAAGTTGGGAGCAAAAGGCTTTCAACCGCGTGGCAAAACGCTGGGCGGCTCCAGCGCGATCAACGCCATGCTTTATGTTCGCGGGCACCGCAAAGACTATGATGAATGGCAGGAGCTGGGTGCTGATGGCTGGTCGTGGAGAGATGTGCTGCCGTATTTCCTGAAGTCCGAAGGCAATGCGCGCGGTGACTCGGAATTGCACAGCGGCGATGGCCCGCTTTCTGTCAGTGACGCTCGATCACCTCACGACATCTCCAATGCATTTCTCGATGCCGCCCGCGAAATGCAGGTGCCGGTGACGGATGATTTCAATGGCGAAACGCAAGAGGGCGTCGGGTTTTATCAAGTCACACAAAAAAATGGCGAACGATGCAGCGCGGCAGCAGCCTACATTCACCCTCACATGGACCGGCCGAATCTAACCGTGATGACGAAAACCATGGCGCAGCGTTTGGTGTTCGATGACAAACGCGCAACCGGCATAGTGGTAAAGCGCAGTGGCAACGAAGAGACGCTGACCGCAAACCACGAAATAATTTTGGCGGGTGGCGCTTTCAACACCCCTCAACTGCTCATGCTGTCCGGCATCGGGCCAGCCCAGCATTTGCGCGAGCACGGTATCGAAGTCGTCCACGATGCACCGGAAGTCGGCCAGAATCTGCAGGATCATGTCGACTATGTGATGGCCTTCAAATCGAAGAAGAAAGATGTCTTCGGCCTCTCTTTTTCCGGCACGGCGGATATCTTCAAAGGCATTGTGAACTGGCGCAACAAACGCACCGGCAAGCTGACGACGACGTTTGCTGAAACCGGCGGCTTCGTGAAATCTGCGGCCGACGAAGACAGGCCAGACCTCCAATATCACTTCGTTGTCGGCATAGTGGACGACCATAATCGCAAGCTCCATCTGGGCCACGGTTTCTCATGCCACGTTTGCGTCTTGCGCCCTCACAGCCGTGGCGAAGTGCGGCTGAAATCCAACAAGCCCAGCGACAAGGTCGAAATCGACATGGGTTTCTTTACCGATACACGCGATCTCGACCTGCTGACCAAAGGCGTGAAGCAGATGCGCGATTTGCTCTATGCGCCCGCACTAGCCCCATGGCGCGCAAAAGAACTGCACACGGAAGGGCTGCAATCGGATGCGGAATTGGAGCCCATCATCCGCAAACGCGCCGACACCGTCTATCACCCCGTTGGCACCTGCCGAATGGGTTCGGACGCTGGTGCGGTGGTGGATTCGAAATTGCGGGTGAACGGTGTCGAAGGCCTGCGAATTGCAGATGCATCCATCATGCCCCGCGTGATCGGCGGCAACACGAATGCGCCGACAATCATGATCGGCGAACGCTGTGCGGTTTGGCTGAAGTCAACCCACTGAGGGTGGATCGCCGAACCACGCGATGTCCTGCGTGGCAGCTTCACCAAAGCTGACACCATTACCCATCGCATCGCGCATGATTTGCCATGCGGCCCATGGTTGCCCCCATACCGGCATCGGGTCGCGCCAGGAGAAATTCGCTTCCTTTGCACCAAGCAAGGTCGTCATCTTGTGGCCATACCCAGCGCCCCAGCGGAACATACTCTTTTGCGTCTCGGTAAGTGTTGGCCAAAGTTGGTACATTACCGGCTCGTTGCGAAATTCGAGCGATCGGCAATTGGCCGGATCGGTGATGGCAGCAGCAAGGCTTTCAGCCGTGACGAAATGAATGCCGCTGGTCGCACGCGGATTGCATTCGATGGCGCAAGACTCACCGGCCTCATCTTCGATGAAATCGAAAGACTGAAAGCCCGACAGATTCTGCGCGGCAACGAACTGCTCTACCCATTGTCGTTCTGCGCCAGCATGTCGGTCCTGCCGGAAAGCAACGCTGACCGTGTCGGACAGGATTTCCGGGCGATAGATCACAGTCCCAATGACCCGCCCCTCGTGACAGACCGAAAAACTGCTGGAATGCCGACCCGGCAAAGCACGCTGAACAAGCATCGGTTGAGAGGTCTTTGCTGGTAGCGCATCACCGCGTTCTATGAATCGAAGCCCCTGCCCCGAACACGTATAGAGCGGCTTCACGATGACCCGATATTGCGAGACCATCTCATCAGCTTCCGGGCTTCCCAGCATTGCCGTTTCCGGAACGGCAAGACCGATAGCTGCAGCGCTTTTACTGAACGCAAATTTATCGTGAAGCAGCAGCAGATCATCATGGTCCATGCCAAAGAACCGCACACCATTAGGCATGTGCCGCTTTAACTTACTGGCGTGAATGATCTCTTCGGAAACAGGTACAACAAGCTGCACACCCTCGCCGCGAATGATATCCAGCGTGTCGTTCAGATAAGCATCGGCATCATCATTGGGCGCGGTAGCAGGCAAGGTTCTTGCGACGCTATTGGACAAACCACACAGGTGTCGCTCCGAGGGTTCGGCGACAATCACTCGCCATCCTGCCTCGTTCAGCGCGCGACAAATATCGAGCCCCTTGGGCAACCGCCCAAGCGTCACCAATGCAGTTTTCACTCTGCAGCCACCACGTCTTCGCTGCGCTTGCGACGACCAGCAGATGGTTTCCGTCGCACCTTCGCCTGTTGATAAATGATAATCGAAACACCGGTCACCAGCGGTATAGCCCACAGCGCAGGGTTCAGTGCAGCTTCCGGCATAAGCCGCACCGCGCCAAACGCGAGGAAGGCTGTGTAAACCGAAATACCGGCACCAACGAGCGCTTTGATATGCTCCAGAAGCCAGTCTTTCGGGCCGGGTCGCTCCTTCATCAGGAACCACATATTGGTGGCAACTGTCGCAAAGCCAACGAAGGAAATGCCCATCATAAGGCTGGCTTCCATCGGCCAACCCTGCAGATTGTAGCCCTGCCAAAGGCAGTTGGCAGCAGCGATTGTGACCAGCACCTGCAGCACGAGATTGCGCCACTCCCAGTTGCGGCCGTGCTCTCGTTTATAGACCGCCGTGCTCCAGCCGTACCAAGCCAGATTGATGGTCAGCACGGCGAGATAAAGCATCATCCAACCAAAAATTCCGCGCACCAGCGCTGCATCATCAAGCTTCGGATGGGTTTCCAGCGGTGAAACAAGAGTTGTGGTCGCGATACCCACCGCAACCGTGCCAGTTGCCAACATACAGATGGTGAAAACGCGCCCTACCTTCACATGACGACTACCGCCTTTTTGCGACCAGACAGGAATCCAAAACGCCACCAAACCAACCGCACCTGTACAGATGTGCATGGCAACGAGGATGTGGAACAGGTCCATGGGCAAATCCGGTTTAGTTTGACTGGACAACTTACCTTGTCCAATTAAACTGACACTACGCCCGCCCCCCGATGCGTTTCAAGGGGCTTTCAGGTTCTTGAAGTCGGAAGCCACTTTGCAAAAAATTGCACCGTTCACACCGCCACGGCCAAAATCGCTGGGCCCACTATCAGCACTCTTGCGTGCAGCGATAACCCGCGACGGTAACCTCATCGGCCTGCTGCCAAAGGAAGTGTATCGCGTGTCGTCCGGCACAATCGGCTATTCGCGACGTTCGATCATCATTTTGAACGACCCGAAGGTGGTGCGAACCATTCTCACCGACCCCACAGATATCTATCCGAAAAACGATCTGATGGTGGGCGCGGTGGCACCGCTTATCGGCGACTCAATCTTCGTCTCGCACGCGGACACCTGGCGCAAACAACGGGCCATGGTCGCTCCTGCCTTCACTCACATGCGCTTGTCAGCGGCGTTCCAGTCTATGACAGGCGCATTGTCAGACTTCGAAAAACAATTGGAGCGCGATGCAGGAAGCGGCACGCCCTTCTCTCTCGATATGGCAATGAGCCACCTCACGGCGGACGTTATCTGTCGGACAGTTTTCTCAACCACCCTGAAATCGCAAATCGCCAAAGACGTCTTCGAGGCATTTTCCATTTTCGAACGCAGCGTGGCGCATGTCGAAATTCGCCGCCTCATCATGGACCCGCCGTGGAATGACATTCCGCAACACGAGCACGTGCTGGAGGCTTGCGCGAAGATACGCGATTGCCTCGGGCAGCTGTTGGACAGCCATCTGCAACCCGGTGCCAATTATAAAGACATCGCAGCCGACATTATCGGCGCGCGCGACGATGACGACAAACCATTCACCCGCGAAGAACTGATCGACCAGTTGGGCGTCTTCTTTCTGGCTGGCCACGAAACCTCCGCCAGCGTGCTGACATGGTGCTTCTACGTTTTGGCCACCCAGCCCGATATCGTCGCGCGCGTGCGTGAGGAGGTTGAGGCGATAGCGGGCGACGCACCGCTCAAGCTTTCCCACATTCGCGATCTGCATTTCGCCCGCGCAGTGTTCAAGGAAACGTTGCGCCTCTACCCGCCCATCACCTTCATTCCACGCGTTGCGGCGGAAGCTACGAAAATTGGCAAGCGAAAGATCAAGAAAGGCGCGATGTTGATGATCGCACCATGGGTCATCCACCGCCATCACGATTATTGGGATAAGCCCGACGAGTTCGACGCCGAGCGGTTTATGCCAGAGCGCGAAAAAGACATCATAGATGGTTCTTACATGCCATTTGGCCTCGGCCCCCGCGTTTGCGTTGGTGCAAATTTCGCCACCATCGAAGCCACACTCATCATCGCGCAACTGGCGAGAAACTTCGACTTCTCAATGCAACCGGGTCAAACCGTGCGTCCTGTGGCAAGGCTGACAACCAGGCCCGCCGAGCAGATTATCTTGCGCGCAAAGCGCCGCTAAACGCATTCACGAAGCTGTGCGTCGCAAACGGAAGATTACTCCGTCGCCAACACGCATTTTCTCCGCTACGCTTTCGACGAAAGTCGCGCGACACTTATTGAGATGAACACCCCATGGCCAAGCTACAAATCGTCTATTGGCGCGACATCCCTGCACAGGTGATGGTCAAAGCAGGCCGTCGCAATCAGGCCAAACGCGAACTCTCACTGCGCTTCACGGAAGCCATCGATATGGCCGCCATGCGCACCGGTGCTGCTGAAACAGATGAATATCTGGCAGAATGGCGACGTGGCGACCCGCAAGAGGTTGGCGACGAATTAGAAGCCGAAGCAGACGCTGCGATGAACGCAATCGAAGCAGAATATGACAAGGAGCGACTCGTCGCTTTGGTTAAGAATGGGGGCCGCGAAACATGACGAACGATCACATGAGCCATATTCCGGCATCGATGGAAGTGTCTGCAAAACACGTTCACGATGGGAAACTGACCGCGGGCATGCTGCCATCCGGCACCCGCGTTTATATCACCGATGTTGGTGTCGATCCGGTAGAAGACCTCATCAGGGCTGCGGCCACAGTTCGCGGCCTCGGCTACTCCCCTGTTCCCCACGTTCCTGCACGCCGCATCGAAAGTGAAGCCGCGCTCGACGCCCGCATTGCCGGGTTGGTGAATGAAGGCGGCGTCGACGATATTTTGATTATCGCTGGCGAAGCGCCGTCCCAGATGGGGCCGTACTCACAGTCATTGGACATTTTACAAACCGGCGTTGCTGATCGTCGTGGCGTGAACTTCATTGCGGTTGGCGGCCACCCCGAAGGTAATCCGGCCTATCTAGGCGTGGACGTAATGAACGTATTGCGTGACAAACTGGCCTTTGGTGCACAAAGCGATGCAGAATTTCGCATCGTCACACAGTTTGGTTTTGACGGGAAAAAATTCATCGACTGGGCGAAAGCGCTTAAAGCTGATGGCATCGACACACCGATTCATCTTGGCGTGGCTGGACCTGCCAAGATCACGACACTCATCAAGTATGCCGCAATGTGTGGCGTTGGTAACTCGCTGAACTTCTTCAAGAAACGCACTGGCGCAATTGCCATGCTCGCGACCAAACATTCGCCCGAAGAAGTGGTGTCACCCATCGAACAGGCATGGCTGTCCGGCGAAACGAACATCACGCAAATGCATGTGTTCCCGTTTGGTGGTCTGCAGGCATCAGCCGATTGGCTACACGAGCGCGGCAGCTATCAAACCGCCCCGCTCGGCCAAGCTCACGCTTAGCTGACGAGGCGCAACTTCGCGCGGGTTTCGCGTCCATCGAAGCAAGCCTGAAACGCGCGGATGGCATCCGCAGTCAAATCCACACGGTTCATAGAGTAAACGTGAATAGCTTTGACGCCGTTCTGAGCCAAATCACGAACCTGTTCTTGAACGAACTCGCGAGCGACATCAGAGCGCTTTGCCTTGTCATCGCCGCAAGCCTCAAAACGTTGGCGAAGACCGGCAGGCACCTTTGCACCGCAATCTTCGGCAAAGCTGAAAATCTTCTCAGCGTTAAGAATAGGCATAATGCCCGGCACCAGCGGTATGGTGACGCCAACATCACGCGCTTCTTTGCGAAAAGCATAGAAGTCATCATTATCGAAGAAAAACTGCGTCATCGCACGGTTGGCCCCAGCGCGCTGCTTGTCCAGAAGCACAGCAATATCAGCAGCACGGCTTTCCGCCTTGGGGTGAGTTTCAGGGTAGCAAGAAACCGAGATTTCCCATCCACGACGCTTACGAAGAGCGCGAACAGCATCGGCCACGGATTCGAACTCACCTAAACCGCCATCATCAGAAGCAGCATCCCCACGCAATACGACAAGATGCTTGATGCCCGCCTGCCAAAGCTCATCCGTAAAGGCGAACAACTCGGCTTTGGTGGGAAACGTGCAAAGCGTCAGGTGGCTGGCAGTCGGAACTTCAGTCAGTTGCGACAAGCGGGTGGACCACTCGACAGAACCATCTACAGGCGATGCACCTGCACCGAAAGTCACTGTTTGAAAATCAGGGTCAAAGCGACGCAACGCATGAGCGCCGGTTGCCAGCGCGCGCTCTTTTATCAAGCCGTCAGCAGGAAAATACTCAATGGAAACGACGGGCTTACCGGAAATGTCACCGCTGTAGATGGCATCGGACATAGAAAGAACCTCTTGATCTGTTTTCTAAACTGCGGCCCGCTCTGCAGGCTATAGCTGTAATATTCTGATTGCGCCATTTACTGTGCGGCACACGGCATACTTGAACGTGTGACGAATGTGATGCAAGTCGTATTGGAACATAAGCGGCATTCTGTGTCGCAATATGGTTAGCTGTACCATGCTCGTAAATGTGTGATTTCATGTCGCGTTTGAGTGAGCCGTTGCCGCGCTATCACCGCAAGAATTACCAGAACAGGCGGCGTTAGACGCGTCGCACACAGACCAATCAGGACGAACATCCACATGACCAGAACAGTCGTTGCCTCCGCCTCGAAGGAAATCGTGATCGGTTTCGAGGAAAAATTCTGCGTCATTGGTGAGCGCATCAACCCGACAGGCCGTAAGAAACTGGCAGCTGAAATGCAGGCAGGTAACTTTGAGACCGTCAAAGCCGACGCACTGGCGCAAGTTGCAGCAGGTGCAACCATGCTGGACGTGAACGCAGGCGTCACATCGGTCGATCCCAACGCCACCGAGCCCGCGCTTCTCGTGAAAACGCTGGAGATGGTGCAGGAATTGGTGGACGTGCCACTGTCCATCGACAGTTCGGTGACGGCCGCCATCGAGGCAGGTCTGAAGGTCGCCAAGGGTCGCCCGCTGGTGAACTCGGTCACCGGCGAAGAAGAAAAGCTGGAAGCGATTCTTCCTCTTATCAAAAAATACAACGTACCGGTTGTTGCCATTTCAAACGACGAGACCGGCATTTCCGAAGATCCTGACGTGCGCTTCGAAGTCGCAAAGAAAATCGTTCAGCACGCCGCCGATTACGGCATCCCCGCGCACGATATTGTCGTGGACCCCCTCGTCATGCCCATCGGCGCGATGGGTACGGCGGGCCAGCAGGTTTTTGCACTGGTGCGGCGTTTGCGCGAAGAACTCGGTGTGAACACCACATGCGGTCTGTCCAACGTCTCCTTCGGCCTGCCCCATCGCCACGGCATCAACGCCGCTTTCATTCCCATGTGCATCTCCGCTGGCATGACCAGCGCCATCATGAACCCCTGCCGCCCGCAGGAAATGGAAATGGTCCACGCCGCCAATGTGTTGGCAGGCAATGACGCTGACTGCGGCGAATGGATCAGAAACTTCAAGGGCCACGTCGTAGCAGCACCCGGCACCGCCCCTGCAGCTCCGGTAGCAACAGGCGGTCGCGCCAGTGGACGCCGTGGTGGACGCGCTGCACGTACGGGTTCGTGAGAAAACAAAGTTTGATAGCAACGGGTGAGCCGACCGCCGAGGATGCCGAACTGAATGAAGCTCGTTTCAATCAGGCAAAATATGTTTCAGACCTTGTAGGTATGATAATTCGCGCTGCATTTTGCGCATTCGCAGCAATTTACCTTTGGAATAATCGTGAAACGACAACTCCCATGTTAGATGGAAGTGTAATTCGTTCGACAGATTATCTGGCGATTGTACCAGTTGCCGCTTTCACACTCTTTTCCCTCTTCTTGTACATCCGTAGTCTTGAATTGATGAATTTTGCCGTTCGCAAATTCGTCGCGGAGAACCAGTTTAGGATGTCGAAGTCCTTTGGAAGAGTGCTATCTTTAGCGCTTCAAATCCTTCTCGCGGCCACAATGGTGTCCGCAGTCTGGTCTCTTGCGACGAGAATTCAGTAGTTAGACTATGAACCAAATATCCGATCCCCTCATAATTTTCACTCCATCCGGCAAGCGCGGGCACTTTCCCGTTGGCACACCTCTCCTCGACGCCGCACGTGAACTCGGCGTTTATGTCGAATCCGTTTGCGGCGGGCGGGGTATTTGTGGGCGCTGTCAGGTGGAGCCGCAGTTCGGGCAGTTTGCCAAGCACGGCATTACGTCTGCTGCTGAAAGTGTGTCTGAATGGTCGCCGAAGGAAGCAAGGTTTGTAGAGAAGCGTGGCGATCTGAAGGAAGGCCGACGCCTGTCCTGCTCCGCAACGGTTCAAGGGCCGATGGTGGTGGAAATTCCTGCCGACGCCACGGTCAGCCAGCAGAGCATTCGCAAAGCTGCCGATACCCGCGACATTCACCGTAACCCCGCAATTCAGATGTGCTATGTCGACGTCGAAGAGCCCGACATGCACAAACCACTTGGCGATCTCGACAGGCTGAAAGTCGCGCTGGAAACCGAGTGGGGCTTTGAAGACCTGCTCGTCTCGCAGCACCTCATTGCGGACGTGCAAAAAATCCTTCGCAAAGGCGAATGGTCCGTCACCGCAGCCATCCATCAAGATTTGGAATCATCCCGCCCCACCCTTGTGTCGCTATGGCCGGGGCTGAAGAACGAAGCGTTTGGCATCTCCTGCGATATCGGATCGACCACGATTGCGATGAATCTGACCTCGCTGCTGTCCGGCCGCGTGTTGGCGACGGCGGGCACGTCGAACCCACAAATCCGTTTCGGCGAAGACGTGATGAGCCGCGTTTCTTACGTGATGATGAACCCGGACGGGCGCGAAAAGCTGACCAACGTACTGCGTGAAGCGCTCAACGAGTTGGTTGGAACAGTATGCGCTGAAGCAGGCATTACCGGCGATGATATCCTCGACTGCGTTTTCGTCGGCAATCCGATCATGCACCACCTGTTCCTCGGCATCGACCCGACAGAACTGGGCGGCGCGCCATTTGCATTGGCGGTCTCCGGCGCGGTGCACACTTGGGCAAGCGAGCTGGACTTGAACGTCAACGAAGGCGCGCGGGTCTATGTATTGCCCTGCATCGCGGGCCATGTGGGTGCAGACGCCGCAGCCGCCACGCTGTGCGAAGCGCCGCAAGCGGCTGACGAAATGACGTTACTCGTGGACGTCGGCACCAACGCAGAAATCGTGCTCGGCCATAAAGGCAGGACACTTGCTTGCTCCTCGCCGACCGGCCCCGCTTTCGAGGGCGCAGAAATCTCCAGCGGCCAACGCGCCGCGCCAGGCGCGATCGAACGGGTTCGCATCGATCCTGTCACGCTGGAACCGCGCATTCGCGTCATCGGCGCCGAGATGTGGTCGGATGAGGAAGGTTTTGCCGAAGCCGTGAAGGATATCGGCGTCACCGGTATCTGTGGCTCCGGAATCATCGAAGTCGTCGCAGAAATGTTCCTCGCTGGCATCGTGTTGCAGGACGGCACGGTGGACGGCGGCAAGGCTGCGAACTCGCCGCGCATCATCGAAGACAAGCGCACGTTTTCCTACAAGCTATGGCAAGCCGAAGGTGGCCCCGCGATCACTGTAAGCCAAGGCGATATTCGCGCAATCCAGATGGCGAAAGCTGCACTCTATGCCGGGGTCAAATTGCTGTTGGACAAGCATGGCACGGATCGCGTGGCGAAGGTGTCGCTTGCTGGAGCCTTCGGCACCTTTATCGACCCGAAATATGCCCTAGTGCTGGGCCTCGTTCCAGACTGCGAAATCGAAAACGTGAAAGCGGTCGGGAACGCCGCTGGTACCGGTGCGCGCATGGCGTTGCTCAACAGGAATCACCGTCGCGAAATCGAGTCGACCGTTCGCGAGATCGAGAAGATCGAAACCGCAATCGAGCCACGGTTCCAAGAGCACTTCATCAACGCCACGGCATTCCCCAACAAGGTGGACGCGTTTCCGCGGCTTGAAGCAGAAGTGACGCTACCAAAACCTGTCGTCAGCAATGCCACCACAGACGGGGCGAGCGGCGGACGCCGGCGCGGTGGCCGGCGCCGCGTCTAAACGCGGTTTTCTGAAGGCCGTAGAAGCCAGGCAAACAGCATAACCAAACCCACACCGATCATCGGCAGCCACGTCAGAATTGGTGCAAGCAACAACACAGCAGCCGTCGCAGCGCAGAAGATCGACGCTAGTGCTTCGCAGATAGTCGCAGCGCGCGACGACACCTGACGGCGACGGAACAGGCTACGTTTCGCTTGGCTGCGGAACATCAACTGGATGAAAACGGCGCAGGCAGATGCCCCTGCTCCACCGGCCAGCACCACAGCACCGGCCCATGGCGAGAACATCGCCAACACGGCTGCAAACGGTACCAGCACCCAAGTGATGACAACCATCACGGCTTCGATCTTGGCGCGCAAAACGGTGGTCGCTTTCACCGGCGCGGTGACAATCAACTCGTGGGCGTCTTCGCCGGAAATCGAAAGCCACGCGAGACCGCCGGCCAACTGGCCAGCCGCCATAACGATGACGGGGACAACAACCGTATCGACCCCTTCAGCAGAGCCGTAATTCACGTAGAGCAGCAATGCCGGCGGCACGAGATAAAGGATCTGTTGCAGCGTCTGCGATACCAACCATGGATCACGGGCCAGCAATCGCCATTCTTTTTTCCGCAGACCTGCACGCAGATTCTGGTTGCGCGCAAAGCCCTTGAAGACCGTTACTTTTGCTTGCGGTTCGCGCAAACCGGCAGCCGCAAGCACGTCCGTTGCAAAGCGACGCGCGGAAAAGCTGACCGTCAGCGCCAACACGGCGAACCCGAGCACCAACATAAAGGCAAGTGCTGCGCCATTGCCCATCGCGCCGTGCACAGGGATCCACCACGCACTATCCAAAGCGGGCATCGCCGAGGCGTTTTGAGCGGATTCAAAGAAAGCAAAGCGCGACACGCCTTGCCCGAAAATAATGGCAAAGCCTTGCAGCGCAATGACGAAACCAGCACCGATGATCGCAGCAACGATTTGCGCGATAAGGCGTGTGCGTTGTGGCCCGAGGAAACGGAAAAGCACCAGTGTCAAAGCAACAGAAAATGCGGTCGACATAAGGCCGAGTGAAATCAGAACACCGTAAGCGGACAGCCATTTCGGACCATCAAGCCACGCCAGAACATTGATCGCGGGCGACGCAATGAACACGGAAAGCGCCACCGTCTGGACTGCCAATATGCTGGTGCGGACGTGAAACAGCCGCTCGGCAGACGCAGGAGATGTGAGGATGAGATCCAGATCATCACGCGCATAATATGCGCGGGTAACGGACTCGATGGCCTGACTGATCATTAGCGACACGAACATCACCAACGAACCGCCGACAATCATCAGCGTTTGTGGCGTGGGACCAATACCTGCTTCAACAGCAGGACCGAGCAGCCAAGCAGCATAAGCGTGGATTGCAATCGCAAAGCCGCCAATGATGGCGAACACCAACGCCGTGCGTTGCGGTTTGCCGCCAGTCATCAAGGACGTGAAATCACGCCAGATCAGCCGCGCTTCATGCCCCGCAAACCAGCGGACCGGCAATATGACAGGGTTTTGTGCAGAGATATTCATGCTGCCAGCGCCTGTTCTGCACCGCCATCTTCGACAAGTTCAAGGAAGACCTCTTCCAAGGTCGTGCTACCGCCGACAGAACGTCCGCGTAGTTCATCGAACGTGCCTTCAGCGATCAGGCGACCATTGGCGATGACACCAATGCGCTGCGCCATGCGTTCAGCAACTTCTAAAATATGGGTGGTCATAATAACCGTTGTTCCCTGCGCCACCTTGGCCAATAAAACATCTTTCACCTGCCGTGCAGAGCCAGCATCGAGACCCGTAAGCGGTTCATCAAGAATGATGAGCTGCGGCTCGTGAACCAGCGCACCGGCCAACGCCACCTTCTGGCGCATACCCTTGGAAAAACCACCACAACGCTGACCAGCATGCGGGCCGAGACCCAACCAATCCACCAATTCCAGCGAACGCGCCTCGCCCAATGCTGCAGGCACGCCCCAAAGGCCGGACACGAATTCAAGATATTCAAGTGGGGTGAGCTTGTCGTAGATCATCGGCTCGTCCGATACCCAAGCGACCTTTGCCTTGGCAGCAATCGGATCGGCCAACGCATCTGTACCAAAAACAGAAATGTTTCCGGCATCCGGTTGCAGCAGCCCGGCCACCATCCGAAGCGTCGTTGTTTTGCCCGCACCGTTCGGCCCAAGCAGCGCGTAAAACTCGCCTCCGCGGACCTCCAGATCAAGGCCCTGAACGGCAGGTTTATCGAAGGCTTTTACAAGGCCGGAAATCTCAAGAGCAGCGGTCATGGCGCAATTCCACAAGGGTTTGTTCACCACCACTATGGCGTTGACCCTTTGCAAGCCAATGAACAGACTTGGTAAAGGCCAGGTTGATCAATCCGATAGAACCAAACGAATAGCCGCTTTGCGACACAGGCGTTTAGTGTTAGTTTACAGCGCTGTCCGGCCGGCCAGCACGTTCATCTGCTGGGAGGCATGCGATGGATCAGCTAGAAAGAGGTCAGCAATCGGTGCCCGCAGCACCGTCGCAACCGACCGAACGCAAAACACGATCGATCGTGTTTTACCTCGTTCCCGATTTTTCGATGATTGCTTTTTCGACAGCCATCGAAGCGTTGCGTCTGGCCAACAGAATGCTGTGCTGGAAGAGCTACGACTGGCGACTAGCATCTTCTGATGGCAACCCCGTTACGGCATCGAACGGTGTGGAGGTTTCCGTCAACACATCATTGACCGACGAGCGGCGCATGTTGGCCGGGCGTGAACGACCGGACATGGTTTTCGTCTGCTCAGGCATAAATGTCGAAAACTTCACGGATAAGTCGCTCTTGGGCTGGGTGCGCGAGGAGCACAAGCGCGGTGTCGCTGTTGGTGGATTGTGTACCGGCGCTTACGTTCTGGCCTCGGCGGGCCTGTTATCTGGCAGAAGATGCGCCATACATTGGGAAAACCTGCCCGGATTTCAGGAAAAATTCCCGAAAGCTGACGTTTATGCCGATCTTTTCGAAGTCGACGGCAATGTCTGGACTTGCGCTGGCGGTACAGCGGCACTCGATATGATGTTATCGCTCATCGCGGAAGACCATGACGACAACCTCATCAACGCGATTTGCGAACAGGCTTTGACGGACCGTGTGCGAGGCCCCCACGACCGCCAGCGCTTACCTTTGAGGGCAAGACTGGGTGTTCAGAATGTTCGTATTCTGTCGATCATCGAAATGATGGAAGCCAATCTTTCAGAACCACTGACACTGCTGGATATTGCTGAATATGCAGGGCTGTCCCGCCGTCAGATCGAACGTTTGTTCCGCCAGAACATGGGGCGTTCACCCGCGCGGTATTATCTGGAGATCCGGCTGGATCGTGCACGACATCTACTGCTGCAATCATCGCTACCCGTTATCGAAGTCGCCGTTGCCTGTGGCTTCGTTTCGGCCTCGCATTTTTCCAAATGCTACCGCGAACTCTACGGTCGATCGCCGCAGCAAGAACGAAACGAACGGCAAGACGAGGCGGCTTAAGCCGCCTCACCTATATTCACGCGTCAGCGCGCAGGCGTTCGTTTTTCGGATCGAACGCACCTTCTTCGATCACCGTTGCTTTGTGCATCTTGCCCAGCAGTTTGATCTCAAGCTCGGTGCCAATTTCGCCATTGCCTGGTTTGACCATAGATAGCGCCAACGACTTACCGGTGCGATAGCCGAAGCCGCCGTGGGTCGCGCGTCCAACCAATGTTCCATCGCGGTAGATTGCTTCAGAACCGCGCGCATCGGTGTCGGTAACGCCGTGAACTTCAAGCGTTGCAAACACCCAATCGTCGCCTTTTTCATGGCGAGCAGCGAGCGCATCGCGACCGACGAACTCCTTGTCCATCTTGATGAAGCGGTCGAGCGCGGACTCGTAGGCCGAATATTCGATTGAGAGTTCGCGCGGGATCAGGCGGTAGCTTTTCTCGATAGCCATCGAAGTCATGGCGCGGATTCCGAACGGCTTGATACCGAACTCTGCGCCAGCTTCCATGATAGCGTCCCAAAGAGCATTTTGCTGCTCCATCGGGTGGTGGAACTCCCAACCAAGCTCACCAACAAAATTCACACGCAGTGCATGGGCCGACGCTTTGCCGACTGAAATCGGCTGGCCGGAAAGCCATGGGAAATCGGCGTTTGTAAGCGACGAGCGCGTCAGTTTCTCAAGCACCTTACGGGCGTTGGGCCCGGCCAGAACCAACACACCGAGCTGCGTTGTCAGCGGCTTGAGCGTGACGGAACCGTCTATCGGTAAATGGCGGCGCAGCACATCGTGGTCGTGCGCTTCATAAGAACCAGCAGATACCAGATAAAAGCGTCCGGGCTTCCACTCATAGACGGTGAATTCACTTTTCACGCCACCATGCTTGGTGAGCACATGGGCGAGCGCAATGCGGCCACGTTTCTTGGGAATTTTATTGGCAAGAATGGATTCTAGCCACTCGCGCGCACCGGGGCCTGAAACTTCCATCTTGGCAAAAGCGGACATGTCGAGCAGGCCACAGCTTTCGGTGACGGCCTTCACCTCGTTGCCGACATGCTCGAAATAGTTGGAGCGGCGGAACGACCACTGTTCGCGAATGCGGCCCGTATAATCGGCAGGCGCGTGATTTTCCTGAATGATCACGTCAGCGCCAACACCAACTTTCTCGGCAGGCAATTCGTAGCCTTCAGGCGCATACCAGTTGGCACGCTCCCAGCCATAAACGGCACCGAAAACGGCTCCATGATCTTTCTGGCGCTCGTAGGATGGCGTGGTCTTCAGCGGACGTGCAGCGGAGCGTTCCTCGTCTGGATAGTGCAATGTAAAGACGTTGGAATAGGCTTCCTCGTTCTTCTCACGCAGATAACCTTCGGTGGCGTATGGGCCGTAGCGGCGCGGGTCGACGCCCATCATGTCTATGGTCGGTTCGCCGTCGACGATCCATTCCGCCAACTGCCACCCTGCCCCACCGGCAGCGGTGATGCCGAAGGAATGGCCTTCGTTCAACCAGAAGCCGTCCAGTCCCGGCGCAGGTCCGATGATCGGGTTGCCATCAGGTGTGTAGGCAATCGCGCCGTTATAAACCTTCTTGATGCCTGCCTCGCCGAAATACGGCACGCGCTCAACGGCGGTTTCGATATGGGGCATAAGACGGTCGAGATCTTCCTGAAACAACTCGTACTCGCTGTCATCGTCGGGACCATCGACATAGCAGCAGGGCGCGCCTTTTTCGTAGGGGCCGAGAATGAGGCCACCGGCTTCTTCACGCATGTACCAAGCGGAATCGCTTTCACGCAGGACGCAGAGTTCCGGCCCACCTTCAGCGCGGAATTTCTGAATTTCAGGATGCGCTTCTGTGACGATATATTGGTGTTCGACAGGAATGACGGGAACATTCAGTCCGACCATGCGACCCGTCTGGCGCGCGAAATTGCCGGTGCAGGAAATGACGTGCTCGCATTCGATAGAGCCCTCGTCGGTCTCCACGATCCAGCCACCGTCTTCTTTTTTGGTAATAGCGCTCACACCGTTATTGCGGTGAATTTTTGCGCCCATGTCGCGGGCAGCTTTCGCCAGCGCCTGCGTCAAATCAGCGGGCTGGATGTAACCATCGTCCGGGTGTTCGATGCCGCCCAATAGACCTTCCGTGTTCACGTAAGGCCAGCGTTCTGCAATCTCTTCATTGGTGATCTTGCGAACATCGATACCGATGGTTTCGGCAACGCCCATATAATATTCGTATTCGTCCCATCGCTCCTGGCTGCGCGCCAACCGAATGTTGGAGACGATGCGGATGCCCGTATCCATGCCGGTTTCGACCGCAAGATCTTGGTAAAATTGCACGGAGTATTTGTGAATCTGACCGACCGAATAGGACATATTGAACAGCGGCAGCAGACCGGCTGCATGCCAGGTGGAGCCGGAAGTCAGCTCTTTGCGTTCTATGAGGACACTATCCGTCCAGCCCTTCTTGGCCAAATGGTAGAGTGTGGAGACGCCAACGACGCCTCCGCCAATGACAACAGCACGAGCTCTGGTCTGCATGGTCTATTCCCTCAAAACGGCGAAGCGGAGCGCAGCACAAGCAGCTCCATTTTCTGCACACTTAAAACGGTTTCCCAATAGCAACCGACCCCTTGTAAGGGCAAAAACCATCTTGTTTGCGACACACCAAATACACCGTTAGGCAACCACCGACAACATGACGCTTTGAGCTAGCTGTCCAAGCCCTGCGTGAAAGGCATGCTAGCGTGCTGAGATATTTGGCGGAACCAATGAGGCATCAATCCGCTGGTCGCGACCATCAAAATGAAGGCTTGATGCTTTCGGGGACAACAGACGGCGCAGGCACCAAAACCCACCCCCGACGGCGATGAACAGCGAAAGCAAAACGACGAGTACTTTGAGCAGAAAACCTTCGCCAACACCCAACGCCGCAGACACGGGCAATGACACGGTCTGCGCCTGAGGCAGTAAAAACGCAGCCGGTTGAACCACCGGTGCCTGCAAAACCTGATCTACAACAGCGATAGAGCCGGTAATGAGTTCCGGTTCAGGCGCGGTTACAAAACCAAGACCGCCCGCAACAGTTACGACTGCGGCGAACGCTGTGATTGTCATGCCATAGGAACCGCCGGCGCGAGGCGCAGTTTCGGATATGCTAGGGGCTGCAGTGATTGCGATCTCTTCATGGACCGCACTAACCTCTGGCTCCGCAACTGTGCGTGACGCAGTCCGGTCCAATTCATCGAACAGCCCGGGTTGAAGTGAGCGCGATGCCGACGACATAAGCGCTTTGTCTTTCTTGCGCACGGGTACTGACCGTTTCGCGTTTCCCGCTTTCGCAGAAGTAAGCTCCGAATTCGGCATCACAAGCCGCGCAGGCTTCGACTGAGGAGCAGCGGTTTGATCTTCCGAAACAGCCAAGCCAAAACCGAATGGCCCCTCACCCGCATCCATGCGCGGCTCACGCGGAGCGAAAAACGACGACTGGCGAGGCGATGCACTGGCGGCCATAGGTTTGTCCTTGAGGCGAAAATGGCTGGTGCGAGACGCACCTTGCTTGCCCCAAACTATTGACAGACGTGGTCAACAAAGGATTAACCCGCAGCAATACCTTCCCTGTTTGTGCGCATTCGGTGCACTTCATCCACAGCCTTCTGCCAACCGCCCAAATTATGCGGTCACGGCAGCTGCGCCCGCCCAGATATTACGGAAAATCCCCCATGGTCCGAGCAACGCTTGCAACCTTCGCCAAACGCCTGCCATTCGACCAGAGCGGCGAGATGGATCTGGCAAGCTTCACGCCAATGCGGATCAAAACCGAGGTGCTTTCGGGCCTTACGGTTGCTCTGGCATTGGTGCCTGAAGCCGTGGCTTTTGCGTTCGTGGCGGGTGTCCATCCGCTAGTAGGTCTTTACGCAGCCTTTATCGTCGGTCTGATCACAGCGATGTTCGGTGGCCGCCCCGGAATGATTTCGGGCGCAACCGGTGCGTTGGCCGTTGTTATGGTCGCGCTGGTTGCCCAACACGGTGTCGAATATCTGTTCGCCACCGTTGTGCTGATGGGAATATTACAAATTCTTGCAGGCGTGTTCCGACTGGGAAAATTTATTCGCCTCGTCCCTCACCCAGTCATGCTGGGCTTCGTGAACGGTCTGGCCATCGTGATTTTCCTCGCCCAGCTCACCCAGTTTCAGGTTCCCGGAACCGATGGCGTCAAGGAATGGATGTCCGGCTCCACGCTCTTCCTAATGTTGGGTCTGGTCGCGCTCACAATGGCGATCATTCACTTTATCCCACGCGTAACGACAGCCATTCCAGCGCCTCTGGCCGGCATCGGTATCACCGCAGGTATCGTCTTGGCCTTTGGGATCGACGTCCCAAGCGTCGGCGATCTTGCCAGCATTAAGGGCGGCCTGCCCCCATTCAGCATTCCCAGCGTTCCTATGACTTGGGAAACGCTGGAAATTATCTTCCCCTATGCGATCATTCTGGCGGCCATCGGCCTGATCGAAAGCCTTCTGACGCTGAACCTCGTGGGTGAAATCACAGGCAAATCCGGTGGCTCGTCGCAAGAATGTCTGGCTCAGGGCGCGGCGAATACGGTCACCGGTTTCTTCGGCGGCATGGGCGGCTGCGCCATGATCGGCCAGTCTATGATCAACGTAAAATCAGGCGGCCGCACGCGCCTGTCGGGCATTTCCGCATCCCTGTTCCTTCTCGCATTCATCTTGGTCGCCTCCCCACTCATCGAACAGATCCCACTGGCTGCACTTGTCGGCGTCATGTTCATGGTGGTGATCGGTACCTTTGCCTGGAACAGCCTCAAGCTGTTCGGCAAAATCCCGCTTACCGACGGTCTCGTGATTATCCTTGTCACCGTCGTGACGGTTTTGACCGACCTTGCCATCGCCGTGGTCGTGGGCGTCATCGTCTCCGCCCTGGCCTACGCGTGGAACAATGCCACCCGCATTCATGCTAAAACCGACATTACGCCGGAAGGCGCAAAGGTTTACGCAATCGATGGTCCGCTGTTCTTCGGGTCGACGGAAGGCTTTGCCGAGCTATTCTCGCCTAAAGATGATCCGTCTCTCGTGATCGTTGATTTTCTCGATAGCCGCGTGGTGGACCAGTCCGCTCTTCAGGCCATCGAGGCGCTAGCGACCAAGTACGAAGCGCAGGGAAAAACACTTCAACTGCGGCATCTGTCACGTGACTGCCATTACCTGTTGAACAAGGCCGGACAGTTGATGGTCGATAGTGATGATGACCCCGAATACGGCTTACCGGTGGACTATGATATCCGCACGGGCGTCATGGGCGGTCATTAATACGAGCGATCAGTCTTCGGGCAATTCACCTTCGGGGAAAGGCTGCTGCGAGACGCAAGCCTTACATTGCTCGTAAGCGTCGCGGCGCTCTTGCCACTCAAGCTTCATCTGCTGGGTGATAGGACCACCGGTGGTGATCGGGTCTAGCGTTTCGGCAGGTGTCAGCTGCGCGACCTGAATTGATCCGCTAATCAGCAATGCTAGCAATACGGCCATGATCGAACCTCCAGATGCAGCATTCTGCGCTGCAAGCTGGATAATCGCGCCTGAGGATTAACCTTCGGTTAAGGTACACAAAGCCTTGCCAAAAAGTCTGAATTTAGCGGCTTTCGCTATCTAGTCCCGTAGCGCAGGCAGGCCAATACCAACGGCTTCAAACCCACCATCAACGGCCAAAGTTTGGCCCGTTATGTAGCTGGCCTTTGGGCTAGTGAGAAAACAGATGCCTTCGGCAATTTCGCTTTCCGATCCATACCGATTCAGCGGAATAGCATCATGATAGGCGGCGCGAATTTCATCGCTGTGAACGGCCAGTGCCAGCTTCGTGTTTACAGGCCCCGGTGCGATGCAGTTGGCACGAATTCCCATTTCACCAAGTTCAGCAGCCTGTTGAAGCGTCAGCTGCACGACCGCAGCTTTTGACGTGCCATAGGCCACGCGCAACGTGCTGGCCCGCAGGCCTGATATAGAAGCAATATTGACGATAGCCGCGTTGCCAAAGAGCTCCGCCCCTTTCGCCAGCAGACTGGTCATGGCCTGTGTCATCAGAAACACCCCATCCAGATTGGTTTCCATGACACGCCGCCAGCGGACGTAATCAGTTTCAGCAATCGGGCCAAAGTCCGCCACACCTGCATTGTTGACCAAGACGCAGAGCGAACCGAACTGATCTCCAACACGCTCGGCGAGAGCATTGACGGCTTCCGGTTCAGAAACATCTACGATCTCGGCAAAGACATCTCCTGAAAGGTTCTCCATTGCCCTACGTAGTTCGTCGCCATCACGGTCAAGCATCACAACGCGGTGGCCGCTTTCCAACAGCAGTTTCGTCGTCGCTAAACCGATACCGCGCGCGGCACCCGTGACCATTGCAACAGGCGCGCTCACGAGCTTGCCAACCAGTCAGCAAAAGCATTTGCGACGCTATCAACATGGGAGTCATCAATATCGAGATGGCATACCAACCGCATCACACGGTCCCGCCCCGAAGGTTCCGAAACCACAAGACCAAGTTCACGCATATGCGCTGATAAAGGCACGGTTCGTTCAGCCGGAATTTTCAGCCAGATCATGTTCGTTTCCACCGATGCGAGGTCGATTTCAACACCATCCAGTTGGGAAAGACGTTCGGCAAGTTGCTTGGCCCTGGCATGGTCGTCAGCGAGGCGTCTCACGTTGTTTTCCAGAGCGTATAGACCGCAGGCGGCCAGAACTCCGGACTGCCGCAGCCCTCCGCCCAGCATTTTGCGCGCCCTCTTAGCCCTTATAATGAAATCAGTTGGGCCGCACAGGACGGATCCCACGGGCGCACCCAAACCCTTCGACAGGCAGAGTGAAACAGTGTCCATGTGCTCAACAAGTTCAGCAGCGCTGCGGTTTGACGCGACGACCGCATTCATCAACCGCGCGCCATCGAGATGGACGGAAAGCTCGTGATCGTGAGCAATAGTGGCCACCTCCTCAATCTGCGCTTGGTCGACCACCTGCCCGTTGAACGTGTTCTCCATGCAAACCAAACGTGAGATTGCAAAGTGGGAATCGTCAGGATTGATGGCATCGCGCACGTCATCCGGGTTCAACGCACCATTGGCTTGTGGCGTCAGGTGGCGCGGTGAGATACCGCCCAAAACGGCTGCTCCACCCGCTTCATATTTTGCAATGTGATAGCCAACACCACCGATGTATTCTTCGCCTCTACCGCAATGGGCCAGAAGCGCAGCAAGATTGGATTGCGTGCCTGACGCGACGAACATTCCGGCAGGCTTACCAAGCAGGTCGGCAGCTTTTTCTTCAAGCGCGCGAACCGTCGGATCATCTCCGTAAACGTCATCACCCACCTCCGCTTCTGCCATTGCTTGTCGCATGTCAGCAGATGGGCGCGTGACCGTATCGCTGCGAAAATCAGCAATCGGCGCGGTCTCGGACGAAGATCGTATGGCGGCGTATTGGTTCATTGCGTTCAGTCCAATGCGAGATTGCTGGGCACGTCTGCAGGTTTTCCCAAACGGCCAGAAAGGCTTCGTTCATCCGTCAGACTTTCGAGAAAGGCCATCAGGTCGTCAATCTCGGATTGCGTAAGCTGAACACTTGGCATGTCGTGGGTTACCAGTATTTCTGTAGCAAGAACTTCCGCGGCTTGATCTTTCTCGCGCTGCGCCAACCATTGCCGCATACCCGCATCTGGCGCGATGTGGTCCTCGACATAGCTTCGCAGCACCTCATGACTGCCAGCGAAACCGTAAGGTGCAGTGGCATTGATGTTACGCAGTGAAATGGTACGGCGACGATGTCTGTCCTGCGGCAATCCTGTTACATCAGACCTATCGCGATGAAAGTCTCGTTCGTTCAACGGTTGATCGAACCGCCATGGCGGTGACGCGCTATTGTGGAACGCGTGATCAGTCTGAAAGCGCCCCTTATGGCAGCTTGAACATTGCGCCTTGCCTTCGAACAATTTCAGTCCACGCTGTTGTTCTGAATTCAACGCGGTTTGGTCACCTGCCAGCCAACTGTCGTAAGGCGCGCGATCAGCACGCCATTCATGCGCAACGAACGCGCCGATAGCGTTACCCACATGATGGATGCGAAGCTCTTTGAGGCTTTTGACATCTGGATAAGCGGCTAAAACCGGCGCTTCATAACCGGGTAAATCATGCAGCCTATCGACCAACGCATCCCATATTGCAGAGTGCCCTCTTTGCGCAGCATCGCGCACATCGCTATCAACACTCCCCACCAATTCATCGCCAGTCACAGCGGGAAACAGCGCTTGAGCTGCAAGTGGGTCACGAAGCATCTCTGGCAGATTTTCGCTCGCAGGTGTCGAAATGGTCCCGTCCGTTTGCAGCTGAACGCGTCCGTCGAAAAATAGCGTGTAAAATTCTGCATAGCCGAGATTGAACAATGCAGGCGCGTGTTTGGCGGAAGGTTTCAGCGCGTCGTAAAGTGGCAAACCGCCGACTGCCAATTCATCACCAGCAAGCGGCGAGGCAAATCCATTCGAAGACGCACGGTCGTGATTGTGGCAAGTAGCGCAAGACACGCGATAACTGCCGGACAGAACGCGGTCGTAGAACAGCAAGCGCCCTAGCTGGATTTCAGCATCCGTAGTCGGCAATAAGGTGTCACCGGAGGACGGCAGTTCTGCGCTAACAGCAAGTGTCACCGGCAGTGCAAAACAAGCGGAAAGCAGCGCAGCAATCACCTTCTGCATTCGCTTAAACCTCCAGCACACCACCGCCGAAACGCACTGCATAACCGCCAATCCGGGCACTCGTCATCGTCCTGTTTTCAACGTCGATTTCAAGTCGGATGATGGACGGGCGACCCATCTGAAAACCCTGTTCGATGTTGAACACCTGCGATCCGTCACGCGGTCGGTCGAATTTCATAATGACACCAGCAAATGAGGACACGGCCGAGCCTGTCGCTGCGTCTTCTGCAATCCCGCTCCCCGGCGCGAACATGCGGGCCTGAAAATGGCTGTCGTGGTTCACCGTATCGCGGCAGTAAACATAGACGCCGTCGTGATCGGGATAGGCCGTGATTTTAGACCAGAGCTCGGGGATAAGCTTCACGCGATCCAGCACGCCACGGTCTCTCACCGGAACGAACTCATAGGGCAACCCGCCGTTAAACTCACTCGTTTCGTGGTTTTCAAAGCCCACCTCGTGTGGACCAATGGAAAGAGCAGCGGCTACCGCATCCTTGTCCGGTCCATGTCCGGAAGAGCTCGCCAAAACCGGCACGTCAAATTCTGCAAACGCGCCAATATCATCGAAACGCACACCACAGCGCACGGGCCCGACATTTTCCTCCAGCACAACAATACCCTGCCCCACTTGCTCCATACCGCGTTCGCGCGCGACGGCGATGGCCGCGCCCACCGTCGGATGGCCAGCAAAGGGCAATTCGCGGGCCGGTGTATAAATGCGGACTTTAGCGGAATGTGCCGCGTCTTCCGCCTCGAACAGAAACACAGTTTCCGAGAAGCCGAACTCCTTCGCAATCGCCTGCATCTTCTCTTTGTCCAGACCCTTGCTGTCGAAAACAACACCGAGCTGGTTGCCGCCCATGACAACGGCTGAAAACACATCGTAAATTGCGAAACGGCGGCCCCTATTATCGTTCATGTCATTTCCTCGATGGCTAGATAAGCGTCGGATCAACAGTGCGATTAACGACCGCTTTAACGGTCAGCCCTTGCACGATGATCGAGAACAGCACGACCGCATAGGTGCACGCCAGCAGTAACGGTTTGTGAGTCACGGCTGGCAGCGACAATGCTAAGGCCACAGATACACCGCCCCGCAACCCACCCCACGTCAGGACCGGTATCGCGCCGGCCTCGAAATTTTGGCGAATGGACAAGAACATGATCGGGGTAGAAACCGCGATGAAGCGCGCGGCGAGAACCAGCGGAATGGTGGCAGCCGCAACCCAGGCGAAACCGGGATCGAGAGAAATGATAAGAACCTCCAGCCCGATAAGCAGAAAGAGAACCGAGTTCAGGATTTCATCGATCAGCTCCCAGAAGCTGAACATAGAGACTCTGGTATGGTCGCTCTTGGCCATGTCGGCACCACGGTTGCCCACTAGCAGGCCGGCTACAACGACGGCGATTGGTCCTGAAAGATGAAGCCGAAGCGCGATGGCGTAAGTCGCCGCAACAATGCCTAGCGTTAGCAGAATTTCCAGCATGTGCTCATCAATAGTGGACATAGCTTTGTAAGCGATCCAACCGGTTACAGCACCCAACACGGCGCCGCCAAGCGCTTCCACGACGAAGAGTTCACCTACCTGTAGCACTGTTACTTCGGTGGAGCCTGTTGATGTCGCAATGGTCAGCAGAATTGCAAAAAGGACGACGCCAACGCCATCATTGAACAGGCTTTCACCGGCGATCTTGGCTTCCAATGCTTCAGGCACATTGATGGATTTCAACAGGCTGAGAACGGCAACAGGGTCTGTGGGCGAGATGAGCGCGCCAAAAACGAGGCACCAGATAAGCGGAACCTCAAAGCCGAACAGCGATGACAGATACCAGAAGCCTACGCCCACTATGAAGGTCGACAAAACAACGCCTACAGTTGCCATCAAGCCGATGGCCCACGCTTGGCTGCGCAGGAACGAGAAATCCACATGCAACGCACCCGCAAACAGCAGGAAGGCGAGCATTCCTTCCATCACGGTTGCATAAAAATCGATCTGGCCAATGGCACCCTGCAACGTGCTGGTGATGCCGAGCGATGGGACAACGCTTTCCAAACCCAACAGCGCGACGGAAGAGATTAGCGCCATGACGAGCAACCCAATCGTGTGGGGAAGCTTCAGCACTGTATGGTTGAACCAGCCAAAGAATCCCGAAAGCGCCAAAAGCAAAGCGGCGATTTCAAAAAGGGAAAGGGTCATGTTCGTCTCCTGATGGCGACCGGCTGTTTGCCGACTCGGCCAAACTGCGGAAGGGAGACATCACACCATGTCGAGACTGACAACAACCGGACAATGATCGGACGCCTTGGGCCGGTCCCAACCCGTGCGCGGATACCGCTCAACCTCTTGGTCGGGCGGAAACACTGTCCGATATGGCTGCCCATTACGGATGATGTCTGGCACAGCCTTTGCATTGCCCTTTGCAAGTCGCGGCGATGCCAACAGATAGTCCAACTGCACCAGATGGCGCGTGGGTCGCTCCTGCGGCAGGCGGGCTGAGGCTGACTTGCCGTTAGCGTAAAACAACGTCCATCGATCATCTTGTGCACGTCGATCCACGAGATTGATCGCAAAACCATCATCCAGAAGCGGCGCGCTACCGTGGGTCTCTTCCGCGATCCAGTCGAAGCTGTGCCCAGCGGCTTTATCACCAGTGATGGCGAGACGAGCGGCGTAGTCATTCAGGTCACCGCAGACCATCCAGCGCATATCCGCTGCACGTTCTGCACCAAATCTATCTTCGATGATGCGCTTCACACCTGCAGCCTCCGCTTGCCGAACGGGCATGGTGAAGTCGCGTCCCGTCAGCCCACCACGCGGCCCACCCATAGATTTGAAATGGGCCACGAAAACGGTGAAATGTTTGCCACCGACTTTTAGGTTCACCTCAAGGCAATCGCGGCGAAAAAGCCGGGTGTCTTTTTCAAACCCCAATTCGATAAGTCGCGGCGTCAGCACCTCAAGGTCAGCCATAGTTCGACCTGCATGGCTTTTGACCGAACGTATTTCGATCTCTTCACCGTCTGCCGTCTTCTCACGCGCCATGATAGCCACATCAATGCCACGCCCGTCATTGCCCTGCCGCCATTCCTTTTGTGGGTAGTCCAGACCTGTCATAGGCAGCAGATAGTTGCGCTCGAACGCCTCCAGCGTCGCCAGATCTTCGACCTCCTGCAAGCAGATGATGTCGGCGCGGCAATCTGCAATAGCCAGCGCGGTCATCTGACGGGCATCATCCTCATGAGATACGACCCTCGCCTGCTCCAAAGCACGAAACTGCGCCTCGGTTTCAATTTCGCGAAGGGTCAAGGATCGGTCGCGGCGCCCCTCCCGCTTCCAACCGGAAAAATCGAACCGCGCCATAAGGTTCTCAGCGTTGAAGGTGGCGATGCGTAAGCTCATGTAAAACCCCTACACAGCTTGCCCTAACGTGTCACAAACTCGCCCTTACAATTAACGATTTGTTATGAAATGCTATCCGCCAAGCGCAGTTTTGCGCTTGAGTAAGGCGCGTAGGCTGGTGATGCGGCTGGCCGCACCTTGAGCAGAGCAGGACCGGGGCAAGTGCCGCCGGTTGCAAATTCAAGGAGAAGACCAATGAAACGACTATTTACACTGGCGATTGCAGCGATTGCTGCCTTCACCATCGGCGCAACCACCGTTACGCCATCAGCGGAAGCAGGAAAGCGTGAACGCCGCATCGCAGCAGGCATCTTTATTGGCGCTGTAGCAGGCGCTGTTATTGCAGACCGCTCCTATCGCCGTAGCCACAAACGCTACCGTCACGGGCGCCACTATCGCTCCGGTCGGCATTATCGTTCAGGCAGACACTACGCGCCACGGCGCTATTACCGCAGTTCCCGCAGGCATTATCGCGAGCCGCGCTACTATGCACCACGTCGTTATCGCCGTGTGTATTACGAGCGTCCGCGCTACGTTGCGCCGCGTCGCCATTATCGCGGTCGCCACGCACGTTGCGCTGCCAAGTATCGCAGCTACAACCCGCGCACAGGTCTGTACCTCGCATATAGCGGCCACTACCGCCGCTGCGGCTAGACATAGCGAAACACCAAAACGAAAAAGGCCCGCTTACGCGGGCCTTTTTTGTGATTTGCGTCAGCAGCTAAGGACCGGGTTGCTCTTATAAGAACAACCCGGTTGATGCTTTAGTTCTTATCTTTGTCGACCAGAGCATTGCCTTTGATCCAAGGCATCATGCCGCGCAGTTTTTCACCGACTTCTTCAATCTGATGACGATCATGCATACGACGGGTCGCTTTGAAGCGGGCCGCGCCAGAATGCCATTCCTGCATCCACTCGGATGTGAAGCGACCGGTCTGGATGTCGGTCAGAATATCTTTCATGACCTGCTTTGTTTCCGGTGTAATCACGCGCGGACCGGAAACGTACTCGCCCCACTCGGCAGTGTTGGAAATCGAGTAGTTCATGTTGGCAATGCCGCCTTCGTAGATCAGGTCAACGATCAGCTTCACTTCGTGCAAGCACTCGAAATACGCCATTTCCGGCGCGTAACCGGCTTCCACCAGCACTTCGAAACCGGCGCGGATGAGTTCGACGACACCGCCGCAAAGAACAGCCTGCTCACCGAAGAGATCGGTTTCGCATTCTTCCTGGAACGTGGTTTCGATAACACCGGAGCGACCGCCACCAACGCCACAGGCGTAAGAAAGCGCAAGATCATGGGCATTACCGGACGCATCCTGATGGATGGCGATCAGGCAAGGCACACCGCCGCCCTTCTGGTATTCTCCGCGCACAGTGTGGCCGGGGCCCTTTGGCGCAATCATGACGACGTCAATGCCGGAACCTGGCTCGATGAGGTTGAAGTGCACATTCAGGCCGTGAGCAAATGCAATCGCAGCACCGTCGCGGATATTACCGGCGATGGAATCTTTCCAGATACCAGCCTGCAACTCGTCAGGAGCAGCCATCATCATCAGGTCGGAAACTTTGGCAGCATCAGCAACGGACATCACAGTGAAGCCGTCGGCCTCTGCTTTTTTGATTGTCGCAGAACCTTCGCGCAGTGCGATGACCACGTCTTTGGCGCCGGAGTCTTTCAGGTTCATCGCATGCGCGCGACCCTGCGAGCCGTAGCCCACGATGCAGACCTTTTTGGATTTGATCAGATTTAAGTCCGCATCGCGGTCGTAATAAACGCGCATGGCGTGTCCCCTTAGGTATGTTGGGCCAGATAGGCTGGGTAGGTGGAAAGCGTCCGTGACTTTCCGCCACGTTTCGGCGGTGGTTTAGCGTTGCCGCGCAGCAAAGGCAACGAATGTGGCGCTGTCAGTGCCCGCAAGCTGAAAGAAAACGCTTCACAGTGGCCGACATTCCAAATTCCAGCGCATCTGCGGTCAATCCGTGGCCGATAGAAACCTCGAACAGATCCGGAATTCGCGCAACGAGAGGCGGCAGATTGGCCACGGTCAAATCATGCCCGGCGTGGGTGCCAAGACCGACCTCCCGCGCAGCATCCGCAGTCGCTTGCAAAGCATCCAGCTCGCGCTCCGCAGCCGATGGACTGTCATAGGTCGCAGCATAAGGTCCGGTGTATAGCTCAATCCGGTCTGCACCAGTATCTGCCGCCCATTTCACGCCCTCCGGGTCCGCATCTGCAAACAGCGCCACGCGAAATCCGCTAGACTTCAAACGCGCCACGATCGGTGCAAGCATGTTGTGGTTCGCCTTGAAGTCCCAGCCGTGGTCAGACGTTGCCTGCGAAGGATCATCAGGAACCAGAGTTACCTGCTCCGGGGCGTTTGTATCGCAAAGGTCTAGAAAATCGTCGGTCGGATAGCCCTCGATATTGAACTCGGCTTTCGGAAATTCATCATCAATCAGCGCGCGTAAATCCGGCAAATCGGAAAAGCGAATGTGGCGCTCGTCAGGGCGGGGGTGCACCGTCAGACCATGAGCCCCGTTCTCCAAAGCAATACGCCCGATACCAACAACCGATGGCCACGGCAGATCGCGACGATTGCGCAATTGTGCAACAGCGTTGAGATTGACGGAGAGAGCGACTGCCATATTGAGTACTCGCGATTGCGTTCACCGATGAGTAACGCCAGCGGAACAGACCTGCAAACGGAACCATCAACCAACATGCAGAACCACGATGATGCGCCGAACATTCCGCCAGCAATCGCGCTAGCAACACCATTTGCGATTGGCCTGAAGCCGATTGACGGACAACCGTGGCTGGTGATGGACGAAGACGTCGAACCATTCCGCGCTGAGAAACTCACCCTGTATGATACAGCGTTTCATGATGTGAATATGGGACGCTCCGATACGCTAGCAGCGCAAGAGGAGGTCGCGCGCCTAATTCGCGATGCACTTCACCTGATTCCCGCAAGCCCTTGGAAATTCGAAACTTACGGAACTGCGACCAAGGATGGCGAAGTGCGGATAGAGGCCAATCCGTCTCATCCCATTTCAGCGGCAGCACTTCTCGTTCCTGACGACCTACTACTTATGCGCCGCGAAGAAGACGGCTGGCGATTGGTTGCTGGTTCCCTCGCCTTTCCGTCATCTTGGCGATTCAAGGACAAGTTCGACAAGACTATGGAGCGCATCCACGAGCCAGTGCCGATTGACGACCGGATGCATTCCCGCATCACCAGAATTTTCGACATGCTTCGCGCAGATACGCCCCTATGGCGCACCAATTGGTCGCTCGATCCCCACTACAATTTACGTGAGGAAAAGGGGGAGACTCATACCAGCGAGAAAGGCTTGCCGCCCGGTGGCGAAGCATATCTCCGCACGGAGTTACAGACTTTACACAAACTGCCGGAGAGCGGTGACATTCTCTTCACCGTACGAACCAAATTGCGGCAGTTGGAGAGATTGAAAGACAACGCGACAGGACGGCAAAATCTCGCCCTCCTCTGCCGTCAGTTTCGCGATATGAGCGATGAGCAACGCCGATATAAAGGCCTAACGGCAGATGCGGCCCAACTGATAGGCTGGCTGAAAGAACAGGTGGGAGAAACAGCATGAGCGAAACCGAAAGAACCATGGATCAAGCGAAATTGCGCGCATGGATCGGCAAGACCGAAGAAGCCAGCGACACGATTCACGTTGGGCCCGCACGGCTTATGCAGGCGACACTAGACCGCGAACCAAAACTGAAAACTGGCGACGAATTGCCCTTGGGCTGGCACCGGTTCTACTTCCCGACGGAAGCACGCAGCAGCGCTTTGGGGCGTGATGGTCATAGCGCCATGGGTGAGTTTTTGCCACCGGTCGCCCTGCCCCGCCGCATGTGGGCGGGAGGTCGTTTCGATGTCACCTCGCCCGTACTTTTCGGCGAAACAGTTAAGCGCATATCGACGATAAAAAATGTGGTGATGAAAGAAGGACGCACCGGTCCGCTTTGTTTCGTGACCGTGGTGCACGACCATCGCGGCGCTGATGGAGCGGGCCGCTTCACAGAAGAGCAAAGCCTCGTCTTCCGCGAAGACCCCGAGCCAGGCCAGCCTGCACAGCAACCAACTGCACCGCCTGCAAATGCGGTGGTCACCGAGACTATTACGCCCTCGCCCGTCCAGCTTTTCCGCTACTCGGCGCTCACCTTCAACAGCCACCGCATTCATTATGATGTGGACTATTGCCGCGACGTCGAAGGCTATCCGGGCTTGATCTTCCACGGCCCGTTTACAGCTACATTGTTGGCTGATCTGGCTGCACGACATGGCAATGGAAAACGAATTTCCAGCTTCGATTATCGTGCAATCTCACCGCTCTACGACACGGGACCCTTCAGCATCCATTGGAATGGAACGGACACTGTTTGGGCTGAAACGCCTGATGGCGCATTGGCCATGAAAGCTAAGGTCGAGTTCGCCTAGCTTACGATTGTGATGCGTTCCGCCGCCCGCGTGATCGCGGTGTAAAGCCACCGCTGCGAGTGATCGCGGAACGCATAGCTTTCGTCGAACAGATAGACATCATCCCACTGCGAACCCTGTGATTTGTGCACGGTAAGCGCGTAGCCGTAATCGAAATCGTCGTAGCGGCGTTTCATCTGCCACGGCACTTCGGTTTCCGGGTCTTCAAACGCGGCTTTCAGCACTTTGATGCGGGCAGATTGTCGTTCCATCCCATCGTCTTCCGACGTGATGAGCAGGTTCATGAAGGCCTTGGATGTTTGTGGCGCGCTTTTCACGGTCCACAAAGAGCCGTTCAGCAGACCTTTGGCCGGATCGTTCCGCAGCGCCACCAATTTGTCTCCAGACGCAGGCAATGCCCCCTGAAAATCCTTCAAGTCGCGCAAGCGTTGGTTATATCGCCGCCTAGTGCGGTTTGTGCCCACCAGCACCTGATCGGCGGCCAGAACCTCGGACTGATCGACATCGGCTTTGCGGATCACCTTGCTATCGCCATAGGTGCCGTGGGGAATCGGCTCGCCGTTCCGCGCCATGGCAGCCAGATCGATAATCGGGTTGTCCCGTGCCTGCCGGTGAATGGTTTCCAACAGCACATCCGGTTCGTGATCTGTGAAGAAACCGCCACCCGAAACAGGCGGAAGCTGGCCGGGGTCGCCCAGCACCAGAACAGGCGTTCCGAACGATAACAGGTCCGCACCCAGTTGCTCGTCCACCATAGAGCACTCATCGATGATGATGAGCGATGCCTCAGCCACAGGGCTTTGGCGATTCAGGCTGAACAACGGCGTCATGTTGGACTTGCCGGTATCACCATCCTCCACAAGCTCCTCGCCACGCGGTCGATAAATCAGTGAATGAATAGTGCTGGCCTTTTTTGCCCCGCGTGAGCGTAGAACAAGTGCAGCCTTGCCGGTAAACGCGGCGAATAACACGTC
The DNA here is from genome assembly GCF_000179775.1 of Ahrensia sp. R2A130. Taxonomy (GTDB): domain Bacteria; phylum Pseudomonadota; class Alphaproteobacteria; order Rhizobiales; family Rhizobiaceae; genus Pseudahrensia. The sequence continues at coordinate 825,190 of NZ_AEEB01000003.1, forward strand.
GCCATCCACACCTTCGGCCAAATGGCGTGCCAGCGTGGTCTTGCCCGTTCCGGCAAAACCGAAAAGACGGAAAACCTGCGGAAAGCCCTGTTTGAGCCAGTCGGAAACTGCGACCAGCGCCGCGTCTTGTTCAGGAGAAAATTGCAAGGAAGGTGCCACGCAAATAAAGTGCCTCGCCTTCCCTTTTGCGGTGTGGCGGCGAGAAACACAAGGTGAACAGAAGCTAGAACAGCAGCGGAGCACTATCCCAGATCAGCTTTGCACCAATAATGGCAAGGGCTGCGAAGATCAGCTTTGTGAAAACGTCGGCCGAGACGCGGCTGTTCAGCCAGAAACCTACCGCAATACCCACCACCATGAACGGTGCGAGTTGCAGCGATGTGGTGAGATTCTGCACCGATAGCTGCCCCAGCCAGAAATACGGAACGAGCTTCATGCCGTTGATGCCGGCCATAAGGTAGGAATTCGTGCCCACAAATTCCTTCGGTGGTAGGTTCTCAGACAACAGAACCATTTTTACGGGCGGACTACCGGCGTGGGCCACAAAGCTGGTGAAGCCTCCCATTGCGCCTAAAATCGCGACCAGCCAGTTGGGCAATCCCTCCGTCGCGACTTTGTTCAGCACATGTTGAGCAAGCCGATGGACGATAAAAATGAAACACAAGATGCCAAGACCGAAGCGGAACACATCCGCATTCAACAAGTGAAAAGTCGCAGCGCCCGCACCGATGCCGATTGCGGCGGCAGGCCACATGATTTTCAGCACCTTGCCACGCCACGTTTTGCGGTAGCGCCATAGGTTCGCCATATCGATGGTCACGAGGATAGGCAGCATGATACCAGCGGCCACCTGAGGTGCGATAAACAGCGCCATTGTCGGCACCGCCATCATTTCCAGACCAGCACCAAAGCCGGCCTTGGATATGCCGGTCAGCACGACGATAACGCCTGCCACAATGAAAAATGTCAGCCCGTATTCCATAAGAGGCGACCAGCTACATCCTGAACGTGCCGAAGCGCGTTTCGGGAATAGGCGCGTTCAATGCCGCAGCCAACGCGAGTGACAAAACGCGGCGCGTATCTTTCGGTTGGATGATACCGTCATCCCAAAGGCGGGACGTCGAGAAGAAGGGATGCCCCTCCTCTTCGAACTGATCGATGATGGGTTGTTTGAACCCGGCCTCTTCCACCTCGGACCACTCGCCACCACGGCGTTCGATGCCATCGCGCTTCACCGTCGCCAACACCTGCGCTGCTTGCTCGCCACCCATCACCGAGATGCGGGAGTTTGGCCACATGAACAAAAAGCGTGGCGAGTAGGACCGTCCACACATGCCGTAATTGCCAGCGCCGTAAGAACCACCAATGATCAGCGTCAGTTTCGGCACCTGCGCACAAGCGACGGCGGTGACGAGCTTGGCTCCGTCCTTTGCTATGCCGCCCGCTTCGTAGTCGCGCCCGACCATGAAGCCGGTGATGTTCTGTAGAAAAATAATCGGGATTTTTCGCTGGCAACAAAGCTGAACAAAATGCGCGCCTTTGAGCGAACTTTCAGAAAACAGGATGCCGTTATTGGCGATGATGCCCACCGGCATGCCGGACATTTTGGCGAAGCCCGTCACGAGTGTGGTTCCGTATCGGGCTTTGAATTCATCGAACTTCGAGCCATCGACCAGTCGCGCAATAACTTCACGCACGTCGTAGGGTTTGCGAAGATCGGTCGGCACCACCGCCTCCAGATCGTCCACCGGATAGAGCGGCTCGTCGAAATCAGTCGTATCGATCGCGCTGGTTTGCGGCGGCAAGCCTGCCACGATATCGCGCACAATCTGCAGTGCATGGCTATCATTGGCCGCCATATGGTCGGCAACACCGGAAAGACGGGTGTGCACATCCGCTCCGCCAAGGTCTTCGGCAGTCACGTTCTCGCCGGTTGCGGCTTTTACAAGCGGCGGACCTGCCAAGAAGATCGTGCCTTGTTCACGCACTATGACGGTCTCATCGGCCATTGCGGGCACGTAGGCACCGCCAGCAGTGCATGAACCCATGACACAGGCGATCTGCGCTATGCCTTTGGCGCTCATGTTGGCTTGGTTGAAAAACGTCCGCCCAAAATGGTCACGGTCGGGAAATACGTCCGCTTGGTTGGGAAGGTTGGCCCCACCTGAATCGACCAGATAAACGCAGGGCAGCATGTTCTGCTCCGCAATCTCCTGCGCGCGCAGCTGCTTCTTCACGGACAATGGATAGAGCGTACCGCCTTTGATCGTCGCATCGTTGCAAAGGATCATTACCTGATGTCCGGATACGCGCCCGATACCGGCAATCAATCCGGCAGCGTGAATGTCGCCACCATATTCGCCCTTGGCGGCAAGGGCACCGATTTCGAGGAATGGGGTTCCGGGATCGAGCAAAGCCAGCACTCGCTCACGCGGCAGCATTTTCCCGCGATCGAGGTGCCGCTGCCGTGAAGCTTCACTGCCGCCCGCTGCCGCCTCTGAAAGTGCCTCATCAAGTTCCGTATTCACGCGCTGCCAGGACTGGCGGTTGATCTCCACCATCGGACCAACGAGCGGAGCCGAGACGTCGAGCGCGCTCACAGCGAAGCACCGGTGATGGGCACTACATAAATTACAGAGATGTTTCTCATGAGAGTGTCGCGGCCAAATTCAAGTTCGGCTCAACGCTAGCACCGTGGAAGGTGCGCAGAAAGGCGCTTTGATTGCGGGCTCGGTCTACTGGCTGATTTTTGTCGCAGCGTCGGAATTTGCGACGCGCGATTTTGTCGTCGCGCCTGCGGAAGATGTTTCCACATGCGGTGGATTAGCAACCAATGTGGCGAGCCCAACCAGCCCGACGACGACGAACACCGCCCAGAGGGTGATGCTCCAACAAGACTTTTCTACGGTGTGTTCCATTTGGCCCCAAAAATGAAAAAAGAATGCCGATACGGCGAATGCAGCACACCGTCTTGCGGTGTTTTCAGGTTGCAGCGGCTGTGTATTCCTGTCCTGTTTCAACAACAAGTGGCTAGTGGCCAAAATCGAACCATTTGAGGGCATACCACCCATGACGATTCTGCATGGCCCAATGATATCAAGCCATTATCGCGGTCACGTTGTTAACAGATGGTTAACGCCAACCTCCCCCATAATGCTAGGAGCTTAGTCTTCTGTAGGTGGCTGTGAGACTTCGACCGGAGTGCGCATGATGATTTCGCGGTGCGGGAACGGAATGCCGATATCGTTCTCTTTGAAGGCATCCCACAGCGCCAGCATCACGAGGCCACGAATGTTGGTAAGTCCATTCTGCGGATCAGAAATCCAGAAGCGCGCTTTGAAATTCAACGATGAATCGCCGAATTCCGTCATCCAGCAAACCGGCTTCTTGACGCTGCTAACGCGATCCAAGGCGTTGATCGCTTCAATTGAGAGTTCTGACACCTGATGGGGATTGCTGTCATAGGACACGCCAAAATCAACATCGAGACGTACGAGATTGTCAGTGTAAGACCAGTTGATCACCTTCTCGGTTATAAAGTCTTCGTTGGGAATCAGGAACTCGCGACCATCGCGCGTCACCACAGAGACGAAGCGCGAGCGTAACTCTCTCACCCAACCGAAGGTTTGGTCGAGTTGGATCGTGTCGCCGGGTTTGATCGACTTATCCAGCAGGATGATGACGCCGGAGATGAAGTTGGACACAACCTTCTGAAGACCAAAGCCAAGGCCGACACCGATGGCACCGGAAAAGACCGCAAAGGCTGTCAGATCGATACCAACCGAGTTGAGCGACACCACAATCGCCATGATAACAAGAAATATCTTGATCAACTTGCCCATCAAGACCTGTAAGCTTGGCGTCAAATCCGTCATGCGGCGGATACGGGTTTCTGCGTAGTTACCGGTGTTTGACGCAAGCCAGACGAGAATGACCAGCAACGCGACGGCCTTCATCACCACCAGCAGGGAGATGCGAACCTCGCCTGCAGAGAACGCAACGGCGTCCAAGGCCGACTGCGTAGCGGCGAGATAACCGGTCAGGCTGAGCGCCACGATGATCCATGCGATCATCGCAATGGTTCTGGAAATCGGTCGCGAGCGAATAACGCGCGATGCGACGTTAATAACCAGCCATGCCGCTGCAAGCAGATAGGCGCTGCGCAGGATAAATGTGTTCCACGGATATGTAACGCTATCCGCCCAGACCCATGCGAGGTAACAGGCCGGAACGAACAGAATCCACTCCACACGTCGCAGCAACGCAGCCAGCACCCGCAGGAAACCGGAGTTCAGCTTCAGCCCGCGCACCCAGTTTTCAAGTGGCGGTTCGAGCTGCTTCGAAATCGCCAAACACACCAGATATAAGGCGATGACTATGCCGAGTTGGTAAAGCGTCCACGGCTGGTAGATCGTTTGCCAAAGACTCAGCGCCAGCTTCTCACCGGTCTCCACCAGTTCTTGCGATAGATCACCGCCTCCAATTTCAACGGTCTGTGCCGTGACGGGAGGAAGTGTCGGGGTCGATGCGATGTTGGCAGCGCTCATGCGGAGAGTAGTTTCGCTCTATTCGGAATTATCGCGACACTAGCGGTTCGCCACCTACGCGCCAACAGCAACGATAAGCCGACAACAGCGCAGCTTTCGATTGCGAAGCCAGTATCACCGTGCTTTTTGGCGCGATGCAAAGCAGTCCAAAACTTTCTCGCGGTGAGCCCGTCGATTTCCTGATGATGGCGGTCACAGCCATAGTTTGGGCGTCAGCCTTTATCGCTATCAAGATTGCAGTCGTTGATACCGGACCCGTCTGGGTAGCGACGTGGCGCGTGGTGATCGGCTTTGCGGTGCTGCTGCCCTACGCGCTCTGGCGCGGCTTCATCTGGCCGGCAGGGCCGAAAGTCTGGGTTCTGTTGTTCATAACCGCAGCCTTCAATGTGGTCTTTCCATTCCTGCTTATCTCGTGGGCCGAAACGACCATCAATGCAGGGCTGACTTCTCTGCTAATGGGCGTTGGCCCCTTCTTTGCGCTTATCGCAACCCATCTCACGACAGATGATGAGAAGATCAGTTGGCGAAAATCGCTCGGCTGCGTGATTGGTTTCGCAGGCGTTCTTACGGTCTTGGGCGCAGACGCCCTCACAGGTCTGGGAGGCGCGGGAGTCATGGCGCAACTGGCTGTGGTTGCAGCATCAATTTGCTACACGATTTCCGGCATTTTAATTCGCCGTATCGATATTCCGCCGGTTCGACTGGTCACTTTGATATTCTTTGCAGGCATGATCATGCTCGTGCCGTTGGCTTTCGCGACGGTCGGGCCGCCTCCGACCGGTATCTCAAGCGACGCCTTTTGGGCACTCATCTACCTTGGAATAATGCCGACAGCGCTGGCGCAACTGCTGCGCGTCACCATCGTAAAGCGCGTTGGCTACGCGCTGTTTGCCCTAGCGCTCAACGTCATTCCGGTGGTCGGCGTTATCATGGGGGCGCTGGTTCTTGGCGAGGTTATCGGCCCAGCGACACTCATCGCGTTGGTGCTGGTTCTTGCCGGACTGGCGGTAGCGCGAAGCGAGCCGAAAAGCGCTTAGGCAGCGTCCCATTCCGGTGAGAACTCAAAGTCGCAAATGCGCTCGTGGCGTACGTTCAGCGTCTTGATCGCGCGCATATCTTCTACGGCCAAAGCGAAGTCGAAAATATCTTTGTTCTCCGCCAACCGTTCCGGCGTCGCAGTTTTGGGAATAGCACCGCAGCCGGAGTGTTGAATATGCCAGCGCAACACGATCTGCGCCTTGGTGCGCTCGTGCTTCTTGGCCAGCTCTTCGATGATAGGTTCGGAAAACAGGGGCTCGCCTCGAAAGATCGGGCAGTAAGCCATCAAAGCCATCCCGTGCTCAGCACAGGTCGCGCGGAGGATTGATTGATCCAGATAGGGATGGTTCTCAACCTGATTACACGCAAGAGGTCGCGTTGATGCTTGCACCATCGCGCCAAGCTGACGCGACGTGAAGTTGGACACGCCGATGTGGTCGGTCTGCCCGCCATCGGCAGCACCATTCAGCAGGCGGGCCCAAACCGTTTCGTCATGCTCTTTCGGCGGCCAATGGATCAGCAGAAGATCAACTTTTTCGACACCGAGTCGCTCCAACGATCCGGCAACTGCATCGTCAAAACCTTCAGGCGTGACATCCGTTGGCCATACCTTGGTCGTTAGGAAAATGTCGTCTCGGTCAACGCCGGACGCACGAATGCCCTCACCTACCGCTTCCTCATTTTCATACATGATCGCAGTGTCGATATGCCGGTAACCCACGCGCAACGCCTGTTCGACGATTGACGCGCATTCCTCTCCCCGCAACTGCCATGTACCGAGGCCGAGAGCGGGAATGTTTGCACCGTTGGCGTGAAGAGTAATCATGATTGCGAATCTTTCCAGTTGTGCGGCGACTTTCGTGCGCTTCACCGCAATGCTATCGCCGCACCATGAGCGCCGCAATCACCCCACCCGCAGAAGCGAAAAATCCATCACGTTTGGAAGCGGTTGATCTTGCCCGTGCCGCAGCATTGGTCGCGATGGCAATCTATCACTTTACGTGGGATCTGGAGTTCTTCGGTTGGGCGGAACCTGGCCTGACGGCTGAAGGTGGCTGGAAACTCTTTGCCCGTGGAATCGCCAGCACGTTTCTCTTTTTAGTCGGCGTCAGTCTGGTCCTCTCAGCACGCAGTGCGATGAACTGGCAGGCATGGGGCATCCGTCTCGCCCAGATTTCAGGTGCAGCTGCGATCATCACAGTTGCTACATGGTTTGCAGTTCCCGACGCTTTCATCTTCTTTGGCATTCTTCACGCCATCGCACTGTTCACAGTGGTGGGTACCGGCTTCGTATTTCTGCCGTGGTGGGTGGCTGCGATCACGGCAGTTGGCGTGTTCTGGATCGGCCAGAATGTTACGGCAGAGCTTTTTTCATCGCCATGGCTGTGGTGGGCTGGTCTTAATCCAACACCGCGCTCTTCCAACGATTACGTGCCATTGTTCCCGTGGTTATCAGCCACGCTCGCTGGAATAGCCACAACCAAACTATGCCTTCGCACCAGTTTGCCTGCTCACCTGCGCACCGTCGCCCTGCCGCAAATAGCGAAACGACCAGCGATGTTTATCGCGCGTCATTCGCTTGCGACTTACCTCATCCACCAGCCTGTTCTCATCGCCCTGATCTGGTGCTTAACAACGGTCGTGGGACCGCCGGACCAAACAGAGCGCTTTGTCAGTGAGTGCAAACGGTCATGCGAGGTTTTGCGCGACGGCGTGTTTTGCCAGCGTTTTTGTGGGTGCATGACCGATGGCATGAAAGCGAAAGGCCTCTTCGCTCCCTACCTCGCCAACAGTCTTGATACGGCTGGCACGGAGCGACTGATGAGCTTGCGGGACGATTGCTCGAACTAATCCGCAATAAAAAAGCCGGAAGCGTCCGTGACGCTCCCGGCAAAATCTCATTGAATACGGCGGTTAGTGCCAGCCGTAAGCCGTGTAATGCGGACGGGCGAAGGTTTCACCACCCTTGATGATATAGCGGCCATTCACCCAGCCGGTGCGGCCGCCGCGCCGGATCTTGCACCAGTCGGTGCCGGATTTGATGATGCAGCGCTGAACGTAAACCTTGCGGTTGTTGTTGACGCCAAACTTGATGCGAGAGCTGGCAGCAGGCCATGCGCGAACGTTCAGCACATCGTTGTACGCGATGGCGTGGGTGCGTGCCTGCTTCTGCACGTGATAGCCTTCAGCATTGGCGTTGGTGGTGGAATACATCGCCGCTGCGAATGCAGTGGCCACGATCATGGTGTTGCGAAGATTGAAGGTCATGTTGTCGGTTCCTCGATTAAGGCCCACCCCTGCCCCAAGGCGGTGTAGCGTTCTATTGACGAGAACCACATTGGGACCGCCCACCTGAACCGAACCGGAAAGACCGGTTCATGCACCGTTCATAAAACCAACAACTCCTTCGCTCTGTTAAATTTTGCACACATCCGCATATCAACCGCTGCGGGCGAACAATTCACGGCCAATCAACATACGGCGAATTTCGCTGGTACCCGCACCGATTTCATACAGCTTCGCATCACGCAACAAACGCCCTGTGGCGTAGTCGTTGATGTAGCCGTTGCCGCCAAGCAACTGGATCGCATCAAGCGCAACCTGCGTGGCGCGTTCAGCAGCAAACAGGATCGCACCCGCTGCATCTTCGCGAGTCGTCTCGCCTCGGTCACAGGCTTTAGCAACGGCATAAACGTAAGCGCGCGCAGCGTTCATCGAAACATACATGTCGGCAACTTTGCCCTGCACGAGCTGGAACTCGCCGATGGATTTCCCGAACTGCTGGCGTTCGTGAATGTAGGGCAACACGATATCCATCGCAGCCTGCATGATGCCGATGGGGCCGGCGGCGAGCACTGCGCGCTCGTAGTCTAGACCTGACATCAAAACTTTCACACCACCATTCAATTCGCCGAGAATATTCTCTTCAGGAACCTCGCAGTCCTGAAAAACCAGCTCGCCGGTTTCAGACCCACGCATCCCCATCTTGTCGAGCTTCTGCGCGATGGAAAAACCCTCAAACTCTTTCTCGATAAGAAATGCAGTTATGCCCTTCGGCCCCGCATCCGGATCGGTCTTGGCATAGACAATCAGCGTGTTGGCTTGCGGCGCGTTGGTGATCCAGAATTTCGACCCGTTCAACACGTAGCGGTCGCCCTTCTTTTCAGCACGCAGTTTCATCGACACAACGTCCGACCCCGCCCCAGGTTCGCTCATAGCCAATGCGCCGAGATGTTCACCGGTCACCAGCTTTTCGAGATAGCGACCCTTCTGATCCTCGTTACCCCAGCGTGACAGTTGATTGACGCACAGGTTCGAGTGCGCGCCGTAGGACAAGCCGACAGAGGCAGACGCGCGGCTGACCTCTTCCATGGCAATGCAATGTTCCAGATAACCGAGGCCAGCTCCGCCCCACTCTTCCGGCACTGTAATACCGTGGAGACCCAAAGCACCCATCTCCGGCCACAGCTCGATGGGGAACCAGTCTTCCTTGTCGATTTTAGCAGCCAGCGGCGCGATGCGGTCCTGCGAAAACGAGCGCACGGAGTCCCGCAGCATGTCGGCCTCATCACCCAGAGCGAAATCGAAGGCGCGGATGTCGTTGGCTATCATGTGTCCAAAACCTTGTTGTATTTGATGAAGGGGGTCTTGCTGCCCACACGGTCGTAGAGCATCCGACCGGCATAATTGAACTCTTGCGTGGTCCAATATACCTGATCGGAGCCAGCAGCGGCAGCCGCGTCATACACAGCCTCGATCAATGCCCGTGCCACACCTTTACCGCGCGCGGCGGGCACCGTGAACAGGTCATTCAAGTAGCAGCGGTAGCGCTCGTCCCATGTCGTGGGGTGGTAGAGGAATGTCGTCATGCCCAGCATTTCACCATTTTCGGAGAACCATCCGAAACCGTGCAAATCGCCTTCAGGGTCTATGATGCGGGCGAAGGTGGAATGGGCAACGCTTTCAGGAAGGTCGGCCTCATAAAACGTCAAATAGCCATCCCAAAGGGGCTTCCAACGATCAAAATCACCGTCTTGCAGTGGGCGAATGGACATGCGGCACCGTGAGGAAATTGCTTTCCCGCACGATGCCGCATGGTCAGGCTGGCGACAAGCTTCAGTTCAGCAGAACCAGAACGCCGTAGGCTATCGTGATACCAAACCCTGTTGTGAAGATCAGCGGGCGCAACGGCATCTGCGTCCAGCCGGAAATCATACCCACGGCATGAACACACCGCAGCGCGAAGAACGCGATGGCGAGAATGCCAAACCAGCCAGATATCGCCCCGGCGAGATGACCAATCACGACGATGATAGCGAAGGGCAGAAATTGCTCCAGAAGATTGAGGTGGGCCCGGTGGGCGCGATGAACCCATGCCGGCATCAACCGATGATCGGGCGGCCGCACGAAGCTTTCCGCCTGCCCTTCGAACTCGTTGGAATTCACACCGACGATGTAGGGAATCCAGAGGCACGCAGCGAGCAACGCGGTGAGCATCGTGAAGGTAAGCTCGGTGCTCATGCTTCATACTCCTGATTGGTAATGCCATCTTCGAGATAGGCTTTCAGGCGGTTTGCGATGTTGGCCCACCCCTCCTTCACACCGTCCTGCCCTTCCGGAATTGCAAAATGCAGCACGGTGAAGCGTGAGCCGGTATCGGTCGCTTCGATTTCGTAAACACAGCGCGACGACTGTGCGTCTGGCCCGGCCCAACCCGGCTCAAACGTCATTTCCAGCCGATGCGGCGGATCGACGGAAATAACCTTGCCTCCGAGCATCAAATTGCCGTCCGGCAGTTTGTGATCGAACCGTTCGCCCTGCTTCAACTGGCCTTCGATGGTGCAGAACGCAAAGTGATAGGCCCTCACGTGGTTCGATTCCGTAAGCGCTTCCCAAACCTTCTTCGGTGGCGCAGCAATATCGGTCGCCAGAATGAAGTCCGGCTCTTCTAACGTCGTCTGTGGTGCGGTGGCAGTCATGTTTTGTCCTCCTCTATGGACGCTTTCAAGTCGAGAACCGCACGCGCAAGCGGCTTGGCCACCAGCGGTTCCATCCAGCGGTCCATGACCTGCTGAATGGGTACGGCGTTGAGATAGTGATGTTTGAATCGACCGGACCGGCGCACGGTGACGAGATCGGCCACTTCCAGAACCTTGAGATGCTTCATCACGCCGAACCGCGTCATCTCGAAACCGGACGCCAAAAGCGCCTCTTCGATTTGCGTGGAAGTGCGCCCATCGCGTTCCCGCAACAGGTCCAACACCGCGCGGCGGGCCGGGTCGTTCAGCGCTTTGAAGATCGTATCCATGCAACGTTTATAGGTGACTTTTTAGTCACGTGTCAAACCACTCACCTATGACTTGCACACAGGGTGCGAATCCTGTGACTTGCAACCATGACCGACAAACCCATCGCCCCGCCCAATTCCTGGCCCCTGCCTCCGCTCATGACCATCGGCATGATGGCGCTTTGCTGGGTGTTCGACAAAACCATACCGCTAGGCTGGGAACCGGAAGATGTGACGACATTCATGCGCGGCACCGGCTGGGCCATCGTGATTGCGGCCATAGCAATCGATGTCTGGGCGATGATGACCTTTCGCCGTCATCGGGCAAACATTATGCCCCATAAATCGGCAACGGACCTCATCATGGACGGGCCATTTGCCCATTCCCGCAATCCGATTTATCTCGCCAATGTAATGTTGATGGTCGGCTTCGCATTCGCGCTGGGCAGCAGATGGTTTCTGCTGGGCGGAGCAGCGCTTTTTCTGATTCTGGCCGAGTTCGCGATCAAGCGCGAAGAGCGGCACATGGCAGCGCTCTTTCCTCAACAGTGGCCGGACTACATAAAAATGGTGCGGCGATGGCTCTAAGAGAGCCTCAAGCTATTTGGCAGCACCTATTTCGTCCAAACGTGTGATGCACTGCGCTTCAGCGGCGTTCATCTCCGCTAGTGTCTCTTCGATGTCCCGCCGCTTTTGTTCAAGCTCTGCAGTCTTTTCCTGAATGCGCGCCATCATCAGCCTGATCTGAGGCTCTTCACCCTTTGAAGCGCGATAGACCTCAATGATTTCGCGAATTTCCGCGATAGAAAACCCAAGCCGCTTGCCGCGCAGAATCTGCTTCAGCAAAACCCGGTCAGACGGTCGGAACAGCCGTGTGCGACCGCGTCGTAAAGGCTTGATAAGCCCCTCGTCTTCGTAAAAACGGATCGTGCGTGTGGAGACGTCAAACTCGCGAGTGAGGTCGGTAATGGAGTGATACTCGGTCAAGTCGGGCGCTCTTACTTCGGCTACATTGTATGTTTGGCTGATTTACGTAAAAGTCAATCAGACGTTCGGCTCAAATGCCGAACCACCAGCTTGCCAGCCCTAAAAAGGCAAAGAAACCCACAACATCCGTCACCGTCGTCACGAACACGCCGGATGCGATGGCAGGGTCAGCACCGAATTTATCGAGTGCGATGGGAATCAAAATACCGCTTGCTGCTGCGAAGATCATGTTCACCACCATCGCTATTGCGATCACGACACCCAGTGATGGCTGTCCGAACCAAACCGTAGCGACTAAGCCGATCATCACCGCAAAGACCGCCCCGTTGAACACACCAACGAGCAGTTCTTTTCGCACGATTTTACGCACGTTATAGGCATCAAGATCACGCGTGGAGAGCGCCCTCACCGCCACGGTCATAGTCTGTGTACCGGCATTCCCGCCCATGGAAGCAACAATGGGCATCAGCACAGCAAGTGCCACCATCTTCTCTATGGTGGCGTTGAACATGCCGATCACAACCGAAGCAAGAATTGCAGTCGCCAGATTGATAGTCAGCCAAACGATCCGCGAACGGGCAATATCGCGCACGCTGTCCGAGAGTTCCTCGTCGCCAACACCGGCGAGACGTTTAATATCTTCAGCGGCCTCTTCCTGGATCACATCCACCACATCATCGATGGTCAACACACCGACCAAGCGATCGCTGTCGTCGATAACAGGAGCGGAGAGAAGGTCGTACTGCTCGAATATTCGCGCAGCCTCTTCCTGATCGACATCGGCTGCAATCGGGTGGGAATTGGTGTCGTGAATTGTCTCGATCACCGTATCGCGCGGCGCGCGCAGCAGTGTGTCCAGCGGCAGAATTCCCGCTAGCTTGAAGCGATGGTCGATAGTGAAAAGTTCTGAGAAGCGATCCGGCAGGTCTTCGCCTGCACGCACATAATCAATCACCTGCCCCACGGTCCAAAACGGCGGCACCGCGATAAACTCGGTCTGCATACGCCGACCAGCAGACTCTTCGGGATAATCAAGTGAGCGGCGAAGCCTGATACGTTCCTGAAACGGGATACGCGCAAGAATTTCCTCGCGCTGCTCATCCTCCATGTCCTCAAGAATGTAGACCGCGTCATCTGAATCCAGTTCGCGGACGGCTTCGGCAACCTTCTCATTGTCGAGTTGATCGACAATATCGAGGCGGATGGCCTCATCAACTTCCGTTAGCGCTGCAAAGTCAAAAGCATCGCCAGCGAGTTCAACAAATTTGGAGCGGTTACCCTCTTCCAACGCTTCCAGAATGTCGCCGACTTCCGATTCGTGCAGATCGACCAACGCCACGCGCAAGGCAATGTCGTTGTCGTTCTCAATGGCGCTTTCGACGACCTGAACAACCTCGGTGCGGACCGCGCCGTCTTCGGTGTATAGCGTTTCTGAAGTGATATCTTCGGGCCGCATATCGGCAACCAAAGTCTCATCGACAACGTCTTCGGCAGGATCAGGCATATCAACCTTGTCGTTCATCATCCTACCTTCAATAAAGACGGGTCTGTTTTTCGCCGCCAATAATTTTTGGAATACCACGCCATCATCCGCACCCCAACCGATGATATTAACTAAGCCCCTCCTATCAAATTGGCTGACGCGCTGGCCAAGGCGCGATTTGGAAGGCAAAGCTTAGTTCGCCAGGTCCAACTGAAGGCCGATCCAGATTCAATACCAGCTTCAAACCGGGACCAATTCAATGGACGCCATCATGAGTGCGCTGCTCAGTCTGCCCGTAGTTCTTTCTGCAACAGTATTTATTGCCGTCATTATCGCGCTCTCACTAGCAACCCTTGCGGTAACGCGGAAACTCGTGGGTCATTACGCAACTAAAGAAACCCACGACCTTGCAGGTTCAGTTCTCTTTCGCATCGCAGCCCTCCACGGCCTCGTGTTAGCACTCGTCTTCGCTCAAGAACTCGACAGCATTAAAGACGTCCACAACACATCTGCCCGTGAAGCGGCCATGGTCGGCGACATCTATCACGATTTAAAGCGCTATGGCGGCGATGATGCCGACAGCATTCGCACAGAACTGGTTAGCTACGCGAAAGTGGTGGTTGAGAAGGAGTGGCCTGCACTTGCAGGCCCGCGGAGCCTTTCAATTCAAGCTTGGAAGTCTTGGGAGACGACATATGAAGCGATTCTTGAACTCACACCGGAAACGAAACGGCAGGAACGACTGCTCAATTTCATGCTCAGCGATATTCGTGAGCTATCAGAACTGCGGGAGGCACGGGAAAATGCCGCGCTCTCCGAGACCTCTACCCTCTTTCTGGTAGCAGCAATTTCAGGGATCGTGCTTATTTCGGCAGCCTACTTCACTTGGCAAATTACGCCCGTCAATCTGGGCCTAATCACTGCGTTCGCCGCTTACACAGGGCTCATACTTTATTTCGTAATTGCCTTTTCAAACCCATATCTAGCGCCAGGCAACGCAAAGCCCTTCGGCATGGAACGCTTCCTTGCTTCGGCGGAAAATTAGTCTGGCAATTTAAGAATGCAGCTTGCCCGTAAGGGCAGATTATCTGCAAAAACTGGTGCGGCCGAGAAGACTCGAACTTCCACGGGTTTAACCCCACAGCGACCTCAACGCTGCGCGTCTACCAGTTCCGCCACGGCCGCACATGCCAGGGTCGTTTCACTGGTGCGCGGGCGATGTAACAAAGGGGTTGCCGAGACACAAGCGCTTTTGCGAAAGCAGGCATATGAAAAGCAAAAAAATCAATGCCCGCGATACGGCATCGGCAGCCTCAAGCTTCATGAACGATGCCGATATGCGACCTGTCGAGTGGATCGTCGCATCAGGTATTACTCAATACGAAGACGCTATCGCCTTCATGGATCAACGGGTCAACGCGATAGCGGACGGCAAAGCTGCAGAATGCGTATGGCTTGTGGAGCATCCCTCACTCTATACGGCAGGCACCAGCGCCGACGGGGCCGACCTGACCCAACCGGATCGCTTTCCCGTTTTTCAGACCGGTCGCGGCGGGCAGTACACATATCACGGCCCGGGCCAGCGGGTGGCCTATGTGATGCTAGACCTGAACCGACGTGAGAAAGATGTGCGCCGATACGTAATCGCGCTTGAAGATTGGCTGATCGCAACATTGGACAAGTTCAACATTCGTGGAGAAAGACGCACCGACCGGGTCGGTGTCTGGGTGCAACGCCCAGACCGACCATCCCAGAACGGCAAGGTCGCCGAAGACAAGATTGCCGCGCTCGGCATTCGCTTACGCAAATGGGTGTCGTTCCACGGCATCTCGATCAATGTCGAACCGGAACTTTCCCATTTCGAAGGAATCATTCCTTGCGGCGTTCGCGAACACGGCGTCACCAGCCTCGTGGACCTCGGCTTGCCTGTCACAATGGACGATTGCGACATTGCTTTGAAAGATTCGTTTCAGGAGGTATTTGGACCGGTGGAGTGAGCGATTAGCTCGTCCTGTGTATCGAAGTCACGCGCAGCCGCCTGCCCTATCTCTACTGTGATAGTGGAATTTTCACTCATCAAAGACCGTGCACCGCGATCACCATCAAGGCATTTCAATGGTGCGAATTGCGTCTTCGGGAAAAGTACCGGATTGCCGATCTCGCCGTCGCAGGTCGCGGCTACAATTCGCTCGCCATCGAAAGCCGCGATCATTCGATCAATATGCTGCGAAGTCACCAGTGGCATGTCCCCAAGCAGAACCATGACGTGCATATGCCCCTGCAGCCGGTAACTTCCGGCTCTAATCGATCCCGCCATACCCTCGCGAAATTCGTAATTTTGGATAGTCGCTATACCCTCCTGAAGCGCGGCCTCAACCAGCTCCGGCTCGTGGCCCGTCACAACCACCACTCGGTCAAGCTGGCTGGCCAACGCCGCATCGACCACATGGCGAACCAGAGGCTTGCCACCCCACTCTGCCAGCAGCTTGTTCTCTTCGCCAAAGCGCGTGGACCGGCCAGCAGCAAGGACTATGGCACCGATCATATCAACCTTCTCTCGGCTGGGGTCGGTCATGGATTTCCATCAGCAACCCACCGACCCCTAGCCCGCTTATCCATTCATCGGTGCAGCCGCCTACATGGATTATACGCTGTAGCACCCAATCGAAGCCGTTTTCTGCAGGGCTGCGCGCGCAACCAGGCGCGCCAATGACGTTCCGGCCACCCAGACGACCGGTCATCAGAAGATTACCAGGATCGACAGGCATACCAACCGTACTAACCGTGCCGCCAACTGCCCTCAGCGCCGCGGGAATGACGTCTGCGCGGTCTGTGATGGCCGACGCGCCAAAAATGACCAGCATGTCGCGCTCGTCGCTGAAATCGCCAACATTCTCGATAGCGGTGAAAGCTTCGATAACATCGGCCTCGCTATGCGGAACCCGCCATTCGCCAGCAATTTTGCTACCGGACAGCGCCAAACGATCGGCCAAACGTTGAGCGGTCTTATCCAGCACGCTCGTTTTTACGGTCGGCAATTCGGTCTGGACGAGGAAGACACGCATCGCCGTGGGTGCATGAACCGCCAGCATGAAGCTATCACGTGCCAATGCTTCGGCAGCAGCAACATCCGCTTCAGCAACGGCAAACGGGATAATTTTCACCGTCGCCACCATGCGTCCAGCTTCCACCACGCTGTCATTAGGAAGGGTGGCGAGTGTAATTGCAGGATCAATGCGGTTCAGCCGATCCACCGCATCGCGTTGTACATCAAACAAACCGGCCCGAACGGCGTGGAGATTCACACGCCCTGTGCCCGGTTCGGCGAGCGCCAAGCCGCAGAAATGAGAATCTGCGTTCAAAGCCTTGGCAATGCGCAAAGCGGCCTGATCTTCCAGCACATCTGCAGAGTCAGGCCTCGCGACAATCACTTCACTATGACCAGCAGAGGCTAGAGCTTGGACGTCTTCGGCGTTCAGCAAACGCCCCTTTTTCAATCGTCCGCCGCCGACATCTGTAGAGTGAGCCAAAATGCAGCCCACCGCATCCGCTACCGGCGCCGCTCCAAAAATCATGCTGCGCTATCCAAGTCGCCAAGGGGACGGCGGCGATGGGCTTCAATGATTTGCGCCATCACTGCGACTGCGATTTCAGCGGGGTTAGCCGCACCGATATCTAAGCCAATGGGCGCAGCAATTCGCGAGACCAGGCTCTCATCGTACCCCGCTTCGGCAAAACGGGAGAGACGCTTGCCGTGAGTTTTTCGCGAACCCAAGGCACCCACATAAAAGCATCTCGCATCCAACGCGCGCTTCAAGGGCAGATCGTCTATCTTCGGATCGTGGGTAACAGCTGCAACGGCAGTCCAAGCATCCAACGGATCAGCATCCAACACCTGTTCCGGCCAATCTGCTTGCAGCGTCACACCGGTAAAACGCTCCGGGGTTGCAAAGGCCGTGCGAGGGTCAACCACAACAACATCGTAACCACATTGCGCCGCCATCGGCGCGAGCGCCTGCGAAATATGCACGGCACCAATTATGACCAAACGCGGTGGCGGTAGGTGCAGTTGGATAAAATACTCAGCACCGGCAACGCCCACCATGCCGGACTTCCCAGTCAGCAGGCGGGGCTTGATCTCATCGACCAACCCATGCGCCAATGCCTCTGCCTGAGTGAGCACCTGAACATCACCGCTAGCGATTTCTGTCACAACGACTGCCGGTTGGCGGGCTGCACGCAGAGCATTCAGTACAATGAGGTCAGAGCTCTTCACGCGCGCGCAACCGGCTGAACATAAACGCGAATCTTCCCACCACAGGACAGACCAACTTCCCAAGCGGCCTCATCGGCAATACCGAACTCCAGCATTTTAGGCGCACCGGTTTCAATGGCCTCGACGGCCTCGAACACCACGGCTCCCTCCACACAACCGCCGGAAACTGAACCTTCGAAATTGCCGTCAGAATCGATCACCAACTGGCTGCCAGCAGGACGTGGCGCGGAACCCCAAGTCTCCACGACGGTAGCAAGCGCTATAGCGCGACCTTCGCCAGTCCAGCGTTCCGCGATGTTCAAAGCGTCGTCTGTAATCTCGCTCATCCGGTCATCCTCAGGTTCCGTTGCGGCTTTCGACCATCAAGAGCGTCGCAAAGCTGGGTGAGAGAATCCAGCGAATGAACCGTGCGAAAATCATCAACGAAGGGCAACATGGTCCGCACACCAGCTGCACGAGGCTCAAAACCATCAAAGCGCAAGAGAGGATTCAGCCAGATCAAGCGGCGGCAGCTTTTCTGCAACCGCTCCATTTCGACGGACAGCTCTGCCAAAGCATGATCGTCGGACGCACGTTCCAGACCATCGGTGATTAGCAGTACACTAGCCCCCTGCCCCAACACCCGGCGGCTCCACTGGCGATTGAACTGGTGCAGCGTCGCGCCGATGCGCGTTCCGCCTTCCCAGTCCAACACCTGCGCTGCCACATCATCCATGGCCTGATCGGGATCTTTGCTGCGCAAGGCGCGTGTGATGTTGGTCAGCCTCGTACCGAACAGGAACGTGTGTACCCGCCCGCGCTTGCCGGAAAGTGCGTGGAGAAAATGCAGAAAAATACGGCTGTACTGGCTCATGGAACCGGAAATATCTGCCAGCACCACCAATGGCGGCTGCACCTCGCGGGGCGATTTGAACTGCGGCAACAGCAGGTCGCCACCGGTCGCCATCGCTTTACGCATAACGGATCGCATATCGACACGATTGCCTGATGCATCAGACCTAAAACGCCGCGTCCTTATCTTGTCGTCTGGCAACGACAATTGCGCGATAGCGGCACGAGCTGCAGAAAACTCTGCCGACGACATTTGTGCAAAATCCTTGGTCCGCAGCACTTCATTGGCACTCATGGAAAAGCTCGCGTCGATCTCCAACTCCGGCTTTGCCGGTGCCTCCTCGCGTTCCTCTTGCCCGAACAATGCCTCGGCAACACGTGACTGGGCAGCCCTAGCTTTCTCTGGCTCGGTACGCGGGTCGGACATGGGCGAGAACATGGCGATCATCTTTTCCACCAGATCACGGGAGCGCCAGAACAGCCGGAACGCTTCATCAAAGGTCGCGTGGTCCTCGCGTTTGGCCACTAATATGCAATGCAGCGTCCAGTAGAGATCATCACGGCTGCCAATACCCACCGCCCGCAGAGCGTCCACAGCATCAACCACGCTGGCGGGGCCAAGTTTCAGGCCAGCATCGCGCAAGGCACGGGCGAAATAGACGATGTTTTCCGGCAGCTTGCCTTCGGCGATATCGTCTGTGTCTGTGACGCAGGCTTTTGCCATGTCAGAGCTGCGGTTTTCCGGCACCTGCCTTTGCACCATCAGCCCTCGCTTCGGCCTGCACCTCACGCAGAATTTCTGCACCAGCACTGCCTTGAATCGCGGCGATATCGTCTTGATACTTCAACAGCACACCAAGCGTGTCGGACACAGCCTGCGGATCGAGTGCGATTTTATCGAGTTCCAGCAACGCAGTGGCCCAGTCGAGCGTCTCGGCAATGCCCGGGTTTTTGAACAGTTCCATCTTCCGCAATTTCTGCACGTAAGCGACAACTTGTGACGCCAGTTCAGCAGAGGCATTCGGCACCTTGCGATTGACGATTTCCAACTCGCGCTCCGCATCGGGATAGTCCACCCAGTGGTAGAGACACCGGCGCTTGAGGGCATCGTGGATTTCCCGCGTCCTGTTGGTGGTCACGATGACGATAGGCGGCTCTTCGGCCTTGATGGTTCCAAGTTCAGGTATCGTGACCTGAAAGTCCGAGAGAACTTCCAGAAGGAAAGCTTCGAACGCCTCATCCGTGCGATCCAACTCATCAATCAGCAGTATCGGCGCCTTGCCATCGGTTGCCTGTAGCGCTTGCAGGATTGGCCGGCGGATGAGGAACCGTTCGGAGAAAATCCCCTGCTCCATAGCATCGCGGTCCGTGTCGCCTGAGGCTTCGCGCATGCGAATATCGATCATCTGCGCGGCGTAGTTCCACTCGTAAACGGCAGTGGAGATGTCTAGGCCTTCGTAGCACTGCAGACGGATCAGCGGGCGGTCCAGCCCCTCAGACAAGGTCTTGGCGATCTGCGTCTTACCCACCCCCGCCTCGCCTTCGAGGAACAGAGGCCGGTTCATCTTCAGCGATAAATACACAACGGTGGCCAGCGCACGGTCAGCAACGTAGTCGTTGGCGTTGAGCAATTCGCTCGTCGCGTCGATGGATTGGGGAAGCGAGCCGGTATTCGTCATAAGCTGCAGGAGATCGAGAGGATGCTGGCAGAAAGCATACCGCGCCGCACGGGCCAGCGTCCACCATTGCGGCCTGCTACCAAACGGCCCTTAAAAATGAAATTGCGGCATTCCAGATGGAACGCCGCAATCTCCACAACGACTATTCAGGGGCGATTGAAAGCCGCTGCTTGCAAATGGTTCCGGAGAAAACCGATCCATCCCCTTTGCACGTTCAGTAGTACCGCCAACATCGCGGCATGGCTGTGACAAAGCGCACAAGGCGCGTTCGGATAGCCAACAATCATGCAGAAATTACATGCCCTCAGGACCACGGTTCATCGCAGCGATACCGGTGCGGCAAACCTCAACCAGACCCAACGGCCCCATGATGGAAATGAACTGCTCGATCTTGTTCTGACGGCCCGTAATCTCGAAGACAAAGTGCCCGGTATTGGCATCAGCCACTTGCGCGCCAAAAGCTTCGGCCAGCCGAAGGGCTTCGACGCGATGATCGCCTGTGCCAGCCACTTTCACCAACGCAAGTTCACGTTCCAACGGTTTGTCGTGGCCACGCTCGTGGGCAACTAGAGTGAGGTCAACCACACGATGGACGGGCACCATACGCTCGAGTTGTCGTTTGATCTGCTCCAACACTTTGGGCGTGCCGGTGGAGATGATTGTGATGCGCGAGAGATGTCGCTCGTGTTCGGTCTCGGAAACCGTCAGGCTTTCGATATTGTAACCACGGGCTGAAAACAGCCCAATTATCCGTGCCAGCACACCGGATTCATTGTCCACCAGCACCGATAGCGTGTGTTGCACCACTTGGTCCTGATTGGCCGTGATGAAATACGCGGACGCCGGCGGCGATACGATCGGGTTGCCTTGATTTTGCATTTTATCGGCCATCTGCTGGTCCCTTGTCTCTTTCAGCCTCACCTTGGGGTGAGAGGCAGCAGGTAGCACCTGCCGCCGTTTTGATTGCGTTAGACCAGCGCGCGGCCAGCTTCATCGATTGCAGAACCGACAACCTCATCCGTCGCCTCATCCGGCAGCAGCATTTCGTTATGCGCCTTGCCCGACGGTATCATCGGGAAGCAGTTGGCTAGCGCCACAATACAGCAGTCGAAAATCACCGGGCCATCATGGTCGATCATTTCCTGAATGGCCTCATCCAGCTTACCTGGCTTTGTACAACGGATGCCTTTTGCCCCGTAAGCCTCAGCTAGTTTCACGAAGTCCGGCATGGCTTCGGTGTAGGAATTCGACAGTCGGTTGCCGTGCAACAACTGCTGCCATTGCCGCACCATGCCCATATATTCGTTGTTCAGGATCATGATCTTAATCGGCGTGTTGTGCTGCATGGCCGACGACATTTCCTGAATGTTCATCTGCACGGAGGCATCACCCGCGATGCACACCACCAGCGCATCAGGATGTGCGATCTGCACGCCCAAGGACGCCGGCAGGCCGTAGCCCATCGTGCCCAAACCGCCTGACGTCATCCAACGGTTAGGCTCGTCGAAGCCGTAATACTGCGCCGCCCACATCTGGTGCTGACCCACTTCGGTCGTGATATATGTCTTCTGGTTTTTGGTTAGCGCATGCAGCCGCTCGATGGCGTATTGCGGCATGATAACGTCGTCGTTCTGCTTGTAACCGAGCGAATTGCGCGCGCGCCAAGTATCGATCTGCGCCCACCATTCCTTCAATTCGGCCTTCTGCGCGTCGTGCTTATGCTTGCGCCATTCGGCCAACATATCGGCCAGAACGGAGCCGACATCACCGATTATCGGCACATCAGCATGGACGACTTTGTGGATCTGTGACGGGTCGACGTCGATATGAATTTTCTTGGCATCAGGCGCGAATGCGTCGAGACGACCGGTGATGCGGTCGTCAAAACGGGCACCGATGCACACCATCACATCGCAATCATGCATCGTCATGTTGGCTTCATAGGTGCCGTGCATGCCCAACATGCCGAGCCAGTTGTCACCGGAAGCCGGGTAGCAACCGAGACCCATGAGCGTAGAGGTGATGGGGAAATTCGTTTCCGCCACAAGCTCTCGCAACAGCTTGGTGGCTTCATCACCGGAATTGATGACACCACCACCGCTGTAAAGAATCGGCTTCTTGGCAGATGCCATCAGCGCGACAGCATCAGCAATCGCCTGTGCGTCGCCTTTCGTCTTGGGCGAGTAAGCACCCTGATCGAAGGCTTTGGGCGGATAGTAAGTGCCAGTAGCGAACTGCACGTCCTTGGGAACATCAACAACCACAGGACCGGGTCTTCCATGCGTGGCAACGTGGAAAGCCTCGTGCAGAATACCGGCAAGATCGTTTACATCGGAACACAGCCAATTGTGCTTGGTGCAGGGCCGAGTAATGCCAACCGTATCACATTCCTGAAACGCGTCCGAACCGATCAACGGCGTTGGCACCTGCCCCGTGATGCAAACCAAGGGAATGGAATCCATCAACGCATCCTGAAGTGGTGTCACCGCGTTCGTCGCGCCAGGGCCAGACGTGACAAGAAGAACGCCAGGCTTGCCGGTGGACCGCGCATAGCCTTCAGCCGCATGGCCGCCGCCCTGCTCGTGACGCACGAGGATGTGCCGAATCTTATTCTGCTGATGCAGCTCATCATAAATAGGAAGCACAGCACCGCCGGGGTAGCCGAACAGATCCGTTACACCGTTGTCGATGAGCGCTTGCACGACCATCTCTGCGCCGGTCATTTCGCGGCCTAAATCTTCAGCGGTCTCAATCTGCGTATTCATCTGTCTCTTCCCATTCTTTCCAAAAGTCATTCGCCCAATAAAAAAGGCCCCCGAAGGAGCCTGGCGCGCGTTTCATCGTCGTGATGGCCTTCAGCCCATCACGCCCACGCGCATTCCCACTACGATTACCAGTTCGGACATAGTTCTCTCCATTAAGTTGCTGGAACATTAGACGCCTGCTTTACCGCGTCAACAGCCATTTCCCCAAAAATCACGCTGCTACGCGGTTTCGGCCCTGTTCTTTGGCCAAATACAGCCTGTGATCTGAAAGTTTGAGCAGCTCTTTGACGTTGGAAACACCATCCACGGTGGAGGCAACACCGATCGAAATAGTTGGGCGCAAGACAACATTGCCGATATCCACGCGCATTTCGCCGACATGACGGCATATGCGCTCGGCAAATGGGCGGATTTGAGCAGGATTGGCAAAGGGCGCCACAATGCAGAACTCTTCGCCACCCGTTCGCGCAACGATGTCATGCTCACGGATCAGCCCCTGCAAATTTTCAGCAAGGCGTTTTAAAACGACATCCCCGGCATCATGGCCATAGGTGTCGTTGACGCTTTTGAAGTGATCGAGATCGAGAGATAGCACAGCAAGAGGTGCACCGATCTTGGTGAACTCAGCCAGATACTCGTTCAAAGCATCTTCAAAATAACGGCGGTTGTAGAGCTTGGTCAGCGGATCGGTGACGACCGCGACCTCAAGCTCGGCAGTACGACCAGACAATTCCTCGCTGAATTTGGCTTTCGAGCGAAGTTCCGGAAGCGCCACAACGAGACCGAACAGCAGCGTAACCAATGCAAGAATAAGCGAAATCTGCTCACCGGTTAAACCCAAAAATATAATGTTTTGAAGGGATTGAAGGGCCCAAAACGAGGCAGCCAGAAGCAGGCTACCGGCGGCACCGATAGCGTAAATCCAGAATATTGCGTCCTGCGATCGCTTCATACGCTCCGCACTCTTCGAGAAACCGGGAAATGCAAGTGACCCAGCCATTCCGTCATTGCAGACGAAACTATTGCAAAGACACTAACGACGAGAGCTAAACACAAGGCTAACCGAACAGCAGTTTGGAATGTAAATCAGCTTTTGTGCGGATCGCGAAAAACCCAATCATTTCCGAACTGTCCGCGGAAAAAAGTAGATTGTCGCTTTGCGTATTGTCGGGTCGCAGCCTGAAGACGCTGTAGCAGCTCGACCTTTCCGATCTCACCGTTAAGAAAGGCTGTAATTTGCGGAACACCGATTGCGCGCATCACAGTTGCGTCTGCCGGGAGATTGAGACGGATGATGGCTTTCACCTCATCAAGAGCTCCATTTTCAAGCATCGTCACCGCTCGCGCCTCGATCCTTTCATGCAATATAGCCCGGTCCGGCATCAGCACGGTGGATTGAACACTATGTTTCGTGAGCAACGGGTCGCGTTTAGCTTCCTTGCGAAAATCCAGCAGAGAACGACCCGTCGACAATTTAACCTCCAGCGCGCGGCAGATGCGCTGGGTATCTGTTGGTCGCACCGTTGCAGCCGTATCAGGGTCTACAGTCTCCAGTTCGCCATGCATCGCAGCGCTGCCACCAATCAAAGATCGTTGACGGACCTCTTCGCGGATTTGCGGATCAATCGTTGGAACAGGCGCAAGGCCTTCCAGCATGGCTTTAAAATAAAGGCCGGTTCCGCCAACGAAAACAGGAACACGGTCTCTGCTTCGCACATCTTCGAAAGCCAGTTTCGCATCCGTGTGCCAGCGCGCAACGCTGTAGGGCTCATTAAGTGGCGCGTGCCCAAACATATGATGCGGCACGCCCTGACGCTCATCCATACTCGGTTGCGCTGTAAGGGTCGGCAGACTGGGGTAAACCTGCATAGAGTCCGTGTTGATAATCTCGCCACCAACTCGAAGTGCAGTTTCAACCGCTAGGCCTGTCTTGCCGCTAGCAGTAGGTCCAGCTATCAAAATCGCATCCGGTCGAGGTTCATTCATCGCCCTGCCCCTCTTTCAAAAGCGAAATATCCAATGAGCGAGCGCGTCGCCACTCTTATCGCCAATCCGGCCAACCCATGCCTTACCCCAGAACTTGCTGATACAGCCCGCGACGCAATTGGGGCCAGCGGCGTTTATTTCTTGGCAGATGGCATCGCTTGCGATCTGCCGTTGAACACCGCCTCCGGAGACCGTGACGCCATTCTAGCCGCGTTGAACGGCGCGGCCATTGATGTGGTTGTGCAGGACGCCGACAACCGCCGCAAGAGCGTGCTGCTGGCCGACATGGACTCCACGATGATTCAGCAGGAATGCATCGACGAACTGGCAGTCGTTGCAGGCATTGGCGAACAAGTCGCCACAATCACGGCTGCCGCCATGCGTGGGGAAGTGGATTTCGAAGACGCTTTCCGCGAGCGGCTCGCACTGTTGGGCGGGCAGCCAGACACCATTGTGGACGATGTTCTTAACAGCCGCATCGACCCAATGCCGGGTGGTGCGCAATTGGTCGGCACTATGAAGGCCAACGGTGCATATTGCGCCCTCGTGTCGGGTGGCTTCACCGCCTTCACCAGCGCCATTGCTGAAAAACTCGGCTTCGACGAAAACCGCGCCAACATTCTGGAAAGCCATAATGGAAAGCTGACCGGGCAAGCGGTCGACCCAATTTTGGGCAAGGAAGCAAAAGCAATTGCATTGAACGAGATCATCTCAGCACGTGGCCTTACCGCAGATGACGTCATGGCGGTTGGCGACGGTGCAAACGATTTAGACATGCTCACACTGGCAGGCAGCGGCGTGGCCTTGCATGCAAAGCCCGTAGTGGCCGAACAGGCAAAGTTCCGCATCGATCACGGTGACCTAACGGCGTTGCTCTACATTCAGGGCTATCGCAAAGCCGATTTCGTCGGCTGAATTTTGGCAGCACTTGAAATGAAAAAGGGCGGGCACTCGATGCCCGCCCTTCTTATCAGATTCATGCAGTCATTTGATTTAACAGCACTTACGCTGTTCCAGCGCCATTAACACAGAAGCAACTTAGTTCAGGCTCAGCACCACAAATCCAAGGTCACCGTCTGGGGCGGCAACCAGAAGCAGCGCTTTTTTGCGACCGTCCTTCTTGAGTGCTGCTAGGCGCTTCTCAACATCTGCCGGTGTATCAACCGCTTCTTGTCCGATTTCGCTAATCACAGAGCCGGGTTTGATACCTTTGTCCTGAGCAGCGGAACCATCAGAAACCTCAGTGATCAGCGCGCCCTTCACATCATCGGCAATCTTGAACTCGGCGCGACGCTCGTCGGTCAACTCGCCAAAGGTCATGCCCAGCGCAACAACGGGCTTCGGCTCATCCGTTTCCTCTTTTGCTTCTGCGCTTTCTTCGGCAGCAGCTTTCTCACCATCTTCCAGACGACCCAGCGTCACCGGCACCGTTTCTTCTTCGCCCTTGCGAAGCACGACCACATCAACAGCTTTTCCGACCGGCGTTTCCGCCACAATGCGTGGCAGATCGCGCATCTGCTCAATGCGTTTGCCGTCAAAGTCGAGGATGACATCGCCAACCTGAATACCAGCGATTTTTGCAGGGCCCTTGTTTGTGACACCAGCAACAAGCGCACCACGCGCTTCAGCCATGGACAGGCTTTCGGCAATGTCATCCGTCACGGGCTGGATGGACACGCCCAACCAACCGCGACGAGTCTCGCCGAAATCACGCAGTTGCTGAATGACGTTAATAGCGAGGTCGGAGGGGATGGAAAAACCCAGACCGATAGAGCCACCTGAAGGCGAGATAATCGCGGTGTTGATACCAATAACCTCACCATCCATGTTGAACAGTGGGCCGCCGGAATTACCCCGGTTGATGGCCGCGTCCGTCTGAATGAAGCTGTCGTAAGGGCCGGAACGAATATCGCGTTTGGTGGCGGACACAATGCCCAGCGTCACGGAGCTGCCCTGCCCGAACGGGTTGCCGATAGCCATAACCCAGTCGCCAACGCGGGCACCTGCCGACTTTCCGAAAGCCACAGCCTGCAAGGGTTTCTCCGGCGTCACTCGAAGAACGGCAATATCAGTTTTAGGGTCAGTACCGATCACTTCCGCTTTTAGCGAAGTGCCGTCAGTGAAATCGATTTCGATCTCATCTGCATCGGCAATCACATGGTTGTTGGTGATGATGATACCGGCAGGATCGATTACAAAGCCGGACCCAAGCGAGCTCACCTTGCGCGGCTGGTTGCGACGGCTTGGTGGGCCGCTGTTGCCCTCTTCCTGATTGCGGAAGAACTCATCAAAGAAATCTTGAAATGGCGAACCATCAGGCACCTTCGGGCGCGGCGCGCGGCTGGTACCTTCATTGTTGTTGCCAACGTTCTGTGAGGTAGAAATATTCACCACAGCGCCGATCAACTCGTCAGCCAAATCCGCCACAGATACAGGACCGGCAGCGTGCGCCAGTGGCACGAGGCCCGGTGCAGAGGACGAAACCAGCGCAGGCGTCGTAAACATGGCGGCCGCTGCGGCGGCGGTGATGAACAGCTTTTTGATCATATTCGATCTCCCGTGGTGGCAGGGAACACCCGGCCAGCAAATCATGGTCTTATCGTGAAGAAAGGCGCGAGCGGTGTCATCCGTTCGCGCCTTCATTTGAGATTAAATCTTCGTCATCCGCGCACCAGCCAGACAATTCCAACGCCTAAGAACAGGGCGACGAAGCCAGCTACTCGCATCTCGCGGTCGTCCATCTCAGTCACCAACGCTGCCATTCGGCGTACAAAGCCGGGTGCGCCAGCGTAAAGCGCACCCTCAATGGCGATAAATGCGCCGATCATAGCCAATATCTCAGCCATGGTCGGCGCACCGTTAGTTAGTTCGAGCCTGTCGTGGAGCGCGTTGGCGCACCGTTTGCATCGCGGAAGAAGCGGAAGAACTGCGAATCCGGCGACAAAACCAAGGTCGTGTCGGAATTCTCAAGCGCTTCTTTATAAGCCAGCATGGAACGGTAGAATTCGAAGAATTCCGCGTCCTTGGTGTAGGCTTCTGCAAAGATACGGTTGCGCTCCCCTTCGCCTTCACCGCGGAGAATTTCGGCTTCGCGTTGGGCTTCGGCTTTCACTTCCACAGTCTGACGATCCGCAGATGCACGGATACGGCGGGCCGCTTCCTGACCACGGGCACGAATGCGTTCCGCTTCTGCCAGACGCTCAGCGCTCATGCGCTCAAATGTCTGATCGGACACTTCCGCGGTCAGATCGGTACGACGCACACGAACATCATCGACTTGAATGCCGAGATTTTCGGCTTCCGGACGCATCTGGTCGCGCACTTCGCGCATCATGGCCGAACGCTCTTCGGAAAGAGCTGCTTCGAAACCGCGACGGCCATAGACCTGACGAAGAGCCGAATCGAGACGCGAACGAAGCCGTGTTTCAGCCTGCGTGACAGAAGCACCAACCTGCTGCCGGAACTTGGCAGCATCGGAGATGCGATAGGTCATGAAGGCGTCGACCTCATAGAACTTACCACCGGAAACCTGAACACGAATATCGTCCAGATCGAAGCGCAACAGACGGTCTTCGATGATGAGGACCGTGTCCAAACCGGCGAAGCCGAATGGCAATTTCATATTGAGGCCCGGTTCACTTTCAACACGGACGATTTCACCGAAGCGAAGAACGATAGCCTGTTCACGCTCGTTGACCACGAAGAACGAACTCCACAGCAGCAGAATGACGACGGCAATAGCGCCGAGGATGGCGGTGAGACGATTGCTCATCAGTTGGTTCCCCCGTTGTTGGTGGAGTTGGCACGTTTGCCAATTTCAGGCAGCGGCAGATATGGCACAACACCTGTGCCCCCCTGCCCGTTACCACCGGATTCCATGATGACCTTATTGGAATCGCGCAGCACGCCTTCCATAGTTTCAAGGAACAGGCGCTTGCGCGTCACTTCCGGTGCTTTGGCATACTGTTCGTAAACAGAGATGAAGCGCGCGGCCTCACCTTCGGCTTCTTGAACGATACGGCTTTTGTAACCGGCAGCATCTTCGCGAATTTGAGCAGATTCACCGCGCGCTTCACCCAACACTTTGTTGGAGTAACGGTTCGCTTCTTCCTGGAACTGGTCCTCGTTCTGCTCGGCGCGCTGCACCTCGTCAAACGCGTCGGCAACTTTTGCAGGCGGTGCCACGTCTTCGATGTTCAGTGCGCGAATGCCGATACCGGTGCCGTAGCTGTCCAAAATGCTCTGCGTAATCTCACGCACATCCTGCGCGATGCCCTGACGGTCATCACGGAAGATATCCTGCGCCGGACGACGGCCTACGATTTCACGCATGGCGCTTTCCGCCACTTCCTCGACCATGCCGGTCGGATCATTGACGTTGAACAGGAAGTCCTTGGGAACGTTCACATCGTACTGAACCGAGAAGGTCACATCGACGATGTTCTGATCGCCGGAGAGCATCAAGCCCTGCTGCGAACCACCACGGCCACTGGAACCGATATTCACCTGACGAACACCGATGTTGACCTTGTCGACGCGTTCAAACGGCCAGAATGCAAAGTGCAGGCCAGCTTCATTAACGTCGTTACGCGGAACACCGAATACGGTTTCCACGGCCAATTCATCCGCTTCCACCTGATAGGCAGAGGAGAAGAGGTATAGGCCACCAAGCAGAACAGCGACGATGCCAAGACCGGCAGCACCAATCTGCATACCGCCACCGCCACCACCGGGGCCACCGCCCGGAATGATGTTTTTCAGACGATCCTGACCGCGGCGCAGCATTTCTTCGAGGTCCGGCGGTTGGTTACCACCGCCACCGCCGCCTCCACCGGGAGGGCCTCCGGGTCCGCGTGGGGGCTGACCCCACGGGCCGCCCGTTGGGCCGCCATTGTTTCCACCAGGCCGGCCACCGCCGGTTTGATTGCTCCAGGGCATATAATGTCCTTGTTCAAGAAGTCGGTTGATCGTCGAAATTGTAGCTTTGCTCTATGGCAGGCTTAACCGCGCACAGAAAGAGCCGTGTTCATGTCAGGTTATAGGGTTGCGGTGCATCGCTTTCAACGAAGCCGACCGCGAATTACCAAACGATAAGGTGCGGCAAGGCCGCGCTGGCCGGTGATCAAGATGCAGAACCCTTTCGCTCATAGATACGATAGGTTGTCGGTTCGCTGTCTGAAGGGCCTGCTGGCACCGTTTCCTCGTGATCCACAGACCATTCCTGGGGATCAAGAGTTGGAAAACTCGTGTCGCCTTCGGGATCGGCGTGAACGGTCGTGAGGTGAACAATATCTGCGCGTTCCAACGTCTGCGCATAGATTTGCCCCCCACCGATGATAGCGATCTCATCTGCCTGTGATGCAAACGCTACCTCGCGGGCCAGATCGAAAGCCTGATCCAGATCGGACACGACCACCGCACCTTCGGCTTGATAGTTTCGGTCACGGGTGACGACGATAGATGTGCGCCCCGGCAGGGCCTTGCCTATGGAGGCAAAGGTCTTGCGCCCCATAATCATTGGTTTGCCGATGGTCAGCGCTTTGAAGCGTTTCAAATCAGACGATAACCGCCAAGGCATATCGCCATCCGCGCCTATAATGCCGTTTTCCGCAGCGGCAACGACAATCGAAACGCGCGGGTTCATACCGCCACTTTCGCCGCGATATGCGGATGCGGATCGTAGCCGGTGAGTTCGAAATGCTCGTACTCAAAGCCGAAAATATCATCGACCGATGGGTCAATTTTCATTTGCGGCAGTGCACGTGGCTCCCGCGAAAGCTGTTCGCGGGCTTGATCAAAATGGTTGGCGTAAAGGTGCGCATCGCCCAACGTGTGAATAAACTCGCCGGGTTTCAGCCCCGTCACCTGCGCCACCATCATCGTTAGCAGCGCGTAGGACGCGATGTTGAACGGCACACCAAGAAAGACATCACCGGACCTTTGGTAGAGTTGGCAGGACAGTTTTCCGTCTGCGACGTAGAATTGGAACAGCGCATGACAAGGCGGTAGTGCCATCTCGTCCACCAACGCAGGATTCCATGCAGACACCATCAATCGGCGTGAATTCGGATTAGCCTTGATCTGCTCGATAACGTTAGCAATCTGATCGATCGTCGAGCCATCACTCTTCGGCCAAGAGCGCCATTGTACGCCATAGACCGGCCCCAACTCGCCATTCTCATCTGCCCACTCGTCCCAAATCCGCACTTTGTTGTCTTGCAGATAGGCGATGTTCGAAGAGCCTTTGAGGAACCACAGCAGTTCGATGATAATCGACCGCAGGTGCAGCTTCTTTGTCGTGACCATTGGAAAGCCATCAGCCAAATCGAACCGCATCTGATGACCGAAGACCGACCGCGTGCCGGTGCCTGTGCGGTCACCGCGGTCGGTGCCGTTATCGAGAATGTGCTGCAGAAGATCGAGATAAGCGCGCATGGTTGTCCTTGCACCACGAGACATGCGTCTGCGCCAGCCTTACAGAAGCGGCATCCACAGCCCACAATGGTTTCATCATCTCCATAGACGTACCGCGTTGACCCCGTTAACACATTTACGCGAATTCCCGATCCGCAAGTCTTGCGGTCGGATACATCACTAAATGTGCTGAGGAGAGCATGATGAGCAAACGGGACGAACTAATCGAGCAATACGCGGACGACTTGCGTAGCAAATGCGGCATGTCACCGGACATGGACCTTCTGCGGAAAGTGACCATCGGCTGCGGTCCATCCATTTACAACGCAGACGCTTCGACCGTCGCAAGCTCCGATCCAGAAGAGCTTGAACGCATCAAGAAGAACTTCCTGATGAAAAAGCTCGGTCTCGGCGACGGTCCACAGCTCGATGAGGCTATCGATTCTGTCATCACCACCTATGGCAAATCCAACCGCAACAAATATCGCGCGGTGGTTTATTACATGCTGGCCAAGCACTTCAAAAAAGAAGCTGTCTACGGCTAGTTTTCAGCATAGCTGATGGAATTAAAAAGGGGCGGTCCAGCGGACCGCCCCTTTTTTCGTGGGATTATAGAACCGCTTCTAGAGCTGATCCAACACATCCAATTCTTTAGCGGTGAGATAATAGAAGGTCACACGGTTCTTGTTGCGGTCGCCCTTCATCATTTCACACACTTTGCCGATAGCGTTTTCGCAGGCTTCGCCATTGGCCTGACCCAGCTTTTTCATGCACCACTTGTCGCGCACGCGGTCGAGTTCGGTTTGGTCGGAACAAGACACCAGCGAAGAATCACGCCCGCGTAAAGCGATGCCCAAATGTTTGACGATGGCATCGATCTTGCCTTCATCAGCGCCTGAATCGTAGCGTTTCACGTCGTCATGATATTCGCTCATGGATGAGTTCCTTTTGGAGTTCCGGATCGCCGCCAGTCGGCTTCCAAAGCATCGCTCTTTCCTGAATTGCCGATACGCAGGCAGCGCCAGAAAGCCGATGGCAAAAACCTGCCCTTTTCAAAAGCCTGTGCCAACCCTATGTTGGTTGTGCCGGAGCAATCCGGATATGGCGATAAATGACCTGTGTAATAAACCATTCGGACCCGGGGGCGGTACCCGGCGCCTCCACCAGACGGCTTGTTTAATAGCCAATCGAAGCTGTCTGGCGGGGGCGAAATAGGATCGACGAGGGTGTAAAGACTGCGTTTTTGCTCGGCATGGTACCCACCGATATCGGGCCATTATAGTAGTTGCAAATGATAACAACTATGCAGAAGCACGGGTCGCAGCGTAAGCTGTGCCTCGACTTCGACTTTAAGTCCTAGGGGGTCATATCCTTAGGCGGGGTTCGGAGGCACCTGGCAACAGAAGCCTCCACTTTTGCTCATTTTTGGCAGTTGTCCGCACTATTTCGTCGTTTACGCGCGTAATTTTTTAGAAAGTGTATGGCCCACTCGGCTTTGGCACCCCATACTCCATTAATAAATGAGCAATACGAGCCCACGCGCCCGATGAACGATACAACCGACGACACAGAGATCGAAGACCTGATCCGCTATGATATTCTAGCGCAGGAAGCACTACGCGGTGTCGTGCGAAAAGTGCTCCAAGAAGCGGCCCGCACAGGTCTGCCTGGCGAGCACCATTTCTACATTACATTCGATACCGGTCATGCAGGCGTTCGTCTGTCATCGCGTATGCGTGAAAAATATCCTGACGAGATGACCATCGTTATCCAGCACCAGTTTTGGGATTTGGAAACGACAGAGCACTCGTTTTCGATCGGTCTATCCTTTGACGGCATTCCGGAAACGATGCTGATCCCCTTTCCTGCTGTCACAGGTTTCTTCGACCCTTCCGTTCAATTCGGCCTGCAATTCGATGCCGACGTCGAAGATGAAGACGAGGAAGAAGGCCCTGCAAATCCCGCATCGGTAAGCGCACTACCCTCACCGGTTCGTGTGGAGACAGACAAAGAACGCGCCGAGGTTAAAGAGGCTAAATTGCCGGAGACCGAGGATGACGGCGAAGCGGCAAGCGCAGATGTCGTATCGCTCGACGCATTTCGGAAAAAGTGAGCGTCAAACGCTCGATCACCATCCGTGGGCACCGAACTTCTTTCTCGCTGGAAGATGAGTTCTGGGCAGAATTAAAGGCGCTTGCTGCCACTCAAGGCGTTTCGCTGTCACAACTGGTGGCCGAAATCGACACCACTCGCGGTACAGAGCGCAACCTATCGTCGGCACTGCGCCTGTATGTCTTTAATCACCTCAAGAAACTAGCGACTGAAAACGTCGCGACCTAAACCGCTAAAACAAATCCCGGTCAAAGATTAGGTCTCGCTGGGCGTCCTCGGCACGGCGACGAAGCTCATCAGCCCGCTCACGTTCAGCCCTTAGGCGAAGCTCTTCCAAGCGTGCACGGCTGCTAGCCTCATTGGCGCGTCTTTCCGCAGCAATCCGCTCGGCTTCTTCACGTTGCTGGGCAGCAGCACGCACCTCCTCAGCCAAAGCACGACGTGCAGCTTCCGCTTCATCGCGTTTACGGATCCGTTCCCGTTCGGCAGCAGCTTCCGCTTCAGCAGCCTTGCGGGCGCGCTCAGCAGCCTCGTCCTGCAAACGATACAGACGGGCGGTTCGTTGAAGACGTTGACGCTCAAGAACAGATTCCTGCTCTGCCACGAAGCGGCGTTCCCTGCTTTCGCTAGCGCGCAATCCAAGAAAAGTGGTCATGGGAGCGACATCAACTTCTGCCTGCAAGTCATCAGGCAAACCTGCCAAACGTATCGCCAGTTCAGGCGACGCACCGACGATTTCTTCCCGCCCGGCTTCGTACCCAGCACGCGCACCAATCTCTAACTGCTCTGTTTTGAGATCGTAACGCCCATCTGCGGCAATGCGCATCTTTGATGAAACAAGATTTAGTCCAGACAGGCGCACAGCACCGCTTGCAACAGAAATATCTCCTTGCGATTCTCCAAACTGAAACGAACCAGCTAAAACTTCTTCGCGTGCGGCATCTTCAATTGATGCCGGTGTTGGCACAGCAGTTGGATCGAGCGCATCAATCCGCGCCAACAATGGCGCAAGTGCTTCGTCCGACAGACCGGCCAATTCGCCATTTTCAATAGAAATCCGCCCGCTACCGGCCAAAGTTTGGAGGGCTTCATCAGGGTTTTCGCCACTAGAAGTGAACCGCAACTGGCCGCCAACCCGCCCGGACAACCTATTGGGTAAGCCTATTAAGTCTGTGACAACGGCAGCATCGCCCTGTGATAGCGTTAGGTCACCAGCAACCGTTTGTGCCGCGCCAGCACGACCCAACTGCATTCGCCCCAGTACAGACCCGCCCAACATACGCGCAGAAAGATCATCGAACTGCAGTTCTCCGTCATTGAGACGAACAGTGGCTTTTACCTGTTCAGCATCAAGCCCTTCAGTCACTTTCAGACGGCTTAGAGAGAGTTCAACATCCCCGTCGAGACTGGCAAGCGCGGGAAGTTTCACGCCGGAACCAACCATAGCTTGCAGCCCTGCGGTCGTTGCCTGATCGACCTCCAAGCGCCCCTTAAGTGCAGCACGATCAGGACCATTGGCGTTGAGTTCCAACCTTCCAGAAATGGAGCTGTTTCCAAATCTGGCGGACAAATCATCAAGCGTGGCCTCGGCCTTCGCCGTATCAAACGTCAAAGCGCCACGCGCCTTCGCAGAGACACCAAATGCGTCTTGGGTAAGCGGTCGAGCCATCAATGCGGCGAGACTGCCCAAGTCTGGTGTCTCCGCAATAACGGTACCGCCGAACTTGACCGTGGGCTGTGCAGCGGTGCCGCCAAGACGGGTATTCCCCGCACCACTCAGATAACCTTCTTGCAAGGTCAACGCTCCGTCGGTTGCCAAGCCTTGCGATGGTGAGCCATCAAAAGTCACCCGAAGCGCACCCCGCCCGACCGACGCTCCCTCGGCTGTGATTGGTGCAGCGGTGACACCCAACTGCGCGAGCAACAAATCTGCGCGCGGATTGTCCAAAACAACCCTGCCAGTCCAACGGCTTTGCGCCATCTCGGATGCGAGTTTTTCAGCCGATGCCGCAACAGCGGCAGAGGCATCTAAACTGCTGTCGCCCATATTTCCGGAGGCGGTTAGGGTAAGACTGTTATCTCCCGCTTCCATCCTCAAAGCCACATCGAGATCAGCAAGCGTAACCGGATCAGAAATCCAGGTTTGTAGAACCAGCGGACGACCGGTTCGTTCTGACAGAAGTCGTGCAATGCCCTCACCATCCTGAGCTGTGATTTGAATCTTTGCATTTCCGCGCAGCCGCTGCGGCACGCCTTTCAAGTCTAAGGTGGCATCAACCCGAGCACCTTCGACATCCTGAATTTCAAGCGTTTCCAAGCGAACAATATCGCCGCGCCGTTCCCCACGCGCGACCACACCATTGGCCCTGACGCCATCCCATTCCACCAGGTCTGCAGAAAGCGCCACCTGCAAATCATGGCGCGCAACAGGGCTGCCGCCGCCGGACACCATGGCCGCAAGTTCCTGCATTTGCTCAATCACCAAACCGGTTCCAGACAGGTCCGCCTCAATCAACGGACGACCGCCCGCAGATGAGTTTCGAACAATCCGCCCGGTCAACTGCTGGCCGTCAGCGATGATTTCCAGATCATCCAAAACCGCAGACTTCGAGGTAATGGCAGCCTTGGTGGATATCCCCGCAGATGACAGCTGCCGCAGCGCCTCTCCCGGCTCGTGCCCAAGCCATTTCGCAAGGCCGGAAGGTTGCTTGGAAGCAACTATGAGATTGCCATCGAAGCGAGGTTCGGTGCCCGGGTCCAGTACGCCATCAGCCCGAAGTTCAGTACGACCCGGCAATTGCGCTTCGAGGTTTCGGATTTCCCAACTATCGGCTGCCCCCTTTGCAGGGCGTGCATCAAAACCGACCTCGCGAATGACCGTTCCACCTGCAATTACTGCTGGGAGATAAAGGCTAATCTCGCCCTGTGTGACAGGCACAGGAATTTGCCGCAAAACATTCAACACCGCTTCCAAACGCGACTGTGCCGACTGGCCTTCAGACTGCGGTGAGGCAGCTTCCAACCGTGCCAAATTTATCTGCTGGCCTTCCGCCTCGACCCGATAATTCAAACGCTGCGCAAACACCGCCTGCGCCGTACCCGTAACCGTATAGGGATCAATTGCAGACCCTATATCCAGCTTGAATGCAGGGAATGTCGCGCCTCCGGTTGCGATCTGAACATCGGCCTCTAGCTGCACCGGAAGTGCAGTGGCGCGGTCCACACGCGGGAAACTAATACGATCTGCGTCGCTCGGATTGCCGGCTCGTTTCACCCGCGCGATGCCATCGAATGCTGGCACCCGTTTTTGAAAGCGGAACGTGCCGTCCAGCGCATAATCATAGGGTTGGTCTTGCGGCTCCAGATCAAGCTTCAGGGTTATCCGACCCGCAGACTTCCACTGGCCGGAACTTGCCGAGAAACGATTACGGATGCCGTCCCGCGTGAACTTTCCCTCACCACGCCATGGTCCGATCAACGTGTCGGCAGAAGCAATTGCATCGACTTCGGCAAGCTCGATAACCCGCCCACTCCGGCTGTCGGAAAGACGCAGCTGACCGTTGGTGATGGTGATCGTTTCTACAGCCACCTCTTCAGCGCGAAGCGGCACACGCGGGTTGTCAGACCCTTCCGGCCAAACCAAACGCCCCTCTTCATTGAGAGCGATATCAAGCTGCGGTCCGTCCATCGCCATATCAACGATACGCACATCACCCTTTAACAGTGGCGCCAGTTCTACGTTGACGTGAAAGGTGGAGGCCCGGAGTAGCGGTGCACCTTCAGGGCCAACAGAAACTTCGGTGAAGGTCACCGAAGGTAACGGCAAAAGCTTGGCTTTCGTGCGCCCGGAAACCCTTACAGGTTGGCCGATCACCCGCGACGCTTCAGCCTCAAAGCGGTCTTTGAATTGCCCCCAATCAACAAACGGCGGAACGGCAACAGCAGCCACCAGCAACAGCACAAGCAGACCGCCGAGGAAGGCAAATAGCCTCATCGCACGTCACCTCGTCCTTGGTTGCCAACAGCGATCAATCCAGCCCCACAACCTTGCCGGGGTTCATAATATCGTTCGGGTCCAGCGCCATTTTTATCGCCGACATTACATCCGCGCCTGCCCCGTGTTCCAAACGCAAAAAGCGGCGTTTGCCTTGCCCGATGCCGTGTTCACCTGTGCAGGTGCCTTCCATAGACAGGCAGCGCAGATTTAGCCGCTCGATCATAGTTTCGGCCCGCGCAACCTCGTCGGCATCGTCCATCATCACCAGTGGCGAAACGTGAAAATTCCCGTCTCCCACATGGCCAATAATGGGCGCAACCAGATTGAGCTCTTCAACATCGGCAATCGTCTCAGCCAGACAATCGGCCAATCGCGAGATCGGAACACAGGCATCGGTCGCGATGCCCTGCGAACCGGGGCGATAGGCCAGCATTGCCGGATAGGCATCATGACGCGCCTTCCACATGGCGTTACGGCTCTCAACAGTTTCCCGCCATTCGATTGCGGTCCCGCCGAACTGTTCTGCAATGTTAGAAAATAGAACGGTCTGCTCGGCAACGGAAGCTGGCGAGCCGTGGAATTCCAGCATCAATGTAGGTCGTTCCTCGTAACCCGTATTTGAATAGAGATTGGTCGCACGGGCCATTAACGCATCCAACAACTCGATACGCGCGAGCGGTAAACCTGCCTGTATGGCTAGAATCGTCGCGTTACAGGCGTCATCGACAGTTGGAAAATGACAGATGCCCGATGATATCTGCTCCGGAATACCGTGCAGCTTCAGCGTCAATTCGGTGATGATACCAAGCGTGCCTTCCGAGCCCACCATGAGACGAGTTAGGTCGTAGCCTGCTGAGGATTTTTTGGCCCGGCCGGCCGTCTTTACTACACGCCCGTCAGCCATGACGACGGTCAGGTTCACGACATTGTCGCGCATGGTGCCATAGCGCACAGCGTTCGTACCGGAAGCCCGTGTCGATGCCATTCCGCCCAGCGAAGCGTTCGCACCGGGATCGATGGGGAAAAATAGACCTTGGTCGCGCAGATACATGTTCAAATCTTCGCGCGTTACGCCGGGCTGCAACGTCACGTCGAGATCTTCCGCGTTGACCGATAAGATCGCATTCATCTTCATAAGATCAACGGAAATTCCACCGGCTGGCGCGTTCACACCACCTTCGAGCGAAGTGCCCGTTCCGAAGGGAATGATCGGCACCCGATGCTCGGCACAAATACGCACGATGTCCTGCACCTCTTCGGTCGTGTGCGGCTGCACCACGGCGTCCGGCAGTTGCGAAGGAATGTACGTCGTCGTGTGGCAATGCTGTTCGCGTAACGCCTGATGGGTCGATAGGCGCTCCCCAAAGCGTTGCTTGAGAATGCTGATGGCGGTTTCGATGCCACCATCATTGCGGTTGGCGGCCTGAAGATCGGCGAGTGCCATAAATACGTTTTCCTTCCCGGGCATGCCGGTATTTGCGTCGAATAAGCGTAAAATAAAGCACCACGACAACGCGTCTTTCAACGCCGCCCTTGTGCAAGCGCTACACCATAGCCTAGCAGATTATCACAAGCCGGGTCGTGGTCCACTGCCGCACACCTTCTTGTTACGCCGTTGAAAGGAAAAACAATGACGCATGCCCTACCCTTTCGCAGCCCCGACCAACTGTTGAAGCCGGAATGGATCGATTACAACGGACATCTGAACATGGCGTATTATAGCGTCCTGTTCGACAACGGCATAGACGTTTTCTTCGAACACCTCGGTCTCGGCCCGGTTTATGCCGAAGAACGTAAGCTGACGACCTACACGGCTGACGCCCATATTCGCTATCTGAAGGAAATTCATCTGGGCGACACAGTGCACACCACAATCCAACTGGTGGATTACGACGCCAAACGTCTGCACTGCTTCGCACAGCTGCATCATTCGGACGGTTGGCTTAGCGCAACATGCGAAAGCCTTACGCTGCATGTGGACATGACAGGCCCTAAGGTCGCAAGTTTCCCAGATGACATCATGGCCACGCTTGACGGCGTTTCAGCAGAACATGGCAAAGCCGGTCGTCCGTCAGGCATGGGGCAACCCATCAGCATTCGGCGGAATTGAAACGATGCTCCAAGGACCAGACAGAGCCTTACGTGAATGAGTGATCTGCCAACCCGTTTCTGGAATGCTTGCCGTAATGGCCCAAGTCAGATGCGCGGTTGGGTCAGGCCCAATGTGCAGTTCTTCATGGACAGCAAGGAACCACAACTGTGGCTGATTTCGCTAGCCATCGGTTTGCTGGTCTCCATCGCAGCTGTGGCCTTCCGTGAAGCTATCGGTCTGGTTCAATTGACGTGGCTTGGCGTGCATACCGAAACGGTGACGACAGCAGCCCGAGAAATTCACTGGCTATGGATATTGCTCACCCCTTGTATCGGCGGCCTGTTCATTGGTTGGCTGCTTGATCGTTTCGTAGCCGGACGACGCACTGGTGGCGTGGCAGATGTTATCGAAGCCAAAGCACACGGCGGCCGAAACATTGAAATAGGCACGGGCCTGTGGTCCGCCGCGATCAGCGCGCTATCGCTCGGCTTTGGCGCAAGTGCCGGTCGAGAAGGACCGCTGGTACATCTGGGCGGCGCAATTGCCACGTCGCTGTGCCAACTGTTCACGCTGCCCGTTTGGAGCCGCCGCACCCTGCTGGCTTGCGGCGTAGCCTCCGCCGTATCGGCATCGTTCAACGCGCCCATCGCAGGCGTGCTGTTCGCCCATGAGGTCATACTCGGCCACTACTCCAAGCGCTCTTTCATACCCATCGTTATCTCATCTGTGATGGGCACCATACTCACGCGGCTTTGGTTCGGCGATGCGGCGGCATTCTCAATTCCAGAATATCAGATCACGTCCTACCTAGAGTTCCCCGCCTTTGCGCTACTCGGCGTAGTTTGCGGCATGGTCGCGGTAATCTTCCAAATGAGCCTGATACAGACCGACCGCGCGGCCCGCGCTGTTCCGATGCCGCTTTGGCTGCGCCCTGCTGTCGGCGGTTTGATGGTGGGGGCCATTGGCGTGTTCTATCCTGAAATTCTGGGGGTCGGTTACGAAGCAACAGATATGGCGTTGAAAAACCAGTTCACGCTTCCGCTGCTGCTTGCACTCATCGTTTGGAAGACCGCCGCCACATCCATCACGCTGGCATCGCGCTTCGGTGGCGGCATTTTCTCACCATCGCTTTATATAGGTGCGATGGTGGGCGGCGCCTTCGGCTTGATCGCGTCGCAGGTCTTTCCCGAACTCGCCTCATCACAAGGCCTTTACGCTATTCTCGGCATGGGTGCGGTGGC
This sequence comes from Ahrensia sp. R2A130, assembly GCF_000179775.1. Taxonomy (GTDB): domain Bacteria; phylum Pseudomonadota; class Alphaproteobacteria; order Rhizobiales; family Rhizobiaceae; genus Pseudahrensia. Next base: position 865,925 of record NZ_AEEB01000003.1, read on the forward strand.
AGCTGCTGTACTCGGGGCCCCCATATCAACCCTCGTCATGGTGTTCGAGTTGACCGGCGGTTACACACTTTCCATTGCATTGTTGCTGACCGTCTCCATCGCCGTCGGCATCAACCAGGCGCTGCATGGGCGGTCATATTTCCAGTGGCAGCTGGAAATGCGCGGCATGCGCGTAACAGACGGCCCGCACCGCTTCATGGTTCGCAACACCATGGTCGCCTCTTTCATGGCACCACTTGCAGAAGACGATGACCCTGCAATGCCAGATGAAGAAGACCTTGTCGTCTTACGCCCCGACGACACGCTGGAAGCAGCACTCCGCACCTTCGATGAAAGTGGCCTCGCCCGCCTGCCAGTGCGCGATGCCACTGACGCCACCAAAATAGTCGGCTGGGCCACGCAGGTGGCTGCACTTCGCACCTACAACACTGCACTGGTGGACATGAGCGTGGAAGAACACCGCTAAGCTTCGCACTGTGTACGATTGCACAGACATGCAGTTTTCAAGGTATCAAACTGCACAAATCTCGCTCTTGATTCGGATATGTCATGCCTTGGTCCACCGTTCCTTCCGTCCCCAATGTCAGCCACCAGCGCGATAGCGGCATAGACGATGACATCGATTTCGACATTCGCGGTTCCGAAATGCAGTTCGTGGAAATCGAACTCGACCCCGGTGAAAGCGCAGTCGCAGAAGCCGGCTCCATGATGTTCAAGGCACCCTCAATCGAGATGACCACAGCCTTCGGCGATGGCTCCTACAAAGCGCCTGCCGGGCTGCTGGGCAAACTGGCTGGTGCGGGCAAGCGGCTCATCACGGGTGAAAGCCTGTTCACCACAGTCTTTACCCACAACGGCGACGGCAAAGCCCGCGTCGCCTTCGCTTCCCCTTATCCCGGCCATATCGCAGCCGTGAAACTGGACGAAGTCGGCGGGCGCCTGATCTGCCAAAAAGATGCGTTTTTGTGTGCCGCACGCGGTGTGACCATCGGCATCGAGTTCCAACGCAAGGTCATGACCGGCTTGTTCGGCGGTGAAGGTTTCATCATGCAGAAGCTGGAAGGTGACGGCTGGGCTTTCGTCCATGTCGGCGGCACGACCACCGTTCGCGACCTGGCACCGGGCGAAGAAATCCACGTCGATACCGGCTGCGTCGCAGCTTATACCGGTGATATAGATTTCGACTTTGTGCGCGCAGGGTCGATCAAGTCGTCCATCTTTGGCGGCGAAGGCATGTTCTTCGCCAAATTGCGCGGCCCCGGTCGCGTATGGATTCAGTCCCTGCCCTTCTCCCGCCTAGCAGGTCGCATCCATGCCTCCGCACCGCAAAACGGCGGCAGCACGGGCGAAGGCTCCGTACTCGGTGGGCTGGGCGACATGTTCGGCGACAGCAGGTAGCAGCTTTCCTGACAATCAAGATTTGGCAGAAAGGTCCGGACTGCCTAAGTACGGACCATGAACGAACCTGTCCCGAATCGGCCCCAATCCGGCGGCTCCATCACAGCGCGCGCCTTAGGCGCATCGCGTCCGGCTTCGGCTGATGGTGCCCAGTCCTATCTCGACGGCCTGAACCCGGAGCAGCGCGATGCCGTGCTGACCACGGAAGGCCCCCTGCTCGTGCTGGCTGGCGCAGGAACCGGTAAGACGCGGGTGCTGACGACGCGCATTACCCACATTCTGCAACAGCGCATGGCGTGGCCGAGCCAAATTCTGGCGGTCACCTTCACCAACAAAGCGGCGCGCGAAATGAAGCACCGCATCGCGGCCCAAGTGGGTGAAGCGGTGGAGGGTATGCCCTGGCTCGGCACGTTCCATTCCATCTGCGTAAAAATCCTACGCCGTCACGCCGAACTCGTGCAGCTCAAATCCGGCTTCACGATCCTCGATACCGACGATCAAGTCCGCCTGATGAAGCAGCTTATTCAGGCTGAAAATATCGACGACAAACGCTGGCCGGCGAAACAGCTCGCCGGTCTCATCGACGGCTGGAAAAACAAGGCGCTGACACCAAGCCAGGTTCCCGAAGGCGATGCCCGCGCTTTCGCCAACGGTCGTGGCCGTGAACTTTACCGAGCCTATCAAGACCGTCTGAAAATCCTCAACGCCTGCGACTTTGGCGATCTGCTGGTGGAGTGCATCCGCCTGTTCAAAGAGAACCCTGACGTATTGTTGGAGTACCGGGAGCGCTTCAAATACATACTGGTGGACGAGTATCAGGACACCAACGTCGCCCAATATCTGTGGCTGCGATTGCTGGCAGGCAAAGGCGATAGCGCCTCCAAATCAGCTTCGGACAATCCCGCGGTCTTATCATCTCCGGACAATATCGAACCGACCAAACAAATTGCCGATGACACGACAGAACCGAATATCTGCTGTGTCGGTGATGATGACCAATCAATCTATGGCTGGCGTGGGGCGGAAGTGGATAATATCCTGCGCTTCGACAAGGACTTTCCCGGTTCCAAGGTCATCAAACTGGAGCGCAATTACCGCTCCACGACGCACATTCTGAAAGCCGCATCACACCTGATCGCGCACAACGAAGGTCGCCTCGGCAAGACGCTGTTCACCGACGATACCGACACCGATGCACCAAAGGTTAAGGTCGCGGCGGGTTGGGATTCCGAAGAAGAAGCCCGCGCAATCGGCGAAGAAATCGAAGCCGTCCAGCGCAAGGGCCACGCGCTCAACGATATTGCAATCCTCATGCGCGCATCGTTCCAGATGCGCGAGTTCGAGGATCGTTTCGTATCGCTCGGCCTGAACTACCGCGTCATCGGCGGCCCGCGCTTTTACGAGCGTTTGGAAATCCGCGACGCGATGGCCTATTTCCGTGTCGTCTGCCAGCCAGCGGACGACCTCGCTTTCGAGCGCATCGTTAACACGCCGAAACGCGGCCTCGGCGACACCACGATCAAGAAAATCCGCGATCACGCCCGCGTCCGTCGCATTCCTATGCTGGTCGCTGTGCAGGAGATGGTGGAGACATCGGAACTCGGCGCAAAACAGCGCGGCACGCTGAAAACGCTGGCGCTGAATTTCGAACGTTGGGCGCAGCTCATCGACAGCACCAGCCATACCGACCTTGCCGAAATCATCCTTGATGAAAGCGGCTACACAGAATTCTGGCAAAACGACCGCAGCGCGGAAGCACCGGGCCGCCTGGACAACCTGAAAGAACTCGTCCGCTCCATGCACGAATTCGAGAACCTGCGCGGTTTTCTCGAACACGTCTCGCTGGTCATGGACACCGAAAACAACCCCAATTTAGATGCCGTCACGCTAATGACGCTACACGGCGCAAAGGGTCTGGAATTCGATACCGTGTTCCTGCCGGGCTGGGAAGAAGGTCTGTTCCCCCACCAGCGCAGCTTGGATGAAGGTGGGCGTTCCGGCTTGGAAGAGGAGCGCCGCCTCGCCTATGTCGGCATCACCCGCGCCAAGAAGAACTGCCACATCTGGTTCGTCTCCAACCGCCGCATCCACGGCCAGTGGCAGTCCTCGATTCCCTCCCGCTTCATCGACGAATTGCCCGCCGACAATGTCGAAGTCGTCGAACCATCGGGCAGTTACGGTGGCTATGGCGCGGGCGGACTGGGTAGCGGACGCCAATGGGGCGCAGCAAATGGCGGCTACGGCGAAAGCCGCTTCGACAAAGCGGCCAACAGCGAGAAAGCGGGCAGCAACGGCTTCGGCAATTCCAACTTCGGACGCTCCGGTTTCGATGGCTCCAGCTACTCCTCCCCCGGCTGGAAACGCGCGCAAGCAAACGCAACCGACGACGCCAAGACAGCATGGGGCACCCGCTCCGGCCATAAGACCACCTATAACGGCGGCCCTCGGACCATCGAAGGTGAGTTGGTGGCGAAGAGCGTCATCGGCGCAGAAGACAGTAAATTCGGCTTGGGCGAACGCGTCTTCCACATGAAGTTCGGCTACGGCGCCATCACCAATATCGACGGCAACAAACTGACGATTGATTTCGAAAAAGCTGGCGAAAAGCGGGTTTTGGATAGCTTCGTGGAGGGCACTTGAACGGCAAACTATCGAGGATTGACCCTCACTGTGTTTTGCAGTGAGGGTCAATTTATTTAGGTCGTGTGACAAGCTTTAGTGCAATAATAACAGCCATTTACCTGGCTGTAATATTGCCGCGCCTTTTGAACTGCAGTTGTGCAAGTAAGGTGATTGCCCAACGCAATCCGATTCTCTGGATTGGCTGGGTTGGAGCATCCTGTGGTCGTGTGAACCTCATGATCACCATTCGATTGAGCGTTTCTGTTAACGTAATAATTGGGCATTGAAGCCTCCATTCTTTGTTGAATATGAAGCTCATGCGTGCTGTAAAAGCGGTGTCGGCTAACTTAAAACAGTTCCGCTAGAGCTGATTGAGTTTGTCATTGGCATCACGGGTAACCGTGGTGCCATTTTTTTTCGTTCTTGTTCCTCCTTCTCAGTAAAATAAATCTGGCTGTCTGGGTTTAAGTGTTACTCCGATTTCTGCCGCACCGAGATCGGTGAGAAATAATGCTCCACGTCGAAATCGGTAATCTTTTTCATAAGTGGCATATCCTTTGCGTTGTAGCGTTCTATGACTCACCAAATTCCTGACGACTTGGCTGAAACGATCATCCTTTCGACCACTCAGAATGGCTCTATCTTCGACTGAAAGAACCAGACGTTGACGAAGCAGATGGGTGATCTGACTGATATCAAGCCCGCCCTCTTCATCTCCAAACTCCGCAATCAAACGCAGCACCGGGAATACAAGGTCTCGTTCCGAAATTCGCTTTTTGTGATTTTCCATAACGAACCATATAATGGATTCCTTAACTATAATTGTACGATTCCAAGAATCTTAAAACTTAGTTAATAGGAATCCGAATCCATTTCAAGGGTTAAATTTGATGCAAGTTTCGAAGCCTCGATTTTGCAATTACTACTGCCTTCATACCAACAAATGTGCGCTGCAATCTAGCTAGTTCGAAAGGAGACGCTAAACCAAACCGAATTTCTAGCCTTAACTAGCGCGCCTTTAACGCCTCGATCGATCGCATGATAAAGCGCTGCAGGTCTTCAGACGGCACGATTTCCAACATGGCGGGCTTGCAGCACAGGCGGGAGACGCCGTGCAAGAAGCACCAGATCGCCATGGCGTCATCGGTCTGTTCGGTGTCGCCTCTTTCAGGGTTGCTCGCCTGAAGATCAGCGCGAATTTGAGCAAACAGCAGGTTCCGCTTTGCTTGCAAGCTGTTGTCGAGGTCTGCCTCGTCAGCGGCGTCCGAGAACATGAGATCGTGAAGCTCTTGATGGGCTTCCGCGAAGTCGAGATAAGCTTTGATTTTCGTCGACAGTTCGTTTCCCTGCACCGCCCCAACGGCTTCTACAAGCTTGTCGAGCCCGTATTCGCACAGCGCCAGCATCAGCCCGTTTCGGTCTCCGAAATGGTGATATGGCGCGCCCGGCGACACGCCCGCTTCCCGCGCCAACTCACGAATAGAGAGCGTTTGAATCGGCTGATCAGCGATTTTCCGCTCTGCTGCCTGCAAAATCGCAAGGCGTAAGCCTCCGTGATGATATGATTTTTCTTGCTCAGTCATTTTTCTTTACAACATTCCCTTGCAAGAATCTAATCAGTGATTAATTATACATCTGAACGGTGATTAGATACCGTTTATCACACCGAAGAGCGGTTCCCTACCGCCCTTCATTTTGAAAGACAAAGGACAGATCATGCGCATTCTCACCGCTATCCTCGTAGCTTCGCTCTCGGCAACCAGTGCCTTTGCAGCTTCCATCAACATTTCTCCCATGCCTGTCGACTTGGCCTTCCCAACCCAGACTGAAAAGTCGATTACGGAAAAGCGTGACAACTCGGTCAAAGCCTATGTCGCCCCGGGCAAGTCGGTCAAATCACAGGTCAAATCCAAGACCCGTAAAATGCCGCGCTATACCAGCAAGTAAGCCCGCATAAAATTCGGCCCGCGCACCGCAATCGGTGTCGCGGGCCATTTTTTAACCGCGTGGCCGCTTGGTGTTGCGTTTCGGTGGACGTCCAGCCGATGGTCCATCACCGCGAGCCGTCGCTGGCTTAGCACCAGAAGGTCCACCGCGACGGTTGCCACCAGCAGGTTTGGTCCGCTTAGGGCGACCGCCTTCGGAACGCGGTGCTGCCACTGCATCACCACCTTCACCGCGACCACCCTCCCCGCGGTTTTGCGCCGCGCGACGTGGATGCTTTTTCGAAGGTGGTTTACTACCCGTACCTTCGCCACCTGCAGGGCGAGCGTTACCGCGTCGCTTCTTCGGCGCACCACTGGCACCACGATGGCCACCACCGCCGCCACCGCCACGTCCACCGCGTTGCGCCTTTGTGGGCGCGTCGGGTTCGGACGAATTCATTGAGCCGTCATCGCCAACGACTTCGATATCGAAGTTCATCAGGCGTTGAATATCTCGCAGCATCTTACGTTCGTCCGGCGCGCAGAAGGCAACTGCCTCGCCATCGCGCCCAGCGCGTGCCGTGCGGCCGATGCGGTGAACGTAGTTTTCCGGCACTTCCGGCAGGTTGAAATTGTAAACGTGGCTGACGGCAGGAATGTCGATACCGCGAGCGGCCACATCGGTGGCAACCAGAATACGCACAGCACCTGACTTGAACTCGCGCAGCGCACGATCGCGCTGACCCTGGCTTTTGTTGCCGTGGATGGATGCTGCCGCGAAACCCTGCGCGACAAGCTGTTTCATCAGCTTTTCGCAGCCATGCTTCGTGCGACCGAAGACCAGCGAAAGGTCATCAGGACGCTCCGCCAGCAGCTTCGACAACAGGTTCAGCTTATCCTTAGTAGCGATGTAATGAACGCTCTGGCGCACCTTATCAGCTGCCTTACCAGCGCGCGCGACTTCGATACGCTCGGGGTTGGTGAGATAGCTTTTGGAAAGCTCCTCCACCAGTTTTGGCATAGTTGCGGAAAACAACAGCGTCTGCCGCGGACGGCCAAGCAGCGGTTCGATACGACGCAGCGCGTGGATGAAACCCATATCGAGCATCTGGTCGGCTTCATCGAGCACCAGATATTTCGCCGTATCCAGCTTCACCGCCTTGCGGTCGACGAGGTCGAGCAGACGCCCCGGCGTCGCGACAAGCACGTCGGTGCCTTTTGCCAGATGGCGGATTTGCGTGTTGATGTTTTGCCCGCCAACGACTGACGACACCCAAACAGGCGTCTTCTTCACGTAGGCCCGCAGATTATCAGCGATCTGGTTCACCAACTCGCGGGTCGGCGCGAGTATGAGCGCACGAACGCTGCGCGGCTGAACCTTATCGCCATCCGACAGCAACCGGTCGATCAAAGGCAAACCAAATGCTGCGGTCTTGCCGGTGCCCGTTTGGGCAAGGCCCATTACGTCCCGGCCTTCAAGGACGAGCGGGATAGCGTTTGTCTGGATCGGTGTCGGGTCTTTCAGACCCAGCACGGCCAGTGGCCGCACCACACGCTTGGACAGGCCAAGTGCGGAGAAGGCGTTACTGGCGGAAATGGATGAATCCGGACGGACATTGTTGTCGGAATCAGATGAAGTGTCGCGCTCGCCATTGGCGAGAGCGTTGTCTTGGGAATTGGTCAAAATCTGTCTTTCGGGACGGCATATCCGTCCGATGGTAGGGAGGGTACGCCAACCTTCCGACATCTCTTTCGATGTCAGGGGGCGACGCTCGCGCAGCCGGTCATGCGGCTTATGCTAACCGCTATGTCGTGTATCGCGCGGCCAAAAGCAATGGCTGAACGTAAAAACGGGTCCGATGCGTTGGCAGCGAACCCGTTTTCAATACCGGTTACCAGAGAGGATGATCAGCCCAGCGTGGACTTCACCCGCGCATTTTCACGTGCCTTGGCTTCCATGCTCATCGCCTTCAGCAAAGCCGTATCTCGCTGATAAACATCGCCGAAATACTCAACCTTTCCATCAGCGGTAGGCCATGCCGTAAAATAGGACACAAAGACCGGTAGCTTGGTTTTCAAGCGGCGCGTCTTGTTTTGACGGTCGAAAATTTCAGCTGATACATCATCAACGCGAGTGCCGAGCACGGCAGCCGCCATTGCGCGAGGGTCTGCCAATCGCACACAGCCGTGGCTGTAAGCGCGCTTTTCACGCTTGAACAATGACTTGGCGGGCGTGTCGTGCATGTAGATGGCGTGTTTGTTGGGGAACATGATCTTCAGCTCACCCAGAGCATTTTTTGGCCCAGGGGGCTGGCGCACATTGTACGGGAAGTTGGAACCGACACTCCACCAATCGACGGAACTTGATGAAATTCGGCGACCACCCTGCGTGGTTACTTCATAGCCCAGATTGTCAAAATGTGATGGGTTGCGGCGCAGTTTGGGCAGCATTTCGTTGACGAGGATCGAACGTGGAATACCCCAATAAGGATTGAATTCCACATATTCGATCTCGTCGTGGAAGAAGTTGGTCTGGTGCTGCGGTTTGCCAACGACAGCACGCATGGAAATCTGCGGCTTACCGCCGTTCATCAATGTAGCGCGATAAGCGGGCTGGTTAATGAAAACATGACGGCTGCCGAGACTATCGGGATGCCAGCGCAAACGCTCCATCGCGAGGCGCACTTTGTCGATCTTGGTTTTCGGACTGTCGAACTTCAGCCGTGCCAGCGTATTCTTACCCACAATACCGTCTGGCTTGAGACCAGACTTTTTCTGGAACGCGCGAACAAGTTCAACGGCCTCTTCTATGTAAACACCATCGCTGTAGTCCATCATCAGCGCATCAAAAGCTTCAGCGCGTTCTTCAGCGCTCATCTTCAACGAGATCGCTTCGACAATCGAGGCGACCTGATCGTTTGTGCCCCCGGGACGGATAAAGGTGCCGGACTTGATCGTGATGATCTTCACATCACCAGCTTCAATCAAGAGCGTCGCCAATTCACGCTTCAGCGCTGTGTAGCTAGCATCTGCCGGATGAGCCGAAGCAAGCACAGTCGCAGGCGCCGCCTCTTCTGCCAACTTAGCGACCAGCTTTTTGTAGTCAGCCTTCAGACCTTTAAAATCGTGGTAGTGGGAAACGCGGTTCGGGTCCGCGATGCCTAAACGCGCATCTGCAAGATACTGTGCAGCAGCAGCCGTCATCGCAAATTCAAACGCCATTGCAGCTTTCAGTGGACCATCTGCACCATCTGTCGGCAGGGGCACAGCGTAGTCGACAGCGTTTAGGCCTTCCGCATCCGCATCTTTCAACATGGCATGAGCTTCAAGAGCGGCAGGCGTCGGATTGCCATCAGCGTCGAGCCAAAGGAATGCCGGGTTTGTGCGATAATGCGAAACAAGCGCCTTACCCAAACCGGAACGGGCGGTCAGTTTCATACCCTCGAGATATTCAGCGCCGGCAGACAAGCGAACCGTTGGCAACGGCGCACGCTCAGGCGCAGCGTTTGGCGCAGTTTCAGGCTCGGCAATAACGGGAACAACACCGGTAGGGCCCATAGTGGGAATGACCACCGCTCCGGTCGTCAATTCTGCGCGGTCATCTGCTTCGCCACGCAGCGCATCTGCAGCTAGAAGCTTTTGATCATGCGCTGTGAAAGCGGCGGCAAGACCTGCCAGCGCAACAGTGCTTTGTTTGCGCACGGCATATTGCTTGAAAATTGGTTTTTTAATGCGGGCCGGCTTGCTGATTGCACGGCGTTGACGCTTACGCTCAGCACGCAAACGACTTCTTTCCGCCTCGTAGTAACGTTGCGCCTCAAGACGTCGTACCGCGCGCTTTGCGCGGCGCCGTTCGGCAGCGCGTGGAAAGAGAGAGTCGAACAGGTTCGCAGCCTGGGCTGGCGCAGCCACGATAGGCACCGCAGGAGCAATGACCACAAAGCTGGACGACAGAGCAGCGACGAGAAGAGTTCTGGTTAGTCGGGTCTGCATGAAATTACTTTCCAGTGCGTGGTGCCATTCGGCAGTTTAGTTGCCAGCAAATGAACACCGCCTGAACAAGTGGTGTCGTCATATTAGCGAATTCTAAGCTGCAAGAGTTTGCAGCAATTTAACGCCGAGGCAGAAAGGCACAATTAGGACGTGCGGCGCATTCCGTCACGCTTTCGCGAGAATATAGGCATTACCTAACGACATGTTGCCGGATCGACACGGATTCACACCGCTTGGCCAATCCTCAAGATCAATGCAGCTTAAAGCCCGCGATTGGCCTCAAACTGACCGTGCTTGCGGAAGCGCACGAGATAGGTCGGAAGAACAGCAGAAAGCGCAGTCGGTTCAACGCCCGCATCTTCGAGTGTCCGATTTTGCGTTATAGAATCGTCGGACACTACGTTGTCGCTCTTTAGCATCTCCACCTGCCCCGGCGTGATGGGTGCGCCTGGTGCAAATTGCAGCAAGCTGCCCATGGCTGACGCAATGGGGAATGGCAGGGAAACAAGCGCTCGCTTACGGTCGATGACATCAAGCATCCGCTCCATGCACTCGCGGAAGGTCAGAACTTCCGGGCCACCCAGTTCCCACGTGCTGCCAGCTTCCAGCTTTTCATCGGCTGCATTGGCGATGGCCTTGGCAACATCGCCCACATAGACGGGCTGGAAGCGGCTTTTGCCGCCACCGATTAATGGCAATGCAGGCGCAATACGTGCCATGCCCGCAAAGCGATTGAAGAAGTCATCTTCAGGGCCGAATATAATCGACGGGCGCATGATGATCGCGTCTGGCGACGCTTTGCGAACCATATCTTCTCCAAGCGCTTTTGTGCGGGCGTAGTCGGCCTTGGATTGCTCATCAGCACCGATGGCGGATACGTGGACCATCTTCGCGCCAGCAGCAGCCGCTGCTTCGGAAACCCAACCGGCACCACGAGCTTGAAGCGAATCAAACGTCTGTTTGCCAGTGGCCGCCAAAATGCCAACTGTGTTGACCACGATGTCAGCTCCCTCAACCGCACGGTCGATAGACCAGCGGTAACGGAGGTTAGCCTGTACGAACTGGATCTGACCGACATCACCGGACGGTTGAACATGGCCTGCAAGATCCGGTCTGCGACATGCCACGCGTACCCGATAACCGCGTTCAGCCAGTTCCCGCACAACGTAACGCCCCAGAAATCCGGAACCGCCAAAAACGGTGACGAGCTTATTGGTGTACATGGGCGAAAACCTCGTCTTGTGCAGAGCTAATACAAGCTCGTGTTTTCAGCAGTCGCGCTGCCGAAGTGGATCAGATGTTGGCCTGTTTCCTAAGCGCTTTGCGTCCAAATGGAAACGGCGACGATGGTAGCGCCACACTGCCCTGTGACGTTTCCCGCAGCTTTATAACATCCCGCTGCACCTGCGTGCAGAAGATAGCCTCATAAGCTGCCATAAGTGATTGACTTGCCCCCATCCCACATCTACACGCAGGCCGGTTCGCATCTGTGCCCAGATGGCGGAATTGGTAGACGCGCTGGCTTCAGGTGCCAGTGACCGCAAGGTCGTGGAGGTTCGAGTCCTCTTCTGGGCACCAGCGACACCCCTCTATTTCGCGTTATTGCTGAAGTTGCGCATGTGCGGAACCATCATACCTTGCGCAGGATAAGCAGCACGAACAGCGCGCCTATGCTTGTGGTTACGATGCCGACGGGCAGCTCCTGCGGCATCAGGATCGTGCGAGCCAGCGTATCGCTTGCAACGAGAAGACCAGCACCAATAACAGCGGCCAATAGCGTGAGCGAGCGGTGGAGTGGCCCGACCAAGCTGCGCGCCAGATGCGGCACCATGAGGCCCACAAAGCCGATAACCCCTGTTAGCGACACGAATGCCGCTGTCGCGAACGCGCAAACGAGGAACGTGATGGCACGCATTGCAGGCACATTGACCCCCAACGTCATCGCCGTGTCATCGCCTGCCAGTAACGCATCAAGCTGGCGATGGCGCGTCTGCGCATAGATGAGAACGGCTGCAAGACCGGCTAGCGCAATAGGCAGCAATTCCCAGCGCGCCAAACCCAAGCCACCTAATGTCCAAAAGAGAACCGAATGCGCAGCGCGTTGGTCGCCTGCAAACACCATGTAGTTGGTGATCGCTGCAAACAAGAACGATACAGCAAGGCCAGCCAACACGAGACGCGCCGGGCCTTGGTCTTCCAGCCTTGTCACCAGAAGCAGCACGATGGCAGACGCCAACAAGCCTCCAACAAAGGCTGCAATCGGAAGCGTCCAGATGCCCAGCATATCGCCGGTTACGGTGATAACCAGAACCGCGCCCGCCGCAGCTCCCGATGACAGGCCGAACAAAAACGGGTCAGCAAGATCATTGCGCGTGACGGTTTGCAAAAGACAACCAACGATGCCGAGCCCTGCTCCCACGACTAACGCCAACAAGGCTCTGGGCAGCCGTAGGTCAAGAACGATCCGCATCAGCGGATGTGCATCATCTGCCGGTGACTGTCCGGTGACAGCATAGCCCAACGCTTCCATCACTACGCCGGTGGGCAAAGTTGTCGAACCCACCGCAATAGCCAAAACGGTCAACCCGATCAGGATCAGCAGACCTGAAGCAAACGTCAGCGCAAGCTTCATATCAACTAGAACGCCTCTGGATGCATGGCCTGCGCGATCTTTGCGATAGCGTCGATATTGTCAGGACCAGGCGTAAGTTCTTCATAGCGCAGCTTTATAAAGCGCTCGTTTTTGACAGCGTCAGTGTACTTCATCACCGGATGCTCTTTGAGAAACGCCAAAAGACCTTCAGCGCCATCGCCGGTTTGATAATCCAGCAGGATAAGGAATTCCGGATTAGCAGCCGCCACGGCTTCCCATGAGGTCGTTCCCCAGCTGGTGTGCATATCTGCGGTGACATTGGTGCCGCCTGCCGCCTCGATCATCGCGGTGGTGATGGCGAATTTTCCAGCGGTAAAAGGTTTGTCAGCGCCGGAATCGTAGAGAAACACGCGTTTTGCGTCAGTGTCACCTACTGACTTTTCGATACCTGCCAATTGCGTTTTCCAAGCCGAAATCAAAGCATCTGCCTCATCCTCCTTGTCGAATATCGCGCCAAGACGCTCGATATCTGTGAACAGCAAATCCATCGATGCGGGCTTGCGGCCTTTATCAAGATGGACGCAGCTTTCGGTAAGAATGATGGTTTTGATGCCCTGAGGAGCGAGCGTGTCCGGCGTCACATCACCACCCGGCTTCATGCCGTAGTACCAGCCCGCAAAAAGCGTGTCGGGAGAAGCTGCAACGAGGTTCTCAAGCGTCGGATATTTAGACGCAAGTTCAGGAATATCGCCGAGTTTTTTCTCAAATTCGGCGCTTGTTTTATACCAGCCGGTGATGCCGGTAACGCCTATCATCCGGTCCTGTAAGCCAAGCGCGAATGCCATTTCCGACATGTTGATATCGTGAACAACCATGCGTTCCGGCGTCTTGTCGAAGGTGAGCGGTTTGCCGCAATTGTCGACAGTAACAGGCGCAGCGTGAGCCGTGCCTGCCATCAATGCCATGGCCAGTGCGATCATAAATCGTGTCATTGGGACTGCTTTCAAATTCAGCTGTTGAGTGCCGAACGGTTGGATGGTCTTGCGATCTGTATATCCAGCGCAGGAATGAAACGGCTTTCACCGGGATGTTGAAAACGGTGCATCGTGACATTGAAGACGTCCTGCACCCGCTCGGGCGACAACACATCTTGCGGAGTGCCGAAGGCCGACAGTTGGCCAGCCTGCATCACCGCAACCTTGTCGGCGAATGTTTCGATCAAAGTGAGATCATGAAGCGCGACCACGACCGATATGCCCATGTCCGCAACGAGGCCGAGCAATTCCCCCCTCGCCTGCGGATCAAGATGGTTCGTCGGTTCGTCCAGCACCAAAAGTTCTGGCTGCTGGCACATGGCACGGGCAATCTTCGCCTTTTGCCGCTCACCACCTGACAAGCTATCCATACGGCTCGCCGCGAATGGGGAAAGTCCGACAGCCTCAATCGCATTATCCAAATGCGCCAAAGAAACACGGTCACGGCGATCCGGCGTCAGCGGCAAGGCACCAAGCGACACATACTGGCGAACAGTCAGCCGCCCATCCGGCTCATCGGATTGCCCGACATATGCGATGCGGCGCGCCCGCTCTGCAAAGGACATCTGGTCAAGCCGAAGACCAGAAATAAGAATGGTGCCTGAGGTAGCTTTCGCCAGCGCGGTAATCATCCGGATCAGCGTCGTCTTGCCCGCGCCATTGGGGCCGACGATGGCGACGATTTCGCCGCGCTGAACGCTCATATCCATCTCGCCCACCAACGGCTTGCCCGCAGGTGTGAGATAGCCGACGCCTGACAATTCCAGCACAACATTGGCGGTGGATGTGTCAGCAGCGGTCATTGCAACAGCTCTTCGGTAACGTGGGTCGCCAAAATGGCAGCTGGAATACGCGCCAGCGTTTTTTCAGCGAGACCAACAGGACGTTTTGTGGCCGAAGACCACCCGTCAGACAGGTCGTTATACTGACGCGCAAATGCCACGAGATCATCGATATCAGCATCGGCGTCGATATCGCCGAACAGATATGTCGTTTTGGAAGATGCCTGATAGGCCACCGTACAAGGCCTGTCACAACCGGCCATGCAGGCCACTCCGGACACGGCAAAATCATCGCCCACAACGTCGGAGGCAACATCTATAGCGCTGCGCAGTTTCTCAATAAGCGCGAGGCCGGGGCGACACTCGCTATTCTTGTGCCGGCAGGATACACAAACGGTGATTTTGTGACGTGGTCGATGGCTCATATTGCCCTCCGCATATCAACGGAGTTGGCAATGAGCCCGTGATCATTCGCAATAAACGCAGATGTTCCATCGTCGGTCTCCTTACCAGACATCCCCGTCCGGATTGAGTGAAATCACGATGGCAGGTCTCCTGACTTGCGGGTCACAGCGTATCCGAACCTTCCCAAAATCGCCTCACTCATTGGAGCGGGGTTCATTCAGTGGTGTTCTTCGGAAACGCTCGCCGCTTACAGTTGCGGGGGCAGTTACGGGTTTGGTGCCTTCTGGCTACGCCTCACCGTATTCCCTTTTCATCCCGCTCAAATCTCTTCGAGCAAGAACCATCAAGGGAAGCCTAGGCCGCATCGAAATTCGAGACAACGAAATTCGACAGTCCTCCTCAGTATGATTGAGAATGGGCTCGGCGAACGCCTGCACCTCGTTTGATGCAGCAGCCATTGAACGAGGTGATGATACTCGGCATCTGGCAAAGAGTTGCTACGTCGTGCCGACAATTGCTCCGACCCTTGACCAACGCTTTTCAGCCTATCTAATGTCAACGATAAAAATACGCGCGTAAACTATTGCTTGCGGCTTGGCGCATTGATTAAATTCAACGTGAAGAAAGTTTAGAAAGGTGCAGGCAGATGGGCGGACGTAGGGTCAATACGATGGAGGAGCTGGCGGTGGTCAGCGGAATTTCGCGACCAACACTGTCGAAATATTTCAACGCACCGGAAAGCGTACGCCCTACGACACGCAGCAAGATCGAACTTGCCCTGGAACGCTACGATTACCGGCCCAACATTTTCGCCATCAACCAGAACCGCAAACTGACCAAAACAATCGGCATCGTCGTTCCCTATTCCAGCGACCCATTCTTTGCCGAAATCATGCGCATGATTGAGCGCCGCTGCATCGAGGCAGGCTACTGGCCGCTGGTGTTCAGTGCACATGGACAACGCGACCTTGAAAACCATGCGCTGGCGACCCTTCAATCGCTCCGACCAGCAGGAGCGTTGATAGCGCCGTTGGGTCGCAGTTCCGATTTTGATAACGTCCAAAGCTTCACGTCAGAAGTTCCAACAGTCGTGTTCGACAGCAACCTGAACGTCGGCGAGGCCTTTGTTGGGCACGACAATATGCAAGCGACCAAGATGATCGTGGATTACCTTTGTCGCACCGGTGAGCCACCCTGTTTCTTTGAGATGGAGCCGGTCAATCCCAACGCAAACAAACGCCGCAACGCCTATATTGAAACGATGAAACAACTCGGTCACGAACCGATGGTCATACAGGTGGATCGTTCGGAATGGGATTTTGAACGCATCGGCCTCGAAGAAGGCAACCGCCTACTCTCCAGCTGCGCCCTGCCTTCAGAAACAGTCTTGTGCAGTAATGATCGGCTTGCGGTTGGCCTAATTGCGGCGGCCTATCAAAACGACATTCGCGTTGGATATGGCGAAGGCTGTTCGTTGCGAATTGCTGGCCATGACGACCATCCGTGGTCACAATTCACCTGCCCTCCACTCACCACTGTGGCACAGGACTACAGCTCGATTGCTGAGCGCAGCGTGGAGATATTGTTCAGCATGATCGATGGGGAATCTCCTGGTGAAAATCGGCCTGAAGTGCTGTTCCCGGGTAAGCTTGTTATGCGGGCATCGGCCTAGCTTCAAAACACCCAAAGTTTACAGGAGTAAAATTTCTCGTTGACTCCCGCATGAACGCTGCATTAGCTTTTACATTCATCATACCTTTGGGAGGAAACAGGATGAAACTCGGAAACATGATTTCCAAATCCGCACTCGGGCTCGTTGCCGGTTCGGTAATGGCACTGAGCGCAACCACTGCATTTGCAGATGGCCACGCCAAATCACTCACCATCGCGATCGTGAACAACGGTCACATGGAAAACATGAAGAAGGTCGCTGAAGCTTACACCAAAGACACCGGTGTCGAGCTGAAGTGGGTTTCGCTGGAAGAAGGCGTTCTGCGCGAGCAGGTCACGTCCGACACAGCAACCGGTGGTGGTCAGTACGACATCATCAACATCGGCATGCAGGAAGCTCCAATCTGGGGTAAAGCAGGCTGGATCGAGCCACTCGAATTCGGCGCAGAATACGATGTCGACGACATCCTGCCCGCCATGCGCAAGGGTCTCTCCTACGACGGCAAGCTCTATGCTGCGCCATTCTACGGTGAATCCTCCATGGTGATGTACCGCAAAGATCTGGCCGACAAAGCCGGTGTCACCATCGCGGACAATGACAGCTGGGATAACATCACCAAGGCCGCTGCAGCGATGCACGATCCTGACAACGGTGTTTACGGTGCTTGCCTGCGCGGCAAACCAGGCTGGGGCGACAACGCTGCCTTCATCACGACTATCGCAAACTCCTTTGGCGCGCGCTGGTTCGACAAAGACATGAAGCCACAGCTCGACTCGCCAGAGTGGAAAGCTGCGATGGACATGTACGTCAATCTGCTGGGCAAATACGGCCCTCCAGGATCCGAAGGTAACTCCTTCAACGAGATCCTGGCGCTCTTCAACGAAGGCAAATGCGGTATGTGGATCGATGCCACAATCGCTGCTTCCTTCCTGGAAAGCGATCAGGTCGCCTACGCACAGTCGCCTAACGCCGGTAACCCGGTCGGTGCGAACTGGCTCTGGGCTTGGGCAATGGCTGTACCATCGGGTACCGAGAACACCGCTGAAGCAAAAGCTTTCATCGAGTGGGCAACGTCGAAAGACTACATCAAGGCCGTTGCAAACCACCCCGACTTCGGCTGGGGCAAGGTTCCAACTGGTACGCGCACCTCGACCTACGCATATCCGGAATTCAAGGCCGTTGCGAAATTCGCATCTGCTGAGATGGCAGCTATCGACTCGGCTGCACCAGATCCCACCGAACTGAAGCCCTACACCGGCGTACAGTTCGTCGCGATCCCGGAATTCCCGGAAATCGGCAGCGCTGCCGGACAGGAGTTCTCTGCAGCTCTCTCCGGTGCCAAGACAGTTGAGGAAGCCCTCGCGGCAGCTCAGTCCAACGCGGACTCCGTCATGAAAGAAGCTGGCTACTACGAATAAGCCACGCTTCACTGCAGGACCCGGCACACGGTGTCGGGTCTTTCGGGCTCACCCCCGCTCTTCGGCGCGCTACCTTACGGTGGCGCGCCTTAAGTGGTGAGAACGTCCAAAAAATCCTAACGCAGCGGAGTTTGCGAGATCTTTGGTTTCTGGGGAGAACGATATAATGTCGAACAGAACGCTTCCGCGACTTCTGCAAGCGCCAGCAGTCATTCTACTGCTTGTATGGATGATCGTGCCGCTCGGCTTCACGTTGTTTTTCTCCTTCATTCGCTATGTCCTCAACAGCCTCAACCGGCCTGAATGGACAAGCCCGTCCATCGACAACTGGCGCGGCTTCGGCAATTACGAATACGTCCTCAATGCCAAAGACTTCTGGTTTGCGATGCAGAACAGCGTCTTCATTGTCGGCAGCATTCTGTTCCTGACCGTAATTCTCGGCGTTTTGATCGCTGTGCTCATCAACAAAGCCTTCCCCGGTCAGGGCATTGTTCGGGTGCTGCTCATATCACCATTCTTCATCATGCCCGCGGTGAACGCCGTGTTGTGGATCAACATGATCCTCGATCCGGTCCTCGGCCTGAACGGTTTGGCCATCGACGGCATTAACAACGTGGTTGCCTCACTTCAAGATGCGCCTCTTGTCGGATGGTTCTTCTCTTTGTGGACCAAATTCGAACCGATCTCTTTCCGTTCGTCCCAGAACTCCGCTTACGCCGTCATCATGATGGTGACATGGCAGTGGACACCGTTCGCGGTTCTCATCTTCATGACATCGCTGCAGTCGGAAGACGAACAGCAGAAGGAAGCCGCCATCCTCGACGGGGCGAGCAAGTGGGCGATGTTCCGCTTCCTCACCCTGCCCCATCTGGGGCGACCCATGGCGATCGTCGTCATGATCCAGGCCATTTTTCATCTGTCGCTTTACGCCGAGATCGAAATCGTCAGCCGGGGCAACGGCAACAAGAACCTGCCCTATCTGATCGGCGAATTCGCCAACAACAACATTGGCGCGGCAAGCGCCACCGGTATCTTCGCGGTCATCCTGGCCAATATCATCGCAATATTTTTGCTGCGCATGGTCGGCAAAACATTGATGGAATAGGGAGCAGGCTCATGGCTATCGTTGCACAAAATTCGAAATTCGGAACCATCGGCAGACCTGTCTTTGCTTGGGTCGTCGCGCTTATTTTCTTCTTTCCGATCTTTTGGCTCGTGTTCACCAGTTTCAAGACAGACGCCGACGCGGTGAAGCCGGAATTCCTGTTCTTCTTCACGCCGACGCTCGACAACTATCTGAACATGACCGAAAATTACGACTATTGGCGCTTCGCCACGAACTCGGTCATCACCTCGGTTCTCGCCACAGCTTTGGCGCTGGTCGTTGGTGTTCCCGCAGCATACGCGATGGCGTTCAACCCGACTAAACGCACCAAGGATGTCTTGATGTGGATGCTGTCCACCAAGATGCTGCCCGCAGCTGCCGTGCTTTACCCCATGACATTCCTGGCCAAGAGTCTCGGGATCTACGACACCCACTTTGTCATCATCTTGGTACTGACGCTGGTCAACCTGCCCATCGCCATCTGGATGCTCTTTACCTATTTCAAAGAGATCCCGAAGGACATCATCGAGGCCGGCCAGATGGACGGCGTGAACACCTGGGGCGAGATCAAGGAAATTCTCATTCCATTGGCTTGGGGCGGCATCGCTTCGACCGGATTGCTGACCTTCATCTTCTGCTGGAATGAGGCCTATTGGACCGTCCGGCTTACCACGACTGAAGCATCGACCCTGTCGGCACTCATCGAAGGCAACCGCGCTCCGGAAGGCCTGTTCTTTGGCCGCCTGTCCGCAGTCTCCGCAGCAGCAGTCGGGCCGATCATTGTATTGGGTTGGTTCTGTCAGAAACAATTGGTCCAGGGTCTCACCTTCGGCGCCGTGAAGTAAGGAAACATCATGGGACATATTGTACTTGAAGATGTGGTGAAGCGTTTCGGCGAGACCGAAGTCATCCCACCGTTGAACCTGACCATCGAAGAAGGCGAATTCGCCGTTTTTGTCGGCCCTTCCGGCTGCGGCAAGTCCACCCTTCTGCGCATCATTGCAGGCCTTGAAGACACGACCGCAGGCAAGGTGATCATCGACGGTCAAGACGTCACCGAGGTATCGCCGTCCAAACGCGGCCTGGCCATGGTCTTCCAGTCCTACGCGCTCTACCCGCACATGACGGTTCGCAAGAACATCGCCTTCCCAATGCGGATGGCGGGCATGTCCGAGGACGAGCAGAACACCCGCATCGCAGCGGCTGCAAAGTCCCTGAACCTGACCGATTATCTTGACCGCAAACCCGGCCAGCTTTCAGGCGGTCAGCGCCAGCGTGTCGCCATTGGTCGTGCCATCGTTCGTGAACCCTCAGCGTTCCTTTTCGATGAACCGTTGTCCAACCTCGACGCTGCACTTCGCGTCGGCATGCGGCTGGAAATCAGCGAGATGCACAAACGCCTGAAGACCACCATGATCTATGTCACCCACGATCAGGTGGAAGCCATGACTATGGCCGACCGCATCGTGGTGCTGCAGGCCGGTGTCATCGAGCAGGTCGGCAGCCCGCTCGACCTCTACCACACGCCACAAAACATCTTCGTGGCAGGCTTCATCGGTTCTCCCAAAATGAACCTCATCGAGGGTTCCGAAGCTGCGAAATTCGGTGCCAAGACCATCGGCATTCGCCCCGAGCATATCTCTGTAGCCACTACGCCGACGAACGGCGCTTGGAAAGGCACGGTAGGCGTAGCTGAGCATTTGGGTTCCGATACTTTCATCCACATCCATGGCGTGGAAGGCTGCGATCCATTGACGGTTCGTGCCGCCGGGGACGTTGCCGTTAAGCATGGCGACACGGTTTATCTGACACCAGACGCCGCCGTCATTCACAAATTCGGTGATGACGGACTGCGGATGTAATGGCACGACTTGGCGGGAAGTCTGCGCTGATTACTGGCGCGGCTCGTGGCATTGGTCGCGGATTTGCGCAGGCCTATATTCGCGAAGGTGCAACAGTAGCGGTTGCAGACATTGACCTTACCGCCGCGCAGGCCACCGCCTCTGAACTTGGCGATGCGGCCTATGCCGTGCATCTGGATGTCAGCGATCAGGACAGCATAGACGCAGCAATTAGCGCGGTCGTTACCAAGGCTGGCAAGTTGGACATTCTCGTCAACAACGCCGCCCTTTTCGATGCAGCAGAGACGGTCGATATCACCCGCGCAAGCTACGACAAGCTTTATGCCGTCAACGTGGCAGGCACCCTCTTCACCATGCAGGCCGCCGCCAAGCAGATGCTTGATCAGGGGCATGGCGGTAAAATCATCAACATGGCATCGCAGGCCGGTCGCCGTGGTGAAGGCCTCGTGCTGGTCTATTGCTCCACCAAAGCCGCCGTTATTTCCATGACGCAATCGGCGGGCCTGAACCTCATCAAACACGGCATCAACGTCAACGCCATCGCCCCCGGCGTGGTCGACGGCGAGCATTGGGAACACGTCGATTCCATGTTCGCTAAGCTGGAAAACAAGAAGCCCGGCCAGAAGAAAGCTGAAGTTTCAGCCAGCGTTCCTGCCGGACGTTTCGCAACACCTGACGATCTCACCGGCATGGCCGTATTTCTCGCATCAGCCGAATCCGACTACATTGTTTCGCAAACCTACAATGTCGACGGCGGCCAGTGGATGAGCTGATGACACTGAAATTATCCAATTCCACGCTCCCATCGCTGCCCGATAATGTTGCCGTTCCAAGCTACGACCGAAGCGCGCTGACCCGTGGCATCTTGCATATCGGCCTCGGCAATTTTCACCGCGCCCACCAAGCCATCTATCTCGACCGCCTGTTCGATATGGGCCACGACCATGATTGGGCGCTGGTCGGCGCAAGCCTGCGCGGAAACGATGAAGCCATCCGCGCGGATTTGGCCGCACAAGACTGGCTGACCACCGTCGTCGAACTCGACCCCAATGGCTTTTCCGCCCGCGTGTGCGGCGCGATGATCGACTATGCAGAAACCCACCCCGACGCCGTGGTGGCGGCCATGACCGACCCGGCCATCCGCATCGTATCGCTTACGATCACCGAAGGCGGCTATTACATCGACGCCACGACCGGGGGCTTCGAAGCAGGACATGTCGATGTGGCCGCAGACGCTGCCTCTCCCGACGCCCCGAAAACTGTTTTCGGATGCATCCTGAAAGCCCTGCGCGCGCGCCGCGATGCCGGCACCGCCCCTTTCACGATCATGTCCTGCGACAATCTTCCTGAAAACGGACACGTAGCCCGCGCCACCACGCTGGGCCTTGCCGCGTTGCAGGATACGGCATTTGCCGGATGGGTGGATAACAACGTCGCCTTCCCCAACTCCATGGTGGATTGCATCACGCCCGCCACCTCGCAACGCGAAATCGACATGGTGGCAGATGAATTCGGCATTGCCGATGCCCGCCCCGTAGCCTGCGAACCGTTCCGCCAGTGGGTGATGGAAGACACTTTCACCAACGGTCGTCCCGCACTGGAAAACGTGGGCGTGGAGTTCGTCACCGACGTCGCTCCATACGAGTTGATGAAGCTGCGTATTTTGAACGGCGGCCACGCAACGATCGCCTACCCTGCCGGTCTTCTCGACATCCATTTCGTCCATGACGCAATGCTCCATCCGCTCGTGTCCGACTTCCTCGCCAAGCTGGAGCGCGAAGAAATCGTGCCCACCGTGCCGGATATTCCTGGCGTTTCGAAGACCGACTATCTGGCCAAGGTGACAGAGCGTTTCTCGAACTCCGCCATCGGCGACACGATCCCGCGCCTGTGTTTTGACGGCTCAAACAGACAACCGAAATTCATCCTACCAGTCGTCGAGGCCCGTCTTGCAGCTGGTGATTCCGTCCACGGCCTCGCGCTAGAATCCGCACTTTGGTGCCGTTACTGCTACGGCGTAACAGAGGGCGGAAACCCTGTCGCGCCCAACGATCCCGATTGGGAAAACCTGAATCGCCAGGCCGTGCTTGCCAAAGAAAATTCCAACGCTTGGCTGAAAATGACCGAAATCTATGGCGCGCTCGCACAACAATACGCGTTCGCAGAAGCCTTCGATACAGCGCTCACCTCCATCTGGCGCGATGGTACGGCAGCAGTTCTGGAAGCGTATATCGCAGCCTAAACTACCGCGATTTTCAGATCGGTTTTGCCGGAACGCCCACAACGGTTGTTCCAGATGGCACATCGTTGACCACAGCAGCGCCTGCTCCAACAACCACATCATCACCAATCGTAATGCTTTCACGAACCACGGCGCCGATACCGATCCAGCTTCGCGCACCGATTGTAACGCCACCCGCAATAGCAGCACGTGGCGACAGGTGAACCGCATCGGCAAGGCGGCAATCATGCTCCACCACTGCCCCGGAATTCACGATGACACCCTGCCCCAATTCGGCACGGGCATTCACGACACCACCAGCCAGCACCACAGTGCCGTCGCCAATTTTGGCCAACCGGCTAATGGAACATTTCTGGTGAAATATCGCTGGGTAATCGACCCCGGCACCAAGCAATGCAGCAAGAAATTTTCCGCGCAAAGCGTTGTCACCAATCGCAACATGGGCACTTCCACCCCGCGCAGCGATGGTAGCCACCGGATCAACGGTTAGCTCGAACGACCAGTCGGAAGGTAATGCCACCAACGGTTCCGCATCTGCGTAGAGACAGATTGCAGAATATCCGGCGTCGCCTGCACAGTCAGCCACCACAGCAGCATGACCGCCGGCACCAAGAATATGAAGTGTATCGCCGCCGCCGTTCATACCCAGTTCCCCATCAATCACTCATCGCCACACACGAACACTCACGCACACCAGCAATAATTGCACGTAAACGAGCCGTGATTATCCCCCGATGCGGCGTTCATGGTTATTCAAATGCAACCCTTTTCCTGTATGCTTTTCGTGCGGCTTTCGATTTCTAACCGCACTTAAAGTGTGCCACATGCCCGAAAAGCAATTTTCCATGACAATTCGCCTGCATAAAAACGATCTGCCCGATCTGTCGAATTATTCCGACAGCGTCGCCATCGACACCGAAACTCTGGGCCTGCGCCCCCGCCGCGACCGCCTTTGTGTAGTGCAGCTTTCGCCCGGTGACGGCACGGCAGACGTGGTGCAAATCGAAAAAGGCCAGACCAGTGCTCCCAATATCGAGAAACTTCTGGTCGATACGAACGTGCAGAAGATTTACCACTACGGGCGCTTCGATATAGCCGTTTTATACCACGCATTCGGCGCGCTCTCGGACAATAATTTCTGCACCAAAATCGCCTCGCGCCTCACCCGTACCTATACGGACCGTCACGGACTTAAGAACCTCACCCACGAATTGATTGGCGTTGATCTGTCCAAGGTCCAGCAGTCTTCCGATTGGGCAGCAGAAGAATTGACAAAGGCGCAGCAGGCTTACGCCGCCTCCGATGTACTTCACCTTCATGCTCTTCGTGATGCGCTGCTCAAGCGGCTGGCCCGCGAAGATCGCCAGCATCTGGCAGACGAGTGTTTCAAATTCTTGCCCACCCGCTGCCTGCTGGACCTTGCAGGCTGGGAAGACACCGACATCTTCGCACACAGCTAGGCAGGCGCGACTAAAGGAGACAGGAACATATTCGCACCGCAAATCTCCGCTACGCACAACATCATTAGGGGCAAAGCTGCGTGGGCGACGCGGCAGGGCAAGCAGACAAGGTGGCGGTGAATTGACCACAGCCGCATTCAGGAACAAGTCATGACCAGCGGCACGATCACAGCGCATCTCGACATGCCTGCCGCTGCGCAGAATATCACAGCCGCGCCTGCCGTTCAGACACAAACCGCACCCGCAGCAAACCGACGAACTCCGGAAGACTTCGCCCGTGCCCAACGCCATTCGGTCGCTGTTCGCATTTCCCGCTGGGCGCTGCCCGGTGTAGCCACGTTCATGGTGCTGGTTTTCGCAGGCCAGACGCTTTGGAATTGGACCCCGCTTGGTAACATTCAAGTCCTTTCCTCCGCCATCAGCAACGGCAAACTGGTCATGGAGGAGCCCAAGATGAAAGGCTTCGATGCCAACAAACGCCCCTATGACGTGAAGGCCGCCCGCGCGGTGCAAGACCTGACCAAGCCCGGCTTTGTAGAACTGACTGCCATCGACGCCAAGCTCCCCATGGACGCAAACTCATTTGCCCAAGTCGATGCAGGCTCCGGCGTGTACGACCAAAAGGCAGAAACCATGCGCCTGTTCGACAGTGTGGTCATCACCGGCGCACGCGGTATGGATATTCGCCTTGATGACGCCGAGATCGACATCAAGTCTGGCTCAATGAAGTCCGACAAGCCGGTCACCGTTGTGCGTGGCGAAACAACGATCGACGCAGCTTCGGTCGAAGTGCAAGACAATGGTAAGCGTGTTCTGTTCAAAGAACGTGTGAAAATGATCATCAACAAGCCTATCAAACGCGGTGAGCCTTCCATTCCCTCGGCTGCCCCCGCCACCAACTGAACCGAGTTTTGAAAGAGCACATCGTGATCAGAACAACTCTTCTAGCCCTTGGCCTTGCAGCCGCCGTTGCAACCTCCGCCCTCGCCCAGGTTTCCGGCGCCGCTTTCGATGGCTTCCGCTCCAACGGCAAAGATCCGATCCAGATCGAAGCAGATTCGCTTGAAGTGTTGGATGAGCAGAACAAAGCCGTTTTCAACGGCAACGTCGTCGTCGTGCAGGGCAAAAGCACCATGACCACCAGTAAGTTGATCGTCACCTACGGTGCCGGTGGCCAAGGCACTCAACGGGATGTGCAGAAACTTGAAATGTTCGAAGGTCTGGTTGCGACGTCCGAAGAGAATACGGTCACCGCCGACAAAGGAATTTACATAACAGCGACCGAACAAATCACGCTCACCGGCAAAGTCGTTGTCAGTCAAGGCGCTGACAATGTCGCAACCGGCTGCAAGCTGGTTGCGAATCTGAACAATAACCAAGCTCGCATGACCGCTTGTCCGAAGGGGCGCACTACGGTGACCTTCACCCCCGGCACCCAGAAAAAGAACTAGGCCCCACACTTGTCCGTCTCTGACACCGCCATACCCGCTCCACCTGTTAAGCCGAAGAAGCGCGAACGAGCTATTGCACTCTTGCGCGATAAGCTGCCTGCACTGCCGGCAAGGATGCGCAAAAAATCCACCCTGCAGGAAGACCATTCTGCCGCACCGCACCCTCCCGGCACACCCATCGAGCCTCGTGCCCGCGATGGTGTTCTGCTCGCGCGTGGTTTGAAAAAAACCTACAAAGGCCGCACCGTGGTGGATGGTGCCAGCCTCGGCGTTCGGCGTGGCGAGTCTGTTGGACTGCTCGGCCCCAACGGCGCGGGCAAAACCACCTGTTTCTACATGATCACCGGTCTCGTTCAGCCTGACGAAGGCAAGATCGAGCTGGACGGCCATGACGTCACCCACATGCCAATGTACCAGCGCTCCCGCCTCGGCATCGGTTATCTGCCGCAGGAAGCTTCGATTTTTCGCGGCCTTTCGGTCGAGGACAACATCAAAGCCGTCCTTGAAGTGGTCGAAAAAGATCGCTCAAAACGCGCTGAGCAACTCGACTCGCTGCTAGACGAATTCAAGATCGGCCACTTGCGCAAATCGCCTTCCATCGCCCTGTCTGGCGGTGAACGTCGCCGCCTCGAAATCGCCCGTGCGCTGGCATCGCGTCCAGCCTTCATGCTGCTCGATGAGCCTTTTGCTGGCGTCGACCCCATCGCGGTGGGCGATATCCAGGATCTCGTTCGCCATCTTACCAAGCGTGGCATCGGCGTTCTCATCACCGACCACAATGTCCGCGAGACGCTCGGTCTGATTGATCGGGCCTATATTATCGCCTCCGGTCAGGTGCTTACCCATGGGTCGCCGCAAGAGATCGTTAACAATCCTGACGTTCGGCGGCTGTATCTGGGCGATCAATTCACACTTTGATGTCGACTAGCTTGCTAGAACGAACCCACAAAGCGTAAACTGGCACGGAACTTGCCGCAGCCTTAAAGCTGTTATGCAAGCGCTGGCCAAGGCCGCTGACCGTTTTGGTATTGGGTACGGGCATCTATGATCGGACTTTCTCAAAAGCTGAAGTTGAGACAGGGACAAACGCAGTCTCTCGTCATGACGCCACAGCTGAGTCAGTCGATCAAACTGCTGGCCATGTCGAATATCGAGCTCGACGCCTTCATCGACGAGCAGTTGGAAAAGAACCCTTTTCTTGAACGCGCTGAAAACGGTGCCGACGACAGGCGCAGTGACGTTCCAGAATCAACGTCATCCAATGAACGCGAACCTTTGAGCGCATTATCGCTTGAACTTGACGTGAGTGCTCAAACTCTTGCCGACAATCTTGGTACCAGCCTGGAAAACGTCTTTCCCGACGAGCAGGATTACCGCAACGATCGCACATCGGTGGGCAACGAGGATAAATCGGCATCCGTAAGCGGCGGCCTTGCGATTTCGTCTGCATCATCCAGCGATGACTGGGATATTGCAGAGCGTGCAACTACAGCACCCAGTCTTCACGACCACCTCCACGAGCAGCTTTCGTTGATGCGATGCGAGCTAAAGGTCCGATTTTTCGTTCAAACGATGATCGAATTCGTCGATGATGGTGGCTACCTTCAACTCGATCTACTGGCGCTGACAGAGCGCTTGGACAGCACCGAAGAGGTAGCCAACACCGCTATCGACCTGCTGCAAAGCATGGACCCGTGCGGCGTTGGTGCCCGCGATTTGCGCGAGTGCCTGACGCTGCAATTGCGCGAACGCGGCCGTTTCGATCCTGCAATGGCCAGCCTCATCGATAATCTTCCGCTTCTCGCCCGCCGCGACTACGCAGCGCTCGCGAAATTGTCGGGTCTCGACGCCTCCGACATGCGCGCTGCAGTTCTGGAAATTCAGGCGCTGGACCCGAAGCCCGGCACCGCATTTTCCAGCCAAGCCACGCAACACGTCGCACCGGATGCCGAGGTCCGCGAAGCGTCAGACGGCAGCTGGATTGTCGAGCTCAATAGCGAGACCCTGCCCCGCGTTTTGGTGAACGAAACTTATCTCACCCGTGTCGACCGCGACTGCGCCAAGGGCGCACGACCCACCGAAGCCCATGAATTCGTGCAACAATGCGCGGCCGACGCCAACTGGCTGACCCGCAGTCTCGATCAACGCGCCAACACCATTCTCAAAGTCTGCAAGTCTATCGTTTCCCGTCAGGATGCCTTTCTCATCCACGGCATAGACCATTTGCGCCCCATGACGCTGAAACAGGTGGCCGAAGACATTTCCATGCACGAATCCTCCGTCAGCCGTGCCACTTCGAACAAATATCTCATGACCCCGCGCGGCCTGTTCGAGATGAAATATTTCTTCACCACGGCATTGGGCGCGACTGAAGGCGACGATGGCAGCGGCCATTCCGCCGAAGCCGTTAGGGCGCAGATTCGCACCCTTATCGACGCCGAAACCGCCCGCACAGTTCTCAGCGACGACGCAATAGTCGAAGCATTGCGCGGGCGCGGCGTAGATATTGCCCGTCGCACAGTCGCAAAATATCGCGACGCAATGGCAATTCCTTCCTCCGTACAACGCCGCCGCGAAAAGCGAGCCATCGAACAAGCGGGCTGAGAATAGGGAGGGTGACGCGAACAGGGTTTGTTGACAGCGGCCACCACTTTTCCTAAATCGCCGCCCAACGCGGGTCTCGCCCCACCCATCCGAACAAGCCGATAGTGATTTGCCGTGACCCGAGCGAGTTCGGGCACCGGAATTTTTGCATTGTCAATCTGTACCGCGACAGTCGTGGGGCTTAAATTGAGACTCGTGTCGTGGCCGCTTCGGCCGTGACGAAGAAGAAGGAAGCACCGCATGAGCCTGCGTATCACCGGAAAACAGATGGATATCGGCGACGCCCTGAAGGGCCGTATCGAAGATCGTATCAACGACGCTGTGGACAAATATTTTGGTCACGGATTCTCCGGTCACGTTGTTATGGAAAAACAAGGCTCCTTCTTTATCGCCGATTGCATGGTGCATCTGGACTCCGGCGTCGTGCTGCAAACCAGCGCCCGTGAGCCCGATGCACATGGCGCATTCGACCATGCTGCAGACCGCATCGAAAAACGCCTGCGCCGCTACAACCGTAAACTCAAAGACCACCACAACGACCGCCAATCCATGGAACAGGCCGAAGTCGCCTATTCCGTAATGCAGACACCCGGTGGAGACGAAGAACTCGAGCAAGACTCAGCCCCTCTGGTGATCGCAGAATCAGGTACAACCGTGCGCACACAAACCGTGGCCATGGCCGTCATGCAGTTGGAATTGATGGACGATCCCGTCAACGTGTTCCGCAACGCAGGTTCCGGTGACATTAACATCGTCTACCGCCGCGCGGATGGAAATATTGGCTGGGTCGATCCATCAAAAGGCGCTGCTAAAAGCGCAACAGCAGCGTAACGGACAGCGCCTAACATGGAACTCCAGAACATCCTTTCGCGCGATAGCGTCGTGACGCACCTGAAGGCTGGCTCCAAGCGCCAGCTTCTTCAGGAGCTTGCCGTTATTGGCGCGCGTCTCGTCGATCGCGACGAACACGATGTTCTGGAAATCCTGCAGCAGCGTGAAAAGCTTGGTTCCACAGGCGTTGGTAACGGTGTCGCCATTCCACACGGCAAACTGGCGGGCATCGAGAAGATTGTCGGCGTCTTCGCCCGTCTGTCTAAGCCTCTCGATTTCGATGCAATGGACGATCAGCCTATCGACATAGCCTTCATGTTGCTGGCTCCGGAAGGCTCCGGTGCCGACCACTTGAAAGCCTTGTCGCGCGCCGCCCGTCTGTTGCGCGACGGAGAGAAACTGGCCGAAATCCGTGCCAGCGAAGACCCGTCCCGCATTTTCGATCTGCTTATCGCCGAACCCCGCGCCAACGCGGCCTGATCTTGGGCAGTTGCGGTTGTCTCGAAGCCGCTAGTGGCGCTGGACCGTTTCCAGTTCCATTTCGCTTGCATTGTGAACCAGCGCCATAGGCTCATCCGCCACGGCAATCGGGTGCCCATCCGCGGTAAACAATCCCCAAAGATCAACACCTTGCGGAAGCTCAGGCCCCTGCGGAAAACGCTGATTGAGATCGTCTGAGGTCACTTCGCGCACATATGCGATGGCGTTTTTCCCGAACTCTGCGAATTCGACCTGCGAACCGAAAGGTTCAATCTTTGTCTTTTTCGTCATGTCGGTTCTCCACCGGTTAATGCCTTGTTCCCAATAAGTGGGGTGGCCTTCCCGCCTGAACAAGCCCTTTTCATCAGCCTCCTTGATCTCAGCGGCGCCGCTGCTAACGGTTTTTTCACCATGTGCGCAGTCGCTGCCCATTTGTGACCCATTGTTACGAATGGGAAATTTCGCCCAGCTATTGTGAACGCAAGGGCATGAAAGCGCCCAAGGGCGAACTGAAGCAGGGCAGAAAATGATTTTTATGAAACACGATGCAGCGCAAGCCGCCGCTCCCTTGGTTATGCCAGTAGAAGCGATTGCATTTGACGAAGCATCCCGTAGGCGCGCGCCGTTACAACTGCTCGACCACGAACCTGTAGCACTGCCCGATCCAGTTATGGCCCGCGTCGCTGTCGTCGGTCTTGGTTATGTCGGCCTGCCCCTCATCTGCGGATTTTCCCACAACAGCCGGTCCATCGGCCTGGATATCGACGGCGAAAAGATTGCCGAACTGAAAAACCAGATTGATCGCACCGGCGAAGTGACCGGCGCTGATTTGGCGGAAGCCGATGCGCTTTACACCACCGACGCTTCCGATCTCGCCGACGCTGATGTCATTCTCGTTTGCGTGCCCACACCGGTGAACAGCCGCAACCGGCCGGATTACACCCCCCTGCTCGCGGCCTCCCGCGATATCGGCATGCACATGAAAAAGGGCTGCGTGGTGGTGTATGAATCCACCGTTGACCCAGGCACCACCGAAGAGAAATGCCTGCCAATTCTGGAAGCCACTTCCGGCCTGCGCGAAGGTGTTGATTTCTACCTCGGCTACTCGCCGGAACGCATAAACCCTGCAGACCCGACCCGTAAGCTGGCCGACATCAAGAAGATCGTAGCAGGCTCGACGCCTGTGGTGACGGAATTTCTCGAAGTTCTCTATTCCCGCGTCGTGAAGGCCGGTCTTTTCCCCGCTGCCTCCATTCGTGTCGCTGAAGCGGCCAAGATCCTCGAAAACACCCAGCGCGACGTCAATATCGCCCTGATGAACGAGCTCATGGCGCTCTACGACAAGATGGGTATTCGCGCGTCCGACGTTATCGCCGCCGCCTCGTCCAAGTGGAACTTCCACAACTATCGCCCCGGCATGGTGGGTGGTCACTGCATCGCGGTGGACCCCTATTATCTGGTGGATGCGGGCCGTCGTCACGGCCTGTCCATGGAACTGGTCGCCGCCGGCCGTTCGGTGAACGAGCAAACTCCCTACTTCCTCGTGGACAAGCTGGAAGAACTTTTCGCTTCCAAGGGCGAACGTCTGGCCGGTAAACGCGTGCTGGTTTTGGGCCGCAGCTTCAAGGAAGATTGCCCCGATACCCGCAATTCCAAGACCTTCAAAATGATGGACTATATGTGGGCGCAGGGAGCCGAAGTGTTCAACTTCGATCCCGTCGCCGATGATGACCACGCAGAAGGCGGTCGCGGCACGACAATTGTGGACGACCCGTTCGAAGGCGGCGCCTACCACGCTGTCATCGTAACGCTGGGCCACCGCGTGTTCCGCGAACAACTGGACCTCGAAACGCTAACGACGCTCGCTCCAAAAGGCGCACCGCTGATCGACATGCGTGGCCAGTACGATGGTGAAACCGTGCACGACCACTTCAACTACTGGCGTCCGTAAGCTGCCATTCAGCCTGCACGAAAATCCGGCGCGCCTTTCGGCGCCCGGTTGGCAACATGTGAGCCAGCGGGACGAAGAAGTCTGCCGTTAGCCGTTAGTTTCGGCGAAATGGCATACGCCTTCGCCCCGCTCGATCCTGCTGCGAGTGTGTCTCAACACCATTCCCGTCACCTCCCCGAACACAAAACTCACGTTTCATCGACCTTGCCTTCGGCCCGCCATTGCTAACGTTCGACGTCCGGTCCCGAAGCTGTTGTGGCAGCTCTGCCGGTGCGACATAGAGCTCCGCCCGCTTGCGTTCGTTAAGCGCGCGCGACGGAAGGATCGCCCTCCCCCGACGGTAAGGACGGTCCGGACCGTCGGCTCGTGGGGGAAAGTGCGCCCACCATACGCCCGTAAAACCGGGCGGGGATAAATCAGGCCGCGTTGCTCATAAAATCCGCTTCTACCGTCGCAGCGATCATGTCTGCCGTGGCCGCGCTCAACGTCCAACCCAAGTGGCCATGGCCGGTGTTGTAGAACACGCCCGGCGCTTTGCCCTTGCCGACGCGGGGCATCATGTTGGGCATCATCGGGCGCAGGCCGGCCCATGGCACAACGTGCTCGGTGGAAACACCGGGGAAGTTCTTCCGCACCCAGTTGGTCAGTGGCACGATGCGACCGGAGCGGATGTCGCGGTCTTCACCGGCAAATTCCGCCGTGCCCGCCACGCGGAAACGGTTGTCGCCCAAGCGCGAGGTCACGATTTTCGCTTCTTCGTCCAACAGGCTTACGCGGGGCGCGGCTTCCTGCGAGGCCTTATCGTCCAGCATCACGGTGATGGAATAGCCCTTCACGGGATAGACATTCACGCGGTCGCCTAGCTGGGCGGCGAGATGACGGCTGCCGACACCGGCGCAGATAACCACGTTATCGAACTTGGAAAACTCGCGCTCTTCGCCCAGCAACGGGCCGTGTTTGATAAAGATGCCGCCCTCGCGGTGCTGCCGAACCTTGTCGATAGCCGTGCCGAATTTCATCTTCACACCGCGGCGCTTGCAGGCGTCCGCGAGGCCCATGGAATATTTGTGAACGTCGCCGGTGAAGTCTGACGGGGTAAAGAAGCCGCCGACATAATCGTCGCGCAAGGTGGGTTCGAGCGCAGCGATTTCCGCAGCCGTTACCGGCTCGCGCACCAACCCGCCTTTGGCGAGTAGGTCGGTTACCTTCTGGGCAGACTTCAATTCTTTTTCAGATTCGAAAATATGCAGGATGCCGCGATCTTCCTTATCGAAGTCGATGCTCTCTTCCCCCGCCCATTCGAGCAGGTGTTCGCGGGCGGCAATGGCGAGGCGCGTGGTTTCGATCGTGTTGGCTTCGTAGCGCGGGATGGCGCGGAGGAATTCGGCCATCCACGAATATTTGTGCCACGACGGACCGGGATGGACGAGCAGCGGCGCGTCCTTCTTCATCACCCAGCGCATGCCCTTGATGACGGTGCCGAGCTGGTTCCACACGGCGGCGTTGGACGCTGAAAGCTGGCCGCCATTGGCGAACGATGTTTCCATCGCAGCATAAGGCTGGCGGTCAAAAAGCGTGACGTCGAAGCCGCGCTTGGCCAAGGCGTAAGCGGTGGTGACGCCGGTGATTCCGGCCCCGATGACAGCGATGGACTTGGTTTTTGTAGGCGTGATGTGGGCGACCATGACAGGTTTCCTGAAGACGATGTTGCGGGCACGCGCGAGCGAAGCTGGCGCATGACCCCATCTGTCGTGAAACCTGAGAGTTTGGTTCAGGCAAACAACTTAACAAGCTGCCATGCCGTCACTTTCTCCTTCGGTGGGCAACAGCCATCAGGCCGTCACCACTCTCCAGATTGTATTCTCCCCCCAAAGCCGAGGGGTTCCCGCAGTCCATGGTGCCTGAGAGTTTCCGGGGCGGTTGCTCCTTCGGCGGCGCCTATGCGCTCTCTCCTGCGGGTCGTGGCGTGCCGATAACACGAATTGCTGCAGTAAACAGCCCCTTAGCGACCACTTGGGCCAATCCAGGCCACTTTAAACAATCCATCGGCTTCGCCTTTTAGGGCTTCGCCGACCTGTTCCAAATGCGCACCGGATGAAGCGATATCATCGACGACAAGAACGGTTCCTGATACGGACGCTGTCCGGATCAACTTTGGCAGGCGAGAACTCTTGCGCGGGTGCGAAGACCCCTTGCGCGGTGGCGAGCTGACAGCTTCGACGAACTCCGAACCGATGAGCTTGGCAACCTGCCGTGCGATGCTCACAGAAAATGGCTCCATATCGACAGTATGACCTCCCGGAACCGGCACCACCTGATCTATGGCAGCTGCACCAACCAAGACTTTGACATGGGTTGCGATTTCTTCAGCCACGGAATTGATGAAATTCGCATCCGCTGCCTTTTTCATATGGCGCATAGCCACGATCTGGCTGTCTTTGATACCCGCCCGCCAAGTGCGAAGCGTGGTGTAGGAACTGCCTTTGCGAGATCGCAACTTCGGCTGCTTGACCAAAGTATCGAGAATAAACCCTGCTGAAGGATTTGGCGTGAGCGGCGAATTTTCCGCGAAACCGGAATTCGCGATCTGAGCCTGCTGGTTCTGATCCCGGCGTTTGCCGAAATAGACAGCATGCGCCTGCAGATCCATAATAACAAAATAGGCACGATCCAACACTTCGCCATCACTGGAATTGGGATAAATGCTGATCGCGAATGGACGAGGTTCGCCGCCGGTTTCTGCAGAGGGAAGCTCGAATTCCACATTGATGACTGGCTGTCCGGTTTCAATGGCGCGGCGGAGGTGTTTTCTGGACGCGGTCGCCATATCTGGAATGACCTCTTCAAGGCTTTTCCCGACATGCTCCTCTTTGGTCATGCCGTTCAACGCTGCCAGCGAGTTATTGACGTCCAGATAGATGCCCGATTTGCTAACGAGTCCCAGAGGGATTGTAACGGCATCGAACGCCAATGCTCTCGCTTGAAGCAGGATATCCGGCTTCGACAGCTTGTCGATCAAGCCCAGAATATCACCCGCCAACTCGACGTAACTCTGCATTTCCCAATGTTGTTCGGTCGACAGTTGCTCACGAGGTTGCAGACCCAGAACGATAATAAAAGCTCGCCCTACCATTGTGGTAGGCACTGAAGCGATAAATGCCGAACGCACTGTCCCGAAGGAAGAGAAGAGTAAATCTAATGTAGATTGATGATCTTCGGACTGAACATCAGAAATATCCAGTATTTGCCCCTGATCCAACTTAAGAGATGCAAAGGAAATTGGTGAGCTATTATAGCCGTAGGTAAGGCCATCCAGGTCAATTATAGCTAAAGTCCCGTCAGTTTCCACTGCCAGAAAACTCAAGTCGCCATTCAAAACAAGTCGTGCAGATTTTACCACACGCGATAACGCACCGTTGTCTTTCAATTCCAAAAGCTGCGCCGCCACAACGCACCCCACATATCTGCCCTCAACTAGAGTAACAATGACGTGTATTTATGGAAGCGTTAAATCGAACAGTGGTTAACGTGCCGCATGTAACGTTTAGACACGCCGTCAGCTGGCGAGGCTGGATTTCTTCTCCAAACGTCTACGATGCAGCACCGGCTCCGTGTACCCACTCGGCTGTTCCCTGCCCTTCAGCACCAGTTCCAGTGCGGCTTGATACGCGACGCTTTCGCTCTCGCGGCCTGACATATTCTCATAGGCGGGATCGCCAGCGTTTTGCTCGTCGACCTTTTTGGCCATCTTGGCGAACGTGTCGTGGATTTGCTGCTTGTCCACGATGCCGTGGTGCAGCCAGTTGGCCATGTGCTGGCTGGAAATTCGCAGTGTCGCGCGGTCTTCCATGAGGCCTACATCGTTGATGTCCGGCACCTTGGAGCAGCCAACGCCCTGGTCGATCCAGCGGACCACGTAGCCCAAAATACCCTGCGCGTTGTTGTCGAGTTCGGCCTGAATATCCTCCAGCGTCCAGTTGGGGCGGGAAGCGACGGGGATGGACAGGATGTCGGCCAGCTTGGCGCGGTCGCGGTTTTTCAACTCGGCCTGCACCTCGTGGACGTTCACCTCGTGATAGTGGGTGGCGTGCAGCGTGGCGGCTGTGGGGCTTGGCACCCACGCGGTGTTGGCACCGGCCTTCGGGTGTCCGATTTTCTGTTCCAGCATGGCGGCCATCAGGTCCGGCATGGCCCACATGCCCTTGCCGATTTGCGCGTGACCGGCGAGGCCGCATTCGAGGCCGATATCGACGTTCCAGTCTTCATAGGCGGCAATCCATGCGGACTGTTTCATGTCGCCCTTGCGGATCATCGGGCCCGCTTCCATCGAGGTGAACATCTCGTCGCCGGTGCGGTCGAGGAAGCCGGTGTTGATGAACACGACACGATCCTTGGCAGCGCGGATGCACTCTTTCAGGTTCACCGTGGTGCGGCGCTCTTCGTCCATGATGCCCATTTTCAGGCTGTTGGGCGCGATGTTCAGAAGCTCTTCCACGCGGGCGAAAATCTCGCTGGCGAACGCCACTTCCTCAGGCCCGTGCATCTTCGGCTTCACGATGTACATGGAGCCGTGGGCAGAGTTCTTCCGGTGGCCGTCTTCTGCGCCGTTGCCGCCGCCAATGTCGTGCTTGGAGCAAGCAGCCGAAATGACGGCATCCATGATGCCTTCAGGAATTTCACCACCGTCCGCCATCAGGATGGCCGGATTGGTCATTAGGTGGCCGACATTGCGGTTGAGCATCAACACCTGCGCCTTGAACCACACGTCCTCGCCGGTGGGGGACAGGTACTCACGGGCATCGTTCAGGCGGCGGGTGATGGTCTTGCCGCCCTTCTCCAGCGTCTCTTCCAGATTGCCCTTCATCAAACCAAGCCAGTTGCGGTAGGCGCCGACCTTGTCTTCTGCATCCACGGCAGCGATGGAATCTTCGTTGTCCATGATCGTGGTGAGCGCGGATTCCAGAACGATATCAGCAATGCCCGCCTGATCGGTTTGGCCGACCTGATGCTGGCGGTCGATGATGATATCGATATGCATGCCGTTATTGGCGAGCAAAATACTGTCGAGACCAGCCTCGGTGCCTTTGTAACCGCAGAAATCCGATGGGGTGGCCAGCGCGGTGGTGGAGCCGTCGGCCATAGCAATTTTCAACTCAGCATTCTCGACCGAGAAGCCCTGCACGTCGGTCCAGCTACCAGAGGCCAACGGAACCGCTGTGTTCAGAAAATCGCGGCCCCAGGCGATGACGCGGTTGCCGCGAATTTCGTTGTAACCGCCGCCCTTGGCCGCACCGCCCTCTTCGGAAATCGCGTCCGTGCCGTAGAGCGCATCGTAGAGCGAACCCCAGCGGGCGTTGGCCGCGTTCAGCGCGAAACGGGCGTTGAGCACGGGAACAACAAGCTGCGGACCGGCGATGGCTGCGATCTCATCATCCACATGACCGGTAGAGACGGAAAACGCCGGACCTTCAGGCACGATGTAGCCAATGTCACGCAGGAAGTTTTCGTAGACTTCCATATTCTGAAAGCCGTCGCGATTGTCCTTGTGCCATTCGTTGACGTTGGCCTGAAGGTCATCGCGCTTGGCGAGCAGTTCCGCGTTGCGCGGAGCAAGATCGGCGACGATTTTGCCGAAACCATCCCAGAACGCATCCGTCTCGACGCCAGTGCCGGGCAGCACTTCTACGTTGATGAAATCGTGAAGGATTTTGGCGACCTGAAGGCCACCCTCGCTGGTGCGTTCGCTCATGCTTGTTCTCCGTGAGTG
This sequence comes from Ahrensia sp. R2A130, assembly GCF_000179775.1. Lineage (GTDB taxonomy): Bacteria > Pseudomonadota > Alphaproteobacteria > Rhizobiales > Rhizobiaceae > Pseudahrensia. Next base: position 903,520 of record NZ_AEEB01000003.1, read on the forward strand.
GCCGGTTTCCGGCCCTGCTGTCCGGCTGTTAGCCGGCTCTAATTATGGCGGTTTTGGCCGCACCGCCCTGTTGGGTCAAGTGCGGCTTTAGGCGCTGTGGGAGCAACGCAAGACAGGCCAATTAGTTGCCGGGATTGCTTAATCCGTTGAGGCCAGTTTCCAGCCAGCCTTGCGGCATGCCGTGGCCGCCGGGGTGCAGACAAAACTTCACCGCCTGCCCCGTTTCGCAAGACGTAAAGGCACGACACCAGAACGGACCTTTGGCCTCCACCATATCAGGGCGCGAATTGCAGCGGTTGGTGCGGCGCTGAACGTCGAGCGAGGCAAATACATCGCCCTGATGCCACTCGCCGATGCCACGACCTTCCAACGGTACCTGTTTGTCCGACCAACCGTGAATGTGAACCACTTTGCGCGGCCCACCGGGGCAGAATCGCGCGATAGAGCCATCCGCCTGAACGACGCCATTGTTTGGGTGCGGTCGCCGCAGCGCCCCAGCGACTGGCACTACGCCTGCAACCTGCATCGTAGAATAGCAGGAGAAGTGCCACGCCATGGAACCACCGGAGGAGAAGCCGGAAATGACGGTATCGTCCAAGTTCAGCTTGAAGCGCTGTGCCACGTCACGCAGCACGGCTTCGGTGAACTTTACATCGTTGCGGTCACTTCGTTTGATTTCACCTTGGACACGCGCCGGCCAACCGCGCGTTTCGCGGTTGCGATAGCGCAGCATCGGTCCATCCGGCGCGATGAGCAGATACCCCTGCTCCGCCAGCGATTTCGCCAACCCCTTGTTTTTGGCAACGCCTGCGCCGGACCCGCTGTGGCCGTGATAAAAGACGAACGGCTTCAAACCACCATTTCCATCCCAGTCTTCCGGCGCGGCCACGTAATAGGTGCCGCCATTCTCGCCCGTCACCTCGCAAGGTGTAGGCAGCGCGCAAGCGGTCTTGGCCTGTGCAGAAGTAAAGGCTGCCAGAAAGGCCGCGGCGAATAACAGTGTCGGGAGGATTCTCATGCCCCATGCAATCGCGATGTCCGCCAACGCGCAAGGTCGTGGCCGATCACGATTGAGGGAAACGATGAGAGCCAAATGGGAGAAACGATAAAAGTCGAACGAATATATTATCCCGGCCTGCACCTCGCGCTGGCACCTTGTTCTTTCCTCGAGAAAGCAGACCGACCATGCACGCGCTAAAGCAAGAGCAGTTTTGTACCGACATAACACCGGCACAGGCGTTTCTCGCGTCCGATCCGGCATCGGTTGCCTGTGACGTTATGGATATGTGGACGGAAGACGGTACCCTGATCGTCATCAGCGCCGACGCGCTCCCCTCCGCAACCCTTCAGGGTTTGCAGAATTGCTGGCTGAACGGCGATGTCGAGGCTTATCGCGCCATGGATATGATGGGCTAACGACCATACAGGCTGTATTTAAGTGACCGGAACGAACCTGTTGTCAGGCGCGTTTGTCGTTCACTTAGCCGTTTTGCACCTGTAAGAGGAGCGTCAGGCTCCCGCCGAACGGCAAATGAGAACAGCTTAATGGACAGTCTTCCCCTGCAAATTGCGGTCATCGGTGCTGCCGGTATCGCGGCACAATGGGTCGCCTGGCGGCTGCGTATCCCTGCCATCGCTCTTCTGCTGGTCGCAGGTTTTCTGCTGGGTCCGGTCTTCGGCTATCTCGATCCTAAGGGAGACTTCGGTGATCTCTACAAACCCGTCATCGGGTTGGCCGTCGCAATCGTCCTGTTTGAAGGCGGACTGACGCTCAATTTCTCGGAAATCCGAGAGACTGAAAAGGCTGTCCGGCGGGTCATTTTGATCGGTGGTCCGCTCGTGTGGATATTCTCTACCCTTGCCGCGCATTACGCAGCGGGGTTGCCTTGGGGAGCCGCAGCAGTGCTGGGCGGCATTCTCGTCGTCACTGGCCCCACGGTCATCATGCCGCTGTTACGGCAAGCGCAACTGTCGCCCCGCCCCGCCTCGTTGCTGCGGTGGGAAGCTATCGTCAATGACCCTATTGGCGCGCTGTTCGCAGTGCTGGCCTTTCAGGTCTATCTCGTCCTGTACGGCGATCTTGGTGGTTACACATTGGCAGGCATGGTCGTCCTTGGGGCTATCGTTGCTGTGGGCGGCGGATTGCTGCTCGGTCGCGCCATGGCATCGGTTTTCGCAAGAGGTCTCGTTCCGGATTTTCTCAAAGCGCCGGTGCTTCTCGCCGTCGTATTGTTGGCGTTCTCGGTTTCCAACCTGATTTTGGAGGAATCCGGGCTCCTTACAGTCACGATCATGGGCATCACCATGGCCAATTCGAAGATGGCCAGCCTCACGGAACTGCGCCGCTTCAAAGAAACGGTCACAGTGCTTTTAGTCTCCGGCCTGTTCATCATGCTCACCGCATCGCTGCGATTTTATGATTTTGAGGCGTTGGGCTGGGGCGCGGTTGTGTTCGTCTTCCTCATCCTTTTTGTCGCCCGCCCGATTGCCATCATGTTGGCCACCATCGGCTCGGGCATCGACCTTCGCGAACGTTTCCTGATCTCATGGATCGCGCCACGCGGTATCGTGGCCGTAGCCGTAGCAGGCCTGTTCGGCGCAGAACTTGCCGATAGTGGCGTGGCAGCAGGCAACCAACTCGTTGCCCTCACCTTCCTCGTGGTGGCCGCAACAATTCTGCTGCACGGCTTTTCGCTTGGCCCGCTCGCCAGTGCGCTCGGTCTAAAATCTGCCGAACGCCCCGGCCTGCTTATCGTCGGCGGCTCATCATGGACGCAGGCGTTGGCGGAAAAGCTGCAAGAGATGAAAATTCCCGTCCTCATCGCAGACGGCAACTGGAACCATATTCGAAAGGCGCGGCTGGCCGATGTACCGGTGTTCTATGGCGACGTGCTGTCGGAATCCGCCCATCACGACATCATCTTCAACCGCTACAGCCACATCCTCGCAGCAACCGACAACGACGCCTACAACTCGCTCGTCTGCACCGAATACGGGCCGGAAATCGGTCGAAACAACGTCTTCCAGATCGGCAACTTGCGAAACGAGAAGGAACGCAACGCTCTCCGCGTAACGCTTGGTGGGCGGCAGCTTTTCGATGAAGGCAAGTCGCTATCTGAACTACGCACCAACATGTGGCAGGGCTGGACCTTCCAGAACACGCGCATCACCGACGAGTTTTCCCACGAAGACTACCGCGAGACCCGCGCTGAAAACACCGAAACCATGTTCTGGGTGAAGCCCAATGGTGACATCCATTTCAAGCATGGCGATCAGGAAAATGTGCCGGAACTGGAAGACGTGGTGATGGCGTTCGGCCCCACACCTAAAAACGGTGGCGAGAAGAAAAACAAAGCCGCCAAAGTGAAGGCTGAGGAAGCCAAGGCCGTTGATGCTGCGGCAGACGAAGACGCGTTGGAAATGGTCGAAAAGGAAACGAAGTAACGGATGATCGGCCCACGGCCTTGTGGCCCACCGCACCTTGGTGCAAACGATCGCCATGCCAGAACAATCATCCGAACCATCGATCCGCCTCTATTTCATCACGCTGCGCGCTGACGCATTCGCGTTGGCCGAAGTGCTCGATCCTGTCTTTGAAGAAGAGGTGCTGACCACCGCGCTTTTTGAAGACCCGGACGACACGGACAATTGGCAATACGGCATCTATTGCGAAGCTGACGACGAGACCCGCGTGCGCGGTTTGGTTGCTGACGCTTTGGGCGAAAACGCCCCTGCAAGCGAACTGCTGCGCGAAGAAATAACCATCACAGACTGGGTAAGCGAAACGCTGCGCGACCTAGCTCCCGTCCATGCAGGGCGCTTCACCGTACATGGCGGCCACGATGCCGCAGCCGTCGCCAACCGCCCGATCACTGTGCAGGTCGATGCCGGTCTCGCCTTCGGAACGGGCCACCACGGCACGACCGCCGGTTGTCTGATGATGCTGGAAAAATGCCTGCGCCGATCAAGCTCCCGCCCGCTACGCTTGCGATCCGCGCTGGACGTGGGAACAGGCTCCGGCGTGCTGGCCATAGCGTTGGCAAAAGCACTGCGCATTCCTGTTCTCGCAACAGATATTGACCCGGTTGCGACCGATGTTGCCCGCGACAATTGCCGTTTGAACGGCGTCGCCAGCGACGTGATATGCGAAACCGCCACGGGTTTCGAGCACCCTTGCTTTGCCCGTTTTGGTGATGTCGACCTGGTCTTTGCCAACATTTTGGCAGGCCCGCTTCAGCAACTGGCCAAGCCGATGGTTCAGCACTTAAACTCAGGCGCACACGTCATTTTGTCAGGCCTGTTACCGCACCAAAAAACACGGCTTGTCGCGCGCTATCGTTCGCAAGGTTTGGTCTTTGATGAAGCGCTGATCCACAACGGCTGGCTAACGCTGCTAATGCGCAAAGCTTAAGTACCAAACGCGAAACGGGCGCACCGCTTGCGCGGCACGCCCGTTTGAAAAACGTCTGGATCTAAAGCTTAGAACGGATAGTTGGATGGGCCCTGACGGCGCAGTGCGTCGCGGGTCAGACCAGCGCGTTTCAGCGTCTCGTCATCCATGTTCAGGAGAGCGCCGGCTACGTAGCGACGAGCCTGTTTCTCACGAGCAATGATCATTTTGTCGAAAGCGTTACGCAGGCCCATGGTCTTATCCTTGTCATCCAGGACGTTCACCCGATGTGTTCGTCCGATGAGTTAGAAATAGGTTTTACGCCGAGATTTGTAAGAGGGGCTGACGTATCTCTGCCATGCACCAAACGCATGGCAAAACAAGGAACCAATTAACCTGTTGTAGCAAGCCGTTACATAGCCCGATGTGACGAAGCGCATTGATGGGCTATAGGTGACGCAAGACAATTCGAACCGCCGGTGCCCCATGTTTCAAAACTTCACAGCCGCTCGTGAACCGGTGCGCGGTGCCGATCGATTGAATGCTCTGCGCGGCGAGTTGGAGCGTCACGACTGCGACGCCTTTATTGTTCCCCACCGCGATGCACAGAACAACGAATACCTGCCTGCCGAAGCAGAGCGCCTAGCTTGGATTTCAGGCTTCACCGGCTCCGCAGGCAGCGCCATCATCACACAAAACCGTGCCGCCTTGCTGACGGATGGTCGCTACACCCTACAAGCCGGGCAGCAGACCGACCCAGACCACTGGGGCGTTGTACTGAACACTGAAACCGATTTGCCTGCATGGGTTTCATCCCACATTGAAAGCGGCACCGTGATCGGCATCGACCCGTGGCTGCATGGCGCACGCGAATTCGCCAAACTTGAAAGCGCAGCTAAGAAAGCCGGCGCAACCATCAAGCCGCTTACTCAAAACCCGCTGGACGCCGTATGGCACGACCAGCCCGCTCCACCTGCCGGTGCCGTCCACATCCACGATTTTAAACTGGCAGGACGCACGACACGCAACAAGCTGGAAGAGTTGGAAGCGACCATGGCCACCAATGGAGCCGATGGCTGCCTCATCAGCGATCCAACGTCAGTATCGTGGCTGTTCAACATTCGCGGCACAGATGTTGCCCACACCCCGCTTGTGCTCGCCCATGCCCTCTTGCGGGCAGGACACGAACCGCTGCTGTTCATCGACGAGGCAAAACTCGACATTGAAGTGCGCGCGTTTCTCACCCAAGTCGCAGATCTTCGAGCGCCCGAAACATTGGATGCAGAATTGGCCACCTTTAGTGATGGCCGCACGGTCATGCTCGATCCGGACTCAGCTTCTGTTGCGCTGACCACGATTGTAGAAGGCGGCGGCGGTACCGTTATCGCAGCGCGCGACCCCGTTATTCTGCCCCGCGCCATCAAGAACGAAGCCGAGATCAAAGGCTCCCGCCGCGCTCACATCCAAGACGGCATCGCCATGTGCGCCTTTCTGCACTGGTTGGACGGGCAATCCCACGGATCCGTCGATGAAATAGAGGCGGCCGCGCGACTGGAAAATTTCCGCCGCGAGCAAGGCGAAGCCTCGGGATTGGAACTGCGCGACATCTCCTTTGATACGATTTCCGGCAGTGGCCCCCACGGCGCAATCGTCCATTACCGTGTTGATGAAACTACCAACCGAACGTTGCAGACAGGCGAGCTTTACCTTGTGGATTCCGGCGGACAATACGACTGCGGCACAACTGACATCACACGCACCGTCGCCATCGGTGCACCGCCGGCAGATGCGGTACGCGCCTTCACATTGGTGTTGAAGGGCCATATCGCAATCGCCATGGCACGTTTTCCCATTGGCACACGCGGTGTCGATATCGACGGCCTCGCCCGCATCGCTTTGTGGCAAGCTGGCATGGATTACGGCCACGGCACCGGCCACGGCATCGGTTCATATCTATCGGTCCACGAAGGGCCACAGAACATTTCCAAACGTGGCATGGAGCCGTTCAAGCCTGGCATGATCGTATCGAACGAACCGGGCTACTACCGCGAGGGTGAGTTCGGCATCCGTATTGAAAATTTAGTGTTGGTGCATAACGCAGACCATGTGTCCGGCGGCGATCAACCGATGCTCGGTTTCGAGACGCTAACCTTCGCCCCTATCGACCTGCGGTTGGTAGATGTCGACCTGCTGACAGGGGCGGAAACAGCATGGTTGAACAGCTATCACGCCCGCGTTTTCGACGAGCTATCTTCAGGCGTTTCAAGCGATGTGAGAGGCTGGCTGCGCGAGGCCACCCGCCCAGTTTGAACGAAATGCCTAAAGTCCGGCCTGCCGCATGAGCAACAAAACCGTGATACCGCCCAACACCGCGATGAGGAAATGCAGGCGAAGCCCCAGCACGAATGCCACCGCTAGGGCGACCCATTCCGGAAAAGCGCCGTTGATTGCAGCGGGAACCACAAGAGTTGTCATCACGGCGACAGGCACAGCTTCCAGCGCCGCTTCCACGCGGTAGGGAATAGGTTCGAAACGCGCCAGAATATAGTGGCCCGCAAGGCGATTGACCAAAGTCACCGCACTGCCCACCAACACGACAAGCATCAGATACCAATCCAGCTGCTCAAACATCCGCAGCCTCCGCATCGGATACCGTAGGTTTCGCCAGCATCGCAGCCAAAGCCATACCGGCAATGCCACCAGCAGCGATGTGATACGGCGAACCCAAGGCGTAATAGACCAGCGCGCACATAACAGCGCTCGTTCCGCAGATCGCAGCCGCATTTGGCTTGGTGCGAAAATTCATGACCAGCAGCATGAAGTAAATCGGCACCAACATATCGAGGCCAATAGCCTTGGGGTCGGTGATCAACGAACCAAACCCGATACCCACCGCCGTCGCCGCCAGCCACACGACATACAGCACCGAAGCGAGCCCCATATGGTAACCCCAGCTGAGACGCCCAACTTCATCCGCGCGGCGCAGACCGACAGCTAATGACAGGTCTTGGAGCAGGAACAGTGCGCCCACCATCTTGCGTTTGGGTAATGGCTCAAGCTTGCGGCCAATGGCTGCAGAATACAGCACGAGACGGAAATTCACGGCAAAAACAGCAAGCGCAATCACCCATAATGGCGACGACAGCCCGTAGAGTTCCCACATGACGATCTGGCTGGCACCAGCGAAAAACAAAACGCTTTGCAGCATCGCTTCCACCGCACCGCCGCCGCTTTTTATCGCAAGTGCACCCACCACAAGACCGAACGGAAAGACCGATAAAACGAATGGCGCGCTGTCGCGAACGCCTTCCATAAATTCAGCGCGCTCTGAAGGCGCAGGAGCAATGCTCATGTCTCATCCCGCATGAGATCACGCATCGTTTCCTCGAGCCGTTTGGGATCGTAGATGCCGTAAAACCCTATCTTGGTTGTTATTGTGCGCCCCTTCTTACCGCGCCGCCGCTCTTCACCGAACACAAGATCGCCGAACTGATCGCCATGCATGATGCGTTCTAATCGGGAAATATCGGCGATATTGTAAGACTTCACACTGCGGCTGAAGCCATGCGTGATAACGATCGCACGATCTTCCGTTAGCCCGTAAATTGTCTTTCGAGCCTTATGCAGCGCCCATATTGGACTGGACAACAAGCCAAGGCCAACGAGGATGAAGGGCACGCCGAAAAGCGGGAAAATCATCGAGAACGGATCAGAGGATGAGGGTGTGTCGAACCCTGCTGCAGCAGCCGTCCAGAAAACGGCAAACGCGAAGAAGGGTATGCCAAAGAGGAAGATCGGTAACGTTGCCATCACATGTGACCGCAAGCGACGCGGGCGGTCTGCCCACACCAGTTTCTCTCTACGCGCGAGTTCTGCCTGCACTTCGATACGCGGATCGTTCTCGGCATCCGTACCGTTTCGCCCCAACCTCATGAAATCATCCTAAGCACTCGCAACAAGATCGAGCCAACCCTGCTCGTCCAGCGTATCGACACCAAGTTCAGCGGCTTTCTTCAGTTTCGATCCAGCCTTTTCACCCGCAACCAACAGGTCTGTCTTGGCCGATACCGAACCGGAAACTTTCGCACCCAAGCGCTCCGCCACGGCCTTGGCTTCGCTGCGAGTCGTCTGTTCCAACGTACCGGTGAATACGATTGTTTTGCCCGCAATGGGCGAGGATGACGCGACCTGTTCGACAGGGTTCGGCGTCACTTCTGTAAGCAAGGCATCGACCACGCCACGGCGGTTCGGATCGGCCATGAAATCCAGTAGAGCTGTGGCGGCAGTTTCGCCAAAACCATCGATGTCGAGCATCTCCACCCAAGCCTCGCCTTCGCGATCCTGCGCCGCATCAATGGCAGCAAGTAGCGTATCCGCATCACGATAGTGGCGTGCCAGCAGCTTTGCATTGCCCTCGCCGACATGGCGAATACCCAGCGCAAAGATAAAGCGGTGCAGGTCGATTTTGCGGCGATCGTCAATGGCATCGAACAGCTTGTTGGCGCTGGTCTTCCCGTAACCATCACGATTTTCCAGCCGCTTTAGCGAACGCTTGTCGCGCTCTCGCAGCGTGAAAATATCGGCAGGGTTCATCACCATTCCCAACTCGTGAAACAGCTCGGCCTGCTTGTCGCCAAAACCATCGATGTCGAACGCATTGCGCGACACGAAGTGCTTTATACCTTCGACAGCTTGCGCAGGGCATATGAAACCACCGGTGCAGCGGCGTACGGAGTCCGCCCGTCCAGTCTTCTCATCGATGGGCCGCACGGCAGGACTTCCGCAGGCCGGGCAAACGGTCGGAAACTCAAACGGCTCCTTTGCCGTGCGCTTCGACAGATCGACATCCATGACTTTGGGAATGACGTCGCCTGCGCGAAAAATCGTCACCGTGTCGCCGATACGCAGGTCGCGGCCTTCGCGAATGGGCTCTCCATTTGAACCGACACCTGCGATATAGTCTTCGTTGTGCAGCGTGGCATTGGACACCACCACGCCGCCGACGGTGACGGGATCGAGCCGCGCGACGGGCGAAAGCGCGCCAGTACGACCGATCTGGATTTCGATTTCGCGCAGAATTGTGGTGGCCAGTTCCGCCGGAAATTTATGCGCGATAGCCCAGCGCGGAACGCGGGATGCAAAACCAAGGCGACCCTGCAAGCCGAGATCATCGACCTTATAGACAACGCCATCGATATCGTAATCGAGCCCCGCACGCGACTCTTCTATCGTGCGGTAATGGGCGACCAGCGCCTCTACACTTTCCAATCGCGCTGTCAGTGGGTTGGTGGAGAACCCCCACGCCGCCATCTGTTCGATCATCGCAAATTGCGTATCGGCAGGCAGTTTGCTCATTTCCCCCCAAGCATAGGCGAAAAATTTCAAGGGCCGCGATGCGGTGATGCGGCTGTCCAACTGGCGCAACGAACCCGCTGCCGTGTTGCGCGGATTGACGTAAAGCTGCTTACCCGCAGCTTCCATCTCGACATTCAGCGCAGCAAAATCCGCTTTGCCGATGTAAACCTCGCCACGAATTTCCACGATGTCCGGCACGTTACCGCCTGACAATTTGCGCGGAATGTCCTTCACCGTGCGGGCGTTTGCGGTGACGTTTTCCCCCACCTGCCCGTCGCCCCGCGTTGCGGCGGATACGAGTTCGCCGCGTTCATAACGCAGCGCCAGCGACAATCCATCGATCTTCGGTTCCGCCGTAAACGTTAGCGGGTCGCCCTCTTTCCAGTTCAAAAATCGTCGCACAGACGCGGAAAAATCAGCCACATCGCCATCGTCGAACGCATTGTCCAAAGACAGCATCGGCACCTTGTGGGTGATCTTGTCGAACTTGCTCTGCACCGGAGAGCCGACGTTATTGGATGGCGAATCCTCCCTCACCAGATCGGGAAAACGCTCCTCGATTGCAGTGTTTCGCTTCCGAAGTGTATCGTAAGCACCGTCGCTGATCGTTGGCGCATCATCGTTGTGATAGCGGGCATCATGCTCGGCGATTTCCGATGCCAACGCGGCCAGTTCTTCTGCTGCCTGCTCGTCGGTCAGTTTGCGCGGCACGATCTCACGGATCGGCTCACCGCTCATGATGCAAGCAATCTGGCAGCAGCAGCGCGGGCTTCGTCGGTCACTTCGGCACCGGATAGCATGCGGGCGATTTCTTCCAATCGGGCATCGCCGTCGATGGGCTCAACCTTGGTTTCCACGGCATCACCACTTCCTTCCGATTTGGCTTTCGAGATCAACAAATGCGCCACGGCGCGGGCGGCGACTTGCGGTGCGTGAGTAACTGACAGCACCTGAACGTGTTCAGCCAATTGCGCCAACCGCCCGCCGATAGCATCCGCCACGGCACCGCCGACGCCAGTGTCGATTTCGTCGAACACCAAGGTCGGGGCCGAACCACGATCAGCAAGCGCCACTTTCAACGCCAGCAAAAAGCGTGAAAGCTCGCCGCCCGAGGCGACCTTCATCATCGCGCCAGGTCGTGTGCCAGGGTTGGTCTGCACATGAAATTCGATCGTGTCGCAGCCGTCAGCCGTGATTTCGTAGGCGTCCACGGTCTGGGCCACAAAGAACCGGGCTTGGTCGAGTTTCAGCGCCGGCAATTCCTCCATCACCCGACCAGACAGGCGTTCGCCTGCGGCTTGCCGGGCGGCGCTAAGATCGAGCGCAAGAGTTTTGACCGTGTTGTGCGCCCCTGTTGCTGCGGCCTCCAACTCGGTCAAGCGCCCCTCGCCCGCATCAAGATCAGCGAGATCCTGTGACAGTTGCGCAGAGTGAGAGGCCAAACCTTCCACCGGCACATTATATTTGCGGGAGGCGGCACGCAGCGCGAACAGGCGCTCTTCGGCACTTTCCAACTCACGCGGGTCAAATTCCGACAGGCGCAGCGCGTGTTGCAGCGAATCTTCCGCTGCCGACAGGCCGTCGATGGCCACGCCAAAAGCCTCGATTGCGGTGTCCAGCAGGCCCGGCGCGGCATCTGCCTTGCGCTCCAGTTTCCGCATGGCGTTCACCAAAGTCGGCATCGGCGAGGCCTGGCCGGCCAGCACCTCGTAAGCTTCATTTATGTCGGTGGCGATTTTTTCCGCCGACATCATGGTTTGACGGCGACCGGCGAGCTCTTCCTCTTCGCCTTCCTTGGGGGAAAGCTCATTCAATTCTTCCACGCTGGCGCGTAGGTAATCTGCATCGCGGGCAGCCTTTTCGACGCGAGCTTTCAGCACATTCAGCTCACGCAACTTGTCGCGCCAATCGACGTGGGCGGCGCGAACCTCGGTAACCTGCCCTTCCAACCCGCCGAAAGCGTCCACCAGATCGCGGTGAGCAGCTGGGTCCACCATGGCACGTTCTTCGTGCTGTCCGTGGATTTCCACCAGATGTCGACCGATGGCGCGAAGCTGGGTGACGCTGACAGGACGGTCGTTGATCCACGCCCGCGTGCGGCCATCAGCGTTTTGCGTGCGGCGCAAAATGACGCCTTCACTACGGCTATCGCCAACAAGGTCATGCTCTTCCAACGTATCGAAAATACCGTGGTCCGCTGGTACGTCAAAAACTGCGGAGACCTGCCCCTGCGTTGCCCCCACCCGCACCAGATCGCCGTCGCCCCGCGCGCCGAGTGCCAGTGAGAGAGAGTCCAACAGAATAGATTTACCAGCACCGGTTTCGCCTGACAGCACCGCAAGGCCAGCGCCAAAATCCACGTCGAGTGCGCGGATCAACACGATGTCCCGAATTGAAAGCGCTGCGAGCATGAAGGGCGTACCGCGATTGAAAACTATGCCGAATGTCGGATTGCCGGTTGTTCAGGTTTGGCAGGCAACATGCCCGTTCTCACCATCTGCCCGGCCCACAATAAAGCGGCCCAACGATACAGGAATACTTAGACAGTCAGGCCACCACAAACCAGCCGTCACGTCTATATGTTTTTGGTTTGTTCCGCTTCATCCCAAGCCAAAGGCTAAACCTGTTCGAGGTTCAGCCTGACTTTCAAATAAAGATGAAACTTGGCGCGGCTCTATGCGCCGGTGATCAAGCGGCCAGCTTTTGAAATCCAAGAACCCTGATTCTCAAGCGGACGAAGGCCACCTTTGTCCAACAGTGCATAGCTGTCTTTGTACCACTGGCTGTCAGGGAAGTTATGGCCCAGCACAGCAGCAGCAGTTTGCGCTTCAGATTGCAGACCCAGCGCGTAGTAGCTCTCGGTCAGACGGGCAAGCGCCTCTTCCACATGGCGCGTGTCTTCAAATTGCTCGACGACGGTGCGGTAACGGTTGATGGAAGCGAGATATTCGCGACGCTCCTGATAATAACGGCCCACCAGCATTTCTTTACCGGCCAACTGGTCTTTCGAGATGCGCATTTTGCGTTTGGCATCTTCTACATATTCGCTCTCGGGATAGCGCTGCACGAGGTTGCTCATAGCTTGATAGGCAGCTTTCGCACTGTCCTGATCACGCGTCACATCATTGATCTGGCGGAAGTGGGACATGCCAACGAGATACAGCGCATAAGGCGCTTCCGCGTTCGACGGATACAGCTGCACAAAGCGCTTACCGCGGGCAATCGCTTCAGGATATTCAGCAGAGCGATAAGCCAGATAAGTGGACATGACGCCCGCCTTTTTGGCGTAGTTGGAATACGGATGCTGACGGTCCAGCTTGGCGAATTTTTTCTTCGCTTCCGAAGAGTTGCCGGCATCGAGATTGGCAAGCGCTTCGTTATAGGTCTGATCGGCAGGCACCGTCGGGTCGACGAAGGAATTGATGTCCTCGTCCTTGGCGCAGCCAGCAACGCCGAGCGCAAGAGCCGCAGCAACGATAAATCCAGAACGAAGAACCATATTTCCCACCATTCAACACACCAACCATCAAGTGGTTTAAGCGTTTCCGCCTGACGATAGATGTCAGGCAGCCAAAATTCTACACCCCGCACGCATGAACGCCAAGGCAACTACCGCACTGCTGGGCGCTGAATGGCACATTTTCAAGGCAGTGCTTAACGGCACACGCCTTAGTTAGGCGTTGTTGCAAAAATACCGGCCAAAAACCGGCAACCTAAGAAATCAGGATTTATCAGCGCTGTAAGCAGGAGCGCGAACAGCAACCAACTCTACGCGACCGACGGAACGGCCATTAGACTGCGAAGCAGGTTCGCCGTCGGTCCACTCGTAATTGGCCTCATCGGAGAGAAGTTTCTCCAGTGCCAGAGCGTTCAAACGATGGCCACCGCGGTAGGACTTGTAGGTACCGAGGAACGGCGCACCGGCCAGAGCAAGATCGCCCACGGCGTCCAGCGCTTTGTGGCGAACGAATTCCTGCTCGTAGCGCAGGCCTTCCGGATTAATGACAGTGTGGTCGTCGGCAATGACGACGGAGTTTTCAAGGCTGGAACCGAGCGCGAAACCGGCGGCCCAGTATTTCTCGACATCGCGCATGAAACCGAATGTACGGGCGCGGGAAAGTTCGTTCTTGAAGGTCGATGGTGAAAGCTCACCGGACCAGGACTGACGGCCGATTAGCGGCGTGTCGAAGTCGATTTCAATGTCATATTCTGTGACGTCGCCCCGACCATCAGAGCAAGGCGTAAAGACTGCGTAGGAAGCGCCCATATCGACGCGCACTTCGCGCAACACGCGCAGGTAACGACGGGTGCGGGCCTGAGCCACGATGCCGACGTTTTCAAAAGCTTCGATAAAGACCTCGGAGGAGCCGTCCATCACCGGAATTTCAGCGCGATCAACTTCGATCATAGCGTTGTCGATGCCCATAGCGATCAAGGCGGCCATCAGGTGCTCGACGGTTTTGACGTGGTTGCCGCCCTCACCTTTGGAAGGATCGCCCAGCACGGTGCAAAGGTCGGTTGCGGCAACAGCCGTGATGTCGGCTGGAATATCGCGCTGCTCTTCAACAGGCAGATCGCTACGAATGAAGGTAATGCCGGTTCCAGCATCAGCCGGAGAGATCGACATGGAAACAGGTTTGCCACTGTGAACGCCCACGCCGTTGAATTCTACGCGACCGGCCAATGTGTTCTGCAGCGTCTTCTTGGCTGCAGCTTTGCCTGTGTTCATGGATACCATGCTAACCCCTTGGCGCAGTGGCCTTGGCCCCTGCTGTAAATTTGTTTGCCCGTTTCGGCCCCCAACCATGAGGTATGAGACCGTCGGTCCGGAGAAGTGTCTCGACTTGCTGATATCTTCCAGTTTGGAAGAAACCCGTGTGCCCCCCGGGTCGTGATCTGCGAGTCGCCATCTTCGGCGTTGCGGCAGAACCTACAGATTGCCGCATTTTAGACCAAATCACGCTTTCTTACCGTCCGTTAACATCGCAGCATATTTGCAACACGTGAATTTTCGCATTTACTACAACGGGTTGAGGTAGCTTGACGAGTTCACGAAACGTTAAAATTGCATTGAAGTGTTAACGAACCGGTAAGGTTCGGATCACGCTTCATTACAAAAGAAAAAGCCCGCGAGTTTTGCGACTCGCGGGCTTTTCAATAATTAACGTCGAGGCGGCGTATTTTACCGCATCGCGTCAGTTCAATGCAGTGTCAGTTGCTCTGACGGCGCAGAAATGCCGGGATATCCAGCTGGTCTTCTTCAGCCAACGGACGGGCAGTTGCGGCAGGACGACCATGAATGTCGAGACCCGCATTGCGCGGTGCAGCGTAAGGTGAAGCGTCTGCCCGTGGTGCAGCAGGCGCTGCAATCGGGGCTGGCGCGGGGGCCGTTACGGGAACCGAGCGGGTCGCCACTGGTGCCGGCGCAGACGCTGGTTCAGTTGCACCGTGACCGCCGATTGTATTGGCCAGCTTGCGGAACATTCCCAATGGACCGTTTTCTTCTGCAGGTGGATTCTGCTGCGTTGCGGTATCGCGGTGTGCGATAGGCAGTTGCACAGGCTCAGATGGTGTAGGCGCTGCAATCTGTGCTTCAAGCGCAGACTGGAATTCAGCATCACTGATCGGGTCGATGATCTCGGCAGTAACCGGCGCTGCGATTTCAGAATGAGCAGGACGCTCGATTTCGATCGCGGATGGCAGAGCCAGTTCCGCTTCGACCTGTGCCACGCCAAGAGCTTCAGCGGTCGGTGCAGGAGCAGCTTCCAGCTTCGGTGCAACGGTCTGGCGCAGGCGCTCGGCAGCGTCGTTCATGCGCTGAAGATCGGGCATTCCTGCAACGGAGTTTTCACCATCGATACCGGTTGCCACAACGGACACGCGGATGACGCCTTCCAGCGATTCATCAAAGGTTGCGCCCAGAATGATGTTGGCTTCTGAATCCACCTCTTCGCGGATGCGGGTTGCAGCTTCATCGACTTCGAACAAGGTCATGTCCTTGCCGCCGGTGATGGAGATCAGCAGGCCTTGCGAACCGGCCATGGATGTTTCGTCCAGCAGCGGGTTGGAGATCGCAGCTTCAGCAGCAGCCATCGCGCGGCCATCACCGGATGCTTCGCCGGTGCCCATCATGGCGCGGCCCATTTCGCGCATCACGGAACGCACGTCTGCAAAGTCGAGATTGATGAGGCCTTCTTTCACCATCAGATCGGTGATGCAGGCGACGCCCGAATAGAGAACCTGGTCGGCCATGGCAAAGGCACCGGCAAAGGTGGTCTTCTCGTCAGCGACGCGGAAAAGGTTCTGGTTGGGAATGACGATCAGCGTGTCGACGTTCTTCTGCAGTTCACCAATACCGGCATCGGCCAGTTTCATGCGGCGCGCGCCTTCAAACGAGAACGGCTTGGTGACAACGCCCACTGTCAGGATACCGGCTTCGCGGGCAGCGCGGGCCACAACGGGTGCAGCACCTGTACCGGTGCCGCCGCCCATACCGGCGGTGACGAAGCACATGTGAGTGCCGGTCAGATGGTCCTTGATTTCGTCGAGTGATTCTTCAGCAGCAGCAGCGCCGACTTCGGGCTGCGAACCGGCACCGAGACCTTCGGTCACCTGCACGCCCATCTGAATCATGCGTTCGGCTTTGGAAGCGGAGAGCGCCTGCGCGTCAGTGTTGGCCACCACGAAATCCACGCCATCGAGGCCGGATGTGATCATGTTGTTGACCGCGTTGCAGCCACCACCGCCGACACCGAATACGGTGATGCGGGGCTTGAGTTCGGTAATTTCGGGCTTCTGCAGATTGATGGTCATGGTTTCGTCCTTCGGTAATGGCCTAGCTTGAAGTGGAGGGCCTTGTTCGGTGTCCCCGCTCTCGCGGGTGTCAGTCGGCAAACTCAGGCCGGCCTCCGGGGGTGGATGAATGGGTTCTGTCGATTCGAAATCAGATGGCATCTTTGAACCACCTGCCCATGCGGGAAAACGCGCCTTCGCCCGCAACGCCAAGGCGTGGTGTGGAGCGGGAATGACGCGGATGATATTCGCGACCGGCGATCTGCGGATGGATCAACAAACCGGATGCGGAAGAGAATGCGGGGCCTTTGGCATTTTGCGGCAAACGCGAAATACCAAGCGGACGACCAAGGCGAATATCAGCGCCCAACACGCGGGCGGCAATATCTGCAGCGCCGGAAAGCTGGCTGGCACCACCTGTCAGCACGACACGGCGACCCACAGCTCCACCGAGGCCGGAACGGGCGATACGGTCACGAACCAGTTCCAGCGTTTCTTCGATACGCGGCCCGACGATCTGCGACAGTTGTGCAATGGAAATCTGCTGCGGCATCACGTGGGGGTCGTCATTCAGCGTCGGAATGGCGAGCATCTCGCCCTCATCCGTCGTGTTGGCGACGGCCTTGCCGTGCAGCACTTTCATGCGTTCGGCATCCGCCACGCGGGTGGAAAGCGTGCGGGCTATATCCATGGTCACATGTTGGCCGCCGACCGCGATGGCGTCGGCAAACACCATCTGGCCGTTGAGGAAAATCGAAACGGTCGTCGTACCCGACCCCATATCGATGCAGACGCACCCCATCTGCATTTCATCCGCCACGAGGCAGGCGAGACCGGACGCGTAAGGTGCTGCCACCATGGACTGAACAGACAGATGCGTGCGGTTGATGCAATTCTCTAAATTCTGAAGCGGGCCGTCATCGGCGCTGGTGACGGTCATGGCGACACCAAGCTCTTCACCGATCAGGCCGACCGGATCAGCGATACCAGCGGCACCATCCAGCGTATAATCCACCGGCATGGCATGCAGCGTGGTACGGCCTTCGTGACCGGAATTGTCATGCACCTCAGCCAGCACATCATTGACGTCGGTTTCATCCACCGCATTGCCATCAAGGCGGATGGAAGATGCGTAAGTGTCGCTCGACAAACGGCCGGCAGAAACCGAGACGATAAGTTGGTCGACGGTTAAACCAGCGGAACGTTCAGCCGCATCGACAGCCAGCCGTAACGAGCGCTCGGCTTCGTCCATATCCACGACCGTACCGGATTTGATACCGGCGGAACGCTGGTGACCAAAACCCAGAAGCTCGACCGAATGGGTGCGGCCCGGAAGCACGCCGCCAGCTTCCTGCGGGCGCAGTTTGGCAATCATGCAGCACATCTTGCTGGACCCGACATCGAGCACGGAAATGATTGTGCCCTGCGATGCGGACACAGCAGACGGATGGCGGTTGCGCGATGATGGACGGAACAGGCTCATAGTTTGCGGTCCGCTTTTTTCATCGCCTTGAGGCGGGCGGACACAAGTTCGGCGCGGGTCTTGGCGGCCGCCGGTTCCAGCGCAAAAGTGATGCGGTCCGATAGACGCAGATCAACGGTGGCAACTTCACGCTCGAGCAACCGGTCTTCACCGGCCAAAGTGGCGAGACGGTTCAGCGCTTTTTTCGCACCATATTCCGGCAGCTTCACGCTCATGCCGTTGGACAATTCAAGATCCCAACGACGCTCCGCGATAAACACGTAAGACGACACCTGACCTGCGATGATGGGATGATCGGCGACCAGCGGCAGAATTTTAGCGGCAGACAGCGAGGCGTTTTCACCCACAAGGTGCGGCAGGTGCGCGAAACGGTTCTGCAAAAGATCGGTGATGCCGAAGCGGGCGATTTTCGCGCCCTTCCCGTCCACCACGGTCAGCCGGTCGTTCAACTGCCACACAGCAGCAGGACGACGTTCGGCAACAGCAATCGCGAGCTTGCCAGGATAGAGTTTGCGAACTGCAGCGTTGCGGATCCAAGGAAGTTCCATCAATCGAGCGCGGGCTTCGTCGGCATCAAAGCCAATCAACGAACCTTTCGCGCCAAGGCCGAGAGCGGCGATGATGTCGGCCTCGGATGTTTCGATCTGGCCGGTGATCCGAATATCGGTCGCCTGCATGCCCACAAGACCGGCAACAGCATCTACCACCGGATTACTCGTCACACCCTGCCCTGCACCCAGCGTCCAGCCACCGAATATGAAAGCAACAGCCAGAGCGGAGCCGACACCGGCACGCGGCAGCGGCGTACGATCCAGCGCGTGTTTGGCTACCCGCATACGCGGACGCAAAGCGGCACGAACCGCAACGGGCTCGTCATCACCGACGACGATGCGGCGCAGTGAACGCGCAAACGTTGAAAAGGTACCGGCAAATGCGGTCAGCGTTGGCAAGAAGCGTCCTCCACCATCCAGCTCAGCAAATCACCGAATGTGTGACCCGCGTGTTGGGCCAATTCGGGAAGCAGAGAGGTGGGTGTCATGCCGGGCTGGGTGTTTACTTCCAGCCAGATCAGTTCACCCGTTCCATTAACGCGGTCGTCCAGCCGGAAGTCGGAACGCGATACCCCGCGACAGCCGATAGCCTCATGCGCCTTGAGCGACAGAGTTTGTATTTTTTGGTAAATATTTGGTAAAATTTCTGCCGGAAGGACGTGCGTGGAGCCACCTTCGGCGTATTTCGCATCGTAATCGTACCAGCCACCGTCAGCTGCCGTGATTTCGGTCACACCCAGCGCAACATCACCCATGACAGCGCATGTCAGTTCGCGCCCGTGAATGAATCGTTCCACCATAACTGTGTCACCGTATGGCCACTCGTCGGAATATAGTTCCTGTGGCGGCGTAGAGCGGTCTTCGCAGACGATCAACACGCCAAAGCTGGAACCTTCGTTGACGGGCTTCACCACGTAGGGTGGCTTCATTACGTGTTTTTCAGCCGCTTCCAGCCGGTGCATCACCTTGGCTTCTGCAACAGGAATACCTGCACGGCGGGCAACGGTTTTGGCCCGCTCCTTATCCATTGCAAGCGCGGACGCCATGACGCCGGAATGGGTGTAGGGAATGTCGAGATATTCGAGGATGCCTTGAATCGTACCGTCCTCGCCATGAGGACCGTGCAATCCGTTGAAGGCGACATCGGGCTTCAAGTCGGCCAGCGTGGCGGAGACGTTGCGATCAACATCGACGCGCGTGACGCGATAGCCTTCGGCCTCCAGCGCATCGGCGCAGGAATTGCCCGTCGACAGGCTGACAGGTCGTTCCGACGACCATCCGCCCATCAGGACAGCAACGTGCTTCATGTTTTCGATCCCAAAGGCTTCCCCGCGCAAAGGGGAATCACAGGGTCGTGGGTCGATCAAGCATCTGCACCGATCAACTCATGTTACAGCGTTGAATCAACTCACGAACCAGCCTGCCCAACGGACTCAAAAGACTCGTGAATTTGCAAATTATCGACAGGCGAAGAAAATTTTGCTCGACCGTTAACTATTTTCGAAACGCGGAAGAACGAGACGTGAACGACTCACGACCTCACCCGAAACATGAGTGCTAGTCGCAAATCACATCGCGCGTTATTAGGGCTGAAACGGCACCACTTCGCGACCACTTTCGAAGCGACCAAGCCGCTTGATTTCCCAGTTCAGCAGCACCCCACTATCGGCAAACACCCGCTCGCGAACCGTCTCTCCCAGCGTCTCCAGATCATGGCCGGTGGCTCCACCGGTGTTGATCATGAAGTTGCAATGCATCTCGCTCATCTGCGCGCCGCCAATGGAAAATCCGCGCAGACCTGCAGCATCAACGAGCTTCCATGAGGAATGACCATCAGGGTTCTTGAAGGTCGACCCACCGGTCTTCTCACGGATGGGTTGAACGGTCTCGCGATGGTGCTGCACCTCGTCCATCGCAGCACGAATGTCAGCCGCATCTGCCGGCTCACCTTCTAACAGAGCAGACGTGAAAATGATATCTTTCGCAGCGCCACTGTGGCGATAAGCGTAGCCCATATCGGCATGAGAAAGCGTATGGCGTTCGCCCTGCCGGTCGATGGCGGAAACCTCCACCACGCGGTTCGTCGTCTCCGTACCATTGGCCCCGGCGTTCATTCGAAGTGCGCCGCCGATAGCGCCGGGAATACCGTGGTAAAAGGCGAAACCGCCCAGCCCCGCATCCAACGCCGCAGCGGCAACGCGCTTGTCGGGTGCTGCAGCACCTGCGCGAAGTTGTGTATCGCCGACACACTCAATCCCACCAAAACCCTTGCCCGACAGGCGGATCACAACGCCGTCGATCCCGCCATCACGCACCAGCAGGTTAGAGCCAATGCCCACAACCATCACCGGCACATCGGCGGGCAGCATCTTCAGGAACGTTGAAAGATCATCTTCATCGGCAGGCTGAAACAGCAGGTCTGCCGGTCCACCCACCTGAAACCATGTGATCTTCGACATCGGTGCATCCGCCGTCAGCCGTCCGCGAATGGCGGACGTATCGATACGGTCCAAGATCGCTTGTCCGCTCATTTTGCAGCCAACTCATCGGGCAGCGCATGGGCCCAACCGGTAATGTCGCCAGCGCCAAGAAACAGCACGTAGTCGCCGGGCTTGGCCTTGGCGCGAATAAGATCGGCAATGGCTTCGCGCCCTTCGATGGCCTGCACGTCGCGGTGCCCGCTGGAGCGGATGGCTTCGGCCAATGACGCAGCGTTGCGGTTATCGATAGGCTGCTCGCCCGCCGCATAGACCGGCGCGACATAAACCGTATCGGCATCGTTGAAGCAGGCCGCAAATTCTTCGAACAAATCATCAAGGCGCGTGTAGCGATGGGGCTGTTTGATCGCGATCACCCGACCGCCCGTGCCATCGCCAGAGCGAACAGCCGAGCGTGCCGCTTTCAGCACGGCGGAGATTTCAACGGGGTGGTGCGCGTAGTCGTCGAACACTTCGACGCCGTTCCACGAACCAGTATGCGTGAAGCGGCGGCGCACGCCTTTGAAGGCTGCAAGCCCATCACGAATTTCCTGTGCGCCAACCCCAAGCTGCCAAGCCACCGCAATCGCGGCTGTGGCGTTGGACACATTGTGAATACCGGGCATCGGCAGTTCGAGATCGTTCAACTCGATAGCATCCGGCGAACGCCGGTCCTGAATGACGACGTCGAAGATATTCTTCGCGCCCTGCGCGCGCACGTTGCGAAAGCGCACATCGGCCTGCGGATTGTTGCCATAGGTCACCAGACGACGATCTTCGACCCGCGCAACAAGCGCCTGCACTTCAGGATGGTCGATGCACATAACGCCGAAACCGTAGAACGGCAGATTTTCGATAAAACGCCGGAAGGCTTTTTTCGCACGGTCGAACGTCTTGTAATGATCGAGATGCTCGGGGTCGATATTCGTCACCACCGCCACTGTGGCGGGCAATTTGAGGAAGGAGCCGTCGCTTTCGTCAGCCTCCGCCACCATCCAAGCGCCATCGCCCATGCGGGCGTTCGTGCCGATGGCGTTCAGAATGCCGCCGTTGATGATAGTTGGGTCCAACCCGCCCGCCTCCAGCAACGCGCCGACCATCGACGTAGTAGTGGTTTTGCCGTGGGTGCCGCCAACGGCGACCGCCTGTTTGAAGCGCATCAACTCCGCCAGCATTTCAGCACGGCGCACGATGGGCAGGCTGCGCGCCTTGGCTTCCATGCGTTCAGGATTGTCTTCCTTGATTGCCGTGGATGTTACCACCACGCGGCTTTCGCCAAGGTTTTCGGCACGGTGGCCGACATGAACCGCGATGCCTTTTTTCTGCAATCGCTGCACATTGGCACCGTCATTCTGGTCGGAACCCTGAACGGAGTAGCCCAGATTGTGAAGCACCTCGGCAATCGCAGACATGCCAATGCCACCGATGCCAATGAAATGAATAAGACCGATATCGTCCGCCATGCGCATGGGGGCGTTTCCCTTCGAGTTGGGAGTGTTTCAAGGACCGATGATGGCCTGTTCGGCAGAGGCTTTAGCCGCCTTTGGCGACCTTTTCCACCAGATCAGCCAAATCATGCGTGGCCCGTGGCTTGGCAGACGCACGTGCTGCCGCAGACTGCGCGGACAGCTTGTCCGGTTCCTGCATGGCAGCCGCGATTAGGCCAGTGAGTTTGGACCGATCCAGCGTCGATTGTGGCGCTATGGTGCCACCACCATTTGCCACTAGCTCCGCAGCGTTGGCCGCCTGATCGTGGTCGAGCGCAAAAGGGTACGGCACAAGAACAGACGGAACACCTATGGCCGCGACTTCCGACACCGTGGAAGCACCCGCGCGGCATATCATCAGATGTGCAGAAGAAAGCCGCTCGCCCATACGGTCGAAAAACGGCGCAACCACTGACGTGATACCAGCCTCATCCAACAACGCCTTAGCGCCGTCCACCTGCTCTTCGCGGGCCTGCAATGTCAGGCGTAAGCGACGACGGAAGGCTTCCGGCAATGCAGCAACGGAAGCCGGAATGGTATCACCAAAAAACTGCGCGCCTTGTGACCCACCGATGACCACGAGATGAAACGGTGCGTCGCCAGCAGACGGCGCGTAAGCCGCACCTTGGGCAAGTATATCGAGAATTTCGGCCCGTAACGGGTTGCCCGTGATCGTCGTGCCAGCGGGAAGCTTGTCGCTCGGAAAACCAGCAGCCACAGCGGCAGCACGGCCCGATAGCAATTTGTTGGCACGGCCCAGAACAGCGTTTTGCTCGTGCAACACCAGCGGCACACCGGAACGATTGGCAGCGAACATCGGCGGCAGGCTTGGGTAACCGCCGAAGCCGATCGCAGCCTTGGGCGCGATAGCTTGCACCACCCGACCAGCGGCACGCAGCCCTTGCCACAGCGTCCATGCGGATTTTGCCATCGCGACCGGGTTCTTCGAACCGAACGTTGCCGATGGCACAACGTGTACCGCCTCACCGGGAAAAGCGCTCGTGTAGCGGGTGCCGCGTTTATCCGTTGCCAAATGCACGGTCCAGCCGCGCGACTTCAGTTCCTGTGCGAGCGCCTGCGCAGGGAACAGATGCCCACCTGTGCCACCAGCGGCCAAGAGTATGGAGTTGCTCACGCTGGTGCTCCTGCAAGCTGCACGGGGCGACGGACCGTTCGTGCCTCGGACCGGCGATAGCTCTCCGCACGCTTCCGCGTCAGCGCCAAAACGAGGCCCATGCCGAACGCCACCGCAATGAGTGAAGAGCCACCGTAAGAGATGAAAGGCAACGTCATGCCCTTGGCAGGAATGAGCTGAAGATTGACCGCAAGATTGATGCAGGCCTGAACGCCAAATTGCAGCACCAGACCGCACACGGCCAGTTGCACGAAACGGTCACGCTCCGACAAACCGTGCCACAAGCCGCGCAGCACGACGAAGGCGAACAGGCCGACCAGAACCATGGCGAGCAGGATGCCGAACTCTTCGGCAGCGACGGAAAAAATGAAATCGGTATGACTGTCAGGAAGGCCGTATTTCACGGAACCCTCGCCCGGCCCCTGCCCCAACCAGCCGCCGTTGGTGATGGCTTGAAGGCCGCGATCCACCTGAAATGTGTCGCCGGTGCCCGTGACGAAGCGGTCGATACGGTCACGCACATGGGGGATCAGCGTGTAAGCCGCACCGGAACCCACGACGGCCAACCCACCAAGAAATCCGACGAGACGCCAGGACATTCCGGCCATGAAGAACATCGCGCCCCAAACCACGGTGACGAGAACCGTTTGTCCAAAATCGGGCTGAATAATCAGAAGCCCCGCGCAGAGCAGATAAAGCCCCATCGCCATCGCTGTACAGGGAATATCAGGCCGCTTCGAGCTTTCAGAAAACAAAAACGCGCTGACGATAACGAAGGTTGGCTTCAGAAACTCCGACGGCTGCAACTTGATTGGACCAAGCTCGAACCAGCGCGTTGCGCCCTTCGCCGAATAGCCCATGAAGGGCAAGGCCAGCATGACCAGCAAAGCACCTGCAAAGCCGAGAAATGCCAGACGGCGCACGTTACGAATGTCGAGAAACGATGTGCCGATGAGCACACAAAACGCGAGCACCACGAAGACCGCATGGCGTTTCACAAAATGAAAATTATCGTCGATGGGCAGTCGGTGTGTGGCCGCAGGGCTGGATGAAAGTGACAGCAAGAAGCCGAATGCCAACAGCAACAGGGCTGCCAACAGCAGCAACCGGTCGACACTCCACCACCAGTCGGCAACGGGGGATTTGCGGGCACGAGACATCATGGCGGCGGCAACCTTTTTCAACGGCGTGAAACGCGCCGTCAGCCGCCGATGGGAACGTATCCCTCCAGCGCTGCCACCGCATCCTTGAACGCTTCGCCCCGTTTCTCGAAATTCGGAAACTGGTCGAAACTGGCCGCTGCCGGCGACAGAAGCACAACCGCCTCTGCCCCCTTTCCAGCCGCAAGCGAAGCATCGCGTGCGGCGTGGTTAACGGCCTGTTTCAAACTGCCAGCAATTTCATAAGGAATGGTATCCGGAAGCTGACTTGCAAACGATCCTGCCGCTTCTCCGATAAAATAAGCCTTGGCTATGCGGTCGAACTGCGGAGCAAGCGATCCGATGCCACCGTCTTTTGCCAAGCCACCAGCGATCCAGTGGACCTTCGGAAAGCTGGACAAGGCGGGCGCGACCGCCTCGGCATTGGTGGCCTTGGAGTCATTGACGAACAGCACATCGCCCACATGCCCCGCCTGCTCCATACGGTGCGCGAGGCCGGGAAAGCTGTTGAAGCCCGATTGAATTTCCTCGCTGGACAAGCCCACGGCCCGGCAGGCGGCGAAAGCCGCAGCAGCGTTCTGACCGTTATGCTGACCGCGCAGGGACCCGACGCCCGACAGATCGATGACCATGTCGCCATCAACAATCAGCTTGCCATCGGCAAAGAAGACATCTGCAGCACCATCTTTGGAAATCGTTACAAGCGGCGTACGAGAAGCGCTAATTCTGCCTGAAATTGCGCGGCAATGTTCATCGTCCAACCCCACAACGGCGAGATCCGACGCAGCCACCAGCCGCTCTTTGATCCCGGCATAATTTTCCAACGTTCCGTGCCGCTCCAGATGGTCCGGTGTCAGGTTGAGCAGCAGGCCGACATGCGGCGCAATCGATGGCGCAAGGTCGATCTGATAGGATGAAATTTCCACCACATAGACCTGATTGGCGGGCGTTTCCGACAGCGGGTCGAGGTCCAGCACAGCACGGCCAATATTGCCGCCCATCTGCACATCCCGTCCGGCCTGCTTCAACACATGTGCGATGAGCGCAGTGGTGGTGGATTTGCCGTTGGTACCGGTAATCGCGATCACCGGGGCGGGGCGTCCGGCCTTCGCCATCTGGCGGAAGAACAATTCGACATCACCCACAATCGGCACTTCGCTGCGGCGCGCAAATTCCACGGTCCAATGCGGCTGCGGATGGGTTAGCGGCACGCCGGGGGCGAGAACGAGCGCATCGACACAGTCCCAGTCTATGGTCCGCAAATCAGCACACGTAATGCCCTGCGCTTCCGCACGCTCGACGCTTGCGGGATTGTCATCGAACGCAATGACCTGTGTTCCGCCAGCCATCAACGCAGCAGCGGTAACAAGACCAGAACCACCAAGACCGAACAGCGCGACCGTTTGCTCGTGTGTGACATCGATAGTAATCATTAGCGCAGCTGCTTCTTTTCGATCAGCGTAGCTTCAGGGTAGCCAAACCCATCAGCGCGAAGACGATGGAGATGATCCAGAAGCGAATGACGACCTGGCTTTCAGTCCAGCCCAACTGCTCGAAATGATGGTGGATCGGCGCCATTTTGAACACGCGCTTACCCGTGAGCTTAAACGACGCGACCTGAATAATGACCGACATCGCTTCCATCACAAACAAACCGCCGATGATGGCAAGGACGATCTCGTGTTTGGTGGCGACAGCAATGGTGCCCAACATTCCACCAAGCGCCAGCGAGCCCGTATCGCCCATGAAGATGGCGGCAGGTGGCGCATTGAACCATAAAAAGCCAAGACCGGCACCAATAACAGCGCCACAAATAATGGCCAGCTCACCCGTGCCGCGCACATGGTGGATTTGAAGATAATCAGCGAAAATGGCGTTACCCGCGAGATAGGCGATCACGCCGAAAGACGCAGCAGCGATCATCACCGGAACGATAGCGAGACCGTCGAGACCGTCCGTCAAATTGACCGCATTACCAGCGGACACGATGACGAAGGCACCGAAGATAACAAAGAACCAGCCGAGTTGCAGCACCAGCGTTTTGAAGAACGGGAAGGTCAGCGCCGACGACAGGTCCAGATCATTCCCAACCGCTTGAACGTTCGCGACCTTATCGGCAAACAGCATGATCGCAGTGCAGGCCAACGCTGCGATGATGAACTCCAGCAGCAACCGCATCTTGCCGGAAAAGCCCTTGTCGGTGGCTTTGGTCACTTTCAGATAATCGTCGTAAAAACCGATCGCGCCAAAGCCCAACGTGACCAGCAACACGGTCCAAACCAGCACGGACGACAGATCGGCCCAGAGCATCGACGCGCCGACGATGCCGATCAAAATGATGAAGCCGCCCATGGTGGGCGTGCCGGCTTTTTTGAAATGCGTTGCAGGGCCATCAGAGCGAATGGGTTGTCCCTTTTTCTGCACTCCGCGCAGGGCACGAATAATCATTGGGCCAAACAGGAACGTAATCATCATCGACGTGATGAGCGCACCACCGGTGCGAAATGTGATGTAACGAAACACGTTGAACAGCGGCAGGCTGTCGCCAAACCCGGACAGATAGTGAAGCATCGATAGTCCTCGATTGCGCCCGGCATTCGGTTTTCACCGCGCAAGGCTTGTGGTCGCGTGTCACACGTCCGGTTTGTCGCCGTAACGCTCTAGCAAATGGTTGATTACTTTCGCAAACGCCATTCCAAGCGAAGCCTTGACCATCACCACATCACCGGAGCGAATTTCATCGGCCAAGATGGCCCCGATCTCGTCTGCTGTATCGCACCAGGTGACGTGAACGCCCTTGGTGTTCATCAGCGTGTCGCGCAGCGCGCGCATGTCCGACCCTGCCAAAAAGACACGCGAAATTCGGTTGTCGCTTATGGGGTCTGCGATGTCAGCATGAAGTTGCGCCGATGTTGCGCCCAGTTCCAGCATATCGCCCAGCACCGCGATGCGGCGACCGCCCGGTGCTGGTTCGCGGCTGCCCAACAGATCGAGTGACGCTGCCATCGAGGTCGGGTTGGCGTTGTAGCTTTCGTCGATCAACACGGCCGCGCCCTGCCCGACCGATAGCTTGTGCTGTTGCCCACGTCCCTTCACAGCTTCCATCTCGGCCAGTGCCAGCGAGACCTTTGCAAGGTCGGCGTCGAACAGTTTGGCCACGGCCAGAACCACCAACGCATTTTGCGCGATGTGCCGTCCGGGCGCTCCGACCTTCAGCATGACGGGTTCGCCCATCACGTTGGCGGAAAGCGTGGAGGCGTGATCCATCAGGTTTAGTTTTTCCAACCGCACATCAGCGTCCGGCGCTTCGCCGAAGAGGACTGTGTTGGCGACTTCTGCTTCTGTTGCGCGATCGAGCATGATGGGCAGTCGTTCGTCATCTGCGTTCAAGACGGCAGTGCCACCCGGTATCAAACCATCGAAAATTTCAGACTTGGCGTGAGCAATCTCGTCCACGCTATCAAATGCACCCAAATGCACGGCGGCGACGTTGTTGATGATCGCAACATGCGGGCGCGTCATCTGAACCAGCGGCGTGATCTCGCCAGGGTGGTTCATGCCGATTTCGATCACCGCAAAGTCGCTATCGGCTGGCATCCGAGCCAACGTCAGCGGCACGCCCCAGTGGTTGTTGAACGAGGCGACGGCGGCATGAACATGGCCGCAAGCAGCAAGACCGGTTCGCAACATTTCCTTGGTGGTCGTTT
Source organism: Ahrensia sp. R2A130 (assembly GCF_000179775.1). GTDB lineage: Bacteria > Pseudomonadota > Alphaproteobacteria > Rhizobiales > Rhizobiaceae > Pseudahrensia. The sequence goes on from NZ_AEEB01000003.1 coordinate 932,057, forward strand.
TGCCGACGCTACCGGTGATCGCAACCACTTGCGCCGACGTGCGGGCCCGGGCGGCAAGACCGAGGCGCACCAGCGCGTGAAGAACATCATCAACGACCAGCAGTCTCCCGCAGTCACCTTCCAACCGGCCAACCCAATCCTTTGCCACGACACTGACTGTAGCGCCTGCGGCGTGGGCTGCTGCAACAAACTTGTGTCCGTCGTGAACATCACCCCGGATGGCGAAATAGGCGTCACCCGGTTGCAAGCTGCGCGTGTCGATGGACAAGCCCGTGATCGCAATTTCTGTGTCGCCGTCCGGCAACCAACCTTTGGTCGCCTCACCCATAGCGTCGAGGGTCCAAAGCGGCGGCGTGTGCGATTCCGTCTCTTGCTGATAAGACGCAACAGGATCGCCTTCAGCTTCGATCTCAGGCTCTACTGCAACAAGCTCTGCTTCCGGCTCGATATCTTCGACCACGGACAAAGTTTCATGGGCGGTTTCCTCGACCTCATCTGCACCAACCTCTCCAGCATCATCCAAAGCCAGCGCTTCGCGCAAAACGGCATGGTCGGAGAACGGCAGCACCGTGTCGCCGACGATCTGCCCTTCTTCGTGGCCTTTCCCCGCAACAATGAGCGTGTCGCCACTTCCCAGCCCCTCGACGGCATTGATGATCGCTTCGTACCGGTCGCCAATTTCAGTCGCGTCAGGCGCGGCCTCCATAATAGCGGCGCGAATGCTTCCGGGGTTTTCAGAACGGGGATTATCATCGGTGACGATCACACGGTCCGCCATACGGGCCGCGATTTCACCCATGATGGCGCGCTTGCCGGGGTCACGGTCGCCGCCGCAGCCGAAGACGAGAACGAGCTGGCCCGTCGTGTAGGGGCGCAATGCGGCAAGCACATTTTCCAGCGCTTCAGGCTTGTGCGCGTAGTCGACGTAACAAGCGGCACCCTCGGTGGTCTTGCCGATCAGTTCCAACCGGCCCGATGCACCTTCGAGCGTGGTCAGAGCGATAAATGCAGCCTTCGCCTCCATGCCCGAAGCAATCGCCATACCGGCAGCGACCAGCGCATTTGCCAGTTGGAATTCACCCGCGAGCGGAAGTTCCACGCGATAGGTTTCACCGTCGCAAACCACTTCCGCCACCTGCGACGTGCGGTGCTGCTCGATGCGCTTCACCGCTATGAACTCGCCCTCACGACCGACCGTCTTCACATCCAATCCATGGAATTCTGCGTGGTCGATCACCCGCCCGCTGAACTCATCATCAGCGTAAATGACAGCCGGTTGACCGGGCTTCAGCAGGTCGCCGAAGAGGCGCAGTTTCGCGGTGAGATACTCTTCGATATCAGCGTGATAATCGAGATGGTCGCGGCCAAGATTGGTAAAACCGGCCACAGCGAGGCGCACACCATCGAGCCGCATCTGGTCGAGACCGTGGGAAGACGCTTCCATGGCGCAATGGGTCACGCCCTCGCCTGCCAGCTCGTCCAGCAATTCGTGCAGTTTCACGGGGTCTGGCGTCGTGAGCGATCCGTAGTCGGAACGGCCCGGCGCAAACACACCGGTCGTACCAATCATCGCTGGTACGGCGTCGTCCTTGTGGCCCCAAATCTGACGCAGGAAGGACGCAACGGATGTCTTGCCAGCCGTGCCGGTGACAGCCGCAATAATTTCGGGTTGGCGCGGATGAAACCGCGACGCGATATTGGCCAGCGCTTTGCGGATGTTGCCGTTTCGCAAAACAGGCACCGATATTTTTCCGATGTCCGCATCGCGATCTGCAAGCACAGCAACCGCGCCGTTTTCCACTGCCATCGGCACGAATTTCGCGCCATCCTGGGCAGATCCGGAGACAGCGATGAAAAGCCCACCGGGCTTCACCTTGCGCGAATCCACCGTAACGTTGGTGATGTCTAAGGCGCCCACATCATCGCGGGACGCTTCCGGCAAGCCGCCGCCTAGCAAGTCATTCAAACGCATGAAAAATCCTTCCGCCGTGCTGCTGCGGGAATCGCGTGTCGCTTCTCTACCTCGTGTAGGACGAAAGCGTGGCGGTGTCGCGCACCCGAAAGTCTGGTTCCACACCCAGCAGCGGGGCAGAGCGGCGCACGATCTCACCCACAACGGGCGCGGCGTTCATGCCAGCTGTCGCGTATTTCTTGCCTTTCTCAGGCTTCGGCTCGTCCACGATAACCAGCACAATGTAGCGCGGATCATTAACGGGGAAGGTTGCCAGAAAAGCGTTGAAGCGCTTGTCATTGGAATAACGCCCGTTCACGACCTTCTCCGCTGTGCCGGTCTTGCCGCCCACCAGAAAGCCCGGAACGTCGGACCTTTTGCCCGAACCTTTCAGCACGTTGAGGCGCATCAGATAGCGCATGGCATCCGTCGTTTGCGGCTTCAGCACCTGCTTGCCCGCCATCGCGGCAGCGTCCGCACTGCGCGGAAACAGCGTCGGCGGAATCAGGCGACCACCATTGACCAGTGACGCGGCAGCAACCGCAGTTTGCAGCGGCGTGGTGGACACGCCATGGCCGTAGGAAATCGTGATCGAGTTCACTTTTTTCCATTTCTTCGGCTGGGTCGGCTTGGCAACTTCCGGCAACTCGAAGCCCTGCATTTTATCCAGCAGGCCGATGCGTGTCAGAAATTCCTTGTGGCCGGGAATGCCAACGACATCAGCCATTTTCGCAGTGCCGATGTTCGATGAATAGATGAACACTTCCGGCACCGAGAGCACACGGCGCTTACCGTGAAAATCATTGATCGTGAAGCGACCGATACGCAACGGCTTGGTGGCGTCGAAACGCGAACGAAGGTTCACCTTGCCGCTGTCCAGCGCCATCGCTGTGGTGAAGGTCTTGAATGTCGAGCCCATCTCGAACAGGCCTGCACTCATGCGGTTGAGACGGTCTTTTTTCAGCGCATCGACCGGGTTGTTGGGGTCGTAATCCGGCAGTGAAGACATGGCGATCACTTCGCCTGTGTTGGCGTCGAGTACGACACCGGCGGCGGCGATAGCGCGGTATTTTTCCATCGCTGTCACCAGCGCCTGTCGGACAAAATGCTGAACCCGCATGTCGACGGAAAGCTGAACTGGCTTCAGCTCTTTTTTCACACCAAAGCCTGCGGCATGAAAATCGCGCAACCAGCTGTCATCGAGATGCTTCTCGATACCGGCAATGCCCTGATTATCGATATTGGTGTGACCCAGAATATGCGACGCTGTCGCGCCCCCGGGGTAGTAGCGTTTCGTTTCAGGCCTAAAGCCGATACCCGGCAGGCCAAGCGCCAGAATATCAGCCTGCTGGCGAGGGGTGAGTTCGCGTTTCACCCAGATGAAACCGGCATCGCCCTTCAAGCGCTTCACCAGCTTTTCTTCTGGAAGGTCCGGCAGAACGGTGGCGAGCATGTCGTAGGTTTCCTGCGCCCGCTCGATCAATTTCGGTTCGGCAAACAGCGACTGGGTTTCGATATCCAGCGCCATCACTTGCCCGTTGCGGTCCAGGATACGTGGGCGTGTTGCTTCGATTGCCATATCAGCACCAATGCGCGCGCGAGGGCCGGTCACATCGTCAGCAGCAAGATAAACCAGCCTGCCCTGAATGATCGAAAACACGGCCACGACACCGCACATGACAACGATCAAGCGATCGCGAGTTTGCGTGGCGAGGTCCTCACGACGTCTGGGGGCAGCGCGAACGGGCAGCCAGCGGGCAGCCGTGACACGGATCGATTTCAGTGTTTTCAACACAACGGTCATTAGCGTTGCGCCTCCCGTTCCAGCAATTCGCCAATACCGCCTGTCAGCACCGACCCATCTTTATCGGCGTAAATTTCCGCATCAGGCTCGGTTCGCTCGATGCGAAGCGCGGGCAGTTCCGTACGGTCGATGATCTGTTGCGAATCCAGTTCCTGCAGCTTCAACTGTTTGGCGTAGCGGTCTGCCAGAATTTGCAGATGGGCCGGGCTGGTCTCCAACGCCCAATCAGCCTGAAGCAATGCGATCTTCCGATTCTGGGCCACGATCTGAGCGTTCAGCGAGCGCATGCCTTTTGCCGCAGCCTCTGCCTCGTATTTGATTTGGAACGTGTAAACCGCACCGCAAATAGCAGTCGCAAGCAGAACAGCGTCAGTGATGCGGATCATCTCAAAAATGCCTTAGCTTGTAGAAATGGAAGCAGGATCGGGCAAACGCGGCAGCCCGAATATAGAAAGATCATCGCCATTTGAATTAACCCGTGGCGGTTCTTCAGTGCGAACAGCCCACCGCAACTTCGCAGAACGGGCGCGCGGGTTTATTTCAGCTTCCGCAGCAGAAGCCGAAATTGCGCCACGCTTGATCTGGTTGAATGTCGGCGTGGTGATATCGACCACCGGCATGTGCCGCGAACCGCTCGCCTGCTCTGCACGGTCTTTCAGAAAAATCTTCACCAGCCGGTCTTCCAGCGAATGGAACGTCACCACCACCAACCGTCCGCCGGGAACGAGAACGCGCTCCGCTGCCAGCAGCGCCTGCGCCAGCTGGTCCAACTCGCCGTTGACGAAAATACGCAGCGCCTGAAACGTGCGGGTGGCGGGATGGATCTTATCCTTCGCCTTACGGCTCAAAACTTTTTCGACCAGCGACGCCAATTGAAGCGTGGTCTCGAAGGGGCGCTTGGCGCGGTCTTCAACGATCTGCGCGGAAACGCGGGATGCCTGTCGCTCTTCGCCCAAAATACCGATGACGCGGGTCAGGTCATTGCGGGGCAGCAGGTTCACAACATCGGCAGCCGACGGCCCGCTTTGCTCCATTCGCATGTCCAGCGGACCATCGCGCAGGAAGGAAAAGCCACGTTCAGCCTGATCGATCTGCATGGAGGACACGCCAATATCGGCAACCACGCCATCAACGGTCTCGTGACCGGCAGAGCGACAAATTTTGTCGAGTTGAGAAAAACGGCCGTGGTGTAGAGTTAGGCTGCCATCGAATTCTGCTAGCATGGGTTGCGCTGCCGCCACGGCATCAGGGTCACGGTCGATACCAATCACCGTTGCACCGCCACCCAGCATGGCGCGGCTGTAGCCGCCAGCACCGAAGGTTGCGTCAACGATGGTGGAGCCATCAAGCGGACGAAGCGCGCGAAGCACTTCCTCCAGCATGACAGGAATGTGGGGTTGGTCGGGCGTGCTCATGTTTGGTGCACCGGGAAGACGAAGACGTTTCGTATCGCGGCCTGCGCGAAGCTGCGCCCTACCCGCACGGCTAAGCGCGTAACTGCGGCCCAAAACAGAAGTGGAGGGCAAACGAAGGCGCGTCGTAACGTCTGCCCCACCTGCCCCTCGATCATCACTGCCTGCCACAAGAGATTTCCACCATTCCCGTCTGCGCGCACGCGCACCTTCACGAACCAATGCTCGCGGTTAAGAGAAGATGAAGCCTGAAGGTTAAGGGAGCGTTGAAATACGCCATGATATGTGGCGTAAAAGAAGGCACCAGCTGGCCTGTAAGCCGGGTTCTGTAACCGCCATGCGCAAGCGCAAAACGGCTGACGACCATTCATCTGGGATGACGCTTGCGCGCCACCTCGGTGCAACCTACCCGGACACGCAAAAGCCTGAAAACCGGCCCGATCCAGTTGCCCGAACCTCACGTGTCCCTATTCGGTTTTGCTCCCGGTGGGGTTTGCCGTGCCAAGCGTGTTGCCACGCCTGCGGTGGGCTCTTACCCCACCCTTTCACCCTTGCCGGCACTCCCGAAGAAGCTGGCCGGTGGTCTGCTTTCTGTTGCACTTTCCCTGGGGTCACCCCCGCCGGACGTTATCCGGCACCGTGTTTCCATGGAGCCCGGACTTTCCTCCCCGCACCCCTTTCGGTTCTGTGCAGGGCGGCCGTCCAGCCAGCTGGTGGCCGCGTTGTGCGGGGTGGATGACGGCGGGTCAAACGAAAACAGCAATGCCGGAGCGGCTACACCAGCGGCAACGTCATTACGTGCGCTCAATCGAGGTGGTAACAACTCCTCGATCTTCCAACCAAACAGGCCAGCCACATGCGAGATTCGCTGCAAACGAAAATTATCGAGGTGTGCGACAAGAAGATCGAAAAGAAGGGGGAAACCGTTGGATTATCGTTCTACGCGTTTTTCAAGAACCGTAACGATGACCCTGAACTTCTGATGGAAGCGGCAACCTGGTGGATTTCAACGCACCGGTTAGATCATTTTGAAAAAGCGCTGAAGATCAAAAAACTAGTGCAGTCAGAGCCCGCTACCTAATTCAGCCTTTTGCGAGAATGCCCTTAACCCGCGCACAATATTTGCGGCTGATCTTGTTCATTTTCTTCGCACCGTGACCGGCGTTATATTTCAGGATCGTACCGCAGGTTGAGCCACCACCGAGGCGGTGCGCCTTGCCGAGATATTTCATGCCATATTTGATGTTGGTCTCAGGATTGTAGAGAGCACCCATCTTACCTTTGTAGCCAATGTAGCGGGCGGTCGTTGGCATGATCTGCATCAAGCCGATTTCACCGGCGGCACCACGGGCCTTGGCTTTGAAGTTGCTTTCGACCTGAACAACAGCCTTGGCCAAACGATAAGGAATGCCGTTCGCCTTGGCGTGACGGCGAATAATGCTGGAATATTTCGAGTAGCGGGAATTCATCGCCTTTTGCGGTGTCTGGCGCTTAGATTTTGTTTCCGCTGCAGGCTTGATCGCGGCGCTGGCAGCGTTCTTTTCCCATTTCACACCCGGCAGAAGCGATGTCTGCACGTTCTTGGCCTCGTCGCGTTTCGCACGACGCTCTTCTGGCGTCATCGCGGAACTGGTTGCTTCGTTGCTGAATGCGGAAGGTGTTTCACCGGAGGCTTCTTTTTTATCGGTCTCGGCCTGCTTCTTCTCTGCTGCACGCTGCTGCGGTGTGCGTGCTGAACTTGTCGCTTCATTACGGAGCGCTGTCGGTACGGAGGCTGTGGAAGCTTCCGGTCCGGAATAGGAACTAACTCCAACCTGAGACGTTTGGCATCCAGCGAGTAGTGCGCACAGGAACGCTGCACAGGCGGCGGAGTAAGCAGATTTCATCTCGAATTCCCAAAGACTCGAAGGTGAGACGCCGACAGTGGCGAAGACATTCAGACGCATAACAACCATAAGGAGTCTGCGAGCTTGAGTGTCTGACGATGAAAGGGCGGACAGAATAAGGCAGCCTTGCCACAAACTTATCGCGCTCCGTAACATTTTGTTACATTGAGTCAGAGCCGTTTTTCAACAGCTTTGCGTCCAAAAGCGCCTTTAAGGTCGCAATTGTCGCAATATCAGCCACTCCATCGACCCGTTTGGGCCTAAAATGGCGCTGAAACGCCTCAACGACGTCTCGCGTCTTGCGGTCGAAGTTACCGCCACATTCCAGTCCATAACCATAAAGTTCAAGCATGCCTTGAAGGGCCTGAACCGGGTCTCCGGCGTCGCCTTCTTGAAGGAACAAACCTGACGCAGCCTCCACCGGCTCCACCCAGAGTCCAACACCTTGCTGCGACAGCCACGACCAATCAAATGCTTCGCCGGGGTCGACCTTACGGCCGGGCGCTATATCAGAATGACCCAATACCCGATGGGCTGCGATGCCATGGCGCTTGATAATATCGCGCGACAGATCCGCGACCGCCTGCATTTGCTCTGGCGGAAATTCCGGCAGGCCTGCCGGGTGACCGCCATTGACGATCTCGATACCGATGGAGCGGGAGTTCACGTCCTCGCGCCCTTCCCAACTGCCAGCGCCAGCATGGTGCGCCCGCAAGCGCTCCGGCACCATTTGCAACGTGCGGCCATCTTCAAAGATGAGATAGTGGCACGACACGCCGCTCTCTTCACAACACAACCATTTCAGCGCGCCGTCGCCGCTGTCCATGCCGGTATAATGCAGGAGCAAAATATCAGGCCCATCGACACCGCGCCGCTCGCCGAAATTCACGGCTTCTTCGATCCAGTCAACGTTCGGGCTGTCGGCTTTGAATGAGTGGCTCACGAAGCTTCGGTCGCTTGGGTCGATTTGGCATCGGGGGTTTCAGGTCGATGCAATTTCTCAATCGTCTCCCACGCCACATTCATCGCGGCCATTCGCTCATTCGCGATGGCCACGAATTCCGGCGGAACGCCACGAGCGATGAGCTTATCAGGGTGATTGTCCCGCAACCGCTGACGGTAAGCGGTCTTCAACTCGTCGTAAGATAGGTCTGGCTCGACACCCAAAACGCGATACGGGTTATCCGCAGCATTGAGCATATGTCGCGCTTTCAACCCTTCGAAGGCAGCAGCATCAAAACCGAAAATAACGGAAATATCTTCTAGAAACAGCAACTCATTCTCGTGGATAAACGTGTCTGCCTTGGCGATGTGAAACAGTGCATCCAGCACGTCGGTCAAAATATCGGCATCGGTCGGGTCGTCACCGGGAAACAGCGAACGCACCTGGTTGGCATAGGAATGAAAACCAGCCACATCCTGTTTCGCCAGATTGTAGAGGCGCGAAACGTTATCCAGCTCGTGGTCCGGCACGGCGAAAATCTCGCGGAAAGCGGATACCTCGTCCTGCGTAACCACGCCATCCGCCTTCGCCATTTTTGCCGAAAGCGCAATAATGGCTACGGAAAAGGAAACCTTTCTGCGGGTTTCCGGGTCGCCGACAAACGCAGTTCGCACCTGTTCGACCACCTGCGTAAAAGCGGCAGGAACGGTGGTGCCCAGAAAGTCACCGATATCGGTCCAGATCGACATTTGCGAATCTTATCACGCAAGGGCTTTCGCCGCGAGACTGTTTTATGCCACGGCTGCAACTTCGCTGTGATGAGAGCCACCTGACATGTCCACCGCGCCAAGCAGTGCTCCCCAATCCGGGCCACCAGCTCTCGCCATCGTGCTGGGTCTGACAGGCGTCATTATTTTTGCAGGCACGCTTCCAGCGACCCGCATCGGCGTGGAAGTGTTCGACCCCGGCTTTTTGACGTTCGCGCGCGCCGCCGCTGCTGGCATACTCGCCACTGCTACCTTGCTTGTGATGAAGCGCAAATTTCCGTTCCACCATTGGACCGCGCTCACATTTGCAGGCGTTACTTTGGTCTTCGGTTTTCCCGGCTTCATGGCGCTGGCCATGGTCACCGTGCCATCTGCACACGGCGGTGTAGTTCTGGGAATTCTGCCGCTCACGACAGCAATCTTCGCAGCCTTGTGGGCAGGCGAACGACCATCCGCCCTGTTCTGGATTTGCGGAATCGCAGGCGCTGTGCTGGTCATCATCTACACATTGCGAGCCGGTGGCGGGAAAACCGGCACCGAAGTCGGTGATCTGTGGTTGTTGCTCGCTGCGGTTACCGCATCTGCTGGCTACGTTGTATCGGGCAAACTATCAGCTCATCTGCCCGGCTGGGAAGTGATCTGCTGGGCGTTGGTTCTAATGCTGCCGGCCTCTCTATTTGCAACATGGTGGCTCGCGGACCCTGCATCATTCGTCGCCGCCGAAACGAGCCACTGGCTATCCTTTGGCTACGTCAGCCTGTTCTCGATGTTTCTCGGTTTCTTTGCCTGGAACACCGGCCTCCGCATGGGCGGCCTGTCGCGCATCGGCCAACTGCAATTGCTGCAAACATTCTTCACTCTAGCTATTGCTGCGGCTTTACTGGGCGAAGCGGTAACGTTTGAAACAGTGCTGTTTGCGGTCGCGGTGTTGGCAATGGTGCTGCTTGGTCGTCGCGCCCGTATTGGACAAAAAAGCGTGGGTCAAAAATAACCTTTACTGATGTCCCATCACGGCACGCGGTTTGTAAGGCGTCTCCAGCCGTTTGATCTGCGCTGCAGTCAGCTTCACATCACAAGCCGCTATCGCCTCTTCCAGCTGGTGCAGTTTCGTTGCACCGACGATAGGTGCGGTGACGTTTGGATGTTGCAACACCCACGCATAGGCGACCTGAGCCGGTGAAGTTCCGATCTGCTCCGCCACCGCCTGCACCCGTTCTAAAATCGCGTAATCCTGCTTGGCGCCGAACAGATGCCCCGCCTTATCGATTTTGGCGCGGTTGGTTCCCTCGCCTTCTTTCGGTTTGTTACCAGCAAGAAAGCCCCGCGCAATCGGGCTCCATGGCACCACCGCCACACCTTCCGCCTCGCAATAAGGCAACATCTCACGCTCTTCTTCGCGGTAAGCCAGATTGAGGAGATTCTGCATTGCAACGAACGGCGTGTAACCGGCTGCCTTTTGCATCTCACGCAGCTTCGCAAATTGCCACGCATACATCGACGATGCGGCGGGGTAGATGACCTTGCCCGCTCGAACCACATGATCGAGTGCTTCCAGCATTTCCTCATCCGGCGTGTCGGGGTCGAGACGGTGCACGTAGAGCAGATCGACATGATCCATCTGCAACCGCTTCAGTGATGCATCAACGCCTTCGATAATGCGCTTGCGCGAAAGCCCGCGCTTGTTCGGTCCCTCGCCCATGGTCAGACCAACCTTGGTCGCCACCACGATTTCGTCGCGCCGCGCGAATTTCTTGAGCATCCGTCCGGTGATCTCTTCGCTATCGCCGTAATTGTAGTGATCCGCCGTATCGAAGAAATTGATACCGCTCTCCACAGCCAGCTTGAAGAATGGCTCGCCATCGGCTTCGGGAATTACCCAAGGATGCGTCGGCCCACCGGGCGTGCCGAACGACATGCAGCCCAAGCAAAGTTTCGAAACCTGTGTGCCAGTGCGGCCTAGCTGTACGTATTCCATCGTCATCTCCCTAAAGGCTGGCCGCACCGCGAGCAGCTTGATCGTACTGACCGGAAATCGCCCGAAGCAGCCCCGCCACGCGGCTCACTTCGTCCTCGTTCAAACCCATTTCCACTATGCTGGAAACCAGCAAAGTCTCACGGACGTTCTTGTATTTTTCGCATGCCTCGCGCCCTTTTTCGGTCGCAGCAACAGTCTTCTCCTTACCGCGCTTGCCGCTTTCCACCAGCCCCAGCTTTACCAGTTTCTTCACCGCATAGCTGACCAGATGCGTGTCTTCGATGTTCAACACCGTGCACAAATCGCCCAGCGTTTTCGCCCGCTCGCGGTGGTGGGCGGAATGCAAGACGAGCACCTCAAGTGAGGTCAGTCCTGTCAGCCCGGCAGCGTCCATGCAGCGGGTCGTCCAGCGGGCGAATGCGCTCTGCGCCACGATAAGCGCGAACTCCATTTCAGACAGCGCAGGCATCGCACCATCGGCCAGATGCGATGACGAAACGATGGGGCCGAGCTGCCCATTATTGTTCTGCTTTGCCATCTCGTCTCCTGTAGTCACTCACATCTATCATGGCTGATAAGAAGTTTTTCATTGACAATTTATCGACAAATTGCCGACAACTCACCCATATCGGGAGTATGGAGAATATCAAGATGAGCGGCAAATGGGATTTCTGGATCGACCGTGGCGGCACATTCACAGACCTCGTTGGCCGTGCGCCTGACGGGTCGCTGCATCCATACAAGCTGCTGTCGGAAAACCCGGAAGCCTATCCCGATGCCGCCATCGAAGGCATCCGCAATCTGCTTGGCGTGCCACGTGGCGAAAAGCTGCCCGCCGCCCGCATCGGCGCGGTGAAAATGGGGACCACGGTCGCCACCAACGCGCTGCTGGAACGCAAGGGCGACCGCGTGGCGCTGTTCATCACCCGCGGCTTCGGTGACGCACTTCGCATCGGCTATCAGGCCCGCCCCGATATTTTCGCCCGTCAGATCATCAAACCAGCAGAGCTGTTCGAGCAGGTTGTAGAAGTCGATGAGCGCGTGCTGGCAGACGGCAACGTAGAAGCTGCACCCGACCTCGACGCCATCCGCGCTGAGTTCGAAGCCGTGCGCGCGTCCGGTGTCGATGCCATCGCCATCGCCTTCATGCACGCATGGAAATACCCAGAACATGAGCAGGCTGTCGCTGAACTCGCCCGCTCCGTGGGCTTCGCTCAGGTTTCTGTCAGCCATGAAGTTTCCGCTTTGGCCAAACTCGTCGGTCGTGGTGACACCACAGTCGTGGACGCATACCTGTCACCTATCCTGCGCCGCTACGTCAATCAGGTTCGCCGCGAATTGGGCGGCGACGCGACAGACCAACCGCGCCTCATGTTCATGCAATCCTCTGGCGGCCTCACCGATGCCGACCTGTTTGCGGGTAAGGACGCAATCCTTTCCGGCCCCGCCGGTGGCGTCGTGGGTGCGGTGGAAACATCTGCTCTTTCCGGCTTCGATAAGGTCATCGGCTTCGATATGGGTGGCACGTCCACGGACGTTTCCCATTGCGACGGCGAATACGAACGGGCGTTTGAAACCGAAGTTGCTGGCGTTCGCATGCGCGCGCCCATGATGCGAATCCATACCGTCGCTGCCGGTGGTGGCTCCATCCTCTTCTACGAAAGCGGTCGTTTCCGCGTCGGCCCGGAATCCGCTGGCGCCAACCCCGGCCCTGCAGGCTATCGCCGTGGCGGACCGCTAACGGTGACCGACGCCAACATCATGGTGGGCAAACTGAAGGCGGAAAACTTCCCCGCGATTTTCGGCCCCGATCAGGACCAGCCACTCGATGTCGAAACCGTGCGTGAAAAATTCACCGCACTTGCTGCAGAAATCGGCGATGGCCGCACACCTGAACAGGTTGCCGATGGCTTCCTTCGCATTGCGGTCGACAATATGGCCAACGCCATCAAGACCATTTCCGTCCAGCGCGGCTACGACGTGACGGGCTACGCCCTCACCTGCTTCGGCGGCGCAGGCGGCCAACACGCCTGTGCTGTGGCCGACAATCTGGGCATGACGAAAGTTGTCATCCACCCGTTTTCCGGCATTCTGTCCGCTTACGGTATGGGTTTGGCAGACATTCGCGCCAGCCGCTCGCAAGCCATCATTCAACCGCTAGACGCTGATGGTTTGGCCCAGATCGAAATATGGCGTGCCAAACTGGACAAAGCCGTGCGTGAAGAAGTTCTCGGCCAAGGCGTGCCTGCCGACGAGACCAAAACCCACGCCCGCATTCACTTACGATACGATGGCACCGACACCCCGATTGCCGTGCCGCTGGCCGATGAAGCCGCCATGCGCGCTTCATTCGAAGAGGCCCACCGCGCACAGTTCGGCTTTGCCTTCGACAAGCCGTTGATCGTGGAAGCGATCGAATTGGAAGCTGTCGGCGGTGGTGCATCCGCAAGTGAAGCGGAACATTCGCTCGATGCACGCAGTATTACAGCGTCCGCATCGACACACATGTTCTCTACAAACGCTGCCCACGACGCTGACGTGTTCCGTCGCGCAAACCTCGCACCAGGAAACACATTCACCGGCCCCGCGCTCATCATCGAAGACCACCAGACAATTGTTGTGGAGGCCGGATGGTCTGCCGAGATCAACGCCCTCGATCACATCATCCTCACCCGCACCGAGAAGATGGCCCGCGAGGCTGTGATCGGCACGGACGGCGCTGCCGACCCCGTGTTGCTCGAAGTGTTCAACAACCTGTTCATGTCGATTGCCGAACAGATGGGGGTGACGCTCCAGAACACCGGCTACTCGGTGAACATCAAGGAGCGCCTCGATTATTCCTGCGCCGTCTTCGATGCAGACGGTCAGCTTGTCGCCAACGCGCCCCACATGCCGGTGCATTTGGGCTCCATGGACCGCTCTGTGGAAACCATCATCGAATTGAACAAAGGCACGATGAAACCCGGCGATGTCTATGTGCTGAACGCCCCTTACAATGGTGGCACTCACTTGCCGGACATCACTGTCGTCACGCCCGTCTTCGGTGGTGAACTTTCCGCCGACGCTAAAGAAGACGAAATCCTGTTCTACGTCGCCTCGCGCGGCCACCACGCCGATGTCGGTGGCCTCGCCCCCGGTTCCGCCACACCACTCGCCACCCATGTGGAAGAAGAAGGTGTGTTGATCGACAACTTCAAACTCGTCGATGAAGGCCGTTTCCGCGAAGACGAAATGGCGGCCGTACTGACCGGCCACAAATACCCTTGCCGCAATGTTAGCCAGAACATGGCCGACTTGCGCGCCCAAGTGGCCGCCAACGAAAAAGGCGTTGCCGAACTTCGCAAGATGGTCACCCATTTCGGGCAGGACGTCGTCGATGCCTATATGACCCACGTTCAGAACAACGCCGAAGAAAGCGTGCGCCGCGTCATCGACCAATTGTCTGATTGCGAGGCGGTGTATCCCACGGATACCGGCCAGAAAATCGTCGCCAAGATTACCGTTGATAAAGCCGCCCGCAAGGCGACGGTGGACTTCACCGGCACGTCGGACATGCAGAAGAACAATTTCAACGCACCCCTGCCCGTCACCCGTGCAGCCGTGCTCTACGTGTTCCGCATGATGGTGGACGGCAACATCCCCATGAACGCAGGGTGCCTGAAACCCATCGACATCATAGTGCCAGATGGCTGCATGTTGCGCCCCGTCTATCCCGCAGCCGTGATCGCTGGCAACACGGAAACCAGCCAGCACGTCACCAACTGCTTATTCGAAGCGCTTGGCGCATTTGCCAACGCCCCCGGCACCATGAACAACCTGACCTACGGCAATGAACGCCACCAGAATTACGAAACCGTCTGTGGCGGTTCCCCCGCAGGTATCGACCGCAAAGGCAACGCCTTCCCCGGTGCCGACGCCGTGCATGTGCACATGACCAACACGCGCATGACGGACCCCGAAATTCTGGAAATGCGCTACCCAGTTGTGCTGGAGGAATTCTCCATCCGTCGCGGCTCCGGCGGCGCAGGGGAATTCCGCGGCGGTGATGCAACGACGCGACGCATGCGGTTCCTCGAAGACATGACCTGCGCCATCATCGGCTCCAGCCGCCTTAACGCCCCGCGTGGCATTGCGGGCGGTGGCAATGGCGAATGCGGCAAGACCGAAATTCGCCGCTTGGATGGTACGATTCAACTTTTAGCACCAGCCGAACAAACCGAAGTCGTCGCCGGCGAAGCCGTCATCCTCAACACACCCGCAGCCGGTGGCTACGGGAAAGCATCAGCCTAGCGCGGCAATGGCGGCACGGCCCATCTCCGTGCCGCTACCGAATGCCGCTTCGATGCGCCCACCCAACGCCCAATCGCCGCCGATAAAGCAGCGACCGTCGGCGGATTGAAGGTAAGACTGCCCCAGTGGCGTGACTGTTTGCGAATAGCGCCAGCGGTGGGCGCGGGCAGACCGCACCTCTGGAAAATCGATGCTCACAGCATCCGCGAACATTGCCAGCATGTCCGGCGCAATGTCTTCCTTGGTCCGCTCAAGGTGTTCGCGGCTCCAATCGCCACGCGCATGGACAACCCAACAATCAAGGCCATTTCGACCCGGCTTCGACGTGTTGCGCGCGACCCAGCCGAGTTCGTCGCTGACGTTGCGCCAAGCATCAAAAGTAACGCCCAGCGGTTGTTCAAATGTCACCATCAGCGACCAACATGGATCAACTTCGACCACCGACATTGCATCGACCAACGCTTGATCCGTACCAAACAGCACCCGTGCTTGGGGTACGGGAATGGTGCAAATCACACGATCAAAACTCTCTGTAGAACCATCTTCGAGAGTTATGATCACACCATCAGCGCCAACCAGCAGGCCCGAAACCAAAGTATTGAGACGAAGGTCAACACGCTCGCGCAGTGGTTCCAGCAACCGGTTCATACCGGACACGCCAACATAAAGCGGCTTATCGGTCGCAACCGTGTCGTCCTTTACGCGGGGCGTCCAAACGCCCGCAGAGTCACCCAAACCAACCAGAAATGCGAGAAACTCATCGCTTCGTACCCGCGCGTACTGTGCGCCATGGTCGAAAGCGACCTCGTCATCGATACGTCGCGTCGCCATACGGCCGCCGATGCCTTTGCTTTTCTCAAACATCACCGGCTTGTAGCCATCATCGGCCAATATCTTGGCGGCAGCAAAGCCAGCCATGCCGGCTCCAATAATGGCAACGCTTTTGGTTTTGAGGGGTTGGGTCATGTGACGGCACCGAGCTAAACTTTAAGCCACCTAGACCGCCACGCACCAAATCTGCAATCGTGACCGATCATCACGGAGACCGAAATCAACATGGCTCTTGTCCGCCACCTTCTTGCCAGCGCCATTGCAGTCAGCATCGGTTCCACCGCTTTGGCCGGTCCTGTCGAGCGAGAATTGCTCAGCCGGAAGGGTGAGGTTGCGACGCCCGACCCGCGACCTGTATCAGGTCAGAAAACTGTTCCAGACGATGTGCTGCCGGACGATATTCCAGGCGGACGCGTGGAAGATGATGATCTGGCTGATACCGCTCCGCAAGCAGATGTAACGCTACCGGCACCGCGCAATTCGCCTGCATCACCGCAGGTCATTGAGCCCGCGCAAAAACCGACTCAAGAAAACAGAAAACCACAGCAAACCATTGAAGAAAATCAACAAACCGCAGAGCCGACACGCCGCAAACCCGTTGAATTAAAATCTGAAAAAAAGCCCGACCCCGCATCGAAACCTCGCCCGCAAAGGGTGGTCAGTGCTCAGTGCATTCCTGAACTCGCTGCCAAGAGTGACGCGCAAACATCGCCATCGCCAAAGGGCAAATATCCTGAGTGCCGTATTCAGCAGCCGATTTCCGTCACAACATTTTCAGGCCCAATGCCGGTCTCGCTGTCATCGCAAGCAACGGTTGATTGCGTGTTCGCAACAGCACTTTCCAACTACATAACTTACCGCGCGCAGCCGCTCGCACAAATTCATCTCGAAACTCAACTGACGAAAATCACAGCAGGAACAGGCTTCCAGTGCCGCCGTCGCAACAACGCGTTGACAGGCAAATTGTCTGAACACGCTTTCGGCTATGGTCTGGATATTCTCTCATTCAGCTTCGCTGATGGCACGGTTATCGACGTTCGGGATTCAAGCGGCATGAAGGAGCGGGAAGCTGCCTATTTCAACGCCGTCCGCGAAGGCGCTTGCGATTACTTCACCACCGTTCTTGGCCCCGGCTCGAACGCTGCACACGCCACGCATCTGCACCTCGATTTGGGCCGCACAATCGGTAATCCCAACCCTTATCGCATCTGTGAATAGAATCTACGAAAACCATTATCGGGTGGTTGCGGAACGCTGAAGGTGCGACAGGCGGGCGATGACATCACACCCCGCCCCATCCGCCCGCATCTGGGCCATGTTGTTTCTGCTGGCCTTCATCTGGGGCGGGTCGTTTCTATTCGCCCGTATCGCTGTTCTGGAAATCCCACCGCTGACGTTAGTCTTGCTGCGTGTCGCGCTGGCATCGCTCACTCTTAATGCGGTCCTTATTTTCTGGCGCACCGGCTTCACGCACAACCGCGAAGCGTGGAAGAATTTTGCCATCATGGGGGTGCTGAACAATATCATCCCCTTTCTGCTCATCTTCATTGGCCAAAAGGAAATCGGCGCAGGACTGGCCGCAATCGTCAATGCGATGACACCCATCTGGACTGTCCTGATCGCTCACCAGACCACCAGCGACGAGCGTATGTCGGCACCTAAGGTGGTAGGTATTATTTTGGGTTTTGCAGGAGTTGCAACGCTTATCGGCAGCGCCGCATTTGCAGGACTGGAAGCATCCGCTTGGGCGCAGCTTTCGGTGCTGGGGGCAACAATTTCCTACGGCTTTGCCAGCGTGTTCGGAAAGCGCTTTGCTGAAGTGCCACCAATGGAAACCGCACGCGGGCAGCTCACAGCATCCACAATACTCATCGCACCACTGGCATTGCTCTGGGACCAACCGTGGGCACTGCCGATGCCTTCGGCGCTGGCAATCTGGAGCGTGATTGCTTTGGCAGTGATATGCAGCGCCTTCGCCTACATCCTGTTTTTCGAAATTCTGTCAAAGGCAGGCGCGGTGAATGTCTCCCTCGTAACCTTTCTGGTGCCGCCCTCGGCAATAGTGTTGGGAATGATCTTTCTCGGTGAAACGCTAGAAACGCGACACATTGTGGGGATGGCGCTCATTCTTAGCGGTTTGATCGCGATCGACGGCAGGTTATGGAAACGTATCGCGCCACGCTGATAACAGAAAACACGGCCATGAACTCGCACCCTCTCGCACCATTGCGCGCGCAAGATATTGCCCGACAGATCGAACGTGGCGAGCTGTCAGCTACCGCAGCACTTCGGCTTGGTGATGAAGCAACGGCAGAGCGCGAAGCTGATCTCAACATCTACAGCCACCGCAACCCTGACACCGAACCGGACAAAGGCCCGTTGGCTGGTATCGCGGTTGGGGTGAAGGATATTTTCGACACGGCAGATGCACTAACCTGCTACGGTTCGCCGATCTACGAAGACCATGTTCCGGCAGCTGATGCTGCGCTCGTTTCCATGCTGCGGCGCGCTGGCGGCACCATTGCGGGCAAAACGGTAACGACGGAATTTGCATGGTTTACGCCCGGCGCGACCCGCAATCCGCACAACCATAATCACACGCCGGGCGGCTCATCCTCCGGTTCCGCTGCAGGCGTTGCGGCAGGCTTTTTTCCGGCTGCCATAGGCTCGCAAACCGGTGGTTCGGTTATTCGTCCTGCCAGCTTTTGCGGCGTGTCAGGCTATAAACCGAGCTTTCGTTTGTTCCCTACAGTGGGCATGAAGCACTTTTCCTGGTCGCTGGACACACCGGGGTTTTTTGCAGCCACCGCAGCCGATTGTGCCTTTGTGGCTTCAGCCATGTCAGGGCGCGATTTGTATGTTTCCGGGACCGATGAGACACCGCCGCGCTTCGGGCTTCTTGCGTCTACAATCGACGACCTAATGAGCGTCGATATGCGCGAGGCTGTCAACCACGCTGCCAAGCGCGCCAAAGCTTGGGGCGCGCCTGTTACCAATATCGAAGAGCCTACGGCAGTCGCAGCAGCTCACGCGGCCCATACCCCCATTCAAGAATTCGAGGCCCGACACGCGTTGGCCTTCGAGGCCATGAACCACCGCGATCTGTTGAGCGGGCCTTTGCGCGACTATCTCGATAACTGCGAAACGGTGACGCCGGACGCCTATGATGACGCAAGACGCATCGCCAACCGCGCACGTAAGGCGAGCCGCGATCTGTTTGATAAATGCGACGTGCTCATTGCTCCATCGTCAACGGGTGCCGCACCGGAAGGTTTGGGGTTTACCGGCGACAGCAGCTTCAACCGCTTGTGGACGTTACTCGGCATGCCCTGCGTCAACGTTGCAGGTTTGGCCGATGGCACAGGGCTTCCACTTGGTATTCAGATCATCGCTCCGTTCGGGCAGGACGCCAAAGCTCTGCAGGCCGCCCATTGGCTGGAATCGCGGCTAGCCCGCTAAGCTGATGCGCGCCACGACACCGCGACAGAAGGCTATCAACAAAGCTCTGCGGGAGCTTATTCCGCTCGCGCCCTATGCTGATTTTGCGCCTATTGCCGAGGCCGCACGGTCCAAACATATGCGATCATTGGCACCGCGAGACGGTGCGTTTTTGGCCACCGTCGCGCATATACGGCACATGCACACCGACTACGACGAGCTTCGCGACGACGGCTACGATCACGAATCAGCACGATTTTTTGTGGCAGGTGAGATTGACGACAAGTTGCGGGAGTGGGGCAGCCCACGGGGTTTGGAGAACCCCGAAGATCTGCCGGAGCCATTCGATCCGGACGATGTCTAACCGGCTGGTGTAAGCTTCACGAGGCGGCCACCGTCGCGATCCTCAAGCACCCAGATCGCTCCATCCGGCCCTTGCTCGACTTCACGGATACGCTTTCTCCACGAATAGCGCTCGGCTTCACTAGCAGAACCATCTGCGGCGATATCCACACGGATCAACGCTTGGCTGACGAGGCCACCGATGAAGGCGTCGCCTTTCCAGTCGGCGAATGTGTCGCCGTCATAGATTACCAGCCCAGCAGGTGCGATGGACGGTACCCAGAAGGCCTCCGGTGCGTTGAATTCGGGTCGCGTGTCGTGGTCGGGAATTGGCACGCCGTTATAGTTGTCGCCGTTGGAAACGACCGGCCAACCGTAGTTGTTGCCAACCTCGATGCGGTTCAATTCATCACCGTGTTTAGGACCCATCTCGTTCGTCCAAAGCTGGCCGGAAGCATCAAAGTCGATGCCCAAGAGATTGCGGTGTCCGGTGGACCAAAACGTCTTCGCCAGTTCTCCCTTGTCCTGCCACGGGTTATCCGCAGGTACAGAACCATCATCATTCAGGCGGATGACCTTACCAAGCGCCATGTCCCAAGACTGCGCCGGTGTCTGCTTCTGGCGGTCTCCGGATGTGATGAAAAGATTGCCTGCTTGCGGGCTGCCCTCCGGCCCAAATGCGATGCGGTGAGAGAAGTGCCCCTGCCCCGGTAATTTCGGAAGCTGGGTCCATACTGGTTCGATCCCTTCCAGCGCAGGAGGCTTGCCTTCAGCCATAACCAGCTTGCCGCGCACCACCACGGCGCCGCGTGTGGCACCACCATCAAGGCTTTCAACGAAAGACAGATAGATCATGCCATTGCTCGCAAAGTCGGGATGCAGCACCACGTCGCCCATACCACCCTGCCCGCCAACGGTGGCTTTGGGCACGCCCGTCACTTCGGTTGTGGAGCCATCGGTCGTATCAACCACGATGAGCTTGCCCGGTTTGGTGGTGACCAGCGCACGCGTGTCATCCATGAACGTCATGGCCCAAGGTTGATCGAAACTGGCGACTGCCTCGCCCTGTAATTTCGTGCCTTGCGACCCCTCAATGGGGAAGGTTTCAGCAAGGGCTGGCGTCAACGTGAAAGCAGTGATGGCGACGGATGCAAGAAGCGAACGGATCATGAAAGCACCTGATTGAAGAGGACTGTTGAGAAACCAACGCGGCTGGCGTGGCTGCGTTCCAGAACATACGCTAACGAAAATGCGAGGTGGATTTGAGGCACGCAAATGCTTTTGCAAACAGACAACCTGCATTATGAACGGCACATCGAAGAAGAGAGATTTTTAACATGGCCGACCTGTTTGCAAACCATCACGAGGCCGACAATGTGGTGAAGGCACAGCGCATTGATGCTGTGGTTTCAGGCACCTTCAAAGCAAAGGGCAACAGCTTTAGCACCGAAGCGGTGGACCAGCTTGACCTCGATTTTGCGGGCATTCCCGGCGATTATCATGCGGGCCATATGCGCAAATCCGGTGGGCGTGAACCGTGGTATCCACGTGGCACGGAAATGGCGAACGAGCGTCAGCTCTCCATTCTGTCTCCTGCTGAGTTGCGCGTTGTTGCGCGCGCTCTCGACTTGCCAGAGATCAAACCGGAATGGATCGGCGCGAATCTCACGATCGACGGGATCGAAGATCTTACGCTACTCCCACCCCGTACATGTCTGTTTTTCGAAGGTGGCGTTACGCTTCGTATCGACGGCGACAACGCGCCTTGCCGTGTTTCGGGCCGTGCGATTGCCAGCCATTTCGAAGGCCGCGATGATGTGGAACTGGACTTTGTAAAAGCCGCGCGAAACCGCCGCGGTTTGGTGGCGTGGGTCGAAAAACCTGGCACGATCAAACCGGGCGAGAAAGTGCAGGCACGTATTCCGGAGCAGCGGCTTTATCGTGTGTGATCGAAGTACGACTTAGCGACGGTTGAGCGCGGCCACCACGTCAGCCATGCCGACCATACCAACCACACGCCCGTCCTTCGTAACCTCCAGCGAACCGCCGCTATCGAGCAGTTTTTCCATGAGCGGGCCAAGCGCCATGTCGTAGGCAACGGATGGACCCGAAGGCGTGTCGGAGCCGATGATGGCCGTGGAAATCGTGCCTGAGGTCAGCACGGAAAGCGGGTTCATGTGCTCCACGAACGCGGCCACATAGTCTGTCGCAGGGTTGAGGCAAATATCCTGCGCCGTACCGGTTTGGATGATACGACCACCTTCCATAAGCGCAATGCGGTTGCCCAGCTTGATGGCTTCCTCAAAGTCATGGCTGACAAAAATAATAGTGCGCTTCAACCGTTCCTGCAGTTCCAGCAAATCATCCTGAAGTTTGTCACGGATCAGTGGGTCCAGCGCGGAAAACGGCTCGTCCATGAGCAGGATCGGTGCTTGAGTGGAGAACGCGCGCGCAAGGCCAACACGCTGCTGCATGCCGCCAGACAATTCGCCCACCATGCTGTCGCCACGGTCCGATAAGCCGACGAGTTCAAGTTGCTCATCGACACGTTCGCGACGAGCTGCATTGCCCATGCCGGAAAGTTCCAATCCGAAGCCTACATTGTCGCGCACGCTACGCCATGGCAGCAGGCCAAATTGCTGGAATACCATCGCAACCCGTTGCTGCCGCAGTTTCCGCAGGGTAGAGCGATTGGCTTTAGCAGGATCGGCCATGGTGACAAGGTCGTCAGTCATCGCCACTTCCACGGAGCCGCGCACGACGGGGTTAAGCCCGTTGACCGCGCGCAAGAGCGTTGATTTTCCAGAACCGGACAGGCCCATAAGAACGACGATTTCACCGGGCATGACGTCGAGCGAACATTCCGCAACACCGAGAATTTGGCCGGTCGCTTCCTGAATTTCGGCGCGGTTTCGACCTTCGTCGATCATCGGTAGTGCGGTCTTTGGCGCAGCCCCGAAGACAATAGAGACGTCCTTGAAGGAAACGATGGGCTTTGCAATTTCAGAAGAAGCGGTCATCACGATGTCTTCTTCACGCGCAGCAATCGGTCCAGCAGGATCGCCAGAACGACAATCACGAAACCGGCCTCAAAGCCGAGCGATGTGTTCACCGTGTTCAGCGCCCGCACGATGGGAATGCCCAAACCATCAGCCCCCACCAGCGCAGCAATGACTACCATGGAGAGGGACAGCATGATTGTTTGTGTCAGCCCCGCCATGATTTGCGGAAGCGCATAGGGCAACTCAACCTTGCGCAACATTTGCCATGACGATGCACCAAAGGCCGTACCAGCCTCACGAAGGGCCGCAGGCGTCGCCGCGATACCAAGCTGTGTCAGACGAATGGGTGCCGGAATGACGAAGATCACGGTTGCAACCAGACCGGGCACCATGCCGATACCGAAGAAGATGATGGCCGGTATGAGATAAACGAAGGTCGGCAGCGTTTGCATGAGGTCGAGTATCGGCCGCGCAATCGCAAACGCACGCGGATGATGCGCGAGATAAATGCCAATCGGTACACCGATAGCCATGCATAGGAAGGCTGATGACAGCACAAGCGTCAGCGTCTCGGTCGTCTCTTCCCAGTAACCTTGGTTGACGATGAAAAGCAGCCCAACCGCCATTGCGATGGTGAAGATGATCGAACGGTGCAGCAGGAACGACATCACCGTGATTATGGCTACGCCAATAAGCGGGGGCGGAAACTGCAGCACTGCCAGAATGGCTTCCACAATGACGGATAGGCCATTTTCCAGCGCATCGAAAAACGCGCTGCCATTGGCGATGAGCCAATCCACGACGCTTTCAGCCGCCTTCCCCACCGGGATCTTATTGTCGGTTAGCCATTCCATCACACGTCAACTCCAAACAGCGCACCAAACAAGAAACGGGGCAGGACGTTGCGCGCCCTGCCCCGTAGGTTTTTCAAACAGGCGAATTAGCCAGCCAGCGCAGCTTCGACTGCGGCTTTTGCATCGCCACCGTCTTTGGTGGTCACACCGTCGAGCCAACCCATGACCATGTCTTTGTTGGCCTTCATCCATGCCAATGCAGCAGCAGATGGCTCTGTGCCGTCATTCAAGATCGCGCCCATGATCTCGTTTTCCATGGCAAGCGAGAATTTCAGGTTTTTCAGCAGCGCGCCGACATTGGAGCACTTCTCGACATAGCCTTTGGACACGTTGGTATAGACCGTTGCGCCGCCGAGGTTCGGGCCAAAGAAATCATCGCCACCTTCGAGGTAGGACATTTCCAGATTGGCGTTCATTGGGTGCGGTTCCCAACCAAGGAACACGATAGGCTCGCCCTTTTTCGATGCGCGGGTGGCCTGTGCCAGCATACCGGCTTCGGAGGACTCAACGACCTTGAAGCCTTCAAGGCCAAAAGCATTCTTGTCGATCATATCCTGAATCAGGCGGTTGCCGTCGTTACCCGCTTCGATGCCGTAAATGGAGCCATCGAGCGCATCTTTGTTCTTGGCGATGTCGGCGAAAGTCTTGATGCCCATATCGGCGGCGGCCTTGTTGACGGCCAGCGTGTATTTCGCGCCTTCGAGGTTTTCGCGAACGGTTTCTACCGAGCCGTCTTCGCGATATTTCGCAATGTCACCTTCCATGGTCGGCATCCAGTTGCCGAGGAACACATCAACATCGCCTTTGGCCAGCGATACGTATGTCACCGGCACGGACAGCACCTTGATTTCGGTCTCGTAGCCCAGCGCTTTTAGCACTTCGGTGGTCGCAGCAGTGGTGGCAGTGATGTCGGTCCAGCCCACATCGGAGAATGTGACTGTGGAGCAGGACGCATCTTCAGCCAGCGCCGATGTCGAAACGGACATGGCAAGCGATGCGGAAAGAGCGGCAGTAAGAGCAAGGGTTTTCAAAAGTCGCATAGGGTTCTCCAAACGGAATGATCTCATGGCCGCTAAGAAACGCTGCTGCGCCTGTAGCGTCAACAGCTAATCCGGCCAATACACCCAGCCTACCCGCTTCAAGCGATTGAAAAACCGCCGTTTTGTTGCCTAACCAAAATAATAATCATCCCCCATCAACAAGCCATTATTTCCTTGTTCCAGATTGGCGATGATGAACTGCTGGCCGTTGGTGCCATCGGCACGAGAGACTTCGAAGCTTGTTTGTGAAAGCTGCGTGACGATGCCGTCCATGCCCCACTGGGCAGCGTCGAGTGCAATCCGGTCGCCGCCTATAACACCGGCACCTTCGAAGTCGCCGAAAACGTCGAGGTCGGTCGCATTAGCCTCTTTTGACACCTGAAAAATATCATCGCCGCCAAGCCCAAGCAGATAGTCCGTGCCGCCTTTGCCTTCGAGAACATTGACGAGGTCATTGCCGAACAGCTGATTGTCGGAATCATCACCGCGCAACGTAACCGCATTCTCAGTGAGAATGGCTGTTTCGATTTCCTGATCAGGGTTCATTAGGTAATCGACAGAGGAATAAATAACGTCATCACCACCACCGACGGCCTCGACCACTGCATCCTGTGAGTCATCGATGGTGTAGGTGTCATTGCCATCACCACCAATCATCACATCAAGACCACCAGCACCGTTGATGTAATTGTCGCCGGAATTGCCCTGAATGATATCGCGGTTCACCGAACCATTCGTGGCCAGATCATCGGTCCCCTGCATCCGCAGAACCTCGACATTCACGGGTACGTCGTAAGACACAAACGTATCGATGATATCGTCGCCCTCGCCTGCGAGTTCAACTACGACATCAGCGATATTCTCAACTTGGTAGTAATCGTCGCCTCGACCACCAAACATGCGGTCTGCGTCCAGACCACCGATCAGCGAGTCGGATCCATCGTAACCGAGAATCCAGTTCTGGGTATCGTCCCCTACCAGCACATCGGCTTCCTCTCCGCCACGCTCAATGTCCAAAATCTCAAATACTGATTGAGGGTTCCAAGCCTGAGGGATGGATAGATTGCCTATAGCAGGCGAATGCCAATCCCCGTTCCTGACAATCTCAGCGTATTCGTCGACAACCTCGCCATGATTGGCTCCGGGGAACACAACCCCGCCTTCTCCGACAATAGGTCCAGTTCCAACAATGGGCTGTCCGTAATTGTCCGCCGCCTTGAAAATAAGACTGGTTTGATCGCCGTAATAATTATCGACGTAGCCGATATTGCTGGAATTCATGTAAGTCCAAAAGAACGGTTCATGAGGGATGGCATCCGCACCGGATAGACCGCCATCAACGAGAGCTGCCAACTCCGAGGAATTAAAGAATTTTGCAGGATCAAGGGGACTGTCTAAAATAGTTACCTGCTGAACATAATCGGTCGATGATAGTGATTGAGCAGCAAACGCGTTTACCAATGTGCCCAAACTGTGCCCGATAAAATGAACATTAGGACTTGCCCGCTCCTCATCTTTTGAGTCGATCACCCCAATTAGAGAACCCAAGCTTGAACTAAGCTGTAGTCCCGCATTGTAAGTTGCATCGCGCGCCTCTCCGTAAGCGAGGAAATTCAGCGGCGTAACCGAATCCGGCCATTTGTATTCCACTATAAGCGTATTGTCCCGAACACCTTCGGCTTCCAGTCTCGCCTCCAAAGCATCCCGCAAGGTCGCAAGGCCTTCAATTTCGTCCGGTCTGGACAATAAGTACGGCTGCCAACCATGCGTCAAAACGATGATATTTTCTATATCAGTGCTGTCGGCGTGTAGCCCGGAACTTGAGGAAACCACGACGGTTTCGGGTTGTGCAATGTCGACATCGTAGTCAAATGACAGCCAGCCGGAACTGTCTTTGTCCACTCTAATCGAATACGACACGTCGTAAGCTTCAAGCCGACCAAAAATCGGTATATCGAGAATTATGCTGTTGGTTACACCGTATTCCCACTCGAAACTCTCGAAATAGCGCACCCCGGTAAAAACGTTTGTCGCGCTTACAGTCGTAGTAACCGTATGCCAGTTAGACGCGCTTAGATCGCGTCCATACAACGAGTTACCTTCGCCACCCGACAGCGTGCCTGAAAACCTGAGGCCGACAGAGTCGGTATCAGATGAAAGCGTGTCGAAAACCACCGTGTCGCGGAACGATGCCACGTACTCACCGTATGAGTCGGTGCGGTTATTAAGTAAATGGCTTATATTCCCGGAAAACTCTGCCTCATCAAACGTTACGGAACTCGAACCGATATTCGTCGAGATCGACATATCCGACCAATCCGGATTTTTGTTTGTATCGGTGTGAATTTTCGTATCACGACCGTCGAATGGACCGGCCAAATCGTCCACGACAAGTGTGTGCCAATAGTAGAAGGACATTGATTAGTTTACCTGAGGCAATCAAATAGACGATCAACGATGCACGACGCCCTCCTTCAGAGCAAGCAAGATGTATAAGTTCATCAGCGCCCCAGCGGCTTGAAGTGAATCCGCTTCGGCGTCAACGCGTTGTCTCCGAGACGGCGGATCTTATCTTTCTCGTAATCCTCGAAGTTGCCTTCGAACCATTCCACGTGGCTGTCGCCTTCGAAAGCCAGCATATGGGTGGCAAGACGGTCCAGGAACATGCGGTCATGCGAGATGATGACGGCGCAGCCGCCGAATTCTTCGAGCGCATCTTCGAGCGCCGATAGCGTTTCAGTGTCGAGGTCGTTGGTCGGCTCATCGAGCAGCAGCACGTTAGCGCCGGACTTCAACATCTTGGCCAGATGCACGCGGTTGCGCTGACCGCCGGACAGCGTGCCGACCTTCTGCTGCTGGTCGCCCTTACGGAAATTGAACGAGCCGACATAAGCGCGAGAGTTCACCTCGTGCTTGCCCAGCTTGATGACCTCGGCACCACCGGAAATTTCTTCCCAAACGGTGGCGTCAGGGTTGAGGCTGTCGCGGGATTGGTCGACGTAGCCCAGCTTCACGGTTTCGCCCACGCGCATGGTGCCGGTGTCGGGGTCGAGCTGATCGGTGATCATCTTGAACAGCGTCGTTTTACCGGCACCGTTGGGACCGATGATGCCGACGATACCACCGGCGGGCAGTTTGAACGACAGGTTCTCGATGAGCTGGCGGTCGCCAAAACCCTTCGACACGTTTTCAGCTTCGATCACCACTTGGCCAAGACGCTCTGCCACAGGAATGACGATCTGCGTGTCGGAAGGTTTGCGCTGGTCAGCCGCTTCCACAAGATCGTTATATTTGTTGATACGGGCCTTCGATTTCGCCTGTCGCGCTTTCGGGCTGGTGCCCATCCATTCGCGTTCACGGTCGAGCTGGCGCATACGGCTGTCCTGCTCGCGGCCTTCCTGCACCATCCGCTTTTTCTTCTTTTCCAGATAGGCGGAATAATTGCCTTCGTAGGGAATGCCCTGCCCGCGGTCGAGTTCGAGAATCCAGCCCGTCACATTGTCGAGGAAGTAGCGGTCATGGGTCACGATCATCACGGCGCCCTTGAACTCGCGCAGATGTTTTTCGAGCCATGACACGGTTTCCGCGTCGAGGTGGTTGGTCGGTTCGTCGAGCAGCAACAGATCGGGTTCCGACAGCAACAGACGACAAAGCGCAACACGGCGGCGTTCACCACCGGAAAGCGGAGTAACGTCAGCATCACCGGGAGGGCAGCGCAGCGCGTCCATCGCCATATCGACTTTCGCATCCAAGTCCCAAAGACCCTCAGCGTCGATCTGGTCTTGAAGTGCAGCGCCTTCATCAGCAGTTTCGTCGGAATAGTTCATCATCAACTCGTTGTAGCGGTCGATGATGCTCGTTTTCTCTTTAAGACCGGTCATCACGTTCTCACGAACATTCAGCTCGGGGTCGAGATGCGGTTCCTGCTCCAGATAGCCGATCTTGGTGCCGTCGGCCGCCCACGCTTCACCGGTCCAGTCCTTGTCCGTACCGGCCATGATTTTCAGCAAGGTCGATTTACCGGCACCGTTGGGGCCGAGCACACCGATCTTGGCGTCCGGGTAGAAGGACAGGTGAACGTTATCGAGCACCTTCTTGCCGCCCGTGTACGTCTTGGTGAGGCCCTGCATGTGGTAGATGAACTGGCGTGCCATAGGGGCTGCCTCCGCTAAGTGTGCGGCGCGACGGAAAGTCTGCGCGGGAATTGGAAAACTGTTGGCCGTGATGTAACGGCGCAAGCCGCGCGAAACAAGGCGCGGGGAAGAAACGATCAAACGCTGGATACCATAACAATCGACATCGAGGACAAAGCGTTTGCTGCGCAGCATGGCCGAGCCCGCATAAGCGCAAATATGAAAACATCAGGGCGAAACAGGATCGGAAAATCGTTAGGTTTGCGCACTCACAGTTATATATCCCGTCTTCAGAAAATTTAGTTTAAGTTACTCGGCGTTTGAAAACTTTTTGTTTTCGGGCTGCTCTGGATTGCAGCGAATAGGTTCGAAACCGTATCTCTGCCAACGTCGCCAGCTTGAGATAGGAATGACAAATATCGGATCATAGAGTGAGCAGGACCAGAAAAAGCAAAGGTGCAAGACTCGAACCGATTTCCTTCTAGATGAGATCCAACGACACCCGAAAAAACAATAGTACAGGCTTCGAAATGACAGCGGATAAAAGTACCGCCGTCCAAATGTATTTTCATGTTCTTAAATTTTTGATCTTCAGCAATCAATTCGAAACTCCTTGCGATGACATAGGCACGCCTAGTTCAACGTAGTCAGCCAAGAGCGCCAAAGCCCTGATATTTAGGTTATAATTTTCGTCCAACATAAGTATTAAGTTCAATTCAATAGCATCATGGAAAATACTCTCAGACGTATTATTTTCAGCCATCATGGAATATCGTATGCAATCGACAAACAAATTTGCGTCAGAATTAAACACCTCAGGGTCCACGGAAAACTTCCTACTAAGAACCTTCAATCGATTGCTTGGTATTAAACTGACGCCACTTTCGTACTTTTGAACCTGTTGAAATGTGACCCCGATTTCTGATCCGACCGATGATTGACTTAGCCCGCGAAATTTCCGCCAAGCACGAAGCCTAAGATGCCCCCCTACAGTTCTAAAATCGAAATCTTGTGTTGTTTTCATCAAAATTTTCGCGCCAGTACCGTGTGGTATCGCAATAAGAATTCAACTATTCTCTGATTTTTTCTCACCCGATTTGATCAGAACTTCTATCTCGTCGTCTCTAACAAGTGTACGTGAAATACTGTGTTTCGCAGCTGTGAGCCAATACTCAGAATCGGAATTTCCAGCTTCCTTACTTTTAGCTATCGAATGTTCGAGCTGCTTCTCTAACCTGACCAAACGCTCAGTTCGGGTTTCTTTTTTCATGTCGCCTAACGCACTAGCCGCGCTTTGATCGAATTCCTCACCCGAGATATTTAGAAATTACAGATTGCTGTAAAGTACGCGAACTTGGTTGTAATTCAGTAATAAATCCAAATTTTTCGCTGCATTTTCGAGAACCAACTGAAACAGAAAGATTTTTCGACGGTTGTACTTGGTTGTAAAATATAATAATATTATTACTTTATATTACAAAATACGAAAAAACCGCTCAGATAAATGTCTCTCAACGTCCGAAGCCCATAACCTCAGCACCTAAGCTCTCGTTTGCAAAAGATGAGATTAGCGGGGCGATAGGGCCGCCAACGGACCCGTGCCGAGTTGCCCCCGAAAATAACTATCAGCCAACGGAACGGCCATAACCGCCGCGATGCCAAGCGTCATCGGGCCCGCTAATTGAAACAGGCGGCTGCGAACGGAGCCGCTGGTCAGGTCGCGACTGTCGTCAGCCATGGGTCATGCTCGAATGTTCGGGATTACACAGCGTAACGGCGCGAGGCGTCAGACGGTTCCGGTAATGCGGCTGAGCCATATCACACCCTCGTCAAAACACCTTAGCCGTGCTTGGTATCACCGCACAGGAAAACGGTGGGCTGATATATGGACTGGACAGCAAAGCAAACGAAACTGGACACCGGAACCACGGCTGCCATCTATCGCGCTGCACCATCTGCCGCACCAAAAGCTATCGTCCACATCAACCACGGAATGGCGGAACATGCGGGGCGGTATGGCCGCTTTGCGAACGCGCTAACTAAAGCCGGTTATGCAGTGATCGCCCACGACCATCGCGGCCACGGCGGAACGCAGCACCCACAATCGTCGCTAGGCCATTTCGGACCGGACGGCCTCGACGGTGTGCTGGCAGATGTTACCGCCGTTCAAAAACTGGCGCGGGAACAACATCCCGAAACCCAGCTCATAACCTTCGGGCATTCCATGGGTTCGATCATCACGCTGAACCATGCGCTGCGAAATCCCACCGCATCCGATGCCATCGCATGCTGGAATTCCGGTGCTGAGGGCGGTGCGTTGCTCGCCGTATTCCGTTCCATCCTCAAATTTCAGAAAGCATTCAAAGGCTCCGACGTCCCGTCCGGCCTTGCGAAAACACTGACCTTCGATACCTGGAACAAAGCCTTTCCCCCAAACCGCACCGACTTCGACTGGCTGTCGCGCGATGACGCCGAGGTGGATGCCTATGTCGCTGATCCGCTATGCGGCTTTCCCGTCACCATGGGCCTGTGGTTGTCCGTCACCGATGGCGTGAAAGCTGGTGCCGACGACGCTCAACTGGCCAAGCTGCCCGCCACCCTGCCCGTGCATCTGGTGGGCGGGTTGAAAGACCCTTGCACCGAAAACGGCAAGGCGATGCAGAACCTGGCAGATAGAATGACCGCGCGCGGCATGTCCGATGTCACGTTGAACCTGCTGCCCGACACACGCCACGAAAGCTTGAACGAAATAAACCGCGACGAGACAACGGCGGATTTCATCGCGTGGCTCGATCAACGCTTCGGTTCGCGATAGTTGAAACGCACCCCCCTGTTCAAAGCCGGAACCTGTGCTAGTCTTTAGGCATGTTGAGATTGCTGCTCAGTTTTGCACTGTTCGCCACCGCCTCCACGGCGGCGCTTGCCGATGTAAAACGCAAGGATGGCAGCGTCATCGAGTGCTACTGCACCGACAAGTTCGGCAGCCGCCACGAGATCGGCGATATCATTTGCCTCACGGTGGACGACCGCTCCTACATGGCAAAGTGCATCATGGCGCAGAACGTACCGCATTGGCGCGATCAAAAGCTTGGCTGCCTGTCGTCTGAAGCACCGAAGATGACGCCGAAACCATCCGACACCGCAATCGCCCAACTGTTGCGGTGAGCATAGCCAGCGTACCGGTCAAACCATCGCGAACACTCCCCCTTCAGGGTATCGCGTGGATGGTTGTGACGACGATCATGTTCGTGGTCGTCACCGGCATCGTGCGCGAACTCGGCTCCGACTTACCCGCGCCGGTATCAGCTTTCATCCGCTACGCTTTTGGCCTCGTGCTGCTGGCCCCGGCAATCTTTCGCATGATGCGAAATGTGCCTGAATTCGAACTGATAAAATTCTCCGCTCTGCGCGGCTTGGCCCATGCGCTTGGTGTGACACTGTGGTTCTTCGCCATGGCCCGCATACCCATCGCCGAGGTGACAGCCATCGGCTACGTCACGCCCATCGTGGTCACCATCGGCGCGGCAATTTTCCTCGGCGAAAAGCTGCGCCTGCGCCGCATGGCCGGCGTCGTGGCAGGTTTGATCGGCGCACTCATCATCATCCGACCCGGCTTTCAGGAAGTCTCAATCGGACAGTTGGCGCAGCTCGGCACCGCGCCGTTGTTCGCCGCTTCCTACCTGATGACGAAAAGCCTGACGGGCCGCATGTCGTCCACCGATATCGTGGTGATGCTCACCATCTGCGTGACTATATTCCTGTTTCCGCTTGCGCTGTGGGATTGGCAGTGGCCCACCATGCGCGAGCTGGGCTTCCTCTTCGCCTGCGCCATCGCCGCCACCTTCGGCCACTACGCCATGACGAGGGCGCTGGCGGCCGCTCCTATTTCAGTCACCCAGCCGATCACGTTTTTACAGTTGGTTTGGGCCGTGGCACTCGGCTGGTTCGTGTTCGGTGAAGCTGTGGACCCATGGGTGATCGTAGGCGGCACGATAATCGTCGTGGCTGCCAGCTGGATTTCGTACCGCGAAAACCAACTCGCCAAGCGCATCACACCTGTCGCGGGAGAACCGAAATGGCATTGAGAGCAATCGTTCTTTCAGCGGCAATGTTGTTGACCGCTCCCGCCGCCGCACAACTGGCACCGTTCAAAAACGACCTCTTCAACTATCCGGCACCCGTCACACAAGACGGTGCCGGCGACATCACTGTAGCTTACAACCGCGAGCGCGACATGGTCGCCCGCGACAAGGTTCTGCGCCGCAAGGCCCATGACCGTTTCGTCGATACATCCGTGCGGTGGAAGCGCCGCGTGCGCAGCTACGCCTCACCCAATGGCACAAAGAAAAAGTTCGAAGTCGGTGCTTACAATGGCGGCGCTGCGGTCACGGTAATCTACGTTCACGGCAAGGGCGGCAACCGCCGACAGGGCGTGAACGACTGGACATTCGGCGGCAATTTCAACCGTCTGCAAAACCTGATGGCCCGCAATCGCGGCTTGCTCATCACACCGGACTTTGCAGGCTTTGGCCCCAAAGGCACGAGCGATATCGAAGCACTAGCCACCCATGCCCGCGTTCTGTCACCTGCCGGAAAACTGTACATCGCTTGTGGCTCTATGGGCGGCAGCATTTGCTGGCGGCTGGCCTCGGACCCCGCCAAAGCCGCACTGCTGGATGGCATCATCCTTCTGGGCGCCCGCTGGAACGACAGCTTTCTCGACAGCGCGACGATAAAAAGTAACACGCGCGATTTACCCATTGTCGTCGCTCACGGTACGGCAGACGTGGTGTTCCCGCACTCGGGCTGGCGCAGTTTCCTCGGCAAACTGCGGGCACGCCGTTCGAACTACCCCGTCCGCATGGTGTCGTTTGAAAACGGCGTCCACGGAACCCCCATCCGCATGATCGACTGGCGTGACGAATTGAACCGGCTCATCGCCAAACGCTGATCGGCTCTTGCATGAAACCCGACCAGCGGGCATCCCGTAACTGGGAGCCTGATGTAAAGCGTGCGGATTTATATCCGATTATGGAAACGGGCCAGATGAACACCAAAAATATCGCTGTTATCGGCTCAGGCATTTCCGGCCTGTCCGCCGCTTGGTTACTGTCCAAAAAACACGACGTAACGCTGCTGGAAGCTGACGACCGGTTGGGTGGCCACACCAACACCGTGGACATGGATGTGAACGGCCAAACAGTCGCCGTGGACACGGGTTTCATCTGTTTCAACACCGCCACTTACCCCAATCTGGTCGCCCTATTCGATCATCTCGACGTGCCGGTTCACGACACCACCATGGGCTTTGCGGTGTCGCGGTTTTCCGGCGGCTACGAATATTCTGGCGGCAGTTACTCCGCCCTCTTCGGTCAGCGCTCGAATATCGCCAAGCCCTCACACTGGCTGATGATACGCGATATCCTACGGTTCTTTCGCGAAGCCGCTGCCGATCTCGACGCTATTCCTACCGAACAATCGCTTGGCGATTACTTGGCCAGCAAAAACTACAGCCGCGCCTTCATCGAAAACCACTTGCTGCCCATGGGTGCCGCCATCTGGTCCAGCGATGCGGGCGACGTGATGGATTACCCCGCCCGCGCGTTCATCTCCTTTTTCCAAAACCATGCGCTGTTGCAGGTTGAAGACCGCCCGAAATGGGGAACGGTCGTAGGCGGTTCACGCACCTATTTGAACGCCGTCGTGGCCGACGGAAATTTCGCCGTTCAAACGAATGCTGCAGCCACAAGCGTGGTCCGCCACCACGACCGCGTGGACGTTCATGGTGCAGATGGCGTGGTGCGAACTTTCGACGACGTCGTCATCGCCACCCACGCCGACCAGGCGCTGAATATGCTCGATGCACCATCGGCAGAAGAGCAACGCCTGCTGGGCTCATTCCGCTACACCCCGAACCGCGCCGTTCTTCACCGCGACCCCGCCGCGATGCCGAAGCGCCGCCGCGTTTGGGATGCCTGGAATTACATCGACTTCGACAAGCCCGGCCAGCCCCCGGATGCCAACAGCCGCCTGTGCCTGAGCTATTGGATGAACGCGCTACAGGATTTGGGCACAGACGAAGATATCTTCGTCACCCTAAACCCGCCGGAAGACATGGAATTGAAAAACGTCGCAGCAAGTTTTGACTACGCCCACCCGCTTTTCGATGAAGCCGCGCTGAACGCGCAGCAAGAGCTTTGGTCACTCCAAGGCACGAACCGCACATGGTTCTGTGGCGCGCATTTCGGTTCCGGCTTCCACGAAGACGGGCTGCAGTCCGGCCTTGCCGTTGCTGAACAACTGGGCGGCGTCCGTCGCCCGTGGGAAGTCGAAAACGAGTCCGGTCGCATCACGATTTCCAATCCGGCGGCACAGCTTCAAGCAGCAGAATAATGATGTCCGGCGGCGCGCTCTATCACGGTGAAGTCGTCCACAAGCGCATCCGTCCCGTGGAGCACCGGCTCAACTATCGCGTCTTCTCCATGGCGCTCGACGTGGATCGCATCGCGGAAACCACCAACGGTCTGAAACTGTTTTCACTGGGTCGGTTCAACCTGTTTTCCCTGCGCCACCGCGACCATGGTTTGCGGGACGGTTCATCCGTTTCTGAGTTCGCATGGAGCGAAGTTCGCCGCGCCGGCGTTGAGCAACAGGTCGAGCGCATAACCATGCTCTTCTACCCCCGCATCCTCGGCTACGCCTTCAATCCGCTCACGGTCTATTTTTGCGTCGACGCTGAAAACCGCCCCGTGTTGATGATCTACGAGGTCCGCAACACATTCGGACAAGACCTCACCTACGTTTTGCACGCGGGCAATCTCGTTAACGGTACGGCCCGCCACGGCATGGCGAAACTGTTCTACGTCTCCCCCTTCAACAAGGTCGAGGGCGACTACCTTTTCCATGTCACCCCGCCCGCCGCAGAGCTGACCGTAGGCGTAGCTTTGAAGTTGGACGGAGCAGCGACACTGCGAACGCATTTCCGCGGAAGCCGCGACGAGCTGACCGACAAATCGCTTCTTCGCGCATTTTTCCGCTACCCTTTGATGACCGTAAAAATCGTCGCGGGTATTCATTGGGAAGCGGTGAAGCTTTGGAAAAAAGGGATGAGGCTACAGCCCAGTCCCGATCATCCGCCCGCCCCGATTGTTCGTGATTTCGAGCCGCTTCCTTCGATTTAACGGCCAAGTTTTCCCAAAGATTGCATTATTTCCCGAAATATCATGCGATTTTCTGGATGATCCGAAGGTAGAGCCAATACGGCAATATATTCAGGAACTTGAGTATCCAAACGAGCTGCCACGGGAACGCGATTTCGAACTTCTTCGCCTTCAATCCGGCAATCATCTTGTCCGCAGCATCCTCCGGCTCCATCAGGAATGGCATTGGAAAATCATTCTTATCCGTCATCGGCGTCCGCACAAAACCGGGGTTGATGACCGAAAGCGCGATGCCCTTGCGGGCCAATTCGCCGTGCGAACCTTCCGCCATATTGATGAGCGCAGCCTTGGTTGCACCGTAGCTGGCGGAATTGGGCAAACCACCATAACCAGCCACCGACGACACCCACGAAATATGCCCCTCACCACGGGCAATCATATCCGGCAGCACGGCATCGAGACCGTTGACGACACCCATGATATTTACGTCCAGCGTCTTCTGAAAATTCTCAGGCTTCATCTCGGTCAATGAACTCTGGAACCATGCTCCCGCGCACAAAATAACGAGATCGACCGGCCCATGCGCCGCTTCCATCTCGTCCTTGACCGCGTTCATCTTTTCACGGTCCGTTACATCGCACGGGTAGACGCTGATGTTGGAATTGCCATCTGCAATAGCATTCAGCTTGTCTTCCGAACGGGCGCTGATCGAAACGTGGCACCCCTGCTCGGCCAGCTTGCGGGCGCAGTTTTCGCCAAGGCCGGAGCTCGCACCGGTAATCCAGACATGTTTCCAAGGAGCGCTCATGATCTAACCTTTTTCAAAACTTCACTGCTGTGCAAACGCACCAGAGTGGGAACGGGTTTCGCGCTGGGCGCATTAAAGCGCTATACGTCATTATTGGCAGGCGGCCAGCACATGGCCCATCACTTCATTTACAGGCGACGCATCAATGTTTGAAACCTTTTCGCTGGCTGAACTTCTCACGCTGCAAAACTTCTTCACGCTTCTCATGCTCGTTCTGCTTCAGGCCGTGCTTGGCTTCGATAACCTGCTTTACATTTCCATCGAGTCGAAGCGCGTACCGCTCGCTGATCAATCACGGGTGCGTCGCATGGGTATTCTCATGGCGATTGCGCTGCGTATCGTGCTGCTCTTCGTGGTCACCCAGGCAATCGCCTATTTCGAGGAACCGTTTTACACGGTCAATATTCCCGGCATTCTGGAAGGCAAGATCAGCGGCCATTCGCTTATCGTTCTCTTCGGCGGCGCCTTCATCATCTATACGGCGATGAAAGAAATCATGCATATGATGGCGGTTCATGACCCCCATGCGGATGCGCAGCGCGGCATAAAATCGGTCGCCCAAGTGGTCACGATGATCGTCATCATGAACCTCGTGTTCTCGTTCGATTCCATCCTGTCGGCGCTGGCGCTGACCGACTTCTTCCTCATCATGGCGACCGCCATCATCATCTCCGGCCTGATGATGCTGTTTCTGGCAGATCGCGTGTCAGACTTCTTGTCGAAGAACCGCATGTACGAAGTGCTAGGCCTCTTCGTCTTGTTTATCGTCGGCATCATGCTGGTGTCGGAAGGTGGCCACCTCGCCCACATCATGCTGTTCGGTTACCCCGTGGAGCCGATGGCAAAAACGACCTTCTACTTCGTCCTCGTGGTGCTGCTTTTGGTGGACATCGTACAGTCCCGCTACCAGCGCAAATTGCTGGCGCAGAAGAAACGCGAGATCGACGATGCCATGATCACCACCGAGGGCATCGACGCCAAACACGCCATGCATCAAGGCTAAATCGCCTTAGCCAAAGGCGCGGATGCGTTCCACCAGATCGTCCGGCACTTCGATTTTGCCGGACGTGTTGGCCCGCGCTGCCACACGGCGTGAGCCGGGCAAACGTGACCCTTCTTGCGCGGTAATCGCTTCAGCAAGCGCTGCAACGCGTTCGCCAAAACCACCGCTGGAAAGCGGGTCCGGGTCTATGGCAATGAAGGTCTGTCCCGTGTTGGGCGGGCCGCCTACGGTGCCGGAAAACGGGCTGGAATCCTTGCCCAACACCGCGCCTGAAAGGGCAGCGGCAAACACCTCCACCATCAAGCCAGCGCCGAACCCTTTTGCTCCGCCCGATGGCACCATGGAACCTTTCAGCGCAATGGCCGGATCGGTCGTCGGGTTGCCGTCAGCGTCCAGCGCCCAACCTTCGGGAATGGGTTCACCTTCGCGGTTCCGCAGCATGATTTCGCTTTTGGCGATGGCAGAAGCAGATTGGTCGATAACGAATGTCGGTTCGCCATCCGGGCCAGGGACGCCAAGCGCAAACGGGTTGGTGCCAACGACAGGCTTCTTGCCGCCGGCCGGTGCGATGGAGGCTGGCGCATTGGTGAAGCAAAGGCCCAACAATCCCGCCCGCGCAATGCGCTCCGCATGGTGGCCCAGCACGCCGCAATTATAAGAGTTGAAGATGCTCATCACACCCACACCCTGCGAACGTGCAGCATCGACCATAGCATCAAAACCCGCATCGATCGCCGGGTGGGCAAAGCCGGACTTCGCATCGACACGCACCAGCGCAGGTTTGGGTGTTTCGACGGCAGGCTCGGCCTTACCGTCCACTTTCCCGCAGTGGACGTGCTCGGCGTAGATCGGCACATACATCAAGCCATGCGACCGAACACCATCACGTTCCGCCATCCGGGTCGATCGCGCAACGGCACCCGCATTGGTGGCAGAAGTCCCTGCTCCAACCAGCGCATTTGTTGCCAGTGTCTCGATCTCGTCCAGCGTCATTTGCGCCATAGTGTTTTCTCCAAAGTCGAATTAATCATTGTCTGAATTACCTGCGCCAGCATCAGCGCGGCTAGCGTCGTCTGCTGGAACCAGCAGATCGCTAGCCATAACCTGCAACGCGCGAAAGTCCGCATTATCCGGCGCGCAGGTGTTGAATATCCGCTCCATCGGCTTGGCCACCGCAATAGCATGGATCAGCACCGGCGTACCAAAATCCGTTGGCGTCAGGCTGTTGGCAAT
Organism: Ahrensia sp. R2A130; assembly: GCF_000179775.1. Classification (GTDB taxonomy): domain Bacteria; phylum Pseudomonadota; class Alphaproteobacteria; order Rhizobiales; family Rhizobiaceae; genus Pseudahrensia. The sequence goes on from NZ_AEEB01000003.1 coordinate 970,929, forward strand.
GTCGGAAAAATGCTCACCGGTTTCCTGAGTTCGCGCGATGGCAAAGGCGTGTAGCAGCGATGGATGATCGACACGCGCTTCGACGCCGCTGGAAATCGTCGCAAGGTCGATCATCGACGGTCCATCGATCAGCGCCCGCGCCTGCCCTGCCCGCCAGATGCTATCGTCTCCGATTGCGAATTTGGCAGATTTTCCATGGGCGAATTTCGTCAACGCGAGAACAAGTTCCGCCAGCGCCTCTTCGCTTCGGTATAGCCCGCAACCGACCGCAAGTTCACGCGCAGTTTCGCGTTCGACGCCACGGGCGATGGCAGCTTTTTGCAACGTCACAAGCCACTCGTTTTGAGAGATATGTCCGGCTTTCATGCAGGCGTTGCCGATGCAGGCAAGAAGCAATCGCCTGCATTTTCTGCCGTCAATTCATCGGCGCTCGGCGCACCGGCGTAAAGCGTAATGCGGGTCCAACGGTCCGAACGCGGGTCGAAGCGGGACGCACCGAAGAACGACAGTTTGCACCGCAACAGGTCTATCGGCCGAATACCTTCCGCGACGAGATTATCGCGGATTTCACCGTATGGATGTTGCGCGATTGTCTGAACACGTTTGGCAATGGCTCGATGTTCAGGATGTTGCATCAAGACCAGCGCAAGACGGTCATCCTCCTCGAATGTTTCAAGGTCGGCGGACAACGCTTGCACCCGATGTGGAATGTCATGCGGCATCGCACGCTCGTTGCGGAAATTATCCGCCCGTTCGCCAAGGCGCGGTTCCAGCTTTTCTTCCGACACGT
>NZ_AEEB01000002.1 GCF_000179775.1 Ahrensia sp. R2A130
CCTGCACCGTGATATCAACCGTATCGGCCACCGAACCCGCCACGCCATCATTGACGACCAGCTGGAACGTCAGAACTTCATCGGCAGCACCGGCAATCAAAGTGGGTGCCGTGAACGTGGGTTGGTCAGCCGTCACATC
>NZ_AEEB01000001.1 GCF_000179775.1 Ahrensia sp. R2A130
CCTGCTGACACAGTTTCTCCAACGGTTACCTTGGCTACCGGCGCCGCAATTGTTAATGGGCCCTATGTTGTTACATATACATTTTCAGAACAGGTATCCGGATTTGATAATTTAAATGACATTCGAGTTGTGAATGGAACAAGCAGTCCGCCAGTTGCTGGCGTTGGAAATTCATTTACGTCCGTCATCACACCTGCGAACACCGGTTCTGTAGTGGTTCAGGTTTCCGCCAACACGGTTACTGATAACGCGTCAAACGGAAATATTGCATCATCTGAACTGACGACTTCCTTCATAGCCAGGGGAACCGTGACCTTGGTTGTCAATTCTGCCGGTACAGACACGAGTGTGAATTTTGTTTCCGCGACAACTAGCTTGAACTTAAATGTCGTAACCAGAGCGGAGACCGGACTGACAGTAATCAATGATGTTGACGCAGGTCAGCATTCCATCACTCAAACTGATTTGTCCGAAAATGGTATTGGTACCCAAGCTATCACGTGCGACGATCCAAACGCAGTTGTTAATCTCAGCACTAGAACAGTTCAGTTTAATTTGCCCGACGGTGGACACCTGATCTGCACGTTCGACCTGCTGGAAACCCGCGATACAACGGGTAAGATTATCAGTAACTTTCTGGGCGCACGTAACGGACTCATTCTGTCTCATCAACCAAGCCGTTCGCGCCGCATTGACCGCTTACGAGGTGGAGACGGCGGTCCGTCAACCGGCACTGTGTCAGCTTTTGGGTTCAACGTAACAAATCCAGTTCCGTTTGATGCCGCCTTAAATGGGAATGTTATTTCTTATTCGACAAGCTTCAATCGTCTTCAAAAAATGCATCATGCATTCAACCGTCTGGATGATGCCTTTTATAAAACCAGCAAATGGGATTTTTGGGCGGAGGGGCAATTTGCTTTTTCTGACGCGGCTGCAGAAAGCGGGGAATTTGCGATTGCTCACTTTGGATTGGATTATCTCCTATCACCGCAAGCGCTTGTTGGGTTCTCGTTTCAATATGACCAAACGAAATTCAAAGATGATGTAGCGCAAGTGAATGGCCAAGGATGGATGATCGGTCCATACGGCACAATTAAACTCGGACAGAATTTTCATTTTGATGCCCGTGCGGCATGGGGACAATCCCGAAACGACATCAACCCATTTGGAACCTACACAGACACCTTCGATACAAGCCGCTGGCTGATCAGCGCTGCTTTAATAGGGGACTTTGAAGTTGGGTATTGGAACATCACACCAGGTCTGGAGCTTAGCTATATTAGTGAAACTCAAGAAGCGTATTCCGACAGCTTAAATATAGGCATTCCCGAGCGCACAGTTTCGCAGGGAGAAGTGCGCATTGGACCAAAGTTCTCCCGCAACTTTGAGTTTAGCGAAGACAAAACCATTTCTGTTTTTGGAAGCTTCGAAGGAGTGAGTGCTTTTGGTGATGGCGGCCAGTTCACAAACGGGTCAATTGCGGCAGAAACTCTGGGCATTACCGGGTCTACGAGATTAGGCTTCGATATCACCTCAACCGGGGGCGCGAAAATCTCTTTATCAGGCGGGTTGGGTGGCATTGGATCCAACGCAAATATCTATTCTGGAGCAGTCAAACTATCCATTCCCTTGCAATAATGCCCGTAGAATTTAGTCCTTCCGCACACAATGACGATTTCAACAGAATGAGCTGTAACTCTGACGGTGGACCACCTCCATGGGGCAGGGCAGCTGTTGAGCGCGGATAGCCCGAAGACTTGCGTTGGGTCACCCGGAAGCAGTCACCCAACTTGCGTTTATAGATGTCATCCCTGGGCTGGATTTTTATGAACTTTCAAACGCACAGATCGCGCAGGATTACTTCTATTTCTCATTCTTGACGCAGGACCATCCGTTGCCAGAAACCCTGATCGCGGTAGACGCCGTTGGTTTCGTACGGCTGATCCTGTTGGGGCTGTCCAACAAGGTCGTGCAGTACGATGACTTGGCTTTGGAGGCATACTTAACCTGCAACCAAACGCCCGAAGCTATTGCGGCCAAGTGCGAGTGTTTCCGCGCAGGTTTCCACGTTGACCGGAAGCACGATCAAATAGATTGACCTGACGGCAGAAAGATACAGTGTCGGACGCTCGTTATGTGGGGAGATGAGGGTGTCGTAGGGCGTCATTTTTATGTCGAGCGCATCTGGCGGGGTTGGTGCGGCCTGCCTCATTTCTCGCCCATGCCATCGGGTCATTTTATTCCGGAGGAAGCCCCCAACGACGCATTCACGGCGCTGATCGTTTTTTCAGCATTCCAGCGTGACATAGCCTCAGATGGCAAACGTAGCGACCTGCACCCAGCTACCAGCTTGATGGAAACCGACTCCAGCTTGGTAGAATGGTAACCCGAGTTCTGTTCCGGATGTCAGTGGCATGAAGATAGGAGCAGTCGCTTCTCATCCAACAACGCCTCTTGGCTGATTTTTCTTGCGTCCGTGTGTGAAGCTGGGACGCCGACAATAGAGATGCGCCTTTTCGCGCGTCTTTGCGACAAGGGGGATGAGGCTGCGGCGGAACAGGCCATCACAAACCAGTCCCGGTAATGCGCCTGCAGCGAGCCCAAGAAATAAGCGTCGAGGGTGCTCCGTCAGACTAAATGACAGTCGCCACGTCGCAGAACCCGACTGCCGAATAAGGGAACTCAGCCGAACCACAAACCGTATCGCTTGCGTCTCTGCGCGTAAGCGTCAACTAATCGCTTATGCGTATTGCTCTTCTCAACGCGTGGGGTGGACGGCCACACGACCGAGTGCTGGCATTTCTGCCGGAACTTGCACCCGATGTTCTGTGTCTGGAAGAGGTGGTTCACACGCCGAACGCTCCCGCAGCGGTGATGGACTATCGTGATCCAAAGATTGGTACGATACTCCCTCAACGGGCACGTATGTTTGATGAAATCTGCGAAGCCCTTCCGGGCCACCGCGCCACGTTCTGTCCTGCCGCACGAGGTGATTTGTGGCATGGTGAGCATGCATACCCATCCGAATGGGGATTGGCGACTTTTGTTCGTCGAGAACTAACTGTGATCGGGCAGGTGCAGGACTTCGCCCATGGAGGGTTCGGTGCGCATGGTTATGGTGACCACCCCCGATCTCGCTCAGCGCATGTAGTCCGTCTCTACGACTTCGTGGCGGACCAGCCAGTCACAATTGCTCATCTACATGGGTTGCGCGATCTCGCGGGCAAGGACGACACACCAGAACGCGCGGCGCAGGCACATTGTTTTGCCGATCTGATTGATGTGGTGCACCGGGAAGGAGAGCGTTTGGTGGTGTGCGGCGATCTCAATGTGTGCCCGGACAGCGAAACGCTTAGGATTTTGCAGTCAAGACTTGGCCTGACCGAACTCGTAACGTCACGGGGTTTCGAGACCACGCGTACGGCTCTTTACCTGAAACCGGAGCGGTTCGCGGACTACATGTTTGTAAACGATGCAGTGACCGTTGCTGCGTTCGATGTTTTAACTCAGCCGGAAGTTTCAGACCACGCAACTCTCGTGCTCGAACTTTCATAGATGCGTTTCAGGCAATCGGCTTCACCACATGTGGCCTACTGGAGCACGCGTATCGCAATGGCCGCACTTGGAATTACCGGTACATATAACTCCAACCCTCTATTCAGCTTCGAAGCTGTCGGGATCAAACGGGACATCTGCACGCTCACGCTCGCTCATTTGCTGGATGGCAGGGTGAGACAATGGATCTCTGCGCCAATTGGCTTCTTGGTCCAGCGTCCGCCGACTTTGATCTGCCGTAGCGGTTAGCGCTTTAAGAAGGGAGGTGAGGCACTGTCTCATGTTCCAAGCCTTGCCCGAAACAGGCGGGTTGTGAATCGACTTCGGAACTTACGTCCTTTAGAAAAACTAAATGCACGATCTCAATGCTATACCACTTTCAGCGTTGCGAACCATCGAAGCCATCGCTCGCACCGGCACCCTGGCACGTGCGGCGGATGAACTGGGCGTTACTGCTGGTGCGCTAAGTCAAAGGTTGGCCAAGGCAGAAGGCGCGTTAGGCCGGGCTATGTTCTTCAGAACATCTGCCGGTTTAAAACCGACGGGGGTTTGCGCGGAAATTCTTCCCCGCTTGACACATGCAATTGCTGACCTGTCGGGAATCGTTTCAGAAATACGCGCGATTGACGGAGCCGTGCTTACTGTCTCCGTCGCACCAATCTTTGCAAGTCGCTGGCTCATTTGGCGCATTCAGCGTTTTAACGAGCTAAACCCGGCAATCAGCATAAGGGTTGTTCCCACAATCGAAGTGGTCAACTTGGAGAGATCCGAAGTTGATATCGGCATTCGGGTCGGCGAGGACTCCGCGCTCGGCGTCGGCGCGATCAAACTACTCGATCAACGTGTTTTTCCGGTTTGCTCGCCCAGTCTTGCAAGGCGCATTAGTTCACCCGCAGACCTAACCAGATTGCCCATCATTCGTGAGAACGAAAATCTTTATGGCTGGGACGCTTGGTTTTCAGAACGAGGGGTACCGACACCAGAACTACGAGCGGGACCAACCTATGCAGATGCCTCGCTTTGCCTGGATGCAGCCATCACTGGCCAAGGCATATTCATGGCATGGGAAACACTTGCATGCGATGCACTGGAACGTGGACTGGTTGTGTCTCCGTTTCGCCAACGAACATTGACGGGCGCAACGTATTGGTTTGCGAGCACGCAAAACTCAGCGCGAAAACCAAATGTCCTGAAATTCAGGCTGTGGCTTGAAGAGGAGCTCGGATGCTCTGTCAGACATTGGCAGAACATGGAAAAAACGGAGGATTGAAGGTTCTCGAAGGTGTAACTGTCGCCGCTGCACGGTCAGTGCTGCCAAAAGCGTCTGCTACCAAAACCTGAGAACGCCGGAGCAATATTCCACCTATGAACGGGCGTTTTATAACGTTGGGGCCGGAGTAAAACTCCGCCACTGATAGGCTCTCTGTTTGATCGGAGGGATTGGTGAAGAGCGTGGGTTTGTATGGTCGAGTACGCCATGCCATTTTGATTTACGGTATGAGCCGACGTGAAGCTGCCGGTTTGTTTGGTGTTGCTCGTCGGACTGTCGATAAGATGCTGCTGTTTTCGATACCGCCAGGTTATCGTCGTTTCAAGCCGGTGAAGCGACCGACGCTGGATCCGTTTGTCGGGATCACCGACGCGATCCTGGAAACTGATAAGACCGTTCCCCGGAAGCAGAAGCATACGTCGAAACGGGTGTTCGAACGGCTGCGTGACGAGCATGGATATGCTGGTGGCATCACCATCGTGAAGGACTATACCCTCCCCGTTTTTGACCAGCAACTTCATGGTTACCTAGCCGCGGTTCGCCAGCTTTGACGATTTGAATACCTATCTGTGGGAACAATGCCGCAAGCGAATGGCGGACAAATTGCGGGGCCATAAAGGCACGATTGGCGAACGGTTTACCGCTGACGCTGCCGCGCTTCAGCCTTTGCCTGCCGTTCCCTACGATGCTTGTGACAAACAAATGGTTCGGGTCAGTTCGCTGTCTCTGGTTCGCTACCGCAGCAACGATTATTCCGTTCCCACCCAATACGGCCATCAACCGGTTATGGTGCGTGGCTACGTTCATGAAGTGGTGACTGCCCGCGGGACGGAGATGATCGCCCGTCATCCACGATCATGGGAGAAAAAGGATTACGTCTTCGATCCATTCCCTTGGGTTCCGCGCAGGGCAAGAGCAGTGCATTATCTGGCGCTGATAGAGCAGAAGATTAGCGCATTGGATCGGGCGGCACCGCTGGCTGATTGGGAACTGCCTGAAGCGTTCATCACCCTGCGCCGATTGATGGAAGCTCGCATGGCAAGCCCGGCAAGCGGGAGTTTGTCCAAGTGTTACGTCTGCTGGAGACCTTCTCCATGATCGATGTCGAAGCCGGGATCGTATCTGCTCTGGAACGAGGAATGATTGGCCTTGATGCCGTCAAACATCTGGTGCTGTGCCGGATTGAACGCCGTCCACCCCGGCTGGACATGATAGTCTATCCCTACCTGCCCAAAGCCTATGTCGCCGCGACATCTGCTGGTGATTACATGGCGCTGCTATCCGGTGGGCGATCATGGCGGGGACATGAACAAGACGCCACAGCTTTTCTGCCGGCCAATCACCTTAAATCCCTCAGGTTGCCAACCTTCCTGAGAGAGCACGATAAAGTTGCCAAGCAATGTGCGGCTGAAGGTATCGATCATTCCCGCTATCTGTTGCGACTGGCGGAACTGGAACTGATCGACAGTGAACGGCGGATGGTGGATGGTGAAATGGCGGATTAAGGCCGCCAAATTCCCAACAATCAAAAGCATCGATAGCTTCGACTTCAAAGACATGCCGTTCCTGAGCAAGGTGCTGTTGATGGAATTGGCACGCTGCGATTACGTCACTGTCCGCGAGAACATCATTGCTGTCGGTAACAGCGGAACCGGCAAGACACATATCGCACTCGGGCTTTGGATTGACCGCTTGCAAAAAGGACCTGCCGGTCGGCTTCGTCACCGCATCGGTATTGGTGGGTTATTAGTCCGGCGTTGACGAATCCGCAGTGGCGTCGAATTCGTCGGCGAACCGTTCGATGCCATTCCCGCAGAAGGGGTTAAGCCTTTCACGGGCGTATAGTCGGCACCATCGAACCGGTGAGACTGTTCGTACCGGTCTCGCGCGAACTCATCGGACTGTTCGCGGACGAAGGTTCGCACGACGTCGTTGAGGGCCTCCCGGACAGGGTTCGTCGTGTCGTCCATTGGCGAGCTCCATAGGTCGTCCAGCAATACATCGAGACCCCGCGCGATGCGTTCGGCGTCTGCTCTTGGAATATCGCCCAGCGCGACGAAAATGTCCCGCGTGCCGTAGGAGGACTGGTTAACGGTCGGAACGCGCCGTCGATACACGTTGCGGTTTCCACGTCGGATCAGGTGCCGGACGCTCACGACGGATCTCGCCCGTGCACCTGAGGTTCCTTCGAATTCGCTCTAGATGAAGCGTGCTCAGGTTCGAATCCATGAATGCGGACGCGATTGTGGAATCGTATGTGGACCGAAGAGCAACGCCCAGTGTTTCCGGGGACATAGAGCGGCGGAAAACGCTGCAATTCAGGGGATAGGAGAGGGGAAGTGGCTGGGGAACCTGGAGGGGAAGCCAATATCCAAGTCAGAAGAAAGTGTATCTTTTTCAATGGCTTGGTTAAAATTCGCCACGTCGAATCCCGTACGGTGTTACGTCTTTGTGTGACACACGTGTATCACAGAACGGTTCCTGCTCGCGAGTGCATTTCGGCAACCATCTGTTTTGTGGATGGATGCGAGATAATTTGACGAAGTGTCCTTTCGGATTGAATATGCAGGTGCGTGACGCGGTCTGCCCGATCGTGCGCGCTGGACGTGACGAGCAAACTATTCGGCGGCCTGTTTTGGCAGGGTCGTCGATAACTGAGCGTAGGCAGGTGAGGCCTACGCGTGAGATCATAGACGCGCTCCAAATCGCTTTTCCCTTGTAGCCACTCGGCTCCGGCCGAGGACCAGCGAACTTGCGCGTAGGAGCTTACCCGATGCAGGACTCATTCGACAATAAAGATACCTCGAAACCTAACGCTGTGGACGCGCCCAGCGATGAAGGGAAGTTAGTATTACTAACTTCCCAAGCATCATCCGGCGTTCAGCAGAGCGCGGCACCGTATGATGCCAAGACCCGTCCCAGCGGATCGAAGGCACTGGTGCCCTATGAACCGCATTATCTTTCATCACCGTTTTTTTCGCCCCCGCACAAGGCGATACAGCCGGTAATTTATGCCTTCAACCAACTTCGCGAAGTTGAACATTACGCCGAGATCGGAACGCGAGAGGCAACCTATCTCGCTTTGGCCGCAGCTTATAGGGTGTACTTTCCGTACCTAGAAGAACCGGCTGCATGGACCGCGTTTATGAGACGGGTCGGTATCAGCATTCGAGGGCAGTCTTGGTACGCGTGCACGGCTCTCATCTCATACCTCTATCCAGACGAGACGTCCGCGGGAGGTAAATCCAAACGAAGCGAATGGGCTGCTGTCCTGGACGCCGTGGCAGCAAAAGGTGTCTTGCCCGATGGTTTTTGTGAGTTCGTGAAGAACGGTGGCGGCGTCCAGCGCATAGCCAGAGCCCACCGAGGATCGATGGCCGGATCTACTCACTCAGGCGTGGCCCCACTTGAACCCTCAGAACTCGCCATGTTCGTCGCGGATGTCGGAACCCCTTTGCTTTTGGAAGAGGGCAGGGAAGAGCGATCGTTCAGTGGACTCGTTTCCGCGGTCCTGCACATCTCGGATGACGGCGATCACCGATTGGTCGCGCAATTGGCAATAAGCCACGACAAACTGATCAAGGACCTCGCAAAAACCGATGAATTCAAAGACTGGCGGAGCCGGTCGACGAGAAACGCATGCGCGGAATGACACAACGCGCCTGGTACGCCTGTCGAACTCTGACTGGCGGACCAGAACCTTTAAGTTGCACAAAGCATTTTCTCGCCTGTCCGACACCGGAACCGCACTTCTAGACGCAACGCGATCCGCCAATGAGATGACGTTGCATCCTATCCGTTACTCGATTTGAACATGCAGGCTGAAACAGTTGGAATTACAAGCAGTTGGTAAGCGTGCAAGGAGTGTTATTGCCGATAAAATGCGCTTCATCCTCCAAGAAATCCCTATTTCGAGAGAAGCTCTTCAAGGGTGCCAAGTCACGGTCGAAAATGGTTTGCATCCTATCCGTTACCGATTGCATCCTAAGTGTTACTTTTTGAGGTAGTAACGGGTCCGTTGGCCAGTTTGGCGGCGCTGGCGTCCGTTCAGAAGTCTCGTCAAAGTCGCACGTTTCGATCGGTTCGATCGGTGACTGCGCATCAGAAATTTTTGTGCGTCGTGGATGGCGCCGGTCTTATCTCGGTCCAGGTTGGGATAGGAAAGTGAGCGGTGCAGATGACAGAATTCGGCGACGTAGTCCGCTTCATGCGCTTGGCGCAGTCGACTAATAACCCGCGTAACCGTCAAGCTAAGCGTATGACAAGCCGTCGAGCGTTCTATCTCGCTGGCTGCCGATAGTGACCGTACGATCAGAAGTTCGAGCGCATGGTTGGCACTAAACGAAGTCTATTATGCTTTTGATCGGAGGCTATCATGTTTTCAGTCCAGTCAAATGGCCCCTATCCGTTACCCAATTTTGACAACACCCTGTAATGGCTACTTAATCTCAACACATGTGGCATTTCTACCGTGTTGCGAACACATTTGGCAGGGTCGTTTGGTACCTCGACATGTCCGCCGCCGTGATTCCTCGAAAATGGGAAAAAACGGCCATGGCCCCTATGTGTTACTTTTTGGGGCAGTAACGGGTCCGTTGGCAAAAGTTTGGTTTTTTCGGCGAGCGAAAGTCGGGCTTCGTGGGCAGAATCCCTAGGGACCGATAACGCTCGTAATTGAGGTCGCTGATTCCTCAGGCTCTATGGCGAAATCTGCGTTCTCCGTAGTCTTGTACAACACGACGTGCCAGCATGGACCCGAACTACGTCAATGCCTACGCGCCATCGTTGGCCGAAATCGCACCGGACGTCGTGCTGCCCGATCTGCATTATCCAGCGCTGAGCAATGAGGCTTTCGCCGAAGGCCGACGCATCGGCACAACGTCCTTTCCGACGTTCCTGCTTAAGACCGACCGCTGCAGCGAGGCGCTGCCGATGATCTACGATCCCGACGAACGGGTTCGACTGGCAGTTAGCGTACTAAGCGCTCTTGGTGTCATGCATTTGCAAGCACACCTCTCATACCCGTTTATGACTCTGTGGTCTGCTGGCGATATGGACTCAACCTATAATCTGATGGCGTTGCGATAGCCAAACATAGGCAAAATAGCATCAGCAAGAGCTGTGCGACGATGTCGGTGCGTCATTCAGGCCGTGGTGGTGATCACCCCATTCTTCCACTTCCCCTAAATTTCGAAAACCGATTGCCACGGTTTGTCGGAAGGTCAGAACCTGTTCTTTCAAGAGACCGCAGCCAGATTGCAGCAGGGTCATCCACCACCATCGTTGAGATCACTTAAAACCTCGACCGGTGCCGTCCATTGTAACAGGACGACACAGCCGTCATCGGACCAGACGCGGTGGACCGAGCCTTTCGGATTGATCACCAGATCGCCCGTCCGGTAGGTGCCGTTTTCGTCGGATTGCGAGCCGGACAGTACGAAGATCGTTTCCATATCCGTATGACGGTGAAGCGGCACACGGGCGCCAGGTTCGTATTTGAGAAGCGCTAGTTCGGGCTTCCCCGTCACTATACGGTGTATGGTGACACCGGGGCGGAAGGGTTCGAAGGGAAGGCTTTCCCAAACTTCACCAGCGAGCGAGACGATTGTCGCGAGCTGTGCATTCGATGCAACCGTCATCTTATGACCTCCATGAGTTCGCCGCTCGATGTCGCCCAACCTCCGATCGCGCCTTGCGCGGTCAGCATGTCGATGGTGGCTTGTTTGAAGGCGGGAAAATAGCTCTCCGTTGCATCGGTGACGAGCAGGCATTCGAAGCCGCGATCGTTGGCCTCGCGGATGGTGGACTGCACGCAGACCTCCGTCGTCACGCCCGCCACGACCAGTTGGGTGATGCGGTGCGCGACCAGTTCATCGCCCAGCGGGGTTGCGTGGAACGCGCCCTTGCCAGGCTTGTCGATCATGGTTTCGCCCGCTATGGGCGCTAGCGCATCGACGATGCCCGCGCCGTGCTCGCCCGCAATCAACAGTCGGCCCATCGGACCATCGTCGCCGATGCGCAAGGGCGGATCGCCGCGGTTACGTTTGGCTTTCGGGCAATCCGTCAGATCGGGACGGTGGCACTCGCGCGTGTGGATGACCGGCAAGCCTTGCTGACGGAACAGGGCTAGAAGGTCGGCGATCACCGGAATGATGGCCTGCAACGGGCGCACATCATTGCCGAGGCTTTCGCCGAAACCGCCCGGTTCCACAAAGTCCCGCTGCATGTCGATGACCAACAATGCGGCCTCGTCCACGCGCAGCGGAAACGGGAAGGGGAGGGCGGGTACGGACACCATCACGCATGCCCTGCCATGTGCCGGCTCACGCTATCGAGATCGACCGTGGCGGCAGAGCTTTCATAGGCGATGCGCCCGTCCGACATGACGAGCACGCGGTCCGACAGTTCCAGAATCTCGTCAAGGTCTTCGCTGATAAGCAGGACGGCGGTACCCGCATTTCGCGCGTCCACGATGCGCGCGCGAATGTCTGCCACGGCCGAGAAATCGAGCCCGAAACAGGGGTTCGCGACCACGAGCAGACCAATCGTCTCGCTCAACTCCCGCGCGAGCACCGCGCGCTGCACATTGCCGCCCGATAGCGACGCGATAGGTGCATTGAGTGACGCCGTCTTGACGTTGAAGTCGCGCACTAGCTGCGCTGCCTCGCGCGTCATGGCGCGACCGTCGAGCCAAATCGAACCGGATCCCGCGTCGAAATTGCGGAACGCCAGATTTTCGCGCACGCTCATGCGACCGGCGCAGGCGTTTTGCAACGGCTCTTCGGGGATGAAACGCACTTTCAGATCATGCGCCTGTTGCCGCGTGGCTGCGAAGCGTTCGCCGTTGACGTGAATGTCGCCGCCATGAAGCGGGCGCTGGCCGGTCAGCATTTCCATCAGTTCCATCTGCCCGTTGCCGGACACGCCCGCGATGCCGACGATCTCGCCTGCTCGCACATCGAGCGTGTCGATTGCGATGGTCTTGATGCCGGAGCGGTCGTCGGCCTCGGCACCGCGCACCGCCAGCACGATTTCGCCGTCAAGATTTTGCCGGTCAGCTGATCCGGCGAGTGTCTTTTCGCCGATCATCAAGGCGGCCATCTTGTCGGTCGACAGGTCCGCAACAGCCCCGCCGCCGACATGGCGGCCAGCGCGCAGGATCGACACGTCATCGGCAAATGCGGTGATCTCGCGAAATTTGTGCGAGATCATCAGGCAGGTCAGGCCCGTATCGTCCACCAGACCGCGCACCATGCCCAGCAGTTCGTCCGCCTCCTGCGGCGTCAGCACGGAGGTGGGTTCGTCCAGAATGAGAAAGCGCCGACCGAGATAGAGCTGCTTGAGCAATTCCAGCTTCTGCTTTTCGCCTGCCGCCAAACGGCCGACCCGTTGGTCGAGTGCTACGGAAAACGGCATGCGCTCCATGAAGGTGGCCAGCCGTTCGTTCTCGGCACGCCAGTCGATGATGTCTGACGTTGATTGCCGCGCGATCACCAGATTTTCAGCAGCCGTCAGCGACGGCACCAGCGTGAAATGTTGATAGACCATGCCCAGCCCATGCGTGTGGGCCTGTTTGGGGTTGTCGATGACGACCTGCTGGCCGCTCACCATCATCTCGCCTGCGGTGGGCCGGTAGAACCCCATCATGCATTTGACGAGGGTGGATTTGCCCGCACCGTTCTCGCCCAGCAGCGCGTGGAATGTACCGGGCCGCACATGGATCGACACGTCGTCCAGCGCGGTGAAATCGCCGAAGCGTTTCGTCATGTGTAGCGTTTCGACGCCGATAGGGCCGTCGTCACTCGTGAAGGTGTCGGACCTCATGGCGCAAGCGCCTTCAGCACCGCGCGGCTGTCCGAGACGGCACCGAACACGCCGCCCTGCATCTTGATCATCTTTACAGCGGCCTCGTGGTTGCCACGGTCGGTCGCGCCGCAGCAATCCTCCAGCATCACGCATTCGAAGCCGCGGTCGTTCGCCTCGCGCATGGTGGTGTGGACGCAGACATCTGTGGTGATGCCGGCGAGGATAAGGTTGTCGATGCCGCGCGTGCGTAGGATCAGTTCCAGATCGGTGGCGTAGAAGCTGCCCTTGCCGGGCTTGTCGATGATCGGTTCACCGGGCAGCGGGGCCAGTTCCTCGATGATGTTCCAGCCCGGCTCGCCGCGCACCAATATCTTGCCGCAGGGGCCGGGGTCGCCGATGCCCGCGCCGATCTGCTGCGAGCGCCAGCGCTTGTTGGCGGGCAGGTCGGCAAGGTCTTCGCGGTGCCCTTCGCGGGTGTGCATGATGTGGAAGCCCTGCGCGCGCATGGTGTCCAGCACGGTGCGGATGGGTTCGATGGGCGCGCGGGTGAGCGACAGGTCGTAGCCCATGGCATCGACGTAACCGCCCTTGCCGCAAAAGTCGGTCTGCATGTCGATGATGACGAGCGCGGTGTTGGCCGGGCGCAGATCGCCGTTCCATGGCCAAGCGTAAGGGTCGGCGGCGATGGTGGCGCTCATTCGGCGGCCTCCGGCACCGCGATATGCGGTTCGGCCGCCGTGCCCATTTCGCCGTAGCGTCGTTGTGGTGTGGGAAAGCCGCAGGACGTGCCGTCGCGCACCTTCACGTTGTCCGCCCATGGCAATTCGTAACGCCCGGCCACCATGTCGTGCATGTAGGTGTAGGGGCAATCCTGCGCACCGCCCGCCACAGCGGTGAAGCCGCGATGGCCGAACTGGTAGATGTTGTTTTCCACGCCCCAATTCGCCCGCGCCTCGCGTACGAGATCGGGGCGCACCTCTGCCGAGATAATTTCGTCTGCGCGGCCCGTCGTGCCGTGGGCGATGATGGTGCCGTCGAAGTTGACGATCATGCCTTCACCCATGGAATCGAAGGAGTCGTCGGACCCACACATGCAAACATTCGCCGTGACCATGAGATTGCAGAAGGCGTTGGACTGGTTGGTGAAGCGCCAGCTGTTGCGGATCGGCGCGGTGTAGCCCGCCGTGCGGATCATGATCTCGGCACCCTTATAGGCGCATTCACGCGCCATTTCTGGAAACATGCCGTCATGGCAGATGATGAGCGACAGCTTGCAGCCGTTCGGGCCTTCGATGACGGGAATACCGGCGTCGCCCGGCTCCCACGGTTCCACCGGCACCCATGGGTGCAGCTTGCGGTAGTTCAGCTTTACCTCGCCCCGGTCGTCGATGATGAGGCCGGTGTTGTAGGGATAGCCAATGGGGTTGAACTCCATGATGGAGAAGCAGCCCCATATTTTGTGGTCGATGCAGGCCTGTTTGAAGGCTGCGACTTCGGGCCCGTCCAACCGGCACATGATGTCTGGATTCGTGTTCATCGACAGGCCATGCAGCGCGTATTCGGGAAAGACTACGAGGTCCATCGTGTCGAGATTGCGTCGCGCCTTGCCCACCATCTCCACGATGCGCGTGGTCTGCCGCGCCAGATCGTCGGGCGTTTCGACCACGGGCAGTTGCAGCTGCACCATGCCGAGCACCACCCCGTTGGGGGATTTGTTCAAGCCACCAAGTCCATTCATGACCGTCTCCTATTTGGTGATGCTCAACTCGCCCGGTGCGCCTTCCAGCGCGCGGGTGGTCGAACTGGTTGCGATGAGAATGATGAGCGTGAGCACGTAGGGTGCGGCGTAGGACAGGTAGTAGCCCGATGTGACGCCGACCGATTGCAAGGCGGGGCCGAGCGCGCCAGCTGCCCCGAACAAGAGTGCTGCCCAGATGCAGTTGATCGGGTTCCACCGCGCGAAGATGACGAGCGCCACGGCCATCAGCCCCTGACCTGAGGAAATTCCTTCCGTCCAGCTGCCGGGATAGTAGAGCGACAGGTAGGCCCCCGCGACACCGGCCAGCGCACCGCCTGCTGCCGTCGACAGCAACCGCACGCGGTTCGCATCGATACCCATGGCGCGTGCGGCATCCGAACTGTCGCCGACCACGCGGATGGTAAGGCCCGTGCGGGTAGACCGGAACATCCACGCGATGACGAAGGCGAGCGCGATGCCGATGATGAACAGCACGTTGACGCGCAAGGCCGCTTCCAGCTGCGGTATATCGCTCCAGAAGCCAAGCGGGATCGAAGGCAGATCGGGTGCGGAGGGCTGGATGTAGGGCTTGCCGAAAAAGAAGGCGAGGCCGATGCCGAACAACATAAGCGCGATGCCGACCGCGATGTCGTTGACGCGCGGCAGCTTGCAGATCCAGCCGTGCACCAACCCGAACGCCGTTCCGGCAAGCGCCGCGCCCGCAACGCCGATCCAAGCCGAGCCGCTTTCGTAGGCGACCGCGTAACCGGCCATCGCGCCGAAAACCAACGTGCCTTCGAGCCCCAGGTTGATACGACCCGACCGCTCGGTGATGCATTCGCCAAGACTGACCAAGATGAAGGGTGTGGACACGCGGATCGCGCCGCCCAGCATGGCGATGGGCACAGCCCAGAGACCGAGATCATCCGCGCTCATCATACGGCTTCCGTTTTGGGCTGGAAGATCGCGAAACGACCGATCAGCGTCTCGCTCATCAAGATGATGATGAAGACCAACCCTTGCAGAACCAGCATGGTCGCGTCCGGCAGGTCCATGCGCCGCTGCACCAGTCCGCTGGACGCTTCGATACCGGCGAGAAGGATGGCGACGGGAATGATGGCCAGCATATTGTGGCGCGCGAGAAACGCGATGAGGATGCCGGTATAGCCGTAACCCGCAGCAAGTGATGCGTTAGCCGAGCCGTGAACAGCGGCGACCTCGATCATGCCGGCCAGCCCCGCAAATGCTCCCGCCAGCGCGCAGAAGCCGACCATCAACCGGCCCACCGGCAGGCCCTGAATGCGCGCGGCACGTGTGTTGCCGCCGACGATGCGTGCGGCGAAACCGAAGGTGGTCTTTTCAATGAGGATGTATGAGACGATGCAGGCCAGAATGCCCACCGCCAGCCCCCAATGCACGTCGAGGCTGGGCAGATTACCGATGCGGTAGGCCTCGTCCACGGGCGCTGTGGACGGCTTGTTCAGGCTTGCGGGATCGCGCAGCGGGCCTTCGATGAAATGGTTCATCAGCGCGATGGCGATATAGGCGAGCAACAGGCTTGATATGGTTTCGTTGACGCCGCGCGCATGGCGCAGATAGCCGATGAGGCCGATCCAGATTCCGCCCATGGCCATCGCCGCCAGTGCCATGCCAACCATGCCGAGCGCGCCCGGGAGGCCCGTTGCAAAAATGGCGAACGCCCCCGCCGCGACGCCGCCGAGAACGATAGCACCTTCACCACCGATCACGATGAGGCCCAGCCGCGAGGGAATTGCCACGCAAAGTGCTGCCAACAACAGCGGTGCTGTGCGCGACAGCGTGTTCTCCCACGAGAACTGCGTGCCGAAACCCGCACGCCAAACAAGCTGGAAGAACTCCACCGGCGATTTGCCGAGGAACAGCAGGAAGACGGAGAACAGCACAAATGCAGCCAGCAGCGCGCCGGTCGGCACGAGCACGGCCTCCGCCTTCCTGTTGGACAGGAAGCCGCGCAGACCACCGGCTTGCAATGTGCCCGTCGCGATGGTCCGCTGCCTTGCCGAAACGCTCATGAACGAATCGCCCGCGCTGCGCCTAGGAGGTGGATCCGAGAACACCTTCCACGAGATAGTCCATCTTCTCCAGCGCGACATCGGTTTCGGCAAAGCCTGTACCGGCGACAGCGATCTCTTTGCCCGTATTGTCTTTCAACGGGCCCTTGATGACGGAGAAATCGCCTTTCATGATCTCGGCCTTGGTGGCCTCGAACTGCTTGCGCGCTTGGTCTGTGACAGCAGGTCCGAGTGGGCTCATCTTCACGAAGCCATCGGCCAGCCCACCGCGCACGAAATTCGGCACGCTTTCACCGGCTTTGATCTTGGCGACCATGTCGGGGAAGACGCTGGCCCAGTTCCACTCCGCGCCCGTCAGATATTTCTGCGGCGCCAGCAGTGACTGGTCCACATGATAGCCACACACGAAGGCATCGCGGTTGGAGGCGGTTTCCACCACGACCTTGGGCGCATCCACATGGCACGTCACCACATCGACGCCCTGATCGAGCAGGGCGTTGGTCGCTTCCGCCTCCTTGACCGCAAGCGACCATTCACCGGTGAAGATGACCTGGCAGGTGATTTCGGGATCGACGGAGCGTGCGCCCAGCAGGAAAGAGTTGATGTTCAGCAGTACTTGCGGAATAGGTTTGGCGGCGACAAAGCCGATCTTTTTGGTCTTCGTCGCGTGGCCTGCAGCAACGCCGTTGAGATATTGGCCCGTGCCGATATAGCCGAACTGGCTGCCCACATTGGTGGGGTGTTCGCCTTCCACCCACAGCCCGCCCGTATGCTGAAAGCGCACATCCGGAAATTTTGGCGCGGTCTCGATCACATGCGGATTGAAATAGCCGAACGATGTGGCGAACACCATTTGCGCGCCATCCAGATTGACCATGGAGGCCATGGACTTCTGCACATCCACGGCTTCTGGCACGTTTTCTTCTTCGATGACGGTCACGCCATCCATCGCCTTCACGGCAGCCGCCCCTTCGGCATGGGCCTGGTTGTAGCCGAAATCGTCCTTCGGGCCGACATAGATGAAGCCGACCGTCATGTCGGCGGCATGGGCTGCCGTGCTCAACAGTCCCGGCATGGCGGCCAGGCCTGCCAGACCGGCGGCGCCCTTCAAAATCGTACGGCGGGTGGTGTGTTTCACATCGGTCATGGCGGTTTCCTATAGTTCAGCGCGGGAGGTGCGGTGGTAGAAAGGGAATGCGCGATGGAAAATGCCTGCTGGCAGTGATGCTGTCTTCTGTTCAATTTGCACAGATGTGCTGCATTTTTTGCAGCGCTATTGTGGTAGATTTCAGGACTGCCCTTCGAGCGCTTCGGTGAGCTGTTGCAGAAACTTCGCGGATGCCACCGGCAGGGTGCGGCCCTTCATCTGGCCGAGCAGCAACTGCCCGACCGGCACATCCTTTTTGGAAACCGGGCGATGCACCATATCGGCCTGCCGCTCGCTGTCGAGACCGATGGGGATCTGAAAGCCGATGGCGTGTTCCTGGGTGATGTAATGGCGGATGAGATCGAAGGACTCGGTTTCTACAGCCGCGTTTAGCGCCTCGCCGATCGTCGCTGCACCGATCTCCAGCAGATGACGCACACCATAGGCCTTGGTGGGCAGGATCAATTTGTGTCGCAGACATTCACGCAGGCGAAGGTCCGTTCGATCTGCCAGCGGATCGTCAGCCCGCATGACGGCATGAACTGCTTGTGCCGTTGCGCAGATGACTTCGAATTCGGCCATGTGGATCGGCTCGAAAACGAGGGCGAGATCGCTGCTGAAGGACGCAAGATCCTGTTCCGCCTGCACGCGATCGCGCACATTCACCGCGAATGTCACGCCTGGATGTTCTTTGCGGTAGAGCGCGATCTGGTGAGACAGGAAATAGGGGATTGTCGCCTGCGAGCAGGCTATGGAGACGTGGCCCCGCCGTTCTCCCGATAAGTCCGCCACCCGTGACTGCACCCGCTGCATGTCCGTGCGCTGGTTTCTGATATGCGCCATCAGAAGTTCGCCGGCCGGGTTGAGGCGCATCCCTCGCGGAAGCCGTTCGAAGATGGGCCAGCCAAATTCGTCCTCGAAGTTCTGGATCCGCCTGTTGAGCGCAGACGCGGTGAGGCTGGCATCCTCCGCCGCCTTGCGGATCGACCCGGCACGCACGACGGCTTCGATGAGTTCGAACGTCTTCAGGTGCCTCATCACGCAAGGCCTCTCGATATCGATGCAAAAAACGCACCGATCATGTGAATTTATAGCAATAGATGTCAACGCAGATAGAGCGCAGGCTTTTGCAAGAGCTGCATTTTCGCGGCACGTTTCAGGGAAAGGGTTCACCAATGGCCGATCACTCTTCACGACGCGATTTTCTTAAAATGGGTGCAGCCGGTGCATCCATTCTGCCGTTTTTGCGCTCCATGCCGGCTGCGGCCCAGGGTGCGGACACGCTGGTTGTCGTCATCGGCCAAACCATCAATTCGCTCGATCTTCACCGCACGGGCACCAGCCGCGCCGCTTATCAAGTGGGGATCAACTGCTACGACCGCCTGTTGTCCTTCGGCACGAAGGAAGCGCCCGGCGGCGGCCTGTCCTATGACTACACGACCATCGTTCCCGAGCTTGCCGAAAGCTGGACGGAGTCCGATGACCGCATGACGCTTACGTTCAAGCTCAAACCCAATGCGACCTTCTGGGACGGGCGCAAGGTCACCGCAGAGGATGTGAAGTGGTCCTTCGACCGCGCCGTCTCCGTGGGCGGTTTTCCCAGTGTCCAGATGAAGGCCGGTGGGCTGGAACGCCCCGAGCAGTTCATCGCGGTCGATGAGGAGACATTCGTCATCAAGCTGGACCGTGCGTCGAAGCTGACGATCCCCGATCTGGCGGTGCCGGTGCCGTTCGTCATTAACGCTGCCGAGGTTAAGGCGAACGCTGCCGAAGACGATCCGTGGGGTCTCGAATATCTGCACACCACGCCTGCGGGTTCCGGTGCCTATAAGGTCGCGCGGTGGACGCCGGGCGAGCAGCTCGTCTACGAGCGCAACGACGACTGGGTGGGCGGCCCCCTGCCTGCCATCAAGCGTGTGGTCGTTCGTGAAGTGCCCAGCCCCGCCACGAGACGAGCGCTGGTGGAGCGCGGCGACGTGCAGATGGCATTCGGCATTCCCGACAAGGATGCAGCCGAACTTGCCGACAAGATCGACGTCTTCTCCACGCCGGTGGAGAACTGCATTCATTGCCTGTGCCCCAACAATTCCTTCGAGCCGTTTCAGGACCCGGATGTGCGCAAGGCCATCGCCTACGCCATTCCCTATGAGGACATCTTCCAGACGGCAGCCTATGGCCGTGGCGTGCCGCTATGGGGTGGCAGCGAGCAGATCGACGACATAGCCTGGCCACGCAAGACGCAGTATTTCACCGATCTCGATAAGGCCCGTGAGCATATGGCAAAGTCGAAATATGCCGATGGCTTCGAGGTACCGCTGTCGATCAGCCTCGACCTTGCATCGTGGATGGAGCCGACGGCGCTGCTCGTGCAGGAGGCGCTCGGCAAGATCGGCATCACCGTGGAAATCGAGAAGATCCCCGGCGCCAACTGGCGCACCGCAGTGCTGGTGGAGAAGCGCTTGCCGCTTCATCTGGAGAATTTCGGCGGCTGGCTCAACACGCCGGACTACTACTTCTTCTGGGCCTATCAGGACGGGCACCTGTTCAACTCCTCCAACTATCGCAACGAGGAGGTCGAGGAGCTGGTGAACGCCACGTTGCACATGCCGATGGACGATCCCGAATACGCGCCGAAGATCAAACGCATGTTCGAAATCGTTCTCGAAGACCTGCCGCGCATCCCGCTCTATCAGCCGGCCCTCAACGTGGCGGCCAATGGTGTGGAAGGCTACGAGTTCTGGTTCCACCGACAGCTGGACGTTCGCCCGCTGAAGGCCGTGTAGACCTTGCTGTCCAAGTCACCAAAGCTGCGCGCAGTGTTGTTTCGCTGCGCGCAATCCATTCCGGTGGTCATCGGCGTGGTCATCATCAGCTTTCTGCTGACGCGGGCCTTGCCCGGTGATCCTGCCGTCTATTTCGCAGGCGTGGCCGCCGATGAAGCGTCGATCGAACAGACCCGCATCGAGATGGGCCTCGACAAACCGCTGGTGCAGCAATTCTTCGTTTATGTAGGCGATCTTCTGCGCGGTGATCTTGGACAGTCTCTGTCAAGCGGACAAGCGGTGGCGACCGATCTGGCGAACCGTCTGCCTGCCTCGCTGGAACTGACGTTGACCGCTCTCATCCTCGCCTGTGCGATTGCCATACCGCTGGGTATCCTGGCCGCGACCCGGCCCGGCACATGGGTCGATCATCTGTGCCGTGTCGTGGTGACGGCGGGGGTGTCACTGCCGACATTCTTCACCGGCATCCTGCTGATCTACATTTTCTACTACCTGCTGGGCATAGCGCCATCGCCGCTGGGGCGGCTCGATTTCATCTATCTCGACCCGGACCACGTCACGGGCTTCTACCTCATCGACGCAGCCTTGATGGGCGATTGGGAAACGTGGCGCGGGGCCGCCAAGCAATTGATGCTGCCGGCCATCACGCTGGCCCTGTTCACCCTGGCCCCGATCGCGCGCATGACACGGGCCTCGATGTTGACCGCCCTGTCGTCGGATTTCATCCGCACCGCGCGGGCGGCGGGACTGTCCAGCCGCAAGGTTCTTTACGGATACGCTCTGCGAAATGCCTTGCTGCCCGTGGTCACCACGCTCGGCATGGTCTTCTCCTTCGCACTGGGTGCCAACGTGCTGGTGGAGAAGGTGTTCGCATGGCCCGGCATCGGTTCCTATGCGGTGGAAGCGCTGGTGGTCTCCGACTATGCAGCCGTGCAGGGTTTCGTTCTTGCAATGGCACTGCTGTTCGTCGCACTGAATCTCGTCATCGATCTGCTTTACGCGGTCATCGACCCGCGCATTGGGTTCACGGCGCAATGAGCGATGTGAGCGCCGATCACGTCGGGACGGGTGCGCCGCGTCTGCCGACCGAGAACGCACCCGCCATTGCGTTGGCACCTGTCGAACCCATTGCCACCGAAGGGCCGCAGCAGACGTCGGGCACGTTCGATCACCTCATCTATGTCTTGAAGGCCAACCCGGTCACGCTGTTCGCCTTCATCATGTTCGGCCTGCTGATCGTGTCAGCTGTGTTCGGCCCGTCTCTCGTTCCCTACGATCCGCTGCAAACCAACGCGGCCAACGCACTTCAACCGCCGTCATGGGCGCACTGGTTCGGCACCGACAACGTGGGACGCGACGTGTTCAGCCGCGTGATCGTCGCCACCAGGCTGGACCTGTCGATCTCGGTCGCGGCGGTGGCACTGTCCTTCGTCGTAGGCTCTGCGCTCGGCGGGATCGCCGGTTATTGGGGCGGTTGGATCGACAGCGTGCTCAACCGTTTTCTCGACACGATCATGGCCTTCCCGCTTTTCGTGCTGGCCATGGGCATCGTGGCTGCGCTCGGCAACACGATCGAGAACATCATCTACGCCACCGCCATCATCAACATGCCCTTCTACGCACGCCTCGTGCGGGCGGAGGTGAACATCCGCCGCGATGCGGGCTTTGCACGGGCTGCAAAACTTGCGGGCAATTCCGACCTGCGGGTGCTGGCATTCCACATCTTTCCCAACGCGCTGCCACCGATGATGGTGCAGGTCTCGCTCAATCTGGGTTGGGCGATCCTGAATGCTGCCGGCCTGTCCTTCATCGGGCTGGGCGTGCGGCCGCCAACACCTGAATGGGGCATCATGGTTGCGGAGGGTGCGAATTTCATCGTGTCGGGCGAATGGTGGCTGGCGGTTTTTCCGGGCCTGTGGCTGATGATCGCCGTCTTCACTTTCAACCTGCTGGGTGACGGGCTGCGCGACATCGTCGACCCCCGCAAACGGACCTGACCGCGATGTTGAGCGTGAAGGATCTTGCCGTGTCGTTTCAGACCCGCAGGGGCGCGGTGGATGCCGTGCGCGGCGTCAGCTTCGATGTGGCGAAGGGTGAAATTCTGGGCGTCGTCGGCGAAAGTGGTTCAGGCAAATCCGTTACCTCCTATGCGTTGATGCGCATTCTCGACGCCGGTGGCACAATAACGGCGGGAGACGCGGTCTACTCTGGCATCGATCTGCGCCGCGCGAGCGAACGCGACATGCGCGATGTCCGCGGGCGCGAAATTTCTATGATCTTCCAGAACCCGCGCGCCGCGCTCAACCCGATCCGCAAGGTGGGGCAGCAGATCGAGGACGTGTTGCGCCACCACGCGACGGCCACACGATACGATGCTCGCGCCAAGGCCATCGCCGCCTTGGAGGCCGTGCGGATCAACGATGCCGAAGCGCGCTACGATGCCTATCCGTTCGAGCTGTCCGGCGGCATGTGCCAGCGCATCGTCTGCGCCATCGCGCTCGCCTGCGACCCTCGGCTTCTGATCGCGGACGAACCCACCACGGGCCTCGACATCACCACCCAGAAAGCGGTGATGGATCTGGTCCGCGACCTCATCCGCGAACGCAATATGAGCAGCATTCTCATCACCCATGATCTGGGCTTGGCCGCGCAATATTGCGACCGGATGATCGTGATGAAGGACGGTGTCATCGTCGAGCAAGGCGCGCCGGACGCTATCTTCGCCGATCCCCAGCACCCCTACAGCCGCAAGCTGGTCGACGCGACGCCGCGGATTGGCGAAAGCATCCGCAACCTGTTGCCGGTCGAGGACCGCACCGAAGAAACGCAGGCGGTGGTGAGCGACGAGGTTCTTGTCGATGTGCGCGATCTGAAGAAGACATATCAGGGCAAATCCGGACTGGTGCACGCGCTCAAGGGCGTCTCCTTTAAAGTGCGGAAGGGCGAGAGCGTCGGGCTGGTCGGCGAGAGCGGTTGCGGCAAGTCCACCACGTCGGAAATTCTTGTGCGCCTGATGGATGCAACCGCGGGCGAAATCATCTTCGACGGCACCGATATCGCAGCTGTGCCCGCGCGCGACTTTTCCAGAGACCCGCGCAGAAGCGACATTCAGATGGTGTTCCAGGATGCCACCGACAGCCTGAACCCACGCCACACCGCGCGTCAGACTATAGCCGAACCCTTGCGTCGGTTGGGCAAAGTTTCGAGAGCCAAGCTTGCTGCCCGTATCGAGGAACTGGCGTCGCTGGTCGGTCTGCCTGCTGCGCTGTTGGACCGCTTTCCCCACCAGCTATCGGGCGGGCAGAAGGCGCGTGTCGGCATCGCGCGCGCCATCGCGCTGGAGCCGAAATTCCTGATCCTCGATGAGCCGACGGCGGCTCTCGACGTGTCTATTCAAGCGGTGGTGCTGAACCTGCTGGTCGACCTGCGCGCAAAGCTCGGCATGACCTATCTCTTCGTCAGCCACGATCTTTACGTCGTGCGTCTGCTGTGCAGCCACGTCATCGTCATGAAGGATGGTGAGATCGTGGAGCAGGGCCCCACGGAAGAGGTCATGACGAACCCTGCAAGCGACTACACGCGCAATCTGTTGGCGGCTGCACCTCAGCCGCCGGCCCGTCGTCTCCCCGCTGCCTGACACATCCCCGACCCCCGCCCGATTTCACGAAAACCACGGAGCCTTCCATGCTGGACCAACTGCCCTTCGACCGCGCCTCGTTGCGCAAGGCCTATGCCGGTGGCACCCGGCCCGCCGATGTGGTGGACGAAATATTCGCACGATTGGATGCCGTGAACGATCCCGGTATTTTCATCCACCTGTGCGACCGCGACCGGCTGAAGGACGAAGCTGAAGCGCTGGGCAACTGCGATCCGGACCTGCCGCTGTGGGGCATACCATTCGCGGTGAAGGACAATATCGACGTCGGCGGGATCGAGACGACAGCGGGCTGCCCCGCCTATGCATATACGCCGCATGAAGACGCCTTCGTGGTTGCCCGGTTGCGGGCCGCGGGTGCGTTGATGATCGGCAAGACCAATCTCGACCAGTTCGCCACAGGGCTCGTGGGTGTTCGCACGCCTTATGGTGCGCCGCTCAATTCCATCGATCCTGCGATCGTCCCGGGTGGATCGTCCGGCGGGTCCGGCGTCGTGGTAGGGCACGGCATCGCGACATTCGCGCTCGGCACGGATACGGCAGGCTCAGGCCGTGTGCCGGCAGCGCTCAACAACATCGTGGGGCTGAAGCCGACGCTGGGCGCGCTGTCGGCCATCGGCGTCGTTCCCGCCTGTCGGACGCTGGATACGGTGTCGATCTTCGCACTGACGGTGGACGACGCCTACGCGGCCTTCCAGGTCGCTTGCGCCTATGATGAAGCCGACTCCTATTCTAAGCCTATTGTTGCTCCCGATCTATCGGCCCCGGCACCGAACTTGCGCATTGCGATTCCCGATGATGCGTCCATCGAGTTCTTCGGCGATGATGTGCAGCAAGCCGCATTTGCCCGCGATGTCGAGCGGCTGGCGCAGGATGGCGCGACCATCCAGCGCTTCGATTTCGAGCCATTGTTCGCCATCGCCCGCATGTTGTATCAGGGCGCTTGGGTGGCAGAGCGCTACACCGTGATCGAGAACCTGCTGAACGAGACGCCCGACGCCGTGCATCCCGTCACGCGCGGTATCATCGGGGCGGCTGAGGGCATGACGGCGGCCGATGCGTTTCGCGGTTTCTACCAGCTGTCCGATCTGAAACGCGCAGCGCAGCCGATCCTGGACGGTTGCGACATGCTCTGCGTTCCCACAATCCCGACATTCTACAGCGTCGCGGACCTCGAAGCCGATCCCGTGACGCCCAACAACAATTTCGGCACATACACCAACTTTGTGAACCTGCTCGACATGTGTGGCATTGCCGTGCCCACCGAAGCGCGGAGCGATGGTCGCCCCGGCAGCATAACGCTGCTCGCCGCGGCTGGACGGGACGCTGATGTGGCATCGCTGGCACGATCGTTCGAGCGCGATACGACCCGCAATCTGGGGGCGACCAAGCACCCGGTGCCACAGCCGCAAGACCTACCTGCGGTTGCTGCCGACACGATGGAGATCGCCGTATGCGGTGCTCACATGTCGGGACTTCCGCTCAACTGGCAGTTGACGGATCGCGGGGCGACCTTCCTGCGAACGGTCAAAACGGCGGCGGTCTATGGCTTCTACGCCTTGTCGGGCGACGGACCGGCGCGGCCCGGTCTGGTTCGGGATACGGATGTGGGCGCGGCCATCGATCTGGAAATCTGGGCGCTGCCCGAACACGAATTCGGATCGTTCATGGCCGGTATTCCTAGCCCGCTTGGTATCGGCACGATCGAACTTTCGGACGGAGGGACGGTCAAAGGTTTCCTTTGTGAAGCCAGCGGCACGGAAGGGGCGCAGGACATCTCGCAGCTGGGAGACTGGCGAACCTATCTGGCAAAGATCGAAGCCGCTGCATGAGCGCCGTGGAGGAAAGGTTGGCCGCCATCGGGTTGGAGCTACCGCCCGACTGGGCCCCGCGCGGTCGGTTTCTGCCCTTTCGCCGCGATGGTTCCACGATCTACCTGTCCGGGCAGATTTGCGAATGGGCCGGTCGCGTCACCCATACCGGCCCCGTAGCGTCCACCGAAGAAGGTTTATCTGCGGGCCAGGAGGCTGCAAAAGTTTGCGCCTTAAACCTGCTCTACCGGTTGCGAGAGGCGTGCGGGGGCGAGCTCGACCAAGTGGATTGCGTCTTGAGGCTCGGCGGATTCGTGAACTGCCAACCGGGCTTTGCCGATACGCCTAGGGTCATCGATGGCGCAACGGACGTCTTCATCGCGGCGTTTGGCAAAGACGGGTGGCACGCACGCACTGCAGTTGGCGTTCGCGGCTTGCCCGGCAACGCCTCTGTGGAGGTCGATGCAGTGGTGAAGCTGCGCGACTAGGAAAGCTTAGGCAGTACCGGAGGGGGTATCGAAGGCGCTTTCTTTTCCAACATTCGGGCGATTGCAAGCAAATGCATATCTTCGCCGGGACGCCCCGCGAGCATGATCGATCGCGGTCGACCCAGACGGTCCAGCCCCCAGGGCAGGGCGAGCAGTGGGCCGCCGAATACGGTCCAGGGCGTCAACCAATCCTGAAAGCCGGTGGTCTCTCCAAGAAGGGGCGCACCTTCCGGCACGGCCAGGGTGAGCACGACATCACGGTCGGCGAACCATGCCCAAAATTCTTGTTGCGCATCGTTCAACCGAGCTCGCGCATCATCATATGCGTCACGCGAAATTTCAGCCCCCTGCTGCAATCCGGTGCGAAACTTCGGTTTCAGCAACCGACCCGAGCGGCCCTCCAGCAAATCACCATGGTGGAGGAACGCCTCGAAATTCATCACCGTGCGGTGATGGCGTACGATGGTGTCGACATCGACGGGCAACGGACCAGTTTCATGGTGAGACGAGAGGCTGGCCAGTATCCGAGATGCGTCCTGGAATGCGCTCGACGCATCAATATCGATCGCGGTGAACGCTGGCAGCAGACCGCCGAACGTTGCCATACCTTCAACTTCGTCCACGTCCTCCATCTGCCCGGCCATCGCCCGCAAACCACGACCTGCCAAGCCGACCGAACCCGCGATGATTCCGACCGTATCGAAACTGGGTGCAAGCGGCGTCACGCCATTGCGCGATAGCCACCCGTAAGTGGGTTTCAAGCCGACGACCCCGCAGTAACAAGCCGGTCTGATGAGCGAACCGGCCGTCTGCGTTCCCAACGCCATATCGACCATTCCGGCTGCAACAGCGGCCCCCGAACCACTGCTGGACCCACCGGGCGTTCGGCGCAAATCATGGGGATTGCGGCACTCGGTCGGATCGGTAAACGCGAACTCTGTGGTCGTCGTCTTGCCGATGATCGACGCACCGGCGTCGCGCAACGATGCGACGACATCGGCGTCCCGCGCCTTCGGCTCCGCACCAGCGCAAGCCAAACTGCCGTTGCCCGTCGGCAGGCCGACAACATTGATCACGTCCTTTACCCCGACTGTCAGTCCCGAAAGATCTTCCCCAGTGCCAAGCAGCCTCGCGCGTTCGGAGCGCCACGGAAGTTCAAGGGTGCCGACAAAGGCATGAATCTGCTGCTGCCAAGAATTCATCTCCATATGTTCGCGCTCCGGCCCGCATTGATGCAAGGGACGATGTTAAGTTCTGATGCTCAATTCGAGGGGAAACAATGTTGGTGCCGTTATCGCAGCGAGCGCTAATCCTGGCCGATAGCGGAAATTGACGCTGTTGGTCCGAAAGTCAAAAAGCGGACTTCGGATATTGGCGGAGCCACATCGAGTGTCCGCCTATAAGCGCTGAGGCCGCCTAGACCTATAATGGAAGTCCTACAGCACGACGGCCATCGTCGTTCTTAATTGAGAAGTCCCCTCCATCGTGAACCCGTGCTTCATCGCTCAGGAGCCAGATAA
This sequence comes from Ahrensia sp. R2A130, assembly GCF_000179775.1. Classification (GTDB taxonomy): domain Bacteria; phylum Pseudomonadota; class Alphaproteobacteria; order Rhizobiales; family Rhizobiaceae; genus Pseudahrensia. The sequence goes on from NZ_AEEB01000001.1 coordinate 27,825, forward strand.
CGGCTTCGGCTGCCCATTCGGCAGGGATGTGCGCGTCTGCTGCAAGTTTCGACACCGGGTTTATGCCGGATGCTCGAATTGCTGTCTGAACATGGGTAGCAACGGTGCCCGGCGATAATCCGACGGCACGAATGCCGCTTCCAGCCTCTTCCTTATGGAGGCAACGCGTGAGCATCAGGAGCGCCGCTTTGGTAGCGCAATAATGCGACCAGCCCTCCAGCGCTGACGTGGCGGCACCTGAGGATATGTTGAGTACGGTGCCGCCGCCGGCCCGCTTCATAACGGGCAAACAGGCGCGGACCATCTGGAATGCTCCCTTCAGATTGACGTCTACCACTTTGCTCCATTCCAACGGGTCAGCATCTTCGATCCTGGCGATCGGCTCAATCAGCCCGGCATTGTTGATGAGCGTGTCGATGCTGCCGAACCGCTCGACTGTCTTTTCGATCGCATGTTCGACCGCAGACCAGTTCGCAACGTCGCACGGTATGGCGAGCGCTCGTTCTCCCAACGCTTCCGCGATGCGATCGATGTCCGATGTGGTTCGAGCCAAGAGTACAACATTGGCGCCAGCTGCGTGGAGGCGCCGGGCGCTGGCCTCGCCGATGCCGCGGCTCGCTCCTGTCACGAGGACAGTTCGGCCGGTCAGGTCGATGTGTTCGTTCAGCATATTCGGATCTTTCAATTGGTCTGGTGTCAGTAGGGATAGGCAGGTGCATCGGCCCGACGCGGAAGCGTCCGGGTGCGACAAGCAGGTGTGTTGTAGGCAAATGCTCTTCAGACGGGCGCTATGGTGCCAAAGTGTTCAGCGAGTTCCTGCATGGAAGTTGCGCGCGCATCTGCGACTGTCGCGGTATCCGCCGTGGTCGCCTCGATTGCGAAGGTTTCGATACTCGCAAGGCCGATAAACTTCAGCACCATCATCAGGTATGGCTTCATATGATCGTAGGCTTGCAACGGGCCATTCTGCCCATAGCCGCCCGCGCCGTAGGAGAAACAAACATAGATGGGCTTGTCCTCGACCAAACCGGCAAACTGCCCGTCCTCGTAAGAGAATGTATGCCCGATGCGCACGACATGATCGATCCACGCCTTCAGCGCAGACGGTATGGAGAAGTTGTAGAGCGGGACCGATAAGACGATCACGTCCGCATCCTTCACCTCCGCGATCAATTCATCCGACAGAGCCGTCGCACCGCGCAAGGCATCGGTCATTGCTTCGGGACGCGTGTAGTAGCCGGAAATCGTCTCATTCGCGATGTGCGGCACGGGGTTGGTGACCAAATCACGCACAACGATTTCGGATTCGGGATGCTTAGCGCTGAGATGCTCGATCAGATTGTCAGCGAGGTTGCGGCTGAAGGAACCCTCGCCGCCGTTACCAGCCGACGGGGAAGATGGGCGCGATGAGGAGTCGATGCGGAGGATACGGGTCATGGATCAGGGCCTTCCAGGTTGAAGAACGCTCAATGTGATCCGTGTGGTTCGACTTCGACAGATGGACCTGTGCCCTAGTGTCGTGCGATATATGCATGAATGGATATCGACGTTCTTCACACCTTCATTGACGTTTTTCGGCACGGATCATTCGCGTCAGCTGCGCGGGAACGCAACGTCGATCCGTCTTCCGTGTCCCGGCAGATCGCGGTGCTGGAGGACGAACTCGGCTACCGCCTGTTCGAACGCACCACGCGCAGACTGAGCGCGACCGAAGCCGGGCGCGTCTATCATGATCGCATAGCCGGTTTCATCGACGAGCTGACACTTGCGCGCGAAGCGGGCGCGGATGTGTTGGGAGCGCCCAAAGGGCAGTTGCGCGTAACGGCATCGGTCGCGTTCGGCGAGCGTTGGCTGATACCCCGTATCGCTACGTTCCAGACCATCTACCCGGAGGTCGAGCTGGATCTCATCCTGTCGGATGCGGTGGTGGACATCGCAGCCGAGGGGATCGATCTGGGCATCCGGCTCGGCACGCGCATGAGCGGATCGCTGGTGGCCACACGTCTCCTGCAAACCCGATACCGCGTCGTCGCGGCACCGGATTACATCGCGCAACACGGGCAGCCGGTTTCACCTGTAAACCTTGGCGACCACAATTGTCTCGTCTTCCGTTTGCCCGGGTACCGATCGCATTGGCGTTTCCGGTCCGGGGCAGGTGACATCACCGAGGTCGAAGTGCGAGGAACGCTGTCCATCTCCAATGCGCTTGCGCTACGCCGGGCGACGCTCGACGGTTTCGGCATCGCTCTGCTTGCGGACTGGACAGTCGATGCGGATATCGAGGCTGGCGCATTGATAGATCTGTTCCCGGCCTTCGTTACGAGCGCGGCGGATTTCGACACTGCAGCCTGGATCGTTTACCCGAGCCGCGCCTACGTACCACACAAGACGCGCGCCTTCATCGACCACCTGAAAGCATCGACGTAGGATGGCGAAAAATCGAAGCGCCCCGGCCGCGCCGGGGCGCTTAATGTGTCATTCGGCAGGGTACACGAACTGTGGAGCGAGAACGAGCGTAGACGCAGCGCCGACTGTGTTGGCCTGACGGGCCGGACGCAGCGCACCATACTCACTTGAACCGAAGTAGGCGTCCGCGGCCGAAGCGCTCGGAAATTTCACCACGATCGTCAAATTGGGCGCATAGTCGCCTTCCAGAGTTTTCACATTCGGTGAGACGACCAGAATTTCCGCACCCGCTTTGGTGAGGAGAGGACCGAGCAGATTGGCGTAGTCTCTGGAATAGGCATCGAAGTCCGTGACTGACAGGTTTGCCAACAGGTATGTTGGCGTCGGCTCTTCTTCAGCCATGACCGGGTTCGCGATCATCAGGCAAAACGCGAATGCTGCCGAGGCAAAGCTGGAGGTGATGATATTCATGTTCATGGAAAGTCCTCAGAGTTGGTTGTAGGCTTCCAGATGCCGAGATCACGGCATGTGCTGGACAAGCCTTGGAAGCGGCTTGCCGAGTGGTTTTATTGCAGCAGCTAGGATCACAAAGGCGCTGGATCGCACGATTGTCGTGCGCACTACGCATCTATCGAAATTGCGCAAGCAAACGCTGTAGCGACGTGCGGAGTGTGGCCGAGGCTGTGTGGAAACGGCTGAATCTGATACGCTTTGTGTCTGACAGGGAGGTGTTGGATGAAGCGGTTCATCGAAGTTATGGCGCGTGATCAGGCGGTTCTGTTTCCCGATCATCTGGAAGACTTCGTGGGTGAGGATAATCCGGTCCGTGCCGTCGATGCGTTCGTAGAGGCACTCGACCTGGCTGAGCTAGGGTTTGCCGGTGCCGCGGATACGGGTCGACCGGGCTACCATCCGTCAGTGCTGCTTAAGATCTATATCTACGGCTATCTCAACCGCATTCATTCGAGCCGTCGGCTGGAATGCGAGGCCGGGCGGAACGTCGAGGTGATGTGGCTGACGGGACGGCTCGCACCGGACTTCAAAACCATTGCAGACTTCCGACGCGACAACGGCAGCGCCATCCGCAAGGTCTGCCGCCAGTTCGTGGGGCTGTGTCGTCAGATCGGCCTGCTGAGTGGTGGCGAGGTTGCTATCGACGGTAGCAAGTTCAAAGCGGTCAACAACCGCGACCGGAACTTCACACCTGCCAAGATGCAACGGCGCATGGCGGACATCGAAGCCAGCATCGACCGCTACATGTCCAAACTCGATGCGGCAGATCGCGACGAACCTGCTCTGCCGCCTGCCAAGGTTGATCGACTGCAGGAACGCATCGTCACGCTGAAGGCGCAGATGGTCGAGCTGAAGGCCATCGAACGCGATATGCAGAAAGCGCCGGACAAACAGATATCGCTGACGGACCCTGATGCACGATCCATGAACTACCGCGGGTCCGGCATCGTCGGTTACAACATCCAGACTGTGGTCGATACCGAGCACCATTTGATCGTTGCGCACGAGGTCACGACGTCTGGCAGCGACCGCTCCCAACTGGTCGAGATGTCGAACGTCGCGCGCGAGGCGACCGGCCACGATGAACTGCGGGTAATTGCAGATCGCGGCTATTACAGCGGTGAGCAACTTCTTGAATGTGCGCAGTCGGGCATCACCACCCTAGTTCCCAAGCCACTGACGTCGAGCGGCACCAAACGGGGCATGTTCGCGAAGCAGGACTTCACGTTCGACGCTGAGAACGATCTCTACATCTGCCCCGCAGGCGAAACGCTTACACGCGGTTCTCACCGTTCCGACCGACAAGGCAGCATCAACTTCTACCGCAACCTGATGGCCTGCGCGACCTGTCGATTGAAGGACCGCTGTACCCCGCTCAAGCAGCGTCGGATAAGACGCTGGGACCACGAGGACATTCTCGACGAAGTGGAACGGCGGTTAGATGAGAACCCGGACGCCATGCGGGTACGCCGTTCGACGGTGGAGCATCCGTTCGGAACACTGAAGGCTTGGATGGGTCACACCCACTTCCTCACGCGCACCCGCCCGAAGGTCGCCGCCGAGATGAGCCTGCACATCCTCGCCTACAATCTACGCCGCGTGCTCAACATCGTCGGTTTAGGCGCGCTTATGGTGGCGCTGCAATCCGCGTAAGGCAAGGTGGGCCACCTTCGCACCGGAATCTGCCCGCCAAAAGCCAAAAACCGCTCACGACGGACCTAACCAAGCCCTAGACACGGCTCAGAAGCTATCAAACCAGCAACATGCCCGATCCCCGTGCAAACCCCAGATCGCACGCGTTTCCACACAGCCTTGGCCGATAGCGGACGCTAAATTTTTGATGATCGAGCCAAATAACGGACATTAAAGCTCGCCCATTTCACCAATTCAGCCACGTAAGGGCCGGTCGCTTTGTGAAAGCTGCCGCCCATTTCTGCAGAACACGGAGAGGTGTTAGGGAAGTGCTTCGAGATCACCTCTCGCCAAAGCCTACGTTTTGCTCCTAGAAAATCGGTTTCTGGAAAAACGAGCGGCCGAACTGCTCTATCAATGCGCCCGGCCGCTTCAGATCGCTACTCGGTTTTGACAATTTCGCTGTAGTCGCCGCGCATTTTCAGCGTCACAGTCACGTCGACCTTATCGCGGTTTCGCCAAAACCAGCCGTGGTTGCCAGTGAATGGCGTCTCGAAGCTGCCTTCGCCTTCGGTTCTGCCGCGCCCCTTTTCATAGGTCACTTTCTCACCGCTTGCGTGCGCGTGGAGATCAAAATTCACGCGACCGCCGGTGCTCGTCCACGAATAGAAGAGCGTGGCACCCTTTTCCATCTTGGCCTTGATCTCGGTGGCTTCGCCGGGAGCGAGAGTGAAGGTGATCTCGTCCTTCCAGACTTTTTGAGCGTTAGCCGTCGAAACGAATAATTCGAACAGGGTGTCCGTCAGTGATGAACTTCTGTCACCGTCATGGGTGAGGCTGTCTTCCGCAGCCTCGTTGGCAAGTTGTTGCTTGATCTCTCCCATTTCTGTGAGGCCGAGCACGCTGCCGACGCCGGTCGGGTCGGTCCCATATTCGGCCGGGAGGTAGACCATGATGCCGATGGCGACAGCTCCAAGGGTCGCGACAATTGCCGAACGGCGAAGCTGCGGCAGGGTCGGAAGGTCTTCAATCTTGGGTTTTGGTGCGTTGTGCATGATTTATCCGATCGCTGATGTTTGCAATTGGCCGAAATAGCCGGAGATTTGCTGAACCGTGAGTAGCAGTCCGAGAAAGACCATGATGATGTTGGCACCGGTCGCATGGCGCATGAAATCAGGGTGTCTGCGCCAGTAGCCCATCACGATGAGGATCACGAACAGAGCCAGTATCTGACCGACTTCAACGCCGACATTGAAGGCCAGCAGGTTAGCCAGAAGACCGTCTTCGGCAATCTGATATTCCAGGATCTTCGATGCGAGACCCGTTCCGTGGAACAGCCCGAAGATCAGCGTTGCCGCTTTGGTGTTGGGTTGAAAGCCGAACCACTTTTGGAAGGCGCCAAGATTATCGAGCGCTTTGTAGACGACAGACAGACCGATGATCGCATCGATGATATAGGCATTGATGCCCCAGCCGAACCAGACGCCGAGAAGCATCGTGATCGAGTGTCCGATTGCGAACAGACTGACGTAAAGGGCAACGTCCCGCATATGATAGAGGAAGAAGACCACGCCCAGCAGGAACAGGATGTGGTCGTATCCCGTCATCATATGCTTCGCACCAAGATAGATGAACGGGATGATGTGCACCCCGAATATCTCTTGAATGTAGCCGGCATCTCCCGGCGTGACGTCGTGAGCGGCAGCTGAAGTCGCAAAGGCGACGAGTACAAGAATGGTCATGGAGGACCAGGTCAGGAACCATCGCGCATTACGCAACGACAGTCCCGACCGAGTGGATCGGTAGAGCTTCATTTCTCAATTTCCGCATTGTTGGATTGCGTGATGTCGATGCGCCCGAAGGGCGCAACTTCACACGCGCGGCGGTCGGTCCGGGCCGTTCGCTCCGCGTCCCAACAGGCCATGGTCCGAAAAGCTCCACCGCTCGCCCACGAAGACGAATTGATCGGAATTATCGTGCGGCGGAAGGTATGCGATGTTGTGGTCGTGGTCGGCGATCTCGTGCCCGTGCTCGTGATGGGCATGAATGATGTCGGCAATAGCCTCATGTGCGTGGCCATGCTTTTCGACATCCGCCTCGTGGGCAGCAACGATGGAAGCCAATTCGAGCACATCGTGCGAAACAACACGCGACGTGGCAGACAACGCAACGCCACACATCAGCATGACAACGAGCCAGAGCTTGAACTGTTTGAATGCCCTAATGACCATGCGCCGCATTTTGCAACAACACGGTCGAACTGACAATCGAAGTTTTCGCTCTATGTTCCAGCTTGCGGAATCCGGGACGTGCCCCACCAAGCGACGCGACGGCCACGAGTATGCGATCCTGCTCCCCAGCTGATGACGACCTGCGATAGTTGCAAAACACGTAGCTGAGCTAGGTTGATCGGCATCGGGTCGTCGTATTTTCGCGGCCAAGATGAAAACAGGCTTGCACCTAATTGGAAGCTGTATCAAAAGCGTTTTTGGTTCGAGGTTTAGTTCGGATCAACAGTCTCTACCCGCACCGCAAGGCGAGTGCCGGACCCCGCTGATGTTCAAGACCGTTCGCCTAAGACGCACCGATGGCCGCCATGAGGTGATGGACGTCGGTCGCGGCGTCGCCGTTCTCGGCATCCTGTGGTTCAATATCTATCTGTTTGCTTTGCCCTTCGAGGCCATGGTCATCCCCATGATTTGGGGCGAGCACAATACGCTCAACCAACTCGTATGGGACTTTACCGCAGGCGGCATCGCAGGGGTCATGCGCGGCATGTTCTCCATCTTGTTCGGCGCGTCTGCCATGCTGCTTCTGTCACGCGCGGAACGGGTAGCCGATCAGGTGGCAGACATCGACCGTTATTTCAGGCGGCTGCTCTGGTTGATCGTCTTCGGCGCGGTGCATGCTTATCTGCTGATCTGGCCGCACGACATCCTCTATGCCTATGGCCTGTTGGGCATGCTCATCTTTCCATTTCGCCATGTCTCATCGCGCAAGCTCATCGCGATAGCGGTGATCATGATCATCGGCTCTTCCATTTTCACCAGTCAGAATGTCGAGGAACTGGGCGAAGCGCGCGGACAGATGGAGGACACTTTATCGGACGAGGACCGCAAGCGTTTGCGACGTGAGGAACCTCTGGTCGATGGTCTGGATGATTTCAGTCTGTTCGACTTGCCAAACGGTGCTCTGGAAAGCCTAGTGCATCTGGCTTCGGCGACCAACGAGACCGCTGAAGCTTCACAGCAGCAGTTCGACGAAGAATATAACGAGTTTATCGAGCGGCTGACTGCCGAGGTCACAACGCGTCAGATGGGTTACATCGGTAATTTTCTTGCAATGGCTCCGGAAAGTTTTCAGCAGCAGACCACCGAAATGATGACCAATCACCTACTCGATATCGGCGCTTTCCTGCTAATCGGAATGGTGCTGTTTCGATCTGGTTTCTTCATTGGCCAATGGTCTGAGGTGAGTTACGTGAAGCTGGCGCTGGTAGGTTACGCGGTGGGCGTGACACTTGGTGTGTTGACGCGGCTCGATGTACCAGATTCAGCTTTACACAAACCGTTGGCAGATTTCGTCACGCAATACGGGTTCGACTTACGGCGGATATCACTGGCGCTGGCCAATTTCGCACTGGTCGCGATCATAGTGACCCGAGGCTGGCTTCGCATGATCCGCCATTCGCTGGCGGCCTGTGGGCGAATGGCGCTATCGCTCTACATCGCGCAAACCGTAACGTGCAATCTGTTGTTTATGGGCTTCGGCCTCGCCTTGTTCGGCGAGGTCGAACACTACCAGCTGGCCATCGCATCGTTGGCACTTACGATCGTTCAGATGGTGCTTGCACCTCTTCTTCTCGCTCGTTTCGAACAGGGGCCCCTAGAATCGCTTTTGAAGCGCCTCCTAAATTGGGGCGCACCTGCGAATTTCGATACGATGCGAGATGTGGATATGGCCGTTCCAGACGCTCGTCAAAGCGCGAAGAGTTCGCTTCACACAATTACGCACAAAAATCGTAGCTGAACTCGCCTTTAGCCTTCAATGCGAATGCACCGGCTCACCTTTCGCCATAGCCAGATGATGCGGCTGGTGGTGGGCGCCTGTCGCCATAAAGCCGAAGAAGCCCAAGGCTTTGTACCGGCCAAGGTCGGTGTCGGACAGGTTCGACAGGGTCAGCACGACGCCGCTCTCGACCGTTGCCGTTTCGATTAGCGCGGAGTTGTCTTTGCCCACGACGGTGGCATGAGCGGGCACCATGCGCTTGATAGCAGCTGCCGTCCGCGGTTCTCCGGTAACCGTGAAGCTAAGGCCGTCGGGCACGGTTTCGCTGAGTACGCGGGCGTTCAACGTCAGCTCGTTCATGTCCACCAGATGACGGCGTAGTGCGTCGATATCGACCTTGGACCAATTCGTTTTAGGGTCTGCGGAAAGAGTCGAGACAATTTCCGATAGCGCAGCGAATGCGCCTTGTCCGGCCTCTTGCGGGACGCCGGTAGAAGCTGCCGAATGATCAGCGTGTCCTCCGACACGTCCATTTGGCAGGAGGAGAAACGCAGCCAAGGCGACGGCTGCAAGGGTACCGGCAGATGCGATTAACGTGGTTCGGGTCATAGGGCTGGCCTCCATTGTGTGCCAAGAGTTTGTCGGCTATCTGCAATGAATGAGATATGATCTTGATCATATGCACTACGATGTGCCAGCACCTTTTAACCAGCTTCCCGAAGACGCATTCCACCATCATACGGTGCGGCAGGGCATGACCATGTTCCGTCAGGACGACCCCACACGTGGAATGTTCTTCGTCCTGTCAGGAGAGGCTGAACTACGGCGACATACCGAGGCCGGAACCGAAATTGTTCTGCACCGCGCCTCGTCGGGCGAGACCTTTGCGGAGGCATCGCTCTTTGCCGAACGCTATCACTGCGACGCGGTCGCGGTGTCGGATTGCGAAGCTGTTCGGATTGATCGTGATGCGGTGCTGAACCGCATGAAGACGGACGCCGCGTTCTCGATGGACATCGCAGCTCGTTTTGCACGTCAGGTGCAGGCCGGCCGGCGACTGGTCGAACTGCTGAACGTGCGCAGTGCGCGCGAGCGGGTTCACATGGCACTGGCCGATGGCATGCTGACCGGCAATGTGATCGCATTTGCACGGCGTATCGGGCTGACGCAGGAAGCCACCTACCGCGCGCTGGCGGCACTGGTGCGGTCCGGTGTGGTTCGTAAGACGGCGCGGGGCCGCTACGAACCGTACAGCAGCGCCCATATTAGCAGTAGTCCCATACCCGCCAGCACGTCGTAGAGCGCGCAGAGCGGGATATACCAACGGGGAACGGCATGCCCGAAGGCGGGCGAATGGTGGAGCCAATCCCAAACGCCGTGGGCAATGTAGCCGATGGCGATCCACCAAGGTGAAATGGCGAGTGCGACCATTGCACCGAGCGCGAATACCAACGCAACTATCACTTCGATGGCGATGACCGAGAGACGACCGTCGATCGCGGCAAACCCCACATAAACCCCACCGATCAGCGCGAGAACGCCCGCCGCAAAGTTCTGCGACCAGGCCAGCGGAAGCATCACATGGACCGGCAGGCTGACCATCGCGAGAAACCCGGCGATGGGAAGTGGATGCCTTTCGAGGGCTGTCACGTTCACAGCACGAGGTTCTTCAGCAGCGTCCAGCTGCCCATAACCATCATCATCAGGTTCTCGGTCAACGAGACGAAGCCCAGTGGGACTTTGCTGCCGCCACCGACGCAGGCGCATTTGATCTCGCGCTTGTCGATGTAGACGGCCTTGAACACCGAGACCGCACCAATGGTGCCGATAAACAGCGCGACAGGTGCCGAAAGCCACCACAGCGCTCCAGCAACCATGAGGATACCCGCACCCGCTTCGGCAAAGGGATAGACATAACCGTACGGAATCCAACGTTTGGCCAGCAGATCGTAGTTCAGGAACATGGTCGAAAACTGCTCCACGTCCTGCAACTTCTGGATCGCCAGCACGCACATGGAGATCGCGATGAACCACTCGAAGGCGCGCAGCGTGAACAGATGCTGGTAGGCGAACCAGCTCAGACCCAGTGCCATGAAGGCCGCGACCGCGAAGATGGCAATGACGGGCTGGTAGCTCGTCTCGTCCTTGCTCTTCACCTCCTGCCCGAAGTGCTTGCGCAGCGCGTCGTAGCCGCCGATGCGCTCATCGCCGATCCAGATTTGCGGTGTCGTTTCGACGTCATGCTTTTCCTTGAACGTATCCGTCTGTTCTCTGGACGTGAGCAGGTTGTCGTCGACTGCAAAGCCCTTACGCTCCAGCAGATCCTTGGCCTTCAACCCGTAGGGACAGGTGTGCTTGTCGGTATCCATTCTGAAGAGGGTGGCGGTGGTGGTGCTCATGTCGTGTCGTTCCTGGATTCCTTGCCCTGTCAGAAATTCCGGCAGGTTCGACCTATCGCTACGGGTTCCAGCTACGGAAAGGTCAAGCCAAGAATCGAGTTCGTAAAATTGCTTGACCTTCCCGTAGCTGGAACCCCTATTCCGGTGTCTCGGAACGGAAGGCACGGAGGTCGGAGTGAATATCAAGGACGCAGCGCAAGCATGCGGTTTGCCGCCCAAAACCGTGCGCTATTATGAGGAAATTGGTCTCGTGACGGCGGGTCGCGCAGCGAATGGCTACCGCGCTTACGATGAGCGCGATGTGCATAGTTTGCGGTTCGTCCAGCGCGCGCGAAGCCTTGGCTTTACTATCGAGGAATGTCGGCAGCTTCTGTCGCTCTACCGCGATGACAGTCGCGCCAGTGCCGATGTGAAGGCGCTGGCATTGGGCAAGATCGCAGAGGTAGAAACCAAGATCGCGGAACTCGTCTCTATGAAGACGACGCTCTCTGCTTTGGCCAAATCATGCAATGGCGATCAGCGCCAGGACTGTCCGATCATCGATGACCTTGCGAAAGACCCTGAATGATGGCGCGGATTCTGCTGATCGTAGTCGGTGTTCTCGCCGCCGTCACGCTCGCGATATTCTCGTGGATGCAGTCCATGCATCGCGGTGGCGACAGCATGGGAATGGGAGACATGATGGGCGCGAGTGAATCGATGGTCGGTGTTACGGTGCCCGTTCTCTCGGGGTTGGCAGCGAGCGGAGAAAAACTCTTCACGACCAATTGCGCCGCGTGTCACGGTACAAATGCGGCAGGCAATGACGGTGCCGGGCCTCCGCTCGTTCACATCATCTACGAACCGTCCCATCACGGCGACATGGCCTTCCAGCTTGCTGTCAAGAACGGTGTACGCCAGCACCATTGGCCCTACGGCAACATGCCGCCGATCGCCGGTGTGAGCGAAGCGGATACGGCGGCCATCACCGCCTATGTTCGTACTCTACAACGCGCCAATGGCATCGATTGAATCGGAGAATGATAATGATGAGAACTCTTTTGGCAGCCACGATCTGCCTTTCGACCGCAGCATCTGCTCTTGCACACTCACCGTTAAAAATGACGGTGCCGGCAGATGGAGCGGAACTGGCGAGTCCGCCGAAGACGATCACCATGCAGTTCGGTAAATCTGCACGGCTGACGAAGGTGACGGTCAAGCAGGAGAAGGCATCGGACCCTGTCCGACTGGATCTGCCCACCAAATCCTTTGCCCGTGCCTTCGAGATGGACGGCATACCGAAAGCCGCCGGTTCCTACCTCGTTCGCTGGCGGGCGCTCGGCAAGGATGGTCACGTACTGAAGGGTTCCTTCGGTTACACAGTCGCACCGCGCTAGATCCTGTGCCTTTCGATATCACCTTGTGGCAGGCGTTCGCACTGTTGGCGAAAGTGCTCGTCTATGCGGGGAGCAGCCTCGCCATGGGGACGTTGATGTTTCGGCTGTTCGTGGAGCGTGCGCAATCTCATCATCAACCCGGGTTCATCATCACCGCGGCACTGATCGCCTTGATCGCTGGCGGTGCGCAGATCTTGATACAGAGCGGCCGACTGATGGACGACGGGATGGCCGGTGTCATGGATACCGAGATATGGTCGCTCGTTGCCGGCACACCGCTTGGCACCAGTGTCGGCCTTCGCTCTCTAGGGTTGATGCTGCTGATCATCGGGACGCTGCGTCTCGCGTCGCTGTGGCCGTTGGCTGCCGTCGGGGTGGTGGCGACGGCGCTCTCCTTTCCGATGGTGGGGCACGCGACGAATGATCCGTCATGGTGGCTCACGGTTCTGATTACAGTGCATGTCCTCTGCCTCGCGTTCTGGATCGGCGGGCTGCTGCCGTTGCACCGTGCTGCTTCGGCCAGTCCCGCGCCCGAAGCTGGCAGGCTTGCCCATAGGTTCGGGCAACAGGCCATGTGGGCGGTGGCCGTGCTTACCGTCGCTGGCGGGTGGACCGCCTACACGCTCGTCGGTTCGTTCCAGAACCTCGTCGGCACGACCTACGGCCAGGTGCTGCTTGTAAAACTCGGGACGGTCGCACTGCTTCTTGGACTGGCCGCGCTCAACAAATTGCGTCTGGTGCCGGCGCTTTCCGCAGGCGATCCGACCGCCGGGCCTGCCTTACAGACGTCCATCCGGTTCGAGGCCGTTGCCTTTATTGCAATCTTCGCGCTCACCGCAATTCTCACCACAGTCCTGTCGCTGCCCACAGCGATGGAAGGAACCTGACATGATGCATCGCCGCGCCTTCATCGCGTCCGTGCTGGCTGCTGCCGCAACGCCAGCATTGCCACGCCTCTCGCTCGCCAAGGTGGGCGATGGGGTTTTCGAATTACGCGCTTCGGTGACGCAGCACGCTCTCGCGGGCGGCGACCACGCGTCCTCCGATCTGTGGCTCTACAACGGCGAAACACCCGGCCCGATCATCCGCGTGACGCAAGGCGAACGCGTCCGCGTACGCTTTGTCAATGACCTTGCGGAGCCAACGTCGGTTCACTGGCACGGCATCCGTATCGAAAACGCGATGGATGGCGTGTCCGGTCTTACGCAGCAGCCGGTGCCGCCCGGTGGTTCGTTCGACTACGATTTCACGGTGCCGGACGCTGGAACATTTTGGTATCACGCGCACAACAAAAGCTGGAGCCATGTTGCGCGCGGCCTCTACGGCCCACTGATCGTGGACGAGCCGACCCCGACCTTCGACAGCAACCGTGACCTGACACTCGTTCTTGATGATTGGCGCTTGGGTCAGGACGGCGCGTTGCACGACGCTAGTCTCGGCGCATTCATGGACTGGAGCCACGCCGGCAGGCTCGGCAACTGGATGACGGTGAACGGGCAATCGTCGCCGCGCTTCGACCTTGCCACAGGCAAAGCGCACCGCATCCGGCTTATCAACGCCGCAAATGCCCGTGTCTTCCAGATCGACCCGAGTGCATTGGGTGCAAAGCTGATCGGTCTCGACGGTTTCGTCTTCGACGCGCCGCGTTCGATCGACGGGCCGATCGCGTTTGCCCCCGCGCAACGGATGGACTTGTTGGTGCAGCGCCAGGAGCAAGGGAGCTTCGCGCTCATCGATACGGGTGACTTCGCGCTGCAGCAGATGTCTGAAGCTGAGCCCGTGCCACTTGCGACATTCGAGTTCGCTGGCGGTGCGGCAAAGCTTGAGATGGCACCGATCCTGAGCCCCAACGCTATCGCCGAACCAGACATTCAGGGCGCCATGCGTGTTCCGCTCATATTGACCGGCGGCGCCATGGGGCGCGCAGGTGCCATGACCTACAATGGCGAACCGCTGACCCGTCCAGTGATGATGGAGCACCAGCAGGTCTGGGCCTTCAATGGTGCGGCCAACATGACGACCGATCCCATGTTCGCGGCCAGGCGAGGCCAGACGATTATCGTGGAAACCATCAACCGCACCGGCTGGGCGCACGCCATGCATGTGCATGGCCACCACTTTCGCGTCATCACTCGTAACGGCCATTCCGTCGAAAACGCCGACTGGCGGGACACCTTCTTCATCGACCGCGATGAAACCGTGGAGATCGCATTTGTTGCCGACAATCCCGGTCGTTGGATGCTGCACTGTCACATGCTCGAACATGCAGCCGCGGGCATGCGAAACTGGTTTTCGGTTGGCGCCAACAGTTAGTGGCCGACATCGGACATTTCCTAGAATGATGGGTGATATTGAAAGCAGACGCTCGTAGGCTGTTTTAATGCCAAACTCATGTGGTCGCTACCGAAGACCGATCCATCACTCGAAGACTGTCAGTGCCAGACCGAGCAGCAAAGCTCTGTTTCTTTCTCCAGTTTTGAGTAGGACCCGTCCCTGATTTGAGCCGCTCCCCATTTTTAGACTACTCTGCTGGTGGAAAGTTAGGTCTCAGGTCACTGACACATGAGCATACAGTCGCTTGACCGGCGCCGATGCCCACTAGGGCGCGACCAGTCCTACCTCACTATGCGAGCCAGTGATGGTAAGAGCGGCAGGCACGAATGCACGATCTTGCCAAGGATTGCAGCGCCGAAGCCATATGCGACCGCGATTTTTCCGAACTGGTCCGGTCTAGTTTCAACGTGTTGCGATATTCCAAGGAGCCATCGTCGGTGCCAGCAACGACTTTTTGAGAGCGACCGCGGGATTGGGCGATACGAGCTTCGCGATTCCTCGATTATAAACGACGACGCATAAGCCTTCTGTGAACCTACTAGCGTACAAAAGGCCGTCGATGTCGACCAGTCCAGAATGGACGAGCTCTGAGAAATACTGGCCCGCTTCGTGGTCCGAATACCGTATGACATCCATCGGCACTCCATGCTTTGCTGCTGCACCTCCGGTCAGGTCGAGAAGGTTCAGCGCCTGTCCCGGCGCCGTTGAGAAATTCACGGCGGACTGTGTATTGTACGTCTTTTTTCTCAGAACTCGATTAGCCTGGATATCGAAACTGTCTCGAATAATTGCCTCGTAGCAAGCTGTCGCAAGCTCCATGGCACCATAGATGACACCGAAAGGCGGCGTAGGAGTAAGGCTTGCTCTCAAAGGGCTGAAACGACTTGTGCTCGCGCCGTATCCAAAGGGGGTTGCAGCGCGGGCAGTCGGCGTGACGCGCACGAAGTTGTTGAGGGGGCGCGTGACCATCATGCCTGCAAATAAATCGGCAACCGCCCGCCTACGCGCTCCGGTGATGACGGCTAGATCTGATGCATTCAACTGAAGTCCCCAAACTCAAAACCTCTCTTCGCCGAACCGAGTTCAGAAAGACAATCTGCCCGTTCCGCTTCGGTTCTAGCATTTCGAAGGCGGTCGATAGGACGCGGGTTTTTATCACCGTAGAACAGGGAACTCGACAAAAACCTCCAGGCCTCGTGATGATCAAATTCAAATATTGCGAGTATGTTTTCAACGCCCGATATGACCATGCCGCCGTCAAATTGATCCTTTGGAATATACAGACCATTCTTGAACAACTTAAAGCCGACTACCTTGTTTGTCTTGACCTGTCGGGTAATCGTGGATTTTGCAACATTGAGTTCACGAGCAGTTTTATCCGCGGTCCAATAATCATCAGAAGGCTTGTCTTCAAATTCTGGAATAGAAATATCGGTAACGCTCTGTGCGAGAGCGGATAAATCTTGCCCCTCAATCGGAGGAAGAGTAGATTCATTCAAAAATAATGTGCCACTCTCTTTATCGACTATTAAGCCGATCAATCGCTCCGAAGTAAACGCTTGTTCTAAAAATTCTACCAAAGCGGGTTCAAGCTGTCCTATGCTATTACGTCGAGCTCCGTCTTGCCCACTCTTAATTGTCCAAACAGTATCTGTGGCGCTCTTTTTTGCCTTAAATTTTTTCACAGCTGTGTTTTGACCGATGATGACAGGGAGATCTATCATTTCCCCCCTAAGTCCTACGCGATCTGGTGAGCCTCCACCGCCGACAAAGATCTGCAGAGCGTGTTCCGGACCCGGTTTATCAAGCTTCGACTGCGCCATAATCGTCTCCTTTGTACCCAATGTAGTATTTTGGTGCAGGTGGTGCAAGCGGTGCATTTAGTGCATAATGGTGAGGATTCGATTTCAGTTTGATGTTGTCACAGTCGAATTTGACCGGGATCGGATCATGACAATCACGAACTCGGGTAACAGGCACCGAAGGAAAACGGGTAATGACAAATCGCGGCGCTCAATGGCTCCGATGGGAGCCACATATCCACGCTCCAGGTACCGTGATGAACGACCACTTCAAAGGGATAACGGCTTGGCCCGACTACCTTACAGCAATCGAGGAAGTTAGCCCTGCATTAAACGTGGTCGCAGTTACCGACTACTACGTCACTGAGACCTACGAACAGGCGCGGCGTCATCAGGAAAACGGTCGACTAAAATCGGTTCAATTGCTGCTTCCCAACGTGGAACTACGCTTGGACGTCGCTGCCAAAAAAGGCTTTGTAAATCTGCATCTCATCGTGTGTCCAGATGACGATAATCACGTCGAGGAGTTAAAGCACTTTCTCAAAAGGCTGACGTTTCGCGCTTTCAACGATACGTATGATTGTAGCGTGGATGATCTCATCAGGCTTGGAAAACGCTCGAATCCGTCGATATCTGATGATCGAGCAGCTTTGAAGGCTGGCGCTGAGCAGTTCAAGGTTGGTTTCAACGCTCTGCGAGATGCCTACCGTGACAGTGCTTGAGCAAATTCGAATATTCTGGTGGCTGTCGCTGGTGGGTCTGGAGATGGCACGCCCGGCCTGCGTGCGGCCTCTGACAAAACGATGCGTGAAGAGATAGAGTCCTTCGCGCATATCATCTTTGCCAGCAGCCCAAATCAGAGAGAATTCTGGTTGGGCAACGGATCTGTGGCCGCGACGGATCTTCAAGCGCGTTATGGCGGTTTGAAACCGTGCCTACATGGTAGCGACGCTCACAAATCTGATGACGTGGGAGAGGTTCACGACGATCGATTCTCTTGGATCAAAGGCGCTGCGACCTTCGACACTCTACGTCAGGCTTGCATCGATCCTGCCGGCCGAACTCATATTGGACCGAAGCCACCGGGAGCAGCCATGCCATCTCGGGTGGTCGATACTATCACAATCGAAGGTGCCGATTGGCTAGAGGTGCTCACTGTAAAGCTGAACTCTGGGTTAGTCACCGTGATTGGGTCCCGTGGATCCGGCAAGACTGCTTTGGCCGACATCATCGCCATGGGTTGCGACGCCTTGCCCAACGAAACCGAATCGGGCGATCAAGATGCAATCAGTTCATCGTTTCTGGCTCGGGCACGCCCCTTAATCGGGGAGGCCCGAGTTACATTGACATGGGGCGGCGGCGAACAAACTAGCCGCGCTCTTGACGGCTTGGATTCCGAATTTTCGTCCGCCCACCCGCGTGCGCGTTATTTGTCACAACGCTTCGTGGAAGATCTCGGCTCATCTGCACAAGGTCCATCCGATGATCTTATCGCGGAAATCGAACGCGTGATCTTCGATGCCCATAATGAAGAGTCCCGGGACGGCGCGATCAATTTCCGCGAACTGCGGCACCGTAAAATCGACCGCTACCATCAGCAAAAGGAACGAGAAGCCCAGTCTCTCTCCCAAACATCAAAGCAGATCGGTGAAGAGCACGAAAAGCAGCAGCTGGTTCCCGCACTCGCGAGGCGTCTCGAAGACAAAATTAAAGTCATCAACGGGTACCAGGACGATGTCTCGAAACTCGTCATTCCTAACTCCGAAATGGCTATGGCTCGCCACGCCGAATTGACGAAAGCCATTCAGTCCAAATTATCAGCCATCGAACAGCTGAGAAGCCAAAAACGAGCGCTCGACACCCTGCAAGACGAGGTCGGCAACATGCGCGCATCCCGTGCGCCTGAATTGCTGCGCCAGACACAGTCTCGCATTGGCGACACCGGGTTGTCCGATGAACAATGGGAGGACTTCCTTCTTGATTACAAAGGACCGGTCGACGAACGTATTCCAAATTACGCCAAGTTTTTTGATCGTCGAATCAAGGAAATTCAGGGACCGCCCGTTTCTCCCCCTAGTGATGGCAGATCACTTCTGGACGAAAATGCTGATCTTTCGAAGACCTCACTTGCTGTCCTGGAATATGAGATCGGTCGCCTGGCGGGTTTGTTGAAAACCGACACACTCGCCCGGGACCGGTTCAAAGCGCTCACCAAACGAATTGGAGAAGAAGAACGTGAGAAAGGCAAGATTTCTGCACGGTTGGTCGATGCCCAAGCTGCAGGCGACCGACGAAAAGGACTAAATGCCGAACGAGACGCTGCATTTCAAAAAATAATCGCAGCTGTCTTGGCTGAAGAAGACGCTCTTCCAGATCTGTATAAACCACTGCAAGACCGGCTCGACGCTTCGACCGGTACACTCAGGAAACTCCAGTTTTCGGTCCACAGGCGTGCGGATATCGAAAGATGGGCCGGTTTCGCGGAAAAGGAGCTGCTCGATCTCCGCGGCGGTAAGTTTGCGCGCACTGGCACACTCACTGAAATCGCAAGTGATGGATTGAAGGCGGCTTGGGAGAGAGGGACGGCTCGCGAGATCGAGACCGCTATGCAAACCTTCATCGTCGACCACTACAGAGATCTACTGTCCTACGCGCCCGTCGACCCCAATGACCAAGATGCCTATCGGACCTGGCTCAATCGGTTTGCACAGTGGCTTTTCAGCACCGATCATTTGTCGGTCCAATACGGCATATCCTATGATGGCGTCGATATTGCAAAACTGTCCCCAGGCACGCGGGGCATCGTTTTGCTCCTGCTCTATCTCGCCCTAGACGACGGCGATGACCGACCGCTCATCATTGACCAGCCCGAAGAAAACCTCGACCCGAAGTCGGTCTATGACGAACTGGTTGGGCTATTTTTGCAGGCAAAAAATCGTCGACAGGTGATTATGGTCACTCACAACGCAAATCTCGTGATCAACACCGACGCAGACCAGATCATTTTGGCGGAAACCAAAGGTTATTCCCCCAGCGGACTGCCACGTATCAGCTATCGCGCCGAAGGTCTGGAAGACCCGGACATGCGAGAAGTGGTCTGTAACATACTCGAAGGTGGCACATTGGCGTTTCAAGAGCGCGCGCGTCGCTTACGTGTTCGATTGCCATGATAGGGGTCGCGCGTGTCGGCCCCTAATGATCCCCGCCTAAAACGGGTCTGGCAACAAGGGGCTGTGCCCATAATTCTACGCCGGGACGGTGCCGGGGAACGGTTGCGCGTAAAACTGCCCTTCGCGGAGGATAACCGGCGATGGCTTCAAAACGGAAGACGCACCAATCCCGCTTGGTCGATGGGATTTAAATGTTGGGAACTTCCCAAAGCTTGGTTCGATGATTTCATCACCCGTGCCTTGCAACGTTATCCAGCTATCTATGTCATTCAGCCCTATCGTGAGTACGAAAAATGTTCCGACGCCTGCATGAACGCCAAGGGACACGAGTGTCAGTGCTCCTGCATGGGTGCTAATCATGGAGCTGGTAATGACGGCAGCTGGTTCGAAGTCAGCGAGACCTTTGCCACTCGATGGGGGCAAAGAGAACTCGCCTGCCGCCTTATGACTGCGAGGCAGGATGGGGGATCTCGGACAGATCTAGATCCTACTCGCCATTAGACCATACTGATAAGGTCAGGCCGTAAGACGATATGGGTTCCTTCTGCTTCGGCGTGATCCTCTCCCCACTGGTCAAGATTTTCAACGCATGATCGGATTTCCACCGGCTCGAACCGTTTGGAACGAAAGATGACAGGATCGTCTGGGACCCGTTGCATATAGACTCGCGCACAGAAACTGACAGTTGCCCCTGCAAAAGAGCAGGTGTTGTAGTAAAGTCCAATCGCGTCATCACTCTCGATCTGATCCCCAATATCGAGCTCTAAATAGCCAGAGGTCGCTTGGTCCAACAGCAGACCGACAGCAACCTGGGCATCCCGGGTATTCCGTGCGTCATCGAGCGTAAACTCTTCACGTGCATCGACCCCAGCCAACCCGATCAGTTTCCGCCAGCCCTCAAAGAAATCAAGAAGCTGCGGTAAATGCGAAGTATCAGGCCCAGTCAGCGGTCCCGTCACCGGAAATTGCATCGTTTCACCGGACGCAGGTGTGATGGCTAAGATCCCTTCACCGCTGGCCATGTTCGAAAGCCCGCGCGTCAGTTTGCACCATGCGCTAAGATCACGCTTGTCCACCTCGAAATTGCCGGTCGTCTTAAAGCTCATGCCATCATCGCTGAAAATAACCTCAAACTCCCGATGTTTGAGCACTGATCGCGGTCCCGGCATCGTTGAAGGTGAGACATGCAAGCTCACAACGAATACAGCAGCTTCGATAAGGGGATTCGCTACTTTCATGGCAACGCGCCATGTTCCGATGAGTGGCGGCGTGAGAAACACATGATCGATTTCATCGAACAACGACCTGCCGTATGGAATGGCTATTCAAAAGCGAGCGTCGAAAACCTTCATCGCCTCAGTTCGGATGGGCTCTAATCCGAGGTAAATGCGCCCCAGTTGATTTTCGTCTTCAAGCCTGAATGCGACCTGTCCTACCAGTTCCGCGTCTTCGTATCCCAGTTCCTGCAACTGGCGTTGTTTATCAACGATATAAGCGCTGTGGTCGCTGCCTAGTTCGGCTTCGATCGCCTCACGAAGCCCTTCCCCGGTCAATTTGAAAGCACGTCCAACTTTTTTGTAATCAAACGACAGTGTCTGTTTTGCGATGTTGGGATCGTCTTGCGCTTCGGCTTGGCGCAAACGCCTTAAAACGCGTTTCAGCTGCTTACCGATAAGGGAGATGATGTAGCCACGCTTTGGTTCACCATCCGTCTCCAGGACAAGGACGATGATGAGCGACGGTTCAGACCTTTTTGCAAACAGTTCGAGCGTTGATATTTTGACACCAATACGAGTCCCGCCCTTTTTTGCAGTTGTTTTGACCTGCACATTGCTGGACCATTCCAACCGTTGATCAAGCGACCCAGACAGTGCAATGCTCCCCCGCGCAGGCTGGACCACGTAGTCCCAGCCCTTCTGATCAATACCGCTTTTGTTGGCGACAAGCCGCCCGACAGCCGCAAGACCCTGAAATAGACTTTCGCCTATGTTACCTAGTTCATCAGCAGGCAGTACTGCTCGCTTGGGAGAACGTCGGATTTTCTTTGCCATGGGCCACTCACTCGATTTGACCATCTTGGGTTTGTTGAAATATAGCCAGCCGTGTGGGAAAGCAGCGCTGATCGCACAAGCGGTATATCTCTTAATTGCATCATATAGCGTGGTTATTTGGTGATCCGACAGGCTTCGTCACGCCCTTTTAAATCCTTCCGAACTGATGACCATCATCTTGCAGTCGAAGCGGCCGTTGCCCGCGTCCATCGCGCCGAAGATTTCCGCGTTCTCGTTGTCATTAGTCTCGCGCGATACGGTACGCCTCGCTTCAACGCTCTTAAACGCCACCTCGACGTCTCACAGCGCATGCTCGGCTGACACTAAAGGGGTTGGTACGCTATGGTCTGATGAAGCGGACATACCATCCAACGATCCCGCCGAAGGTCGAACACGAACATACTGCGATGGATCAGTCGTTCCGAGAGCCTGTCGTCGCGCTCTGCGATTGGGCGCTCGTCAATGTTCCAAACATCGATGAAGCGCGCAAGGAGTAAGAGGGCGCTGCTGCAACCCGTACCATCTGATCGCCAATTCGGACTTAGCCAACGCAAAAACCGGGGTATGACCACTTCCCGCCCAATTCGCCAGTGGCAAAAATATTAGGTCGGCAGACCTTGAATGTCCGCTCTCGGCGCAGAGAGGCTGTTCTCGAATGTCTGGAATGGGCGCATAGCCGATATTCGATAAGAGCATGCCTAGTGCATCAGGCCACCCCGTTCGCGGCTGTCTACAACTACCTGGATAAGGCGACGCAAGTCGCGGATCGAACCACCAGGCCAGTGCTGTTTGAGCAGTCCTTGCTCGGTGCCATCGAGCGGACGCGCCCAATCGCAATTCTGTCCGCGTGCTTCGTATTCGGCGATCAGCAGTTGTGGTGCTAACAGATCAAGGTGGTCGGACGCAGGATACGGACAGTCCAGACGCTGAAGCCGGTTGAGAAGCGGGCTGGAAATCCCATCGACTTCGTTGGCGGTGAACACCCAATTCAAGGCGGATAGGTTCAAAGGCGTTGCGAGATAGGGATCAAGGAACGCTTTCGATCGCCGCGGTTCAAGAAGTCCAAGCAACTTCACGCGTGCATCGCCGTTGCGACGCGACCCGCCAAGCTTTTCCAACTCATCCACGATGATCGCCGGGTTCGCGATCCGGTGTTCCATGATCAAGTCCAAGTGAATGCCCGGTGCCGCAGTCCCCCAGCGGCGATCGACGCCGAAGATGTTAGCATCACTCGACCCAACTGCATCCCATGTGACCGAAGGCAAGTCGAACGCTGCCACCAGCTCCTCCGCCAGCGTGGTCTTACCGGACCCAGGCGGACCAATGAGGAGGATCGGGGGTATGCGAACGGTCTCATGGCGCGCGACAGCGTTGAGGATGACATCGATGATGTTCGACAGGTGTGGAAGCAGTGCAGTCAGATGCTGCCGGATTGGAACGAGGTCTGGAGTTCGAACAAGCGGAAGAGCCACACCGGCGAGTTCTTCCCGAAAGACCTTCAGGTCGTCCTTCATCTCCCTCGTGCCGGACACGGGAACGCTGTCGAGGACGACCAGTGCCGGTTTTGTAAGACCAGAATTCAACGCACCGTCCTCTGGACCAGACGACGGAACGGACCGCTTCATGGAACGCGTCCCAGGCACGCTGATGGACGCATCCGACGCGGAGCGATCTCCGGCAGTTTCGTTTTGCCCTTGGACGGTCCCGCTCTGTTTGCTCTCTTCTTCGATATTGCGAACCACTTGGTTTTGCGGAACGCTACGCGAACCTGAGTTCTGGTTAGCATCCGCAACGAAGACCTCACCGTCGGCCGGTTTTCTACAGTCCGCAATCACGCGCTGCTCCGCTCGATCGCATTCGTCCGCCACCAACTGCAGAAGCCGTTCCATTGTGCGCATGCGCTGTTCAACGATCGGAACTGTCGGGCGCTGGCGTTTCAGATGGTCTAGTGTTCTAATTAGGACCTTGGCGTCGGACAAAGCCTCCGTTCGGGATGGAAATGATCTGTCGCTTGCTTCTTCATCCACCAAGTCACCCGACCGCTTTTCTGAAACTCCAGTCGGTTCGTCGACACGCGGTTCTGCGGCGAACACGTCCCACCACCATGTCTCAACGCACCGGGTCATGTCGGAGAGAAGATCTGTTCGAGCTTGGGAAGCTAGATCGCCCATCTCTCTGGCCAAAGCAGACACGCTGTATCTCATGACATCGAATGAATCGGCGAGAAGAGGCGTCCCTATGCAGCCAACCGACGCCCGCAATACCGTCAGGGCGACACGGGCGTGCTCGAATGCGAGCTCGTGAAGCGTCTCCGGCTCCCGATCGAAGTCGACCGACCGCGGATTGATCGTTCCCAACACCATTTCTGCGCGAATGGTCAGACGGTTCAGCACATCGCGTGTCCGATGGCGTATCGACACGTCATGCAGAACGATATCACCAAGATGAGCGAGCGATGCGCTGTCATGGATCACAGCCAACCCAAACAGGTGGTCCGCGATCATCAGCGCCAGCTCAGGGTCGGTTCGACATTCCCATTCCTCGAAATCCTCATTGATGTCCGGCCGGTTGCTCTTCACCAGCGCCGCAATGATCTCGGGAAGTGGTCCATTCCCAAACCGGACGGGCGTCACCGGCAGGCCGGTGAGCAGGCTGACGAGAACCGGCAGGTCAGCCAAACGGTTCTCGCAGGACGACAGTGATGCCTCGATGATTACGCTGTGCTCAGCCGCGTGACCAGTTTGCGAGGGGGCTAACATATCCTCATCAGATGAGGCCAACGCGAGGGACGACTTAAATCGCCTAGTCCGCAAGAGAACATCTTCGAAGGCGGCGGAAAGCTTATGCAGGCGGGGATGGCCAAGCTGAAGGAAGCTGCGATCTTTATCAACGAGCAACGCCGCAACGTCTGGGAAAGCGGTTTTGAACGTCTGTTGATCTGCCAATTCACGGAATTCAAAGTGAGCCGCAACTGATTGCGGCTGATTTCCGTGAAGCGTTTTTTGACGGGCCCTGACATCAACTTTCGATCTGCGGGTCCGCGGCAGCTGACCTATCGGAAGCGTGCCATTCGTCATGTTCGTAGGCCGCTCTGAGCGCCTGAATGAGTTCCTACGCATCTTCGCCACCATCGAACCCGTTGTTAGGAGAACTGTTGCAAGAACCTTCGAGAAGGAGGTGGTGGTCTTTGTTGACCTGTTTTGCCGCCTTTACGTTCGCAGCTTCTTCAGTTGTCAGGCCTCCAGAGCGGACCAACCAATCCGCCACGAGCTTCGCGGCTAAATTTCCGAGACGCACATGTTCGAGCAGCAACGCCGCCAGCGAACGCGGGATCGGTTGACCGGCCCAGCCGAATAGCCGTCCGTAGATAAAGCAGAGTGCAACCACCGGCGCAGGGTCCGCCCATATGCCGATGGCGCAGTTCGCCAGAGACCGGGGCTCATGTCGAGCTTCAGCCAAGGGCGGAGGGTCGGCGGGTAGGGGCATATCAGCAGGCGGGACATAGACTGTGATGCCGCGACCGTCCGCTGTCTGTGCATCGAACGTATGTCCGATCTCAACCTCTTCCACGTAGCGCGGCGGAGGCAGATCGTCCAAGGACGTCGGGAAGGCAGGGTAGCCGTTGATATTGATGATGTTTCTGCTCGACGGGGTTTTGGGAGTGTTCGACATTTTATTTTTGCTTTCAAATACGGCTCCACCTTTCCTATATCGCGACGGACATCGGAGGCGAACGAGAGAAAATAGGGTGATCGAGATCAGCAGGGTCCGGACGCTCTGCGACGCGCGTCAGACTTGGAACGAGATAGACCGGCTCAAAATCTACGCGTGCAGACCGTTTTGATGGACTGGTAACTTCACGAGCCGGTCGAGTTTTTCCGAGTGCGGCAGCACCTTTCGTATACGAGGTGCTGCCGTCCCAAGGATTGAGACCGGCTAGTCGGGGCAAGCAAAACTCGCCCATTCTTGCCGGTCGCTTCGGCTAGCTGCGCTGGTTCTCTCCACGAGAAACGTCCAATGCGTTGCGCAGCAACTCCAGCATCATGATGTTTCCGGAGCGGAACTTCACGACAGACGACAACAACAGCCGCGCCGTATGGTCGTCGATCGCCGTATCCGGCTGACCGGCGAAGCCCGATTCCATGAAGGCCGTGAGCGTCTCCAGCAAGACCGGCCACAAACCGTGGGCCGTGCGTTCTGTGAGGCAGTCTTCGAGTTCGCGCATGATTTCATCCACGCCGCGTACACCAAGGGCCTCGTCGAAGGTACCTCCCGAAACCTGCAGTCCGAAGCGAAAGCCGCTCTTGCCATAGTGATCGGCTACGATCGCCGTGACGCATGTCACGTCGAGGATATTGTTCCAGTCGAGCCAGGAAGCGAGGCTAAGCTCGATACCTTTCAACCTCGTCGATGTGCGAGAAGCCTGGCCGTGGTCCGATGGTCCTTGACCGCGTTTGCTTTCGATTGCCATCACGTGTCCTGTCCGGCGGTCGATCGCGATGATGTCCACGTTACGAACGCGCGCCTTCGCAAACTCCTCTGGCGAGTAGGACTGCGGCTTCACCTTGTCGCCTTTCCCAGCCTTCAAATGACGCTTAGCTGTCGCAATCGCGCGCTGCGGGACCGGGATCGGAACTTCGGTCAGCACGATCATGTCCGGGTGCGTGTCGATTGCACCCGCCATTGTATCGCTCAACACCGGGCCGCAACGTTTTGGAATGGCAAACGCTGTCGAGGCGAAGTCAGATGCCGCACCCAATACCGGATCCATCGGCAGGTCACGATCGACCGATGCCTGCACGATCGCCGAAGCCATAGTGGTCACGTAGTTGCGAACGAGGCCTGCCGCGGAGAGGTAGCGACGATCGTCTGCTCCGAACTCGGTGTCGAGACCCTGCGCCTGCAAGGCAGAGGTGATCTTGCCGTGCAGCCTTTCTGCAATCAGCGTGCCACCAAGGCGATGCGCAATCTCGTCGGCCCGCAGGTCAGCACAGTCGATCGTGATCGGGGGAGGACCCATGCCATCGTCGGGGTAATCATCGAAACTCGCATTGAGAGAGGCGCAGGCATTGTCGCGTAAATTGGTGGTGCAGTTGCTCTGCTCGGGTGCATTTCGGGTTGCAGCAGCGCTATCTGCATCGGTATCCGCGATGCTCGTCACTGCGCCCACGCCATCCGGCATGACCGTCGAGCGGTACAACCCATTGCCGAGGTTCGGCAGCACCGATCCGTAGGTCACGGGAGACTTCTGCGCCACATCGCCGATAGACAGCTTGGTGTTGCGGGCGGTGTTCTTATTCACGTTCTTCATGGTCTTTATCCTTTTTCGACCTGCCGCTCGGAACATCCGAGGGGCGAAAAAGGAGGCCACGGGTCTGAAAGAACAGATCGCCATCCTCGTCGAACGAAAAGTTCGAAGAAGGGAAGACGACGCTTTCGCGACGTGTGCTTTTTGGGTATCCGTGCTCCAGGCCCGGCGACCTCCACTGCGTTGTCCGGGTTTAGGTCGGGGAAGAGGCTGTAACCTCTATCCTCGGCCGCATTTGCGACCGCCTAATCCAGACAATAAGATTATCTCACACCCTGCGATGTGCTGCCATCGTGTTTTGCGGTTTTGGTTAATTTTTAGAACGGTGAATACACTCTGCCGTTGCAGGGTGAACGGCAAGCGAGCCGCCCCCAGAACCCGGCAATAAGCACGACGGTCCAACGCCGGATTTCTTCCGACCTATTTAGAAACTTTGTTCACCCCGGATTGTATTGCGTAAACCTGGGCGTACTGACGGGCTGGAGGGCACGTTTCCTGACTGATCCGCCTACAACCGTCACCTTGCCAAAAGAGGCCTAATCGAAGCTGTGACCACCGGGAATACGTTCACAATCGTCGAGATCCGCAAGATCGGCAACCGCTCGGAGTAGGTCTCCACGTTCACACTGCCATCCAAATGGCCAAAGAGTTCAAACCTCGCTTCGCGGTCCGGGGAAATCCTGCGTATCGTATTGTTGCCGCAGTGCCGCAGGCTGTGGACCAACCGATCCCAGTTGCCGACATCAGTATCATGCTCCGCGTTGTAGTCATCGCAGACCTTACGGAGGAGATCATAATAGGCATCGCCTAGCCCATCTGTGCATTCAGGCTTCAGAGCTTGAAACACGCGCTCTCTGCCGCTTTTCTGAGCTTCTCTGATATAAGTTAGAGTACCAAGGCGAACGGCTTCATCATGGAAAGGAACGGGACGCTGCGAAATCTCGTTCTTGAAGCTTCTCTCGGGCGCCCTTTTGAAATCGATATACGGACAGAACGTGTTGTCCACGAGTTCTTTAGCAGTCATATCAACGACCTCGGCTCGGCGAGTGCCGTGTTAAATCAACATCGAAGTTGAGTGGAACAGTGCTTCCAGGGCGTCTCTATCGGCACCGACCGGTGCCTTATCGTACGCCCACTGAATTGCCGTAAGCAGCTCACCAGCCTGCTCCGGTTCGAGTTTTTTCTGCGGAATAGGTTTGCGTTTTTTCGGCGTCAGTGTTTTCCAGAAAAGATCTGGTGCAATCAGACCGCTACCGCGCAAACGGTCGAGCAATGCGGACAAATTGCAGAAGTGACGTCGTTGCGTCTGGTTGCTCAGGCCACACGCCTTATTTGGGTCCTTGCCAGCGTCTTTGGCGGTTTGTCTCGCTTCAAGCGCCCATTTCCGCAAAAGATCGAGGTCGGGAAATGTGCCTTTCTTGAAGTGCGCCATACGCTGTCCGTAACGAGGCGGCAGCCAAGCTAGCATGTCCGCAAACTCGCCGATCTCAAGCTGGGTTATCTCGCCCGTGGTTTTGATCCCGTTGCTATGACAGACAGCCAAAAGCAGCCGCGATGTGGTTACCGCCTGACAAAGAGATTTCGAATTCCAATTGCGATGGGGTGCGACGACCTCGATCAAATGTGCCTCAAGCTCTGAAAGCGGTAATCCAGGACGTTCTGCAGGCTCGACTGACTTAGGAAAATTATCAACAGGGCCGGGAACGACGGGCAGCAACACTGGCGGCTCGGATTGAGCAGCGTTCAATCCCCAACCATCTTTGAGGAAGTCGACAGTTTCGCTCGTCGGAGATATTGCTTTGGTTTGTAGAATGGCGAAGCTTTGTGAAGCGTGGGTAGGCGGCTCTGGCATCACATCGTTAGGACTTGCCGCCGACGTTGCACGTGGCGCTTGCACGGAGCCCGCAGAGAGCTGAGCAGGCGCATCTGTTGCCGCGGCAACAGGTGCGTCTCCTCCGACAACATCGACGAAAAAACCTTGTAGCGCGTGACTTACGATATGGTCGGGATAGTCGCGATATGAGTGGAGCAATTCAGCTTTTGCCAATGCCAGCCGACCTGCATGCTCTTCTAGCTCGCGGAAGTCAGGTTTTTCGACGCCGGCTTGCGAGAGCGATCGACGAGCATCTGCAGTCGCAAAGCGGCTTTGGCCATAATAGATAGCATCATTCAAAACGCGTTCGATGCCCACGTCCGATAATCCTTGGCCAGACAGATAGCTCTTACACAGGCCGAGCCCGTAATCGTCGTCTACGAAGCGCGTACCGAACTCTGCCACGAGGCGCTGCGTCCATCCGTGTATGGTCTCGTCTTCCACTCTGTTCGCAACGACCTGAGGTGAGGCGGAAGCACGCATTGCCGCGCCCAGAGCCTGCACCCTTTTACCGACACGCTTTCGCTCGATTTCCACTGCCTGACGGACAACCTCGTCGGTCAGTCCCGAATTCGCTGCATATTCGGCAATCATAGCATTGATCCTCGCACCCATTGTCTCCGCAACCGACCTGTCGCGTGTACATAGTGATAGTGTCAGTACGATAGATTTAGGTGGATGCTTTGAAAACGACAATAAGCGACGACGGAATACGAAAGTCTTCCCCCGAAGATGGACGCCGACGACGCTCATGATTTGTTTTCACCATGATTTTCGAAGTATTTCTCGAAAACGGACATGTCCGGACTGACGTCAATGATGACACGCTTTGCGGCTGTCGTGGCGTTTGTGGGCACTCCTGTGTGACAGGTTTGTGTGACACTGCTGGGGAACCCGATGGGCAGTAAGGCGCCGAATTGGTCTAACCAACTGAAAGAAAAGGATAATGAAGAAGGTTGGCTGGGGAACCTGGATTCGAACCAGGACTAACGGAGTCAGAGTCCGTGGGTCTACCGTTAACCTATTCCCCAATGTGCTGTGCCGGTTTTTCGTTTTTGGCGCGGCTGGTCGGTTGCATATTATGCTGCCGATAGGCGGGGTTTAGAGCGATGGTGGTGATGGGTCAAGGCGTTGGCATAGGGCTTTTACGCGCAAATTCTTCGTTGCTGTTTTGGTAATCCGTTCAGCCTTCGCTTGTGGAGGAACGGTTTTTGCGGTTAGGCTTGCGGTAACTTGAAACAGGCTCTGATCCTTGTGGCTGATCTTATGATCGCGACGGATTTTGGGCAGAGGAAATACGGTGTCCGACAGTCGCGATGGGCGAAACGCCCCGGACGGTCCGGATCAAGCTGCACCGTCAGCGCAAGCAGCCGAGGGGCGTGATCAGGGATCACGCGAGACCGGTGAGGGCAAGCGCAGACGGCGTCATCGCAGACGGCGGCGAAAGAAATCGCCCGCGGTCGCGGAGGCAGGACATGCGGTCCGGCCGATAGATGAGACGTCCGCGCGGGAAGCGCCACCCTTATCCACGGACAATGACGGCAATTTGAGCGTGCCGGATGGTGCGGCTCAACAGTCCCCACAACGCGGGGCAGCAGGCGATAGTGCCAACCAAAATGGTGCAGGACGAGGTGGCCGACGGCGGACGCGAAGGCGTGGACGCCGTGACGGTGCGGTTTCAAACGAAGTTCCGGTAGGTGAGGTACCTTCTGCGCCGGTAGCGCCGAAAACCGGAAAACGGGCGAAGCGGCCGCGCGGCGACAATCATTCTACCCTTCATTCTGCAAATGGACGTAAAAACCACTCTGCCAATAGCGGGGCTGCAATGGGCAATGACCGTCCGCATTTGCAGACAGCGCCGCGGGTCATGGGCAATTTGCCTGCCTACGCCGCGCTTGATCTTGGCACCAACAATTGTCGTCTGCTGGTGGCTGTCCCGCAGCAACCTGGTCGCTTCCGGGTGATTGACGCGTTTTCCCGCATTGTGCGGTTGGGCGAAGGTTTGGGCGCAAGCGGACGTTTATCAGAAGGCGCGATGGATAGGGCTGTGGGCGCGTTAAAGGCATGTGCTGCCAAATTGGAAAACCGCGAGGTTGCAGGCGTCAGGTTGATCGCAACAGAAGCCTGTCGGCGGGCAGAAAATGGCGAAGAATTCCTTGCCAGAGTTGAGCAAGAGGCTGGCCTCAAGCTGGAAATTATTGACCGCGAAACCGAAGCCCGGCTAGCGGTGGCGGGTTGTTCTTCCCTTGTTGACCGCAAGTCCAAAGGGGCGGTGCTGTTCGATATCGGTGGAGGCTCTTCGGAACTGGCGCTGCTCGATTTATCCAAGCGCAATCGCCACGATCTTGGACCGGCGATGGTCGCTTGGACGTCGCTGCCTATGGGAGTCGTTACGCTGTCTGAAAAGCATGGTGGCGGTAAGCTCGTCACGCGGCCTGTCTTCGACGCCATGGTGGATGAAGTGGCGGAGCACCTGCAAAATTTCGAAGGCCGTGATGCGTTGGCGGAAGCCTTGGCGGAAGATGATATTCACCTGCTCGGCACGTCCGGCACAGTGACAACGCTGGCTGGCATTCACCTGAAACTGCCCCGCTACGAACGCCGTCTCGTCGATGGTATCTGGATGGATTCGCGTAAGGTGGAGCAGATGGTGCAGGGGCTGGTGGACATGAGCTTCGAACAGCGTGTGCAGAATCCTTGTATCGGTAAAGACCGCGCCGACCTTGTGCTGGCGGGCTGCGCTATATTGGTGGCCATTCAACAGCTTTGGCCGTGCACACGGCTGCGCGTTGCCGACCGTGGTTTGCGCGAAGGACTTTTGACGCAGATGATGAACGCTGATGATGCGTGGCAGCGCGGCCCGCGACCACAACAAACCCGCAGAGCCGACAAATCGTCGGGCAAACCAGGAGGTCGTCGCTGATGGCGCGTAAGGTCAGTCATGGTGGAGCAGGCGGTCGCGGCAGCGGTACGGGTTCAGCCGGTGGTCGCGGCGTTAATCCGCGCAATATGCACACCAAGGTGAAGACGGCGCGGGGGCGCAAACTGTCCTCTACGCTTTGGCTCCAGCGGCAGTTGAACGATCCTTATGTGCAGAAAGCACGCGCCGAGGGGTACGCTTCCCGCGCGGCCTACAAGCTGATCGAGATGAACGACCGCTACAACATTTTGAAGCCTGGATATCGTGTGGTCGATCTGGGTGCTGCGCCAGGTGGGTGGTGTCAGGTGGCGGCCCGCGAGGTTGGCTCATCCATTGATGATATTCGCGTTGTGGGCATCGACTATCTCGATATGGACCCGGTGCCGGGGGCGACTATAATTAAGAAGGATTTTCTCGACGATGATGCGCCGGATATGTTGCGCGAAGCACTGGGCGGGCATCCGATTGATCTGGTCATGTCCGATATGGCGGCGCCCACAATCGGGCACCGCAAGACGGATCACATGCGTACCATGGCTTTGGTGGAGGTCGCGTTCGACTTTGCGCTGGAGGTTGTGAAACCGGGCGGTCATTTTCTGACCAAGACATTTCAGGGCGGTACGGAACAAGCGCTGCTGGATTTGATGAAGAAGAACTTCAAATCGATCCACCATGTGAAGCCACCGGCCAGCCGTGATGGTTCGGTGGAGCTTTATCTGCTGGCGTTGGATCGTAAGAGTTGAACGAAAAACGGCGGAGCTTTCGCCCCGCCGTATCGTAAAGCTATCCGTTCTGGATCGTTCAGG
Source organism: Ahrensia sp. R2A130 (assembly GCF_000179775.1). Lineage (GTDB taxonomy): Bacteria > Pseudomonadota > Alphaproteobacteria > Rhizobiales > Rhizobiaceae > Pseudahrensia. Next base: position 60,423 of record NZ_AEEB01000001.1, read on the forward strand.
TTTTGCCCTGAACGCGCGCCTTGAATGCGGCGATGGTTTCGCCTTCATTGCGCTTTTTAAGCCACCAGATCACGCGGCGTGGTTTTTTGTCGGCATCTGCCTCATCAGTCTTTGCAGCGTTTGTTTTGGCGAAAGCGCTGGCGGTGCGGCGGATGGATTTCGATGGGCCGGATTTGCTTCGCTTGGCTGCCAGCTCTGCAAGGCGGACTTCGCGACGTTCTTCACGTGCTTCGCGGCGCTTTTTGAACCACGCTGCCAGACCACCGCTCTTTTGTGCTTTTGCGACTTTGCGACCTTTCTGTGCCTTGCGCTTGGCGAGCAGGGCAGCGCGGCGTTTGGCAGCCTTCGATTTTTCAGCCTTCTTGATGGAGCCTGTGGTTGTGCGATCTACATCGTTGCTGCGGAACAGGAAGGAGAACAGCGAACGGCGCTCGCCGACGACTTTCTTGGTGCTTTTACGGGCGTTCCTGCGGTTGCGAGAACTGGCCTTTGCCAACAATTGCGGTTTCTCTGCATTGCGCGGGGTGGAGCGCGGTGGCTTGACCGAACCACGACCGCGAATATGGACGACGCGGTAGCCACCAGCTTTCAGGCGCTTCAACAGAATGGGAAGCCCTGCTGCTGTGCGGCCCTGAATGTCATGCATGAGGATGACGCCTGAACCCTTACGGGCGAGCTGCGTCATCACTCGGTTGACCCAACTCGTGGCGCTTCCACCTTTCCAGTCCTGGCTCATGATGCCGGCTGAGAATGGTATCAGGCCACGGTTCTTCAAAACGCGATCCAACGCCGCAGAGCGTGCGAGATAAGGATAGCGGAACAGCTTTGTGGAGCGACCGCGATAGGAGCCAAGCGCTTTGTTGACTGCGCGGATGCCATTATCAATCTGACGACCGGCGGCCTGGGGCGACAAACGGCGCAGATTGGCGTGGGAATGGGTGTGGTGCGCGATTGTGTGACCGGCGCGGGCGACCTTTTGCAACATGCGCGGGTTGGCGCGTGCCATGGTGCCAACCGGAAAGAATGTCGCTTTGACGCATTCACGTTTCAACGTCGACAGGATTCGGTCGGTACGGCTGCCGGCAGGGCCATCGTCGAATGTCAAAACGACCTCGCCACGACGCAAACCGATTCCACCGGATGCACCTGTGCCCATATGGGTTTTGAATGAATTGACAGTAATGGTGCGTGACACACCCATGCAGGCATGTGCTGCCTGTACGCCCAACAGAAGCGTAGCCACCCCCACAGCAGCGGCGCGCAAATATTTCTTGAACATTGATCCCGGACCTTTTCGATCAGTAAGCGGACGTACTGACTACGAATCGACCGGCGTCTTCCCCGACGCAAAATTAACCTGAAGACTGCGTGGTTAAGAAGGGGTTAATCATCTGATCGCGCGGCATGACTGAACAGTGTTGCAGTAAAGACTCGTATTGCCGGATGCGCCGGTTTTTCCGACGACTGAGAATATCTGGAATTGCTGTTGGCATATCGTCTCATGGCCTATGCCTTGCCCGATGGCCGTGTTAGCGGGAGCCGTCATTAAGGGGTGCTGCGGGAGTTGGCTGCACTTCCCCTCTTACTTCCTCGTTCAGGAACGTTCCTATGGCGCAAATCATACAAACTGCTACCGGCGAGCAGGCACTCACTTTTGATGACGTGCTGCTTCAACCCGGCCATTCCGAAGTTATGCCGGGCGAGGTGAATGTCGGTACGCGCCTGACCAAGGATATTACGCTCAACCTGCCGATCCTTTCCGCTGCTATGGATACGGTTACGGAAAGCCGCCTCGCCATTGCGATGGCACAGGCCGGTGGCATGGGCATCATCCACCGCAACCTCACGCCCATCGAACAGGCCGAAGAAGTGCGGCAGGTGAAGAAGTTCGAAAGCGGTATGGTGGTGAACCCGTTGGTCATCGGGCCGGAAGCGACGCTTGAAGACGCGCTGGCGCTGATGGCGACGCACCGCATCTCCGGTATTCCGGTTGTCGAAAACGGCGGAACCGGCGGCCACAAGACGGGGCGTCTGGTGGGTATTTTGACCAACCGCGATGTTCGGTTTGCCGATGACCCAAGCCAGCACATCTACGAGCTGATGACGCGCGAAGACCTTGTGACCGTTCGTGAAGGTGTGAGCCAGGAAGATGCCAAGAAACTGCTGCACCAGCACCGTATCGAGAAGCTGTTGGTGGTGGACAAAAAGGGCAACTGCACCGGTCTCATCACCGTCAAGGATATGGAAAATTCAAAACTGAACCCCAGCGCCACCAAGGACGCTGCCGGTTCATTGCGTGTGGGCGCGGCAACCACAGTCGGTCCAGATGGCATGGAACGTGCTGAACGGTTGATCGCGGCGGGTGTCGATCTGTTGGTTATCGACACCGCACACGGCCATTCGCAGCGCGTGCTGGATGCGGTTACAGCCGTGAAGAAAATGTCGAACACGGTACGGATTGCTGCGGGCAACGTGGCAACGGCAGATGGCACCAAAGCGCTCATCGACGCCGGTGCGGACACCGTTAAAGTCGGCATCGGGCCGGGGTCCATCTGCACAACCCGCATGGTGGCAGGCGTTGGCATGCCGCAGCTTTCTGCAATCATGTCGGCTGTCGAAGCTGCTCACGATGCGGGCATTCCCATCATCGCCGATGGCGGCATCAAATATTCCGGCGACCTTGCCAAAGCGTTGGCCGCAGGTGCTTCCGTTGCCATGGTCGGTTCGCTGCTCGCGGGTACCGACGAATCCCCCGGTGAGGTGTATTTGCATCAGGGCCGTTCGTTCAAAGCCTATCGCGGCATGGGGTCTGTCGGTGCCATGGCTCGCGGATCTGCGGACCGCTATTTCCAGTCGGAAGTGACGGACGAGTTGAAGCTGGTGCCTGAGGGTATCGAGGGGCAGGTGCCATACAAGGGCCCGGTCGGTTCCGTGTTGCACCAGCTCGCAGGTGGCTTGAAAGCGTCCATGGGCTATGTCGGCGCTGCTACGTTGACCGACTTCGTTGACCGCGCGAAATTCGTTCGCATTTCGACGGCTGGACTGTCTGAAAGCCACGCCCATTCGGTGTCCATCACACGGGAGAGCCCGAACTATTCCGGGCGATAGATTATGATCTCAACCGCACTTTTCTGGCCTGCTTTCGTCATGGCGATGGCGACAGTTGGACTATACATTCTCACATTTCTTGCCCGCAAAAAGCTGGTCGAGGTGGGAACAGCTAAGATGTCCGACTACCGCACCTATGAAAACGAGGTGCCGGAAAGCCGCTTGTGGCACAACGCGATTGCCAACCAGTTCGAGACGCCGGTCCTGTTCTATGCAGCCTGCGGCTTTGCGATGCTGATGGGCATGAACGATGCGATAACGCTGGTTCTTGCGTGGGGTTTTGTGCTGGCGAAATGCGCCCACATCGGCATTCACATTACCGGAAACCGTATCCGCCATCGCGCGCCGGTGTTCGGTCTTTCACTTTTGCTGTTGCTCGCATTGTGGCTACGGCTTGCGCTGGGAGCGCTTTGACCTATGGAAACTTTCGAACTTCTGTGGACCGCTGGAGCTGAGTGGAAACTGCGCCTGCTCGTACTGGCTGTGGTGGGCCAAATGCTGCTGGTTTTTCGCCTTTATGGCGTCATGTCGGCAGCGCGTATGAAAGCTGGTAAGGAGGGGCGTATCACCGCCGAAACCTATCGCGCCACGCAGTCCGAACCGGAAGACCTCGCGGTCTATAGCCGCGCGGTTACCAACCAGTTCGAAGCGCCTGTCATATTCTACACGCTGGTCATTATGGCGCTGGCTCTCGGCACCGCAAGCTGGCTGACGGTCGTGTTTGCCATCGCTTTTGTCGCTCTGCGCTGGATGCACGGTAACGAGATGATCGGTGCCCACGATGTTATGCGCCGCCGCAAGATATTTCTCACGTCTATAAAAGTGCTCGTCGCGCTGATGGCCGAGGTCACCGTCTCAGCCATGATCTGGGCTTAAGTCGATGAGATTGGGCGGGCGCGCAAACGCGGCAATCGAAGTTCTCAACGACATCGACAAACGCAGCCGACCGGTGTCGGAAGCGCTGAAGGGCTGGGGTCTGGACCACAGGTTTGCCGGTTCCGGCGACCGCGCTGCCATCGGCAATATCGTTTATGACGCGCTGCGTTCGAAACGTTCGTTGCAGTGGCGCATGGACAGCGACAGCACGCGCAAGCTGGTGCTGGCTGTGCTGCTGGACAGTTGGGGCTTTTCGCCAGAGACCCTAAACGCAGCTTTCGATGGCGATAAGTTCGCCCCCGATCTGCTGACGGATGATGAGATCGCAAAATGGACCAGCCGCAAACTGGCCGATGCACCGCCCGCCGTGCAAGCCGACTTGCCGGACTGGTTGGTGCCGTCTTTCGAGGCAAATTTTGCCGATGAATGGATGGAAGAGGCGAAGGCTTTTTCGCAACGTCCTCCCGTCGATATGCGGGCGAATACTCTGAAGGCCAGCCGCGATAAGGTTGCCAAGGCGCTAGCCAAGGCTGGTGCCGTGCCAGACCCACTGACGCGTTTCGGCCTTCGTGTTGCGGCAGGTGAGGGGCCGTCGCGGCAGCCCAATGTGCAGTCCGAAGGTGCGTTTCAGCGCGGACAATTTGAAATTCAGGACGCTGGCAGCCAGATCGTCTCCGATCTTGTTTTCGCACGTCCCGGCGAGCAGGTTCTCGACCTCTGCGCCGGTGCCGGTGGCAAGACATTGGCTTTGGCTGCGGTGATGGAAAACAAGGGGCAAATCCACGCCTACGATTCCAACAAGCAGCGGCTTAAACCAATCTACGACCGGCTCAAACGGGCTGGTGTTCACAATGCACAGGTGCACGGTCCGGATGATGATATTTCCGATCTCGTTGGCAAGATGGATCGCGTTGTCATCGATGCGCCGTGCACAGGTACCGGCACTTGGCGGCGGCACCCCCACGCAAAGTGGAAACTTTCCCGCGAGATGCTGGAGAACCGCCTGACCGAGCAGGAAGAGGTGCTGTCACAGGCCGTGCCTTTCGTGAAGCCGGGCGGGTTCCTCATCTACATAACGTGCTCGGTGTTGCCGGAGGAAAACGAGAACCAGATCGTGGCCTTCACCACCGACAATCCGCAATTCGAACTGCTGTCCTCCGGTGAGGTCTGGCAGGATTTGTTCGGTTTCGACAAACCGCAGCCGTGGTCATCCGACATGAAGTCGATCACTTTGACCCCAGCCTCGACCGGAACAGACGGCTTCTACTTTGCGGTGATGGGCCATCGCGGCTAATCTGTCGCTCATTGAGCGGTCGAACCAAACGGTCGCTTCCACGTTATTTCAGTAATCACTTCCCACAACATAATTTCGGTCGGTCCCATGGCACGCTTCATCACCCTCATTGTTTTTATTCTCTTTGTGAACGGCGTTGGTGCTGCCATCGGTCTCTCGTTCCCGGCGGGTGAGTGGTACGAGGGCTTGAACAAACCATTCTTCGATCCTCCCGGCTACCTGTTCGGTATCGTGTGGCCGATCCTTTATGTTTTGATTGCGATAGCCGGTTGGCGTGTTTTCACCAGCAATGGCGAGACACCGGGTTGGGGGCTGTGGCTGGGCCAGTTGGTGCTTAATTTCGCTTGGTCGCCGGTGTTCTTCGGCATGCAGGAAATGTTCTGGGCGATCTGGATCATCCTGGGCGTGCTGGTTCTGTCGCTGGCGTTCATCAGCACGACTTGGACGCGCGATAAGCTCGCTGCCTTCTGCTTCATTCCTTACGTGGCATGGCTATCGTTTGCGCTGGTGCTGAACGTTTCGGTCTGGTGGCTGAACACCTAAAGCCGCGTTATCCGAACCTTGCCGCTATTGCATTTTTGCCTGCTGTAAAAAAGCGAAGCAGCGCTTCGCTTGAACGATAAATGTAGGCCGGAATGCGTTTGTACCTTGGCAATTTGCGCGGCTTGGTGACGGGCTTTTCTCCGGTCGTGTCGCTGACGTAGCCGTAGCCGATGGTGGAGCCTGCTGCGAGATTGTCTTTCACCACTGGCGGCAATACGCCGAAAACGCGCAAGCCGTAGGCGTGGCCGCGGTCGAATTCGTGATCGTATGGCACCCGCATGGGCAGTAGGTTTTTGATATATTGCTGTGCCGCTTTGCGGTTGATGAGATAGCCGACTGCGCCGGATTGTTTTGCTAGATAGGTGACCAAACTATAGTCGGGCGTTAGCTGTGAGACTGTCAGCGGCATGCCGGAATGGCGCTGATTGAGTTTCACCATGTCCCAGCGGTTCGCTTGCGCGATGGCCGCTTCTACAACCTGTTCGAAATCATCTGCGAGATCGGCATCGTCTTCCAGTATGACCGCGAAGTCGTTGTTGCTGTCCCCAAACATCCGGATGGCCCGCATGTGAGATAAGGTGCATCCCAATTCGTTCGGATTGATCGTCTTTCCGTGGCGACGCAGGAAGCCTTTTTCATCGAGGTCGGGATGCGGAAATGTAAGGCCGCTGCCGTCAACAGCCTCCACCCGTTCAAAGCTCAAACCCAGTTTTGCAAATTGCTCACGCTGGGTCTCCAACCTGTCGGGCGACCGGTCTAGATTGATGAGATAGATACCGCAGGCAGGGTGCATGGGTGGCAATTCCGGTTCGACATTCAGGTCAGCAGGTGTGGGCAATCGTCGTGCCAGGGCGGCTTCGCGTTGCACAGGTCACGGACCCGGCGTAAGCCACGCCCAAGCCCACGGCAAGTTTGTCGGTTCAGTTGAAGATAAGGCGAATTCTATGAGCGACGACATGACAGAAGCCGGCCTCATTCCCGTTCCTGACCAGAGCGTGCTGGTGATCGACTTCGGGTCACAGGTCACGCAGCTGATCGCGCGGCGTGTGCGGGAAAGCGGTGTCTATTGCGAGATCGCGCCGTTCAACTCCGCGCAAGAGGCTTTCGAGCGCCTGTCACCAGAAGCGGTTATCTTCTCCGGTGGTCCGGCATCCGTAACCGATGAAGACAGCCCGCGCGCGCCGCAAGCGGTGATCGACAGTGGCGTTCCCATCATGGCGATCTGCTACGGCCAGCAGACTTTGTGCACTCAACTGGGTGGCGTGGTCGAAGGTGGCCACCACCGCGAGTTCGGTCGTGCTGATGTGGATATCAAAAAGGCCAGCCCGCTTTTTGAAGGACTTTGGGAAGCTGGCGGCAGCTATCCGGTCTGGATGAGCCACGGTGACCGCGTGACGGAATTGCCTGATGGGTTCGAGGTGCTGGGCCAATCGCCCAACGCGCCATTCGCTATCGCGGCGGATGAGGCGCGGAAATATTACACCACCATGTTCCACCCCGAGGTGGTTCACACGCCGGACGGCGCGAAGCTGATTGCCAACTTCGTTCACAACATTGCGGGCCTTACCGGCGACTGGACTATGGCGGCCTACAAAGCGCAGGCCATCGAAGCGATCCGCGCGCAGGTTGGCGACGGCAAGGTGATCTGCGGATTGTCCGGCGGTGTCGATTCCTCGGTTGCAGCGCTGCTCATCCACGAAGCCATCGGCGATCAGCTGACATGTATTCTGGTGGACCACGGCTTGATGCGGATGGATGAGGCGGCGCAGGTCGTTGCCATGTTCAATGAACATTACGACATCAAACTCATCCATGTTGATGCTGCCGATATGTTCATCGACGCGCTGGAGGGCGAGTCGGACCCCGAGACCAAACGCAAGACCATCGGCAAGCTGTTCATCGACGTGTTCGAGGAAGAGGCGCGCAAGATTGGCGGGGCTGAATTTCTTGCACAGGGCACGCTGTATCCGGACGTGATCGAAAGCGTGTCGTTTACCGGAGGACCGTCCGTGACGATAAAGAGCCACCACAATGTTGGTGGCCTACCGGAGCGAATGAACATGCAGTTGGTGGAACCGCTGCGGGAATTGTTCAAGGATGAGGTTCGGGTGCTTGGCCACGAACTCGGCTTGCCGGACAGCTTTATCGGTCGTCATCCGTTCCCCGGTCCGGGCCTCGCCATTCGCTGCCCCGGTGGCATCAGCCGCGACAAGCTGGAAATTCTCCGCAAGGCCGACGCGATCTATCTCGACGAAATTCGCAAGGCGGGTCTCTACGACACGATCTGGCAGGCCTTTGCTGTGCTGCTACCTGTGCAAACGGTTGGCGTGATGGGCGATGGCCGCACCTATGAATTCGTCTGTGCGCTGCGCGCTGTCACCTCCATCGACGGCATGACAGCCGATTTCTATCACTTCGACATGAATTTCCTTGGTCGCGCTGCGACCCGCATCATCAACGAAGTGCAGGGTATCAACCGCGTGGTCTACGACGTGACGTCGAAGCCTCCCGGCACCATCGAGTGGGAGTAGGATATGATCGTTCTCATCATCGGCCTCGTGCTGTTTCTCGGCGTTCATTTTGCCAAAGTTATTGCGCCCGCGAAACGCGCGGCTGTTATTGCTGATAAGGGTGATGGGCCGTGGAAGGGCATCTATTCGGTGGTGTCGATCATAGGGCTTGGCCTGTTGATCTGGGGCTACGGTCTGGCGCGTGGTGAGGCAGGGCAGCTTTATGATGCTGCGCCCTATGGGAGGTCATTGTTGTTGCTGGCCATGCCGCTGGCATTTGTCTTGTTGGTCGCCTCGCAAATTCCTGCTGGATACATCAAGCGCGCTGTGCGGCATCCGATGGTGCTGGCGGTCGTCATCTGGTCGGCTGCACACCTCACGGCCAATGGCGATACCGCGAGCGTTTTATTGTTCGGCTCGTTCCTCGTTTGGTCGGTGGTGACGACGTTCGACAGCTACCGCCGTCCGTGGGTTGCGCCAGCTAAAACGGCAATCTGGGCTGACCTTGTTTCCGTGGTGGTGGGCCTCGCTCTTACGGTGGCCTTTATATCATTCGCCCACGAATGGTTGATCGGCGTCGGCATCGTTTAACCGCCTCATTGCTTTTACGCCTTTCTCTCACCACGTGATGATGTAGAACGCACCGCAAGAGCTGCGCTTGCGGCTGGTCACGTTTCTTCGCCTCTCAGGAGCTTTCAATGTCCGACGATTCCTTTATCCGCGAGGTCAATGACGAACTGCGCTCGGAACGAGCCAGCGAGTTTTGGAAGCGCTTTGGCACGATCATCATCGCTCTTGCCGTGGCCATCGTGTTGGCTGTGAGTGTCTGGCGTTACATGGAATACAGTGCTGCAAAAGAAGCTGCCGCGTCCGGTGATGCATTCATGAGTGCTGTTGCGCTGGCGGAAGATGGTAAGACCGAAGAGGCCATCGCGGCACTTGAAAAACTCGAAGCCGAACACGGTGGCGCTTATGGTGCCATGGCGCAGCTGCGGGCAGCCTCCGAGCTTGCCAAGCAGGGCCAGAAAAAAGAGGCGATTGCTGCCTACGATGTGGTCGTGGCTGATAATATGGCTGATGAGGATCTGCGTTCTATCGCGCGCCTGCGTGCTGGGTATTTGATGGTGGACGAGGGCACTGTCGAAGATGTTAGCTCCCGCGTGACATCGCTTTCCGCGCCCGGCGCGCCTTACCGTTCGTCCGCGCTGGAAGCGCTGGGCCTTGCCTATTTCAAGGCTGGTGATTTGGACAAGGCATTCGCCCAGTTCGATGAAATCGCAAAAGATGCAAACGCGCCTGCGTCTATCGGCCAGCGTGTTACTATCATGTTGGACGTCATCGCTGCCCGCGGTGGTCCAACCCGCGATGAAGCGTCTGCACAATGACATTTACGGTTGCCGTTGCAGGCCGTCCCAATGTCGGCAAATCGACACTGTTCAACCGGTTGGTGGGCAAGCGTCTTGCGCTGGTCGATGATCAACCCGGCGTGACGCGCGATCGTCGTTCGGGCAATGCCCGTATCGGCGATATCAAATTCGAAGTTATCGACACCGCAGGACTGGAAGAGGCCGATCAGGCGTCGCTCGAAGGCCGCATGCGCGCGCAAACCGAGCAGGCGATTATCGACGCGAACGTGACGTTGTTTCTCATCGATGCCCGCGCTGGCGTTACGCCGATGGATAAGTCCTTCGCCACGATGCTGCGCCGCGCCGGTAAGCCTGTCATTCTTGTGGCCAACAAGGTCGAAGGCCGCAAAGGCGATGATGGTTTTTACGAAGCCTTCGAGATGGGCTTCGGTGAGCCTGTGCCGATTTCTGCCGAGCACGGCGAGGGTATGGCCGACTTGCGGAACGCGCTGGTGGAAGCCGTTGGTGAAGATGTGGCCTTCGGCAAGAACGAACCGACTGAAGACGAAAAAGAAGAAGCCAGTTTCGATCTGGAAGCTTTCGAAGCCGAAGAAGACGAGACAGAGCCGGAATACGACAACACCCGTCCGCTGAAAATCTGCATCGTTGGCCGCCCCAATGCGGGCAAGTCCACGCTCATCAACCGGATGCTGGGTGAGGACCGCCTGCTGACCGGACCGGAAGCGGGCATTACCCGCGATTCGATTTCGGTCGATTGGGAATGGCAGGGCCGTTCCATCAAGCTGTTCGATACCGCCGGTATGCGGCGCAAGGCGCGGGTGCAGGAAAAGCTGGAGAAGCTTTCCGTCCACGATGCTCTGCGCGCGATCCAATATGCCGAGGTCGTGGTCATCATGTTCGATGCCACGATTCCGTTTGAAAAACAGGACCTGCATATCGTCGACCTGATCCACCGCGAGGGCAGGGCGCCCGTGCTGGCCTTCAACAAGTGGGATCTGGTGCCGGACAAGCAGGCGGCACTTAAAGAATTGCACGAAAAGACGGAGCGCTTGCTGCCGCAGCTTCGCGGTCTTCGCACGGTCACGCTGTCCGGTCAGAGCGGCAAAGGTCTCGACAGGTTGATGGAAGCGGTGATCGACGCCGATAAGACGTGGAACCGTCGCGTGGCGACTTCGAAACTGAACCAGTGGCTCGATGATGTGCAGGCGCACCATCCGCCGCCAGCCGTTTCCGGTCGTCGTATCCGTTTCAAATACATCACGCAGGCGAAAACCCGCCCACCGACATTCGTGGCGCAATGCACCCGACCCGAAGGCTTGCCCGCGAGCTATGAGCGCTATCTGCTCAACGATCTGCGCGCGACGTTCAAGCTGCCCGGCGTGCCGCTGCGCCTGTATTTGCGTAAGGGTGAAAACCCTTACGGGAACCGCAAGCGCAACACGTCGAAATAACAAAACGTTAAGCAGAAGTTAACGTGACAAACCCCGTCACGAAACCTCCCGATAATCGTCATATTCGCGTCACGATGCGCCCATGGTGCTGCCCTTTTGCACGGTCACAAGCGCGTGAGCCGATCCGGGGGGTCGGTTAACCACACATCAAGGTTAATCCTTCATATTGTATCCAACGAGCCGCTTCGCTTCGCGATGCTGCGCCCTGGATTTGTATGGAGTGATTATGGGTTTTGCATCTAGGGGAGCCTCTGCAATGGGCCGACTGCTTACAACTACGACGGCCTGTTCCGTCATTGCCGCATCACTGGTGGTTTCTGTAACCACTTCCACTGCACATCAAGATATTGCCGAGATGACGGGCACGGAAACAGCCAGTGCTGGCCGTTGGATGTCCCGCCTCGTTGCTGTGCCGACAGGCTCCGATGTCGCAATGATAGGCGATGAAAAAGCAGGCCTTGCTGCAAGCCCTATCAGTGAACGTAAAGTGCTTGGCGTTCGCACCACCGAGCGTTTGCATCTGCTTGACCGCAATTCGCACATCGACCTTGCCCAGCTGGGTGCTGACAAAAATTCGCTCAAAGGTGGTCGTGTCTATAAACCAACACCGTCCCAGGTCGCTTCTGTTAAGCTGGAAGCTGTTACTCACGGCTATGCCGCCCCTGCAACCGCACTTCTGACAAAAAGCCTTCAAAAAGAAACCAAGGTTTTGACAGCGGCATTCCAGCGCGCTGAAGCTGCGGCAAAAGAAGCGGCAACCAACACAAATTCGATCATGCCAAAGACGGCCATGTTGCAGGCCCGTTCCGCTGCGCGTCAAATGGCGAAAGCTCAACCACTGGAAGAGATCGCAGGTGATGTGATCGTTGCAGCCTACGCTCCATCGGCAACGCCAGCGGCAAGCGCATTTGATGCCGTGCTTCGCCCTGGTCTTCCGAAGGCTGCAGCTAAAAAGACATCGCCAATTGTAAAGGCCGCTGTGCCGACTGCGCGTAAAACCAAGCGTTCCGTCATTCGTCTCGCAAAGGGCGATCACAAGTGGGCCGCGAAGCCGCTGCCAAAAAAATCATTTGGCAAGAGTGAGCGCCGTTGTCTTGCGACCGGCATCTATTTCGAGGCCCGTGGCGAATCCAAGAACGGACAAAAGGCCGTGGCGCAGGTGATTTTGAACCGCGTCAAAAACCCAGCCTACCCCAATTCGATCTGCGGCGTCGTTTACCAGAACAAGCACAAGCGTAACGCCTGCCAGTTCTCGTTCGCCTGCGATGGCATTCGCGACAAGGTTGGTTCGCGCAAGCATTGGAAAAAATCCGTCAATGTTGCAAATGATGCTATCGACGGAAAATTCTGGCTCACCAGCATCGGTTCCTCCAGCCATTACCACGCTGATTACGTCTGGCCGAAATGGCGCAAGAATATGCGCAAGATGACCAAGATCGGTCGCCACATCTTCTACCGCACCTATGGCGGCGGCTGGAGCTAGGCTTCGCGACATATTAAAACTTATCAAGCGCCGCCGGTTTTCCACCGGCGGCGCTTTGCGTTACAGCATTCGTGAAACCGTTATGTGAGCGCCACCTTTGTCCGACTCCGAGAAACCCGATGATACCGATCTCGATGCGCGGCTGGATTCTCTGCGCTCCCGCATCGACACCAAGCGCCCGAAGACGGATGACAACGGTCGCGTGGCTGCTGAAAAGGTCGGGGCAGGGGGAATCGGTCAGGCTATGAAGCTCAGTTCCGAGTTCATTGCGGGTATCGTGGTGGGCGCAGGCCTGGGCTATTTGTTCGATCAGTTCTTCGATACGACGCCATGGGGCATGATTATTCTACTTCTGCTGGGTTTTTGTGCAGGCATACTCAATGTGTTGCGGTCGGCCGGAATGGTGGCCGAATCGGAGATGAGGCTGCGTCCAGCGCAGGAAATGGCCAGAAAATCCGGAAATAATAGCGATGATGCTGCATCTGGCACCTCTAAAGACCCAGATTGAATTCGTGATGCGGTGCAAAAAGTTGCGCTTGAACGCCGCGAAGCACAAAAAACCGCACCCATACGACGATGGGGGGTCTTGAGACTGCTCTCACATTCGTGCAGATGGTCCGCGGAGCTATCGGGGGCCTATTCCCGATGCGAACCTGATTGCCACGAGGTAAGACTTGGCCAACGATCCGATTTCCCAGTTCAAGATCGAGAAGATCCTGCCGCTTGAAGCGTTGGGCTATGATATCTCGTTCACCAACTCTTCGCTGTTCATGCTGGCAACCGTCGGCGTTGCTGCAGGTTTCCTGGTTCTGACCACGTCTGGTCGAGGCCTTATTCCGTCACGCGGGCAGTCGATCTCAGAGATCATCTACGAATTCGTCGCCGATATGTTGCGCTCAAGCGCAGGTTCAGAGGGCATGCGTTTCTTCCCACTGGTGTTCTCGCTCTTCGTGTTCATTCTCGTTGCCAACATGATCGGCATGTTCCCCTACTTCTTCACGGTCACCAGTCATCTCATCGTGACGCTGTGTCTTGCTTTGCTCGTTATCGGCACCGTCATCGGCTACGGTTTTTATAAAAATGGCTTTGGATTCCTGAAGCTGTTTGTGCCGTCTGGCGTGCCGGGCATTATCATGCCGCTGATCGTTTTCATCGAAGTGCTGTCCTTCGTATCCCGCCCGGTCAGCCTGTCCATTCGACTGTTCGCCAACATGCTGGCAGGCCACATCACACTGAAAGTGTTTACCGGCTTCATCCCGATGCTTATCGGTAGCCTCGGCGTTGTCGGCGTCGTCGGTGGTATCTTGCCATTGGTGTTGGGCGTTGCCATCACCGCTCTCGAATTCCTCGTTGCATTCCTGCAGGCCTATGTTTTCGCGATCCTGACCTGCATGTATCTCAACGACGCCATTCACCCGTCTCACTAGAGGCGGCGAACCACTCAACCCCTATCCCACCCATTGTCGGGCATCATCGCCCGGCCAATATCTCAACCAGGAGAAACATCATGGAAACAGCTCTTCCCGAAATGGGCAAATACATCGGCGCTGGTCTGGCTTGCATCGGCATGGCTGGCGCAGCAATCGGCCTTGGCTCGATCTTCGGCAACTTCCTGTCGGGCGCTCTGCGCAACCCATCTGCAGCTGACGGCCAGTTCGGTCGTTTGATCCTCGGCTTCGCTGTTACCGAAGCTCTCGGCATTTTCTCGCTGCTGATCGCGCTTCTGCTGCTCTTCGCTGTCTAATACAGTGAACTGACATTGCAGGCGGCGCATTTTTGGATGCGCCGCCGCTTATCGGGCATGGGGATAGAATTCCCGTGCCTGTTTTTTGAACCGAACCGTTCGAGCAAGACATGGCTACTCCTACGACAGAACCCGGCGCTGCTGCGGGCGTTTTTCCGCCCTTCGATACGTCCACCTTCACCTCCCAGATACTCTGGTTGGTGCTGTCATTCGGTCTGTTTTATTACATCATGTCTCGCGTGGTGCTTCCGCGCATTTCCGGCATTCTGGAAACGCGCAGCGGCCGCATAGCCCAAGATCTCGATGAGGCCAATCGCCTCAAAGATGAGTCCGACGCTGCTATTGCCGCTTACGAGCAGGATTTGGCGACGGCCAAAACCAATGCGCATAAGATCGCGCAAGAAGCGCGTGACGCCGGTAAAGCTGAGGCGGATGTAAAACGTGCAGAAGTCGAAGCCGATATGACCGCGCGCGTAGCTGATGCAGAAGCCCGTATCGCAAAGATCAAGTCGGACGCCATGTCCGATGTCGGGTCGATCGCCACAGAGACCGCTGAAACGCTGGTTAGCCAGTTGCTCGGTTCCAAGGTGACCAAAGCCGAGGTGGCAAAAGCCGTCTCCAATGTGAAGGGTTGATCCGATGAGTTTCGACGCATCATTCTGGGCGCTTGTTGCCCTTATTCTCTTCTTCGCATTGCTGGTGTACCTCAAGGTTCCGGGAGTGGTCAGCAAGGCGCTCGACGGGCGCGCTGACAAAATCAAGTCTGACCTCGAAGAAGCCCGTAAGCTTCGCGAAGAGGCTCAGCAGTTGCTCGCTGAATACCAGCGCAAACGTAAAGATGCCGAAGCTGAGGCGTCCGAAATCGTTGCTGCTGCAAAGCGTGAAGCCGATGCGCTTCGTGAAGAAGCTGAGCTCAAGACTGCAGACTACGTGACGCGCCGCACTGCGCAGGCCGAGCAGAAGATCGCTCAAGCCGAAAGTCAGGCGATGGCAGAAGTCAAATCCACTGCCGTCGATCTCGCTATGGATGCGGCTCGCGATATCATCTCATCGAAGGTGACAGGCAAAGCCAGCACAGACATGTTCAAGCAGAGCTTGGCTGAGGTTAAGGCCCGCATGAACTGATGGTTCGGCTATCAGGACAAGATTGACGACGGGGCCTACGGGCCCCGTTTTGATTTGTAAGCCTGGAAAAATTTGTTAACCGCCAGTCATGCTCATATGGCGGGAAACGGATGGTGCTGCACCTGCGCGTTCAATAACGAAGTCATGTCCCTTTGGCTTGCGGCCAATGGCTTCATCGATAGCAGCGTGAAGCAGTTCGTCACTTTCTGATGCGCGAAGAGGTTCGCGAAGGTCCGCCGCATCGTCCTGACCGAGACACATATAAATTGTACCGGTGCATGTGATGCGCACGCGATTGCAGCTTTCGCAGAAATTATGCGTCAGCGGCGTGATAAAGCCCAAGCGACCACCGGTCTCAGCCACCTCTACATAGCGGGCAGGGCCGCCGGTCTTGTGAGGTATCGGCGTCAGGGTGTGCGTTTCTTCCAATCGCTGGCGAACCAGAGACAGTGGTAGATACTGGTCAGTCCGGTCGCCTTCGATATCGCCCAAGGGCATGGTTTCGATCAGCGTTAAGTCGAAACCCTCGCCGTGCGCCCAACTCATCATATCGGTGATTTCAAATTCGTTGACGCCCTTAAGGGCCACCGCATTGATTTTAACCGCAAGGCCAGCGGCACGAGCAGCTTCTAAGCCTTCCATAACGCGGCCAAGATCACCCCATCGGGTAATCTCGCGAAACTTGGCGTGGTCCAGCGTGTCGATGGACACGTTTACCCGCTCCACACCACAATCCACCAACTCTGATGCGTATTTTGCCAGCTGCGAACCATTGGTCGTGAGCGTCAATTCATCCAGTGCACCTGAAGTGCGATGGCGCGACAGTGAACGGAACAGGCCCATAATGCCTTTGCGAACCAGCGGCTCACCGCCTGTTAGGCGAAGCTTGCGCACGCCTTTGTCGACAAATGCGCTGCACATGCGGTCAAGTTCTTCCAGCGTGAGCAAATCGCGCTTTGGAAGGAACGTCATGTCCTCTGCCATGCAATATACGCAGCGGAAATCGCAGCGGTCGGTAACCGATACACGCAGATAATCTACAGTGCGTCCAAAGGGATCGATCATCTGCGGTTTGGTGAGGTTCTGTTCCATGGGCTCAGCATAGGCGGGCAGGCCGCTCACGCCAAGTTCACATTTACCCCGCGCATCTGTGATTTGCCGGTTATTGGATCAAGTGGTTGAGTTGCGGCAATTGATATTTGGAGACATCGCCATGAACCGCCCTCTCACCACTGCCGCTGCTGCAATTCTGGCTCTGGCCACCGCGGTAAGTTTTGCACCTGCATGGGCAAAGGATGGGGCAGGGCGATTCTCCAGCCACAAAAACTACAAGGTCTCTGGCACAGCGAAGGTGAAGGGTAAAAAGCTCACACTTAGCGGTTTCCGCACGTCGTCCGGTCCTGATCTTTACGTTTATGTCGGGAAGGGCAGTGCCTCTAAACGGGTGGCCAAATTGAAGGCCAACAGCGGCACCCAGACCTACACGTTGCCCGCTGGTAATTGGACGAGTGTTCACATTCACTGCAAGCGCTTCAGCTCGACATTTGGCAGTGCCAGCATCAAGTGACAGGCCAATACACCAACTGCATTTTGCGCTTGTCGGCAGCTTTATCGGTAACTCTACGTTAACCTAGCTCCCCGACTTTCCGCTGATTTTCACGCGACGTTAAAGGCGTTAGGTCTTCTATTCTTCCATCCTGACGTGGGTTGGGCTTTGGCGGATGTTTGGTGTTGGGCGACACCGCATCATCCGGCACTCGCAGGGAAGAGCTCCTAAAATGTTAGATCCTACAGTTATTCTACCGTGGTTGACGCCCATCATGTTGTGCGTTTTTTCGTGCGGCTTCGTGATGGTGTGGTGCAAAGAACGGCTGTTCACCAGTGCCTTGCTTTACGCAATCGCGTATCTTGGTCTGGCTGTCAGCTTTGCTTCCGGCGTTGCTTTTGGCATCGGTCGCGATGTCCTTGCGAGTATGGTGCTGGCGGAACAGTGCCTCATTTTTGGCACGGCCATTTTCGCACTCGCGCTTACCGAGAACCTGAATATTTCGAAACCCCGATTGTTCGTTGCGCTCGCTGCACTAGGCGTATCGGCCACCAATCTTACGCTTTGGGCGAGCTCTGCAGCCGATCCCCAACGCCTTGCGCTGTTGCTAATGGGAGCAGCGCTGATTTTACTTATTCCTATGACGTCAAAGCGCTGGCTTCGTGTACGCGCAGTCTATCGTCCTTTGGGGCTGATTGTCGTACTTATGGCCATCGCATTCATGGCCAACGGGGTTGGCGTTCTTGCTGGTCACCACGGTATTGGAGAAGGTGCGATCGTTTATGATGGCATCATGACCATCGTGCAGATGAGTGTGAATGTGCTGGCTGGTATCGCGGCGCTGTTGCTGTTTGCTGCCTACGCTACCGGTTTGATTGATCGTGCACGCATGGCCTCGTTCATTGACCCGCTGACCGGCCTCTATAACCGTCGCGGTTTCGAGGAATTATCCGCTAAAATCGAAGCTAAACCTGGCACTGTGTGGATTGCTATCGGCGATCTTGATCACTTCAAACGCCTGAACGACCGTCACGGCCACCCGGTGGGCGATGCGGTATTGAAGGGCGTTGCAGATATTTTGAGCGATGGTACGCGTTCCAATGACCTTGTTTGCCGATTTGGTGGCGAAGAATTCCTTGTGGCGCTCGTTGGTACCTCTGAAGCCGAAGCGGTAAACGCAATGAACCGTTTGCGCGAAGCTGTGAGTTTTCAAGGGCATGTGAATGATCTGTCGCCCGGCGAAGTGAGCATGACTTTCGGCTTGGCCTGCTGGATGCCGGGAGAACCCGTACTTGAGGTTTATCGTCGGGCCGACCGCGCGCTCTATAGCGGTAAGAACAATGGTCGTAACCGCGTACAGTTGGGTATGGTTGACGATGTTGCGTCTATGGAAACGCCAATGCCGCGTTTGGTGGAAAATGCAGCGTAAACGCTAGCGGTTGCGACCACGCATCTGCTCTTCCAACAGTGCCACCAGATCTTCAACGGCCTTAAGCACGTTGGTGCCGGGGCCGAAAATCTGTTTCACCCCAGCCTCTTTCAGCATGTCGTAATCCTGCGAGGGAATGACGCCGCCGCAGATGACGATTTTGTCTGCCGCGTCGCGCGATGCCAGTTCGGCCAGAACCATGGGTGACAGCGTTTTGTGGCCAGCGGCAAGGCTGGAAATTCCCACCACATCAACGTCCTCATCGACCGCTAATTGTGCGGCTTCCGCAGGTGTCTGAAACAACGGTCCCACCGTGACCTCGAAGCCTAGATCACCGAACGCTGTAGCGATGACTTTTGCCCCACGGTCGTGACCGTCCTGTCCCATCTTGGCGACGAGAACGCGGGGTTTACGGCCCAGCTTTTCGGCAAAATTTGTCAGCGTTGCCTTGGTTTTCTTGTAGGCTGGGTCGTCGCCCCAAGCATCTTCGTAAACGCCTTCGATGGTGGCAACGTCTGCGACGTGGCGGCCGAATGCGTTTTCCATGGCCCATGAAATTTCGCCCACCGAAGCGCGGGCGCGGGCAGCCGTAACGGCGGCTTCCAAAATGTTGCCTTCTCCGCTGCGGCACACCTCTTCCAGCGCGGCAAGCGAAGCTGCGTTAGCGTCGGCATCGCGGGTTTCGCGGATGCGTTTCAGACGGCGAATTTGCGCGTCGCGAACGGCGGCATTGTCGATGTCACGAACTTCGACAGGGTCCTGTGCGCCGGAGGTGTACTTGTTCACGCCGACGATGACCTCTTGCCCACTGTCGATACGTGCCTGTTTGGCCGCTGCTGCTGCCTCGATGCGGGCCTTGGGCATGCCGGTTTCGATAGCCTTCGTCATGCCGCCCAGCGCCTCCACCTCTTCGATCAGCGCCCATGCTTCTTCGATCAGATCGGCGGTGAGTTTTTCAACATAGTAAGAGCCGGCGAGTGGATCGACGACGTTGGTGACGCCGGTTTCGTGCTGCAGCATCAACTGCGTGTTGCGGGCAATGCGGGCTGCGAAATCCGAGGGTAGTGCGATGGCTTCATCGAAGGAATTCGTGTGCAGCGACTGCGTTCCGCCCAGTACCGCAGACATGGCTTCATAAGCGGTGCGGACGACATTGTTGTAAGGGTCTTGTTCTTGGAGTGAGACGCCGGATGTCTGGCAATGGGTACGCAACGTGCGTGACCGTTCGTTCGCGCCGAATTCGCTCATAATGCGGTCCCACAAAAAGCGGGCAGCCCGCAGCTTGGCGGACTCCATGAAGAAGTTCATGCCGATGCAGAAGAAGAAGGACAGACGCCCCGCAAACGCATCCACATCCATGCCCTTGTCCAAGGCGGCGCGCACGTAGTCCCGGCCATCGGCCAGCGTGAACGCCAGTTCCTGCACCAGCGTCGAACCGGCCTCTTGCATGTGGTAGCCGGAGATCGAGATCGAGTTGAATTTCGGCATCTCGTTTGCGGTATATTCGATGATGTCCGCCACGATCCGCATCGAAGGCTTCGGCGGATAGATATAGGTGTTGCGGACCATGAACTCCTTCAAAATGTCGTTCTGGATGGTGCCGGACAGTTTCGCGCGATCCACGCCCTGTTCTTCGCCAGCCACGATGAAGGAGGCGAGAACGGGAATCACAGCGCCGTTCATGGTCATGGAAACCGACATTTCATCGAGCGGAATGCCGTCGAATAGCAGTTTCATGTCCTCGACGGAATCGATGGCCACGCCTGCCTTACCCACATCGCCGACGACGCGGGGATGATCGCTGTCATAGCCGCGATGGGTCGCCAGATCGAAGGCGACGGACAGGCCTTTTTGTCCGGCTTTCAAATTGGCGTGGTAAAATTTGTTGGATTCCTCAGCCGTTGAAAAACCCGCATACTGCCGGATTGTCCACGGTCTGCCCGCATACATCGTGGCCTTTGGGCCGCGGGTATAGGGCGCTTGGCCGGGCGTTGAACCGAGATGCTCGAGGCCGTCCAAATCGGCTGCGGTATAGATCGGTTTGACGGCAATGCCCTCTGGCGTTTGCCACACGAGCGTTTTCGGGTCTGCGCCCTTCATCTCTTTGGTGGCGATATCCAGCCAGTCGCGGGGCAATTCGGTTTTGTTCGGCATGGTCTTGCTCCGCAAGGCAGTGGAAATGGCAATCTAGCGGAGGGAAAGGCACTCCGCCAAGGGAGCACTTGGTCGAGTCTGGTTGGTTTTGGACGCAAAACGCGTTGCAACGATACGTCACTCAACAGGGGAGTGGGTTTGGGAACTTCCCATTGACCGCAGCAATCGACTAATCTGTCACGAGATGAAAGTTTGTGTGGCCTGTATTGGGCCTGTCGTGCGAGGGCTGTGGCGGTGGTCGGTTTTTCAAGAATGAGTATTGCGAAAGCGTTTTTCGCTGCGCTGGGCTGTCTGTTGATGCTCTCGTCATCCTACGCGCAAGAGGCTCGCGTCTTTGGCGATGGCCCCATTACAGTTCGGCTATGCCCTGCGACCTGTCAGGCGGTGAATGGCCATGGCTATAAATCCGGTGCGCCCGCTCAGGTTCTTGAAACCAGAGATGGTTGGGCTCGCGTGTCCAGTTTTCTGCCCCGCCGTCAGCTGGTTTCTGCTTTCGGTTGGCGGGCCGTTCCACGCAAGCCTGCCCTTTGGGTTGCTCTATCGTCGTTAAAGACAGCTCCGGCTCCTACCGCTGCCGCCCCAACCGCAGCGCCGCGCGAGAAAAAGGCTGAAGCGAAGAAACCGCGGCGCGTGGATGTGGTCACGCGGCTTGCCCGTTTGCGTAATCCGTCCATACCCTCGTTCAGGCCGGACACCGAGGTTGCAGTTGTTGCTGTTGAACCGCCTGCAACTCCGGAAGCTGTCGCGGTTGAAACACCTTCGGAGCCTGAGAAACCCCAAGAGATTGCTGTTGCAGAACCTGTAGAACCAATCCCGCCCGCTGCTGTTGTTGAGCCGGCCCCGATTGTTGAAGAGGTGCCAGAGGCTCCACAGGTTGTGGAAACCCCCGCCATTGTTGAACCGGTTGCCCCTGCTGCGGTTTCGACTACCGGCGAGGCGCTGACATGGGAGCAGCTTCAAGAACGATTGGCGGCCCAGAAGAGCGAGGCTGCAAAATCTGCGAACGCTTCAGAGGCTGCAAACGCCCAAAAAGAATTGGAAGCCGCTAAAGCGGAAGCTGCCCGCGTAGCGCAAGAACAGGAAGCTCGACAGGCTGCGGAAGCTGCACGGCAGGCCGAGGCAGCTAAAGCTGCACGTGAAGCTGAAGCTCGCAAGATTGCAGAGGCGAAAGCCCGTTCCGATGAGCTTGCCGCAAAGCAGGCCCGTGAAAAGGCGGAGGCGGATGAACTGGCCCGTCAGAAAGCGGAAGCCGATGAAGTTGCCCGCGTTAAGGCTGAGGCAGATGAAGCTGCGCGCCAGAAGGCGGAGGCAGATGTATTAGCTAAAGCGGAACAGCAGAAGATAGCAGAACAGAAGCGCCGGGAAGCCGAGGCAGAAGCTGCCAAGATTGCTGCCAAACAAGCAGCGCCAAAAACGGCTGGTTCAGTAGGATATACGCCACCGCAGCCGGACGCTGCGCCAGCAGAATCCGAGGTTGCAGCTATTGCGGAGCCGGTGGTGACCCTGCCTGAAGCGAAAGTGGAATCGAAAGCTGAAACCACCCAAGTCGCTGCAGTCAAACTTCCTCCGGTTGCGCCAACCCCCGCACCTGCAGCTGCTCCAGAAGCACCGGTGTCAGTCGAGAAACCGCAGTTCTCCGGTCCGGAACCGACTTACGCAACGGCAGAACCTGATCCGATGGACTTTGGTTCGCGGCCAAAGAGCCTGACGAAAAAACTGTTGGATAAGCGCCTTAGCAAGCTGCCAGGAAGAAAGAGCAAAATGCCTAAAGAGGTAGTGATCGCGCTCCGCCACTACGCGCTTGGTTTGTTGAACAATGGCGAATGCACCGGTGTTGCGCGGGGCGGTCTTAGTGCTAGCCCGGGTATGATTTTCATCTCTTGTAGCGATGACCCTACTTATCTGCGGCAGTTCCCGTTGCAGGAGCAGAGCTGGTAGAAACATCGTGCTGTATGGGTTTCCACGCTGCTCCATCCATACATGCGTTCGTTGGTGATGCTGCGACGCTGGCCGCCAGACAAAATCTCTCCCCGCATCATTGCACCGCCTGCATACTGCCTGTTCTTTAGCGCATGAGCCGACGGTCCGGACCGTCCTGATCGTTGCGTGGAAGCGATCCTTCCGTCGCGCGCGCTTAACGGTCGCAAGCGGGCGGAGCTCTATGTTGCACCGGCAGAGCTGCCACAACAGCTTCGGGACCGGACGTCGAACGTCAGCAATGGCGGGCCGAGGGCAAGGCCGATGAACCGCAGATTATCGCGGCTCATGTTCGGGGAGGTGACGGGAATGGTGTTGAGACACATCTGCAGCAGGATCGAGCGGGGCGAAGGCGTCATGCCTTTTCGCCTGAGACTACAGGCTAACGGCAGACTTCTTCGTCCCGCTGGCTCATTTTTGCGCTCACGCTGTCGGCCATAAGTGGCCTTCGCTGCGCGGGCGCGGCGCAACTAGCGCCGGGCAGCTATTCGCGCTTGCCTATCGCTCGGACGTCGTGAGGCGGGTCGATATTTCTGCACGTCCTAACCCCATTCCCACCGTTGTCTTCCCCGCCTTCGCGGGGAAGACAACGGTGGATTAGGAAAAGCAAAACTAAACAGTCGTTGGCCTCACGCAGGAAGGTTCTACTCGAACGTCATGATGACGGCATCGACAGCAAGACTGTCACCGGCTTCAGCCTCAACTGTTGCAACCGTCGCTTTGCGTTCAGCGCGCAGGATGTTTTCCATCTTCATGGCTTCTACAGTGGCAAGTGCCTGACCTTCTTCTACGGTGTCCCCCGCAGCGACCGTGATGGACACGATAAGACCGGGCATGGGGCAAAGCAGCTGTTTGGATGTGTCGGCGGGCACTTTCTCTATCATGTGGCGGGAAAGCTCTGCCACGCGAGGGCGCAGAACCTGCACGTCGCACTCGATGCCGCGATAACGCATTGTGTAACCGCCCGCGCTGGCCTTCACTTTCACCGCGACAGGCTTGCCGTCGATAGTCGCTTCGATCAGCGCTTTGCCAGGGCGCCAGTCCGTTTCGACATCCATCTTGGTTCCGTCGGCGAATTTGATCTTCGCGCCTTCGTTGCGCGCCTTAAGTTTCAGGGCGAGGTCGTGGTCGCCGATCTTGACGACCCAGCGTTTGCCGACGCGGCGCTTGTGGTTGTTCATGGCCCCGGAAATACGCGTGCGGCGTAGCTGGGCGATCATGTTCATAACGGCGGCGAGCGCCGCCAATTTGCGGGACGTTTGCTCGTCAGCTTCGACGCCCACAAAACCCTCGGGATACTCTTCTTCGATAAATGCGGTGGTGATGTTGCCAGAGCGGAAACGGGGATGGTCCATCACGGCGGAAAGGAACGGCAGGTTGTGGCCGATGCCGTCGACCTCAAACGTGTCCAGTGCCTCCGCCATCGTGTCGATTGCGCTTTCGCGGTCCGGCCCCCATGTGCAAAGCTTGGCGATCATCGGGTCGTAGAACATGGAGATCTCCCCGCCATCGTAAACGCCGGTATCGTTGCGAATGATGGTGCCGTCATCGCGCACACCTTCAGCCGGCGGGGCATAGCGGGTTAGGCGACCGATGGAGGGCAGGAAGTTGCGATAGGGATCTTCGGCGTAGAGGCGGCTTTCCATCGCCCAGCCGTTCAACTTCACGTCGTCCTGTTTGATGGATAGTTTTTCGCCAGCAGCGACGCGGATCATCTGCTCCACCAGATCGATGCCGGTGATGAGTTCGGTCACCGGATGCTCCACCTGAAGGCGGGTGTTCATTTCGAGGAAGTAGAAATTACGGTCGCCATCGACGATGAACTCCACCGTGCCTGCGCTGGCATAATCGACGGCTTGGGAAAGTGCGACGGCCTGTTCGCCCATGGCCTTGCGGGTTTTTTCATCGAGGAAAGGCGAGGGCGCTTCTTCGATGACCTTCTGGTTGCGGCGCTGGATGGAGCATTCGCGTTCGCCCAGATAAATGCAGTTGCCATGGCTGTCTGCCAGCACCTGAATTTCGATATGGCGGGGTTGGGTGACGAATTTTTCGATGAAGATGCGGTCGTCGCCGAAGGAGTTGGCCGCTTCGTTTTTCGACGACTGAAAGCCTTCGCGGGCGTCGTCATCGTTCCAAGCGATCCGCATGCCTTTGCCGCCACCACCAGCGCTGGCCTTGATCATCACGGGGTAGCCGATCTGGCCGGAGATTTTCACAGCCTCTTCGGCGTCTGCAATCAAATCCATGTGGCCGGGAACGGTTGAAACACCTGCTTCAGAGGCGAGTTTCTTCGAGGTGATTTTGTCGCCCATGGCTTCGATTGCGCCGACGGGCGGGCCAATAAAGGCAATGCCAGCTTCATCGAGAGCTTTAGCGAATAGCGGATTTTCCGACAGGAAACCGTAACCGGGGTGAACGGCTTGCGCCCCGCTTTCGCGAATAGCGGCCATGATTTTGTCGATGACGATATAGGATTGGTTGGCGGCTGGCGGGCCGATATGGATGGCTTCATCAGCCATGCGCACGTGCAATGCGTTTGCGTCTGCATCCGAGTAGACCGCTACCGTTTTGATACCCATTCGCCTTGCGGTCTTGATGACACGGCAGGCAATTTCGCCACGGTTTGCGATCAGAATTTTATCGAACATGCTCAGCCTCGAAGAAATGGGCTGAAAATGTGCCCGGTCAACCATTTATCCGTATGGTTGGAGGCGCATATGCGCAAGAGCGTCTAACGTAGGATCAGCGTGCGGCGCGATAAGCATCCACAAGCTGGTCCATCAATTTGTGATGGTCAATTTCGAGTGCAACGCAAAACTGGATGACGTCGATCATCTCAGCGCGGGTCTGCCCATTTTCGAACTTTGAAACGTACCCTTGGGTACGACCGATTGCGCCTGCCAGTTCGCCCTGAGTCATGTCCGCTTTTCGACGAGCGGCCCTGACAACATTTCGCAGGATCTCTCTCGGCGAGTGGTCAACACTATGTGCCATCAGATGAAACCTTCGACTATCTTGTGACGTTACCCTAGTGCGTAAATGCGTCGCAACCTAATTCCCCCTGTAATATCAGTGTGTTTTCCACAATAGGACGTTGATATTACGAAGAGAATTTTTCTCAATTCATTCGCTCAAATTGTTTTGAGTTATTGCGAATTGGATTTCTTTACGCAGGGCTGCGGCGATTTTCGTAGGCTGCTAACTCGGCTGACAATTTGTCGAACGGCCAGTTTTCACGCAGCGCAGAGCGCATCAGGTCTCGTTGGGTGACAGGGGCCAAGCCGTCCACAGGCGGGTCGCGCTCCAGATCGGTAGGGAAGGGATAGCCTTCCGCAGTGCTTGCCAGAAGAGCTTCCTGCTCTATGTGTGGCAAGCCCGCCTCCACCGCTGCGCGATAGACACAAAGGCACAATTCCCGCCGGCGGATAGTCTCCATCGCGCGCCCAAGAGGGCTGGAAACCTGAAGCAGATTGGCCATGCGGTGGATATCGCTGGTGCTATTTTCGCCCGCTGCGTGCATCAGGCCCGGTGAGAAAAATAGTGCGTCACCTTTCTGTAGCGGCAGTTGGACATAGTTATCCTCAAAGACTTCCGAGACGTCATCATCGCGGAAACGAAGATAGTTCTGCGGCCACGTTTGCGAGAAGGGCAGCAGCTTCGTTGTTCCGCTTTCCACCGGCATATCGCAATGCGCCACGGCCCCTTGAAGTGTGAGTTGAGCGCCTACTGCGTGAACATGTGCGGGATATTGCGAGACCTGATTTTTGGTCATGAAGCCCAGATGATAGTCGCAGTGACCGGTCTGGGCCTTGCCGCCGGGGTGCACGAGATTGACCTGCGCTGTCATTTGAAATGCCGGTCCTAGCCATGCGCGGCTGGCAAGTTCCAGCCATGGATTGGAGTGGTATTGCACGAAGACGTCGGGTGCTTCGCGGCCCAGTTTTTCTAGGCTATTCCAGATGCGGTCATTGGCACCGGATGCTGCAAAGTGGTCGCCGCCGCCAGAACTTGCCGTCTTTTCACGCTCGATGATCGTGTTGAAAACGTCCGTTGCAGCATCGATTGGCGTTGTATCGGCGAATGCACTGCGAAGCACGAAAACGCCGGGACCATTGAGCAAAACGTCTGCAAGTTCCCTGCGCAGGGTATCAGCCTGACCTGCATCAGTTGGCCAGTCGGCAAGCTTGTTACAATCATAGATTGGCACGTTTGCCGTGATTTCGGATGCGTTGGGCGCATCTTCGTTCCGACAGTTTAGTGCGATAATTGTGCGAAGGTCTTCCATGACAGTCTCTGGCTTGACGTGTAGGTTGTGGAGGAGAGACTGATCGGAGATGTAGCGCAGTTCAAGCGCTGATGATGCTCCGAACCTAACACGAGGTGAGACCATGCTGACGAAAACCGATGGCGCTGAATTGCATCATGCCCATGCAAACACGCCGGAACAGGCGCGTGCGAAAGCTGCACCGCTGGACTGGGCAGACCCTTTCGGTCTCGACGCCCAATTGGATGAAGACGAAAGGCTGATCCGCGATACCGCTCACGGTTATGCACAAGACAAACTGGCTTCGCGCGTGTTGATGGCCAACCGCAACGAGACGTTTGATCGTGAGATTATGTCTGAAATGGGAGATCTCGGTCTGCTTGGCGCAACCCTTCCGGAAGAGTTCGGTGGGTCTGGTGCGAGCTATGTATCCTACGGTCTTGTGGCGCGTGAAGTGGAGCGCGTCGACAGTGGTTACCGCTCTGCGATGTCGGTACAATCTTCTCTCGTGATGCATCCGATCTTTGCTTACGGCACAGACGAACAGCGGTCGAAATTTCTACCTGAACTGGCTTCAGGTCGCATGGTTGGCTGCTTCGGCTTGACCGAACCAGACCACGGTTCCGACGCTGGCGGTATGTTGACCCGCGCGAAGCCTGTCGCAGGTGGTTACAGCCTGTCCGGCGCCAAAAACTGGATCACAAACTCGCCCATCGCCGATGTGATGGTGGTGTGGGCAAAACTCGATGATGGCAATGGCGACAAGATTCGCGGCTTCATTTTAGAGCGCGGTATGAAGGGGCTGGAGACGCCGAAGATCGAAGGCAAGTTTTCACTGCGCGCTTCCGTCACCGGTATGATCCAGATGGATGAGGTCTTCGTACCCGAAGCAAACCTGCTGCCACATGTGTCCGGTCTTGCCGGCCCGTTCGGTTGCCTGAATAAAGCGCGCTACGGCATTTCATGGGGTGCGATGGGCGCTGCTGAATTCTGCTGGCATGCCGCGCGCACCTACACGCTGGAGCGCAAGCAGTTCGGTCGTCCTCTGGCGCAGACCCAACTTATCCAGAAGAAGCTGGCAGATATGCAGACCGAGATTTCTCTCGGCCTTCAAGGTTCACTGCGTCTCGGACGTTTGATTGATGATCATGCGGCACCGGTGGAATTGATCTCGCTGATGAAGCGCAACAATTGCGGTAAGGCGCTCGATGTCGCCCGTAATGCCCGCGACATGCATGGCGGGAATGGTGTTTCTGACGAGTACGGCGTCATTCGCCACGTTATGAACCTTGAAGCTGTGAACACCTATGAAGGCACCCATGATGTGCATGCGCTGATTTTGGGTCGTGCGCAGACCGGCCTTCAGGCGTTCATGTAGCAGCTCAGCACTCCGGCGGCGTAGGAACGCGTTCCACCACGCTGCTGGAACCTGAATTTCCACTGACGACGGCAACGATCTGGCGGCCTTCGTTTGTCTCTTGGACCACCGGCGCGCCGGACATGCCAGGTTCCATTGGGCACAGAAAACGCGCTCGGGGGCTGCCAGCCTGCAAGTGGCACTGCTGCGGGTTCTGCAAATGCGCTGCCGAGCGGGGGTAGCCTGTTGCGGTAGCAATGGCCTTTTCACGGCTGTTCGACTGCACTCTTAGCGGTTTCAGACGCGAAGGTTTGGCAAGGCAAAGCCAAGCGACGTCTTGCTTTTCCACTCGAATAATTCTGCTTACCTCGTGCAATTCTTTCCAATTGCCGCGCTCGTAGCCGAGCACGATGCGCAGGCGGTCGCGCGGTAAGCCCTCTACGCAGTGCTTGGCGGTCAGCGCCATCTGTCGCCCGACCAGCGATACGGTACAGTGCCGTTTGGTGCGGAAGCCTGCGTAGTTGAGGCGTCCGATAGAGGGGACGGTGTCTGCCGCGAATGAAGGCGTGACGGGGAGTGCCAACGTTACTGCTAGCATGAGTATAGCGACCTTCATGCGATCCAAATCGCCCTAAAGTCGTTGATGTTGGTTCTCGTAGGGCCGGTCATCACCAGATCGCCCAATCGCTGGAAGAACGTGTAGGCATCGTGACCGTCAAGCATGGCTTGGGCGTCCATTCCCAGCGCCTTGGCGCGGGCGAGCGTGTCCGGTGTAACCACTGCTCCGGCATTGTCTTCGCTGCCGTCGATCCCGTCTGTATCAGCCGCGATGGCCCATATATCCTCTGCGCCATCAAGTGCGATGGCGAGTGCCAGAAGATATTCGCAGTTGCGCCCGCCGCGCCCGCAGGGTGTACCTGCTTCTACGGTGACAGTGCTTTCACCACCTGAAACGATGGTTGTTGGGCCATTCGCGGTCACGGCCATCATCGCGTGGGCGCGGCCCATGTCGCGGGCTTCTCCTTCAAGATCAGCGCCCAATGAGGCGACGCTGCCCCAAGCTTTGCCCATGCCATCGACGGTCTTGCGTAAGACGGAACCGGGCGTTGCGATCATCTGCAGCGTGGTGTTCTGGAAAATTGGATTTTCCTGCTTCGGCGTTTCTGCGGAATGGTCTTCCAGCCGTGCTGTAATCGATGCTGGGAGTTTCATTCCGTAGCGGGTCACGATCCCACGAGCGTCGGCCAAAGTTGTTGGGTCCGGTACTGTTGGGCCGGACGCGATGGTGCTGGGGTCATCGTGGGGTACATCGGAAATTGCCAGCGTCACGACGCGGGCGGGTGCTGCGAGTTGCGCGAGACGACCGCCTTTGATGGCGGAGATATGTTTGCGCACTGCATTCATTTCACCAATCGGTGCGCCACTCATGAGCAGCGCTTTGTTGAGCGTCTTTTTCTCTTCCAGTGTGATGCCTTCAGACGGAGCGACCAGCAGTGATGATCCGCCGCCAGAGATAAGGCAGAGCAAAAGGTCATCCTCACCAAGTTCTGCCACATCAGCGAGGATGCGTTGGGCGGCGTGAAAACCGCTATCATCAGGCACCGGATGAGCGGCTTCTAACACTTCGATGTGGTCGCAGATTTGCCCATGGCCGTAGCGGGTAAGGGCAATGCCGGAGAGGTTCGAATCTTTCGGCCAAGCAGCCTCCGTTGCTGCCGCCATGCTGGCCGCTGCCTTGCCCGCAGCTACCACGAGAGTTCTGCCTTTGGGAGGCTCTGGCAGATATTGCGTGAGCGTTTCAGCAGGTGCTGCGTGTCGAACGGCGGTATCGAATAATTCGCGCAGAGCGCCGATTGGATCGGAAGAAGGCTGGGTCATGGGTGATTGATACGTTGACAGTTCCCCATTGGGCAATCGACATGGGCATATCTTCTGCCACCTTCGGGCATTCATTTTCGGGCATTCATTTATGACAACCAGCAATCCGACAGTGACCGAGATACGGCTGTCTCCTGATAAGCGTATTCTCACCATAGCTTTCGACAATGGCGATAAATTTGCGCCAACCGCGCGTTTGCTGCGGGTCGAGTCGCCCTCGGCAGAAGTGCAGGGGCACGACCCCAGCCAGAAAACCATCGTGCCGGGCAAACGTGATGTGACGATCTCAGGCATTGAACCAGTGGGCAATTACGCTGTGCGGCTGATTTTTGATGACGGACACAACACCGGCATTTTCTCTTGGGAGGTGTTGCACCGCCTTGGCGCTGGCCACGATGTTCTGCTGGCGGCCTATCTTGCCAAGCTGGAAGAGGGTGGCTTGCCAGAGTGAGTGGGCGCGAGCGCCTGTGTCCATCGGGGATAGTGACATGTTGGTGGTTGGCGTAGCGACGCCTGCCCGCTAGCAAAGCAAACAAACCGACTTCCGGATCAAAATTTGTAACGGCTGATGGCCAAGCTCTATTTCAACTACTCGACCATGAACGCGGGCAAATCCACCGCGCTGCTGCAGGCGTCGCACAACTACCGCGAGCGCGGGATGCGCACGCTTTTGCTGACTGCTGCTGTTGACGACCGGCGGGGTGTCGGCGTTATCGGTTCACGTATTGGCCTTGAAGCACGGGCGGAAATTTTCCGCGCCGACGATGATCTGTTGGCGTTGGTTCGCGATTTGCCGGAGGACAAGAAGCCGGATTGCATTCTGGTGGATGAAGCGCAGTTCATGACCGAGAAACAGGCTTGGCAATTGGCAACCTTGGCGGACCGGGATCGCATTCCGGTCATGTGCTACGGCCTACGGACCGATTTTCAGGGCAAGCTCTTTCCCGGCAGCGAAGCGCTGCTGGCGATTGCTGATTCCATGCGGGAAATCCGAACCATCTGCTGGTGCGGGCGCAAGGCGACCATGGTTCGGCGGATGGACAGTGAGGGCGCTGTGCTGGAGGAGGGCGATCAGGTCTCCATCGGTGGCGAAGAGAGCTACGTTTCGCTGTGCCGCACCCACTGGGCCGACAAGGACATCGGCCCCCACCATCAATTGCAGCTGAAAATCTGAGCCGCCGAAGCGCTACTGGCGCAAACGGAACACTAGCTGCACGACCTTGCCGCATTCCGTCGCTGTCTCACTCGTTTCGTTGAGCCTACTCTGAAAATTCAGATTGGCAGCGCAGGAGTGTTCCATGGGTTACGATATCGAAGCATTGAACGACGTGTTGCAGCCTGTCGGTTCTGCACGCGGCCTGCCCAACGACTTCTACACCGAGCAATCGACATATGATGCCGAGCGCGAAGCTGTCTTCTTCGCTAATTGGGCAGCGATTGGTTTTGGCATGGACGTGCCCGAAGAGGCGGATGCGAAGCCTGTCGAATTTCTCGGATTACCACTGCTGCTGGTGCGCGGACGCGACGGGCAGGTTCGGGTTTTCCAGAATACCTGTCGCCATCGTGGGATGATTTTGATCGACGAGCCGAAGAAGGTGAGGGGCGTAATACGCTGCCCCTACCATTCATGGTGTTACGATCTTACGGGTAAGTTGAAGACGACGCCCCATGTCGGTGGGCCGGGGCAGAACACTCACGACGACATTGATCGTGATGATCTGGGCCTAATCGAGATCCGCAGCCACGTCTGGCAGGATATTATCTTCATCAATGTTTCAGGTCAGGCACCGCCATTCGAAGAAGCTGCGTCGGGCGTGTTGGAGCGGTGGAAGGAATTCGAACGTCCAGCGCATTTCGGTGGTGCTGAATCTGCCTTTGAGTTGGAAGTGAACTCCAACTGGAAACTCGCGGTGGAGAACTATTGCGAGAGC
Organism: Ahrensia sp. R2A130; assembly: GCF_000179775.1. GTDB lineage: Bacteria > Pseudomonadota > Alphaproteobacteria > Rhizobiales > Rhizobiaceae > Pseudahrensia. The sequence continues at coordinate 92,460 of NZ_AEEB01000001.1, forward strand.
TATCATCTGCCTTGGATACACCCCGGTCTGAACGCCTATTCCAAGCTGGAAGACCACTACCACATCATGAAAGCTGGTGAATTCTCCGGGCAGGGTACTCGGGTCTACAATCCCGATTTGTCGAAGGATCAGGCTTTTACAAATTATCCCGATCTTTCCAAAAAATGGGCAAAACAAGCGGAATATATCTCGCTTTTCCCAAATGTTCTGTTGGGCGTTCATCGCGATCATCGTTTTGCAATCGTGCTCGTGCCGCAGGGGATGGATCGCACGGTGGAACGCATTTCGCTGTATTATGCCGATGAAAAAATGACCGGTCCGGACTTTGCTGACCTGCGTGCGAAGCACGCGGCGCAATGGAAGGAGGTTTTTGAGGAGGACATTTTCGTTGTCGAAGGCATGCAGGCCGGACGGCATGGACGATTCTTTGATGGCGGCAAGTTCTCACCTGCCATGGATGAACCCACATGGATGTTCCACCACTGGATTGCTTCGCAGATGGTGGCGGCTGCGACCTGAAAGGCGAGCGGGTGACCGATACTGAACTGGATGCCGCTATCCTGCAGGCCCATGCTGCAAGTGACGCGGAGCAGTTGGCACGGCTGTATCTTGATGCATCCAAACGCAAGCAGGCGCAGGGCGATGAGGAAGCGCAGGTATTTCTCATGGTTCAAGCCTACGTTTTCGCCTTGGAATGCGGTTCACCAATTGCCGAACAATTGTATTCATCGCTGAAAGCGTATGGCCGGGAGGCGTGAAGTACGCTTCGCCTTTGCCTCAAAATGTCTGAAATTGTGGCACGATTGGCCAAGCACACGGCCAGTCTATGGCATCGAATTAACATCATGCTAACCATAACCACCCAAAGCTGAGGGGGGCTGCTGCGCCGGAATTCCATTCCGGTGCATCGGCATTTCAAGGTCGGGCGTGTTTTGCGCGCTCGATCCTTACGGGCTCAGTTGCGGAAATCAGAGTATGACCTCCACGTTTCAGTCGATCTTCAAGCGATCAAGTCACGGCCAAACAAAGCTGGAAATGCCAGCTGCGGACAAGCCCATGATGCGGGTTCTGGAGCCACGAATTCTGTTGGACGCTGCTGCGGTGGAGACCGCGTTGGATATAGCGGGCCAAGCTGTTCACAACCAACTGGCAGACGATTATCTGGCAAACACCGGCATGGTGGAACAGGCCGATAGTCTCGATATGATCGACGCGCCGCTAGCTGAACCGCTGGTTGTTGACGAAGAGATAGCACTCAATTCAGAACCACGCCGCACCGACCACGAGATCGTTTTTATTGATGGAAGCCTGCCTGATATTGACGGGTTGCTCGCCTCCCTTGAGCCGGGTGTTGTGGTGCATGTGCTTGATCCCGAACAAGACGGTGTTCTGCAGATGGCGGAATTGCTGGAAGAAGAAACCGGCTTTGAAGCCATCCACATTTTCTCCCATGGCGAACCGGGTGCTTTGCAGCTTGGTACGGCCACGCTGAACGCTGAAAGCACGTTGGGCATTCACCGTGGTGCACTCGCTGCGATCGGCGATGCGCTCACAGAAAATGGTGATCTGCTGATCTATGGCTGTAACTTCGGTCAAGGTGAAATCGGTCGTGAAGCGGCTGGCCGTTTGGCCTCTGTCACCGGCGCAGACATTGCCGCTTCAGACGATCTGACGGGTTCTGAATCACTCGCTGGCGACTGGGACTTGGAACTCGAACTGGGTGAGGTTGAAACGCAGGCTTGGAGTGCGCCGAACTGGAACCACATTCTTGATGGTTATACGCTTGAAGCTTCCACTCCGCCGACGGTAGGGCACCTTGATGGTGGCATCATCGGTACCGCGAACACGACTGCGCTTTGGGAAGGCGCTGCCATTTTTGACAAGGGCGGCCCGCAGGAGCAGGCCTACGATATTCAGGCAACGCTTGTCGGTCTGACGCCCAACACATTTGCCACGTTTGAAACAGCTGCATCGGGCGATGGTTCGATGGATGATTTCCGCGTGGTTGTGACCAACGTGAACCCAGAAACGCAGCCGGGCATCCGTGAAGCCGGTTTTGTCACGATCCAGTGGCAGATCATTGATCCGGCAACGGGCGATCCTGCGCCTTTGGATGCCTTCGATATCGGTTTTGACGATTTGGAAGGGATCGCCGGACAACCCGCGGCTGGTGACACAATTATCGTGGATGCGACCGAATTGTGGAGCTACACCCGCGAGACCGGAAGCGACGTGGTGGTTACCGACGATTTCGGTGATCTGGTTGCTAGAGGCACGCAAGCCGTCAATGGCTCGAATTCCAATATTTCGCTTTCTTTCCAAGAGAGTAATGCTTTTCTTGTGACCTATGGCTCCACCAGTCAGGTCGCAAACTTCGATGTTGATGGCGATGCTGCTCTCGCAGGTTTTGCGACGCCGGACACGCAGGCTACACAGTCGCTCGATTTAGATACGACACAGCCGGGTAATAGCCGTGTCGTTACCTACAACAATGTGTCGGGCGTCGATGTTCCTGTTTCTCTGGTTTCGCAAAATGTAGAGATCTTCGAGTTCGATTCTGAAACTCTCGATGCTGTCACCATCAGACTGACGAACGCATATCTGGGCGACCGTATTAACTACGACGAAACCTTGCTCTCAATGCTTGGTGAGTTTGGTATTACCGTTGATAGCGTCACCACTGGCGTTGCCACCATGGGCACTCCCGCTGTCATCGAAGTGACGTTGAGCGGTATTGCGCAGATTGCTGACTATGAAACCGCTTTGCAGTCGCTGACATTCGACAACAATGCTGATGATGTCGATCTCAACACCACCACTCCCCGCATCGTTGAATTCGAACTGACGGACGGTGTCATTTCGACGACCGGCGTTCAGACACAAATCAACATTCAAACGCAGGGCGCAGCTCCAGTAGCTGCAGCCAACATTTACGTGGAAGATGAAGATCAATCGATCATCACCGGCTTTGCAGACGGACTGCTGGGCAATGATGCAATCGTTGGCGGCGCAACGCTCACAATTACCGATGCGCGTGATAGTCTGAATGCCTCGATACCGATCAACGCGGTCGGTGCTCCTGCACCTGTAGTTCATACAACGCCCGGTGGTGCAGAGCTTACGCTTTATGCAGACGGCAGCTTCGAATACGTGCCGCCAGCACATGTCTCTGGTCGTGAAAGTATTGCCTATACTGTTAGTGGTGGCGGTGGGACGGATATGTCTTACGCGACATTCGACATTCAGCCTGTGGTCGATGATGTTACCCTCGCGATAAGCCAGCCCACGCCGGTGACGGCAGAGGATGCTGCGACCGGTGCGATTTCGCTTACGGTATCGACGCCGGATGTTTCGGAAACACAGATCATCTTTGCTGAGGATGTCCCTATTGGTGTCATCTTGACCGATGGCATCAACAGCTTCCGTTCCGGGATCGATGGGGAAGTGAATGTCGATATCACAAACTGGGACCGGTCGCAGATTCGGGCTTTGCCGGTGCAAAACGATGACCGCGATATTGAGATCGTGATTAGCGTTGAGAACTACGAAATCGACGGTTCGGTGAGTTTTGACAGTCAGGTTGTCACTTTCGAAATCAATGCTGTTGCTGACGCGCCATTGCTGGAAGTCGATGAAATAACAGCAAATGTCGACGCTACCGTCGCGTTGTTCGAGGTTATCAATCTGCAATTGTTTGACTTTGATGGATCGGAAGAATTTACGTCGATCGAGTTGAGCAATTTGCCTGCCGGCTCAACGCTGTTCAGCGATAACGGGCCGATTGCCATTGTGGGCGGCACAGCTCAATTGCAGCAGATCGATATTTTCTCGCTTGCATTTACGCCTCCACAAATCGGTGGTCCGGCGATCTATCTGCTGGAAATGTCGGCAACTTCATCCGAGGTTTCCCCGGAGAACGGAGTGGATGTTTCCAACGCCAGCGTTGGTCCGCTCGTTTTGCGCATTGATCTCAACAATGACGATGCCGCAGTCGTTGCCAATACCGATTCCGCTGAAACAGTGTCCAACGAGATGGTCAACATCGACGTGCTGGCCAACGACATCATTCCTGATGGTGGTGCGCAGGTGACTCATATCAATGGGATTCCCGTTACCCTTAACAACCCAATCGACCTTCCTGCAGGCCTGGGCAGCGTCACTGTAAACGCATTTAATCAGGTGCGGTACACGCCGGGGCCGAACGCATTTGGTGATGTCCTGTTCGAATACACAGCCAGAGATGGTGACGATGATTCTGACGTCGCAACGGTGATTGTCGACGTTAAACCCATATGGGCCGTCACCGTAAACGGTACCGCTGTTGAAGGTGGAAATGCTGACGTAACCATTGGTCTGACAGGCGCTGTGGGGCAGGGCGGAACTGTTAGCGTTGATGTTGGCACCATCGACAATACAGCCGACTCTACTGATTTCGACAATCTGACAACCGCCTTTGCAGACGCTATCGCGGCCGATGGGACGGGCGCTTATTTGTTTGATGGGACAACACTGAGCTATACCGCGCCGTCTATACCTTATGAAGTCGAAACCAACCCTGCATCAGGCGTATTCAATGACATTTCCGCGACGGCAACGGCGCTGAACCTTGGTAACGACGGCTTGGCCGTTCGTAGCCTCGGCTTTGATTTCGACTTTTTTGGCGACACCTTCGATGAAGCTTTCATCTCAGCCAACGGCTATCTGACATTCGGTAGCCCCTCTGCATCATCAGGCAATGTTGAACTGGACGGTTCTGCTCTTCTAGGTCGCCCGATCATTGCTCCGTTCTTCGATGATCTCGATCAGGGCGGCGGCAACGTTTATGCGGAGACTATCGGCACCGAACCGGGCTCGCGTACATTTATTATTCAGTGGTCTGACGTGACGGCTGTGTCCGACGGACCGGCGACTGGCTCGTTCCAAGTGGTTCTCGTGGAGGCTACAGGTCAGGTCATTTTCAACTATCAGGACGTTACGTTTGCTGGCAGCGCAGATGGTGGCGCAGGCGCAAGCATTGGCCTGCAAGGTTCAGGCGGCATCTTTAACAACGTGTCTCATAATGCTGCGACCGTTACCGATGGGATGTCGATCACGTTCAATCCGGCTGCCGTGCAGTCGCCAGGCCTATCGGTGCCTCTGGGTATCGTCGACGACCCTGATTTCGAATTTTCTGAAGATTTTCAAATCCGTCTTACCAACCCTACCAATGCCGCGTTGAGTTCAGATGCCGCTGCCACAGTGACCATCGAAGCCAGTGACAACCAGGCACCGATTGCCAATGACGATGCAACAAGCACGCCAGAGACGACAGTGCGTTCGATCAACGTGCTGACCAACCCCGCTGGTGCTGACGTCGATCCTGAAGGCTTCGTGCTCGAGGTGTACTCCGTGGAAGGTCAGCTTCTAACTGACGGCAGCATGGTTACGCTTGCTTCTGGCGCAACCGTCACGATGTCACCGACGGGTTTGGCGCTCTACGATCCTAACGGTCAGTTTGACCATTTGGACGAGACGCAAAGCACAACCGATACCTTCACCTATGTCATCGTTGATGGGTTGGGTGAACTGTCCGGTACCGCTACGGTTACGGTTACCATCACAGGTGTGAACACCAGAGCCGTGCTTGACCTTGAGGATGACGGGACAACGCCTGAACGCAATATCGGCGTGATTTATTTGCCAACCGATACGTCGATACCGATTGCTGCTGCAAATGCCTCTGTGTTTGACCCCGATGATGTCGAAGTTACTGGTCTGACAATGGAGTTTGGCGGCTTCCTTCAACCTGGTGATGAGATTCTCGCTATCGGTGCCACGCAGGTTCGCTTTGGCACACCGTCGGTACAATCGGTTTTCGTTGGTACCACTACGTTTGAGGTCTCCTATGATGGCGTCAACTCCATAGCGGTGACCAGGTCTGGAGGTGGGGTTTTGCCATCTGCCGACATGAACTCCTTCGTGCGGTTGATCCAGTATTCCAACGAATCTGCCACTGATCAGCGCGGCGACCGAACGGTTACTTTTGCAGTCAACGATGGCTCCGCGCCCGGTGCTGCGTCCGTAGTGACCATCAATGTGCGGGGCGACAATGAAGCGCCTACCGCGCGCGACGATTCCAATGGTGGTTTGCCCTACACGGTGCTGGAAGATGGCCAGCTGATCATTTCAGAGGTCGACCTTCTTGCAAATGATGACGACCCCGAAGGCGATACGCTGACTATTATCTCGGTCGATGGATTGCTGGATGGCACTGCCTACCTTGATGGTTTGGGCAATGTGGTTTTTGAACCTGCCGCGAACTTCTCCGGCATCACAGAATTCTCTTACACTATTGGCGACGGATTTGGTGGCAGCGACACTGCCCGCGTGTCGATCAACGTCATTCCCGTGAACGATGCGCCCGATCTCGATCTCAACGGCGCAGGTGCGCTTGAAGATCACGCTGATACCTATGTGGAAGACTTCGCACCCAGACCGCTGGTCGCCGCTGACGCCACGCTGTCAGATGTCGACAGCACGCAACTTGTTGGTTTGGAAATTGTCGTCAACAATGGCGAAATCGGTGACCGTATCGTTGCAGGTGCTTTGCCCGGCGGAATATCTGCAACCTTCTCGCCAACGGCTGCAACTACAGGCTTGCTTGCGCCAGGTTCGGTGACGATCACGTTGTCTGGTACGGCGTTAGCTGATGACTATCAAACTGCGTTGCGCGGTTTCGAGTTTTCGACGGTTTCTGATAATCCGGTCGAAGGCGTACGCACGATCGTGGTTACCGCCAATGATGGTTTCGATGTTTCCGTTCAGCGGGTTAGCAGTCTAACCGTTCAAGGCACAAATGATGCGCCAGTGGCACTTGATGATACATTGGCAACAATCGACGAAGACACGACAGGCGTATACTCAACAGCAGATTTGCTGGCCAATGATAGCGATCCTGAAGGCGATTCACTGAACGTAATTAGTCTTGGTGCAGCGTCTAACGGCACGGTCACCTTGGTTGGTTCGCAGATCACATACGTGCCAAACCCTGATTTCTTTGGCCAGGATACCTTCACTTATCGCGTTTTGGACGGGCAGGGTGGTGAAGCCACGCGCACCGCCACGGTCAATGTGACCGCTATTAACGACGCGCCATTCCTCGACCTGAACCGTATCGATGGCGGCGGCGTGGACTACGCCACGAGCTACCGCGAGAACGACGTCAGCATCGCTATCGTACACCCCAGCGTAGAGATCACAGATGTTGATGATGCGCTCTTTGAGGGTGCTACGATTGTCTTGAGCGATGGTCAGATCGGCGATTTTTTGGCGGTCGGTACTTTGCCGTCTGCCATATCGGTGACCATCACTCCGGCTGGTGCGTTGACGTCCGCGCAACCGGTGACAATCCAGCTTTCAGGTAGTGCCAGCGCCAGCGATTACGCTCTTGCTTTCCAAGCCATCACTTATATGTCGACCTCCGACGCGCTGGTAGACGGGCAACGTAGTATCGAACTCCAAATCGATGATGGAGACGGCCCATCTCCAGTGGCGACCACCACAATTGCGATTGTTGCGGTCAACGATGCTCCTGTGGCTGGCAACGACTCCGCTACCATATTAGAGGATGGAACCGCTCAGTTTACGATTGCTGAACTGCTGTCCAACGACGTTGATCTGGACAACGAACCTCTCACCATCATTGGTGTCGGTGCCGCGTCTATCGGCACGGTATCGCAGGCAGGCTCCACGTTCACATTCACGCCGCCGGCAGATTATTTCGGTCCGGCAAGTTTCACATATACCGTGGAAGACGGTGCTGGCGTTACCAGCACGGCCACCGTCACTATTGATGTGACATCGGTAAACGACAGGCCTGTTGTGACTATCCAAGGTGCAATCGTCGGTTCCCCGAGCCAAGTGCCGTATGTGGAAAATGATCTGCCGGTTACGATTTTCGACGGTCTGATTTCGATCAGCGATGTTGATGATACCGAGCTTGATGATCTCACGGTTACGCTATCGAATGCCTTTGTTGGCGACGCCATCACAGTCGGTGTTCTTCCCCTCGGCATCACCGCTGAAATCACACCGGTTGGGCCTGTGACTGCTGATGGCACAATCCAAGTTGTGTTGCGCGGACCTGCTCTGCTTTCCGAATTCGAGACCGCACTTCAGGCGCTGCAATTCGCTTCGAACTCTGACAACATCAACGAAGCGATCCGCCTGCTAGTCGTGCAGGGCAATGACGGTTCAGATAACTCGCTGACCGCTGGTGGTCGTATTCTTGTAACCGCTGTCAATGATGCGCCGGTATCTGTTGCCGATACAGGACTGACCACCTTGGAAGATACGCCGCTGCTGCTGCTACCCGCTGACCTGCTTGCAAACGATACGGACGCTGAAGGCGATACGCTCTTCATATCTGCGGTCGGTGTTGCGACGAACGGAACCGTCGAACTTTTGCCGGATGGTAGCGTGCGTTTCACACCGCTGGCTGACTATTTTGGCCCAGCAACCTTCGCTTACACCGTGAGTGACGGGCAAGGGGGCACTGTGGACGTGACAGCTGATCTCACCGTTCAGTCAGTCGATGATGCACCAACTCTCGATCTCGATACCGCACAGATTGGTACCGTCGATTTTGCAACGGCCTATCGTGAAAACGATCCCGGGGTTTCGATCGTCAGCGGTGCGTTGTCGGTCTTCGATCCGGATAGCCCGATGCTTGATAGCGCGACAATCGTGCTGACAAACGCGAGTATCGGAGATGTGCTAACAGTCGGCCCACTGCCCGTGGGAATGGCGTTTACCGCTTCGGAAACATTCCCTATCTCGGCTGCAGGCGCTGTGACGCTTACGATCAGCGGGCCTGCCTCGGCTGCTGATTTTGAACTGGCACTTGCAGCGATCAGCTATTCTTCAGCGTCGGAAGACCCAAGCGAGGCGCAGCGCACGATTGTTATTCAGGTCAATGATGGCACCAGCGACTCACCCGTAGCGATCACCCGTATCGCAGTGGAAGCGGTGAACGACCAGCCGACTTCTGCAGGTGTTGCGCCATTTGCAGCTACCGAAGATACGCAGCTGACCATTGAATTTTCTGACCTTCTGGCCACGATCAACGATCCTGAAGGTGACCCCGTGACCGTATTGAATGTTGGCCCTGCCACGAATGGCACGGTCACACTTTCAGGCGGCCAGGTCTTCTTCCAGCCGGACCCGGAATTCAGCGGTACGGCGAGCTTCGATTATGAGGTGACGGACAATCTTTCAGCGCCGGTAACGCTCAGCGCGACCGTCGAGGTGGCTCCGGTCAATGACAGCCCGGAGATCGATCTCAACGGCGGTGCAATAGGTACAGATACTTCCGCCAGTTATTCCGAGCAGGCACCGCAAGTGCCGCTGGTGACGGCTGATCTTGCGATTATCGATGTCGACGACCCGGACTTGGCTTCGGTTACGGTTACTCTGACCAATGGTGAGGCCGGTGATCTGATCGAAGTCGGCGCATTGCCACCAAGCATTACGGTTGTCGGCGGCGCGCCCGCTGCTCTTGCCGCCGCCGGATCACTTGATCTCGTGTTGCAAGGTCCGGCAAGCCAGGCTGATTTTATGGCAGCGCTTCAAGCGTTGGGCTTCTCTAACGGCTCCGATCAAGTGGTCGAGGGCGTTCGTATCATTAGCTTTACGCTGAATGATGGTCAGATCGACTCCAACACTGCGTTGACGTCCATAGCGGTGACCGCCGTTAACGACGCGCCGATTGCTAATGATGACGGTGCGCCGGTGCCTCTTGCCGGTGTCGAAGATGTACCCCTTATCGTCCAGCCGTTGGGCAATGACGTGGACCCTGACGGTGATGTGATCATCATCAGCGAGATTGACGGTTTCGGCATCGCGCCTGGTGGTTCTTTGAATATTGCAGGAGCTATTGTCGCTCTTGCCGCGGATGGCGTGACGCTTACCGTTACGCCAGCAAGTAACTTCACCGGTCTGGTTTCATTCACCTATTCCATTAGCGATGGTGATCTCATCGATACAGCGACCGTCCATATCGACTTCGCCGCAGTCAACGACGCACCCATTGCTGTCGATGACGGACCACTCGGTTTTGATGAAGACACGAGCATCACATTCGATCCCATTGCGGGCAGCCTTGCTGGCATTGGGGTCGATAGCGACGTGGAAGGTGATGCGCTTTCCATCGTCACTTTGGGCGGTCAGCCGGTCATTCCCGGCGGATTCGTAGACGTTCCGGAAGGCAGACTTTCGTTAGCTGCTGACGGCCGCACCGTGACGTTCGCGCCGGGCGCAGACGTAAATGGTGCTGTGGTTGTAGGTTATGGTGTGAGCGATGGAAACTCGGTCAGCGAAGCCAATATTACATTCGATGTAGTCGCAGTGAACGATGCAACCGTCGCTGCTGGGATAATCGCAAACGCTGCTTTGACGGATGGCGAAATTGTCAATCTTCCATTGGCCGGCTTCTTCCTTGATGTTGACGGTGATGCGTTGTCATTCACTGCCACCGGTCTGCCATTGGGACTCTCCATTAATGCCTCGACCGGCATCATATCCGGTCAGGTAGCATCCGACGCTTCCCAAGGTGGGCCTTACAATGTGACGGTTTCGGCAACGGATGGTATGTCGCCGATTGCGACACAGACATTTGAAATTGGCGTCACAAACGTTGCGCCAGTCGTTGTCCCAACCAGCGATGTCACGTTGCGTGAAGGTGATAGTTTCTCAATTTCGGCTGCTGATTTGTTCAATGATGTAGATGGTGATGCATTGACCATTGCGGTCACCGGCTTGCCTGTCTGGGCGAGCTACGACGCTGGCACCCAACTTATCACAGGCACTGTGCCGTTTGATGCAGAAGGCAATGGTTCGGTTATTCTGAACGCTTCCGCCGACGATCAACAGGGCGGCACGACGAACACCACGTTGACCCTGGTTCCGGTCAATCCTGCGCCCGTCGCTATCAATGCACTGCCTGACTTCGTCGTTGCAGAAGAAGCCGCGTTTACGCTCAATGTCACCACACTATTTGTAGACGGTGGCAATGATGGAGATGCGTTGACCATCGCTGTCACAGGTCTTCCGAATGGGTTGGAGTACAATGCTGCAACCGGCATTATTTCGGGAACATTCACTGCAGGAACCGGCTCGGTTGCACCTTATACCGTGATGGTGACCGTCGATGACGGGCAGGGCGGTGTGCTGCTGGAGAGCTTCGATATTCGGGTGACGAACGATACCTTCCTGGCGCCTGTTGATGATGACGACGAAGACGAGGATGAAGCGGGTGACACGTTCTCCGCCGGACTGCGCTTCGATCAGCTTGTTGATTTTGGCAGCGATGCGCCTGCACTCGCCGACCTGACGATTGGTAATGCAATCTCGGAAATTGGATCGCTTCAGTCTATCTCCAGCGCATCAAGCATCGACAGATTGACGGTGCGTAACTCCACGCAAGGACTCTCGGAGCCGTCACCATTTGCGACCAGTTTGGATCGTGACGGAGAATCTGGAAGCCTCGATGCCGGTGTTTCTTCTGAGGGCGTAAACGTGAACTCGGACCCAAGGTTGGATCGGGTCGATGTCGCAGTGGTTTATCGCGGCGGGACAGTGTTCATAGCTTTGAAGACTGATTTCACCGAGACACGCGACGGCCGCATAACCGGCGTTGCCGCAACACCTGTTGGCGGTGGCGACTGGCCTGCTTGGGTTAACCCGGTGCGGGGCGATTTCCTGTCGGCCACTCCGCCTGTTGGCGAAGCCAGATTGAGCATCGAGGTTCGGGTCTTCATGGCGTCGGGTGAGGTTCTTGTAAAAACCGTCAACGTTCAGCTGACCGATGATCGAAAAGCTCCGGTTGCCGATGCAAACCTGCGCCTCACGTCGCTTGATCTGTAGCGCAATTCTGTCGTGTTGGGCGTGAACGGCCAAAACGCCTGCGCCTGTTAAATATTGGTTCCTATCAAGGAAAGCGTGCCTCATGTGGGCGCGCTTTTTTAGTTAATACAGTCTGTTAGCGTGAAATTAGCATGGTAAATGAAATTGAAAAATCTGCCCCCCTATTAAGCGTTCATTAGGCATGATTGGCGATAGTGATGAGGAACCGGGCGGTTATACATCACAGTGATGAGGCAGCTCGGAAGCGTTTGAGTTCGAGGAAATTATCCAGTGAAGCGTATTCTTCTAACATCCATCATGGCGCTCAGCGTCACGGCCTGCACGGTTACACCGAAGCCTCTGACGACGGGTTCCATTTCCCAGTTCGCCAGTGAAAAGCTGTCCCGTGTGACCGCCGATCAGGAGCCGGTGGAAAATGCCATCACGCTCTACGAAGCGATGGCGCGTGCTCTCAAATACAATCTCGATTTCCATGTCGAGTTGTACAACGAGGCCCTTGCTAGCCAGACGCTAGCGAATGCGCGCTTGGAAACGTTGCCCAAAATTGTAGCTTCCGCAGGTTACACCGGCCGAAACAACGACGCCGGCTCTGCGACCTCGACCATCTATCCTGATCGCCGCAAGTTCGAAGAAGACATTCAGTTGTCTTGGAACATTCTCGACTTCGGTCTGTCGAAAGTGCGTGCTGAACAGGCCGCCGACGAAGTTCTGATTGCCCGCGAACAGCGCCGCAAAATTATCAACCGCATTATCGAAGATGTGCGCACAGCATATTGGCGAGCAGTTTCTGCAGACCGTCTGGTAAAGGGGCTTCGTGCTCTTGAAGGTCGGACTCAAAAAGCGCTGAGCAATTCCAAGGCGCTTCAGAAGGGTGGGCAAACTTCACCGCTGACAGCGCTCACCTATCAGCGTGAATTAGTGGAAATTCAGCAGCGCATACAGCGTTTGCAGAAAGACCTGTCGCTGGCCAAAATTCAGCTGGCCGCACTGATGAATGTTCGTCCTGGTGAGCACTTCACGCTGGCCCAGCCATCACGCCGCGCCGACAACACCAAGCTCGTCATGGGTGGCGAAGAGATGGTGTTTGCAGCGCTGGAAAACCGTCCTGAAATTAGGGATGTGCAGTACAAACTTCGCATCAACTCGCAGGAATCCAAGAAGGCTCTTCTGGAACTGCTTCCCGGTGTAAACCTCTTTGCAGGCTCCAACTTTGACAGTGACCAATATTTGTTCAACTCGAATTGGATCGGTTGGGGCGCGAAGGCGACCTTCAATCTCCTCAATGTGTTCAAATACCCTGCCAAAAAGCGCCTAATCGGTGCCAAGGATGAAGTTCTTGATGCCCGTGCATTGGCCGTCACAATGGCGATCATGACGCAGGTTCACGTTTCACGTGTTCGCTATGGCCATGCCAAGAAATTGTTCCGTACGGCGCAGCGCCACACGAACGTTCAAAATGGTATCGTGAAGCAAATCCGTATCAGCTTCGGCGAGGGCGCAGCTTCCGAACAGACGCTTATCCGTGAAGAGATGAACACTCTGGCCAGCCGTGTGCAGTCGGACATCGCTTACGCTGATCTTCAGAACGCCTATGCCAACGTCTATGCATCGATGGGTATCGACCCTTACGCAGATGATTTGGCCCGTAACGACTCCATTGCGACCATGGCTGGCAGATTGAAAGAAGTCTGGATCGAACGGGGTGATCGTTCCGGTATCCATCGTGCCAAACGCTCCGCGTCTCGTCACATGGTAACGGGTTCGATTGCGCCGACAGGCAAGAAGCTTACGCGCAATCAGAAGTTGGATGCGTTGGTTACGTCTTCCATCAAACAACATCCGATGCATGCGAGTGATACGCCGGTAGCGCAGCCAATCAAAACGGCCAAGAAAACAAGTTCCTTCAAGGCTCGTGTTCGTCGTGCGCTCAAAGCGCCGGTGGGGATGCCGCTAAGCGACCGCTAATTTCTGTTTTGTCTTTTTGACAAACAGCAACTGACACTTCCGGGCAAGCGCCCGCACATGAACGCTCGATGATCCCACCGGATCATCCCACAAACGGGAGGCCAATATGGTCACGATGAAAAAAGGTCTTTTGGCCACTGCAGCCATTCTCTCGCTCACACTGTCGCAAGCGGCGTTTGCCGGCTCGGCAGTTGATGCTGTGGAACGTATGGCAAGCGAAAGCGAACCAACTATCGACCGGACCACGACGGGTTCTGTTGCCTCCGACGCGCAGTACGATGCGCGCGGTGTGGTTATGCCGAATGCGGAAGTCACGCTTGGCGCTGGCATCGCGGCATCGATCAAATCCATGCCTTTTAAGGAAGGCTCGACATTCCGTCAGGGCGACAATCTCGTAACCTTCGATTGCGGTCGTCAGGAAGCTGATTTGCGCGGTGCGAAGGCCGGTCTGGGTAAGGCTGCCTCAATCTACTCATCAAAGAAACGCCTGAAGTCACGCGGTGCCGCCGGTTCGCAGGAGGTCAAGGATGCCGCCGCTGATGTGGCGGCTGCCAAAGCCAACGCTGACGGTCTGGCGCAGGTTATTTCGCTTTGCCGTATCGATGCACCGTTTAACGGTCGCGTCGTGGAGCGCCACGCTGAGACTTTTGAAATTCCAGCGGCAAACGCTCCTATTCTCACTGTCGTCGATGACAGCGCTTTGGAGCTCGATCTTATCGTATCTTCAAAATGGCTGCGCTGGGTGAAGCCCGGCACGACCTTTGATTTCGCGGTCGATGAGTTGGGTACAAGTTTCCGAGCCAAGGTCGCTCGTCTGGGTGCCAAAGTCGACGCTGTTTCGCAGACAATCAAGCTGACCGGAACCTTCATCAAGCGCCCGCAAAACGTGCTGGCTGGCATGAGCGGCACGGCAAAATTCGCACCGCCGCCTACAAACTAAAACAAGACCTCGCAGCCGCCGCCAGGGCGGGCACTTGATCGGAATGACATGCAAAAGCCTGCGAGACCAATGCCACAGCGCAGTGTAACGGCCCGTACTGGCGAGCCGCAGGCAGGTGCTGCGGCCGCGCACAAACAGGCAGCTGCCCCACAAAAACAGCAGTCTTCGCAAGCGACTGGACCTCGCGCCGTAAAGGGTCGTGAGGTCGAAGTGGCCAACGCGCTCTTGAACCTCGAACGTGAGGCGCGTCGCTCCCAAAGCGAAGCCGAACTTGGCTACTTAATGGTCAATGGATCACGGGTTGCGGTCCAATACCGCCAAGCGATGTTGCTTCTGCGGTCCGGTCCCAGCAAGCAGCGGGTTGTCTCCGTTTCATCTCTTTCAGCGGTGGATCGCAATTCAACGTTCATCCGCTGGATCGAACGTCTCGTCGCACGTCGTGTCGGCGAGGGTGACCGCGAGAAAGTGATGTCGTTCGATGCGCGCCGCGATGCGAAAGCGGGTGATCCAGATGCTTCCGCTTATCCTTTTGCGCACATGGCATTGCTGCCTTTGCAGCTTCGCGATGGCACGGTGTTCGCTCATCTGCTGTTCACCCGTGAAGCGGAGTGGGACGAGCGCAGCCTGGTTGCTGCTGCGCGTCTTTGCGAAACATATTCGCATGCATGGGAAGCATTGGTTGGTCCCAAACGAACAAAGCGGAAATTGCGGTCCCGTCAGGCGCTAGGCTTCGCGGCTGCTGCTACTGTTTTGTTGGCCGGCTTTATTCCTATGCCGCTGTCCGTTCTGGCGCCTGCGCGTGTTGCACCCTCGGATGCTTACGTCGTGGCCGCGCCCATGGATGGTGTGATCGAAAGCGTTGAAATTTCGCCTAACACCCGGGTGAAGGCTGGCGAACTATTGTTCCGCTATTCCGACACCGATCTGCGCAACCGCCTCCAGTTAGCAGGGCAGGCGGTTAGTGTTGCCGAGGCACGTTATGACCAGAGCCTGCGCACATCATTTTCCGACAACCGCGCCAAGCGTGAATTGTCCATCGCAAAGTCTGAACTGAACTTGAAAGCTGGCGAATACGATTACGCTAGCGAGCTGATGAAGAAGACGGAAGTCGGTGCGCCGCGTGATGGGCTTGTTCTGTTTTCCGACAAGGACAGTTGGACAGGACGCCCTGTAGCGACCGGCGAACGCATCATGCGCATTGCTGATCCGAACTCCGTTGAGATCGCAATCGATTTGCCTGTGGCGGATGCCATCGTGCTGGAAGAGGGCGCGCGCGTTCAGCTCTACCTCGATAGTGATCCGCTCAATGCGGTCGAAGCTAGGCTGACATCCGCATCGTTCCACGCGCAGCCCAATGGCGACAACGTCTTGTCTTATAATGTCCGGGCAGATTTTGCTGAGGCAGATCTGCCGCGCATTGGTCTTCGCGGCACGGCCAAAGTTTATGGCGAGCGGGTCTTCCTCGCATACTATCTGTTCCGCAAACCGCTTTCGGCGATCCGGCAATGGACGGGGTACTGAACGAAGAGGAACGTGAAGACGTTCCGCTCCCGGTTCTGCGCGATGATCTGGAGATTGTCCCGACCGCACCGCAGCCGAACGGCGCGCCTGCATGGGTGATTTTCGATCCCGCAGCAAACCGCTACTTCGAGATCGGTCGGGAGACGCTCGATCTTCTGCGCCTCTGGCGTGTGGGCACGGTGGAGACGCTTGTTCGGCGTGTGAACACCGAATTCGGACGGACTATCGATAAGGATGACGTTGCGGAAGTGATCCACTTCCTCATCTCCAATGCGCTGGTTCGTGATATTGCGGGAAACGATTTTCGGGGCATGGCGGCGAAGGCTGCAGCAGAGAAAAAGTCGTGGTTTTCAACTGCGATGCACTCCTATCTGTTTTTCCGCATTCCGCTGTTCCGTCCCGACAGATTTCTGCGCGCCACATGGCCTGTGGTGCAAATTCTTTTTACGCGCATAGCCGTTTGGTTGTTCGTGGTGATGGCCGTAGCCGGGCTTTATCTGGTGTCGCGCCAGTGGGAGCAATTCACCGGCACTTTCCAGTACATGCTGTCGTGGAAAGGGGCCGCCTTTTACGGCCTCAGTCTGGTCATCGTGAAGTCGCTTCACGAACTTGGCCACGCCTATATGGCGGTGCGTTACGGGTTGCGGGTGCCGACCATTGGCATCGCTTTTATGGTGCTGATGCCGGTGCTCTACACTGACACGTCCGGCGCGTGGCGGCTGCGTTCGCGCAAGCCCCGTTTGATGATCGATGGTGCAGGTATCTTCACTGAACTTGCCATCGCTGCGGTGGCGACGCTGACATGGGCGTTTCTACCTGACGGGCCGTTGCGTCTTGTATTTTTCGCAATGGCGACGACCTCGTGGATCACGTCTTTGGCGGTGAACCTCAATCCGCTGATGCGGTTCGATGGTTACTATATTTTGTCCGACGGTTTGGGTTTTCAGAACCTGCAAAACCGTGGCTTTGAGATGGCGCGTTGGCGCATGCGGGAAATGCTGTTCGGGCTTGGCGACGATGCGCCCGAACCGCTCACGCCGAAGCTGCGCCGCCTCATCATCGTCCACGCATGGGCGACATGGATTTACCGGTTTTTCCTTTTTCTCGGCATCGCAATTCTCGTCTATGCCTTCTTCATTAAGATCGTCGGCATTCTTCTTTTCATCGTCGAAATCGTCTGGTTCATCGCCAAACCGGTGGCGAAAGAAATGGCCCATTGGTGGTCCATCAGGAGTAAGATCATGGCTGCAAAACGCATCCTTATCACGGGGTCGGTTTTGGCCGGGCTTACCATCGCTGCGATCATACCCTGGTCGACGCAAATTCGCGTTCCATCATTGATGACCGCTGGTCATGAGCAGGCGCTCTACGCACCATTTCCAGCCGTTGTCCAAAGGGTTACTGCCCGCGAGGGAGACGTAGTGGCGCAGGGCGATGTGGTGTTTGTTCTCGACGCACCGCAACTGCGGCTGGATCTGAAACTGGCACAAGAGCAGGCCACCCTTATCGAGTCCCGTATCGACCGCACGGGGTCGGACGAGACCGACCGTGCATCATTAATCGTGCTGCAAAACGAATTGGAAGAGGTGCGTGAGAAACTGCTGGGTCTGCGCCGTGTTGAAGAACGCCTTACAGTGCGTGCACCGTTTTCTGGTCGTGTTACGGATATGGATCCTGAACTGCACGAAGGTATGTGGATCAACCCGAAGACATCACTAGCGTTGCTTCAAGAAGAAGGCGGTAGCAGGATCAAAGGTTACGTCAGCGAACGCAATATTTTCCGCGTCGGTGTGCAGGCAACGGCCACCTTTGTGCCTGATAATCCTGAGCTTCCAAAAATCGATGCTACCGTCTCTGAAATCGCTACAGCGGCTTCCGAAGAGTTGGACGAGCCTTATCTCGCCTTACCGTTCGGTGGCCCGATCGCAGTTGAAGAGGCCAGCACCGAAACGCTGCGCCCGACCGAAGCGCGCTATGCGCTGGCGCTGGTGCCGTTATCAACAAGCAGTGTCGCTCCTCAAATGGCGGTGCGCGGTGTGGCGATCATCAAGGGTGAGCCGCAGAGCTTTTACGCGCGTGCAAAACGTCAAGTGCTGAAAGTTCTGGTTCGCGAGATGGGTGTTTAATTGCACACTGTGCACATACAACCGCTTTAAATCCTTTTGATCTCTCTTATACTCTAGTGATGAGAAGTCGCTCGCCTGTAGCGGCAAGCCGGGAGATGCATATGGCCAACCTTGCCAAATTCGACGCTGAAATCGCACGCACCAAGGAGACGGTGGATTCGATGCGAACCAAAATCCGCGAAAGCGGAATGGTGTTGGATCAGATGGCCAAGGCCGACAGCATTTCCGACTCGGGCTTCGATATCGAAAACGCCCGCATTCAAGACGTGCTGAACCAGCAGAAGGTGATGGAAGGCAATATCGCCGATCTCATCATCGGGTTGGAAGACGCGACCAACGTGTTCGGCTCCGAATTCGAATCCATGAAGAGCTTCACCGGTTGGGAGAACTTCATCAACGTGTTCTCCAAACAACGCGCCCAGCGCATGCGGACCGAGCGCGTTCGCAACATGTCGCTTGCCGGAAATTTGCAGGAACTGCTCGCCAAGTCGGACACGATCACCGGCATTTTGAAAGAGCAGGAAAACATTCTGAACGAGCGCTACGACCAGTCAGAGTCGAGCCTTCGTGAGGTAATCGACCGTCGCAAAGGCACCATCGGGCAGCTTGAAGAGATTCAAGAACGTATCGAAGAGTTGAACCCGGAACTGATGGATCTGGAAAACCAGATCGCCTTGACCACGGACCAGTCGCAACGTGCTGACCTTGAAAGCAAGCGCTCGCTGCTGGCGACGGAGTATAATGCGGCCCAAGCCAAAGAGCAGGAGCTGCTGGCGGAAAGCCAGACGCTGGAACGCTATACGTCGATGTTCCAGACTTTCGTGGACTCGCTGAACAACCAGAAGGCCGCGCAAGCAACGCTCATCAACAAGCTGACCATCGATACCGAGCAACGCATCGTCCTCTATAAAGCGCTGGAAGATTCGTTGAAAACGGCAGCGCAGCAGGAAGTCGCGCACCGCATCAACACCCTTGGTACGCAGGTGGATGAAGCCGCCGAGACCACGATGGCCGGTATCGGTGCAGCCTCGCAGAGCCACATCGGTGATCTGCTGGAAATGCACGAAAAGAACATGGTGTCGTCGAAGGACATTCAGCGCCGTAAACAGCTTGCCGATGATGCTTTTGCCCGTCGCTTCCAAGAGGTGATGGATAAGCACAACAAGGCGGACTACGTGGCGGGTTAAGGTGCCGGTTAGCGGACTATAAAAAGTGAGCGATCAAACCACGCAAGCTGCCACGTCGAAGACTGTGTTGGAGCCGGATAACGCAGCCACCGGCGCAATCGCCGCGCGCTATTTCGATGCTATCGCCGCAGCGCTCAAAGCGCTCGATGTCTATCTGACCGATGAGCAGGATTCACCGCTTTACCGACACCAACTGACAGGGCGAATCCTGACTGGCTACATCGACCGCTTGGCTCACTCTTTCGAGGCGTGGGAAAACCGGCTTTCGTTTGCGGACAGCTTTCGCATCAACCGCGCCGAAAGCGGGTACCCGCTTCACCGTGCGGTGCTGGAACTGGAACGCGATGCCCGCGATGCTGAAAAGCAGTTGTCGCAATTACCCGATGGTGAAGCGCTTCGCCGCGAGATGGTCGATTGCATTTTGCTGACACGGAAATTTCCTACCGACGCGCAGAAGTCTTTGGCGCGCAGGCTGTATCTTGAGAGTGTTCAGGAGGGCAGTGTTTTTCAGTCGTTCATTCTGCCAATGACGGTGAAGGTGTCCTTCAACGAAAAAACCAAACGCCCGCTCTACGTGGTGCATTGGGGGGCTTTCGACGGGACCGCCAATCTGCCGCTGGTCTATTCTGCGGTCATCGAAGACTCGTCCGACGCGCTGGCGAAATTGTTGCTCGACGGCAAAGGCATCAAGCCGGGCCTCGACATCGGCCTACCGATAGATGGCCTGCTGAATCCAGAATACGCGCACCAGTTCGATGATTTCTGCGAAAAGAATTCCAGCTACGGGCTGACGCTCACCACCATTGCCGACAACATGGACCGTGATTTTCCATCGCTTCATCCGGTGCAACTGCGGCGTATTGTGATGGGGCCGTTCTATTCTACAGGGCTGACCAGCCACGGGCGCGTTGTGGAGAAGGTGCTGGAAAACGTCAGCAATCGCGACAATGCCTGGCTGCTGACATGGACCGTGCAGGAGCTGTTTTCGATTTCCGAAACGGCGGCCAAATGGGGCCTGTTCGGCTCCACGCCCGCCAAGCAAACCTATCACATCGATACGGCTGATCTCGACGCTGTGCGTCAGGGCGTCAGTGCCTATGAGCGCCATGCGCTCGTGCCGCACGAGGCATATCAGGCGATCTACGCCAGCGGAAAACGCGACGAGGTTTTCGGCGGTTACAAGACCCACGTTGTAAGCGGCGATGCCGTGTTGCGCGATTTTTGAGGAACGAACGAGATGTCCGAACAAGCTCCTTCCCTGACAGCGTTGCGCGAAGACGATATCGCCAAGCACTTAAGTGCCGCGCAGACTTTGGTGACACGGTTCACCCACGTGACGACTGGTGGCGGGCGCAGCAATACGGAAATTGCGGGAACGCGTCGGCGGTTCGTATCCACCGTGTCGACATCGGGTTCGAAATCGACGTCTGACATTCGCTTCAGCGACACGGTTTCCGCAGTGAATTCGGGTGACACCATGTTGTCGCTCGCCCAGCACACGGTCGTATTCCGGACCCGCCGCGCCATTGCTGTGGCGCTTGCCGTTGCTGATGTTTTCGGCGAACGCACCGGCCTGGATGCGCTGGCCAAGCGCAACGCTGGCGGCACGTTGGATGGTTCTGACGCCGAGCGCTTTCGCGGGCTGGTGGAAAGCGCGGCCTATATCGCCGCCTTCACCGCTGCCGCCTATATCAAGCAGATGCTGCCGGACGAAGGCGAACCTGCCAGCGATGTGGAGCCTGCCGAGTTCAGCTTCGACAGCCCGCAAGATGCGCTTAAAAGTCTGGTCGCCAATCTGCACGATGCGGCTGAAGGCGCGGCGGATGACAAAGTGCTCACCTCACGGGTTCGCGCTGCCGCCAGTCTTGCGCTGGAGGAACTGGCAACACGGCGCGGGCGGTTCGCTTCGCTCGATGTGTTCGAAACGCTGCATCTCAAACTGGAAGCGGATGGTTTCGAGCTGAACGGGTTCGACGCCGCCGGCGGTGGCTCGCGCAAGCCGTTGGTGATGCAGTTCAAGCAACCCAACGAAATCATCGGCAACCACATCGCGAAGTATCAGGCGATGAAACTGGCGAAAATGCTGGTGGCTTACGATTTCGACCGGCAGCTCAACCCGTTTGTGGAACTGGGCGGTTTCCTGTTCACCTTCATCGGGGACGGTGCGCCCGGCACGGGTAAAACGATCCTGATCCAGATGATTGCAGGTCTTATCAACGACTATTGCGAGCGTGCGGGATACGGCTTCGTTTATGAGAATTTCGGCGTTGACCAAATCTCGTCTTATCAGGGTAAGTCCGGCCAGAATTGCAAGCAGTTCGTTCAGAACGTCTTGGCCCCGCGCACCATCGGTTTCGGCACGGTGGACGATATCGACCAGGTCGCTGCCAAACGCTCCGACGACCGCGCATCCGCCGGTCAGCAGGAGGTGACGGCGGTGCTGATGGAGAGTTTCGCCGGTGCGACTACCGTAGTGCGCGGCAACTGTTCCTTCGGCATGTTCTCCAACTATCCCGAAAACGTCGATGATGCCCTGCGCCAACGAGCCGGTGCCCGCTGGCTGGTGGACGGGCCGCAAACGCGGGATGATTATATCGACATCTTCATGCTGCTGGCCGGCAAGAACCACGACATCGCGCCGGGCGACCACGAGCCGTTTGCGGCGCAGCAAATACAGAAGGCGGTCGACGAGGCTTATGCGGATTACACCAAGCCGCAGGAAGAGGGGCTGGCCACGGTTTACGAGCGTTATCTGAACGATGTCGGCGAGCCGAAGACCATGGAAGATGTGGGCGATTATCTGCACCGCATCAAACTGGCCGAGCCGCGTTTCACAGGACGTGCGATCAAGAACATCACCGATGCGATCAAGATGCGTGCGATGGATATCGATCTGCCGGACGAGTGGTTCGACGACGCCGCGACCTTCATGCACCAGCCTTACGACACAAAAAAATCAATGATCGAAGAGCTGCGCGGGCCGTTTTCGATGGACATGGTGATGCAGGAAATCAACCGCTACGCGGACAGCGAATTCCGTTACTCGGCGCGTAGCGATGCCAGCGCCGTAGAAGACATCATCCGCCGCGAACGCCAGCACGAACGGGCCGTGGCCGAGATCGCCGCGATGAAAGCCGACGGTCGGTGGGCGCAATAAATCAATGAAACGCCTCGAGCAATCAGAACTGATCTATGGCCGCATGATGCGGGTTGCGGAGCCGCACCTTGTGGAGCGGTATAATCAGGCGCTCACGGGGTTTGGACTGAAGGCGATCGCGCCGGATAGTTTCCGCATCGATATGGTGGGGTTCTCGCCAGAGATTGCGGAGCTATTGAACGACCCGCTTTATCTCGACCCTAACGGAGTGAACCGGCGGTTCATCATCCTGTCACCGCAGCAGATGTCGTTGCCCGTGGTGAACTCCGCGTTCTCCAACACCGGGCAGCTGATGCACCAGTTTTTCGATGCCAATGCTCGCGTCATCAATGCGTTGACGGTGAAGGATGTGGTCTATGGCGAGATCGATGATCCGATTGCTGAAGCGCGGGACATCGAAGATTTGCTCGCCATCGAACAGGTGGAGTTCAAGGTTTTCACCGGTGCCGATCTTTCCGGCCAGGCGGTGGAATTGCGAACGCTGACCGACCGGTTGTTGAAGCAGCCGGATGCGTGGCGCGATGACGACATGCTCAACCGCATGGTCGATCTGGCGCGCAGCACGGGTGACATTCGCGCCAATGCGCTGGTGCCGGAAGAGATGGTGTTTCGACACAACACGTTCTGGTCCAGCCATTTTGGCGGTGTTTATGTGTTCATGGATGATGACGGTACGACGGTGATCGGCGATTCCGAAGCGCCCGGCTTTCGTCGTTCGCGCCCATGGCAGGTGTCTTATATAGATGCCAAGGACGACGAGCGGATTTATGAGTTCCTCATGCGATCGGGCAGGGTGGAGTTGCCACGGCCCGGTTGGTTGGCACGGTCCGGTTACGTGGAACACCGCATTGCGATGTTGCTGACGCGGTTGGCTTTTCATGCGGATGATGACGCCGAACCGGATGCTTTCGACAGCCGTTGGCAGCGCAATTTTCTGGCCAAGAACCAGAAGATGGTGGACCGCGAGGGAACGTATAAGTTCCTGCGCTGGGCGCAGCGGGCGGTTGCCGAGTTCGAAAATTTCGATTTGCGGGAGATCGACACGCGGGGCCGCTTCCTGCTGTCGCGTGGCAAGCCGGAACATGCTGATGCCTGGTTGGTGAACCGGTTGATTTCCGAGCGGCTGCCCTTCGATTTCCTGTCGCGCTACGTGTTCAACAAGCCCGCTTTCTACAAAGACTACGAAGCCTTTGGGGATGACCAACGCGAACATGTGGTGGATGTGGTCGCGAAGACCTATCTAGGGAACAAGCGCGGGTTTCGTGAGCGGCTGTTCGGGTTTCCGGACTGATCTGCACCGCAACCGCTATGATTTAACAGCAAGGGGACTGATATGCTCGATCCGGTCGTGGATTTCGTCGAATGGGTTTTTGATCGCATAGGTCGCGGTATCGGCTGGATTATTGCGATTCTGCTGTGGCCCTTCGTTGCCTTCACCCGCTGGGTCCGCAAGCGTGGTTTCATCATCAAATCCATCTTCGGCGGCTTAGCGCTGCTGCTGATTGCGACCTATGGCTACTACATCGTCACGACCCAGTGGTGGCGCGGTTTCGATATTGATTACGCCGCAAAATATCGCAACGAGACTACTGTAGCTGCCGCAATATCAGCCGGTTCGCCTGAGCCTGCAGTTGCTTCCACCACCGGGCTTTCGTCCGAGGGGCAATCCGCCCCTGCTGATGGCGGTCAGCGTTGCAGACCGTCGCGTATAGTTGAAGCGACTGCTGATTTGATCGATTTCAACGTCAATCAAAATGCGTGGGTGCCGTCTATGTTCCTGTCGAAGATCGGTCTGTTCGGCATGGATTGGAAGAACACGCCTTGGTTCGACAACAAGGCGGCGTTCCAGCTTGGCATCAACTCTGCGGTCCGTCGGACATCAATCGAACTCGTTGACCGGTTGGGCCGCGTGCGCGGAACGTCCGGCATCGACCAGAATTTGCAAACGGCGCGGGAGCGTCTCGCCTATGATGAAGCCGCTTGGTATATCTCCATGGACCCGTTCGGTTTTCGCACCACGACGCAGGGCAATTATCGCACGGCCATCGAGCGCTTTCGCGCTTTCAACACGGACCTTTCGTCCTGCACCTCGTCCTTTGATGCGCGCAACGACAATCTGCTGCAGTTTCTCGACCGTGTGACATCGGATATCGGTGCGACGTCGGAAATTCTGCGGTCGCGGATGGAAGCGTCGAACGCCGGTTGGTTCGACGTGCGCGCAGATGATCGTTTCTGGTTCAGTTACGGCCAACTCTATGCCTATTCCGGCATTCTGACCGCCGCTCGTGCCGACTTCTCCGACGTGTCCGCAAACCGCAATCTCGAAGCTTTGTGGGTGCGTGTTGAGGAGCAGTTGAGGGCGGCGCTGGGTATGCAGCCAGCCATCATTTCCAATGGCGGCGAGGCCAGTTGGATTATGCCAACCCATCTAGCGACCATGGGTTTTTATGTGCTGCGTGTGCGCTCCAACCTGGTGGAAATCCGCGACGTGCTGGACCGGTGATCTAAAGTTTCTTCACTATATTCAATTTGGTGTATTGCTTAAAAACACAACCTATGATTGTATATCTGTATCGGCGCTTCTAACGAAGTGCCGGTTCAGATACGCAAGCGCCGATCCCCTGCTTTCCTCGGGGCTTGTGTTTGGCCCGCTTATGCGGGTCTTTCGGAGGCACGGATCAATCCGCCCGGTCCGTGCCTCCGATTGATCTGTTGTCCCAAGCCGCGAACCCTCTTCCTGCTTCAGTTGAATCTTTCGCTTGCGGGCTCCGTGGTGCGCGGCTAACGATATGAACATGAACTGCATCAACACTATCATTTCCATCGCTTCCGCAAATTGGTGGCACGCACGTTAAGGCGGGCGAGGAATTGGTCGCGTCTTGCGGCAACTCGAAACCGCCCCGAAACCGGGCGGTTTTTTTATGCCCGCAAATATGGGGCAAACACGGATAACGACACCATGAGCGATATTGAACCGTTCGAATTTACCACTGAAGGCGGCGTGCGGATTACCCGTACACGCTTTGATATGGGCTACGAAAACGCAGTGCAGTCCTATGTTGATTGCCTCGATAGCCGCCGCGGTGCGGTGTTTTCATCCAACTATGAATATCCTGGCCGTTACACCCGCTGGGATACGGCGATGATCGATCCGCCGTTGGGGATCATATCGAAGGGCAGGGCGGTAAGGGTCGAGGCCTACAATTCGCGCGGCCGCGTGATGCTGCCCTCATTCGCCAAGGTGCTTGAAGCGCACGAGCATATCGAAAGCGTAGAGGCTCAAAACGATGTTTTGCTGGTTCAGGTAAGAGAGCCTGACGGTATGGTCAGCGAAGAAATGCGGTCACGTGCGCCTACGGTTTTCTCAGTTTTACGTGTGGTTCAGGATCTGTTTCGCACTGATGCCGACCCCAATTTCGCGCTTTACGGCGCCTTTGGTTACGATCTCTGTTTCCAGTTTGATGCCATCGACCTGAGCCAGAAACGCCCTGACGACCAGCGCGACATGGTGATGTTTTTGCCGGACGAAATTCTGGTCGTGGACCATCACGCTGCCGAAGCCTGGCAGGAGCGCTATGAGTTCACCATGCCGGATGGAGCGACCACCGACGGGCTCGAGCGCGGTGGGCAGGTCGCCGAGTTCGTTCCCGGTGAGATTGACCCCGGGCGCGGTGACCATGAGCCCGGCGAGTATGCGGCGCTGGTTGCCAAAGCGAAAGAGAAATTCATTCGTGGCGATCTGTTCGAGGTGGTGCCGGGTCAGGTGTTTACCGAACGCTGTGTGAACCCGCCATCTGCCATTTCGCGCAAGCTCAAGCAGATCAATCCATCTCCCTATTCCTTCTTCATCAACCTGGGCGACAACGAATATCTGGTGGGTGCCAGCCCTGAAATGTTCGTGCGTGTGGAAGGCCGACGGGTGGAAACCTGCCCGATTTCCGGCACGATTAAACGCGGTCGCGACCCGATTGAAGACAGCGAACAGATTCTCAAGCTGCTCAATTCGGCGAAAGATGAATCCGAATTGACCATGTGTTCGGACGTGGATCGCAACGACAAAAGCCGCGTTTGCGAGCCGGGTTCGGTCAAGGTCATCGGGCGGCGTCAGATCGAGATGTATTCCCGCCTCATCCACACTGTGGATCATATCGAGGGCCGCCTGAGGTCCGATATGGACGCGTTCGATGCCTTCCTGTCCCACGCATGGGCTGTGACCGTCACCGGCGCGCCCAAGCTGTGGGCGATGCGCTTTATCGAAGAACATGAACGCAGCCCGCGCGCTTGGTATGGCGGCGCGGTTGGCATGGTCGGCTTCAACGGAGACATGAACACCGGCCTGACGCTCCGCACCGTTCGCATCAAGGACGGCATTGCGGAAGTCCGTGCCGGTGCCACGCTGTTGTTCGACAGCAATCCTGATGAGGAAGAAGCGGAGACCGAACTGAAGGCGTCAGCGATGCTTTCCGCCATTCGTGACACATCGCTGGCCAATGATGCAGCAGCAGTTCGTGCTGGTTCCAAAGTGGGGATTGGTAAGACGATCCTATTGGTCGACCACGAGGATAGCTTTGTTCACACGCTGGCAAATTATTTTCGCCAGACGGGTGCCGAGGTCACCACCTTGCGGTCACCGATCGCACCGGAGGCGATGGAGAAGATTAATCCTGATCTCGTGGTGTTGTCGCCCGGGCCCGGCAGACCGGAAGATTTCGATTGCGCCGCGACCATCGCTACAGCGCGGGAACAATCGCGGGCACTATTTGGCGTCTGTCTTGGTCAGCAAGCCTTGGCACAAGCCTATGGCGGAGAGTTGTCACAGCTTGCAGTGCCTATGCATGGCAAGCCATCGCGTATCGAGGTCGAGCAGAACTCGATTGTCTTTTCCGGCTTGGACGGTGAGGTAACCGTTGGGCGCTATCATTCGCTTCACGCCGACCCTGCCTCTCTACCGTCCGAACTGCGGGTGACGGCGAAGACTTCCGACGGAGTCATAATGGGTATTGAGCATGCGACCGAACCCGTCGCTGCCGTTCAGTTTCACCCTGAAAGCATAATGAGTTTGGGGCAGGATGCGGGCATGCGGATGATTGAAAATGTCGTTGCTCATCTAAGGTAGATGCCCTGCTATTCCTTCGAATGTGCTCGTACTGATTTTCGACATGAGGTGATTGTGGAATCAGTGACTGTTTCGCCGGATTTGGGAGAGAAAGCTCCTGCTCTGAATTTCAAGCGGCACAGGCTTCAGAAACGGCTTCAACAGCGCACAGCTATCGAAAACGCTACGTAAGATCGTGCAATCCATCGAACCGGCAGATTTTCCGCGACCTTTTCGTTGTTCAACCTTCTGCGAACTGGACAACGGGCCGGTTGAAGGCCAATAAGCCGGTGAGGGCTTGTGCTTGCGCGTCACATTTGTCGCGCGACTTCTGTCCACATATGCCTGCGGCTCTACCTTCACTAAGATTGGAGGGGCGCAGACATGGATGAAAATGCACGCTGCGAAATTGAAGGCTGGAGAAGGATAGCTCCATGAGTTCCAACGAAGAAGGCGCCACGCGCCGCGACTTTTTGTATATCGCTACCGGTGCAGCCGCTGCTGTTGCTGCGGGTGGTGTGGTTTGGCCACTGGTTGCCCAGATGGCACCCAATGACCGCGAGAAAGCTGCCGGCGCCCCGCAGGAAATTGACGTTTCCTCTATTGAGCCCGGTATGGTTGTAACCGTTGTTTGGCGCGGCAAGCCATACTTCATCCGCCATCTGACGGAAGAGGAAGTTGCTGCTGCAGCAGATGCATCGCAGGATATTTTCCGCGACTTTGAAACCACCGATATTCGTCTCTCCGCCGCTGGCGAAGGCGATGATACCGGTAAGAGCTGGGCTGTCATGGCAGCCAACTGCACCCATTTGGGGTGTGTGCCTTCCAAAGTGGAGCCTGATGGCGACAACTTGCTCGATGGCTGGGTTTGCCCATGCCACGGGTCGAAATTCGATGTCACAGGCCGTGTGACCAAAGGCCCTGCTGCAATTAATCTTCCCTTGCCGCCATACCGGTTTGCCAGCGCTGAATCGCTGGTAATCGGCGAAGCGTAGAACGGAGACTCGAAAATGAGTGGACATTCAACATACAAACCGGGACCCGGTATCGGCAAATGGATGGACGACCGGCTTCCGCTGGCCCGCCTTATGCATGATTCCTTCGTGTCCTATCCCGTGCCCCGCAACCTGAACAATTTTTACACGTTCGGCGGCATTTTGATGATCATGCTGGTTTCGCAGATCATCACAGGTATCGTAATCGCGATGCATTACGTGCCGGATGCGAACCTTGCCTTTAACTCTGTACAGGATCTGCGCCGCGACGTTGCTTACGGCAATACACTTCAGAGCTGGCACACAGTTGGCGCGTCGTTTTTCTTCGTTGCTGTCTACATCCATATTTTCCGCGGCCTCTATTACGGCTCCTACAAAGCGCCACGTGAAGTTTTGTGGATCCTGGGTGTTGTCATCTACCTGCTGATGATGGCGACCGCATTCATGGGTTACGTGCTTCCATGGGGCCAGATGTCCTACTGGGGTGCGCAGGTCATAACCTCGTTCTTCTCGGCGATACCGCTGGTGGGTGAGACTGTTCGTGAATTCTTGCTGGGCGGCTACGCTGTTGGTAACGCGACGCTTAACCGCTTCTTCTCGCTGCACTATCTGCTGCCGTTCATGATTGCGGGTATCGTCATTCTTCACGTATGGACGCTGCACGTCACAGGCCAGACCAACCCCACCGGTGTGGAAGTTAAGTCAAAGCAGGATGTTATCCCGTTCACGCCATACGCAACCGTGAAGGACGCTCTGGCTCTGGTCATATTCCTGGCAATCATGAGCTACTTTGTGTTCTTCCTGCCGGATTATCTGGGTCACGCGGACAACTACATTCCAGCCAACCCGTTGGTGACGCCTGCTCACATCGTTCCTGAGTGGTACTTCCTGCCTTTCTATGCGGTGCTGCGTGCTGTCGATTTCAATATCGGTATCCCGTTTACGGAAATCGTATTGATCGACTCCAAGCTTGGCGGCGTGTTGGCGATGTTCGGTGCGATCGCAATCCTTTTCTTCGTGCCTTGGCTCGACACATCGGACGTGCGTTCCACAAACTATCGTCCACTTTACAAGATTTTCTTCTGGCTATTTGCGATCAACGCCGTCTTCCTAGGCTACCTCGGTTCGCGACCTGCAGAAGGCATCTGGATCCCGCTGACGAAGGCTTCGACCTTCTGGTACTTCGCGCATTTCTTAGTTGTGATGCCTGCTCTCGGCCTGTTCGAGAAACCGCTGCCGCGTCCTGCATCTATCATGGATGCGGTAATGGCGAAGGCGGATGGTGCAGGTGCTTCTGCGCCATCGGCGGCAACCTCGGAACCAAACACAAAGGGCTAGCCCTTTATCAATTGCGAGGGCTGGGCTTACCGCTCGGCCCTCTACTTTGTCAGACTGGCCGCATGAGTCTCGTATGAGATTGGCCGAAAGCGAAAGTTAAACCGCATGACGACGATCACCGCACGAGTTTTAAGCCCTATACGTGTTTTGACGGCAGGCCTTCTCGTGGCGATGGGTGTGTCCCTCGCCACCCCGGCTAACGCTGCCTCAGGCTATCCTATCAACAAACCACGTGAGGTCGATTGGTCCTTCAGCGGCCCATTCGGCACTTACGATAAAGCGCAGCTTCAGCGCGGCCTCAAAATATACACCGAGGTCTGTGCAGCCTGCCATTCCATGAACCTGCTGTTCTACCGCAACCTTGCCGACCTTGGTTACACCGACGAGCAGATCAAGAACTACGCAGCTGAATATGAAGTGACGGACGGTCCTAACGACGACGGCGAAATGTTCGAGCGTCCAGCACGCGCGACCGACCGTTTCAAAGGGCCGTATTTGAACGTCAAAGAAGCCGCTTACGCGAACAATGGCGCACTTCCGCCGGACTTCTCGCTGCTCGCAAAAGCACGTGCGCCAGAGCGTGGTTTCCCAACGTTCATCTTCGACATCTTCACGATGTACGCCGAAAACGGTGCGGACTATATCTACAGCTTGCTGGTTGGTTATCAGGAGCCGCCGGAGGGCGTCGAGGTATCCGAGGGGCTTCACTACAATCCTTACTTCGTAGCAGGTAGCGCGTTGGCTATGGCGCAGCCACTGTATGAAGAGAGCGTCGAATATGACGACGGCACCGTCGCTTCGCTGGACCAGCAGGCCAAAGACATCTCCGCGTTCATGATGTGGGCAGCAGACCCCAATCTTCCACAGCGCAAGCAGCGCGGCTTCATTGTCGTCCTGTTTCTGCTGGGTTTTGCGGGCTTGCTCTACGCAACCAAGAAAAAAGTCTGGGCAAACGTCCCACACTGAGTTTCTTGAACCGACTATTTCGATCAAGGCCGCCGACTTGTGTCGGTGGCCTTTTTCTTTGACCAAAAGCAACCGAACCGATGGCGGAGAACTGCGATATGGAAGAAAATCTGACCCGCGAGTTGGACGCCGCTATCCGCGCAATTCCCGACTATCCCAAGCCCGGTATCGTCTTTCGCGACATCACAACACTACTCGGCAATCCGCGTGCCTTTCGTCGTGCCGTGGATGCGCTCGTCCATCCCTATATCGGCACCAATCTGGCCCAGATCGCCGGTATCGAAGCTCGTGGCTTCATTCTTGGTGGAGCTATCGCCCATCAGCTCACCGCCGGTTTTGTGCCTATTCGCAAGAAGGGCAAGCTGCCTGGCAAGAAGGTGAATATCGCCTATAGCTTGGAATACGGTGTCGATGAAATGGAGATGCACTCCGATGCGCTACAGCCGGGGGACCGGGTGTTGCTGGTGGACGATCTGATCGCCACGGGTGGCACCGCAGAAGCCGCCGTAAAGCTGTTGCGCGAATTGGGTGCCGAGGTGGTCGCGGCGTGTTTCGTCATAGACCTGCCAGACCTTGGCGGCCGGGCGAAACTGGAAGCGATGGACGTTCCGGTGAGAACGCTGATCAGCTTCGATGGTGACTGATCAACTGCCCAGCGCCAGAAGGAAGTAGGCCGGCACCGCGATATAGACGAGCAACAGCAATGCGAGAATGGCCCGCACCCATAGCGCCTTGAAACGCCGAAACAGCACTGCGCATAGAGCCAGGCCAAGGGCTGCTTCCACGAACATGAATTGGCGTCCGTGGTGGTCCGGGTCCCAGTAAGAAATCGGCGAGACGAAGCGGAAGTCGGACAACGGCCATAAATGCCTGTGGGCATCATCGACGTGAACCGGAAGATCACCTGCGATGTGGATAAGCGCAGCAGCCGCCATGAAGAACAGCAAAATGCCGAGCCGGTGCAAGCCGCCCGAGCGAAGTGCCACGACGCCGATAATCAGCATAGCGAGCCAAAGTGGGGCGGAATTTCCGGCGGCCACCCAGTCTTGCCACATGTCCGAAAAATAGAGTTCGTCCCAGACTATTCGTTCGGGTATGCCCGCCACTTTCGACCATGCGAACAGAAAATATATTGCAGCGTCCGGCAGGAATGCACCCAACACGATTGCCGCATTTCGTAGCCGCCCGTTGGCGCTGTCCGCGGGTTTTGCCAACAGCGCTCCTGCCAGCAAAATATGGGTCTGGCTCATCATGTGCGGCGCGCTTTCATGCAACCGTCATAGGCGACAGCGCTAACCGCGCCAAGCGCCTGTCAGGTTCTGGCGGTCACTTTCATGGGCATGGCGTTGTGAGGCTGGATGGTAATTTTCATCACCGGCCATGGCGGTTCTGCGCCTGCATAGTCGAAACGGAAATTGCGGAGCAAAATGGCCAGCGCAATCTGCGCTTCCTGCATGGCGAACCGCTGCCCGATGCAAACCCGCTGCCCCATGCCGAAAGGCAGGTAAGCGAAGCGGTCGATGGATTTGCGCGCTTCGCCCAGGAAACGTAGCGGCTTGAAAGCGGCTGGATCGTCCCACAAGGTTTCATGCCGATGCAACGCCCAAGGGCTGACGAGCACCGTCGCGTCTTTGTTTATGACGAGACCGTTGTGGTCGACATCCTCTACCGCTTGCCGCCCGATCATGGATGCCGGCGGGAAGAGCCGCATGCTTTCTTCGAAGCAGGCTGTGGTGAAGGGCAGATGATCGCCCCAAAGGTGCGGGTCGAGATCGTCCGTCTTCAACGCGTCGATCTCGGCTTCGCAACGCTGCCGCGCGTCTTCATCATTGGCAAGAAGGTACAGCGTCCATGCCAGCGCGCGCGCCGTCGTCTCATGGCCTGCGGCGATGAAGGTGATGATGTTGTCCTCGACCTCATCGAGTGAAAGCCCGCGATCATCATCGCCTGTGGTGTTGAGCAGCAACGTGAGGAAGTCGTCCGGAACCTCCGCGCCTTGGTCGATGCGCTGTTTCCTGTTTTGCGCGGTGCGCCTAACGCCTTGGCGCAAACGGCGAAGGGCTTTTTGTCCGCGCAGTTTCGTCAGGCGCGGCCAGCGGTCCGACATGTTGAGAAAATCGAGTGGGTCGGGTTGTGACAGGTGCTTCAGAAAGAATGCCACATCGGCCAGCACTTGCTCACTCTCGTCATCAAGATCGCCGGTAAACAGGGTCTGCGATAAAACGCTGTAGGCGAGTGCTGCCATCTCATCGGCTATGAGAAGGGTGTTATCGGTGCGGTGATGAAGCGTAGCGACGTAGTGTTCGGTGCGCTCCCGCATCGCAATGGCGAAGCTGTCTATGTGGCGCGGAGCAAAGACCGGGGCGATCAGCTTACGGCTACGCCGCCATGTTGCCCCCTCCGCCGTCAGCAGGCCTTCGCGCAATGGCGGTTTCAGCACAGCCTGTCTGACAGGGTCTGCCCGCAGCAAATCGGGGCGTTCCACGAACAGATATTTGATAGCCGCCGGTTCATGGACCAGCGCAATGGGGTTTGAGAAAATCGCCGAATAGGTGATGGGCATCGTAAACGCATCTGCCGACAACGCCTCCAGCGGATTGCTGAGAAGTTTCGGCAGCACTTGAAGCGTGCGAAGGTGGACGAAATTGTTGGGCGGCGTAGGCCGTGGAACAGGAACCTTTGGCCGGAACGGTTCGACGTCCACCGGCGGGTGAGATGTGTCGATCTTGGTTGCGGTCATTGGCCAACTTCCGTCGAACCCGAAATTGGATCAGATTGTGGCGATAGACTGGGCGGAACGCCACGCATCCTCAAGCCGCAAACGCTGCGGCTATTTCGTCAGGTGTTGAATTTGAACAGCATCACGTCGCCATCGTGCACAACATATTCCTTGCCTTCATCGCGCGCCTTACCCGCTTCTTTGGCAGGCACTTCGCCGCCCAGCGTTACGTAATCGTCATACGCGATGGTTTGGGCGCGGATGAAGCCACGTTCGAAATCGGAATGGATGACGCCAGCAGCGCCCGGCGCTTTCGTGCCTTTGGGTATCGTCCAGGCGCGGGTCTCTTTCGGGCCTGCGGTGAAATAGGTGATGAGTTCCAGAAGGTTGTAGCCTTCCTGGATGAGGCGGGAGAGGCCGGATTCGGTGAGGCCGTTCATCTCGAGAAATTCGCCTTGTTCTTCATCGGGAAGCTGGGCGATTTCCTCTTCGATGGCGGCAGATATGACGACCGTGCCTGCGCCCTGCGCCGTGGCCATTTCAGCAACCTTTGCTGACAGGTCGTTGCCGTCTGCAGCGTCTTCTTCGGCAACGTTACAGACATAGAGCACGGGCTTCGAGGTCAGCAGTTGCAACCCTTGCAGGATCGCAAGATCGTCCGGCTCGATGCCGTCCAACAGGTGGCGAACAGGTTTGCCGTCCTGCAGCAATTTCAGCGATGCTTCCATCATCGGCAGCAAGGTCATGGACTCCTTGTCCTTGCTGGCTGCGCTTTTGCGGGTTTTCTCGATCCGGCGTTCCAGCGAATCCAGATCGGCGAGCATCAGCTCTGTCTCGATAGTTTCAGCGTCGGCGATGGGGTCGATCGTGCCTTCGACATGGGTGATGTCGTCGTCTTCGAAGCAACGCAAAACGTGAACCGTCGCGTCCACCTCGCGGATGTTGGCAAGGAACTGGTTGCCGAGGCCTTCGCCTTTAGACGCACCGCGCACGAGGCCCGCAATATCGACGAAGGAAATGCGGGTCGGGATGATTTCCTTCGACTTGGCGATCTCGGCGACTTTGGCGATACGCTCGTCCGGTACGGCAACCTCACCGGTGTTCGGCTCGATGGTGCAGAACGGGTAGTTGGCCGCCTGTGCGGACGCCGTGCGGGTGAGCGCGTTGAAGAGAGTGGATTTGCCGACATTCGGCAGTCCAACGATACCGCATTTGAAACCCATTGATTCAGTCCTTTTTGCCAAACAGTTTCGACAACATGTCGGCCATTGGGCCGCTGGTCGGAACATTTGGTTTTGTGTTGCGTGACTTATCACGTGCTTGGCGAATGTGGCTCTGGCCTTTGCCTGAGCCGCCCTTTGCCTTGGCGGAATTTTGACCCTTCGCGCCGGAAGGTTCGGTGGTTTGTGTTCGCAGCGCGATGCGGTTCATGAAACCTGCATCATCGCCTGACACCAGCATATCGGCATTGCGCGCGATTTCATCCAGCAGCGGATCGAGCCAGTCATGGTCTGCTTTGGCAAAGTTGCCAAGCACATGGCCGGTCACACGATCCTTATGGCCGGGATGGCCGATGCCTATGCGAACGCGGCGATAATTTTTACCCAGATGGGCGTCGATGGACCGGATACCGTTGTGGCCGCCAGCGCCACCGCCGGTCTTGATCCGCAGCTTGCCCGGGGCGAGATCAAGCTCGTCGTAAAGAGCGATCACCGCAGCTTCGTCGATCTTGTAGAAACGCGCAGCTTCACCGACGGACCGGCCGCTTTCGTTCATGAATGTCGTTGGTTTGAGCAGCAGCACTTTTTCGTTGCCAATACGACCTTCGCAGGCAAGCGCCTGAAAGCGTGGCTTCCACGGTGAGAAATTATGTTCGGCTGCAATGGCATCTACTGCCACGAAGCCGACATTATGCCGTTGATGCTCATGTGTGGGGCCGGGATTGCCGAGGCCGGCTATGATGAGCATGGCGCTTGTTCCCGTTAAAGTATTGCATCGTGGGGCGGCTAAAAAAACCGCCCCGCGATGTTTTTCAGACTGATTTAGCTTTTGTCTTTCAAGCCATCTTCGCCTTCACCCATGACCGAGTCGGCCTTCTGGTTGATGACTTCGGTTTCGACCGGCTCGTCATCACCGTCAGCATCTTCGTCCGACTTGAGGCCGGCTGGGGTTGCGATGGTTGCGATGGTGAAGTCGCGGTCTGTGATGGTTGGTTCTGCACCTTCCGGCATGTCGACAGCCGAAATATTGACCGAGTCGCCGATGTCGTAAGACGTCAGGTCGATCTCGAAATTATCGGGGATCGAGTTGGCCGGGCAGTTCACTTCGACCGTGAAGCGCACAACGTTCAGCGTACCGCCGGCTTTCAGACCGATGCACTCTTCTTCGTTCAGGAAGACGACCGGAATTTCTACCGTAACTGCAGTTTTCGCGGAAACGCGCAGCAGGTCCACATGCATCACAACGTCGGAGACGGGGTGCAACTGATAGTCCTTTGGCAGGACCTTGTGCTTCTTGCCGTCGACTTCGATGTCGAGCAAGGTCGTCATGAAGCCACCAGCGTGGATAGCCAGCGTGGTTTCCTTGCGCGGCAGCGCAATGGACAGGGGATCTTTTTTGTCGCCATAAATGACGGCTGGCACCATGTTATTTCTACGCAGCTCGCGTGCGGCCCCCTTGCCTACACGGTCACGCGCTTGGGCCGTAAGCGTATTATCTTCGCTCATTGGTTCGCTCCTCAGCGGTTATATAGAGGTTGCAGAACGCATGCGGCGCACTGCTCGGCCGTTCCATGACATGCCGATTTGCGCTGCAAATAGCAGGGCGAATTCGGCGGCACATGTGCGGACGACCCACGTTCCCTCCAGGGGTGTCGACGTGGTGGCGCGGGATTAGCGCAGACTTGGCCGTCTGTCCAGCATTGTAACCGGCTTCAGAGCTAGTCGAACAGGCTGGAAACCGACTGTTCGAGCGCGGTGCGGCTGACAGCTTCACCAATTAGATCGGCAATCGAGATGACGCGGATATTGTGGGCGGTCTGAACGGCGGTCGTTGGCTCGATGGACGAGGTGATGACCAGTTCTTTCAGCTTCGACGATGTGATGCGGGCGACCGCCCCACCGGACAATACACCGTGGGAAATATAAGCCGTGACCGAAAGCGCGCCATTGTTCAGCAGTGCTTCTGCCGCGTTGCACAGGGTGCCGCCGGAATCGATAATGTCATCGATCAGGATGCAGTCTTTGCCTGAAACATCCCCGATGACATTCATGACCTCGGATTCGCCGGGCTTGTCGCGGCGCTTGTCCACGATGGCCAGTGGGGCATTCACACGACGGGCCAGGGCGCGGGCGCGAACGACACCGCCGACGTCAGGCGAAACGACCATAAGATTGTCGATGTCATAGTTGGCGCGCAGATCGCGGCTCATGACTGGCACGGCGTACAGGTTGTCAGTGGGAATATCGAAGAAGCCCTGAATCTGTCCTGCGTGAAGATCCATGGTCAGCACGCGGTCGGCACCGGCTTCTGTTATCAGATTGGCCACCAGCTTTGCTGAAATCGGGGTGCGTGGGCCGGGTTTACGATCCTGACGGGCGTACCCGAAATAGGGCAACACAGCCGTGATGCGTTTGGCCGAAGATCGTTTTGCCGCATCGATGAGGATCAGCAATTCCATCAGGTGGTCGTTGGCCGGATAGGACGTGGACTGGAGGATGAAAACATCCTCGCCACGCACGTTTTCCTGAAGCTCGACGAAAATTTCCTGGTCGGCGAAACGGCGCACGACACACTTGCCGAGCTGGGTGTCGAGATATCTGGCGATATCTTCCGCCAGGCTTTTGTTGGCGTTTCCGGAAAACAGCTTCATGGCGGCCTGAATGTGGACGGGGCTTCGCGGGTGGCGGTGTCATATCAACACTGCGTTGAAACCGCCATGAAAAAGGCGGTCGCTTTTTGCCTGTATCCCCAGTCCTGTCGTGAAGTGGGCGATACGCTAGAGCGTAACGAACTCCATCGGGTGTTTGGTGAGCGCTTTCGGGCCTTTTTCACTGGTCAGATATGTGCGGCCGGGGCACATCGCGGTGTTGGTTTCGCTGTCCATCAAAATCATGTGGGCGAACAGCACCTGATTGGGCTCGATCACGGTTGGATTGCCTTCGTAGAACATCGGCCCGTCCATCCAGCATGGTGCGTAACGTGCGCCGAGCGAATAACCGCAGGCGTTCAGGCGATTGCGTGACTGGTGGTGTGCATCCATGGCTTTGGCGTGGGCGGTGAAAACGTCGCCGAACGTGTTGCCAACAACCATCGCGCCTTCGACCGCGTCCAACGCGGCTTTTGCTGCCTTGAACATCGCCTCGTGGTTTTCGCGCGGCTTGCCGATAACGAGCGTTCGCATCTGCGCCACATGATATTGCGCCTCGACACCTGCCCACTCGATGGTCAGCTGATCGTTTTTAGATAGTTTGCGACGGCCAGCCTTGTAGCGGCATAGCAGAGCGTCATCGCCGGAACCCAAAATGAAGGGATTGCCGGGATAGTCGCCACCAGCTTCCAGAACGGCACCCTGCATGGCGGCAAGGATTTTCGCTTCGTTCACACCCGCCTTCGTGGTCTTCAACGCTGCGTCGAAGGCGGCGTCTGCATGGTTCGCTGCTTTGCGGACATAGGCAATTTCCTCATCGCTTTTCACCAGCCGCAGCAGGTGGACGAGGGATGATGCATCATCGAGATCGGCGAAGGTCTTCAACGTGTTGTCGAGGCGGCGGCCGTTGTAGGCTGTCAAGCCGTGGGTATCGTATTCGACGCCGAGCTTGCTGCCCAGAAGGCCCATGTCTGCGAGCAAATTGCGGAGATCTTTCGTCGGGTCGGCGTTGGCGTGGTCGCCCCAGATGACGATGTTCTCGATGTTGGATGTGTGCCGCGCCTGCCGCAGATCGGCGGAGCGGGTGAGCAGCGCCATTTCACCGTCGGCCTTCATGACGAGACACTGGAAGAAGCAGAAGCCGAACGTGTCGTAGCCGGTGAGCCAGTACATGCTTTCCTGCGCGAACATCAGCATCGCATCGAGTTTACGCTCCTTCATGGCGTCCATGGTGGCGGTGCGGCGGCGGGCGAACTCGTCTTCGGTGAAGTGCAGCATGGCTGTGTCTCCTCAGGTGGAATGCAGGGCGATGGCAGACAATTGCCTGCCATAGTCGCTTTCAGCGCGATGTGTGGTGCGGCGATAGCTGAAAAAGCCGGCTTCGTCTTCATATGTGCAGGGGCCGACGGAACTGCCTTCGACCCCGGCCCGATTCAGGCGTGCCACGATATAGGCAGGCAGATCGAACATATGATGGCCGTCGTTTTCCGATGGCCGGAAAAAGCGTGCGTTGTCGGTGTCTTCTTGAAGAAATGGTGTTGGAAATTCAGGTCCGACTTCGTAATTCTTAGGCCCGATGGTGGGGCCGAGAACTGCGCGGATGCTGTCGCGCTTCGCGCCGAGTTTTTCCATCGCCTCGATCGTTGCTTCCATCACGCCAGACAGCGCGCCCTTCCAGCCGGCATGACATGCGCCGATGACGCGGTTTTTGGAATCGCTGAACAACACAGGTCCGCAATCGGCTGTCACGATGCCAATGGCGAGACCTTCGGTTGCGGTGACGATGCCATCGGCTTTCGGACGGTCGCCGGGGAAGGGGGCGTCCACCACAACCGCATCTGCGCTGTGCACCTGATAGGGTGTCACCAGCATCTCTGGAGCGACGCCGAGTGCGGCAGCAATGCGGTTGCGGTTTTCGACCACAGCTTCGCGATCATCGCCAGAACCCAAGCCCGCATTCAAGTCTGCGAATATGCCGGTCGAGACGCCGCCTTCGCGGCCGAACCAGCCATGGGACAAGCCTCGGTGCTGTGCGAAATTCTCGTCCTGAATTGCGGGAGGGTGGGTCATTGTTCGGGTTGCCGGTTGCGAAGCGGTTTAGCCTAACCCGAAGGCTGGTCCTGCGAAAGCGCGTCCGTCATATCGTCATCTGCGCTGCGAAAACCGGGCCAGCGGTTGCCCAGCGAGGCCGGTGCACCGAAGGCCGCGACTTTGAACAGATTGCCCATCGCATCCGGTCCGGCCAACCGCTCCACGGCAGACCGTAACTGGTTCTGAATGTGATCGTTCTTGCCTGATCCAAGCGTGCCCGCCCGTTCCAGCAAGCCGAGTTCGACCAGAAATTTGCCCTGCGCGGTGGCAGGCGGAACGGCGCAACCGGCAGTTTTTGCAATCGCCAGCAGCGTTTCAAAGTCCACGTGGCTGGTGAGATCGCTTTGCCCCGGTGCGGCCAGCGGGTCGGCATAGGCGTGGTCGCGGACGGCTTGAAACGTGTCGCCGGTGCCGCTTTTCAGGTGTCCGTAATCTATAAAAAGCGCCGCGCCATTGTGTTGTTTGAGATGGGCCGCAATTTGCGCGATCTGCGCTTCGCGGGCCGGTGCGGTCTCAAAAATCGTGCCGTCTTCATGCTCTCCTTCCGGCTCGTCCTCCTGCGGCAGCACATTGGCTTTTGCGACGAAGGCCAGTTTGTCATCACGAATGCCGATGGCGCGTTCTAGCCATTGCCCTTCCAGCCGCACCCATTGGCGAAAGGGCAGGGCGTCGAGAAATTCGTTGCCGATGATGATCGCGGGCATGTCCGGCAGTTGGCCGGTGTCGCGCAGCCATTTCAACGATGCGCCGGACTTCTCCAACGTCAGGCTTTGCTGTTCCGCCAAGGTGCCGCTGACCTCGACCAGATAGATGTCGGCAGCTGCTGCAAACCCGGGCAGGGCTTTTGCCACGCGCAAAAGGTCTGCCATCAACGTGCCGCGACCGGGGCCGAGTTCCACCAGCGCGAAGGGGGATGGTTCGCCCAGCGCCTGCCAAACCTCCATGCACCAAACGCCGATCATCTCGCCGAACATCTGGGAAATTTCCGGCGCTGTGATGAAGTCTCCACCTTCACGCGAAGCAGATGCCCGCCCGCCCACCGGAGTGCCTGTCGTGTAATATCCGTACTCCGGATGCAGCAGGCATAGCGCCATATATTCTGCAATCGAAAGCGGTCCGTCCTGCTCGATGCGCGAGCGGATTTCAGTTTCCAGTGGGCTCACGCTTCATCCGTATCGGGTGCGGTGCGCCAAGGTGTGCGGCTGGATGCGGTGAGCATTCCCCACAGACCGATGGCCAGCATGGGCAGCGACAGAACCATGCCCATTGTCAGCCAGCCGCCCGCCAAATAACCGATATGGGCATCCGGAGTGCGGAAGAACTCGACCAAAATGCGCGACGCCCCGTAGCCGAAAACCCAAGCGCCACCGATGAAGCCGGGGTGCCGCAACTTCTTGAAGGCGAAGATGAGAACGCACAGAACGGCGAAGACGACCGCACCTTCCAGCGCTGCTTCATAAAGCTGGCTCGGGTGGCGTGGTTCAGGGCCGCCGTTGGGGAAGATCACACCCCAGGCCACATCCGTCGGACGTCCCCACAGTTCGGAGTTGATGAAATTTGCGATGCGCCCGAAAAACAGTCCGAAGCAGGAAGCGGCAGCCACCACGTCCAACAGGCTGTAAGGCGAGAAACCGCGCGAGCGGGCGAACAGCACCATGGCGATGATTGACCCTAGCGCGCCACCATGGAAGCTCATGCCGCCATCCCAGATCGCGGGAATTTCCAGCGGGTTCTGCAGATAGTAGCCGAGGTTGTAGAACAGCACGTAGCCCAACCGCCCGCCTGCGATGATGCCGACAACGGCCCATGTCACGAAATCGTCCACTTCTACCTTGCGGATGGGCGAACCGGTCGGCCCCCACAGATGGTCGCGGGCGGTGACGAAGCGCACGAAAGCCCAACCTGCCAGAATGCCCAGCACGTACATGAGGCCGTACCAGTGGACCTCCAATGGGCCGAGCGAAATGGCGACCGGGTCGATGGCGGGAAAGGTGATGGCGGAGAGCGAAATCGGATACATAAAGCACCCATGCCCGCATCGGCGTCCTGCTTCAAGTTGTTCGGTTGAACCAACGGCCCGGTGGGCTTACGTGATGGGCAACAATGAACAGATGATTGGAACCCCGCTATGTCCACCGGAAGCCAAGGCCCCAACCGCGTCTTCGACGAATTCGCAAAATTCATGACCGATGCCGCAGGCATGGCGCAGGGTGCGCGGCGCGAAGTCGAGACCGTTGTTAAAAGCCAGGCCGAGCGGCTCATGTCCGAGATGGATCTCGTTCAGCGCGACGAGTTCGAAGCCGTGAAGGAAATGGCATCGAAAGCGCGTATGGAGAATGACGAGCTTCGTGCGGAAATCGAAGCGCTGAAAGCGCAGATGGGCGGTGCGAAACCAGCGGCCAAAAAAGCAGCGCCTGCGAAAAAAGCGGCGAAAGCTGACGACAAGTAAGTTGCAGAACGCCTAACGCTGGAAGTTGTGCACAGCCTAATGGCTGTGAAATCTGCTCATGCGGATTCGGTAAAATGCGAGTCCTTTGAATCGCTTGCACCGGTTTCTCCACCATTTGATTCAGCGTTGATTCCACAGGCCTGTGGGCGCGGCATCAATCAGGGTGGTTCGGCGGACGCCTGTCAGTATTCTGAATCTATTGATTGATTCGGTTCGCTTCGATGCGGAAGCGACCGAACGGAATGGAATGCGGAGACAGTCGTCCCATGGACATGCTGCAAATAAATAGCCTGCGCGACAGCCATCCGGTGGACGTCGTCGAGACGTTTGCCGACGAGAACGAATGGTCTTTCGAGCGGTCTGCCGAGGACGAAATCGTCATCCTCGCGCAGGGCATCTGGACCGGCTACAGCGTGTCGTTCTCGTGGGTGGAGGCGTTCGAAGCGCTGCACATTTCCTGCGCCTTCGATATGCGTGTTCCACAGAAACGGCTTGCCGAAGTGCGTCGTCTGTTGTGCCTCATCAACGAGCAAATGTTGTTCGGGCATTTCGAGGTTTGGACGGAAGACGGCTCGGTGATGTTCCGCCACGGCATTCCGCTTTCCGGCGGTGCTGATGCCAACGACGCGCAAATCGACTGCATGCTGAATGCTGCAACGGCATCCTGCGAGCGTTACTATCAGGCGTTTCAATACGTCGTGTGGGGCGGTCGCAGCGCGACGGATGCGCTGGACTCTGTTTTGTTCGACACCGTCGGCGAGGCGTAAGCCGTGGCTGACAAACTCGTTCTGGTCGGTGCAGGCAATATGGGCGGTGCGCTGCTGGCCGGTTGGCTGGACGGGAAAGCCGGGTTTGATATCGCGGTGGTGGACCCGAAACCGTCCGACGCCATGGCTGCGAAAATGGCCGCGCACGGCGTGGCGCATTTTATGAATGCTGGTGAAGCGCCCGTTGCCGACTATCTTGTGGTCGCGGTGAAGCCGCAGATGATGGCGGCGGTTCTGCCGCAACTCACGTCCCTCGTTTCTGCTGACACGGTGGTTGTATCCGTGGCCGCTGGCACGTCGGTCGCCAGTCTTGCCGCACCCTTCGGCGATGCCACCCGCGTCGTTCGCGTCATGCCAAACACGCCCGCTCTCGTAGGGCGTGGCATGTCTGTCTGCTTTGCCAACGATCACGTCAGCGATGCCCAGAGCGCCTCCATCGACACACTTATGACTGCGGTGGGTGAGGTGGCGTGGATCGATGATGAAAGCCAGATGGATGCCGTTACCGGCGTGTCCGGTTCCGGTCCGGCCTATGTGTTTCATCTTGCCGAAGCG
Organism: Ahrensia sp. R2A130; assembly: GCF_000179775.1. GTDB lineage: Bacteria > Pseudomonadota > Alphaproteobacteria > Rhizobiales > Rhizobiaceae > Pseudahrensia. The sequence goes on from NZ_AEEB01000001.1 coordinate 136,100, forward strand.
CTGGCGCAGGCCGGCGTTGCCGCAGGGTTGGACGCTAAGCTGGCAGACCAGTTGGCCCGCGCGACGGTTTCCGGCGCTGGCGAATTGATCGCGCAATCGTCGGATACACCAGCCACACTGCGCCAGAATGTGACGTCGCCCAACGGCACCACGCAAGCGGCGCTCGAAGTCTTGATGGGCGAGGGCGGGTTTCCTGATCTCTTGCCACGCGCGGTGAAAGCTGCGGCTGACCGGTCGCGTGAGTTGTCGAAGGAATAAACCGATGACCGATACGATCAGTTTCGACCAGTTCATGGACGTGCACATTCGTGCAGGCACCATCGTAGAGGCGCAGCCGTTTCCCGAAGCGCGGAAGCCCGCCATCAAGATGGTGATCGACTTCGGGCCGGAGATCGGACGCAAAAAATCGTCGGCTCAGATCGTCGCCCATTACACGCCGGACGAGCTTATCGGACGGCAGGTGATGGCCGTGACGAATTTTCCGCCGCGCCAGATCGGTCCGTTCATGTCGGAAGTGTTGACGCTCGGCTATGCGGATGCCAACGGCGACATCGTGCTGGCTGCTATCGACAAGCCCGTCGCCGATGGTGAGCGGTTGATGTGACCGGCGCTACTCGACCTTCAGGTCGATAGCTTTCGGACCTTTGCCTTTCTTGTCCGGTTCCACATCGAAGGTGATCGCCGAGCCTTCGCTCAAGGTGGTCAGTCCGGACTGCTCAACGGCTGAGATGTGGACGAAAATATCGGCGCCACCATCGTCGGGCGTGATGAAGCCGTAGCCCTTTGCAGCGTTGAAGAATTTGACGTGGCCTTGCATGGATGGGTCCCCTTATCCCGTGATTTCGACCGCGCAGCACAGTTCATCGCCGTGCGGTGTGTCTCGGGAATCGGTCGGGGAATGGAACGTGATGCATATTGGTCTTCAGCCGCCGGGAAGGAGGGCATCACGCATCCGACCCGCAATAGCGGTCGAAAGTCTTCCCGAAACGGCCGCATATCCGTCGGTGACGGGGTTGGCGCGTTTCCAGTCTCCGGGTGTTTCCGACCCGAACGGGCTGTATATGCGCGACAAAGTGCCGCGTAATCAAGCGGTTCTTTCAATTTCAGGTGAAATTCGGCGCTGATTTGGCCTCAAGGCGCGCAGAAACGACGCTAACGACGATAATTGCAGCAAACATCAGTGCGCAGCCTGCATAACCGATGATTGATAGCCGCTCGCCCAAAAGCAGCGCACCGCCAAGGGCTGCGAACAACGCTTCTGATGACAGCAGGACTGCAGCATCTGCTGCGCGGGTGTATTGCTGGCACACTGCCATCAGCGTGAACGCGAGTGCGCCTGCAAGCAGTGCCGCATAGGCGATTTCGGGCGCTGCGTTCCAAAGTGTTTGTGTGCTCAACGCGGGTTCAGCCCACCAGTTCAGCGCGCGTGCAATTATAAAGCCCACGGCAGAGAGCGCCGCACTGACAACGAATTGGACGCAGGCTACCGCTCCTGGTCTGTCTGCGCCTGTAACAGCGCGGTCCATTGCGATGACGTGGCCTGCCGCGAAGATTGCTGAGATGATAATGACGCCATCACCCCAAGTGAGTTCGCCCAAGCCGCCGCCGCCGAGAAGGTAGATGCCACAAAACGCCATTAGTGCCGCGGGCCAAATAATCCATTGCTGCGTTTCGCCCAACAGAACGCGCAAAATGATGGGCGTCAGAACCACGTAAAGACCGGTGAGAATGCCTGCATTGGTGACGGTGGTTCCCAGAATGCCAATCTGTTGCAATGCCATTGCTACGAAAAAGAACAGGCCAACAGCGGTGGCATTCCGCCATGTTTTCGCATTGATCGGGCGGGCGTTGTGGCGGCGTGCTTCCCAGATGGCGAAAGGTAGAACTGCCAAACCCGCCACACCAAAGCGCAACATCATGAAGGCGAAGGGGCCGATGTCTTCCATTGCGGTTTGTTGGGCGACGAAGCCGCCGCCCCAAATGAGGCCGGCGAAAAGAAGCAGGAGGTTGGCGGTTGTGCGATTCATCTCAGACGCAACTTTTCAGATGGTGTATTCACTCACTGGTGTTCGAAATTGGCTTGGCGTGGCATTGCATCGGTTGCAAGTTGTTATTCATCGCCGGTTCATATGAACGCGTGCACATATAATCGCCTGAAACTTCATGTCCCACGGCATCGTAAATTATCGGCAAAACGCAACAACGGAGACTACATAATGACACTCGGATCTCGCCAGACCACCCTGGCTCTAGCCTTTGCCACGTTGCTCACCGCCGGTGCAGTGTCTGTCCCTGCTCACGCGGCCAGCGATGGCGGCTCCACGGTCGCCACACCGACGTGCAAAAAGGCGATGGTTTGGGACAAGAAGAAGCGCAAATGCGTGAAGGTGAAGAAGTCTTCCAGTCTTTCTGATGACAACATTTACGAGGGTGCCCGCGATCTGGCCTATAACGGCCGTTACGGCGAAACGCTGGAACTGCTGGCGCTTGCCGCCGATCAGAGCGACCCACGCATTCTCAATTATCGCGGTTTCGCGACCCGTAAACTGGGCCGCGTGGATGAAGCGCTCGGCTACTATCGCGCCGCGCTGAAGGCTGATCCTGATTACACGCTGGTCATGAGCTACATGGGCGAAGCGTTTTTGCAGCAGGGCCGTGTTGGCGAAGCGCGCAAACAACTTGCTGCAATCGAAAAGCAGTGCGGCATCGCTTGCCGCGAATACGCGCTGCTTGATGGCGCTATCAGCGCTTACGTTGCGAACTAACTACTGACGAAAAATCAGGTCAGGAATGGGTTTGATGCTCGTTCCTGACCGATTGTGCTGGGCGCGCCATGCCCGCACATGAACTGCACTTCGTCAGGCCATTCCATAAGCACTGTGCGGATTGAATTAAGCAGCGTCTCGTGGTCGCCGCCGGGCAGATCGGTGCGGCCGATTGAACCGGCAAACAGCACATCCCCCACATGAGCGAAGCCGTTAGCTTCGTTGTAAAAGACAACATGGCCGGGTGCATGACCCGGGCAATGGGAAACCGTAAAATCGTGTTCGCCAATTGATAGTGTTTCACCTGATGTGAGCCACCGATCAGGCGTGACGTTGCGCACTTCGTCGTCTAGACCGAACATTTGAGCTTGCTTCTCAAGCTGCGACAGCAGCGGTATATCGGCTTCGTGGGGACCGATAATGTCGATGCCGAGAGCATCCTTCAGATCCATCGCGCCACCGGCGTGATCGATATGGCCATGGGTCAGCCAGATCGCTTCCACCTTTATGCCGCTGTCCTCGATCGCTTTGCGAATTTTTCCAACATCTCCGCCGGGATCGATAACCACGCCTGTATTCGTGTCAGCATCCCAAATTAATGTGCAGTTCTGTTGGAACGCGGTCACGGGTACGATTTGGATGTTCAGTTTTCCCAAGGTCTTCTCCTGCAGCGTTGCGGAATTTTCGCTGTGATGGTCATTTCAGACGCAGTTCGCGATTGAAAGCAAAAACGGGCGATCTCCATGAGAGACCGCCCGTCTGAAATCCTAAAGAATTGCTGAGTTTCAGCCCTTCATTTTACCCATGACCATGCCGACAAGGCCGGTCAGGACTGCGCCACCGGCACCGCCGCCGACTGCGTCACCGAGCAAGCTGCCAACGTCGAGGCCGCCAGCGGCATCGCCACCAGCTGCGCCCATGAGGCCGCCAATGATCGGGCCAAGTGCTGTGCCACCCGCTAAACCGCCGATGCCGCCAGCCAGAAGCTTGGGCAACATACCCATAGCTGCGCTTTTTACTATTGATCCAACAGCGCCGCCGCCGACTACGCCGGATACGACCTGAATAATGATGGGAAGTAGTGCTTCCATGGGTTCTGTTCTCCTCGATGCCCCGCGCCCGCTTTAGCTGCGGGCGCGCGCGATTTGGCTTGTCAGAGCTTTATGAGTCAACAGCTTAGCGCGTATGACTGGGGAATAGATGCCTTCAAGCGCCAGGCGTTACGGCCTTTGTATAATCATCAACGAGCGCCTTCGAAATCGGGCCCGGCACGAAACTGTAAGGGCCAATTTCCGAAACCGGCGTCACTTCTGCAGCAGAACCTGTGATGAAGCATTCTTCGAAATCTGCCATTTCTTCCGGCATAATTGTGCGAACGACAACTTCCATGCCACGCTTTTCAGCGAGCGCAATCACTGTCTGACGTGTGATGCCGTCGAGGAAACAATCCGGATCGGGCGTGTGGATGACTCCGTCTTTGGTGAAAAAGACGTTGGCGCCTGTGCATTCTGCAACGCGGCCGCGATAGTCGAACATAAGTGCGTCTGCATAGCCTTTGGCTTCTGCTGCGTGTTTCGACAGTGTGCAGATCATGTAGAGGCCGGCAGCCTTTGCTTTGCACGGTATCGTATCCGGGGCAGGGCGTTTCCAGTCTGCAATGTCGAGGCGGATGCCCTTCATCTTCTGTTCGGGATCGAAATAGGACGGCCAATCCCAGCAAGCGATGGCCACGTTGATGCGGTTAGCCTGTGCCGAGACGCCCATCATTTCCGAACCACGCCATGCGATAGGACGAAGATATGCGTTGGAAAGCCCCTGACGCTTAAGCGTCTGGCGGCACGCTTCGTCAATTTCATCGACGGTGTAAGGAATTTCCATGCCCAGTTGCTCGGCAGAAAAGAACAGACGCTCGGTGTGTTTGGTCAGCTCGAAGATCTCGCCGCCATAGGCGCGCTCGCCTTCAAAAACGGAGCTTGCATAGTGAAGACCGTGGGTCAGCACATGCACCTGCGCATTGCCCCATTCGACGAATTCACCGTTATACCAGATGTCGCCATCCAGTTGATCGAAGGGGACGCCAGCCATGGTGCACCTTTTGCTTTGAGTTGATGAAAAAGACCGCGGTTGTCTTGTGCTTCCGCCAGTCCTATTCAGTTGGGAGAGCAATCATGGCTTGCTCTAAAAAATACGTCAACCCTCCTTACCTATTTTCCGGAATTGGAACCATATGTCCGCGAGCGGTGGCACCACGGTTGAAATGCAGGGCGGGGACGAACGCGCTGTCGTCACCGATCCTCTTGTGGAAGAGGAGGGCCTCGACTTTCCTCTTATCGAGCTGTTCTTTTTTGCCTATCGCGATTTCATCGCTGATGCAGACGAGGTGCTGGAGGCCTATGGCATGGGTCGTGCGCACCACAGGGTGCTGCATTTCGTCAATCGCCAACCCGGCATGGTGGTGGCGGAATTGTTGGATATTCTGCGGATAACCAAGCAATCACTCGGTCCTGTTTTGCGTCAATTGGTGGATAGCGGGTTGTTGGTGCAGCAGGCCGGACCTTCCGACCGACGCCAACGGCTTCTCTACCCGACCCAAAAGGGCCGCAATCTGTCTATCGAATTAACTCACATTCAGTCGCGACGGATCAAGGGAGCCATTGAAGGCCTGCAAAACCGTGACCGTGACAGCATCAAAGACTTTCTGCTCGGCATGATCGAGCCGGAAGAACGAGATGTGGTGGACGAGTTAATGCAGAAGCGGGACTGAATTTCTCTTCATTCCCTTGGGCCAACAGATGGTGCATCATCATGCAGCAACGCTTCGAGACTTTGGCGGAACGACCCATCAACGACGATATGATTTCACTCACAGACGATGCACCGCACATTCTGGTGGTCGACGACGATAGCCGCATTCGTGAACTGCTGACGCGATATCTCGCTGAGCAGGGCTTCCGTGTGTCATCGGCTTCTGATGCTTCTGAAGCGCGGCGGCAATTGCAGGGCCTGTCGTTCGATCTGCTGATCGTCGATGTCATGATGCCTGGCGAGCGTGGCACAGACTTTACCCGTTCTATTCGCGAAGATCTCGACGTGCCGGTTATGATGCTGACAGCTTTGGGCGAAACCGACAGCCGCATTGCGGGACTTGAGGCTGGGGCTGATGACTATCTCGCCAAGCCTTTCAGCCCACGCGAATTGCTGTTGCGTATCAACGCTATTTTGAAGCGTGTGCAGACCGAAGAGTTGCCGGGCATAGAACAGGTGATGTTTGGCCCCTACACGTTCTCGATTCCATCGCGTGAGCTGAAATGCAAAGGCGAGGTGGTGAAGCTGACGGACCGTGAGCGCGAGATTATGGTGCTGTTTGCCCAATCTGCTGGTGACGTGGTGCCCAGAATGGAGCTCGTTGGCGAAGACACAGGAGCCAACGAACGCACGGTTGATGTCCAGATCAACCGTCTGCGTCGTAAAATCGAGTCAGACCCGGGTAATCCAAACTGGCTGCAGACTGTGCGAGGCATTGGCTACAAACTTCATATCGAATAGCCTGCCAAGCTGTACCGTATCGGCTCGAGCCAAATCGGTGAGCGGGGTATGACGACGGTGAGCGAAGAGACTGCAGGAACCGGGCAAGGGCTTGAGGTCGCTGATGGCGGTTCGTCGGATTACGCCCGCAGAAAACGCTACTCTCTCATCCGCCGAACATGGCGCCGCTTTGCGCGCAGCGTTGGCAAATCCATGCCAACAGGCCTGTTTGGCCGTTCTCTCATCATCATCATCGCTCCTATGATCTTGCTGCAATTCGTTGTTGCGTTCGTTTTCATGGAGCGCCACTGGCAGCGCACAACCGACCGTCTGTCGGCAGCGGTGGTGCGCGATATTTCCGGTATCGTGGATGTTATTGAGACTTACCCGCAGGACGCAGATTTTCAGACGATTACGCGGATCGCGCGGGAACGTTTCAATCTGACGATTTCGCTTCTGCCGGATACCGAGCTTCCGCCACCGCGGCCAAAGCCGTTCTTTTCAATCCTTGATGCGGCACTGTCCCGCCAACTTGCCGACCAAGTGGGTAAGCCGTTCTGGATAGATACTGTCGGAGATTCGAAACTTCTGGAAATTCGCATCAGGCTGGAAGAACAGGCGTTGCGTGTCTTTGTGAAACGTAACCGGGCTTATGCGTCCAACACACATATATTCCTGCTTTGGATGGCAGGTGCATCACTGGTTTTAATTGGTATCGCGATTGCGTTTCTGCGCAATCAAATTCGCCCAATTCAAAAACTTGCCGAAGCTACAGAAAGCTTTGGCAAAGGCCATTCGATCAGCGATGAGCTGCGGCCAAGAGGCGCGACTGAGGTTCGTCAAGCGACAGCCTCTTTCCTTGCAATGAGAGAGCGGATTGAACGAACGGTCGAACAGCGCACTGCGATGCTGGCTGGAGTGTCTCACGACCTTCGCACGGTGTTGACGCGTTTCCGTCTGCAGCTTGCGTTTCTGCCGCAAACTAGAGAGTTGGAAGCACTGTCCGGGGACGTGGATGACATGCAGTCCATGCTGCAAGGCTATCTTGATTTTGCTCAGGGAGACGCTGGCGAAGAGGCCGTCGATACCGATATTCTTGAGGTGTTGTCAGGGCTCTCAAGCGCAGCTGATGCGCAAAACCGTGGCTACACATATTTTTTTGATGGCGAGGCCATCATTCAAGTGCGACCCGTAAGTTTCGGGCGGCTTGTAGGCAATCTTGTTCACAACGGATTTCGTTATGCCAAGAACGTTGAGGTTGTAGGCGAACGGCGCGCTCGTGACGTCGTGATCGAAGTTCATGACGACGGCACAGGTATTCCCAAGGATAAGTATGAAGAGGTCTTCCGACCCTTTGTGCGCTTGGACGAAGCCCGCAATCTCGATGAGACCGGAACCGGCCTTGGGCTATCGATCGCAAGAGATATCGCACTGCTGCACGGCGGGTCGATTGAACTGGGACGAAGCGAGATGCTGGGTGGGTTACTGGTCACCGTAACGCTGCCAGCTTAGCGCTTATCGCAGCCTATTTCTCAGGTTTGGTCGCAGTCTCTTCAATGGAGATGTCGCGGATGGCTGCAAGCCATTTTTTCACACGTGCCAGATTTGCCCCAAAATCCGTTTTACCGACTTGGGCGCGGGAATAGATTGCCAGTGTCGAGCGACTGTCGCCCATATTGTAGAAAGCCATATCGATGGTGTCGGGGAAGCGCATCAGGCGGGAGCGTGCGAGATAACGCAGACGCAGCGGGTCGCTGTCATCGTCCAATCGTTCGACATCTGTGGTTTGCGCCACTGCATCAATCATGCGTGCCCGCAATTGTTGTGCGTCAACTGAGTAAAGCGGGCTGGCGAGATCGCGATCATCGTCTTTGCAAACACCGTCGGGGCAAATCAAAGCCTGATTGGGTGAGCTGTTTTTGCTCAGCCCCTCGAATTCTACAATGCCAAGATCTGCAGGGCCTGCGAGTTGTTCCCAGATTCGATCCCAGCCAAAGGTGGTTGCCACGAGAAATGCCACTCCCAAAAGGCAGCCAAAACCTACGAAAAACCCAAGTATGCGCTGCAGCCAAATCATGAGCGTGCGTTATGTGATTGATGGGTGTCAGGTCAACTGTTAGCGCAGGTCGCCCACGGAAGATGGCAAGCTCAAATTGTGGTGGTGACCACCATCACACCTGCCACAGCAGATGCGAAAACGGCGAAAAGAGCGACGGAAAGTATGAGCCGCATATCGCCAGCTGCACGCGCACGGGTATGGCGGCGAATCTGATCTGCTGTTGTTTGATTGTCGAAGGCCATAATCGTCTCCCTTGCCCGGGTTTCCTTATGCTTCCCTTATCCCGCCACAACGGGGTGGAATTGGGTGCGAAATGGGGCGGAACGGAGATTTATGGTAAACGAGCGGTTAACGGATGTTCCAATCTGGATCAGATTGGGGCGTTTTCAGGCCAACCCATGTCAACGTGACCATCAAGAGCTGCGAAGCGGTCCAGCCACTTAGATATTGCAGGCCTTTTGCTCAGGTCGAAGCCGCCTAAGCTTGCCTTGTGGGTGTAGCCGTACAGAACAATATCTGCTGCTGAAAACTGATCTCCAGCCAACCATGGCGATTGCGAAAGGCGGGCTTCCATGACGTCCAGCGCTTTGTCGCCGCGAGTAAGCAAGTCGGCCAAAAGGGCCGCGTCAGGATTTGGATTGCGGCTCTTGTAGGTGTGCACAATTCCTGTTCTCACAGCGACTGCGGGTTCATGGCTGTATTGTTCGAAGAACATCCACTCGAACATCTTTGCCCGATTGAAACTGTTATGGGGAACGAGTTCTGAACCTTCCGCTAGATAGAGGACGATGGCGTTGGACTCAGACAAAGTCCGACCATCCTCCAAACGCAACAATGGCACTTTGCCAGCTGGATTCAGCTTTAAAAAATCGGCCTGTTTCGTCAGTTCGCGGCCCTCATCCCATTCGGTTGTCACATGCTCAAAGGGAATGGCCAGATGGGCCAATGTCAGCCGAACTTTGTAGGAATTTCCGGATGATGGCATCGAATAAAGTGTGAGCATGGTGACGACCTTCTTACGGCAACGGTACAAACCGCATTCCGCTCTTGTTTTGCGATAGCTGCGAAACTACGGTCGCGCCGCTTGCCGGTGGCAGTTTACCGGCGCATTTCCCGATCAGGAGACCGGACCCATGGCGTTCCTTGCCGATAGTCTTTCGCGCGTCAAACCATCTGCAACCATCGCTGTGAGCCAGAAGGCTCGCGAGCTCAAAGCAAAGGGTGTCGATGTTATAGGCCTCGGTGCCGGTGAGCCGGATTTCGATACGCCTGACCATATCAAACAGGCTGCAAAGGACGCGATTGATCGCGGTGAGACCAAGTATACCGCTGTCGCTGGTATTCCCGAATTGCGCGAGGCAATCTCGAAAAAGTTCAAGCGTGAGAATGGTCTCAATTACACCCCGGCACAGTGCATCGCTGGTACTGGTGGCAAGCAGATTCTCTTCAACGCCTTCATGGCGACGTTGAACCCGGGCGATGAGGTCATCATCCCGGCTCCCTATTGGGTGAGCTATCCGGAGATGGTGGCGATCTGCGGCGGTGAGAATGTCTTCGTCGAAACGTCGACCGAAAGCGAATTCAAGGTCACAGCCGAAGCGTTGGAAGCTGCGATCACCCCGAAAACCAAATGGTTCCTGTTCAACTCGCCTTCCAACCCATCGGGTTCTGCCTATTCATGGGACGAGCTTAAGGCGTTGACGGATGTGCTGATGAAGCACCCGCACGTTTGGGTGCTGACCGACGATATGTACGAGCATCTCGTTTATGGTGATTTCGAATTCTGCACGCCTGCTCAGGTCGAACCCGGCCTCTACGACCGTACGCTGACGATGAACGGTGTCTCCAAGGCTTATTCCATGACCGGCTGGCGTCTTGGTTACGCCGGTGGTCCGCTGGAGCTGATTAAGGCCATGGACATGATCCAAGGGCAGCAGACCAGCGGTGCGTCTTCGATCACCCAGTGGGCCGCTGTGGAAGCGCTCAACGGCCCTCAGGGTTTTCTCGCTGACAACCGCAAGATTTTTGAAGACCGCCGCGACCTTGTCGTGTCGATGCTCAATCAAGCCAGCGGGCTTCATTGTCCAAAGCCGGACGGGGCGTTCTATGTATTCCCGTCATGCGCCGGGCTATTGGGCAAAACCACCAAAGGCGGCAAGTTGTTGGAAACTGACGAGGATTTCGTCACCGCATTGTTGGAAGAAGAGGGCGTCGCTGTTGTTCACGGTTCAGCCTTCGGTCTCGGCCCCAACTTCCGCATCTCCTACGCAACGGACACAGACTCCCTGCGCAATGCTTGTGAACGCATTCAGCGCTTTTGCGGTAATATGAGCTAGCTTCCGCTGCTAACGACTATTGAAGAGGCCGTGCTCTCCAGAGCGCGGCCTTTTTTGTTAGATACCGTCAAAAGATACAGTTGTAGGCGCTTTGGAATATTGACCGTTTCGCCGTCCGATTGCTTTTGAAGAAAGAACGGATTTTGGACAAAAAAAGAGCCGGATCAAAAGATCCGGCTCAGAATGACAGGGGTCTGGGAGGATGACCCGTTGTGTCACTGGGATGAGCAGGGCGATTGGGAGGAGGTTATCGCGCTGCCCGTCTGGTCTAATATTGGTCTTTTTGGTGCGCTGCACAATGCGCCATCAATCAAAGCAGCTATGCGTTTAACGCAGGGCTAAACTTGGCGACCGTTGCCTAAAAGCGCCACTCCTTGGCCTTCTCCAACAGAAAATCGCGGAACGCCTCAAGTCGCGCCGAGCGGCGCAGTTCACTCGAATAGGCGAAATATGTGTCGAAAGACGGGATTTCGACATCTTCCATTACCTTGACGAGCGGTGAGTTCACGCCAACAGCATAGTCTGGAAGCAATGCAACGCCTGCACCTCTGACCGCTGCGCGTTGAATGGCGAGGATCGAATTTATCTTCAATGCAGGCGTGCGCAGCTTGCCCAGTGGCATGCCTGCGCTCAGCAACCAATTGAGATCGCCTAGATAGGCAGGTGTTCCGTCGCCCCATGCAACAAGCCTGTGGTTGTCCAAATCCTCGATTTTTTCCGGCGTCCCGTGCGATTCAAGATAATTCGGCGCAGCGTAGACATGAAAATGCACGGTGAACAAACGGCGTTGGATAATGTCTGCCTGCTGTGGTTGCTGCAGACGGATAGCGCAGTCCGCCTGCCGCATGCCTAAATCGAGTTCGTTGTTTTCCAACATCAATTCGACCTGCATATCAGGATAGCTGTCTAGAAATTCGTGCATGCGAATGGCGAGCCAAGCAGAACCAAGACCCACGGTGGTTGTGACCCGCAACGGTCCCTGTGGAGTGCCTTTGAAGTCGGTCAGTTCGACGTGGACCTTCTCCAAGGTGCCGGTGATGCCTTCCGTCGCGCCGAACAGAATTTCGCCCTGCTCGGTGAGAATCAATCCACGCGCATGGCGGTTGAACAGGGGAACGCCGACCTCACCCTCCAGCGCGGAAATCTGGCGCGAGATAGCCGATTGCGACAGGTTCAAGACCTCGGATGCACGGGTGAACGACCCGGCATTCGCGACCTTGTGGAAGATGCGTAACTTGTCCCAATCCATGGGCATGGCAGTGTTCCTTTTCCGCGCCCCGGAAGTGGTGTGGTAGGTTTATGCTGCGACTTCGGTTTCGTCGTCGGTTTCCATTTCAGCCACAAAACGCTCCGCTTCCAAAGCCGCCATACAACCCATACCGGCGGCGGTGACGGCCTGGCGGTAGGTATCGTCGGTCACGTCACCTGCTGCATAAACGCCTGGAATTTCGGTCGCGGTGCTGTCGGGTGCGGTCCAAAGGTAACCGGAATCTTTCAGCTTCAATTGATCCTTGAAGAGTTCTGTCGCGGGCGAGTGGCCGATTGCGATGAAGATGCCTTCCGCATCCACACGACCTTCTTCGCCGGTCTTGCGGTTGCGAATATTCACGCCGTCGGCGGACGAAATGAGGCCGACTTTGCCGGTGATCTCTGTCACTTCGCTATCCCAGATTATCTCGACGTTCTTCTTGTTGAAGAGGCGGTCCTGCAATATTTTTTCGGCGCGCAATTCATCACGGCGGTGGATGAGCGTCACTTTGGAAGCGAGGCCGGACAGGTAAAGCGCTTCTTCAACTGCGGTGTTGCCACCGCCGACCACGACCACCGGTTTGTCACGGTAAAAGAAGCCGTCGCAGGTGGCACAGGCGGAAACGCCGAAGCCCTGGAACGTCATTTCTGACTCCAGGCCCAGCCACTTGGCCTGAGCGCCGGTGCAGATGACGACGGTGTCGGCGGTATAAACGTCGCCGCTGTCAGCTTCGAAGCGCAATGGGCGGGCGTTCAAATCGGCTTTGGTGATGATGTCGTTGCGGACATCGGTGCCGACATTCTTCGCCTGTGCGAGCATCTGCTCCATCATCCACGGCCCCTGCACGGGATCGGCGTAGCCGGGGTAGTTTTCGACGTCCGTCGTGATCGTAAGCTGCCCGCCTTGCTGTAGGCCGGCCACGAGAATGGGCTCCATCAGCGCGCGCGCTGCGTAGATTGCTGCGGTGTAACCGGCGGGGCCGGAGCCTATGATGAGAACTTTGGTGTGGTAATGGGTCATAATGTTCGCCTCGTCTTGTTGAAAACAACGTGGCACTTCGAGAGAGCAATTTCGAGATGGCTGAACGTCTTAGGCGGGGACTACTTCATCCGTTTGCGGATTTCATCTGCAATGATGGCGGCAGCGTCACACTCGAAGCCCTGCGCGAAGGGGCGTTCATCATTCATCGGGCGAATTGCGCCCTTCGCGTCGAGCGCATCGAGGAACTTCTGAAATTTTGTAGCCAACCCGGGGGGGCGGAAAACATGGACTTGCTGTGCTGCTGATACCGCCTCGGAGACCATATTGTGACTATCGCCTGTGACCACCAGCGTGTCGCAGACGCTGAGGATTTGACGGTAGGGGTTGTCGCCTGTGCCGTCCCAGATCCACCAGCCGTTGTTCGCCACCGCGTCGAGAAGAACTTGCGGTGTGCGGCGCGATGCGGCGATGAAGGTGGGGCGGTTGCAGACCAGCGCTTTTAGCTCTTCTGCAAATTTGGCGGATGCCTCCGCTGTCCAACTGACAGAACCGGAATTGCCACCGAGCAGTACACCGACGGCGTTCGTCGGATTGCCGAAACGGCGCAGGGCGGACGGTCTTTCATCTGCAAGGGCATCAGCCGTGATAGGGTGGGGGCCGGTAATGGTGTCGATGGCGCTGCGGCTGCGGAACTCGTCGTGGGACGGCACCCAGATGATGTCCATCGAGCGATGGCCCCACGGCGGTGTTTTCAAGAAGACGGTGAAGGGGCCATCTTTCGCACATGCAATGCTGCACAAGATGGGCGCAGCTCGCCGGCCCGATGCGATGACGACATCGAACTCTTTCAAGTCCCGCGGTGGGGATGGACGCATGAAGGGCAGAGCGTGCCACGGGCGATAGTCCACAACACGCTCTTCTACCGTGCCGCTCTCCTTTGCCAGATTGAGCGCAACGCCGCGGCACTGCATCACGTCGCCTGCCTTGCCGTCGGTAAGGATGAGAACCCGCACGGCGCGTGTCGCCTATGCAGACGTTGGCATTGGGATGTCGCTAGCACTCGGTACCGAATAGCCAGCGATCACCGCAGGCCGAGCGGCAATGGCTTGGTACCAGCGTAACACTTTGGGGAATTCTGTCAGATCGACCTTTTGGAATTCGTAGCGTGACACCCAAGGCCAAATTGCCATATCGGCGATGGAGTAAGTGCCGGCGACGTATTCTCGGTCGGACAACTGCCGGTCGAGAACACCGTAGAGCCTGCGGGTTTCCTGTCCGAAGCGCTGTTCGGCGTAGTCGGATTTGCCGGGGTTGAAATGGAGGAAATGGTGCGCCTGACCCAGCATCGGGCCAAAGCCGCCCATCTGCCAGTTCAGCCATTCGATGGCCTGCCAGTGATGATGGGCATCATTGGGAAGGAAATCGCCGGTCTTGGTGGCGAGATAGTAAAGAATCGCGCCGGACTCCATCATCGACACGCCTGTCTCGCGGTCGAAAATGGCGGGAATTTTGTTATTTGGCGAAATGGCAAGAAACGCCGGATCGAATTGCTCGTCCTTGGTGATATCGATGGAGCGGGTTTCGTAGTCCAGCCCCATTTCTTCCAACGCGATGGATACCTTACGGCCGTTGGGCGTGCCAAACGTATAAAAATCGATCATTGCTTTGCCTCGCCTCACTGCGTTCGGTTTTGTTTATACGCCGCTTCGCTTGAGTTTGTTTACACGCCGCTTCGCTTGCCGGTTTTGCCTAGGGAGCGCGCCGGGGAGGCGCGCTTGGAGTGTTTGGCTGACAAGATTGCCGTGAGGCTATCAGACGTATTGCACCGACAGAATTTCGTAGGCGCGTGCGCCGCCGGGTGCTGCGACCTCGACTGAATCGCCTTCTTCCTTGCCGATGAGGGCGCGGGAGATGGGGGACGAGATCGAGATTTTACCGGAGGCCACATCGGCTTCCTGATCGCCGACGATCTGATAGTGCTTCTCTTCACCGTTCTGCTCGTCTTCGAGCTTCACCGTTGCGCCGAAGCGGATCGTGTCGCCGGACATCTTGGAAATATCGATCACTTCCGCACGGGCGATAACATCTTCGAGTTCCATGATGCGGCCCTCGTTGTGGCTCTGCTGCTCTTTGGCAGCATGGTACTCGGCGTTTTCCGACAGATCGCCGTGCTCGCGTGCTTCGGAAATAGCGGCCACGATGCGGTGGCGGTCTTCGCTGGTGCGGCGCTTGTATTCGGCTTCCAATGCGGCGTGGCCGGGTTTTGTCATGGGAACCTTTTCCATGGCGGTTCTCCCTTCGTAAGCACAAAAGCCCACCGGGTCGCGACGTGTGCCGCAACGTGCCGGGCAGATTGTTAGGTTGTGTCGGATGATCGTCGGGCGAACCGAAATGCGGAACGCGCCGGTCCTCCGGGTTCGCCTAAGTATATGGGGGCTAAATTCTTGCGGTCAACAAGGATTTATATGCTGCACAATCGCTCGAATTTGGCGCGGGAGATATTGGAGCCGCAAGCGATGATGCCGACACGCTTGCCGGTAAGCCGCGTTTTCAACGGTCCGGCAAGTGCTGCCAGGGTTGCAGCGCAGGCAGGCTCGGCGATTATTTTCATCGCGTGGTAGAGCGCTTCCATCGCGGGCGGAAATGCCGTGTCTGGCAGGCGGATTATTTCATCCACATGAGCGCGGGTGAGGGCGAATGTATCTGGCATTGCCATGGGCGCACCAAGGCTGTCGGCGATTGTGTTCACCTTCTCCAATGTCACCGCTTCGCCTGCTGCAAAGCTGCGGTGCATGGAATCCGCGCCTTCCGGCTCGACGCCGAAAATCTCACAATCGGGGTTCAGCGCCTTGATGGCAGGTGCCATGCCGGAGATGAGGCCACCGCCGCCGACGGGGATGATGGCTGCATCGAGATGACCCGCTGCAGTTGCCAGCTCATCGCCGATTGTTGCAGCGCCAAGCGTCATAAATGGACTGTCGAACGGGTGGAGGTAAGCGCGGCCTTCTTCGTCGCGAAGGCGGGCAACTTCGCGGAAGGCTTCTTCGACGTTAGCAACCAGAACGACTTCAGCACCCAACGCTTTGCAGCCATCGACGCGGATATTATCGGCAGTTTCCGGCATCACGACTTTCGCGGACACACCCGCTTGAGCGGCTGCCCAAGACACGGCGAGTGCGTGGTTGCCTGCTGATACGGCAGTGACGCCGCGGGTGCGTTCATCGTCCGTCAGCGCGTCGACGGCCAGCGTTGCGCCACGGGCTTTGAAGGAACCGGCCTGCTGGAACAGCTCCATTTTCATGAAGACAGTCGCGCCTTCGGGCAACCAGCCTTCCAGTCGCGAAGCGTTCAGTTCCAAAGTCGGCGTTGCAACAATGCGTTTGCCGAGTTGTTCGCGGGCTGCTGCGATCTCCGATGCTGTAGGACCGGCGGTCACGCTGCGAAATATTCCTGCAGGGGCCGCACGTCGATCTCGCCGTTTATCATCGCTTCGATTGCGTCCACGGCGGCGATGCTGCCGGAGACTGTGGTGTAGTACGGCACCTTGTTCATCAGCGCGGCCTGGCGCAGCGAGCGACTGTCGGACAGTGCTTTCGCGCCCTCTGTGGTGTTGAAGATGAGGTCCACTTGCCGGTTGCGGATGGCGTCTTCGATGTGGGGACGGCCCTCCAGCACCTTATTGATGCGGGTGCAGGCTATGCCCGCTTCTTCCAGCACGCGCTGGGTGCCGCCGGTGGCGAGAATGGTGAAGCCGAGATCGGTCAGCTTTTTGGCAGACGGGATGATGCGTTCTTTGTCGCCCTGTTTCAGCGAGATAAACACGGTGCCGCGTTTGGGCAGGTCGTTGGATGCGCCAAGCTGGGCCTTGGCGAAGGCCAGCGCGAACGTATCGTCGAGACCCATGACCTCGCCAGTGGACCGCATTTCCGGGCCAAGCAAAGTGTCCACACCCGGGAAACGGGCGAAGGGGAAGACGGCTTCTTTTACGGCGACGTGTTTCAGGTCGCGGCTGTTGGGGCGGTTCGGCCAGACGGCTGCGATCTTCTCGCCAGCCATCACACGGGCAGCGATGCGGGCGATCTGCGCGCCGATGGTTTTGGCAACGAATGGCACGGTGCGGCTGGCACGCGGGTTAACCTCCAGCACGTAGATTGTGCTGTCCTTGATGGCGAACTGCACGTTCATCAAACCGACAACGCCGAGCGCCATGGCCATGGCTTTCGACTGGCGTTCAAGCTCGTCCAGCATGTCGTCGTCGAGCGTGTAGGTGGGCAGGGAGCAAGCAGAGTCGCCGGAGTGGATGCCTGCCTCTTCGATGTGTTCCATGATGCCGCAAACGTGGGCGGTCTCGCCATCGCAGATGCAGTCGACATCGACCTCGACCGCGTTGGTCAGATAGCTGTCGATGAGCACCGGCGTGTCGCCGGATACGACGACAGCTTCGGTGATGTAGCGTTCGAACTGGCTGTCATCGCGCACAATTTCCATGGCGCGACCGCCGAGAACGTAGGACGGTCGGATGACAACGGGATAGCCGACCTGTTTTACGATTTCCCGTGCGTTTTCAACGGACCGGGCGATTCCGTTGACGGGTTGTTTCAGGTCGAGATCATTCAGGAATTGTTGGAAACGGTCGCGGTCTTCGGCGAGATCGATCTTGTCCGGCTCGGTACCGAGAATGGGCACGCCAGCGGATTCCAACCGTGCTGCTAGGCCGAGCGGTGTTTGCCCGCCGAACTGAACGATGACGCCTGCAAAGTCGCCTTTGGCTTTTTCAGCAGCGATAATTTCCAGCACGTCTTCGCCGGTCAGTGGTTCGAAATAGAGGCGGTCGGATGTGTCGTAATCGGTGGAAACGGTCTCGGGATTGCAGTTCACCATGATACTTTCGATGCCCGCATCGGCAAGCGCAAATGCGGCGTGGCAGCAGCAATAATCGAACTCGATACCTTGGCCGATACGGTTTGGTCCGCCGCCGAGGATCATCACCTTACGGCGGTCGGAAACCTCCGTCTCGCTGTGCAGCTTGCCCGCAAACGGCACTTCGTAGGTCGAGTACATATAGGCGGTGGGCGAGGCGAATTCGGCAGCGCATGTGTCGATGCGTTTGAACACCGGATGGACATTCAGCGCCTTGCGCGCGTCCATGACTGCTTGCTCTTCCATGTTCGCCAGTGC
This sequence comes from Ahrensia sp. R2A130, assembly GCF_000179775.1. Classification (GTDB taxonomy): domain Bacteria; phylum Pseudomonadota; class Alphaproteobacteria; order Rhizobiales; family Rhizobiaceae; genus Pseudahrensia. Next base: position 154,193 of record NZ_AEEB01000001.1, read on the forward strand.
GCCGAGGCGTTTGTCGGAAAAGCCCATGGCTTTTAGCATCCGCATATTGTCGACATCATCAGGCAGGCCGTGGGCGATGACGCGAGCCTCTGCGTCGATTATGTTTTTCATCTCGCGCAGGAACCAGGGGTCGATGCGGCAGTATTGGTGAATTTCTTGCAGCGACGTGCCGACCCGCATGGCTTGTGCGACCTTGAGCAAACGGTCGGGGCGCGGGGTGCCGAGAGCGGCGCGGATGGCGTCGCGGTTTTCGTTGTCGTTGCCGCCTTTTTCAAAGCCGTCGATCCAGATATCGTCGAGGCCGGACAGCCCGGTTTCTAAACCGCGCAGGGCCTTTTGCAGGCTCTCGTTGAAGGTCCGGCCGATGGCCATGACCTCGCCGACGGATTTCATGGATGTGGTGAGCGTGTCGGAGGCTGCGCCGAATTTTTCAAACGCGAAACGTGGGATTTTTGTTACCACGTAGTCGATGCTGGGTTCGAACGAGGCAGGCGTCGCGCCGCCGGTGATGTCGTTGTCCAGCTCGTCCAGCGTGTAGCCGACGGCCAGACGTGCTGCGACCTTTGCAATCGGGAAGCCCGTGGCTTTCGATGCCAGTGCGGATGACCGAGATACGCGGGGGTTCATTTCGATCACGACCAACCGACCGTCAGCAGGGTTCACCGCGAATTGCACATTGGAACCGCCAGTTTCTACGCCGATTTCGCGCAGCACAGCGACGCTGGCGTTCCGCATGATCTGGTATTCTTTGTCGGTCAGCGTAAGCGCCGGTGCGACTGTGATGGAGTCGCCCGTGTGGACGCCCATGGGATCGACGTTTTCGATGGAGCAGATGATGATGCAGTTGTCGGCCTTATCGCGCACGACTTCCATCTCGTACTCTTTCCAGCCGAGCACGCTTTCTTCCACCAGCACCTCGTTGGTGGGTGAGGCGTCGACGCCGGAGAGCACGATTTCGTAGAGCTCTTCTTTTGTATAAGCGATGCCGCCGCCTTGGCCGCCCATTGTAAAGGACGGGCGGATGATCGCGGGTAGGCCGGTGCGTTCCAGCGCATCGAGCGCCTGAATTTTCGCTTCGAGGCGGTGACGTTCGGCACGCATTTCCTCGCCGTCGTCCCATTCTTTTTGCAAGGCCGCGCGGTCACTGCCTTTGGCGAAATGCTCTTTCTGTGTGGCTTCGAATTTCTTCTTCAATTCGGACGTGTTCACGAAAGCGGAGCGCGGGGTGGCGAGGCCGATCTTGTCCATGGCGTTGCGGAACAGTTCGCGGTCTTCCGCCTTGTCGATGGCTTCGGCCTTTGCGCCGATCATTTCGACGTCGTGTTCTTCCAGCGTGCCCATTTTCTCAAGCGACAGCGCGGTGTTCAGGGCAGTCTGCCCGCCCATGGTGGGCAGAAGCACCATTTTTTCGTCGGGGAAGGCTGCGCGCTCGCGGGCGATGATCTTGGCGACAACTTCCGGTGTGATCGGTTCGATATAGGTCGCATCCGCCAATTCCGGGTCGGTCATGATCGTGGCAGGGTTCGAGTTCACCAGCACGATGCGGTAGCCTTCGGCCCGCAGTGCCTTGCATGCCTGAGTACCGGAATAGTCGAACTCGCAAGCCTGACCGATCACGATGGGGCCGGCCCCGATGATGAGGATGCTGTCTATATCGTCGCGTTTTGGCATGGGAGGCTCGCGGGTAAGCGCGTCGTCACTCTCGCGGGTGCCGACGTTGGGGAGAAAAGGACTGCTTAAAGCGTTTCTATAGGGAAGGGCGGGCGGCTGCGTAACCCCATTGGTGCGGCTTGGCAGGTTGCTGACAGGAATTTCGTTATCGCGTTGCATTGCCAACACGTTGCCGGAAAGGAACGGGCGGCGTAGGTTGGTCGTTAAAGACTAAATCGCGGCAAAAGCTGCACTAAAACGTTAGATTTATACAAGGGAGACGCCAATGCGCTGGCGCGGTCGTAAGGAAAGCTCGAATATCGAGGATATTCGCAGCCAAGGTGGTGCAGGTCGTCGCAACACGGGTTTCGGGCGTGGCGGTGGCATCCGCATTCCCGGTGGCGGCATACGTCGTGCTTCCGGCGGTGGCTTCGGTACGATAATTTTGTTGGTGGTCGCGTTCTTCCTGCTTAAAGCATGCGGGATCGACCCGATGGCGATTCTAGCAGGTGGCGGTGGGCAACAGCCGCAAATCGCGCCGCAAACGACACAGAATCAGGCACCGCGCACCGGCGGTGCGACTGACGACATGGGTCAGTTCGTTGGTGTCGTTCTGCAGGAAACCGAGAATGTCTGGAACGGTATTTTCCAACAGCAGGGACGGGATTATCCTGAACCGAAGCTTGTGATGTTTACCGGCTCGGTACGTTCGGCTTGTGGAACGGCCAGTTCCGCCTCCGGCCCATTCTACTGCCCCGGTGACAGCAAGATTTATTTGGACACATCATTCTTCGACACGCTGGCTAAACGCTTCGGCGCGTCCGGTGATTTTGCTCAAGCCTACGTTATCGCGCATGAGGTTGGGCACCACGTTCAAAATGTGATCGGCGTTTTGCCGAAATTCAACCGTCAGCGCGGCCAGATGAGCAAAGAAGCAGCGAACGCCATGTCTGTTCGGGTGGAGCTGCAAGCCGACTGCTTTGCCGGTATTTGGGCTTACTACACCGATCAAAAGGGACTGTTGGAAGCTGGCGACATTGATGAAGCTTTGAATGCTGCACAGCAAATCGGTGACGACACGATTCAAAAGCGTACGCAGGGCTATGTGGTGCCGGAAAGCTTCAGCCATGGCACTTCTGAACAGCGCCGCACATGGTTCAACCGCGGTTACGAAAGCGGCAAGCTGAACCAGTGCGACACGCAGATTTTCGGATAAGAGGTTAGGCGCTTTCTGGCCCTAGCCGTCAGGCGCTTTCAGCAAGAGCCGCTTCGCCCTTCGTTTGGCGGATGAGGTTCACGAAGCGACGGAACAGGTAGTGGCTGTCCTGCGGGCCTGGTGAGGCTTCGGGGTGGTGCTGAACACCGAAGACCGGCTTGCCGGTAACGCGAAGGCCGCAATTCGTGCCGTCGAAGAGGCTGATATGTGTCTCTTCGACGCCAGCGGGCAGGCTTTCTCCATCTACCGCGAAGCCATGGTTCATGGACACGATCTCAACCTTGCCGGTCGTGTGGTCCTTCACGGGGTGGTTCGCGCCGTGGTGACCTTGGTGCATTTTCACGGTTTTGCCGCCCAGCGCGAGCGCCAGCATCTGGTGGCCTAGGCAGATGCCGAAGATCGGCAGACCTGATTCGATGAAGCCTTGAATTGCGGGCACCGCGTAGTCGCCGGTGGCTGCAGGGTCGCCCGGTCCGTTGGACAGGAAGATGCCGTCGGGCTTGAGCGCCAGAATATCGTCAGCAGATGTGCTGGCGGGCACCACGGTCACTTTGCAGTCGAGACCGGCGAAGAGACGCAGGATGTTGCGCTTCACGCCGAAATCCATGGCGACGATGTGGTGCGCTTTGCCATCTGTGTCGGAATAGCCTTCATCCCAAACCCACGGCTTTTGCGACCATTCGTTTTGTGCTGATGACGTGACGCCAGGGGCCAAGTCGGTGCCTTCTAGGCCCGACCAGTTCGCGGCGCGCTTTTTCAGCGCGTCTATATCGAATTCGCCGGAAGGCTCGTGCGCGATCACTGCGTTGGCGAGGCCTGTTTCACGAATATGTGCGGTGAGCGCCCGTGTATCGATACCGTGCAACGCGATTATGCCGCGTGATGTCATCCAGTCATTGAAATGGCTTGCTGAACGATAATTTGATGGATCGGTCACCGGTTCTTTGAAAATCGCGCCTGCTACGCCGCCGGTTTTTTCCATATCCAGCGTTTCGACGTCATCGTCGTTCGCGCCGACATTCCCGATGTGGGGGAAGGTGAAAGTGACGATTTGACCCGCGTAGGACGGGTCCGTCAGGATTTCCTGATAGCCGGTAATCGCAGTGTTGAAGCAGACTTCGGCTTCCACTGCGCCGGTCGCGCCGGCGCCGACGCCTTCGATCACCGTGCCATCTGCCAGCACCAAAAGTGCGGTGGTCTTGGTTTTGGTCCATGGGGCTGGGGTCGTCATGGCGGTCACCTTTTTAAGCGTCGCGCATCATTCCCACCCGAATGGCAGGGTTGCAGCTGCTGCAGGTCGCGACTGTTGTATGGGCGGCATATAGCACCCATTTGCGGTTCACCAAGAGAGCAGTGGCGCTGTTGCACATGATTGCTGCAGCAAAATGTCCTTTGCGGCTTCGTTAAATCAAATTGCGCGTTTGCGGTTGATCAGATAGATCAGGCCACTTGCGTAGCATGGGCATGTGATTTGCCCGTTTTGAACCGACTGCCGCGATGGGTGTGATGCCCCGGCTCGACACGCAGGAGAATGATGATGCGTAACGAACTTACAGACGGCATGAAGGCCGCTATGAAAGCCGGTGAAAAGCGCAAGCTTGGCACGCTGCGGCTTATCAATGCTGCGATCAAGGACCGTGATATTTCCAACCGTGGTTGCGGCAAGGAACGGGTCGGCGACGACGAAATCCTGCAGATCCTCGGTAAGATGATCAAACAGCGCGAAGAATCTGCGCGCATATATGAAGAATCGAACCGTCTCGAACTCGCCGCTCAAGAGCGCGAGGAGATGGAGATCATCCGCGAATATATGCCCCAGCAAATGTGCGAGGAAGAAGTTCGTGCCGCCTGCAAGGACGTTGTGGGCGAAGTGAACGGCGAAAGCCTGCGCGACATGGGCAAGTGCATGAACGCGCTCAAAGCCCGCTATCCCGGCCAACTCGATGTTGGTCAGGCGAGCAAGGTGGTCAAAGAACTGCTGGGTTAGTCGCTAACTGTTATGTTCCCTCGTGACGGCTAGACAAATTGTCTATAGCTTGAAATGGCTTGTTTCACGCTGACAGCTAAGGCCAATCGTGCGTTTTACCCCTGCCTTTCTGGACGAGGTCCGTGACCGTATCCCGATTGCCGATATCATCGGCCGTCGGGTTACGTTCGACCGCAAAAAGTCCAATCAGGCGAAGGGCGATTTTTGGGCCTGTTGCCCATTCCACGGCGAAAAATCACCGTCCTTCCACTGCGAGAATTCCAAGGGCCGCTATCACTGCTTCGGTTGTGGCGTTTCCGGCGATCATTTCCGGTTTTTGACAGAGTTGGACGGTCTCAGCTTTCCCGAAGCGGTGGAGCGGCTTGCTGATGAAGCTGGCGTTCCGATGCCAGCCGTCGACCCGCAAGCGGCGGAACGCGCCAAGGAAAAGGCGACGCTGCACGATGTGATGCAGCTGGCCGTCGATTTCTTCCGCCAGCAATTGCAGGAGGCGGGCGGTGCGAAGGCGCGGGCCTATTTGCGGGATCGCGGGCTTTCGACATCCGTGCAAAACGAATTCGGGTTGGGATATGCGCCCTCGAGCCGGTCTGCGTTGAAGGAATATCTAGCGTCAAAAGATGTGCCGAAAGACCAGATCGAAGCCTGCGGGCTTGTGGTGCACGGGCCGGATATTCCGGTGTCCTACGACCGGTTCCGCGACCGCATCATGTTCCCGATTCTCGATGCCCGTTCGCGTCCCATCGCTTTTGGGGGCAGGGCGCTTTCGGCTGATGTGCCTGCGAAATATCTGAACTCGCCCGAGACCGAACTCTTCTCGAAGAGCAATGTACTCTACAATTACGCGAAGGCGCGGAAGGCTGTTCCTCGGGATGGTAATTTACTGGTCTGCGAGGGCTATATGGATGTTATTGCTCTCCACGCTGCTGGTATCGAAAACGCAGTTGCGCCGCTAGGGACCGCGCTTACGGAGCAGCAACTTGGTCTAGCTTGGAAGGTTGGCCCAAAGCCCGTTCTTTGTTTCGACGGTGATGAAGCAGGTATCCGCGCGGCTTCAAGATCAATGGACTTAATTCTACCAACGCTAACGGATGAAAAATCAGCGCAATTCGTGAACCTACCAAGCGGACTAGATCCCGATGACTACGTTAAAAAGCGTGGCGCTCAATCCTTCAAAACTCTTATTACACATGCCATGCCGTCTAGTGATTTTCTGATAAGTCGGCGACTGTTTAATGCGCCAATTGGTAAGCCCGAAGAAAAGTTAGCAATTGAGCGAGCAATTTTGGCCGATGTTTATTCAATCGAAGATAAAGGAATGCAGCATCATTTGCGGATGTATGTGCGAACTCATCTCGCAAACGTTTTTTATAATTCCGACTCAAAGCTGCCGCCTGCTCCAAGTTTAGTTTCTGAATTTCAAAATCAACCAGCGACCCGCGACGCTATTATTTTGGGGTTAGCTGTTCATCATCCTAGTGTCCTGTATGAATTTTACGAGTCAATTGGAGAAATTGCTATGGTGGACGATCGCTATCAAACGTTCTGCCATGAACTATTACGACTTAGCGATGAATTCGACGATTTAGATGTTGCGAAAATTTACAAATTACTTTCCGAGGACTTTCACGACGTTCTGGAGGAGGTACATGGAAAGCCTTTTGAAGTGGCGCTTACCCAACACTACACTTATTCGGGTATGATGGGGCACAATCTCAAAAAGCGTTTTCCAATGTGGAGTCCCGACATGCCACTCAGGCTTGTTCATGAGGTTTTTCAGTTGCTTCTGGACCAGTATGTCATTGGAAGGCTGGAATTGGAGTTGAAAACTTACGACTCCGCAACCGATGTTGCGTTACACCTAAGAAAAATTGAGATTTTTCATCAAATGAAAGATGACAACGCTCAAAAAGATTTGGAATTGGACGTCGAAATTAGAGCGTTCCATGGACGACAACAGTTTGGCTGATCTTCTCGACTCGCGTTGCACAACCGCGCGCGTTCGTTAGCTGCTGGGTTGAAGGCGGTCGAGCGCACATTTGCCGAGAATTGGGATGAAGAATCACTTCAACGTTTGATGGCGCTGAAGCAGGAATTGGCGAGCGAAACCGGCACGGAAGCGTTGATCGAGGGATTTGGACTGTCTTCAGGGCGTCCATCGCGCAGTTTTTAACGTTTCAGGGCGGAAACCCTGCAAATTTCCCTTGAAGTCATTGGTATCGAATCACATATTGCGGCAACCGCTGTCACCCGCGAGGCCTTGAGCGCCTGCATGGTCATGAACCGAGACAGGGTTAATCGGAAGTTTACACCGTTCATTGTATAATGAGCGCGAGAGGGTTTGCCGATTCGCGAATGAAACGCAGCGTTTCATCAAAATAAATTTCTAGCGTATCGGTCCGCCGATTTTCGTACCGCCGCAGGCTTTCGGAACGTCCGGTTTCGATGCGCTGCACGCGGCATGTAACGGAGAATACAATCCATGGCCAAAGCCGCCACCGCCAAAAAGCCGACCCCGCAAACGCCTGAACAGGCTGCAGCAGACCGGCCATTGCTCGACCTGAACGACGACAAGGTCAAGAAAATGATCAAGGCCGCCAAAAAGCGCGGCTTTGTTACGGTCGATGAGTTGAACGCGGTTATGCCGTCCGACGAAGTGTCGCCGGACCAGATCGAAGACACCATGTCCATGCTGTCTGAAATGGGCATCAACGTGGTGGAAGAAGAAGAAAGCGAAGAGGCACCGGAAGAGGTTTCTACCGAAATCGTTGAAGCCGGCAAGAAAGCCGTCGCCACTGTCGCCAAGAAAGAGCCGACGGACCGCACCGATGATCCCGTCCGCATGTATCTGCGCGAAATGGGCTCGGTCGAACTGCTGTCCCGCGAAGGCGAGATCGCGATTGCCAAGCGCATCGAAGCTGGCCGCGAAACCATGATTGCGGGCCTGTGCGAAAGCCCGCTGACGTTCCAGGCGATCATCATCTGGCGCGACGAGCTGCTGGAAGAGAACATTCTTCTGCGCGACATCATCGACCTGGAAGCCACCTATGCTGGCCCCGATGCCAAGCAGAACGTGCCGGTGAACCCGAACGCTCCGGCATCTGTTGCCGAAGCTGTGCGCCAGGGTTCCGGCGGCGAACATTCGCCCGAAGCCATTGCGCGTCGCAAAGCTGAAAAAGACGGCACCGATCCTGAAGCCGCTGTCGAAGCGCTCAAAGGTCCGGAAGCCGGCGACGATACCTCCAGCGAAAACAAGACCGACGATGATGATGACGACGAGGACGATGAAGCCGCTTTGTCCCTTGCCGCGATGGAAGCCGAGCTGAAGCCGAAGGTTCTTGAAATCTTCGACTCCATCGCTGGCAACTACAAAAAGCTGCGGAAACTTCAGGACACATACGTTGAAAAGCGTATGCTCAACGAGAAGCTGTCGCCGAGCCAGGAAAAACGCCTCGTTGCGCTCAAGGAAGAGATTGTCGTTTCGGTCAAATCACTGGAACTGAACCTCAACCGTATCGAAGCATTGGTCGAACAGCTTTACGACATCAACAAGCGCCTCGTGCAGTCGGAAGGCCGCTTGATGCGCCTTGCCGAAAAGCACGGTGTTGCCCGCGAATTGTTCCTCGAAGAATATCGCGGTGCGGAACTCGATCCCAACTGGATCCGCCGTATTGCCAATCTGGGTGCCAAGGGTTGGAAAGAATTCTGCGCCAACGAAAAGCCTGAAATCAAGGAATTGCGCGCAGACATTCAAATGCTGTCGCATGAGACTGGCCTCGACACTGGCGAATTCCGCCGCATCGTGCATCAGGTTCAAAAAGGCGAGCGCGAAAGCCGCATCGCCAAGAAGGAAATGGTCGAAGCAAACCTTCGCCTCGTCATCTCCATCGCCAAGAAATACACGAACCGCGGTCTGCAGTTCCTCGACCTCATTCAGGAAGGCAATATCGGCCTGATGAAAGCGGTCGATAAGTTCGAATATCGCCGTGGTTATAAGTTCTCGACCTATGCAACGTGGTGGATCCGTCAGGCTATCACGCGGTCTATCGCCGATCAGGCGCGGACCATCCGTATCCCGGTGCACATGATCGAGACGATCAACAAGATCGTTCGGACATCGCGCCAGATGCTTCACGAAATCGGCCGCGAGCCGACACCGGAAGAGCTGTCGACGAAACTCGCCATGCCGCTGGAAAAAGTTCGCAAGGTGCTGAAAATCGCCAAGGAGCCGATTTCCCTCGAAACGCCGATCGGCGACGAGGAAGATTCGCATCTCGGCGATTTCATCGAGGACAAGAATGCGATCTTGCCTATCGATGCGGCAATTCAGTCGAACCTGCGCGAAACGACCACCCGCGTGCTCGCATCTCTCACCCCGCGTGAAGAGCGCGTGCTGCGTATGCGCTTTGGTATCGGCATGAACACCGACCACACGCTGGAAGAAGTTGGCCAGCAGTTTTCGGTGACGCGTGAGCGTATTCGCCAGATCGAAGCTAAGGCGCTGCGTAAGCTCAAGCACCCAAGCCGCAGCCGCAAACTGCGCTCGTTCTTGGATAGCTAGGGGGCGATATGTCGTTCTGGAGCAAACTTTTCGGGGGCGGCGGCGATGCCGCCGCGCCTGAAGTAGAAGCCGAAATTTACAAGGATTTCGAGCTGCGTCCTGCGCCGATGCCGGAAGGTGGTCAGTTTCGATTGGCCGGCAAAATCAGCAAGGGTGAGAAGACGCATCAGCTTATTCGCGCTGACCTGTTTCCCGATAAAGACCAGTGCAATGCCGCCTTTTCGCGCAAAGCACGGCAGGTGATCGACGAGCAGGGCGACCGGATTTTTAGCTAATCGCGCCTGATGTTGCCTGCGGGTAACCATCTGCTCCCCTTGATTCTTTCGCTGACTGGCCCACGATGCTCCGGCATCGCGGCCAGCGGCGGAGATTTTTTACATGAGCGACGAAGCGACCGTCATCACGGTGTCCCAACAAAAGGGCGGAGCAGGCAAAACTACGTTGTCGGCCCATCTTGCCGTTGCACTGGCCGATGGCGGAAAGACGTCTGTCGGGCTTCTCGATTCCGACCCGCAGGGTTCGCTCGGCGAATGGTTCGAAGCCCGCGAAGAACGCTTTGGCGAAGAAAAAGCCGGGCTTGGATTTCGCACATCTTCCGGCTGGGGCGTGCGGCGCGAAATACGCGCGCTGGGCCGTGATCACGATATGGTCGTTGTCGATACGCCGCCGAAAGCGGAAATGGATGTGCGGCCCGCGCTGGGTGCTGCTGATCTCGTCATCGTGCCGGTTCAACCGACGCCGGTGGACCTTTGGGCGACCAGCCGCACGCTGGAAATTGCCAAGCTGGAACGTGTTCCGGTGCTTATCGTGCTGACCCGTGTGCCGCCCCGTGCGAAGCTGACGGGCGAGATCGCCGAAGCACTCCAGGAGCTATCTGCCAACCTGGCCGAAACGCGATTGGGTAACCGGACAGGTTTTGCATCCTCAATGGGCAGCGGACTGACGATTACGGAAAGTGAGCGAAGTTCCAAAGGTGCCGATGAGGTGAGGGCGCTTGCGGCAGAGGTCCGCGCATTTCTGGCGAGCAACTAGGCTACTTTCGTGCCCGCATCGCAAACCACTATCGAAATCGCGACGCAGGGCCCGGGGCTTATAGAGTTCACCCGTGCCGCCGCCAATTTCGTGGCCAAAAGCGCTGATGGCCCTGCGCTTCTTACGGCATTTGTCCAACATACCTCATGCTCGCTGCTCATTCAGGAAAATGCTGACCCTGATGTGCCGTTGGACCTCAACGAGTATTTCCGACGTATTGCACCGGACGGCGATGATCCGTCGATGGCGTGGATGCGTCACACGATGGAAGGGCCGGACGACATGCCAGCCCATATTCGTGCTGCGCTGACCCAGACTTCGTTGACGGTGCCCGTGAATGACAAACGTATGATGCTCGGCACCTGGCAGGGCCTGTTTCTATTCGAACACCGTCACCGCCCGCATAGCAGGCGGATCGTTTTGCACTTGGCTTAAGCCAACTGCTCCAGTACTTGCGCTGCTGCTCTTTGGCCAGCTTCAAGTGCGCCATCAATCAGTCCCGGCGACTGTGTTGCTGTCTCTGCCACGGCGAACCGAATACGATTTCCTGCAAAGCCTCCACGCAATGCAGGTGTCAAAACGCTGGGATGATTGCCCGGTCCATTCCCGTCTTGATCGGCGCATATGAACGGGTTCTGTGCCCAATCCTCGATATGCAAATGCTTTGGTTCCGATGCGGCCGGGCCGAAGCAATTGATCAATTGATCGATTATTGCGGTGCGCAACTCGTCGCGATTGTTCTGCCTGGCTTCCGGCGGCACGCCGAGAAAGCCGAAAAGTGCTGCTGGTGATGCTTCAGGTCCGCAATGGTCGTGCACTTCCACCATTGGTCCAACATGGCTGGCTATGCGTCCGGATAGACCTGCCTCGCGCCAGAACGCTTGTTTGTAGCCGATCACCACTTTGGCCTGCGTGGCCATCCAAGTGGGTGCTGCGGCCATCAACTGAAGTGTGCTGCTGTCCAGCATGCCGTGAAATTTCATGTTTGCTGCTGCGATGCGCAACGGTGTGGCCACCACAATTTGCCGCGCCTGCGCGACGGAACCTGTTTTACCGCTCACTTCTAAATGTCCGCCTATGTCGCAGAATTCCGTGACTGGTTCGTTGGTCCGAACAGTCTCCGGCGGTAGCAAATTCACAATCTCGCTGATCAACGACCAAGGCCCGCCCACAAGCCGCGTCATGCCCCATTGGCCCGGTAGTGGCGTTTTGCGCGGCGGCTCATCGCGGCGGGTTTCCACGACAGCATCGCCTGTTTCATATTGGGGGAGAGGTTGCACACGAAATTCGTCTACCCATCGACTTACGGTCGCTTGGGCTCGCGGCCAGACCCATGTTGGACCGAGATCGCCGATTGTTGTGCCTTCTGCGTCCGCAAAGACCCCGATGCGCCCACCGGGGCGTGATGCTGCTTCCAGTACGGTGATTTTCAGCCCTGCCTGATGAAGCCGTAAGGCGCAGGCTAAGCCGCTAAGGCCAGCACCGATAATCGCTACGTCTGCTTGGTCTGTGGGCATAGTTTGGGCTCGATTGTGGTTCGCTAAGGCGATCTTCACCCCTAAGCGTAAAGGTGGGGAAGATCACGACAGGAAACACCCCATGGCAGGCAGATCATCACACTTCAACGTGATCATTAAAGTGGTCGTTTTATGCAGCGCGTTTGCGCTCCACGGTTGCGCGGCTGCCGTCGTCACCGGCGCCGTTGTGGGCACGACTGTCGGCGCAGCAAAGCTGGCCGTTAAAGGCACTGTTGGCGCTGGCAAGCTGGCCTATCGCGGCACCAAGGCCGTAGTCGGGGGTACAGCAAGGGCGCTGTCCAGCGATGATGAAGAAGACGTAGCCCCCTGATTGCGTGAGGTCTTCTGCTCTGCAATCGTAAGGTCATGGGTATTTTACGAACAATTGGCGAGCCGGTTTCCACACCGGCAGGTTTCACCTCAGAACTGAGCGAAGGATTTCGGCTTTCAGTCGATTATCTTGCGTCGGATATCGTCCGCATTGCTGTCATTCCCAGCGAAGGTTTGACCGTGGATCGCACATGGATGATCTCCCCCGAAGGCGATGTTGAAGTGGAAGGACGGGACCGGCTTTCAACTTACGGTTACCCCGCCCATGAAGCCGATAAGCGCCAACTAAGAGTGTCTGTGATTGCTACCGATGGTCCACTGCAAATGCAGGTGGAACAACTTGTGGATGTCGAGTGGCGCAACCTGTTTCGCGACCGCGCCAATGGGGCTTGGCAGTGGTTCGAAAAGAGCGGTCAGCTCAAACATTTTCAAGCTCTTGGCGAAGACGAAGCCCACTACGGATTGGGCGATAAATCCGGTCCGCTCGACCGGACGGGGCGTCGCCTAAGATGCCTGCAAAGCGATGCGCTGGGCTACAACGCCGAGACGTCCGATCCGCTTTATAAACATGCGCCTTGGGTGATCGTGTCTAATCCAGATGCTTCCGCTGGACTGCTTTACGACACGATGGCCGAGACAGTGTTCGATCTGGGGGCGGAACACTCCAACTATTTCGAACGCTTTCGCCATGTGGAAATGAACGAGAAGGGCTGCGTGCTTTACGTGCTCGCGGGGCCGAGCGTTGGGGAAGCGGTAGCTAACTTGCACCGGCTTACCGGCATGCCCGCCATGCCCCCGCGCCATGCATTGGGTTTTGGTTTCACCACCATGCACCATGCCGACCACCCACAGGCACAGCAGGTGATCCTCAACTTTGCCCATGAGGCACGCGAGCGCGGGCTGTCGCTGTCGCAGATACATCTGGGGTCTGGCTACACCGCTGGTGCTGATGGTCTGCGTTACGTTTTCAACTGGAATGAGGGACGTTTCCCCGACCGGCTCGCATTTTTCAAACAACTTCGCGCCATGGGCTATCGCACTGCGGCGAATGTAAAGCCGGTCCTGTTGACCGGCCATAATGCGTTTGAACAGGCAGCGTCAGACGGCTGGTTTGTAAAGCGCGACGATGGATCGCCCGCAATCGAGATGTTCTGGGGCGGACACGGTGCGCAGTTGGATTTCACCAATTCGGAAGCTTCCCAATGGTGGCAGCGCAATGTCGCGGAGCAGGTGCTGGGACCGGGTTTCGACATCGTCTGGAACGATAACAACGAGGCCGAGCTCTGGGACGAAACTGCCACTATTGATGGGTTCAGCTCGCCGCTGCCTGGCATGGAAACGCGGCCTGTCCATGCACTGCTTATGACCCGCGCCAGCCGCGATGCAATGACAGCCCATGCACCTTCACAGCGGCCTTGGGGAATTTCGCGAGCCGGACCGATTGGCATAGCGCGCTACGGAGAAAGTTGGTCCGGTGACAATCGCACATCGTGGCACACGCTGAAGTGGAACCTGCGACAGGGGCTTTCGATGTCGCTGTCCGGCTTCCCGTTCACAGGCCATGATATTGGTGGTTTCGATGGTCCTCCACCTGAGTCCGAATTGTTGGTACGGTGGTTTCAAATGATGGCGCTGCACCCGCGTTGCGTGATGAATTCATGGAAGGCGCAGTTCGACAACATTCCAAACTTGCCCTGGATGCATGAGGATGCGTTTCCGGCGATCAAAGCCGCTATGGATCTGCGTGCCCGCTTCATGCCGTTGCTCTACACGCTGGCCTACGAGTGCCACACGACAGGCGCGCCAATGATCGCGCCGACCTTCTTCTATTTCAACGATGAAGCCTGTCGTGCAGGCAATGATGCATTTATGCTTGGCGAACACGTGCTAGTGGCGCCAGTGGTGGAAGAGGGCGCTCGACAAGTGCACGTGTATCTCCCTTCCGTTGAAGAAGGTTGGTTTGATTTTGCGACCGGCGAGTATTTTACGGGCGGTGAGACAATCACTATTTCCGTTCAACTCGACCTCTTACCCGTCTTCATTCGTGGCGGCACGGTGCTGCCGCAAGCTGTAGGATGGCAGATAAATTCACCCCACGACGCGACGGAGGTTTTGCTGCGGTGCTATCCCGTAGACGGTGTCACGCGCTCATCTGCATTCTTCACGGATGCTGGAGATGGTTTTGATCATTTTGCTGGTGATGCATGTCACTGGCGGTTGGAGCTGGAATGCGCGAATGGCGTTGCGGCGCTTCATAAAACCGCGCTTATGAAGGGTGCGCCGCCCGTGCCGATCCGCTACGAAAGCGCTGTTCCATCCATTTCGCTTCAGGTTCCGCTATGACCGCCAATCTCAAAGACAAAACCATCTTCATGTCCGGCGGTTCGCGTGGCATCGGCCTTGCAATTGCGCTGCGTGCTGCCCGCGACGGAGCGAATGTGGTGATCGCGGCGAAGACGACCGAGCCGCATCCAAAATTGCCGGGAACAATTTATACCGCTGCTGAAGAGATTGAGGCTGCTGGCGGTAAAGCACTGCCGGTCGTCTGCGATATTCGTGACGAAGCCATCGTGCAGGCCGCGGTGGATGCCACGATTGAGAAATTTGGCGGCATTGATATTTGCATCAACAATGCGTCCGCTATTCAACTGACACCCACGCCGATGACAGACATGAAGCGTTTCGATCTGATGCATCAGATCAACACGCGCGGCACGTTCCTCGTTTCCAAACTGTGCTTGCCGCATCTGGCGAAGGGCACTAACCCGCATATCCTTAACCTCGCGCCACCATTGGACATGAGCCCGAAATGGTTCGCGCCGCACGTTGCCTACACGATGGCGAAATACGGCATGTCCATGTGCACACTGGGCATGGCCGCAGAATTTGCCAAGCAGGGTATCGCGGTCAACTCGCTTTGGCCGCTGACGGCAATCGACACAGCAGCGGTTCGCAACCTGTTGGGCGGTGACTCCATGGCGAAGATGAGCCGCAAGCCTGAGATTATGGCTGATGCTGCCCACGCTGTTCTGACGCGCGATTCGAAAGAGACCACCGGCCAGTTTTTCATCGATGAACAAGTGCTGCGCGAAGAAGGCGTCTCCGATTTTGATATCTATGCCCACGAGCCCGGCGGGCAGTTGGTGGCGGATTTCTTCGTACCTGATGAGGTATTCGACGCTGTGCCGACAAAGGTTCTGCGCGCGCCTATGGGCTAATTGCGAGGCGGTTAGTCCGCCTTTCTCTCAAGCTGAACGTCACATGAATGCGCTGTTCCGGTTCGGTTCAGCGCTGCGCCTCTAAACCTGTCTTCATCGGTTGCCCACCCGCTTCAAATTCACCCAGCGGCGACTGAATGAGGAGAGTTCCCATGATGATGTCATCTTTGAAATCCGCTTTCGTCGCCGGTGCAATCGCGCTTGGCGCAATCACAACAACGGCAGCAACCACTACTGCAGCACAGGCTGGCGACGTTCGTTTCGGCGTTTCCATCGGTGGTCCCGGTGTCGGCATTCACGTCGGTAATCGCGACCGCGGTTTCCGTCGCGATCGCGGCTACCGCCATGATCGCTACCGTCCTCGCCACGCTCGTTCTTGCCGCCCGGCCCGCGCACTGCGCAAGGCCCGTCGTAACGGCATTCGCCGCGCACATGTCATCCGTCAGGGCCGTCGTGGCCTTGTGGTTGCAGGCCGCCAGTGGGGCGACCGCGTGGTCATCGGCTTCGGTCGTCATCGGTCTTGCCCGGTGCGTTTCGTTCGTGCCCGGTAACTCTGGCAACAACGATTCGCCCGGCCTGACCGCCTGACGAGCATCACCCGAAGAGAGTCCCGCCGTGCCCGGCGGGACTTTTTTTGTTTGGAAAAAGGGTGCCCCTTTTTCTTGGGTGCCGGTGCCCTTCGTGCTGAAGCTGAGTTGGTGCTTTGCCCGCTTAGAGAAATTAGGTTGCAGGCGCTCAGAAATGTGTGGCTTTGGCCTACTGCGCCAACTCCCAAGTCACATTCACCGTCACGCTATAGCTGTTTTCGCCTGCCGCGATCGGCACAGGTGCCGCTTCATCTGCAGCCATTTTAGAGCGTGCCATGGCCATTGCCTGCGGCCGGGGACGCCCGCGATTCTGTTCGCTGATTTGCGTGATGCGCGCCAGACCAATGCCTGCGGTTTCCGTCAGCATCGTGGCTTTAGCGATGGCATTTTCCATCGCGTTCTTGCGGGCCTGATTGATGGCTTCTGCCGGATCATCGTTCGCAAACCGAACGTTACCGCCGCTGTTGACGCCAAGCGTCACTGATCGATCAAGGATCGTGCCAAGCTTGCCCAGATCACGCACGCGCACCGTCAAACCGTTGGTCACGACATAGCCAACAATGCGCGGCGGCTTTTGCGTTCCGTCATTCTTGCGTGGCGGATAGAAATAGCGCGGATTTATGTTGAAGTTCGATGTCTGCAAATCGCGCTCGTCGATTCCTTCGGCCTTCATATCTGTCAGCACCGCTGCCATTGCCTGCGTGTTGGCATCAAGCGCTGCACGTGCGGTTTCGGCTTCGCGCATAACCATCAAATTCAAAATCGCCATGTCTGGCGCTACATCTGCATTGCCCGTGGCGGATACAGAAATCACGCCGGGCTTAGGCGTTGTGTCTTCGGCAATAGCTGGAATGGATGCGGTCGCTGCCAGAATGATGGCTGCAATGGAAAGTGTGCGCATAAGAAATTTCCTGTTTTTCAATTGTGCGCATCAATGAGCAAAATGCCGCACGAAATATGGCAAAGCTGAAATGTGTCCAAACCGATGCTTGTTGAAACCTGCACTGTGCGCTATCGGAGCCGTGCAGGGTCTGTAGCTCAATGGTTAGAGCCAGCGGCTCATAACCGCTTGGTTGGGGGTTCGAGTCCCTCCAGACCCACCAATGGCCTTTGGCCATTGGATTTTCTTGCGCTCACGCAGTTTGGCGTTGCCAATCGCTCCGCGAGGGCGGCGGGATTGCTCGCCGGACGGCTTTTCGCCGTCGTTCGCTGCGCTCACCAGCCCGGAACGGACAACACCACAAGTTAGCCACGGCCGACGAATGGCATTTCGTTGGCCATTACGGTGATGAACAGGATGTTTGCGTCTGGCGAAAGGCTTGCCATGTGAACGACGGCGTCGCCGACATTTTGCACATCCATTGTTGGCTCGCTTTTCATGGTTCCATCGGCCTGTGGAACACCGCCGCTCATGCGCGCTGTCATGTCGGACGCTGCGTTGCCAATATCGATCTGGCCGCAGGAAATGCCCAGCGGGCGACCGTCCAGCGAGATGCATCGCGTCAGGCCTGTGATCGCGTGCTTGGACGCGGTGTAAGGCGCGGAGCCGGGGCGCGGTACATGGGCGGAAATCGAACCGTTATTGACGATGCGGCCGCCGCTCGGCTTCTGGTCGCGCATCATGGCGTAGGCGCGGTTGGCGATCAGGAATGCGCCGTTGAGGTTCACCGACATGACAGTGTTCCACTGATCCAGCGTCAGATCGCCGAAATTGGTGGCGGGTACGTTGTTGCCGGCATTGTTGAAGACGAAATCCAGCTTTCCAAAACGCTTGGCGATTTCCGCGAACAAATTGTCCACGCTGGCTTCGTTGGTCACGTCTGCTGCGATGCCGACCATTTCGCCGCCGCTTGCTTGAGCTGCCGTTTCATCCAGCGCATCCTGACGACGACCCGTGCCAATAACGGTCCAACCTGCTTTGCACAGGCTCAATGCTGCGTTGCGGCCAATCCCGGATGAAGCGCCGGTGACGAGAGCGATTTTAGACATTTCTGACATGGGGCGAAGGTTCCTTTGTATCGATTGAATTTATACATAAGGGGTTGGGTCGCGACTGGCAAAGCCATGTCGTGATCGCGTATCGAAGCCGGGCGAAAACCGTGCTAGAAATTTGCCATGACCAGCCATTTCACCATCGATAATCTACAATATGCCAACTGGTCGGAAAAGATTTTCCGTCAGATGCGTGAGGGCGGGGTGGATGCTGTGCATGTCACCATCGCCTACCACGAGCAGTTTCGTGAGACGGTCTCGAATATCGAACAGTGGAACGGCTGGTTCGAGTGCTACCCCGATCTCATCCGCATGGCCTACACGGCAGACGATGTCTGCGCTGCAAAACGCGACGGCGTGACCGCGATTCTGTTCGGATTTCAGAACCCATCGCCGATGGAAGATGATATCGGGTTGATCGAAATTCTGCACCGGCTTGGCGGGCGGTTCATGCAGCTATCCTACAACAATCAGTCGCTGCTTGCGACGGGATGTTACGAGGCGGAAGACCCGGGCATTACGCGCTTCGGCAAGCAGGCGATTGCCGAGATGAACCGTGTCGGCATGGTGATCGACATGAGCCATTCCGCCGACCGCTCAACGCTGGAAGCGATCGAGCTCTCTGCGCGGCCCATCGCGATTACCCATGCGAACCCTCACGCTTGGCATCCGGCACTGCGCAACAAATCGCACGAGGTGCTGAAGGCGCTGACGGACGCAGGCGGTATGCTGGGTTTCTCGCTCTACCCGCACCACCTGAAAGACGGCAGCGATTGCACGTTGGAAAGCTTCTGTAAGGCCATTGCCGATGCTGCTGAACACTACGGCGCAGAGCATCTCGGTATCGGCTCCGACCTTTGCCAGGACCAACCGGACAGTGTTGTCGAATGGATGCGGAATGGCCGTTGGTCGAAGCAGATGGATTATGGCGAAGGCTCCGCATCCAACGCCGGTTTCCCGCCCCAGCCGGAGTGGTTTGTGGACAATCGCGACTTTGGAAACCTGCGCGCCGGTTTGGCTGACGCCGGTTTTGCTGCAAACGAAATCGATGGCATTATGGGCGACAACTGGTTGCGCTTTTACGAAACGAGTTTCGGGCCAGCCACCAGCTAAACGTCGGGGAGGACGTTATGAGCATTGAAGAGAACATAGAGATTTTACCGCAAACGCCGTTGCGTCCGGCATCCGACATCATGCGGCTGTCGCGTATGGGCGTGTCGTTTCCAACGCGGCTTTCGTTCCTGCGGTCGCTGCTGCGCGATCTTGCGGCGCAGGGGTGTGATGTGGATACGGAGACTGAATGGGACGCGGCCGGGTTTGGCCACGCTACGTTTTCGCTTACTCTCGACGGTCGGCGCATGACGCTGATCGCGTGGACCTGCGCGCTTGATGATGCGGATCGGTCCGACCGCGTTATAGCCACCGCGTGGGACGCTTGCTTTGTGTTATTCGACGGCGTTCCCACGGCTGATGACATCGATCATCTGGGTCGCAACGCGAAGACGCAGGAAGCCGGGCGCTATCACCCTAAAGTGCTGGTGGTCTCTCGCGCCAATAAATCCGTGCGCTTGTTTGCTCACGTGGTCGATGCACTCGCGGAAGGTCGCCAACCTGATGCCGACGTTTTTGCTGCGACCGGCTATTTGATGCGGACCACAGCGGTGTATGGAAACGGTAAGTTCGGTATGGCCGACCGCGAAGCCGCAACCGCGCCGTTTCGCTTGGAAATGCTGGCGGTCTATCTCATTCGTGAATTTACGTTTGCGCTGGTGGAGCACGTCGCACGAGCACGTAATGAGAATGCTGCCAAACTCGGCCAAAAGCAGAAGCGCGTTTTGGGCATAGGAAATTCTACCGGACTTGGCATGGCGCCCTTTTTGGTGAGCCACCCTGTGCTGCTGAACAACTGGATACTGGTGCGTGAGACTGCACTGGCCCGCGTCAGGGCGTTGGAGAGTGCTGCAAATGGCGATGAATTCCTCGCTCTTTGCGACCGTGCCAAGCAACATCTCCAAAGTTGGAACGTCGATGATCCGCAAGCGCAGGCGGAGATTGTTGCGCTTCGGGCGGAGTTTGCAGATTTCCATACCGGCCTCTCCGCGGATCTGATGCAACAGATGCCGTGGGACGCGATCGTACAGCGGAGCGAAGCGTATTCCGAAGCTCTTCAGGAGCTTGTCGCGTCGCTCGTATTGGAACCGCATGGTGATCTCGTCGACGGTCTTTGCCATTGCATGGGCGCAAATGATGACGGGAAATTGCAGGCGACAGGTACGGTCGGTGATCTGCGCCGGACGCTTGCAACGAACTACCGTTGGGCCCTCGACCTGGATCTGACCCAGCCGCAGGCCGCAGCAATGGTGTGGT